>NZ_VWRN01000022.1 GCF_008632125.1 Cupriavidus cauae
CGCCCACACTTATCGGTTGTTCGTTTGTTAAAGAACTCACGCGCCGGCTTTGCCGTTCGCGTCGCTGCGTTGTCAGCAGCAGAGAAACGAGATTATGCAGAACATTTCGCTTCTCGTCAACAGGTTGTCAGCACTTTTTTGCTGCGGCTCCAGCACCGCAGCGCCTTCGCCTTCCCCGCCAACCCCGCCGCCGTTCGGCTGCGAGGGGGCGAATATTAAGGGAGGGCGCGCCGCCTGGCAATACCTTTGTCATCTTTTTATGCCAGGCGGCGCGGCGGCCGCTTCAGCGGTGCTGGAAGTTGGGCGCGCGCTTCTCGACGAAGGCGGCCATGCCCTCCTTCTGATCCTCGGTGGCGAAGGTCGAGTGGAACAACCGGCGCTCCAGGTGCACGCCTTCGCTCAGCGAGGTCTCGTAGGCCGCGTTGACCGACTCCTTGATCATCATCACGACCGGCAGCGAGAAGCCGGCAATGGTCTCGGCAGCGGTGACCGCCTCGTCGATCAGCTTGTCGGCCGCCACCACGCGGGACACCAGGCCGGCGCGTTCGGCCTCGGTGGCGTCCATCATGCGCGCGGTCAGGCACAGATCCATCGCCTTGGCCTTGGACACCGCGCGCGGCAGCCGCTGGGTGCCGCCGGCGCCGGGCATCGTGCCGAGCTTGATCTCGGGCTGGCCAAACTTGGCGGTGTCGGCGGCGATCACGATGTCGCACATCATCGCCAGCTCACAGCCGCCGCCGAGCGCGTAACCGGCCACCGCGGCGATCACCGGCTTGCGGATGCGGCGGATCGTCTCCCAGTTGCGGGTGATGTACTCGCCCTTGTAGACATCCATATAGCTGTACTTCGCCATCATGCCGATGTCCGCACCCGCGGCGAAGGCGCGTTCGCTGCCGGTGATCACGATGCAGCCGATGCCCTCGTCCTGGTCGAAGGCGGTCAGCGCGGCGCCCAGTTCGTCCATCAGCGCGTCGTTGAGCGCGTTCAGCGCCTTCGGACGATTCAGCGTGACCAGCCCGACGCGACCACGGTTTTCCACCAGGATGTTCTCGTACGCCATGGGTTTCCTCTGTCTCCAATGAAAAAGGGATGCGGGCCTCGAATGCGAGCCCGGAAGCATCGCTGCAACGCGCAACGATACCCGGCTTCGCCACCCCGCGGCTATTGCGGACACTACGCGGGCACGACGCGGACACGACACGCTCGCAAACCGGCGGCCGGCCATAGCAAACCACAAAAGATTAATGCTAACATTTGCCGACCGACTGGTCGGTTAATTAAAACGACCGTCGCGCTTCCCTACAATGCCAGACGGAGCCGCCACCCGGCTCCGATCCAGAACAACCTTCCGGAGCGGCCGCCGCAGCGTCGCCGCAACCGGGACATGGCAGGAGACAAGCCCATGCACGCCACGCCCACGCCGTCGCACCGCACCGCCGTCGAGGCCGGCCCGGTACTGCTCGCCTGGCACGGCGACGTCGCCGTCGTCACGCTGAACCGCCCCGACAAGCTCAACAGCTTCACCCGCGAGATGCATGCCGCGCTGGTGCAGGCGCTGGACCATGCGGAAGCGGGCCACGCGCGCGCCCTGCTGCTGACCGGTGCCGGGCGCGGCTTCTGCGCCGGACAGGATCTGGCGGACCTGGATTTCACGCCGGGCCGCATGACCGATCTGGGCGACCTGATCGACAGCGCCTTCAACCCGCTGGTGCGCCGGCTGCAGTCGATGCCGCTGCCGGTCATCGCCGCGGTCAACGGTACGGCCGCGGGTGCCGGCGCCAATCTGGCTCTGGCCTGCGACATCGTGCTGGCCGCCCGCTCGGCCAGCTTCATCCAGGCCTTCGTCAAGATCGGACTGGTGCCGGATTCGGGCGGCACCTGGTTCCTGCCCAAGCGGCTCGGCATGGCGCGCGCGCTGGGACTGGCCATGACCGGCGACAAGCTGTCGGCCGACGAGGCCGAGAAGTGGGGCCTGATCTGGGAAGCGATGGACGACCCGCTGCTGATGGAGCAGGCGCTGGCGCTGGCCACGCACCTGGCCGCGCAGCCGACCCGCGCGCTGGCGGCGATCAAGCGCGCGATATACGCCAGCGCGACGCAGACGCTCGACGCGCAGCTCGACATGGAGCGCGACCTGCAGCGCGCGCTCGGCGGATCGCACGACTACGCGGAGGGCGTCAACGCCTTCCTCGAGAAGCGCGCCCCGCGTTTCACCGGTCAGTAACGCCGCCCCCTCCCCCTTCTTCTCTTCAGGAGATCCGCTTGACTCCCGATCCGCAAGCGCTGGCCGAAGCGGCCGCGGCCAGCATGTACGAGGCCGACAGCTGCAGCCGCTGGCTCGGCATCACCATCGACGCGATCGCCCCCGGCTATGCCCGGTTGTCGATGCCGGTGCGCAATGAATTCCTGAACGGCCACGGCATCTGCCACGGCGGCCTGATGTTCACGCTGGCCGATTCGTGCTTCGCCTTCGCCTGCAACAGCCACAACATCAACACGGTCGCCGCCGGCTGCAGCATCGAGTTCCTAAAGCCGGTCCGCGGCGGCGACGTGCTGACCGCCGAGGCAAGCGAGCAGGTCCTGTCGGGCCGGCACGGCATCTACGACATCCGCGTGACGAACCGCGACGGCGAGGTGGTGGCGATGTTCCGCGGCAAGTCGGCGCAGATCAAGGGCCATGTCGTGCCGCCGCCCGAAGCGGGCTGACAACGGCCCGCCTTCCATCGCCCAACCGTTGCAGCCGGCCCGCAGCGATACCCATGGCAACAACCCAGGCAACACCCGGGGCCACACCAGTAGCCACATCCGTAGCGACACCCCCAAGCGCCACCCATAGCAGGAGAGAACGATGAGCACGCGCCTGACCGATCTGCCGCTGGAGCCGATCGAGACCGCCAGCCGCGACGAATTGCAGGCCTTGCAGCTGCAGCGCCTGAAGTGGTCGCTCGACCATGCGTATCAGCATTCGCCGGTCTATCGGCGCAAGTTCGACGAGGCGGGGGTGCACCCGGAGGATCTGAAATCGCTGGCCGACCTGGCGCGCTTTCCGTTCACCACCAAGCAGGACCTGCGCGACAACTACCCGTTCGGCATGTTTGCGGTGCCGCAGGACCAGGTCGCGCGCATCCACGCCTCCTCGGGCACCACCGGCAAACCCACCGTGGTGGGCTATACGCTGCGCGACATCGACACCTGGGCCACGGTGATGGCGCGCTCGATCCGCGCCTCGGGTGCGCGGCGCGGCGACAAGGTCCATATCAGCTACGGCTACGGCCTGTTCACCGGCGGCCTGGGCGCGCACTACGGCGTCGAGAAGGCGGGCCTGACGGCGATCCCGTTCGGCGGCGGCCAGACCGAGCGGCAGGTGCAGTTGATCCAGGACTTCCGCCCCGAGATCATCATGGTGACGCCCAGCTACATGCTGGCGATCGCCGACGAATTCGAGCGCCAGGGGCTCGACCCGGCCGCCAGCTCGCTGCAGGTCGGCATCTTCGGCGCGGAGCCGTGGACGCCCGAGATGCGCGTGGCGATCGAGCGGCGCATGGGCATTTCCGCGGTCGACATCTATGGGTTATCCGAGGTGATGGGCCCGGGCGTGGCCAACGAGTGCGCCGAAACCAAGGACGGCCCGACCATCTGGGAGGACCACTTCTATCCCGAGATCATCGACCCGAACACCGGCGAGGTACTGCCCGACGGCAGCTTCGGCGAGCTGGTGTTCACCTCGCTGAGCAAGGAGGCGCTGCCGATCGTCCGCTATCGCACGCGCGACCTGACCCGGCTGCTGCCCGGTACCGCGCGGCCCGCGTTCCGCCGGATGGAGAAGATCACCGGCCGCTCCGACGACATGATGATCATCCGGGGGGTCAACGTGTTTCCGTCGCAGATCGAGGAACTGATCCTGAAGCACGCCGAGCTCGCGCCGCACTACCAGTGCGTGCTCGGCAAGGAAGGCCATCTCGATACGCTGACCGTGCGCGTCGAATGCGCGCATGGCGTCGAGCCCGACACCGTGCGTCAGGCGCGCGATACGTTGATGCACGAGATCAAGGCCTATATCGGCGTGACCGTGGCGCTGGAGATCCTGCCATCGGGCGGGGTCGAGCGCTCGGTCGGCAAGGCGCGGCGGATCGTCGACCAGCGGCCGCGCTGAATCGCGCCGAATCTGGCTGAAGCGCCCTGACCCACGCTCAAGGGCGCTGCGGTCCCTGATCCGCGCTAATCCGCGCTAACCGCGCTAATCCGCGCCAACCAACGCTGAAGCGCGCTGCCCGACGCTGATCGGCGCTGCGGCCGCCGACCCGCGCCGAACCGCGCTGCGCCCCGCCGATACCGCCCGCTCAGCTGCGCGGCATCAGCACCCACATCCGGCCGGCCTGCTTCATGCGGCCGGCCGTCTCGCCCGCGGCATCGCCCGCGCCCCAGAAGAAGTCGGCCCGCACGCCGCCCTTGATCGCGCTGCCGGTGTCCTGCGCGAACACCAGCCGCTCGATCGGCTCGCTCGACAGCGGCCGCGTGGTCGACAGGAACACCGGCACGCCGAGCGGGATGGTGGCCGGATCGACGGCGATCGAGCGCTCCGGCGTCAGCGGCACGCCCAGCGCGCCGATCGGGCCGTCGTTGTTCGGCGGCAGCTCGCGGAAGAACACATAGCGCGGATTGACGTTCAGCATCTCCTCGACCCGCGCAGGATTGGCGCGCGCCCAGGCCTTGATGCCCTGCATGGTGGCCTGCGCCGGCGTGATCTCGCCCCGGTCCAGCAGCCATTTGCCGAAGGAGCGGAACGGCTGGTCATTGGTGCCGCCGAAGCCGACCCGCATCATGGTGCCGTCGGCCAGGCGAATGCGGCCCGAGCCCTGGATCTGCAGGAAGGCGGCCTCGACCGCGTCGTCGACCCAGACCACCTCGTTGCCGCGCAGCGCCGGATCGCGCAGCAACTGCGCGCGCGGCGGCAGCGGCCGGTTGCCCCATTGCGGCGGCTTGCGGTGCAGCGGGATCTGGTAGGCGCCCTGGCGCGTGCGCGACCCATGCAGGATCGGCTCGTAGTAGCCCGTCACCAGTCCACTGTCGGTGCCGTCGCCGTTGATGACCCGGTACGGCTGGAAATGCTGCTCGAAGTAGCCGCGCAGCGCCTGCGGATCGCTGGCATCGACCATCAGCCCGGCCGTGCAGGGGGCGCGCCATTCCGGGCGCTTCTTCAGCGCCTGGCAGCTGGCCTGCAGCGCCGGCCACGCGGCCCGCACGTCGTCGCGCGTCCAGCCGCCGATCTCGCTCCAGCTTGCCGGCTGCAGGCGGCCCTTGCCGCCCGCCCCGGTCACCGGGGGCGTCGGCTGTCCGGTTTCGATGCGCGGCGGCGGACCGCTGACGCAACCGGCCAGCACGGCGGCCGCACCGACGATGGCCCACAGCGCGCGGGCGCCGGGCAGGTGGCTGGCGACGCCGGCAGTGCGGGGAGAGCGGGTGGAAAACAGGGGAAGACGGCGGATGGCGAAAGCGGAGTCGTGGTCAGTCATCGTTTGCGTTGTGGTTGTCGCCCGGCGAGGCCGCGGCGGCAAGGACAGTGGCAAGGTTGGTGGCGCACAGCGGCGCGGACGCGGACCGGCCGGAGGCCGATGCCATACAATGCTCGGGCTGGTTCGGACAGAATTCTGCGGGCAATTTCCGCAGGCGAATCCGCGGGCGGATTCCGCCATGCCGGACCGGCTTTGCCTCGAACGCGGGAATCATCCATGAGTGAATTCTTTCAAGACCATCCCATGCTGCTGTTCGCCCTGGAGGCCGGCGTGGCGCTGTTCCTGCTGATCTTCATCGTCGTCTGGACGATGGGCACGGCGAAGAAGCATCCGCGCCCCAGCCGCGCCCCGGCCGATCACCCGTCGCGCGCCTCTTCGGCGGCGCCGGGCCAACCCGCGCAGGCGGGCCAGGCAAACCACGCCGCGGGGCAGGCGCACAGCAAGGACAACGCGCCGGGCGCCTAGGTTCCGGCGGCGATTCCCACCGCGGCCCGAACCGGTTTCCCGCCGCGCCTCAATGCAGCATGCGCGGCAGCACCAGCGCGAACTCGGGAATCGGCACCTCGAAGCGATGGCCGTCCTCGGCCACGCAGAAATACTTGCCCTTCATCGAGCCGACCGGCGTGGAGATCGTCGCCCAGCTGGTGTACTCGAAATGCTCGCCCGGCTTGAGCAGCGGCTGGTGCCCGACCACGCCGAGCCCCGCCACCTCCTGCGTGGCGTTGTCGCTGTCGGTGATCTGCCAGTGCCGCGAGATCAGTTGGGCCGCGACCTCGCCGGTGTTCTGGATCGTGATGGTGTAGGCAAAGGCATGGCGTCCGTGTTCCGGGTCGGACTGATCGGGCAGATACTGCGTGCGCACGGAAACGGAAAAAGCGTACTCGCTCATTGTGGGGAAGGCCTGTGGCAGGACAAGGGTAGCGGCATTGTGCGGCAAGGGCAGGGGTGCGGCAAGTCGGCCCGGCGCCGCGGCCGGCCCGGACCGGCGTCCGCCCCGCCGCCCTCGCCCGCTGCAAAGGCGGCGTAAAATGGCGCCCTTGTGCGCCGGCCGCACTGGCGGGACGCGCCCTTGCATCCTTGCCACGTCGCCACCCACGTCGCCACGTCGCCGCAACCCGAGCCGCAACCCGAGCCGCAAACCAAGCCGTCACCCACGCCATCATGAGCACGCCCACCTACCGCATCGCCCCGTCCATCCTGTCCGCCGACTTCGCCCGCCTGGGCGAGGAAGTGCGCCGCGTCACCGAGGCCGGCGCCGACTGGATCCACTTCGACGTGATGGACAACCACTACGTGCCGAACCTGACGGTCGGCCCGCTGGTCTGCGAGGCGATCCGCCCGCACGTGACCGCACCGATCGACGTGCACCTGATGGTCCGCCCGGTCGACCGCATCATCCCGGACTTCGCCAAGGCCGGCGCCAACATCATCACCTTCCATCCCGAGGCGAGCGATCATGTCGACCGCTCGCTGGCGCTGATCCGCGACCACGGCTGCCAGGCCGGCCTGGTATTCAATCCGGCCACGCCGCTGCACCATCTTGACCACGTGATGGACCGGCTCGACGTGATCCTGCTGATGTCGGTCAACCCGGGCTTCGGCGGCCAGGCCTTCATCCCCGAGACGCTGAACAAGCTGCGCGCGGTGCGCGAGCGCATCGACGCCTACGCCGCCCGCACCGGGCGCACGATCCTGCTGGAGGTCGATGGCGGCGTGAAGGTCGAGAACATCGCGCAGATCGCCGCGGCCGGGGCCGACACCTTCGTCGCCGGCTCGGCGGTGTTCGGCAAGCCCGACGCCGACGGCGGCTATCGCGGCGTGCTGTCGGCCTTGCGCGCCGAACTGGCCAAGGCGGGCCAGTGATGGAAGGGGCGACGCTCAAGCGCACCGACTGGCGCGGCATCCGCGGGGCCATCGTCGACCTGGACGGCACCATGGTCGATACCGCGGGCGACTTCCACGCGGCGGTCAACGCAATGCTGCAGGCGCTGTCGCATCTGCATCCGGCGCTTGGGGACATCGCCCCGCTGCCCCTGCCCGAGATCGTCAGCTTCGTCGGCAAGGGCTCGGAGAACCTGATCCGGCGCGTGCTCGACACGCGCCTTCCGCCCGCCGCGGCCAACGGCCTGTTCGCCGACGCGCTGGCGCTGTACAACCGCGAATACCTGCGCATCAATGGCCAGTTCTCGGCGGTCTATCCCGGCGTCGAGGCGGGGCTGGCCGCGCTGAAGGCCGCCGGCCTGCGGCTGGCCTGCGTCACCAACAAGCCGCACGACTTCACCGCGCCGCTGCTGGACAAGTCCGGCCTCGCGCCCTATTTCGAGCTGGTCTACGGCGGCGATGCCTTTCCGTTCCGCAAGCCGGACCCGCTGCCGCTGCTGAAGGTATGCGAGGCGTTCCGCCTCGAACCGGCGCAGATGGTGGCGATCGGCGACTCGGAAAACGACGCGTTGGCGGCCCGCGCGGCCGGTATCGGCGTGCTGCTGGTGCCCTATGGCTACAACCATGGCAACCCTGTACAAGGCGTCGACGCCGATGGTATAGTCGGCTCGCTTGTCAAGGCTGCTGAGGTCTTGACGGCACACCGGTAGTCTCCGGGCAGTTTCCGATGCCAGCCCCAGCCGTTCCAATTGCAATGGCGCCGGGCATCCGGCAATCCGCGAGACCGCCCTCTCCGCATCCCGCGCAGACACCCCCGAACACGATTTCATGTTCCTGAACCGCAAACGCATCTTTACTGACAGTGATCGGCAGGCCTGGCCCTGGCGTCGCTGGCGCGCCTGCCAACAGGCGTAAAGTGCGTTCGCGACTGCGCTGATCGCGCCCGTCCGATTCGATCGGCGAGGCGTTTCGATCAGACCGGCGGTCCTTGCCGGCCCGGTTCCCCTTCCCGGCAATCCCTGCTAGCGTTACCCGAACGCGCATTACGCCCCCCTGGCTCGACACGGAGCGACAGCGGAACGACCGGCCCATCGGACCGTCCGCATGCCCCCTCGAGCCGCCCGACGGGGCCGGTGCTTCGGCCATCCAGCCCCTCCCAGAATCGCCCGCCGGGGATCGCGTTGCCGCAGCCCCCGTGCGCCGTCCCAGAGGACCGTCATGACCGAACTCGAATTCAAATCGCTGGCCGACCAGGGCTACAACCGCATTCCGCTGATCGCGGAGGCCTTCGCCGACCTCGAGACGCCGCTGTCGCTGTACCTGAAGCTGGCGCAGTCGCAAACCCGCGGCGTCAACACCTTCCTGCTCGAATCGGTGGTCGGCGGCGAACGCTTCGGCCGCTATTCCTTCATCGGCCTGCATGCGCGCACGCTGCTGCGCGCCTACGGGCAGCGCACCGAGGTGGTGACCGACGGCAAGGTGGTCGAGACCCACGAGGGCAATCCGCTGGACTTCATCGCCGCCTTCGAGCGGCGCTTCAAGGTCGCGCTGCGCCCCGGCCTGCCCCGCTTCTGCGGCGGCCTGGCCGGCTACTTCGGCTACGACACGGTGCGCTATATCGAGAAGAAGCTGGCCGACACGCAGAAGCCCGACGACCTGGGCCTGCCCGATATCCAGCTGCTGCTGTGCGAGGAGCTGGCCGTGATCGACAACCTGTCGGGCAAGCTCTATCTGATCGTCTACGCCGACCCCGGCATGCCCGAGGCCTATTCGCGCGCGCGCCAGCGGCTGCGCGACCTGCGCATGAAGCTGCGCCAGCCGGTCGACGTGCCGGTCACCAGCCCGTCGGTGCAGACCGAGGTCTACCGTGAATTCGACAAGGCCGACTACCTGGCCGCGGTGGCCAAGGCCAAGGAATACATCGTCGCCGGCGACATGATGCAGGTGCAGATCGGCCAGCGGTTGACCAAGCCCTATCGCGACGCGCCGCTGTCGCTGTACCGCGCGCTGCGTTCGCTGAACCCGTCGCCGTACATGTACTTCTACAACTTCGGCGACTTCCAGATCGTCGGCGCCTCGCCGGAGATCCTGGTGCGTCAGGAAACGCGCCGCACCAGCGAACAGGGCGAGACGCGCTCGCGCCGCGTGGTGACGATCCGCCCGCTGGCCGGCACGCGGCCGCGCGGCAATACGCCCGAGCGCGACGCGCAGCTGGCCACGGAGCTGCTCAACGACCCGAAGGAGATCGCCGAGCACGTGATGCTGATCGACCTGGCCCGCAACGACATCGGCCGCATCGCGGAAACCGGCTCGGTCAAGGTCACCGACCAGATGGTGATCGAGAAATACTCGCACGTGCAGCACATCGTCAGCTCGGTCGAGGGCACGCTGAAGGACGGCATCAGCAATCTGGACGTGCTGCGCGCCACCTTCCCCGCCGGCACGCTGAGCGGCGCGCCGAAGGTGCGGGCGATGGAGATCATCGACGAGCTGGAACCGCGCAAGCGCGGCATCTACGGCGGCGCGGTCGGCTATCTGTCGTTCGGCGGCGAGATGGACCTGGCGATCGCGATCCGCACCGGCATCGTCAAGGACGGCAATCTCTATGTGCAGGCGGCCGCCGGCATCGTGGCGGACTCCGATCCCGACGCCGAATGGCGCGAGACCGAGGCCAAGGCGCGCGCGGTAATCCGCGCCGCCGAGCAGGTCCAGGACGGGCTGGACTCGGACTTCGCGTAAGCGACAGGTAGAAGCCGTCGCCCCCGCGAACGCGGGGGCCAGCGGCCCCCGTCGCCGCCGCATCGAAGCCATCCGGTTCCCGCCAGCGCGGAAACGACGACCTTTACTTCACCGCCACCGGCTCCCGGGCCAAGGTCTGCGGCAGATGCACGTCGGCGATGGTGCCGTCGCCCTCATGGTCGACCACGGCCACCTTGGCCCGCTGCAGCGCGCGCAGCTGCTGGCCCGACACGTTGAAGCTGCGCGCCAGTTCGTCGTCGCGCAGGGCCGGGATCGGCTTGCGCCGATCGAGCCCGGAGAAGCGGTACTGGTTGTACAGCGCCCAGGTCAGCAGCACCACGCCGTTGAACAGCCCCACCACCACGTAGATCGACAGCGTGCCGGCGGTCGGCAGCAGCGCCGACCAGAACGGCACGTCGGGTCCGGCATTGGCGTGCCGCAGCACCGCCAGCAGCCCGGTCACGCACAGGTAGCCGAAGCCGATCCACGCCAGCGCGGTCAGCAGCGCATCGATCAGCCAGCCCAGCCGCGTGCGCCGGGTGCGAACGATCATGTCATCGGGATTCATCACGACCTCATCGACTTGATGCCGCGATCCGGGCTGGTCCAACGGGCACGGCGCCGGGTCTTGAGCATGACTTTGGGAAAGGCCATCAGCGTGGTCAGCATGCCGATCATCCAGAAGGCAAGCGGATACCAGATGGTCCAGTACATCGAACGGCCGAGCTTGGGCTCGTAGCGGCGGTCGATCGCCACGCTGATGGCGAACTGCAGCACGCACACCACCGCCAGCACCATGCCGGTGAAGCCCGGCGGCACCAGCCGCTCGATGTGGAGGTTGTCGGGCAGGTCGACGAAATGGCCGAGCGCCCACAGGATGATCGACATCGCGAAGATGAACGCCCAGCCCGCCGACAGGCAGTACTCGGCCATCAGCGGCCACAGCCGGCGATGGCGCCAGATCCAGATCGAGCGCACGTTCTTCAGGAACACCTCGGCGCCGCCTTGGGCCCAGCGCAGCCGCTGCTTCCACAGCCCGCGCAGCGTCTCCGGCATCAGGATCCAGCACAGCGCGCGCGGCTCGTAGAAGATCGACCAGTGGTCGCGCTGCAGCTTCCAGCTGATGTCGATGTCCTCGGTGATCATGTCCAGGCTCCAGTAGCCGGCGCGATCGAGCGCGCGGCGCCGGAAGGCCGCCACCACGCCGGACACCGTGAAGACCTGGCCATAGACGCGCTGGGTGCGCTTGATCAGCCCGATGATCGAGGAGAACTCGCCCACCTGGATGCGGCCGATCAGCGTCGAACGGGTGCGGATGCGCGGGTTGCCGGTCACCGCGCCGACGCGCGGGTTGTCGACCATCGGCGCGACCAGATAGGCGGCGGCATCCGGATCGAGCACCGCGTCGCCGTCGATGCAGACCAGATACTCGCCGCGCGCGGCCAGCGCGCCCATGCGCAGCGCCATCGCCTTGCCCTGGTTCTGGGCCAGGTGGACCACGCGCAGCCGCTCGTGCTTCGCCGCCATCGCGTCGAGCAGCGCGCCGGTGCCGTCGCGCGAGCCGTCGTTGATGGCGATCACCTCGAAGTTCGGATAGCGCTGCGCCAGCGCGGCGCGCAGCGTTTCCTCGCCGTTCTTCTCCTCGTTGAAGCACGGCACCAGGATCGAGATGAAGGGCTCGCCTGCCACCTTGGGCGGCTGGCGATCCTCATCCCAGGACCACTTGCGTTCCCAGTGCCACCAGTAATAGACGCCGCCGGCCATCCACAGCCCCGACATGAACAGCGGGTAGAAGAAGACGAAGGCAAGCAGCAGGTCGCCGGTCGCCACCACGGCCAGGCCGATCGGCAGGCCGAGCGCGATGCACAGGACGATCAGGGCAAATAGACGTTCGATCATGGCGCGGGATACCAGGCGTTGGACAGCGCCGGCCGGATCACGTCGAGCCGAGGCTGGTTGTTATGGAAGTCGTCCGGGTAGTAGCCGAAGCTGCGGGCGCCGCGGCGCTGCAGGCGCTGCATCCAGCCCGCCAGCACGGCGCTGTCCACCGGCGGCGCATCGGCCTTGCGCCAGTCGCGGCCCTGCAGCTCGAACACCGTGCGGCGCAGCGCGCCGGGACGCCGGGCCACGGTGTCGACCAGCGAGTCCAGCCAGGCGTTCTCCTTGCCGGCCGGGACCTGCTCCATGTAGGGCATGGCCATCGGCGCGGTCCAGTCGTAGGCGCCGAGGAAGTCGTCGAGGTTCTGCGCGAACCAGGCCTCGCTCTCCGGCTGCAGGATCGGCGCGGCGAAGATATTGCGCGCGGTCTTGATCGCCGGGCCGCGAATGGCGCGCACCTTGGCGGTCAGCTCGTGCGTGAAGTCGACCAGGGCACGGCTCTTGAATCGCGTCCAGCGCTGCATCGTTTCCGGATTCGCGCGCAGGGCCTCGATCGAGTCGGGCAGCCCGGCCTTGCGATATGCCGCGAGGGCCGGCGCGCTGGCATCCTCGAAGTCGCTCAGCAGCGCGTCGTCGTGGAACAGGATGCCGTCGAACATCGCATGGCGCGCCAGGTCCTCGTACAGCTCGCCGATGCGCTGGCGGGCCAGCGGATCGAACGGCGACAGGCGGCGGTACTGCTTCGGGTCGACGTCGGTGCGGCCGCTCTCTGGATCCCAGCGCGTCACGCGGGCGATCGACTTGTCCAGGTCCAGGCTCAGCACCGGCATCCACGCATAGAGCTTGACGTCGGCGCGGTTGCGCAGCTGCCAGGCCACGCGGTTGAACAGGTCGGCGCGGACCGGCAGCACGCGGTTGGGAAAGTAGACCGACTTCACCAGGCCGCTGGCATCCGGATCGGCGAAGGCCTGCAGGAACACCGTGTCGATCTTCAGATCGAAGATGCGCTGCACCAGCTTGTCCAGGTTGCGGTCCATCTGCGCCGGATCGGCGTCGTAGACGTAGTCCAGGTCCACGTGGGCGACGCGCATGGTCTGCTGCTCGTCCATGTCCACCACCGACTGCGCGAAGCTGCGCAGGCCCGGATCGTTGGCCAGCAGCATGCGCGCGCCCGACATCATGCGATCGACCCTGGCCAGTCCGTCCTCCAGCGTCAGCGCCATCTGGTAGCCGTTCTCGCCGATGATGCGCAGCGCCGTGCCGCCCTCGGCGCCATACGGCCAGATCCAGACGCGCACCGGCTTGCCGGTGATGCGGTGAACCTTCTCGGTGATCCGCTTGACGTCGTTGCGCACGCGGGCCTCGTAGGCGGCATCGGTCTCGTACTTGCCGGTCTGCTTGTCGAAGGCGCGCACCGCCGCGACCGGCTGCGTGTTCCCTTGCGGGTTGGCCAGCACGCCGTAGTGATGCGCGTCGGTGTGCGCGCCGATCTCGACCAGCCCCGAGGCGGCGATCTCGCGCACCTGCTGCCAGGTCAGCATGCGATCGCGCTCGGTGGGCTTGCCGCCGAAATCGACCGGCTCGGTATCCGGCGTGTCGAGCCACACGCCGACCGGTGCCAGCACGGCGGGCCAGCGATAGGCCTTCAGGATCGGCAGCACGCGCGTATAGAAGCTGCGATAGCCGTCGTCGAAGGTCAGCAGCACGGCGCGGTCGGGCAGCGCCGGCCCGCCGTTGCGCGCGGCGAGGATCTGGTCGACGGTGACCGGCCGGTAGCCGTTCTCGCGCAACCACGCCAGTTGCTCGATCAGATGGTCGGTGCGCACGCTCAGGTAGGCCTGATCGGCGTCCTTGTCCTCGACGTCGTGGTACGCCAGCACCGCGACATGGTTGCGCGGCCAGGGCTGCTCGGCGTTGGCGACGGGGCGTTCGGCCGGGGGCGTGAACACCGGAATGTCCTTGGCGCAGGCGGCCAGCAGCATGGTGGCGACGGCCAGCAAGAGCAGCAGAAAAGCGCGATAGGGGCGCATCAAGGTTGCGTCCATGGCATGCATCCCGTTCAGAATCGATAGGTCAGGTCGAACACGATGCGCAGTTCGCGCTCGCGCCGGCCGTCGTAGGGGCGGCTGGTGCCGGTGATCGTGGCGCCGACGTCGAACACGTCGTTGGTGCGGAAGCGCTGGCCGTAGCCGATCAGCATCATGGCGCCGGTGCCGAAGCCGCGTTGCGCGTAGGCGCCCGCGCCGGCCAGGAACTGCTGCTCCCAGGCGGTCTCGTAGCGGCGGTACAGCGTGTGGGTCAGCCGCACCGACGGCAGCATCGTCAGGTCCGAGCGCGGGTTGTAGTACGGCGTGTCCTCGCGCGTATTGCGCGAGGCCCATAGATCCACCAGCAGATCGGCCTTCAGATGCGGCGCGGTGTAGAAGCGCTGCACGCCGGTCACGCCGGCCTCGAGCCGGTCGTTGCCGTCGCTGAAGCGCGACGGCGCCACCGTGAACAGCCATTCGCTGCGCTCGCTGGCGCGGTAGCGCGTGAACACCGACAGCGTGTCGGCATAGATGCCTTGCTTGAGCGCGCGCAGCGGCGTGCCGGTCGAGCGCAGCGCGCCCGATGCGCCCACCTGCCAGCGGTCGTCGATGTCGTACTGCGCCGACAGCCGGCCGCCGGCACGGCCACCGCCGCCATACGAATGCGTGGAAACCTCGCCCTCGAGGGTCAGGTCGCGCACGCGGTACTGCACGCCGGTACGCGCCCAGCGGTAGTCGACGTTGCCCTCGTCGAAGCGTCCGGTCGCATAGCCGATACCGCCGAAGGCGCGCCAGTCATAGTTGATGGGCGGGCTGTACAGCACGGCCTCGATGCCGAAGTTGCCGTTGCCGACCACCGCGCTGTCATTGGCCAGGCCGCGATAGCCCTCGATGCGCAGTTCGGCCTTGTTGTGCACGTTCCATTCGCGATCGAGGCGCTTGACGGCCAGGTCCTCGGGATAGCGGGCCAGCGTGTCGTTGCGCAGCATCTCCGCCTGGCGCCACTCCTGCAGATCGAGCGCGGCGTGGCCCTGCTGGACCTCGAGCGGCACGCTGCGCGGGTCCAGCGTTTCGGCGAGCTTCAGCTCGCTCTCGGCGCGGCGCGGCCAGGCGCGCGCCCGGTAGACGTCGGCCAGCGCGACGCGCAGGCCCGAGTTGGCCGGCGCCTTCTGCACCAGTTCCTCCAGCTGCTGCTGCGCCTCGATGGTGTCGTCCGCCTGCCGGCGCGATTGCGCACGGACCTGGGCGGCGTCCAGCCACAGGTCGTTCGGCTGCGCGGCCGGCTGGCCCTGCACCCAGCGCCAGCGCGGCTGCTCGGCGCTCGCCTGCTGCACCACGTCGCCGGCCGGCGGGAATTTCTCGGCCTCGGCGTGCGAGTAGTACAGCCCGGTCTGCGCCGCCAGCCGCGCCTCGGTGTCGCCCTCCGGCGGATAGGCCTCGCTCAGCGCCCGCTGATACAGCTGCTCGGATTGTTCGGGCTGGCGCAGATACAGATAGGCGGCGGCGACATCGGTCAGCGCGTAGGCCGGCACCTGCACGCCCTCGGCGCGCAGCGACTCGTATTCGTCGACCACCTCGCGCATGCGCACGCGGGCATGCAGCGCGGCCAGCCGGTCGACGCGCGCGCGGCGCAGTTCGCTCTCGCCCTGCGGCCCGAGCGCGCGCAGTTGCGGCATCAGTTCGTCATAGCGCGCCAGCGCGCGGTCGGCGATGGCGAAGCGCTCGGCCTCGGTGCGGGTCGGCTTGTCGGCAAGACGCACCTGCTCGGCGACCGCGTCCAGCTGCAGCGACAGCCAGTCCATCCGGTCCAGCAGGCCGGGACGCTCGCCGGCGATGCGCAGCGCGGCCTCCGGCAGGCCGGCATGCTGCAGCGTGCGGACGTACTCGCGCACGATGTCGTTGCGCTGCGGCGCCAGCGTATTGGCCTTGTCGGCCTCGTACAGCGCCTCGTAGGGTTCGCGGGCGCGGATATGGGCGTACGCCAGCGCGATGCGGGCATCGGCGTTCGACGGCTGGCGGCGCACCAGCGCCCGGCCGGCGGAGATGGCGTCGGCGGTGCGGCCGCTGTCGGCCAGCGTCAGGATCTCGCCCAGCACGAAGTCCTGGCGCGCCGGGAAGCGCTGCTGGCCTTCCCGGTAGCGCGCCAGCGACGCGTCCCACTGGCGCTCGTCGCGATGGGCGCGGGCCAGCGCGGCCAGCGCCTCGGGGGGCAGTTGCGCGGCGTCGCCCAGCTGGCGGTACGTCTCGAGAACCTCGGCCGGGCGACCCGCCCAGCCGGCGATGATCATGCGGTCCCAGGCGGCGCGGCGATCGGTCGGCGCCTGCGCCAGCCGCTCGCGCAGCGCGGTCAGGGCCGGCTCGTGGTCGCCGGCGCGGGCGCGCTGGATCAGGGCATCGTATTGCTGGTCGGCCTGCGCCGGTGCGGCATGCGCCGGCACCGCCAGGCAGGACATCGCCGCCGCCAGCCCGACGGCCAGCTGCACCGGGGTACGCCGCCGCAACGTCTGCAAACGGCGGGTATCGGCCGGAACGCGGGCAGGAGAGCGCGAATGACGCGTCATCAATGACTCCATGGGGACTCCGCAGCCTGTCTCGCTGTGATGGTCAAGCGCCCGCGGCGTGCCATCGAAGCGCGCACGCGAGTCCGTTATCGGCTAGGAAGAGGCGGCACGAGGGCACGGAACCCGATCGGGTCTGTCCCGCCTGCGGAGATCGACGGGGGAGGACCTACGGGATCCGGCGGGCACCGAAGAACCGCGCCGGATGGCCATCCGCAGCAGGGATGGCGTCGTGCAACCGCAAGCGCAAATGAAGCGCAAGGTGCGGAGCCGCAAAACTTCGCAAAGTGTAGTGAAGAAGCTGAAAATCGATTGTGAACGATGGAAAACACGCCAAATTCCGCCGCCGCGGCCCCCTACCTTGGTCGGGGATTGCGGGACGGGCCCGCCGCCGGGCGGCGCTCGCGCTCGACACCGGCATGCGAGGCAAGTTAAAGTAGCGACTTCGTTCCGGATGCGCGGTGTCCCACAGAGCGTCGCTTTCCGTGTAACCTCCTACACGCATCCCGAATCACCCGATCCCCGATCACCCAATCGCCTGACGCAGAACCACGATGACCTTCCGGGCTCCGACCGTTTCGTCGCATTCGTCCCGTTGGTGGCGCTTCCACTAGGAAGCGGCACGTCGTTGCGTTCTTGTTCGCACCTTGCCGCCGTTCCGGTTGGCAAACGTGCGGTCCGACAGCTCACCGGTGCGGCGGCTCCTAGATACCCAGGAGATCTGCCGATGCCGTCGAATCCCTCCCCCGCTTCAATCGTTTCGAATTCCGCCGCGCGCATGCCTGCGCCGGGGACGCTTGCCGCTTCGTGCATTCATGCGTCCATGCGCGGTCCGTCCACGCACGCCGTACGCGCCTTCCGTTTCCACCAACATCAAGCCGGGTGAATCATGCTGCTGATGATCGACAACTACGACTCGTTCACCTACAACCTGGTGCAGTACTTCGGCGAGCTCGGCGCCGACGTGCGGACCCACCGCAACGACGAGATCACGATCGAGGAAATCGAGGCGCTGGCGCCCGAGCGCATCTGCATCTCGCCCGGTCCGTGCAGCCCGGCCGAGGCCGGCATCTCGGTGGCCGTGCTCAAGCACTTTGCCGGCAAGCTGCCGATCCTCGGCGTGTGCCTGGGCCACCAGGCGATCGGCGAGGCGTTCGGCGGCAAGGTGATCCGCGCCAAGCAGGTGATGCACGGCAAGGTCAGCCGCATCGAAACCACGCAGCAGGGCGTGTTCGCCGGCCTGCCGAAGGCGTTCGACGTGACGCGCTATCATTCGCTGGCGATCGAGCGCGAGACGCTGCCCGACTGTCTGGAAGTCACCGCATGGACGCCCGACGGCGAGATCATGGGCGTGCGGCACAAGCAGTTTGCGATCGAGGGCGTGCAGTTCCATCCCGAATCGATCCTGTCCGAACACGGACACACGCTGCTGGACAACTTCCTGAAGGTGGCGCGATGAAACGGCTCGATGCCCCGCTCGCGCCTGCCCTTGCTGCCTCTGCCCTTGCCGCCCTTGCTCCTGCGCCTTCACGCGACCGATCGAACGAACCCCACGCCTGCGAGACCGCCATGCCCATCACGCCCCAGGAAGCGCTGACGCGCTGCATCGAACACCGCGAGATCTTCCACGACGAGATGCTGCATCTGATGCGGCAGATCATGCAGGCGCAGATCTCGCCGGTGATGGCGGCCGCGATCCTGACCGGCCTGCGCGTCAAGAAGGAGACCATCGGCGAGATCACCGCCGCCGCGCAGGTGATGCGCGAGTTCGCCAACAAGGTCACCGTGTCCGAGCGCGAGCATTTCGTCGACATCGTCGGCACCGGCGGCGACGGCTCGCATACCTTCAACATCTCGACCGCGTCGATGTTCGTCGCCGCCGCGGCCGGCGCGCGCATCGCCAAGCACGGCAACCGCGGCGTCAGCTCCAAGTCCGGCAGCGCCGACGTGCTGGAGGCGCTCGGCGTCAACATCATGCTGACGCCCGAGCAGGTGGGCCAGTGCATCGCGCAGACCGGCATCGGCTTCATGTTCGCGCCGACCCACCATCCCGCGATGAAGAACGTCGCGCCGATCCGCAAGGAGATGGGCGTACGCACGATCTTCAACATCCTCGGCCCGCTGACCAATCCGGCCGACGCGCCCAATATCCTGATGGGCGTGTTCCACCCGGACCTGGTCGGCATCCAGGTGCGCGTGATGCAGCGCCTGGGGGCGCGCCATGCGCTGGTGGTCTACGGCAAGGACGGCATGGACGAAGTGTCGCTGGGCGCCGCCACGCTGGTGGGCGAGCTCAAGGACGGCGAGGTGCGCGAGTACGAGATCCATCCGGAGGACTTCGGCCTGTCGATGATTTCCAATCGCGGCCTGAAGGTGGCCGACGCGGCCGAATCGAAGGAGATGCTGCTCGAGGCGCTGTCCAACGTGCCGGGCACCCCGCGCGAGATCGTGTCGCTGAACGCAGGCACCGCGCTGTACGCCGCCAATGTCGCCTCGTCGATCGAGGACGGCATCGGCCGCGCGCGCGAGGCGATCGCCAGCGGCGCGGCGCGCGCCAAGCTCGACGAGTTCGTGCAGGCCACGCGGCAGTTCCAGTAATCAGAGGCAAGCAAGCATGTCCGACATCCTGCAGAAGATCCTGGCCGTCAAGGCCGACGAAGTCAGCGCCGCGCGCAAGCGCCGCGACCTGCCGAGCCTGCGCGCCGAAGCGGAAAGCCTGCGCGACGAGGCGGGCCTGGCACCGCGCGGATTCGGCGCGGCGCTGCGCGCGAAGATCGAGGCCGGCCACGCCGGCGTGATCGCCGAGATCAAGAAGGCGTCGCCGTCCAAGGGGGTGCTGCGCGAGCATTTCGTGCCCGAGGCGATCGCCGAGAGCTATGCGAGCCACGGCGCGGCCTGCCTGTCGGTGCTGACCGACGAGCATTTCTTCCAGGGCCATGCCGACTACCTGCGGCGCGCGCGCGGCGCCTGTCCGCTGCCGGCGCTGCGCAAGGACTTCATGGTGGACCTGTACCAGGTCTACCAGGCGCGCACCTGGGGCGCCGATGCGATCCTGCTGATCGTCGCCGCGCTCGATCCCGGCCTGATGGCCGAGCTCGAGGCCTGCGCGCACGAACTGGGCATGGACGTGCTGGTCGAGGTCCACGACGGCGCCGAGCTGGAAGCGGCGCTGCGGCTCAAGACCCCGCTGGTCGGCGTCAACAACCGCAACCTGCGCACCTTCGAGGTCTCGCTGCAGAACACGCTGGACCTGCTGCCGGCGATGCCGGCGGACCGGCTGGTGGTCACCGAGTCCGGCATTCTCGGACCGGACGACGTGGCGCGGATGCGCGAGGCCAATGTGCACGCCTTCCTGGTTGGCGAAGCGTTCATGCGCGCCAAGGACCCCGGCGCCGAGCTGGCCCGGCTGTTCGCCTGAACCCCGCCTCTGCTGACCCCGGCGCACCGACCGATCCGATGGCCCAGGAAATCGAACTGAAACTGGCGGTGCCCGATGCCGCCGCCGCGGCCGCGCTGGTCGCCTGGCTCGACGCCAATGCGCGGGCCGTCGGCGAATCGCATCTGCTCAACGTCTATTTCGACACGCCGGCCCATGAGCTGGCGCAGGCGCGCGCCGCGCTGCGGCTGCGCCGCGACGGCACCCGCTGGCTGCAGACGCTGAAGACCGCGGGACGCAGCGAGGCCGGGCTGGCGACGCGCAACGAATGGGAAACCGAGGTCGCCGGCGAGGCGCTGGAGCCGGAGCGGCTGGAGACCGAGGCCCGCACGCTGCTCGAGCCGTTGCTGGGCCGCTTGCAGCCGGTGTTCCGCACCGATTTCGTGCGGCGGACCTGGCGGCTGCGCTGTCCGCTGACGGGCGCCGACGGAACGCAAGCCGGAACCGGGATCGAAGCCGAGATCGAAGCGGCGCTGGACGCCGGCGAGATCGCCGCGGTGGCGCAGGATGGCACCACGCCGGCGTCGGCGTCGGCATCGGCATCGGCATCGGCATCGGCAGCGGCGCGCGAGACCATCCACGAACTCGAACTGGAATGGCTGTCGGGCGACCCGTCGCAGGCTGCAGCGACGCTGCGCGCGCTCGGCGAGCGGCTCGGCGCGGTGGCCGCGCTGACGCCGTCGGACCGCAGCAAGGCCGCGCGCGGTTATGCGCTGGCGAGGCAGGCCGGTCAGGCGGATCAGGCCGGCTCGCCAGCGGGAGCCGCATGATGGGCCGCCGTCCGAGCCGATCCGCCGCCGCCGAAACCGGTCAGGGCGAGTTGTTTGCCGGCGCGGCGAGCGATGCCGGGGTCGACCCGCGCCCCGATGCACGGACCGACGCACGCGCCGATGCACGGACCGACGCACGCGCCGATGCGCGAGCCGATGCGCGAGCCGATGCGCGAGCCGATGCGCGAGCCGCTGCACGGGCCGATGCGCGAGCCGCTGCACGGGCCGATGCACAGGCCGATGCACAGGCCGACGCGCGGGCCGATACGCGGGCCGATATGCGGGCCGATGCATCGGCCAATGCCGCCGCCGGCGCGCCGCCGCACCAGTGGACTCCGCTTGCGGCCCAGGCCGACGCCCTGCCGCCGGCCTGGCGCGCACTGCTGGCGCCGTGCCTGGCCACGCCCGCATGGCAGCGGCTCGCCGATTTCGTCGACGGCGAGCGCGCCGCCGGCAAGCCGGTATTCCCGCGCGACGTCTTCCACGCGCTGCACCTGACGCCGCCCGAGGCGGTCAAGGTCGTGATCCTGGGCCAGGACCCGTATCACGGCGTCGGCGTGGTCGATGGCGTCGAGGTGCCGCAGGCGCATGGGCTGGCCTTCTCGGTGCCGGACGGCGTGCGGGTGCCGCCGAGCCTGCGCAATATCTTCAAGGAGATCGCCGCCGAGTACGGCGATCCGGCGGTGGCGCGGCCCACGGCCTCCGGCAATCTGGAAGGCTGGGCACGCCAGGGCGTGCTGCTGCTGAACACCGTGCTGACGGTCGAGCAGGGACGGGCCGCCAGCCACGCCAAACGCGGCTGGGAAGCGGTCACCGACTGCCTGATCGCGGCGCTGGCGGCCAGCCGCCCGCATCTGGTCTTTCTGCTGTGGGGCAGCCACGCACAGGCCAAGAAGGACCTGCTGGCCGGCGAGCATTGCATCCTGGAGGCGCCGCACCCGTCGCCGCTGTCGGCGCATCGCGGCTTCCTCGGTTGCGGGCATTTCCGGCTGGCCAACGACTGGCTGGTGGAGCACCAGCGCGAGCCGATCGACTGGAGCGCGCACCAGGCGCGGGCGGCGATCGGTCGCTCCTAGGCGCGCCCGCCGATCCGACGCTCGCAGGCGCGGGCCTCGATCACTTGCGGGTGCCAGTCACTCTCGGGCGTCGATCACTCGCGGGCGCGGGTCATTCTCGGGTGTCGACCTCTGGCGGGCGCCGGTCACTCGCTGGAGCGCCACTCGAACAGTTCGAACTCGCCCTCGCCCGGCTCGACCTCCAACCGCTCGACCTTCGCCGCGGGCGGGCCCTGCTCCATCCATTCGCGCAGCTTCGCCAGCCGCTCCGGCGGCCCGTACGCCATCACCTCGACCGTGCCGTCGTTGCGGTTGCGTACCCAGCCGCCCAGGCCGAGCTCGATCGCCAGGTCCTCGCAGGCCGCGCGATAGCCGACCCCCTGCACCTTGCCGTGCGCCACCATGTGCCAGGTTTCCATCGCCGTTCCTCCTTGCGAGTCCGTACACCCGTGCATCCGTACAACCCTAGACTAGTGCGATGACGCGGGCATGACCACCCCCGCGCGAGGCGGGCGGTCTTCAGCCTGCGCCCGCGGACCCCGGCGCCTTGCGTCCTGCGCCCTTGGGCCGTTGCGCCTTTGCGCCTTTGCGCCTTTGCGCCCTTGCGCGCTTGCGCCCTGCGTCCTGCGCCCCTCGGGCTCTCAGGCGCGCTGGCGGATCGCCCGGCCGATCGCGCCGGTGCGCAGCGCGATCTTGGCGGCGTCGGCGCGCAGCGCGCGCAGCCGGCGCTCCAGCACCGCGTTGGCGGCGCGGCCGGTCGAGCTCGCGGTACCGCCCGGTTCCGGCGCGCCGGCGGTCTGCACCAGCGTTTCGGTATGCCAGCGGTCGGCGGAATCGGCCAGCCGGGCACGGCGTTCGGTGGCTTCGGCGAGCGCGGCATCGGCAGCCTCGGCCGCCTCGGTGTCGGCGGCCTGGGTATCAGCGGCCACGGCGGCTTCGGCGGCCACCGCGGCTTCCGCAGATTCCGTCGCTTGCTTTACTACGGCCATCGCGGCCGCCTCCCTTGCCTCCGCCACCTCCGTCGCTGGCTTTGCCTTCGCCGCCTCTGCAGGCGAGTGCGCTGCCGCCCCTGCGTCCACCGTCGCCGCTGTCGCCGCCGCTGGTTCGGCATGCTCGCCCGCCGCCGCGACCTTCGCAGCTGCGCCCTCAGCGGCCGCGGCCGGCTCCTCGGGCGGTGCCGCCCGCCGGCGGATGAACCCCGCGCCCCTGCCCTCGCCCCGATCGCCTTCGAGCAACCGCTCGCTGGCCAGCCGCAGGCTGCGGCTCGCCGCCTCGGTCGCTTCCTCGATCGCGGCGCGCGCGGCCGGCAGGTCGAGTTCGTCGGCGTGCTGGCGCACCTGGATGCGCGCCGCGGCGACATGGGCCGCGACCAGGTAGTTCTGCACGATGAAGCGGTTCAGGTTGTCGACCGCGCGGTGCCGGCTCCTGGGCTCGTCCAGCATGCGCTGGAACGAGCCGATCAGCGCCGACAGGCTGTCCATGAACTGCTTGCGCTCGACCCGATAGGCAAAGTCGTCGCGCGTCAGCCCGAGCAGCAGATCGCGCGTGGCGGCGATATAGCGCCGGTTCGCATTCAGCACGTTCTCGACCAGCGCCGGAATCGCGCGATATTCCCAGCTCGGCAGCACGAAGCTGAAGATCGATGCGATCACGCCGCCGATGACGGTATCGACCAGCCGCTCGCCGACCACCGTCGAACCCGGCATCAGCAGATTGATCTGCACCAGCACCTGCACGCAAGCCGCGATCGCGGTGTAGCGGTACTTGATCGTGACGAAGGTCGCGCTGGCCACCAGCGAGACGAACAGCACCGCCAGCAGCACCAGCGGTTCGTGCACCACGCGCAGGATCGCCAGCGCGATGATGCAGCCGATCAGCGTGCCGATCAGGCGGTCGTTGTAGCGCTGCTTGGTCATGCTGAAGTTCGGCTTCAGGATGACGATGATGGTCAGCAGGATCCAGTAGCCGTGCGAGGCGTAGGGCAGATGGCTTGCGACTACCAGGCCAGCGGCGACCGCCATCGTGACGCGCAGCGCGAAGCGGAACACCGGCGCGCGCCAGTGCAGGTTGTCGCGCAGCACGCGCCATTCGTAGCGCTGGCGCGTCAGGAACGGCGTCATGTCGGGGCCGGGCAGCACCTGGCGCGGCTCGACCGGCGTGCGCGAGGCCACGTGCAGCTGCTCGACCAGCGCGATCGCGCCCTTGATCATGTCGAGCGTCTCGCCCAGCGCCGTCATCGCGGCCGGGTCGATATGGTGGTGCCGCAGCATCGCGATCTCGTCGGCGACCGCGCGCAGCGCCTCGCGATAGTCGACCTCGGCATACGACGGCCGGCCGCGCGTCACGTCGTAGGCGATCGCCTCGACGTCCTCGCACATCAGCCGGATCAGCCGCCGCAGCGCGTCCAGCACCGGCGTGCCGGCGAAGGTCTGGCGCAGCAGCGGGTAGTCGGTATTGGTCGACAGGATGTATTCGTACAGGTCAAGCATCCGCAGATGGACCTGCACCAGCAGCCCGTCGTGCGGTGTGCGGTTGCCGCGCAGCACCAGGTCGCGCGCCGCCTGCTGCCGCTCCGCGACCACGATCTGCTGGCGCACCAGCGCATTGAACTGCTCGTCGTAGTCGTTGCCGGCATCGTAGAAGCCGGCCTTGATCTCGAGGTAGCCGGCCAGCTCGTACAGCGACTCGGCCAGGATCTGCTGCTTGGTGCGCCGCTCCATCAGCCAGCTGACCGCCATCGCGTACGCCATGTACGCCGCCGCGCCGGCGCCGAACAGCAGCGCGTGCTCGATCGCCCGCCGCACGACGAAGTCCTCGCTCAACGTCAGCGTCATCACGAACAGCGTCGAGAACTGCAACGGCATGGTCTTGTTGCCGTAGACCGTCATCATGCCGGCCAGGAAGGTGACCAGCACCAGCACGACCGGCAGCACGCGCGGGAACGGCGTCACCAGCGCGACGATCAGCGTCACCGCGGTACACAGCAGCACGCTGGCCAGCATCTCGTTGAACTTGTGATTCACCGGGCTGGGCAGGTCCATCAGGCTGGTACACAGCGCGCCCATCGACACCACCATCGCGGTCGGCAGGTCGGCCAGCTGCAGCGCGATCAACGTCGCGCCGATGACGCCCGTCGCCGATCGCAGCCCGCGATAGACGTAGTGCGAAAAAACGAAGGTGCGGGGATCGTGGGCGTATTGCATGCGGGCGCGGCGGGCGGCTACGGCGGACGAACTGCGGCGGACAAACTACGGCGGAAGGCCGGGCCGGTAGCTTACTGGCCCAGCCAGCGCGCGCGCAATGGATGGCGGCCGCGCTGGCGCCGATCGTCGCCTTCCTCGAGCTGCAGGCGATATTCCGTCGCCGGCTCCGGCGCGAAGGTAACCGGCAGCACGTGCAGCTCGTCGCGGCGGAACAGGTGGCAAGGCACGGTGTCGCCGGCGCGATAGCGCGCCAGCAGCTTGTCCAGCTGCCCCGCGCCGTTGGGCGCGACGCGCAGCCCGTCCACCGCGGCCAGCAGATCGCCGGCCGACCAGCCGGCCGCCTGCGCCGCGCCGCCGTCGAGCACCTGCGTCACGCGCACCCAGCCGTCCTCGCTCCTGGTCTTGATGCCCAGCGCCGCGGCGCGCGTCGGCTTGCGCGGTTCGGCGCGGATGCCGAACGGCTTGAACAGCGCGGGCAGCGGCAGCTCGCCGGTGCCGTCGGTCCAGGCCCGCAGCTGCGTGGACACGCGCACGCCGGCCACCTCGTCGATCAGCGCATGGACCTCGTCCTCGGTGACGCCGCGCTGCACCGCGCCGGGCGCATAGAAATCGCGTCCATAACGGCGCCACAGCATCCGCATCACGTCGTCGAGCGAGCGGCGTCCGTTGGTGCGGCTGCGGATGGTCAGGTCCAGCGCCAGCCCGATCAGCGAGCCCTTGGTGTAGTAGCTGACGATCGCATTGGGCGCGTTCTCGTCCTGGCGGTAGTACTTGGTCCAGGCGTCGAAGGAGCTGTCGGCCACGCTCTGCTTGGCGCGGCCGCTGCCGCGCAGCACGCCGTTCCAGGTCTTGGCCAGCAGCTCGACGTATTGCTGCTCGGTGATGCAGCCGCTGCGCACCAGCATCAGGTCGTCGTAATAGCTGGTGAAGCCCTCGAACAGCCATAGCAGCGGCGTATGGGTTTCGGCCTGCAGCCGGTACGGCACGAAGGCCGCCGGCTTGATCCGCTTGACGTTCCAGGTATGGAAATACTCGTGGCTGCACAGGCCGAGGAAGCCGCGATAGCCCTCGCTGCTTTCCGGATTGCCGCGCACCGGCAGATCGCCGCGCGCGCACATCAGCGCGGTGCTGGCGCGATGTTCGAGGCCGCCATAGCCGTCGCCGGTGACCATCGTCATGAAGACGTAGCGGCGATTGCTGTCGAGGAACGGCGCACGTTCGCTGCGCGGCTCGAACAGCCGGATCTGCGCCTCGCAGATCCGCTTCAGGTCGCGGCAGATGCGCTCGATGTCGAGCCGGGGCACGCGGCCGGTGAACACGACGTCGTGCTGCGCGCCGCAGGCCTTGAACGTGCCCATCGTGAACTCGCCCATCTCGACCGGATGGTCGATCAGCTCGTCGTAGTCCGCGGCGCGATAGCGGCCGAATCCGTAGCGCTTCGCACCGCCGCGGCCGGGGGCTTCCGGCAGCGCGGTGGCGACGCGCCAGTTGCGATAGGCCTCGCCCTGCGGCGGATGGATGTCGACGGTGCAGGGGCGGTCGGCCTTGCCTTCGACGCAGAGGAACACCGAGGTCCCGTTGAAGAAGCCGTGGGTCTGGTCCAGATGCGCGGCGCGCACCGACAGGTCCCACGCGTAGACCTCGTACGATAGCGTCAGCGGACCGCGCGCCGGGTCGATCGGCTCGGCCTGCCAGGTGTGCTTGTCGAGCTTGGTCAGCGCCACCGGCTGGCGCTTGGCGTCATCGCCGGCATCGCCGCCCGCATCGGCACCGACATCGGCGCGGATGCGCACGATGTTCCGCGCGAACTCGCGAATCATGTAGCTGCCGGGAATCCACGCCGGCAGCGAGAAACGTTGGCCGGCGGGATCGGGATCGTCCACCGTGACGGTGACCGCGAACAGATGCGCTTCGGGCTGAAGCGGGGCAATGGCGTAGTGGATCGGCTTCATGGCCACGATTGTAGCGTCACGGGCACGCGGGCCCGACGCTGCGCGGCTGCGGGGCTGCGGCGCCGATGCGGTGATGAACTGATGCCGTGGTGCGTGGATGCGCTGGTGCAGCGGTGGGCTAGTGCGTTGGCGCTGCGTTGGCGCTGCGTTGTCGCTGCGTTGGCCCTGCGTCCGTGCCGCGTTGGTGGCGCGGTGGTGGCGCGGTGGTGGCGCGGTGGTGGCGCGGTGGTGGCGCGTTGGTGGCGCGTTGGTGCCGCGTTGGTGGCGCGTTGGTGGCGCGTTGGTGCCGCGTTGGTGCCGCGTTGGTGGCGCGGTGGTGCCGCGTTGGTGGCGCGGTGGCGCCGTGTTGGTGCCGCCGCCGTACGCCCGCCGCGCGGCACCGCCTCCGCCATCAACGATTGACGTCCACCACCACCCGCCCGCGCATGCCGCCCGCGATGATGCGCTGGCCCGCCTCGATCGCCTCGGTCAGGCCGATCTCCTGCGTGATCGCCGCCAGGCGGTCCGGCTCGAGGTCCTGAGCCAGCCGCGCCCACGCCTGCTCGCGCCGCGCCATCGGCGCCATCACGCTGTCGATGCCGTGCAGCGTCACGCCGCGCAGGATGAACGGCGCCACCGAGCCCGGGAAGTCCATGCCCTGCGCCAGCCCGCAGGCCGTCACCACGCCGCCGTAGCGGACCTGCGCGATGGCATTGACCAGCGTATGCGAACCGACCGCGTCGACCACCGCGGCCCAGCGCTCCTTCTGCAGCGGCTTGCCGGGCGCGGACAGTTCGGCGCGATCGATGACGTCGGCCGCGCCGAGCGCCTTCAGGAAATCCGCCTCGCCGGTCTTGCCGGTCGAGGCCACGACGCGATACCCAAGCTTGCCCAGCAGCGCGATCGCCACGGTGCCGACGCCGCCCGAGGCGCCGGTCACCAGCACCTCGCCCTGCTCGGGCCGCACGCCCGACGCTTCCAGCGCCAGCACCGACAGCATCGCGGTATAGCCCGCGGTGCCGATCGCCATCGCCTGCCGCGTCGTCAGCGACTCGGGCAGGCGCACCAGCCAATCGCCCTTCAGGCGCGCACGCTGCGCCAGGCAGCCCCAGTGCGTCTCGCCGACGCCGTAGCCGTTCAGCACCACCTTGTCGCCCGCTTGCCAGCGCGGATTCGACGACTCCACCACGGTGCCGGCACCGTCGATGCCGGCCACCATCGGCCATTTGCGCACGACCGGGCTGCGGCCCGTGATCGCCAGGCCGTCCTTGAAGTTGATCGTCGAATAGTCGATCTCGACCAGCACGTCGCCGTCGGCAGGCAGCTGGTCATCCTGCAGCGTCGAGATCTCGGCGCGGGTCGACGGCTTGTCGCCGTCGGTCTGGGTCAGCAGCAGCGCGCGGAAGGTCATGGTGGTGTCTCCTGTGGATGCGATCCGTTATGCGATCAGTTGTGCGATCGTTGTGCGTTCTGTTCTGCGATCCGGTCTGCGATCCGGTCTGCGATCCGGTCTGCGATCCGATATGCGATCGGTGATGCGACCGTGCGGGCCGGATCGCCGCGCCGGCCCACGCCGGCCCGCCGCGCCGGACCTCCGTGGTTCCTTACTTCTTCAGGCTGGACAGCTTGCGCTCCAGCGTGGCGACGTCGGCCGCGCCTGGAATGCGGGTGCCGTCGGTGAAGAACACCGCGGGCGTGCCGGTGACATTGAGGCTGTGGCCCAGCGCCAGGTTCTCTTCCAGCGGCGTCTTGCAGTTGCCGGCACCGCTCGGCGCGACCTTCGACAGCATCCAGTCGCGCCACGCCTTGGTGCGATCGGCCGCGCACCAGACCTGTTTGGCCTTGGCGGTCGAATCCGGCGACAGCACCGGATAGAGGAAGGTGTAGACCGTGATGTTGTCCATCTGCTGGAAGGTCTGCTCGATCTGCTTGCAATAGCCGCAGTTCGGATCGGAGAACACCGCGACCTGGCGGCTGCCGTCGCCCTTGCTCCATTTGATCGCGCGCGACAGCGGCAGGTCGGACCACTTGATGCGATTGATCTCGGCCAGGCGCTGCTCGGTCAGGTTGGTGCCGCTGCGCGTGTCGAGCAGCTCGCCATTGAGGATGTAGCGGCCGCTCGCATCGGCGTAGACCAGCTGGCCGCCGATATTGACTTCGTAGAGTCCGGCGATCGGCGTCTTCTCGACACTCTTGATCTCGGCGCGGCCGCCCAGCATCTTCTGCACATTGGTCTTGATGCGCTCCGCGGTCGGATCGGCCGCCGCCAGCGCCGGATGCGCGAAGGCGGCAGTGGCCACGGCGAGCGTCAGCACGGCCATCGCGCGCGCGGCGCGCTCGGTCAGCACGTTGGACCGCGTGATGGAACGCAGCGGGTTCGGGCGGGCGGAGCGCCCGAGGGAATACGACATGTTGACTCCGGGTTCTGGTTGGCTCGGATGTGGGTGGAGCTGGCGGCTTGGCCGCGGCTTGTTTCGGATCAGCGGGATCAGTGTCGGATCAGTGGGATCGGTCCGATGCGTCGGTTACGCGGAGGCGGCCGGTTCAAGGCGCCGGCGCTCAGCCCAGCGCCCGTCCGATCAGGAACCGCTTCAGCAGCGCCTGCGCGCCCACGGCACGCATGCCGGTATTGCGGACCATCCGCGCCACCCCGCCCTGCAGCGAGAACAGCCGATGCAGGCCATCGGTGGCGGCCGTCAGCGACAGCAGGTCGGTGGCGCGCGCGCGCTCGTAGCGGCGCAGCAGGCGCAGGTCGCCTTCGTCGCGGAACGACTCTTTGGCGGCCATCACGCGGCCAAGTTCCGCGACATCGCGCAAACCGAGGTTCATGCCCTGCCCGGCCAGCGGGTGCACCACGTGGGCCGCGTCGCCGACCAGCACCACATGCGGCTGCACCACGCAGTCGGCATGCTGCAGCACCAGCGGGAAGGCCTGCGCGGGCGTCACGCAGCGCAGCGCGCCGAACTGGCGGCCGACCGCACCGCTGGCCGCGTCCATCGCCGCCTGTGCCAGCTGCTCCGGCGCCAGCGCCGTCAATTCGCGCGCATGGGCCTCGTCGGCCGACCACACCATCGACAGGTAATTGCCCGGCAGCGGCAGCATCGCCAGGATTTCGCAGTTGCACGACTCCTCGTCGGCCAGCAGCTTGGGCGGCGCGCCGAGGAACCACTGCCACGCGGTCGCGTGATGCGGCAGCTCGCAGGCGAAATTGGCGACCACGCCCGACTGCCGGTAGCGCCGCGTACTGACGCCGATATGGCACTGGGTCCGCACCCAGGAGCGCGCGCCGTCGGCGCCCACGACGCAATTGGCGCGCACCCGCGCGCCGTCGGCCAGCGTCAACGTGACGCCCAGCTCGTCGCGCTCGAAGCCGGTGGCGGCCTGCTGGTACCAATGGACCTGATGCTGGAAACGCAGCGCGGTGTCGAGCACGCGCTCGACATGGCTCGATTCGATGATCCAGGCCAGCTCCGGCACCGCGGCCGCGTAGGCCGAGAAATGCAGATCGCCGGTCAGCCCGGCATCGTCGCGCGCGGCGGTGTCGTCGCCAAACACGCGCATGTCGCGCACCGGCTGCATCCGCGCCGGGTCCAGCGCCTCCCAGATCCGCAGCCGGCTCAGCAGCGCCTGCGAGCTGGCCGAGAACGCGTAGACGCGGCTGTCCCACTCGCCTTCACCGGGCACGGCAGCGGCGGCCGAGGCATTGCCGGGCCGCGGCGCGATCAGCGCGACCTGCATGCCCTGCTGCGCCAGCAGCAACGCGCAAGTCTTGCCGACGATGCCGCCGCCAACCACGGCAATCTGGAAATGGGAAAACGAGGTCCGCGTGGACGCGCTGGCTCTGGTCATGGGGCGATTATAGCCAGCGGCTTTGAGGGGTCACCCGGTGCTGACCCGGCGGACGGGCGAGCCCCTTGGTACGGGCGGCTCGGACGGGCGAGCAAGCCTCCTGGCATGGAGGGCTCGGACGGTCGGGCAAGCCCCCTGGCACGGGCGGTTCGGACTGGCGGGCAAGCCCCCTGGCATGGGCGGCTCGGACGGGCGGACAAGCCCCCTGGCATGGGCGGCTCGGACGGTCGGGCGTCCGGACGGCCATCCGCTAGAATACCGGCTTTGCCATCGCTTACCGCCCGGAACACCATGAGCCTCAAATGCGGCATCGTCGGCCTGCCCAACGTCGGCAAGTCCACGCTGTTCAACGCCCTGACCAAGGCCGGCATCGCCGCCGAAAACTATCCGTTCTGCACCATCGAGCCCAATGTCGGCGTGGTGGAAGTGCCGGATCCGAGGCTTAAGGCCCTCGCCGAAATCGTCAAACCCGAGCGCGTCGTCCCGGCGACGGTCGAGTTCGTCGACATCGCCGGCCTGGTGGCCGGTGCGTCCAAGGGCGAAGGGCTGGGCAACCAGTTCCTCGCCAATATCCGCGAGACCGACGCCATCACGCACGTGGTGCGCTGCTTCGAGGATCCCAACGTGATCCACGTGGCCGGCAAGGTCGATCCGCTGTCGGACATCGAAGTCATCAATACCGAGCTGGCGCTGGCCGACCTGGCCACCGTCGACAAGGCGCTGGCCCGCTACGTCAAGCCGGCCCGCGCCGGCGACAAGGAAGCGCAGCGGCTGGTCGCCGTGCTGGAGAAGGCCCAGGCCGTGCTCGACCAGGCCAAGGCCGTGCGCACGCTGGACCTGGCGCCCGAGGAATGGGACGCGCTGCGCCCGTTCTGCCTGATCACCGCCAAGCCGACCATGTATGTCGCCAACGTGCGCGAGGACGGCTTCGAGAACAATCCGCACCTGGACGCCGTGCGCAAGTACGCCGAGACCACCAAGTCGCCGGTCGTCGCCGTCTGCGCAGCGATCGAGGCCGAGATCGCCGATCTCGAGGACGAGGACAAGGCCGTGTTCCTGGCCGACCTCGGCATGGAAGAGCCGGGCCTGGACCGCGTGATCCGCGCCGGCTTCAGCCTGCTTGGCCTGCAGACCTACTTCACCGCGGGCGTCAAGGAAGTGCGCGCCTGGACCATCCACGTCGGCGACACCGCCCCCAAGGCGGCCGGCGTGATCCACACCGACTTCGAACGCGGCTTCATCCGCGCGCAAACCATCGCCTTCGAGGACTTCATCGCCTTCAAGGGCGAACAGGGTGCCAAGGAAGCGGGCAAGATGCGGGCGGAAGGCAAGGAGTATGTGGTCAAGGATGGGGATGTGATGAACTTCCTGTTCAACGTCTAAGGACGGCGAACGGTTCCCACATCCGCGTCAGCGGCCATGTTCGACAGCCCGGCTTGCCGGGCTGTTTTGCTTGAGTGTTCGCGCCTTGTTCATGCAGCAGACTTCAACCGCCGCACGTGCAGGCCATCGCGCCGCTGATCGACCTGCCACAGGTCATACGCGGCCTGATGCGCCAACCACGATTCCGCGCTCTTGCCGAAGGCCATTTCGAGTCGCACCGCCATTTCTGGCGTGATCGAAGCACGGCCGTTGACGATCTCGGACAGCGTTTTCCGCGACACGTCCAAGGCAGCGGCCGCCTCGGTGATGGTCAGCTTCAGCGGCTCCAGCCAGAGCTCATGCAGGATGTCTCCGGGGTGCGGGGCGTTATGCATACGCATGGTGTCTCTCCCTTGGGGATGCGAGCGATTTGAAGCGAAGGAGATTGCCCCAGCGCGCTGCGTGTCTCTTCCAGAAACACCCTTCAAACCCTCACCACCACCTTCCCGAACTGCTCGTTCGATTCCAGATACCGATGCGCCTCGACGATCTGGTCGAAATCGAACGTCCTGGCGATGACCGGCCGCAGTTCGCCCTCCTCCAGGCCACGCAGGATGAACGCCTTCGCCGCGGCGAGCCTTATCGGGTCGCCAGCGATCTCGTGGACCAGATACCCCCGCAGCGTCAGCGACTTGCTCAGGACCGTGAACAGCGGAAACGGCGTCGGCGCCGGGCTGAGGCCGCCGTATTCGATCAGCATGCCGCCGCGCGACATCGCGGCCGTCAGCGGCTCGAAGATCGGGCCGCCGACCGCGTCGAGCACGACGCGTACGCCCTGCTCTCCCGTGATTTCCTTTAGGCGCGATTCGAGGTCTTCCTCGTCCGAGGCCACCACATGCCGGGCACCGGCGTCGAGCAAGGCGGCCCGCTTCGCCGACGACCGCGTGATGGCGATCGGCATGGCGCCGACCCGATTGGCGATCTGGATCGCGGCGAGGCCGACGCTGCTCGATGCCGCTGTGATGGCCACGACGTCCCCCTTGCCGAGCCCGGCGATATCGACCAGCGCGCCATAAGCGGTCAGATACGGCATCCATAGCGCGGCGGCGGCTTCCCAGCTCAACGAAGGCGGATGCTTGACCACCAGCTCGGCGGGAAAGCGGACCAGTTCGCCATACGCGGGCCAGCGCACCATCGACCGCGGCGGCACGATGCTGACGGCGTCGCCGGGCGCAAGGCCTTCCACGTCCGGGCCGACCGATTCGATCACGCCCGCCGCCTCGAGGCCCAGCCCCGACGGCAAGGCCGGCATCTCGATATAGCGCCCGGTACGCAGCAGCGCCTCGGCGCGATTCAATCCGAGCGCCTTGACGCGGATCCGCACCTCGCCGGCTGCGGGTTCCGGCACCTCGGCCGATTCGATGCGCAGGACTTCGGGCCCGCCATATTGGTGGAAACGAACGACACGAGCGGTTTGCATGGTTGGCTTGACTCCAAATCGAAGAGGACGAATCCAGTATGATTTGGCGCCTAACCCGGATAAATAGCCGCTCCGGCACAACGGTACAAACCACCGGTTTTCAATATGGACCGCCTGACCAGCATGGCCGTGTTCGTCAAAGCCGTCGACCTGGGCTCGTTCGCGGCCGCCGCCGACGCACTCGGCATCACGGGTCCGATGGTCGGCAAGCATGTCCGCTTCCTCGAGGAGCGCCTCGGCACGCGGCTGCTGAACCGGACCACGCGCCGCCAAAGCCTGACCGACTTCGGACGCGCCTATTACGAACGCTGCCGCCTGATCCTGGCCGAGGCCGAGGCCGCCGACGCCCTGGCGGCCGATCAACTGGCCGAGCCGCGGGGCAAGCTGCGGGTCACGATGCCGGTGCATTTCGGCCGGCATTGCGCGATGCCGATCCTGCTGGACCTTGCGCGGCAATATCCGGCGCTGGAACTCGAGCTGTCGTTCGGCGACCGGCTGATCGATCTGGCCGAAGACGGCTACGACCTCGCGATCCGCACCGGAAGCCTGCAGGACCGGGCCGACACCATTGCGCGCCGGGTGGGTAGGCAGCGAATGATCGTCTGCGCGTCCCCCGCCTACCTCGGCCGGCATGGCGAACCGCAATCGATCGACGACCTGCGCCAGCACCATGCGATCGTCTATCGCCGCTCCGGACCCGTCGCGCCGTGGCTGTTCCCTAGTGAGGATGGGCGGCCGGTGGAATTGCAGCCCACCGGCCGGCTAATGCTTGACGACCTCGATGCGATCGCCGACGCGGCGACGGAAGGCATGGGCGTCGCGTGGCTGCCATATTGGCTTGTCCGCGATCGGATTCACGCCGGAGCACTGCTTCAGCTGCTGCCAAATGAACCGACGTTCCTGTACGACGCCTACGCACTCTGGCTGCGCACGCCGCATCTCCCGCGCAAGGTACGGCTTGCGGTCGATGCGCTGGCGGCAGATTTGCCGAGATTGATGCAGTAGAAAAACGAGACTCGCCCACTGAGATGCAGCTTGCACTACCCATACCGCCGCAATTAGATTGCTCGAAGCGGTACGTAAGCGCGGGGGAAAAGCCGACACTGGCTGGCCAAAGTGGAAAGGCTCCCGGCGGCTTGAACTATGCGGGGTTTTCTTCGTGACGCGGGAGGCAGGAAACCCTCATGTATTTGAGTAACGCCGTCGAATAGTGAAGGCTGAAATTCCATCGTTTGCTCGGCGCGCTCCAACCGCTTGCGCAATGTAGCGTTCGAAATGGCCAGGTGGTTTGCAATGGCGGTCAGATCGTTGGCCATATTGGCAAAGACCCGGAGATAGGCCACCGCCTCGGCAAAACGACCCAACACCGTCTTGTCTTGTTGGCTTTCCTCTTCGTATGTTTCGAGCATCCGGTGCGGCTCGTTGGCCTCAGGCGCGCTGAGCGTCGCCGCAAACCAGTTTTCGTGCGTTCCGCCGTCATCATCCTCACTCTGTTCATCCAGTCTCACTGCGAAACGCAGACGCTTATCCGCGTACCTTACGAATCGATTGAACAGCCGAGCAAGGATCTGCTGTTGGAAGTCTCTGTCGGCCAGGTCCGGCTGCGGGTCGCGGTCGCGGCTCAGTTTGTCTGCAAGAATCCACGCTTCACCTTGTAGATCGTCCACGGTCATTTCGCCCCGCGACTGTTTCGCGATTCGAGCCAGGTCAGGAAGGATTGCAGGGATAAGTTTGGCGAAGAACGCGCCAGCGAGGTCCGAGGACATCGTTGCTCCGATAAACAACGTGCAGCCATTGACACCACAACACTCAAGACTTGAGGCAGCGACAGCAGCGCGTCACCTATTGCTCCGCCGATACCCCATCCCCACCGCCACCCCGCCCAACACCGCCACCGACGCCACCACCAGCCGCCACGTCACCGCCTCCCCCAGCAGCAACACGCCACCGGCCGCCGCGATCACCGGCACGCTCAGTTGCACCAGTCCAGCCGTGGTCACCGTCAGACCCCGCAGCGCGACGTACCAGATGGCATAGCCCAGCGCCGAGGCGATGGCGCCGGACAGCACCGCGTACAGCATGCCTTCGGCATCGTGGCTGGCCCACGGCAGCGCGGCCAGATAGAGCGGCACGCAGCAGAGCGCGGCGCGCAGGAAGTTGCCCGCATTGGCGCGCACCGGATCTCGTACGCCCTTGGCGCGGATCGAGTAGACGCCCCAAGCCGCGCCCGACGCCAGCATCAGCAGCGCGCCCAGCAGCGGAGGCGCGGACAGGCCGGGCAGCAGCATGCCGATCAGTCCAGCGACCGCGATCAGATAGCCGGCCGTCTGCACGAGATGAGGCCGTTCGCCGAGCCACAGGCCGCGGCCGATCATCGTGACCTGCACCGCGCCGAACAGCAGCAGCGCGCCGGTGGCGGCCGATAGTTGCGCGTAGGCGTACGAGAAAAAGACGGCGTACGCGAACAGCGCCAGCGCGGAACGCCAGTTGCCGCTCGATGCCTCGGGCGTTGGCTCGGGAGCGCGCGAGACGCCATGACGCAGCCGGACCAGCACCCACAGCGTGATCGCGCCAGACAACAACCGCACGGTCGTGAAGCTGGCGGCGTCGATGGTGGTGTCCCGCAGCGCAAGCCGGCACAGCAGCGAATTGCCGGCGAAGGCGAGCATCGACAGCGCGGTACAGCCGAGCACCAGCGGGACCGAGGGCGCGGTGCTCGACGTCTTCACAGCGGATGTCCTTCGGCGTCGCGCAGCTCCACCAGCAGCGCCTGCCCCTTTCCATCGACGCGAAACGCGCCAAACTGCGCGCCCTCGTAGCGGCGCGCCTGGCCTTCCTGGAAGAAGAAGGCATCGGTCGAGATCTGGATCTGGTCCGTTCCCCAGCGCGACGGCCGCAGCTGGAAGCGCAGCAGATGCTCGCCGGCGACCAGCGGCTCGCCGCGATGCAGCCGTACGAAGCTGGCCTCGCCGCGCGCATCGAGTCGGACCACCGCGGTGCGGATACGGTCGTCGGTGGTCTCCAGCGCGCGCAGGATGGGCGCGCCGATGGCGAAGTTCAGCGCCATATAGTCGCCCTGCATCAGCGAGCGCGGGTCGACCGGCGCCAGCCGCAACAGCACCACATCGCCGCGTGCGAGCAGCCTTTCCTTGCCGATCACGCTCGCGCCTGCGACCGCGAGCGTCAGTGCCCAGGCAATCAGGATCCAACGTTTCATCGGCTGCCCTCCTCTGCGACGTCGGCGGTGCCCAGCGGGGGCCCGGGGCGCGCCAGCCAGGCGCGTGCAAACAGCACGACGATGCCGGCCGCTACCAGCGTTGCCGACTTGATCGCCAGCGTCCAGTGCAGCGCGCTGTAGTACCAGATGAAACCGAGGCCGATCGTCGCGAGGCCAAGCCCGAGCCAAGCCACGGAAGCGCGCCGCAGGGCCAGCCCGGCCGCCAGCACACCGGCCACCACGGCGGGGGCGCCGGCCATCAGCGCGGCACAGAGCGCGAGGACGCCGCAGATCGCGGCGCGCCGGCGCGGCGATCGTTGCAGTCTGGCCGTCTCGACGATGCCAAAGCCGACCAGCAGCACCGCAAACAACGCGCCCGCCAGCCAATGCGGCACGCCGCGCGCCGCCGGTTCGGTGAAGAGGCCGAGGGGATGCCCGATGCCGGTCACGATCAGCGCGCCGAGCAGGCTGCAAAGCAGCAAGGCGTCCGCGGCCGGCGCGAGCCAGTGATGGCGCCCGAGCGCGGCAAGCCGTCCCTCGGCGCTCGCGTACAGCGTCGCCTTCAGCGCGGCGAGGGGCGCCAGCCAGACCAGCGCCCAACCCATCGCCTGCCAGGGCGTGGCCGGTCCCATCGCGATGGCGATGGTCAAGGCGATTGCAATCGAAACCATCGCCGCAAGCGCGCACAACAAGCGATGCAGCCGGTTGCCGATCGCCGCATAGAGCAGCATCTCGCAGGCCGCGATGCCGCACCAGAACGCCGCGGTCTCTACCGCGCGGGCGCGGCCGAGCAGGTCGGCGGCGGCATAGAACGCGAGCCCCTGCCCGGTCAGGCTGCTGGCCAGCGCGAATTGCTCGAAGCCGGTATGGCCGGCGCGGCGCCGATACAGCAGCGCGGCCAGTGCGATCAGCGCCAGTCCGCAGACGAGAATGGCGCCGCTGTTCTCGCGCGCGGCGACGAACACGGTGCCGAGCAGGAACAGCTGGAAGAAGACCGCGCCGAGCCAGCCGGCCAACCCCGTCAACAGACGCACGGACCAGGGTGCATCGGTGTCCGCCGGCGGTTGCCCTTCGACCGCGCCCTCGGCGGCCAGCTTGCGCCACAGCGCCTGCGCGGCCGCCGCCGGTCGCGCAGGCTCGTCCTGTTCACGGTACCGCGGCTCCCCGTTAGCCAGCGACGTCTGCGCATGACCGCGATGCAAGCGCATCAACCACGTCGCCGACACGGCCGACAGGCCGAGCGTCAGCAGGCCCAGCAGCAGGAAGCCGCCGAATTCCGCGCCGGCCTCGAACAGCAGGCGCCCAAGCCCCGCGACGATCAGCGCGATCAGGGACAGCGCAATCCCGCTCAGCACCAGCAGATCGACGTTGCGCCGCCAGAACCAGGCGCCAAGTCCCAGCAAGGCGGCCAGCGCGACGATCAGCATCGCGCCGTCGAAGCGGTCGCCGAACAAGGCGGCGAGACCGAGCCAGACCGCATGCGCGCAAGCGAGAAACGCCAGCAGCCGCACGCCGCCCTGGCCGCGCACGCCGACACGCGGCGCGTGGGCGGACAGCACCAGCCATAGCACCAGCTGCAGCAAGGCGGCGGCAAGCAGCCACAGGCCGACCAGCTTGCCGTCCTCCACGCCGAACAGCAGCGTGAAAGGCAAACCGGCGCCGACTTCGACGCTGAAGAAGCGCAGCAGCGCGACATTGGCCAGCACCACCACCAGCCACCAATGCGGCGGGGCGTGCGCGGCCAGCGCCCAGGGCACGGCGAGCAGCGCCCACCAGGCGAACAGTTGCCACGCGTCGGCGCCGGTCTGGTAGACCTGTCCGATCACCGCCAGCAACGCCCCGGTGATCATTTGCGCGGCGAACAGCGCGGCGCGGCCGGCGGCGTCGCCGTCCGGCCGCCGCCAGGCGAAGGCCGCCAGCGCGCTGATCAGCACGGCGAGCACGCCGAAGCGGGTGAACTTGTGCAGGGCCTGCCAGTTGAAGGCGAAGAAGACGATCACGCCGGCGCAGAGCAGTGCCACACCAAGAGCGAGCAGCGCCCGTTGCAGCCAGCGGTGCCAGTCGGCAAGTCGCGGCTCGGTATCGGCCCAGGCCTGGCGCGCTGGCTCCATCGCCAGTCGCCCCTGTGCGCACCAGTCCGCCAGCGCGCGCCGCTGGGCATGCCGGATGTTCAGACGATGGGCTTGGCGATCGGTCGGCATGGGATGAGCAGCGCTCCGGAAAGGCGTTGGCTGCACTCTAGCAAAGCGCCGTGGCGGGCGCACGGTCAAAGGCGGTGGGGCGCAAACCAGCGAAGCACCGGGCTGTGCCGGTATGCTGTCGGCTTTTCCGGCTCACGGCTTGCGGTTCGCGGGACCGGGCCGCGGCACCGGGCACCGGGCTCCGGGCTCCGGGCTCCGGGCACCGGGCACCGGGCTCCGGGCTCCGGGCTGCGGGCTCCGGACTTTGGACTCTGGATCTGGAGTCTGGACTCTGGACTCTGGACTCTGGACTCTGGACTCTGGACTCTGGACTCTGGGCGCAAGGCTCAGGGCTCAGGGCTCAGGGCTCAGGGCTCAGGGCTCAGGGCTCAGGGCTCAGGGCTTAAGGCTTAGGTCCCGGGCTTGCGGTTCGGGCCCCCGGGCTCCCGCTGCCCGCGCAGCCGCACCGTGATCCATCCCGTTTTCCGTTTCGATCACCAGACACCATGACCCTCGGCATCCTCGCCGCCCTCCACGACGAAATCGACGGCCTGATCGCCGCGATGCGCCACGACCACGCCCGCGCCACCGTGCATCGGATCGGCATGCGCGACTACTACGTCGGCGAGCTGTACGGGCAGCGCTGCGTGGTGGTGCTGGCGCGGGTCGGCAAGGTGGCAGCCGCGGCGACCACGGTGACGCTGATTCGCGAGTTCGCGGTCGACGGCATCGTCTTCACCGGCCTGGCCGGCGGCATCGGCGCGGGCGTGCAGGTTGGCGATCTGGTGATAGCCGATCGCACCGTGCAGCACGACATGGACGCGCGTCCGCTGTTTCCGCGCCATCAAGTGCCGCTGCTGGGCCGGGACGAATTCCCCACCGATCCAGCGCTGACGGCCGCGCTGCGCGAGGCGGCGCAGGCCTTCCTGGCGGAGGATCTGGCCAGCGCCGTGCCGGCCGCGGTGCGTGCCCGATTTGGCGTCACTGCGGGCGTCACTGCGGGCGTCAGCGCGCCGAACCTGCATCTGGGCATGATCGCCAGCGGCGACCAGTTCATCGGCGCGCCGACCACGGTGGCGGAATTGCGGGCGCGGCTGCCGGGCTTGCTGGCGGTCGAAATGGAAGGCGCCGCGGTCGGCCAGGTCTGCCACGAATATGGCGTGCCGCACGCGGTCATGCGGACCGTATCGGACCGGGCCGACGACAGCGCCCATGTCGATTTCCCGGCGTTCCTGGCCGAGGTGGCCAGTCATTACTCCGAGGGCGTGATCCGGCGGCTGCTGGCGACGCTGCGGTAGCAAACCCATGGCGTTGCCCCGAAACGGGGATCCGGTGACATTCGGGCTTGCTGCCGGCGATGGAAGACGCGAGGTCCTCGCTTGCGCGGGGAGGACGGCGTCAAGCCAGGGCGGGCCTGCCTTTGCTCAGCGGCCGCGCCGGGCGAACAGGCCGGCCAGCCCGACCAGCAGCGCAGCGCCGAGGATCGCGGCGGTCCAGCCGCTGAGTTGCCCGTCGATGAACCAGCGCAGCGCGCGGCCCAGGTAGAAGCTGGCGAGGGCGCCGACGCCACCGAGCAGCAGCGCCATCGCGACGGTCAGCCCCGGTCCGCGCGGATGCATCGCGCGCGCCACCAGTCCGACCACCATGCCCACCAAGAACGTCCCCAGCATCGCCCGCTTCCGTTGTTCGACTATCCGCTCGATCTGCCGCCGCCCCCGGGCTGCAGCGGCGTAACGATAACTCAACTCGGAACGCCGGCCGATACCCGACAGGCTCGGCCGGCCCCCGAACGCAAGGATCGCGCCCGGGCGGTATAATGCAAGCCGTCCCGGCGGCGCTCGACCAGGGCCCGAATAGATTCAAGACGCTCAAGACGCTCCGCAACCTGCGCAGGCAGTACGCAGGCGATGCAAGAGCAATATGTGCGCCGCCATGCCCAGCGCAGGCAAGCTGCCGCAAGGCCGGAATGGCCCGGCAGCCGGACAGCGACAAGTCCCCAAACCATGCAACTGCTCGCAATCGGAATCAATCACAACACGGCGCCCGTCTCGCTACGCGAACGGGTGGCGTTTCCGCTCGAGCAGATCAAGCCGGCGCTGGGGGCGCTGCGCACCCAGCTGGCCGGCAAGCGCGGCACCGAGGCGGCGATCCTGTCGACCTGCAACCGGACCGAGATCTACTGCGCCACCGACCTGGTGCTGTCCGGCTCGGAAGGCTTCGATCACACGCTGCGCTGGCTGGCGCAGCACCACAACATCCCTGCCGGCGAACTGGCTCCGCACCTATACGCGCTGCCGCAATCCGAGGCGGTGCGCCACGCTTTCCGCGTCGCCAGCGGCCTCGATTCGATGGTGCTGGGCGAGACCCAGATCCTGGGCCAGATGAAGGACGCGGTGCGCACCGCCGGCGAGGCCGGCACGCTCGGCACCTATCTGAACCAGCTGTTCCAGCGCACCTTCGCGGTGGCCAAGGAAGTGCGCGGCCAGACCGAGATCGGCGCGCATTCGGTGTCGATGGCGGCGGCGGCGGTACGGCTGGGACAGCGCATCTTCGAGAGCATTTCGGGCCAGCGCGTGCTGTTCATCGGCGCGGGCGAGATGATCGAGCTCTGCGCGACGCATTTCGCCGCGCAGAGCCCGCGCCAGATCGTCGTCGCCAACCGCACGGTGGAACGCGGCGAGAAGCTGGCCGAGCAGCTGGCGGCGCAAGGACTCAATACCGAAGCGATCCGCCTGTCCGAGCTCGGCTCGCGGCTGCACGAGTTCGACATCGTCGTCTCCAGCACCGCCAGCTCGCTGCCGATCATCGGGCTGGGCGCGGTCGAACGCGCGGTCAAGCAGCGCAAGCACCGGCCGATCATGATGGTCGACCTCGCCGTGCCGCGCGATGTCGAGCCCGAAGTGGCGCGGCTCGATGATGTCTTCCTCTATACCGTCGACGACCTCGGCGCGATCGTGCGCGAAGGCAACGCGATGCGGCAGGCCGCGGTCGCGCAGGCCGAGGCGATCATCGAAACGCGCGTCCAGCATTTCATGCACTGGCTGGAGACGCGCAGCGTGGTGCCGGTGATCCGCGAACTGCAGGCCAACGGCGAGGCGATGCGCCAGGCCGAGCTCGAACGCGCGCGCAAGATGCTGGCGCGCGGCGACGATCCCGAGGCCGTGCTCGAGGCGCTGTCGGGCGCGCTGACCCGCAAGTTCCTGCACGGTCCGACCCACGCGCTGAACCACACCCAGGGCGAGGACCGCGAGGCGCTGCTGCGCCTGGTGCCCGGCCTGTTCCGCCACAGCAGCCACTCCGAGCGCTAGCCGCGCTCGCCGCGGGCGTCCGCGCCGCCTTTGCGCCCTTGCGCCGGCGGCCTTGCCCGCACCGCCGCGCCCCGCCCCTGCGGCATCCGCCCGCATCAGGCGGCGCCCCGCACCAAGACGCCAAATCCGGATTCCGATGAAAGCCAGCATGCAAGCCAAGCTCGACCAACTGGCCGAGCGCCTCGACGAAGTCAACGCCCTGCTCGCGCGCGAGGACGCGACCGCGAACATGGAGCAGTACCGCAAGCTGACGCGCGAGCATGCCGAGCTGTCGCCGGTGGCCGAGCAATATGCGCACTACCGGCAGGCGCAGGACGATCTGGCCACCGCGCAGGCGCTGCTCGACGACCCGGAGATGAAGGCCTTCGCCAGCGACGAGATCGATGCCGCGCGCGCCAAGCTCGAACAACTGGAGGCCAGCCTGCAGACGCTGCTGCTGCCCAAGGACCCCAACGACGACCGCAACCTGATCCTGGAAATCCGCGCCGGCACCGGGGGCGAGGAAAGCGCGCTGTTCGCCGGCGACCTGCTGCGGATGTACACGCGCTATGCGGAGCGGCAGCGCTGGCAGGTCGAGATCATGAGCGAATCGCCGTCGGACCTGGGCGGCTACAAGGAAGTGATCGTCCGCATCGCGGGCGAGGCGGCGTTCTCCAAATTGAAGTTCGAATCGGGCGGCCACCGCGTGCAGCGCGTGCCGGCCACCGAGGCGCAGGGCCGCATCCATACCTCGGCCTGCACGGTCGCGGTGATGCCCGAGGCCGACGAGCTCGGCGAGATCGAGATCAATCCGGGCGATCTGCGCGTGGACACCTTCCGCGCCTCGGGCGCCGGCGGCCAGCACATCAACAAGACCGATTCGGCGGTGCGGCTGACCCACCTGCCGACCGGCATCGTGGTCGAATGCCAGGACGACCGGAGCCAGCATCGCAACAAGGACAAGGCGATGAAGGTGCTGGCGGCCCGGCTCAAGGACATGCAACTGCGCGCGGCGCAGGCGAAGGAAGCCACCACGCGCCGCAATCTGATCGGCTCGGGCGATCGCAGCGACCGCATCCGCACGTACAACTTCCCGCAGGGCCGGGTGACCGACCATCGCATCAATCTGACGCTGTACAAGATTGACATGATCATGGACGGCGATCTCGACGAATTGGTGGGGGCGCTGGCGGCCGAGCACCAGGCCGATCAGTTGGCGGCGCTGGGTGAAGACGCGTAACGAGGCATAAAGACGCGTAAATACCGGCGGCGATAATCGCTACGGTTGTTTTCCGCCGGCAAAATACTTGTATTTCTTGTAAATGCCTGAAACAGCCATGGTAACGACATGGTTGGTCGCTATAATCGGAAACGGCTAACCCGGCACAAATACCGGGCGAGTCTTTTCTCGATAACGGACAAAAGGACGAAATCATGAAGAAACTGCTTGCGTTGTTGATGGTCACCGCTGCAGTGGCTGCTTGCGGCAAGAAGGATGAAGCCCCCGCCTCGTCGAACGTCGACAGCGCGATGGCGAGCGCCGCCGAATCGGCGAAGTCCGCCGCCAGCGACGCCGCCGCGGCTGCGGAATCCGCCGCCGACGCCGCCAAGGCCGCGGCCAGCAACGCAGCTTCGGACGTGTCCGCCGCCGCCGAGCGCGCCAAGGACGAGGCGGCTGCCGCCATGGCGAACGCCAAGGACGCCGCCAGCAACGCGGTCAACGAGACCGCCGACAAGGCCAAGGAAGCGACCAAGAACTAAGCCGTCGCCCGCGCCGTACCGAGCCCCGCCACGGCAGTACGCCGGCGGGGCTCTTCTCTTTTGAAGGCGCATGGCGCTTGGCGCCGCGGCCAATACTCTCGCCCTCGCGCGCTTCACCTCCGACTGCTCCGATGACCGATTCCCCGTCCTCCGCACCGCTCCCCGCCGGCCCCCTGCCGGCGCAGGCGACGCTGCGCGAGGCCCTCGCCGCCATGACGCAGGCCGGGCTGCCGGCGCTGGAAGCGCGCATGCTGCTGACCCACGTGACGGGCCTGACCCGCACCCAGCTGATCACGCGCGATACGCAGCCGCTCGACGCCGCCCAGCATGCCGCGCTCGCCGCGCTGCTCGCACGGCGGCTGGCGGGTGAGCCGATGGCCTATCTGGTCGGCGAGCGCGAGTTCTACGGCCGTCCGTTCCGCGTCAGTCCCGCGGTGCTGATCCCGCGCCCGGACACCGAGATCGCGGTGCAGGCGGCCCTCGTGCGCCTGACCGGCACGCAGGCGCCGCGGGTGCTGGATCTGGGCACCGGCTCCGGCATCCTCGCCGTCACGCTGGCCTCCGAACGGCCCGATGCACAGGTCTGGGCAACGGACATCTCGCCTGCCGCGCTCGATATTGCGCGCGCCAACGCGGCGGCGCTGGGCGCCGACAACGTCCGCTTTCTCGAATCGGATTGGTATTCGGCGCTGCCCGACGATGCCCGCTTCACGCTGATCGTCAGCAACCCGCCCTATATCGCGGCCGGCGATCCGCACCTGTCCAGCGGCGACCTGCGCTTCGAGCCGGTCGATGCGCTGACCGACCATGGGGACGGGCTGTCCGACCTCGCGACCATCGTCGCCGGCGCCGGCGCGCATCTGGAAGCGGGAGGATGGCTGCTGATGGAGCATGGCTTCGACCAGGGCGAGGCGGCCCGGCAATTGCTGCGCGATGCGGGCTTTGCCGAGGTCTTCACCGAGCGCGACCTGGGCGGCAACGAACGCTGCAGCGGCGGGCGCTGGCCGGGCGGGAACGCCGGGTAGAGGACCGGGTAGAGGACTGGGTAGAGGGCCAGGTACAGGGCCGGGCAGAGGGCCGGCGTCCACGCGCCCGAGGCCGGGTTCAACGAGGCCCCGGCGCGGGTCCAGCGCCTGAAGCCGCAGTCCGAATCCGGTAGAATCTTCCCGATCCCGCGCGCCACCCTTCGGCTTTTCATCCCATCGGCCGGCGCGCGTCTCCGATTCCATGGCGCGCGGTTCGCCTCAGCGCCAACCTTCCGAAGCGAAAATCATGAGTGACGTGCAACAAAAGATCGACCAGATCGTCAAGGGCCATCCCGTCGTGCTGTTCATGAAGGGCACGGCGCAGTTCCCGATGTGCGGTTTCTCCGGCCGCGCGATCCAGATCCTGAAGGCCTGCGGCGTCGACGCGCCGATGACGGTCAACGTGCTGGAAGACGACGGCATCCGCCAGGGCATCAAGGAATACGCTAACTGGCCGACCATTCCCCAGCTCTACGTCAACGGCGAATTCGTCGGCGGCTCGGACATCATGATGGAGATGTACCAGAGCGGCGAGCTGCAAACCCTGCTGAAGGGCTGAGGTTCTGGAGCCCGCGATGAGCGCCGGGCCCGCCGCCGCGCCGCGGCGCGTGATCGTCGCGATCACCGGTGCCACCGGCGCCGTCTATGGCGTGCGCCTGCTGCAGGTGCTGGGCGCGGTCGCCGACGTCGAGACGCATCTGCTGATCTCGCCGGCGGGCGTGATGAACCTGCAGCACGAACTGGACATCGGCAAGGCCGAGGCCGAGGCGCTGGCCGACGTGGTGCACAACGTGCGCGATATCGGCGCGACCATCGCCAGCGGCTCGTTCCGCGCGCAGGCGATGGTGATCGCGCCGTGCTCGATGCGCACGCTCGCCGCGATCGCGCATGGCCTGTCCGACAACCTGATCACCCGCGCGGCCGACGTCACGCTGAAGGAGCGCCGCAAGCTGGTGCTGATGGTGCGCGAGACGCCGCTGAACCTGGCGCATCTGCGCAATATGACGGCCGTCACCGAAATGGGCGGCATCGTCTTTCCGCCGGTACCCGGCTTCTATCAGAAGCCCGATACCATCGCGCAGCTGGTCGACCATACAATCGGACGCGTGCTCGACCTGATCGATGTGCCGCAGACGCTGGCGCCGAGCTGGGCCGGCCTGAACGGACAGATCTGAGCCGCGCGCATCGCGGCGCCTCGCCGGCCACGGCGGCCACCCTCCCGTTCTGACGCTTTAACGCTTTTACGCTTCCGCGCTCAGCGCCAGTGCCCCCGTCCATGGCCGTGGCCATGCCCATGCCAGTGGCCGTGTCCGCCGCGGTAATAGCCGCGGTACGGATAGCCGTAGTAGTAAGGCCGCGGCGCCACCACCACCGGCGGCGGCGCGACATAGACGGGTGCCCCCACGCCGACCGTGACGCCGGCATCGACTGGCGCCGGGTAGACGGCGCAGCCGGACAAGCCTGCCGCCGCCACTGCCCCCAGACCTGCCAACCACGCTTTCATTTTTTGCCCCTGTTATACGGAATCGATGACGCCGTTATACGGGGCGGCTCGGTAATACGGGGTCAGGGGCCTGTAACCCACGTTACCGTTCCCTACAAGCCGGGGGGGCGGGCCCGACCGCCGTTCGGCATAGGACCGGACAGGGACCGGACAGGGACTGGACAGGGACCGGAGAGGGACCGGAGAGGGACCGGAGAGGGACCGGAGAGGGACCGGAGAGGGACCGGAGAGGGACCGGAGCGGGACCGGAGCGGGAAGATGCACCTAGAAGGACGCGCCGCCGCGGTAACCCTCGTTAACCCTTGCAGCGGCCCGCCTTCGCCCACCTCACAGATCGAAGCGGATACCTTGCGCCAGCGGCAGCGCGTCGCCGTAATTGATCGTATTGGTCGCCCGCCGCATATAGCCCTTCCAGGCATCCGAGCCGGATTCGCGCCCGCCGCCGGTCGCCTTTTCGCCGCCGAAGGCGCCGCCGATCTCCGCGCCGCTGGTGCCGATATTGACGTTGGCGATGCCGCAGTCGCTGCCGGCCGACGACAGGAAGCGCTCGGCCTCGCGCAGCGACTCGGTGAAGATGCACGACGACAGGCCGTGCGCCGCCGCGTTGTTCAGCGCGATGGCCTCCTCCAGCGAGGTGTACGGCATCAGGTACAGGATCGGCGCAAAGGTCTCGGTCAACATGGTGTCGTGCTGCGTATCGGTGACCACCAGCGCCGGCCGCATATAGCAGGCATGCGGATAGCGATCGGCCAGCAGCCGTTCGCCGCCATGCACCGCATTGCCCTGGGCGCGGCAGCTGGCGAGCGCGTTGGCCATGTTGTCGCCCGCGGCGCGGTCGATCAGCGGGCCGACCAGCGTGCCCGCCTCGAGCGGATTGCCGACCGGCAGCCGCGCGAAGATCTGCGTCAGCTGCTCGCGCACCGTGTCGAACAGGTCGACATGGACGAAGGCGCGGCGCAGCGTGGTGCAGCGCTGTCCGGCGGTGCCCGCCGCGGCGAACGTCATCGCGCGCAGCGTCAACGACAGGTCGGCCGACGGCGCCACGATGGCCGCGTTGTTGCCGCCGAGCTCGAGGATGCTGCGCTTGAACTGGCCGGCGCAGGCGATGCCGACCTCGCGGCCCATCCGCGTCGAGCCGGTGGCGCTGACCAGCCGCACATGGGGATGCGCGACCAGCCGTTCGCCGAGTTGCCGCCCGCCGCACAGCACGGTGGCGATGCCCACGTGCTCGGGCGCCGTGGCCTCGATCACGCGATCGAGCAGCGCCTGCACCGCCAGCGCGCACTGCGGCGTCTTCTCCGACGGCTTCCATACCACCGCGTTGCCGCACACCAGCGCCAGCGCGGCATTCCACGCCCACACCGCCACCGGGAAGTTGAACGCCGAAATCACGCCGCAGACACCGAACGGATGCCAGGTCTCGCGCATCGCATGCTGCGGCCGCTCGCTGGCGATCGTCAGTCCATGCAGCTGGCGCGACAGGCCGACCGCGAAGTCGCAGATGTCGATCATCTCCTGCACTTCGCCCAGCCCTTCCTGCAGGATCTTGCCGGTCTCGAGCGAGACCAGTTCGCCAAGCGCGCTTCGATGTTCGCGCAGCACCTCGCCCAAGCGCCGCACCACCTCGCCGCGCACGGGCGCGGGCACCAGCGCCCAGCCGCTCTGCGCGGCGTGCGCCTGCGCGATGCGCGCGTCCGCCTCGTCGGCGCTGCACGCGGCGATATGCCCGAACACCTCGCCGTCGATCGGCGAGCGTGCCGGCAGCGCGCCGTGGCCGCCGGGCCCGTCGCGCCAGGGAATGGGCTGGCCGATGGCGCGCCAGCAGCGCTCGAATGCGTCGGCTTTCATGCGAGGGCCTCCTGTAGCGGATGGCAGGTGTAGTGCCTGCCGAAACGGTTGGCGAGGAAGGCCTCGAGCCGCATGTCCTCCTGGCGGACGAAGCCCCGTTGCGGCAACTGGCCGGCGATCACCATGTCGAGCGCGGCGCAGACGCCCGCGGCGGTGGTCAGCTGGATCGCGTTCAGATGGCCGTGCTCGCCCTCGGCGCCGCCGATGCGGGCGGAGAACGAGGCCTGCGTCAGCGGGCCGAGGCGTCCGTCCTCGCCGGCCGTGCGGCCCGTGGCGCTGGCGAACACCACCACCACGTCCTGCTCGGTCAGCGGAATCGCGCTGTCGAAGATCTCGCGCAGCCAGTCGCGCCGTTCGCGCAACCGCAGATCGTCGAGCAGCAGCTTGATCACCGCGCAATGGCCAGGATAGCGGATCGACTTGTAGTCGACGTGGCGCGCGCGCCCGGCCAGCGTTTCGGGCAGCGTACCGAGCCCGCCCGAGGTATGGAAGGCCTCGTACTCGATGCCGTCCAGCGCGAAGCTCTCCAGCCCCTCGAGCGCCGGCACCTCGACGCGGCGCCCATCGGCGATCGCCTCGCAGGGATTGCAGTACTCGTTGATCAGCCCCTCGGTGCTCCAGGTCAGGTTGTACTTCAGCGCATTGTTCGGATAGCGCGGCAGCGCGCCGACGCGCATGCGCAGGTCGAGCAGCTGGCCGCCGCCGCGCAGGAAGCGCTGCGCCAGGTCGTGGCCGACCACGCCGATGAAGCCCGGCGCCAGCCCGCACTGCGGCATCAGCACGGCGCGCGCATCGGCGGCCAGCGCGCGGATCGCCCGCGTGGCCGCGACGTCCTCGGTCAGGTCGAAATAGTGCACGCCCAGTTCGGCGGCGACCGTCGCGACCGGCACCGCCGCATGGAAGGGCAAGGCATTGATCACCGCGGCCGCGCCGGCCAGCGCTTCCATGCACGCCTGTCGTTCCGAGGGGTCGGCCACGCGGGTGGAGACGCCCGCTGGCAGCGCGTCGAGCGCGTCGCGGTAACGGTCGACCACGGTCACCGCGTAGTCGCCGCTGTCCTGCAGCATGGCGGCGATGGTGCGGCCGATCTTGCCGGCACCGAGCACGGTGACGGGCAGCGCCGCACCGGAACGAGCCGAAGGGAAGGAAAGGTTGTTGTTCATGACGGTCCTCCGACGCGGGAAATGGAAGCGTGCCAATGTCGCGCGGGATGGCCGGGTGCCGGCGCATCGAGCCATCCCGTACCCAAAGTATGGTGTCGCGCGCCGTCGGATTGAACAGGCAACAATGACGAAAACCCGCCATAATCGGGCGAATCGACGATGTATCTCGACGAAACGACGAGACGCCGGCACCGCACCAGACCGAAGCCCGAAGCCCGGAGCCCGGAGCCCGGAGCCCGGAGCCCGGAGCCCGGAGCCCGGAGCCCCGAGCCCCGGAGCCCGCAGCCCGCAGCCCGCAGCCTGAAGCCCGTAGACGGAGACCGCATGACCGACCTCGACCAGACCGACCGTCACCTGCTGTCGCTATTGCAGGCCAATGCGCGCGACAGCGCCGCCAATCTGGCGCGCAAGCTCGGCATCGCCCGCACCACGGTGGTCGCCCGCATCGCCCGGCTGGAGCGGCTCGGCGTGATCGCCGGCTATGGCGTGCGGCTGGGCCAGCAGATGGAGGACAACGCGATCCTGGCGTTCTGCGGGCTGTCGGTGCAGCCCAAGACCGCGCCCACGGTACTGCGCGCGCTGCAGCGCTTCCCCGAGGTGGTGGAGCTCGATTCGGTCAGCGGGCCGGTCGACTACATGGCGGTGATCCGCTGCGATACGCATGCGCGGCTGGACCGGCTGCTCGACGAGATCGGCGCGCTCGATGGCGTGAACCACACCAGCACGTCGATCGTGCTGGCGCGCAAGATCGACCGGCGGCGGCCGGTGGGGTGACGGGCAGCCTCGGCTTCGGCATTGGGGCTCCTTGGCGTCCCCGCCCCCTGCCCTCTGCCCGTGCCTCTGCCCCTGCCTCTGCCTCTGCCTCTGCCTCTGCCTCTGCCTCTGCCTCTGCCTCTGCCTCTGCCTCTGCCTCTGCCTCTGCCTCTGCCTCTGCCCCCTGCCCGCATCCCCGCGCCCCCGCGCCCCCGCGTGCCCGCGCTGTCGCCTCCCGATGCCCTCCCGCCCCGGCGCCCCGCCCCGCACTCCCTGCACCCGCCTGCGTCCGCCTGCGCACATCGCGCAAACGCGGCAAACTGGCGGCCCGTTCGCAAGAACGCAGCATCGCAACATCGCTTCAGGAGGAATCCCGATGAACACACCAATCCGTGTCGCCGTGGGCGGCGTGACCGGCTGGGCCGGCGGCGAACTGGCGCGCGGCGTCGCGCACGCGCCGGACATGACGCTGGTGGCCGGGCTGTCGCGCGGCGCGGCCGGCCAGACGCTGGCGCAGCTGACAGGCCACGCCGACACGCCGGGCAAGGCCGTCGCCAGCATCGCCGAGCTGGCCGGCACGCCGTACGACGTCTACGTCGAATACACCAAGCCGGACATCGCCAAGCACAACATCCTGCAGGCGCTGGCGCAGGGCGCGCACGTGGTGGTCGGCACCTCGGGGCTGTCCGACGAGGACTATGCGGAGATCGACGCCGCCGCTCGGGCGGCCGACCGCGGCGTGCTCGCCTGCGGCAATTTCGCCATCACGGTGGTGCTGCTGCAGAAGTTCGCCGAGATGGCCGCGCGCCATCTGGACCAGTGGGAAATCATCGACTACGCCAAGGCCGGCAAGGTCGACGTGCCGTCGGGCACGGTGCGCGAGCTGGCCTACCGGCTCGGGCAGGTCAAGGCCGCCACGCAGACGGTGCCGCTGGACCAGGTCAAGGGACCGGTGGAGACGCGCGGCGCCACGATGTCCGGCACGCAGGTGCATGCGGTGCGGCTGCCCGGCTATCAGCTCGGTGTCGAGGTGATCTTCGGCGCCGACGGCCAGCGTCTGCATCTGAAGCACGAGGCCGGCGACGGCTCCAAGCCCTATGTCTCCGGCGCGCTGCTGGCGATCCGCAAGGTGCATACGCTGCGCGGCGTCGTGCGGGGCCTGGACAAGGTGATGGAAGGGCTGTAGGCCCGCAGGGACTCCGAATAGGCTGGCACGGACTCCCAGTACGCCGACAGGGACTCCAAGTTCGCCGGGCCCCGCAAAAGGCGGAGGCCCGGCGACTTTCGCTCTGCTCGGCAACCGGCACATCGCCCGATCAACCGGCCGGGGTCCCGCCTGCGCGGGAACGACAGCAAATGCGGACGACGCAGGCCGGGCTTACCAGCTGCCCGGCTTGCCGTCGCCCTCGCCCTTCTTCGGCTTCTGCACCACGGCCTTGGGCGCGCTCGGCGCCGAGGCGGCGCCCGGGTTCAGTTGCTGCGTGATGGCCGCATCCTTCTGCGCCATCACGGTACGAGCCCGTGGCAGCAACAGCTCGATGCTGCCGGTGTCGGGATCGTCGGGAATCGAATAGACCTCGACGGTCAGCGGCGCCTGCATCCATCCGGCATGGACGCTGTTGACCGTCTTGCCGTCCTTGTCCAGCAGCGCCACCTGCTCCTCGCGGAACGGCTTGCCATAGCGCGCGGTCAGCGTGCGCAGCGTCGACTGTTCGGAGCGCACGCCATCGGTCGGCACGATCAGGCCCACCAGCGCATTGCGATCGACCACCGCCAGCGCATGCGGGCCGTCCATGAAGGCCGGCCGCTGCTTGCGCGGCACGCCGACCTGGCGCATTGCGCCATCGCCACGCACTTCCACGCAGAAGGCGGTCACATCGGTGCCGTCCGGGGTGCGCTTGTCCGCGCAGTCCGGCAGATCTGGCATCGGATTGCCGATCTTCAGCGCGCCGAGCAGCGGCGCCAGCATGTCGGCTCCGGGCGACGCGGGCGGCGTCGCGGGGGACGCAGCGGAAGCAGGGGACGCGGAAGTGGCGGGGTTGGCGGCAGTGGCGGGAGTGGCGGCGGTGGTGGCCGGCTTGGCGGCGTTCGCCGACTGCGCGCCGGCCGCGCTTGCCGCATGGACTGCAGGTGCCGCGACCAGCACACCGGCCGCGGTAAAACCGGCCACAGCCAGGCCGGCAAGTTGGAATCGCATTCAAACTCCTGATTTTGGGGTCGGGCGTTGGAGCGGCCGGGCCGCCCGATGTTCCGGATGTGACGCCGCCGCGAGCGATCGACCCGCCCGGAGGCGCGCGGGCGTTGCCGGCGGCTCACATTGAGCGGGCGTGGCGACGGCGATGCGCGAGCGCCCGCGAGCCCGCGGGCCCGCGCGGCTGACGCAGGCGGCCGTGGGCAACAACGGCGCACAACTATACCGGCTTCCGAGCACCGCTCCCGCGGCGCCCGCCCTCCCCCTCAATCCAGCGAAATATTCTTCGCCCGGATCACCTTGCCCCAATGCTCGCGGTCGGCGGCGACGTAGCGGTCGATCTCCGCCTGGCTCATCGGCTGCAGCACCTGCAAGCCCAGGCCGTTGAAGGTCGAGCGGAACTGCGGGTCGCGCAGGGTCTGATCGGCCGCGGCGCGCAGCTTCTCGACGGCCTCGGGCGGCGTCTGCGCCGGCACCGCGAGCCCGAACCAGGTCGCCGCCTGGAAGTTCGGATGGCTCTCGGCGACCGTCGGCACATTGGGCAGCACGTCCAGCCGGTTGCGGCTGGTCACCGCCAGCGCCTTCAGCTTGCCGGCCTTGATATGCGGCAGCGAGGTGCTGACTACATCCACCATCAGCTGCACGTCGTTGGCGAGCAGCGCCGCCAGCGCCGGCGCGCTGCCGTTGTACGGCACATGGGTCAGCTCGATACCCAGCTCGGTCTTGAGCATCTCGGTGGCCAGCTGCAGCGCATTGCCCAGGCCTACCGAGCTGTAGTTCAGCTTGCCGCCCTGGCTCTTCGCATAGGCGGCGAACTCGCGGATGTTGTTCGCCGGCACCTGCGTATTGGTGACCACCACCAGCGGCACCTCGGCGCCGATGCTGATGATCTTGAAGTCCTTCGGCGGGTCGTAGGTGATCTTCTTGTACAGCATCGGGTTCAGCACAATGCTGCCGTTGGTCGCGAAGCCGACCGTATAGCCGTCGGCCGGCGCGCGGGCGACCAGGTTGGTGCCGATCATGGTGGCCGCGCCGGGCTTGTTGTCGACTACCACCGGCTGCTTCAGTACCTTGCTCATGCCCTCGGCCAGCGCGCGGCCGAACTGGTCGGTCGATCCGCCCGGCGTGTACGGCACGATCAGCTTGATCGGCCGGTCCGGATAGGCCGCGCCTGCGGTTGTCACCGCACCGAATGTCGCCGCCAGCATCGCGGCAAGACCCAGCGCAGACCTCAGCGCAAACCTCAGCGCCGACCTCAGCGTCGATCGCTGCGCAGACCTCGGCGCCAACGTCAGCGCCAACCTCGGCGCCAACTTCGGCGCCAATCTCGCCTCCACCGCGGCGATGCCCCGCCGGGCCCGCCTTCCCGCTTTCCAGCCTTGCATGGTGTCTCCTTCCTTGTGTGCTGCTTCGTGGTGTGCTGCGTTCCGGTGGGCGATGCCCGCCGCGTTCAGACGCGCCGCGTCCGCCCCTGCCAGTATTGGTCGCGCAGACGCCGTTTGGCGAGCTTGCCGGTCTCGTCGCGCGGCAGTTGCTCGGCGATCACGATGGTGCGCGGCACCTTGAAGCCCGACAGCCGCTCGCGCAGCCAGGCGATGATCTCGGCCTCGTCCAGGCGCTCGCCCGGCATCGGCTGCACCATCGCCAGCAGCCGCTCGCCGTATTCGTCATCAGGCACGCCGAACACCACGCAGTCGGCCACGCCCGGATAGCGCACCAGCTGGTGCTCGATCTCGGCCGGATAGATGTTGACGCCGCCCGAGATCACCATGTCGGACGCGCGGTCGCACAGGAACAGATAGCCGTCGGCGTCGAGGTATCCCATGTCGCCCAGCGTCACCAGGCCGCCGACATCGATCGCGCGCCGCGCCGCGTCGTTGTTGCGATAGGTGAAGTCGGGGTAGGCGGGCTGGCGTACGTAGATCAGGCCCACTTCGCCGGTCTCGCACGGCGTGCCGTCCTCGCGCAGGATGCGCACGCTGGCCTGGTCGACCGGCCGGCCCGCGGTGCCGGGCCTGGCCAGCGCATCGGCGGGCGTGGCGACGGTGATCATGCCCGCCTCGCTGGACGCATAGGTTTCGTGGATCACCGGGCCGAGCCAGTCCAGCATCGCGCGCTTGACCTCGGGCGCGCATGGCGAGCCGGTCGAGGCGACGAAGCGCAGCGACGACAGGTCGTAGCGGCGGCGTACCTCATCCGGCAGCTTCAGCAGCCGCACATACATGATCGGTACCAGGTAGACGACATCGATTCGATGCCGCTCGATCAGTGCCAGCACCTCCTCGGCATCGAAGCGCGGCGTCAGCACCAGGCGCTCGGCGATCTGCAGTGCGTTCTGGATGAACACGCCGGGCGCGCTGTGATACAGCGGCGCCGACATCAGCGCGCGGCAGCCCGGCACGATGCCGATCGACTGTGCGACCACGGAGCGCATCGCCGCCTGCTGCGCATCGAGCCGGTCGAGCGGCACGGCCTCGCGCAGCACGCCCTTGGGCCGTCCGGTGGTGCCGGAGGTGTAGGCCATGTGACCGCGCGGGGCCACGCGCGGGCCGTCATAGGCCGGCTGGGCCGCGAGCCAGGGCTCGTATGCCAGGACTTCGAGCGCCGGCGGCGCGGCGTCTTCGCCGACCGCCAGCACCGGCATGCCCGCCGGCACCGCGGCCTGCACCGACGGCAGCAGGTCGGCATGGGCGATCAGCACCTTGGCGCCGCTGTCCTCGAGCAGGTAGCGCACCTCGTCCGCGGTGAAGTGCCAGTTGATCGGGCAGTAGTAGCAGCCGGCGGTACGGCAGGCGTGGACGATGTCGGCGAACGGCGCGTCGTTGCGCAGCAGCACCGCGATCACGTCGCCCTCCGCCACGCCGAGCGCGCGCAGCCCGCTGGCCAGCCGGCTGCCGCGCGACAGCAGTTCGTCGCCGCTGCGATGTAGATCCTGGAACCAGAGGTCCGCCGCCATTCGAGTGCTCCTGTGCGCAAGGCGCGCGTGCGGGCACGGGCGCCGTCATATTGAGCGGTCACTGTAACGGCGGGCACCGCCATCGACAATTGCCTGGCCGCGCAGCACAATGTTGAGCCCAGCGCGACAATCCCCCAGGCAATCCCCGATGGACGCACCATGGACCTGAACCTGATCCAGGCCTTCGTCGATATCGTCGACGCGGGCAATCTGGCCGAAGCCGGCCGCCGGCGCGGCGTCACGCGCTCGCAGGTCAGCCGGCAGCTGCGCGAGCTGGAGGTCCAGGCGGGCGCGCAATTGATGCGCCGGACCACGCGGCGGCTGGAGCTGACCGAGCCCGGCCACGCGCTGTACCGCCACGGGCTGGCGATCCTGCGCGAGGTCGCGTCGGCGCAGGCTGAAATCGACAGCCTTGGAAAGACGCTGCGCGGCCATGTACGGCTCAGCGTGCCCACCGGTCTGGGCGACACCTTCGTCGCGCCGCTGCTGCTGGCCTTCGCCGAGCGGCATCCGGGCATCACGCTGCGCGTGTTCTTCAACAATCGCGTCAACGACCTGATCGCCGCCGAGATCGACGTGGCGCTGAAGGTCACCTCGCAGCCGCCGCTGGACCATGTGGCGCGCGACGTCTGCGCGATCGAATGGGGCCTCTATGCGGCGCCGTCCTATCTGGAACGGTTTGGACCGATCCGGGTGCCGGCGGACCTCGCCGCGACCGACTTCCTGTGCCCGCCCTACTTCGCTCGCCCGTTCGAGCTGCATCTGATGCGCGGCGACGAACGCGATGCGGTGCAGCTGCTGCCGCGCCTGCAGTCCGAGCACTTCCCCTTCCTGATCCGCGCGGTGCAGGCCGGACACGGCGTCTGCCTGCTGCCGGTCTATGCCGGCTGGCAGGACGCGCACGCGGGCCGGCTGGTGCAGGTGCTGCCCGACTGGCGGCCCGAGGGGCTGGGCGACCGGCTCTATCTGATCACCACGCCAAACCCGCATCCGCCGATGGCGACGCGGGCGCTGATCGACTTCCTGCGCGAGCAGATTCCCGCGCTGCCGGTGTTCCGGGACGCGCCCGACGGTTCAGTCTGAACCGCGTCCGGCCCGGCGCCGGACGGCGGCGAGCCAGTCCGCCCATCCGATCCTCACGCACTTTCAATTTGCAAGCTAGAATGCTTGCAAATTGAAAGTAGAAGTCATTGGCAAGACCAATCGGAAACAGACGGAGGAGACGTGGGCCACACCGACTTTGCCAGCATGCCCTGCCCGATCGCCCGCTCGATGGCGGTGCTGGGCGAGCGCTGGGCGATCCTGCTGATGCGCGAGGCCTTTTATGGCAGCACGCGCTTCGACGAATTCCAGCGCAACCTGGGCATCGCGCCCAATATCCTCAGCGCGCGGCTGAAGACGCTGGTCGAGCACGGCATGTTCGAGCGCGTGCCGGCCGACGGCGGCGCGCGCCACCATTACCTGTTGACCGACAAGGGCCGCGATTTCTTCCCGGCCTTCGTCGCGCTGAAGGCCTGGGCCGATCGCTGGATGACCGACCGCGGCCCGATGACGGTGCTGCTGGACCGCCGCACCGGCGACGAGATCGCCGCACCGGCGCTGACCCGCGCCGACGGCAGCCCCGTGACGCTGGACGACCTGCGCGTCACCGCCGGCCCGGCCGCCGGCAACCACCTGCGCCGCCGCTTCGCGCCCGAAACCGATACCGTCGAAGCCACGGAGGCAGGCAATGACCGAACTGCATGACGCCGTCCGCGTTGCGGGCCCTGCCGGGGCGTTTCCGGCCCGCGCCCCGACGCTGACCCCGCCTTCCGCTGCTGCTTCCGCTCCTGCCTCCCCTTCCGATCCCACTTCCGCTCGCGCTTCCTGCGAGCCCACTTCCGCTCGCGCTTCCTGCGAGCCCACTTCCGCTCCCACCGCCGGACCCGCGGCGCGGGGCGCCGCAATGGCGGCTGCGCCTGGCGCGGCCGCGCCGCGCGCGGTGCCGCGGGCCATCGTCAAGCTGGCCGCGCCGACCAGCCTGATCGCGCTGCTGCAGGCCGTCGCGCAATTGATCGAGACCTGGCTGGCCGCGCGCCAGGGCACCGCGGCGCTGGCCGGCTGGGCCGTGGTGCTGCCATTCGCGCTGCTGCTGCAGCAGATGTCGACCGGCGCGATGGGCGGCGGTGTGGTGTCGGCGATCGCCCGCGCGCTCGGCGCCGGCAAGCGCGAGGACGCCTCCGCGCTGGTGCTGCACGCGCTGATCATCGCGGCCTTGGCCGGGCTGGCGTTCGCCATCGCGCTGGCGGGCTTTCCGCATGCGGTGCTCGGCGCGGTGGCCGGGGAAACGGCCGCCGAAGCCGCCGCCGGCTATGCGATCTGGCTGTTCGGCGCCGGCGCGGTACCGGCCTGGCTGTCCAACACGATGGCGTCGGTGCTGCGCGGCGGCGGCCGCCATGCGCTGGCGGCGCGCGTGCTGTCCCTGATGTGGATCGCCTTCCCGCTGCTGGCGTGGGCGCTGGCTGAGCCGGCCGGCATGGGCCTGGCCGGCATCGGCGCCGCCTTCGCGCTTGTGTCGTGGGCCGCGGCGCTGGGCATGGCGGTGGTGGTGATGCGCGGCGGCGCGGGCTTCGTACCGGTGCTGCGCGTGCGCCCGAACGCGGCGCTGTTCCAGCGCATCCTGTCGGTCGGGCTGGTCGCCTGCGGGCTGGCCGCGCTGGCCAATCTGGCGACGATCCTGGTGACCGCGCAGCTGCGCCCCTACGGCACCGCGGCGGTGGCGGCCTATGGCATCTCCGCGCGGCTCGAATTCCTGATGATCCCGCTGGCCTTCGGCGTGGGCTCGGCGCTGACCGCGCTGGTCGGCCGTGCGGTCGGCGCCGGCGACTGGGACGGGGCGCGGCGCACCGCCTGGATCGGCGCGCTGCTGGCGCTGGCGCTGGCCGGCACCATCGGCATCGCGGTGGGGCTCGCGCCGGCTCGCTTTGCCAGCTGGTTCACCAGCGACGCGGAAGTGGCGGCGATCGCCGCGCGCGCGCTGTCGTGGATCGCGCCGGCCTTCGGCGGCTTCGGCCTCGGCATGGCGCTGTATTTCGCGTCGATGGGCGCGGGCCGGATGCGCTGGCCCATTGCCGCCGGCATCGCCCGGATTGGCCTCGCCGCCGGCGGCGGCTGGCTGCTGGCGCATGTCGGCGGCATGGGGCTGGACGGCCATTTCCTCGGCGTGGCGCTCGGCATCACGGCCTACGGCGCGGTGACGGCGATGGGCGTGCGGCGCGAGGTGTGGTCGGGAAGGTAGCGAGGCGATGGGCCGGGATGGGGTTGAGACGAGGCGGCGCTGAGGTAGAGCCAGGGCGGTAGTGCGGCGGCGGTGAGGCGGCGCTAAGGCGGGGGCAAGGCGGCGCTTGACACCGCCAATGCGGCGAGGCTGGAACGCGGCCGCCATCGCGGCTCGGCGCCCCGCGCATGCGCGCACGCCGTATCCCCGGTATCGTGCGGCTTATCGTGCCGACGCGGCACGCCTGTCCGGAGCACCATGACCCCTCGCCGATCGATCCTGACGGCCGCGCTGATCGTCGCCCTGCTGCATTGCTATATCGGCGTGCGCCTGCTGCCCGCGCTGCCGTGGCCGCTGGCGGCAAAAGCGCTGGCCGCGCTGTGGCTCGCCATCTCCGCCGTCTCGATGCCGACCGCGCTGCTGGCGCGCCGCTTCGAGCCGCCGTGGGGCGATCGCCTCTCGTGGCTCGGCATGCTGGCGATGGGGCTGTTCTCGACGCTGCTGATCCTGACGGTGCTGCGCGAACTGGTGCTGCTGGCCTGCGCGCTGGCCGGCTGGTATCCGCCCGCGCTGCCGGTCTGGAGCGCCGTCGGCACCGTCGCGCTGGCGCTGCTGGTCTCGCTGCTCGGCTACTGGAACGCGCGGCGGGTCGCGCGCGTGGTCGACGTCGAGGTGCCGATCGCCGGACTGCCCGCCGCGCTCGACGGCTTCACCATCGCGCAGCTCAGCGACATCCATGTCGGCCCGACCATCAAGCGGCCGTACCTGCAGCGCATCGTCGAACGCGTCAATACGCTCGGCGCCGATGCGATCGCGATCACCGGCGACCTGGTCGACGGCAAGGTGCCGGAGTTGAGGGAACACACGGCGCCGCTGGGCTCGCTGCGCGCCCCACATGGGGTCTACGTCGTCACCGGCAACCACGAGTACTACGCCGGCGCGCACGCGTGGATCGACGAGCTGCGGCGGCTGGGGCTGCGCGTCCTGCTGAACGAACACGTGGCGATCGAACGCGACGGCGCCAGGCTGGTGCTGGCCGGCGTCACCGACTTCAGCGCCGGGCATTTCGATCCCGCGCATCGCAGCGATCCCAAGGCGGCGCTGGCGGGCGCGCCGGCCGATGCGGCGGTGCGCGTGCTGCTAGCCCATCAGCCGCGCAGCGCGATCGCGGCGGCCGAGGCCGGCTTCGATCTGCAGTTGTCGGGGCATACGCACGGCGGGCAGTTCCTGCCGTGGAACCTGTTCGTGCCGATGCAGCAGCCCTACGTCGCCGGGCTGCACCGCCACCGGAACATGTGGGTCTATGTCAGCCGCGGCACCGGCTACTGGGGACCGCCCAAGCGCTTCGGCGCGCCGTCGGAGATCACGCGGATACGGCTGCGGCGGCCAACGGCGTAGCGGGGAAACGAGCGCGGCCTGGGCACGGCTTGAGCACCGCGTGAAGCGGCATGACCAATGTCTGGGCAAGGCCAGGGCAAGCGCTGAGCTCGCGGGCGCAGCGCGGCCAGAGCATGGCCTGAGCATGGCCAGAGCAAGCCCCGAGCGCCGGCCGACCCCATCCGACGCCGGTCTATAATCGCCGCACCCCGCCGCGCCTGCGGTCCTGCGTGCCGCGCGCGGCGGCAGAGCCTTGCCGCGGCATGCGGCCGCCGCGGCCCTCCTTCGAACGCAGTCCCCGTGCGAGCCAGCAGCATCCATGGTCTCCGGTCCGGTCCCATGAACACTGCCAGTTTCACCCACCACACGATCGCCATCCAGCAGGTCCAGCAGACGCTGCTGGGCGCGCGCCATCGCGGCGCCGACATCGCCGCGCTGCTGCGCCGGGCCGGCATCGCGCCGGCGCTGCTCGATTCGCCGGTGGCGCGCGTCACGCAGGGCCAGTACGCGGCGCTGGCGTTCGCGATGCGGCGCGCGATGCGCGACGAGATGTGGGGCCTGTGCAGCCGGCCACTTCCGCTGGGCAGCTTTGCGCAGTGCTGCCAGATGCTGGTCCGCATGCGCACGCTGGGCGAGGCGATGCAGGCGGGGCTGCGCTACTACCGGCTGCTGATCGACGACTTCGTGCCGCGGCTGCGCCGCCATGGCGAGATCGCGATGCTGTCGCTGTCGCCGCGCGTCCCCTACGATGCGCGCCTGGCCTACGCGGCCCGTGCCTTCGCGTTTCTCGGCTACGGCCTGGCCTGCTGGCTGGCGGCGCGCCGCGTGCCGCTGATCGGCGTCGACTACCCCGATTCGGAGCTGGGCCCCAGCCCCGACGCCGCGCTGCTGTTCCAGGCGCCGGCGTCCTACGGCCACGACTACACCGGCTGGCGCTTCGAGTCGCGCTGGCTCGATCTGCCGGTGGTGCAGAACGAGGCCAGCCTGCGCGAATTCCTGCGGCACGCGCCGGCCAGCCTGCTGATCAAGTACCGCGACCAGACCAGCATCACCGAACGCATCCGCCGCATCCTGCGCCGCAACCTGACCGGCGAGCTGCCCACGCTCGAGGACGTCGGGGAGCAGCTGGCGATGACGCCGCAGACGTTGCGCCGCCGGCTGCGCGAGGAAGGCCAGGGCTTTCGCGGCATCAAGGACGACCTGCGCCGCGACGCCGCGATCGAATACCTGGCGCGCCCCGAGCTGACGCTGCCCGAGATCGCCAGCCTGCTGGGCTTCTCCGAGGCCAGCACCTTCCACCGCGCCTTCAAGCATTGGACCGGGGTCGCGCCCGGCCAATATCGCCAGGCGCATCTGCGCGAGCACTGAGCCGCCTTCGCGCATCGGCGCTTGCTCTGCGGGTTTCCCCGTAGCCGCAAGGACCTGCGCGCCGCGCTGCGTTCGCACGCGCTCCGGCTTGATCGTTCATGCCAATGCGATTCAGCGCTTCGGCCATGTATCGGTGCGCGCTGCCTTCCTAGACTGTGGTCACCGTGGCGGCAGGACCGTCGACCAGCGGACACAGAACAGGAGACAGACATGGCAGACACATCGAAGTCGCGCCGGCGCGCACTGTGGGCCCTGGCCGGCGGCGCGCTGGGCGCCTGGTCACCGTGGCCCGCCGTGGCGCTGGCCAAGTCCGACAGCTATCCCTCCCGCACGCTGACGATGATCATGCCGTTCCCGCCGGGCGGCGCCACCGACGTGCAGATGCGTGCGCTGGCGCACGCGCTGTCCAGGGAAATGGGGCAGCAGGTGGTGGTGGTCAACCAGCCCGGCGTCGCCGGCACCATGGGCCCGGCCGCGATGGCGCGCAGTGCGGCGCCCGACGGCTATACGTTCTCGGTGGCCCCGGCCACGCTGTTCCGCCTGCCGCATCTGCAGAAGGTCAATTTCGATCCACTCAGCGACTTCACCTATGTGATCTGCCTGACCGGCTACACCAACGGCCTGGTGGTACGCGCGGACGCGCCGTGGAAGACGCTGCAGGACCTGTTCGCCGACGCCAAGGCGCGGCCCGGCCAGATCAGCTACGGCTCCACCGGCATCGGCAGCGGCGGCCACGTGGCGATGGAACGGCTCGCGCTTGCGGCCGGGGTCAAGTTCAACTTCATTCCCTTCAAGGGCATGGCCGAGGAAACCACCGCGCTGCTCGGCGGCCATCTCGACGTGATCTCGGACCCCGGTTGGGGCGCGCTGGTCGATGGCGGCAAGGCCCGGCTGCTCGCGACGCTGGGCAACACGCGGCTGCCGCGCCGCCCCAATGTACCGACGCTGAAGGAGCTGGGCTACGACATCACGGTCAATTCGCCGGTGGGCATCGTCGCGCCCAAGGGCATGGAACCGGCCGTGCTGAAGACCCTGCACGACGCGCTGCGCAAGGCGATGCGCGACCCCGACTACCAGCGCATGCTGGCGGACTACGACCAGGTCGACATGTACATGAGCAGCGCCGAGTATCGGCAGTACGCGATCGACCAGTTCGCGCGCGAGAAGGTGTTCCTGAGCCAGATCGGCGTCAAGCTGCAATAACAGGCAATGCGCTGCAGCCAGGCACGCGGCAAACGCAGGCGGCGCTGATCGTTTCGGCCAGGCACTTTGGTTGCGCGGGCCATTGGCGCATCGCGGCGCGAGGGGCACAGTGGGACCACGCAGCAGGCAAACAACGAGGACCAGACCATGACACGCAAAGTCCATGTCGCCGGTGTCGGCATGATTCCCTTCAGCAAGCCGGGCAAGAGCGAGCCCTATATGGTCATGGGCGAGCAGGCCGCGCGCCTGGCCCTCGACGACGCCGGCGTGCCGTACGACGCGGTGCAGCAGGCCTACGTCAGCTACGTCTACGGCGATTCGACCGCGGGTCAGGCGGCGATCTACCGCGTCGGCCTGACCGGCATCCCGGTCTTCAACCTGAACAACAACTGCTCGAGCGGATCGAGCGCGCTGTTCCTGGCGCGCCAGGCGGTGCAGAGCGGCGCGGTCGAATGTGCGATTGCGCTCGGCTTCGAGCAGATGGTGCCCGGCGCGCTCAAGGGCGCCTATGACGACCGCCCCTCGCCGATGGCGCGCTTCGCCGAGACCATGGGCGAGCTGCAGGGCATTGATGCGAACGCCCCGCGGGCCGCGCAGTTCTTCGGCGGCGCGGGACGCGACTACATCAGGCAGCACGGCATCCGCCCCGCCACCTTCGCCCGCATCTCGGTCAAGGCGCGCCAGCACGCCGCGCGCAATCCGCTGGCGGTCTTCCGCGACACCGTGACGCTCGACGAGGTGATGGCCGCGCCGATGGTGTTCGAGCCGCTGACGCGGTTGCAATGCTGCCCGCCAACGTGCGGCGCCGCGGCGGCGATCCTGTGTTCCGAAGACTTTGCCCGCCGCCACGGGCTCGACATGCGCGTCACCATCGCCGCGCAGGCGATGACCACCGATACGCCGAGCACCTTCGCCCAGCGCGACATGCGCCAGCTGGTCGGCTACGACATGAGCCGTGCCGCCGCCGCGCAGGTCTACGAGATGGCCGGCATCGGGCCGGAGGACATCGACGTGGTCGAACTGCATGACTGCTTCACCGCGAACGAGCTGATCACCTACGAGGCGCTCGGCCTGACCCCCGAGGGCACCGCGGAGAAATTCATTCTCGAGGGCAACAACACCTACGGCGGCCGCGTGGTGACCAACCCGTCCGGCGGCCTGCTGTCGAAGGGCCATCCGCTCGGTGCCACCGGCCTCGCGCAGTGCGCGGAACTGACCTGGCAGCTGCGCGGCCAGGCCGACCAGCGCCAGGTCGACGGCGCGCGGCTCGCGCTGCAGCACAACCTCGGACTTGGCGGCGCCTGCGTGGTGACGCTCTATCAGGCGGCCTGAACCATGATCGATCGCCAATACATCGGGCACCGGATGGCACCCTTCACCGTGCCGGTGGAGGCGGGCCGGCTGCGCCTGTTCGCCAAGGCCACCGGCCAGCACGATCCCGTCTACACCGACGAGGCCGCCGCCCACGATGCCGGCCACCCGGGGCTGCCGGTGCCGCCCACCTTCCTGTTCTGCCTGGAGATGGACGCGCCCAACCCGGCCGCGATCCGCGAACTGCTGGGCCTGGACTATCGCCGGCTGCTGCACGGCGAACAGCGCTTTACCTATCACGCGATGACCTATGCGGGCGACCGGCTGACCTTCGAGCAATGCATCGAGGACATCTACGACAAGAAGGGCGGCGCGCTCGAATTCGTCGTCCGCCGCACGCGCGTCAGCAACCAGCACGGGACGCATGTCGCCGACCTGCGCACGGTCACGGTGATGCGCCATGGATAAGGGAGCCCGACCGATGCCAACGCTGCGCTACGACGCCCTGCAGGTGGGCGATGCCCTGCCCGCCTTCGAGACCGAACCGGTGTCGCGGCTGACGCTGGCGCTCTATTGCGGCGCCTCGGGCGACCACAACCCGATCCACGTCGACACCGATTTTGCGCACGCCGCGGGCCAGCCCGACGTGTTCGCGCACGGCATGCTGTCGATGGCCTATCTCGGCAGGCTGCTGACCAACTGGGTTCCACAGCAGGCGCTGCGCGACTTCGGCGTGCGCTTCGTCGCCATCACGCAGGTGGGCGACCGGCTGACCTGCCGCGGCACCGTGGTCGAGAAGATGGAGGCGCACGGCGAGAAGCGCGTGCGGATCGAACTGAGCACCGTGGACCAGAACGGCGAGGTCAAGGTGGCCGGCGACGCGGTGGTGGCGCTGCCCTGACGACAGGCAGCCGGGGCGGAATAGCACGGATAACACAGATACAGCGAGGAGCAGACGCATGAACAAGCTGCAGGACAAGGTGGCACTGGTATCGGGCTCGGGACGGGGCATCGGCCGCGAGATCGCGCTGAAGCTCGCGTCGGAAGGCGCCCGCGTGGTGGTCAACGACCTTGACGAGGCGCCCGCGCTGGACGTGGTGGAGACGATCCGCGCGAGCGGCGGCAAGGCGGCGGCCTGCGTCGGCAGCGTGACCGAGGCGGGCTTTGCGGACCGCTTCGTCAATACCGCGCTCGAGCAGTTCGGCGGCCTCGACATCATCGTCAACAACGCCGGCTATACCTGGGACAACGTGATCCAGAAGATGAGCGACGAGCAGTGGGAGGACATCCTGGCGGTGCACCTGACCGCGCCCTTCCGCATCCTGCGCGCCGCGTCGGGCTTCATTCGCGAGGCCGCCAGGCAGGAGGCCGAGCGCGGCACGCCGGTGTTCCGAAAGGTCGTCAATATCTCGTCGACGTCCGGTGTCTACGGCAACGCGGGGCAGGCCAACTACGCCGCCGCCAAGGCCGGCATCAACGGCCTGACGCGCGCGATGGCCAAGGAATGGGGCCGCTACAAGGTCAATGTCAACAGCATCGCGTTCGGCCTGATCAAGACGCGGCTGACCGAGGCCGATGCGCAGGCCGACGCCAGCATCGACATCGCGGGGCGCAAGATCAAGGTCGGCGTCAATCCGCAGATCCTGAAGAACGCCGAGGCGCTGATTCCGCTGGGACGCGGCGGCACGCCCGAGGAAGCGGCCGGCGCGGTCTACCTGTTCTGCATCCCCGAGTCCAACTACGTCAGCGGCCAGGTGCTGGTCTGCGGCGGCGGGCGCCCGTAATTCGCACCGGAACCGCGCCATGACGATCCAGCATGCGTCCCGTCCGTGGATGAACAGCGAACTGGAGGTGCTGCGCGATACCGCGCGGCGCTTCTTCGAGAGCGAATGCGTGCCGCGCCAGCCCGCGTGGGTCGAGCAGAAGCATTGCGACCGCGAGATATGGCGCCGCGCGGGCGAGCTCGGCCTGCTGTGTTCGGGCATTCCCGAGGCCTACGGCGGAGGCGGCGGCAGCTTCCTGCACGAAGCGGTGATCTGCGAAGAGCAGCAGCGCGCGCTGGTCACCAGCTTCAGCATCAACGTGCACAGCGGCATCGTCGCGCACTATCTGCTCGCCTACGGCAGCGAGGCGCAGAAGCAGCGCTGGCTGCCGGCAATGGCGCGCGGCGAGATGGTGGCGGCGATCGGCATGACCGAGCCGGGTGCGGGCACCGACCTGCAGCGGATCAAGACCACCGCGATCCTCGGCAGCGATGGCCGGCACTATCTGGTCAACGGCGCCAAGACCTTCATCACCAACGGCTGGCACGCGGACCTGATCTGCCTGGCGGTCAAGACCGATCCCGAGGCGCGCGCCAGCGGCGTGTCGCTGCTGATGATCGAAACGCGCGACCTGCCGGGCTTCCAGCGCGGGCGCCTGCTCGACAAGATCGGGCAGCGCGGGCAGGACACCGTCGAGCTGTTCTTCGACGGCGTGATGGTGCCGGCCGAGAACCTGCTCGGCAACGAGGAAGGCCGCGGCTTCCGGCAGCTGATGCAGCAGTTGCCGCGCGAGCGGCTGCTGATCGCGATCGGCGCCGCGGCCACGATGCAGCGGGCCGTCGACGACACCCTCGCCTATGTGACGCAGCGCCACGTGTTCGGCGAGCCGCTGATGGCGATGCAGAACACGCGCTTCAAGCTCGCCGAGTGCCAGACCCATGCCACCATCGCGCGCAGCTTCGTCGACGACTGCATCGGCCGGCTGCAGCGCGGCGAGCTCGACGTGCCGACCGCCGCGATGGCCAAGTGGTGGAGCACGCAGACGCTGTGCCAGGTCATCGACGAATGCCTGCAGCTGCATGGCGGCTACGGCTATATGAACGAATACCCGATCGCGCGGATGTACACCGATGCGCGCGTGGGCCGCATCTATGGCGGCGCCAACGAGGTGATGAAGGAAATCGTGGCGCGGGCGATGGAAGACTGAGGCAGCGGTGCATCGTGCATCGGTGCATCGGTGCATCGGTGCATCGGTGCATCGGTGCATCTGCGTATCGTGGTATCGGGGCGAATGGCGCGCGTCGCCGCGGAGCGGCCGCCTGACCAACCACAGGAGACCAGCAGGCAATGACATCCGAAGCAGTGCCATCCAGCCCATCGGCACAGGCGGCGTGGTTCGGCAGCTGGCCGCGCGGGCTGCCGCATCGCATCCGCGTGCCGCGCGTCACGCTGTGCCACAACCTGTCGGTGCAGGCCGACCGCTATCCCGACAAGCCCGCGATCGTCTTCTACGGCCGCGAGCTGAGCTACGCCGAACTGCGCCGCCAGACCGAGGCGCTGGCCGGCCATCTGCATCGCCACGCCGGTGTGCGGCCGGGCGAGCGCGTGCTGCTGATGAGCCAGAACTGCCCGCAGTTCGTCGTCGCCTTCCAGGCGATCGTGCGCTGCGGCGCGGTGGTGGTGCCGGTCAATGCGATGTGCACCGCCAACGAGCTGGATCACTATCTGCGCGACAGCGGCGCGCAGGTCGCGCTGGTCGCGCAGGAACTGCTGCCGGCGCTGCGGCCCGCGCTGGCGGGCGATCGGCTGCGGCATGTGGTGGTGCACAACTATGCCGACGCCATCGACGCCGATACCGATCTCGACGTGCCCGCCTGGGTGCGCGCCCCGCGCGCGGCGCTGGACGATGCGCGCCTGGCATATTGGGCCGATGCGCTGGCCGCCGCGCTGCCCGCGCCCGACATACAGGCCAGCCCGGACGACCTCTGCGTGCTGCCCTATACCTCCGGCACCACCGGCCATCCAAAAGGCTGCATGCATACGCACCGCACGCTGCTGGCGTCGACCTTCTCCGCGGTGCTCTGGCGCGGCCTGCATGCCGAGGCGGTGGTGATGGGCGTGGCGCCGCTGTTCCATCTGCTCGGCATGCAGAACGCGATGCTGATGCCGATCGCGATCGGCGCGACGGTGGTGATGCTGCCGCGCTGGGACGCCGCCACCGCGGCGCGGCTGATCGAACGCCATCGCGTGACGACCTGGGGCGCGCCGCCGGCGATGCTGATCGACTTTTTCGCGCACCCGGAAGCGAGCGCGCGCGACCTGTCCAGCCTGACGCTGCTGAACGGCGGCGGCGCCGCGATGCCGGAGGCGGTGGCCGCGATGCTGAAGTCGCGCTTCGACCTCGGCTATATCGAGGGCTATGGCATGACGGAGACCGCCTCGTTCCTGCATTGCAATCCGCTGCACCGACCGAAGCGGCAGTGCCTCGGCATTCCGGCCTTCGGCGTCGACTCGCGCATCGTCGACCCGGCCACGCTGGCGCCGCTGCCACCCGGCGAGGTCGGCGAACTGGTGACCAGCGGCGACCAGCTGATGCTCGGCTACTGGAACGACGAGGCCGCGAACCGCGAGTCGTTCTTCGAGCGCGACGGCAAGCGCTTCTTCCGCACCGGCGACCTGGCAAGCGTCGACGAGGAAGGCTACTTCTTCATGCGCGACCGGCTCAAACGGATGATCAACGTCAGCGGCTACAAGGTCTGGCCCGCCGAGGTCGAGACCATGCTGTACCAGCATCCCGCGATCCACGAAGCCTGCATCGTCGCGGTGCCCGACAGGCGGCAGGGCGAATCGGTGAAGGCGGTCGTCGTCCTCAAGCCCGGCACGACGCTGGAGCCGGCCGAGCTGATCGCGTGGTGCCGGGAGCGGATGGCGGCGTACAAGGCGCCGCGGGCCGTGGAGTTCCGCAGTGCGCTGCCGAAGTCCGGTACGGGCAAGGTGCTCTGGCGGGAGATTCAGGCGGAGCAGTGCCGTGCGGTGGAGACAGGAGCCGAGGCCGTGGATGCGCCGGCTCTGGGCGAAGCCAACGCCGGCCGCCTCGACAAGCCGCTTCAGCAAGCCTGATCCGTTTTCCGCTTCGGAGACCCACGCGATGTACCTGACCCAGGGACTGCACCGCGCGATACAGCGCCATCCCGCCAAGATTGCGCTTTGCCACGTGGCCGACGGCCACACGCGTACCACCGATTTCGCTGAACTGGGTGCGCGGGTGGCGCGTGCCGCCGCGGCGCTGAAGCGTCACGGCGTGGGACCCGGCGACCGCGTCGCGCTGCTCGCGCAGAACGGCGACGGCCTGATCGCGATGCTGCTGGCCTGCTGGTGGCGCGGCGCGGTGGCGTGTCCGCTCAATACGCGCTGGAGCGTGCCCGAGCTGCGCCATGCGATCGGCGACTGCGGCGCCCGGCTGCTGCTGCCCGATCGCCAACTGACCGCGATGGCGGAGGAACTCGACGACCTCGCCACGGTGGTGCCGATCGACACCTTCCTGGCCGATGCCGCCGCCCCGGCGGCGGCCGGCGCGGAATCGCTCGACGATACGCGCACCGGCGGCGATGCGCTGGCCGCGATCCTCTACACCGGCGGCACCACCGGTCGCGCCAAGGGGGTGATGCTGTCGCACGCCAACTTCTGGGCCGCGTCGATCTCGCGCGCCGCGGAACTGAACAATGCGCCGGACAGCGTATCGCTGCTGGTTGCCCCGCTGTTCCATGTCGCCGGTTTGGGCCGGCTGATCGGGCAGCTGATCGCCGGGGGCAGCTGCGTGACGCTGCCGCAGTTTCGCGCCGACATCGTGCTGTCCGCCATCGAGACACATCGGATCTCCGACATCATCGTGGTGCCGACCATGCTGCAGTCGCTGCTCGATCATCCCGCCTTCGACGCGGCGCGGCTGCAGAGCCTGAACCGCATCGCCTTCGGCGCCGCACCGATGCCGCCGGACCTGCTGGCGCGCGCGCTCGACGCGTGGCCCAACGCGGAGTTCTTCCAGGCCTATGGCATGACGGAGACCGCCGCCGCGGTCTGCATCAATCCGCCGGCCAATCATCGTCCGGGCCCGGGTGCCGAACGCCACCGGCATTCGGTCGGCCGCGCCGGGCTGGGCACCGAGATCCGCGTGGTCGATCCGCAAGGCGAGGAAGTGCCGCGTGGCACCGTCGGCGAGATCGTCGTGCGCGGGCCGATGGTGATGCGCGGCTACTGGAACCAGCCGGACGCCACCGCGCAGGCGCTGCGCGATGGCTGGCTGCATACCGGCGACGGCGGCTGGATGGACGAGGATGGCTATCTGTTCATCGCCGACCGGCTCAAGGACATGATCATTTCCGGCGGCGAGAACGTGTACTCGGGCGAAGTCGAGACCGCGCTGCGCAGCCATCCGCGCGTGGCGCAGGCCGCGGTGATCGGCGTGCCGGACGCGCGCTGGGGCGAGCGCGTGCATGCGGTGGTGGTCGTGGAGGGAGGCGAGCCACAGGACGACGCCGCGCTGTCGGCCGAGCTGACGCAGTGGTGCCGCGAACGGCTGGCGGGCTACAAGTGCCCGCGCAGTTTCGCCTATGTCGATGGGCTGCCGCTGTCGGCGGCCGGCAAGGTGCTGAAGAACGAATTGCGGCAGCGCTACCGCGGCGCGGTGGCAGCCGGCGGGCGCTGATCGTCGGCGCCGCGAACCCATCAGCGAGAGGAATTCCGATGGAACGAATCGACTTCGAGGTGCGGGACGGCGTCGCCACGCTGACGCTGAAGGATCCGAAGACGCGCAATGCGCTCGGGCCCGCGATGCGCGAAGAAATCGCCGAGGCCGTGCACGTGGTCGCGACCGACCGCGGCATTCGCGCGCTGGTGCTGACCGGCGCCGACGGACACTTCTGCTCGGGCGGCGACCTGCGCAATATCGCGAGCGCCGGTCTGGACAACCAGGGCTGGCGCGAGCGGCTCGGCGACCTGCATCGATGGCTGCGCGACCTGATCGGCCTCGACAAGCCCGTCATTGCGGCGGTCGATGGCGCGGCCTTCGGCGCCGGGTTCGGACTGGCGCTGACGGCCGACTTCCTGCTCGCCACGCCGCGGGCGCGCTTCTGCGTGTCCTTCCTGAAGGTCGGCCTGGTGCCCGATTGCGGGATCTTCCACACGCTGCCGCGCGTGGTCGGCGTGCAGCGGGCCAAGGAGCTGATGCTGTCGGCGCGTGAGGTCGGGGCCGAGGAAGCGCTGCGGCTGGGAATCGCGATGGAGATTCATCCCCCCGAGGCATTGGCGCAGCGCGCCCATGCAATTGCTCGCACCTTTGTCGGGGCCTCGCCGATGGCGGTCAGCCTGATCAAGCGTGCGGTGGCCGCGGACGGGGATCTTGCGACCGCGCTCGAGCTGGAAGCCAATGCGCAGGCGCTGGCGATGGGCACGGCGCACAATCGCGAGGCGGTCGAGGCGTTTCTGGAGAAGCGGCCGGCTCCGTTTCGGTGGCCGACCTAATGGGGAGGTTTCGGGGTAGTCTCGCCGGTTTTCCCCCCCCTCCCGCGAGGCGAGAGAGGGGCCGGGGGACAGGGAAAGCGCTTCGCCTTCAGCGCGCGATCGGCTTGTAGCGGATGCGCTTGGGCTTGGCCGCTTCCTCGCCCAGGCGGCGCTTCTTGTCGGCCTCGTACTCCTGATAGTTGCCGGCGAAGAACTCGACGTGCGAGTCGCCTTCGAAGGCCAGGATATGCGTCGCGATCCGGTCCAGGAACCAGCGATCGTGCGAGATCACCATTACGCAGCCGGCGAACTCCAGCAGCGCGTCTTCCAGCGCGCGCAGCGTTTCGACGTCGAGGTCGTTCGACGGTTCGTCCAGCAGCAGCACGTTGCCGCCGGCGATCAGCGTCTTGGCCAGATGCAGGCGCCCGCGCTCACCACCGGACAGCGTGCCGACGTGCTTCTGCTGGTCCGAGCCCTTGAAGTTGAAGCGGCCGATATAGGCGCGCGAGGGCGTCTCGTAGCGGCCCACGGTCAGCACGTCCGCGCCGCCGGAGATTTCCTCGAACACCGTCTTGCTGCCGTCGAGCGCGTCGCGGCTCTGGTCGACATAGGCCAGCTTGACGGTCGGCCCGATCTTGATCGTGCCGCTGTCCGGCTGCTCCTTGCCGGTCAGCATGCGGAACAGCGTCGATTTACCGGCACCGTTCGGACCGATCACGCCGACGATCGCGCCCGGCGGCACTTTGAAGCTCAGGTTGTCGATCAGCAGCCGATCGCCGTAGGCCTTCGACACGTTCTCGAACTCGATCACCTCATTGCCGAGCCGCTCGCCGACCGGAATGAAGATCTCCTGGGTTTCGTTGCGCTTCTGGTATTCCTGGCTGTTCAGTTCGTCGAAACGCGCCAGACGCGCCTTCGACTTGGCCTGCCGGCCCTTCGGATTCTGGCGGACCCACTCCAGCTCCTTCTTCAGCGCCTTCTGCCGCGCCGACTCGCTGGACTCTTCCTGCTTCAGCCGGTTTTCCTTCTGGTCCAGCCACGAGCTGTAGTTGCCCTTCCAGGGAATGCCGTGGCCGCGGTCCAGTTCCAGGATCCACTCGGCCGCGTTGTCGAGGAAGTAGCGATCGTGGGTGACCGCGACCACCGTGCCCGGGAAGCGCGTCAGGAACTGCTCCAGCCACTCGACCGATTCGGCGTCGAGGTGGTTGGTCGGCTCGTCCAGCAGCAGCATGTCGGGACGCGACAGCAGCAGCCGGCACAGCGCGACGCGGCGCTTCTCGCCGCCGGACAGATGGCCGACCTTGGCGTCCCACGGCGGCAGCCGCAGCGCGTCGGCCGCAACTTCCAGCTGCTGCTCGGCATTGTTGCCGTCGCTGGCGGCCAGGATTGCCTCGTACTTGGCCTGATCGGCGGCCAGCTGGTCGAAGTCGGCATCCGGCTCGGCGTAGGCCGCGTAGATTTCCTCGAGCTTCTTGCGCGCCTCGAACACCTCGCCCAGACCGCCCTCGACTGCTTCACGCACGGTCTGCTCGGGATCGAGCTGCGGCTCCTGCGGCAGATAGCCGATGTTCAGATTCGGCATCGGGATCGCTTCGCCCTCGATGTCCTTGTCGACGCCGGCCATGATCCTGAGCAGCGTCGATTTGCCCGAACCGTTCAGGCCGAGCACGCCGATCTTGGCGCCGGGGAAAAAGGACAGCGAAATATCCTTCAGGATCTGACGCTTGGGCGGAACGATCTTGCCCACGCGATTCATCGTATAGACGTACTGTGCCATGCGGCTTACCCAGTGAAATGACTGTGTTGGGAGGGGGATGGCGCAGTGTAGCAAACCGGGGGCGGCGGACGGACGGGGTGGCCGATGCGCTGGCCCATGCACGGGTCCATGCACTGCTCCTGGACCGGCCCATGCACTGCCCGCTGGCCGACACGGCGACCGCTGCACGGGCCCACGCGCCGGCCGGCGTACCGGCCGATGTACCGACCGAAGCGCGGGCCGAGGCGCGGTATCATCGTGCCCTTCGCCTTCGGGCAAATTCCTGCCGACCGAGTACCACCATGAGCCCCAAACCCGCCCGCACGCTGACCTTCAAGTGCAAGAAGTGCAACAAGCCCGTGACCCTGTACCTGCAGAAGGTATCGGCCTGCTCGCATATCACGCCATACCAGGGCTTCTGCAAGTGCGGCGAGATGATGCGCCACGCCACCGGGGACAAGGACGCGGTGGCGTCGTTCGTGGAGTCGAACGATATTCACTGGGCGCATCACCATCATCACCATCATCACCATCATTGAGCGATGGCGTGTTCAGGCCACGATGCGGGCGGAGACCTTGCGCGTCGTGGACTGAATGAACCGGCCGAGGCGGTCCGCGAGATCTCGCGCGCCATGCGGCAACGACGGCAAGGTGTGCTCCACCGCGCGCGCCACTGCGCCCGGGATCCGTTGCGCCAGTTCCGCCGCCTGGCCCAATACGAAGCGCGGCTGCATGCCAAGGGTTTCGGCCATCGCCACCACGTGCTGGCGCGCAATCTCGCCCGGCCGGTTTTCTCCCCCGATCGAGAACGCGAACTCCCCTGACAGCCCGGCATACAGCCGGGTGCACATCAGATCGTAGAACGGGGTCAGCCTCACGCCCTGCCCAGGCAGCACGTACAGCGACAGATTCTTCGCGTGGCTGTCGTTGTTGCCGACGTAGAGGTTGAAGAAGATCCAGTTCAGGAAGTGGCGCAGATCTACCGCGGGCTGGATGCTGCGTTGCCGGATCAGAGCGGCGCAGGCCGCGATGCCAGGGCCGCCCTCCTTTTCGTACTTGCGGTCGGACACGGTGCCGGCCAACTGGCACAGGTCGTACTGGACCAGCCGTCCCAACGTTCCATCCGGCCGCTGGTACCTGTCGAAGCGCCGCACGACGCATGCTCGCGTCATCGGTTCATAGAAAACCTCGGCGGCAGGCAAACCACACTCCGCGGCAACGCGCATCACGATGGTTTCGTTCGCGGCCGACTGCCATACCTTGGCGAGGCGCTTGATGTCCGGCTTCAGGATATGCGTGGACGGCGCGACGCCGCGAGGAAGACGCGGGACGCCATCGTCGAAGATCGCCAGGCTCGTCTTGTCCTGTGCGCCCGCGAGCGAGATCCGTGCACGGGCGCCTTTCAGATCGACGGCGGCCGCAGACGGCTTGCTCAGCGCCGCGCCCAGCGCCTGCCATGAGGTCGCCTGGTACGTGGGAGGCTTCGGCGTTTCGCCTTCCGGTACGATGACGAAGGCCCCGGCCGTGTCCCCCGCCACCTCCAGGAGCATCGAAAACAAGGTGGACGCCTTCTTCTGCTGCGCGAGATAGTCGCGCAATTCCCCCTCGGGCAGCAGGTTCTCGAAGAAGGCCTGCACGACCTCGGCGTCCTGCAATCCCGGCATCAGCGGAATGGCGGCGACCGGGAAGCGGTCCTCCCTGGCGAGCCATGCGGGCGAATAGGCGAAGGCCAATCGCGCGGTATCGTGGATGGTGCCGACCACTTCATCGCCCCACAGGACGCTGAGCCGTTCGGGCCGGGCCATCACAAGCCTCCGCTGGTCTTGGGCTTCACGACCACTTCCAGCCCCAGCAAGTCCATGATGTCGAGAACCTTCTGCAGCTGGACCGTCGGCTTGCCCCGCTCGAGTTCGACGACAAAGCGGTTGCCGGTACCGCCGAGACCGGCGAGATCGGTTTGCTTCAGTTCGAGTTGCTCGCGCCGCCGGCGGATGGCGGCGCCGAGTTCGGCCGAGCTGTGAACCACGATGCCGCTGGCGGCTGAGTTACCGCTCGGGAAGTTTTGTTTCTCCGTTGCCATCTTGCGCCCCTGATATTACCGCTCGGTAATTTTATATTGGAACCACGCATCGTCAAGGAAAAAGATTACCGCTCGGTAATACCACTGATCGCAGGCTTGGTGCGGTGCTGTAGTTCCCGGGAACGAATGGGTCGACGGCGTGGGAGGGCATCAGCCCCGCCGTTCAATCGAACGCCTGCACCGCCAGCAGCAAAATCACCGCCAGATAGCCCAGATGCATGCGCGTGCGCTGCCGCTTGTAGCGACGCACGACGTCCGGCAGGAACAGTTGGCGTGCCGTCTTGAAGCTGGAAATCGGATCGGCCACGACGTCGGAATACGCCTCGGTGTTGTTGCGATAGATCGTCGCCAATGACTCGCGCTCATGTCCGCCCGTCAGCTGCTGCGTCGTGCGTGAACGCTTGCTGATGCGGTAGTAGAACAGCGGCGCATCGATCCGATGCACCTTGGCCTCGGGCTCCAGCAGACGGATATAGAACTCCCAGTCCTCGAAGCCGTGCTTCATCGCTTCGGAATAGCCCGAGGTCCGCTCGTACAACGCGCGCGGATAGACCGCGCAGTTGTGAATCATGTTCTCGAACAGCAGCCGCTGATAGCTGTATTCGGGCAGCCGCCATTTCCCCTTCTTCGCGCCGAATCGCTTGACCTGGCAGTAGACCAGCGCGGTGTCCGGATGCCTGCGGAAATGCGCTAGCGCGCGGCGCAGGTAGTCGGGATGGATCTTGTCGTCTCCGTCCAGCGGCACGATGTATTCGCCGCCGGTAAGCCGGATACCGAGATTGCGCGCCGACGCCACGCCGCCGTTCTGCTTGCGGATATAGGTGAAGCGGCGGTCCTTCTGCACGAAGGACTGCACGCGCTGCGCGGTATCGTCGGTGGAGCCGTCATCGACCACGATGCAGCGCCAGTGCCGGTAGCTCTGGCGCCGCACCGATTTCAGCGTGTCGGCGATCACGCCCGCCTGGTTGTAGCAGGGGACGATGATGGCGACTTCTGGCGCTGGATCGGTTTGCGAACGGCGGAATCTGGAAAGAGACTTCAACAGCATTAATGGGGAAAGCGGGTTCTGCGGTTGCGGCCAATGATCGCATACCGACCGTGACGGCCCTGGAAAACCTGGCCATCGCCGCTCGGCGTGCTCGGTTTCGGTCGTGCCGCTGGTTCCGCCTAACCCTCGTTAGTTCAGCTTGATATCGAGCTGCTGGACGGTCCGTCTCTCGACCTCGAACTCCTCGGCGGCGGACTTCGCATATTGGTCGCTGCTCAGGTAGACGGTTCCAGGTCGATGGCCTCCAACGACCTCAGGTATGTCGGATCCTGCGTCGCGTTTCTGAAGGCGTCGTGCACGGTCTTGACGATATTCGGTCCATGCCGCTCGGGCCGACGATGCCGACCAGCGAGCTCGCGGTCAAGCGGCGGCGACCCGCCTGGCTCGTCAATGCCTTCGGCGCCGTCAGATGAATTACATTTCCGGGAGCAAGGCTGAGGATGGGACCACTCCAATTTCAACGATCCGGGAATCTCATGCACAACGACAAATTCGACCTGATCCAATTTTCCTCCGCGGTTCGCGATCTATTGGACAGCGAGCTTCAGGTATCGGTCGGCAATATGGAAGTGGTGCCCTTTGCCGAAAAGCTGTACAAGCTGGTGAGGTCGCATGCCTACAACGAGGGCGTGCTCGACGCGAAGCGCGTGATGGAACGCAAGCTGGCGGATGTTTCGGAGCAGCTGGATATCTTGCTGCAGTATGAATAGCAAGTATTCGCTGACGCAGGTCAGGGAGGTCTGGGTCAACGCCCGCTTGAACGGCGAGGTGGACTGGCTCGACTATCTGGAGGCGCCGACGTTCTTCTTGAAGGCGAATGGCGAACTGGTTTCCAAAGCCAATCAGATTGCCTACATCGAACGCAGCCGGAAGAAGTTTCCGAACAAGCGGGCCGGCGAGGCACAGTTCAAGGAAACCGGCATCGAGATCCAGCAGCACAAGAGTTGGGCCACGGTAACGGGATCGGCATGCCTGAAGAGGGATGGGAAGATCGTCCACCAGTTCGAATTTCTCGAGTTATGGCTGATCGTGGGGGGCCGATGGCAGATTGCGTCCCTCTGTATCGGGGATATCGAGCATGCAGGGGCGGCATGACCTTGACTGCCGGCCGGCATGACGGCGAGGCGCTGGCGCTAACGCGAGGGCGGACGCTGGCCCCGCCTCTGATGCTTCCGCGGCGATTGCCACCGACGGACATCGCTTACGGCGGCCAGGCATTCAAAACAACGTGGCTTCCATTCCCGACGCCCCTTCCCGCTCGGTCCGCGGCAAGTCCAGCCGCAGCGTGGCGCCTCCTGACAGCTCCACTTCGTCGCAGTTGTTCCCGGGCCCGCCGCGGTCCACGACGATGAACCGCGCCACGCCTTCCGTGACGATCAGCGAGTGGTGCCACACGCCCTTGCGATAGTTGACGCCTTGCCGGCCGTTGGTGACGAAGGCCCGCACCGCATGCGGCTCGACCGTGTCGCCAGGCGGCGCCACCACGACGAGGAACCGCGCATCCCCCAGCGGAATGAACGCCTGGCTGCCGAGCGGGTGCCGCTCGAACGAGGTCAGTACCAGCGGCACCGCATAGGGTTGCGATTCGAACAGATTGATCAGCGGGCGTCCGTCGTTCGAGGACACGTCGACCTCGGCAAGGTCGTGAAAGCGATGACACATGCCGCGATTGATGGCGATGGGCGCGCGGCCATCGCTCTCGATGACGTCGCCGAACGGGGCAAAGGCATCGGCGCTCAGCGGTTGTGCGATCAAGGACAGCGGTTCAGTCGGAATAGGCATGGCTAGGCAGAATCAGGTTCACATACTGGTCTTACCAGTATTACGATATGGCCTATCCGTGTCAATGCGGGAAAGCGGCGGGTAAACGCTGATTTATGGCGGTGCATGCAGGGCGTTATTGTTGCGCCCTGATGCAAAAATCATACTGGTCATACCAGTTGCAATCCGACCCGGCGACACAACAAACACGAGGAGACCGCCATGACACCCTACCAAGCCGGCCCGGCAATTACGCCGGCGTCCGCGGCCGACATCCCGGCCGTCGCGCATGAGAACGCGCTCTACCGCAAGGTGGCCTGGCGACTGCTCCCCTTCCTGATGCTGTGCTACGTCGTCGCCTACCTCGATCGCGTGAACGTCGGCTTCGCCAAGTTGCACATGCTCGCCGACCTGCAGTTCAGCGAAGCGATGTACGGGCTGGGTGCGGGTCTCTTCTTCATCGGCTACTTCTTCTTCGAGGTGCCCAGCAACATGCTGATGCACAGGATCGGCGCCAAGGCGACCATCTCCCGCATCATGATCACCTGGGCGCTGATCTCGGCGGCGATGATGTTCGTCACCACGCCGACGCAGTTCTACGTGCTGCGCCTGCTGCTCGGCGCCGCGGAGGCCGGCTTCTATCCCGGCATGATCTTGTATTTGACTTACTGGTTTCCGTCGCACCGCCGCGCGAAGATGGTGGCGCTGTTCATGTGCGCGATCCCGGTATCGGGCATCTTCGGCGGACCGCTGTCGGGCTGGATCATGGAATCGATGCAGGGCGTATCGGGGCTGCGCGGCTGGCAATGGATGTTCCTGCTCGAGGCCATCCCCTCGCTGCTGGTCGGCGTGGCGGTGATGTTCTACCTCGACAACAATATCCGTGCCGCCAAGTGGCTGACCGAATCGGAGAAGGCCCTGCTCGAACGCAATATCGCCAACGAACGCCAGACCAAGGACGCGCACCCGACGCTGCGCGCGCTGTTCGCCGATACGCGCATCGTCAAGATGGCCTTCATCTGCTTCTGCACGGTGATGGGCCAGTACGGGCTGACGTTCTGGTTGCCGACGCTGGTCAAGCAGTCCGGCGTATCGAGCGCGCTGCATATCGGCCTGCTGACCGCCGTGCCGTTCTCGGTTGCGGTCTGCTCGATGATTCTCGTCAGCCGCAGCTCCGACCGCATGCGCGAACGCCGCTGGCACTTGATCGTGCCGTTCTGCTGCGGCGCCACCGGCCTGGTGCTCAGCGCCGTGTTCAGCGACAACGTGGCATGGTCCCTCGCCGCCCTGGCGCTGGCAGCCGGCGGCAGCCTCGCGACTTCGCCGCTGTTCTGGAGCCTGCCGACCGCGATCCTGTCCGGCGCCGGCGCGGCCGCGGGCATCGCCATGATCAACTCCTTCGCCAACCTCGCCGGCTTCCTGAGCCCCTACATGATCGGGCTCATCAAGGATGCGACGCAAAGCACCAACCTGGCGATGTTCGTGCTGGCCGGCGTGCTGCTGATGGGCGCCCTGCTGACCTACACGGTGCCCGCCAAGCTGGTCAACAAGTAGGCGCCGCCGCGCGGGGGCGCGCCGACGCTCGGGTACAATCGTCTGCCTGAGCGGCGCCCCTCCGCTGCGATGCGCGACCGGCGCGTCCTAGCCCGATCCTGCCTCGGCGCTCTTCCTCGTTCAGACATCAGGCATGTTCAACTCGACCGCAGTCGCCGCCAATGCCGCCCGGCTGATCCAGCAATGGATCAACGACGGCACCTACCCCGCAGGCTCGCTGCTGCCCTCCCAGCGCGAACTCTCCGAGCGCCTCGGCATCAGCCGGACTTCGCTGCGGGAGGCGTTCTCCACCTTACAGGGACTGGGTCTGATCGTAGCGCGCCCCGGCAAGGGCGTGTACGTCGCGGAAGGCCCTGCGCCCTCTGCCCATCCCTGGCGCTTCGCCGACTCGCATTCGCTGACCGACATCTACCAGCTGCGCTTCGCGCTGGAGAATTTCACCGCGCGGCTCGCTGCACTAGTGGTCGAGCCCGCCGACATCGACGCGCTGCGTGCCAATGCGGAAGCGATGCAGGCCTGCATCGAAGCATCGGACTTCACGCAGGCGGCCCAGCTCGATTTCGATTTCCACATGCAGATCATCGCGATCTCCGGCAACCGCGCGATTGCGGAGATTCTGCGCAACAGCGCCGAGATCATTCAGGAGAGCCAGCGACTGCCGTTCTACAAGCGCGGCGCGCGGCGGGCGACGTTCAACGAGCACACGGCGATTATCGATGCGCTGGCGGCGGGGGATCCTTCACTGGCGCAGCGGGCGATGGCGGAGCATATCGTTCAGGCGGCGCAGCGGGCGGGGGTGCATTTTCCGACGAGTCTTGATCCTGGTTGAAGACGACCGCAGTACTTGGACTGTGGTTTTGAGGGGCTGGGAATGAAAAAGGGTCACGCGATTATTTGCGTGACCCTTTTATATATGGTGCCGGCTGCAGGACTCGAACCCGCCACCTGATGATTACAAATCAACTGCTCTACCTGATGAGCTAAGCCGGCATAAATGCAGACCGCGATTCTACTGCATGCGGCCTGCGTTGGCGATGGTCGACCCGTCAGAGCTGACCGGTCGAAGGGGCTTACTTGACGACCTTCAGCGAAGGCTTGCGCGTACCGATCCGCGGGACCGGCGGCGGATTCGGATCGTCGTCGTCCGAAGCCTCGGCGCTGTCGGCTTGCGCGGCGCCGTCGCTTTCGACCGGGGCCAGTTTCGGCGGCGGATTCAGTTCGCGTTCGGTTGCGGCCTGGGTTTCCGGCACGCTGCGCTCGACCGGGAACGCCATGCCCTGGCCATTTTCCCGCGCGTAGATCGCCAGCACGTTATCGACCGGCACGTCCAGCTTGCGCGAGACGCCGCCGAAGCGGGCGCTGAAGCTGATCCACTCGTTGCCCATTTCCAGACCGCTGGTCGCGTCGAAGCTGACGTTCAGCACGATCTCGTTGTTCTTGACGAACTCGCGCGGCACGTTGGTGTTCGCGTCGACGAACACGGCGATATACGGAGTGAAGCCGTTGTCCGTGCACCATTCGTAAATGGCGCGGATCAGGTAGGGCTTGGTCGAGGTTTCAGGCATAAGACTTCCAGTGGCGTCGCGCCGGTGGCCCGAGCGGACTCGGGCCGGGCCGGCTTAGCGGCGCATCACCTTTTCCGACGGGGTCAGCGCTTCGATATAGGCGGGGCGGCTGAAGATCCGTTCCGCGTACTTCAGCAGCGGGGCGGCATTCTTCGACAGCTCGATGCCGTAGTGGTCCAGGCGCCACAGCAGCGGCGCGATGGCGACGTCCAGCATCGAGAACTCTTCGCCGAGCATGTACTTGTTCTTGACGAAGATCGGCGCCAGTTGCGTCAGGCGATCGCGGATCGCGCCGCGGGCACGCTCGTGGCTCTTTTCCGCGGTCTTGCCCTTTTCGTTCTCCAGCACGTAGACGTGGGTGAACAGTTCCTTCTCGAAGTTGAACAGGAACAGGCGGGCGCGGGCGCGCTGGACCGGGTCGGCCGGCATCAGCTGCGGGTGCGGGAAGCGCTCGTCGATGTACTCGTTAATGATGTTGGATTCGTACAGGATCAGGTCGCGCTCGACCAGGATGGGCACCTGGCCGTAGGGATTCATCACCGAGATGTCTTCCGGCTTGTTGAACAGGTCGACGTCGCGGATTTCGAAGTCCATGCCCTTTTCGAACAGGACCAAGCGGCAACGCTGAGAGAACGGGCAGGTGGTGCCCGAATACAACACCATCATGGTTGGGATTCCTTGGAGGCGGCGCTAGGCCGAAGTTGGGTCAAACATTCTGTCAGAACCCACCATCGGAAAGCAAATTCGTTACAAATAGCGTAACGGAATGTCGGATCGGTGGCTTGGCGGGCGGCGCATGCGGCCCCTCCATGCCGTATCCATTTCATTCCGTCACAAAGGAAAAAGGGCCAGGCGGTGTCGCATACGCAACTCCGCGCTAGCCCTCGGGCGGTCTACCGGGATTACTTGATGTCTTTCCAGTAGGCGGCGTTCAGGCGCCAGGCGAACACGGTGAAGATGCCCAGGAACAGCAGCACCCACACGCCGAGGCGGCGCCGATGGTTCTGCGCCGGCTCGGCCATCCAGTCCAGGTAGGCGACCAGGTCGGCGACGGCGGTATCGTACTGCAGCGGCGTCATGCTGCCCGGCGTCAGCTGTTCGAAACCGACGAACTTGTGCACTTTTTCGCCGTGCTCTTCCACGTCGGCGAACTTGGCGGCGCGCTGGCCCTGCAGCTCCCACAGCACGTGCGGCATGCCGACGCTCGGGAAGACCAGGTTGTTCCAGCCGGTCGCGCGGGTGTCGTCGCGGTAGAAGGTACGCAGATACGTATACAGCCAGGCGTCGCCGCGGGCGCGGGCGATCACCGACAGATCCGGCGGCGCCGCGCCGAACCAGGCCTTGGCGTCCTTCGGCTGCATCGCGATGGTCATCGTTTCGCCGACCTTGTCCGCGGTGAACATCAGGTTTTCGCGGATCTGGTCTTCGGTCAGGCCGATATCGCGCAGGCGGTTGTAGCGCATCATCGACGCGCCGTGGCAGTTCAGGCAGTAGTTGACGAACAGCTTGGCGCCACGCTGCAGCGAGAACAGGTCGCTGGTGTTGACCGGCGCCGGCTCGAGCGGATAGCCCCCTTCGGCAGCCATGGCGGGCGCACCGGCAAAGCACGCGCCGGCCAGCGCGAGAATGGAAAGCAGCTTTTTCATCGTTGTTCCTTGTCCTTGGGCCTGGCTTAGTGGTGCTTGAACGTCACGCGGTCGGGCACCGGCTGGAAGGTGCCGACGCGGCTCCACAGCGGCATGGCGAGGAAGAAGGCGAAGTACAGCAGCGTACCGAGCTGCGACACCTTTTCGCCAACCGGCGACGGCGGCTGCACGCCGAGGTAGCCCAGGATCAGGAAGAACGCGACGAAAACCATCAGGATCGTCTTGTGGAAAGCCGGACGGTAGCGGATCGACTTGACCGGCGAATGGTCGAGCCAGGGCAGGAAGAACAGGATGATCACCGAACCGCCCATGATCACCACGCCCCAGAACTTGGCGTCGATGAAGTAGAAACCCAGCGCCAGCAGTACCGCGATCGCGACCGCGATGCCCTTGACCTTCAGGCTCTTGCTGCGCAGGAACAGGATGCCCAGCAGCACGGCGAAGAAGATCCACAGGATCGGCAGGAAGTTGGCCGTGGTGGCACGCAGCATCGAATAGAACGGCGTGAAGTACCAGACTGGGGCGATGTGCGGCGGCGTCTTCAGCGGATCAGCCGGGAAGAAGTTGTTGTGTTCCAGGAAGTAGCCGCCCATCTCCGGGAAGAAGAAGATCACGGCCGAGAAGATGATCAGGAACACGCCCACGCCCATCAGGTCGTGCACCGAGTAGTACGGGTGGAACGGGATGCCGTCGAGCGGCACGCCGTTTTCGTCCTTGTTGGCCTTGATCTCGACGCCATCCGGGTTGTTCGAGCCCACCTCGTGCAGCGCGATGATGTGGGCGACGACCAGGCCCAACAGCACCAGCGGCACCGCGATCACGTGGAACGAGAAGAAGCGGTTCAGCGTCGCGTCGCTGACCACGTAGTCACCGCGGATGAACAGCGACAGGTCCTGGCCGATCACCGGGATCGCCGAGAACAGGTTGACGATCACCTGGGCGCCCCAGTACGACATCTGGCCCCACGGCAGTAGATAGCCCATGAAGGCCTCGGCCATCAACGTCAGGAAGATCAGGCAGCCGAAGATCCAGACCAGCTCGCGCGGCTTGCGGTACGAACCGTACAGCAGCCCGCGGAACATATGCAGGTAGACGACCACGAAGAACGCCGAGGCGCCGGTCGAGTGCATGTAGCGGATCAACCAGCCCCAGGGCACCTCGCGCATGATGAATTCGACGCTGGCGTACGCCACCGGGATGCCGGCGGCGTTCAGCGTGCCATCCGGCTTGTAGTTCATCACCAGGAAGATGCCGGTGACGATCTGGATCACCAGCACCAGCAGCGCCAGCGAGCCGAAGAAGTACCAGAAGTTGAAGTTCTTCGGCGCGTAGTACTTGGACAGATGGTCTTCCCACAGCTGCGTCGCCGGGAAGCGCGCGTCGATCCAGCCCAGCAGGCCGGTCGTCTTGACTTGCTTTTCCGCCGCCATGATCAAGCCTCTCCTTTTTCGTCTTTGCCGATCACGATCGTGGTGTCGGTGAGGAACTGGTATGGGGGAACGTCAAGGTTCTGCGGTGCCGGCTTGTTCTTGAAGACGCGGCCTGCCAGGTCGAAGGTCGAGCCGTGGCACGGGCAAAGGAAACCGGGGTCGGAACCGAGGGTGGGATTGGCGCCAGCCGCGAACGGGCCGGACGGGGAGCAACCGAGATGGGAACAGATACCGACGACGACGAGGATGTCCTTGTGCTCGGGCCGGGAACGGGTTTCGTTCTTGCAATACTCGGGGGTTTCCATCGTGAACGGAATTTCCGAGTTCGGGTCGGCCACTTCGGCGTCGGTCTTTTTCAGCGACGCCAGCATCTCCTCCGTGCGACGCAGAATCCAGACGGGCTTGCCGCGCCATTCGACCGTCATCATTTCGCCGGGCTTGAGCCCGCTGATGTCGGCCTCGACCGGCGCACCTGCCGCCTTGGCCTTTTCCGACGGTGCAAAGGTACTGACAAACGGCACCGCAACCGCCACTCCTCCGATGCCGCCAGCCACAGACGTCGCGATCAACCAGTTGCGACGCCCCTTATCCACGCTCTTCACGCTTTGCTGGTCATTCATTCCAAACCCCAGGGGAAGTCAATTTAGATTTTGCGTCAACCGTAAATTGTACCTTAGGCACATTGGGCAGTGAAAGCGCGGTAACCCGGGGGTGTTCGGTCATCGCGCGAGCGTGCAAGGCAGCCCCGCCGATCGGCCCGAATGCCGCGACAGGCTTGCGTTTGCGGCATCCTTGCGGCAGTCTTGCGCTGCGGTCCGTGGTGAAAAATGAACAACAGCAAGGAGTTAAGCCATGAGCATGATGTCGGAATTCAAGACCTTCGCGATGCGCGGGAACGTGGTCGACCTCGCGGTCGGCGTGATTATCGGCGCAGCTTTCGGAAAAATCGTGGATTCCGTGGTCAATGACCTGATCATGCCGTTGGTCGGCCGCATCATCGGCAAACTCGACTTTTCGAATCTGTTTCTGGTGTTGTCCGACCCGCCGGCCGGAACGCCAATGACGCTCGATGCCTTGAAAAAGGCCGGCGTACCGGTATTTGCCTACGGCAATTTCCTGACCATCCTGGTCAACTTCCTGATCCTGGCCTTCATCATTTTCATGATGGTGCGCGCGATCAATCGCCTGCGCGCTGCCGAGCCGCCGGCACCGGCGCCCGAAGATCCGGAAGACATCAAGCTGCTGCGCGAGATCCGCGACAGCCTGAAGACGACGCGGGCCTGAGGCCCCGGGGGCCGCGGCGCCCCGGCGTTGCGGCGTCGCGGGCGGACCATTCGGTCAGACCGCGTTCGCACCTCGCTCAGACCGGATTCGGGATGTCGATGAAGGTATGGCGCAGGCCGAACTGCTGCGCCAGATGGGTGCCGAGCGCCTGAATGCCATAGCGCTCGGTGGCGTGATGGCCGGCGGCGATATAGCCGACGCCGCTCTCGCGCGCCAGGTGCGTGGTCTGCTCGGAGACCTCCCCGCTCAGATAGACATCGACTCCGGCGGCGATCGCCGCGCCGAAATAGCCCTGCGCGCCGCCGGTGCACCAGCCCACTGTCCGAACGGGCTGGTCCGGATCGCCGATCGCCAGGGGCTCACGCCCGAGCACGCCCGCGATGTGGTCGGCCAGCATGCGCAGCGTCATCGATTGCGGCAACGTGCCGGTCCAGCCGAGCTGGTCGTCCCCGAAGCGGCCGGTCGGATTCAGCCCGAGTTCGTGCCCCAGCTGCGCGTTGTTGCCTAGTTCGGGATGGCCGTCCAGCGGCAGGTGATAGGCCAGCAGATTGGTATCGGACACCAGCAGGCGGCGCAGCCTGCCATGCTTCTGGCCGATGACGCGAGCGTCTTCGCCGCGCCAGAAATAGCCGTGATGGACCAGGATCGCATCGGCACCGGTTTCGATGGCGGCATCGAGCAGCGCGGCACTGGCCGTCACTCCCGTCACGATGCGGGTGACTTCCGGCCGACCTTGTACTTGCAGACCGTTCGGGCAATAGTCCTTGTAGCGGGGGACTTCCAACAGGTCGTTCAAGTACAATTCAAGCTCTTTTGTTTTCATTTTCAGCCCAAACTCCAATATGTTGCGCCGCTTCTGGCTGTTCTTTGCCCAGGCCGTCACGGTTGTGCTGGCCATCTGGTTTGTCGTGGCGACATTGAAACCGGAATGGTTGCAACGCGGGCGCGTCGCGGTCCAATCCGGTTCGCCAATCGTCGCGCTCAAGGAAGTGGTGCCGAACGTCACAGGCCCATCCGCGGAACGTTCTTATAGCGAGGCGGCGCAGCTGGCGATGCCGGCGGTGGTCAATATCTTCACCAGCAAGAACGGCGCGCGCCGCGGCAACCCGCAGGCCGACGATCCGTGGTTCCGCTTCTTCTTCGGTGACCGGCTGCCCGAGCGGCAGGAGCCGGTGTCGAGCCTGGGCTCGGGCGTGATCGTCAGCGCCGAGGGCTACATTCTAACCAACCATCATGTGGTAGACGGCGCCGACGAGATCGAGGTCGCGCTGACCGACGGCCGCAAGGCCAACGCCAAGGTGGTGGGCTCGGACCCGGAAACGGATCTCGCGGTGCTCAAGATCACGCTGAAGGATCTGCCGGCCATCACGCTGGGACGCCTCGAGAACGTCAAGGTCGGCGATGTGGTGCTGGCGATCGGCAACCCGTTCGGCGTCGGCCAGACCGTGACGATGGGTATCGTGTCCGCGCTGGGCCGCAGCCATCTCGGTATCAATACCTTCGAGAACTTCATCCAGACCGACGCGGCGATCAACCCGGGCAATTCGGGCGGCGCGCTCGTCGACGCGCAGGGCAATCTGCTGGGCATCAATACGGCGATCTACTCGCGTTCGGGCGGCTCGCTGGGCATCGGTTTCGCGATTCCGGTGTCCACCGCCAAGCAGGTGATGGAATCGATCATCTCGACCGGCTCGGTGACGCGCGGCTGGATCGGCGTCGAGCCGCAGGACATGACGCCGGAGATCGCCGAATCGTTCGGGCTCGAGGCCAAGGAAGGCGCGCTGATTGCCGCGATCGTGCAAGGCGGCCCCGCAGACAAGGCCGGCGTGCGGCCGGGCGATGTGCTGGTTGCCGTGCAGGATCAACCGATCACGGATACCACAGCACTGCTCAATGCGATCGCGCAACTCAAGCCGGGTACTGAAGTGAAAATGAAGGTGGTACGCCGTGGCAAGCCGACCGAGGTGACGGTGACGATCGGCAAGCGCCCTCCTCCACCGCGGCGCGTGTTGCCGTACGACGAGGAAGATTGAGGACGTTCGGAAGGCGCGATAAAGCGAAAGCCCCTTGGTGTTGCCAAGGGGCTTTTTATTGGCGTCTATGGATCGGGGAGCCGAGCGCGGGGAGGTACCATTGTGCCCGCACCAATTGGCCACCGCAGGCTGTAGCGCGCGCGGCACCGTGGCGGTGGGACGTTTCGGAACCCGGCTCCTTCTGAAGCGCGCGTTGCATTGTCGCCGGCCACTGGGCAAGGCCACCTCCACGGGCGGGTGCGTTATCCCGCGGGCGGGACGGGCGCGGACAACGCTATTGACGGCGCGTCTTTTCGTGGACGCGGGCTTGGCCTGACTCCCGCCGCGGCCCTACCGTCCGATCGCGCGCTGGTCGCCGACGTGGCCAGCTCGGCTTCCTGGCCGGACGCCTTCTCGAAGCCCATAACAACAACGATCAGGACACCACAAAACAAAACGCCGGCATCCCGAAGGATGCCGGCGTTTCGATCAAGCTAACTTGATGCGATCGCTCGCGTCAAATTAGAACTTGTGACGCACGCCAACGATGGCGCCGATCTGGTCCTTGTCGGCTTGAACATTCGCCGGACCGTAGCCAGCAACGCCCAGCTGCGAACCGTCCTTGTTCAGAGCGTACGACACCGATGCGTAGATGTCGGTGCGCTTCGACAGGGCGTAGTCGCCGGTCAGCGCGAACTGCCACGGATCCGCACCGGTGCGGCGGAAGTCTTGGTAGTACGCAGCGCCGGTAACCGAGAAGGCCGGGGTCAGCTGGTAAGCCAGGCCGGCCCAATACAGGTTCGACGTGCTGTTGTCGACGCTCGGTGCACCCGGCAGAACGGCGCCGTCAGCAGCCTTCGCCCAACGGTAGCCCACGAATGCCTTGGCCGGGCCGAAAGCATACGAACCGGCGACAGTCGCGCGGCGGATACGACGGCCGCTGGCGTCAACCACGGTGCCAGCCGGAGCGCCCGGCACAGCAACGGTCGTGCCATGGGTTTCGTCGTACGCAGCACCGACCGCGAACGGGCCAGCAGCGTAGCTCAGCAGCGCGCCGTACTCTTGGCCGCGGCGGAAGGCACCAGCCTCTTCCTGCCCTTCGTTACGGAACGAGTACATGGCCGACGCGGTCAGGCCACCGAACTTGCCGACGTACTTGACGGTGTTGTCCGCACGCGATTGGAATTCCGGAGCGATCGACGTGATCGAGTAACGCGGAGCGATCGCCATCGGGTCGAATTGCAGACCGAAGTCATACATCACGGTCTGTTGACGGCCCAGGGTCAGGGTGCCGAACTGGTTCTGCAGACCGACGTAGGCAGCACGGCCGAACAGACGATTGTCTTGGCCCGAGCGACCGGTATCGATGTCGAAACCGCTTTCCAGCACGAACAGACCCTTCAGGCCACCGCCCAGGTCTTCCACGCCACGCAGGCCCCAACGCGAGCCCGACTGGCCACCCGACTGCATGCGGAACAGGTTGTCGCCGTTCGGGCCAGCGTTGTTGTTGTACTCGATACCAGCGTCGACCACGCCGTACAGGGTCACGCTCGACTGGGCGTAGGCACCACCAGCGGCCAGGGCGGCGACTGCAGCTGCAAACAGTTTCATCTTCATATCGACACTTTCCTTGTCAACTGATTGGGAAATCTTGGGTTGCCCAAGTGCATGGGCGACGCATTCACCATCACGTCTGCTGCGTATTATGTGTCAGGCTCCCGCGCGCTCAGAAGGCTTTTTCGTCGTAAACCGTTCCTGAGGGCGGCTTTTGTTGCTGAACAGCAACAGGAGAAACGGTGATTTTCCCCATTTTGGTGCAAAAAGGACGCAAGGTTTGCGCTCTCTTGCCCTCATCAGTCGGCTTGCGACTCTTTTGCGGCGCCGTCATTGGGCAGCGGACGGCCGATGACCTTGGCCATCAGCAGGCCAAGCTCGTAGAGCAGGATCAGCGGGATCGCCAGCAACAGCTGCGACAGCACATCGGGCGGCGTGACGATGGCGGCGATGATGAAGGCGCCAACGATCACATACGGGCGGATCTGCTTGAGCTTCTCCAGCTCCACCACGCCGAAGCGCACCAGCACGATGACGACCACCGGCACCTCGAAGGTGATGCCGAACGCCAGGAACGTCGTCATCGCGAAGCCGAGATACTTGTCGATGTCGGTCGACATTTCGGCACCGAGCGGCGCGTTGTAGTGCGCCATGAAGTGGAACACCGTCGGAAACACCAGGAAGTAGGCAAAGGCGACGCCGAACAGGAACAGCAGATAGCTGCTCGTGACCAGCGGCATGATCAGCCGCTTCTCGTGCTGATAGAGCCCGGGCGCGACGAATTGCCAGACCTGGTACAGCACCCATGGCAACGCGATCAGGAAAGCGACCAGCAACGTGACCTTCATCGGCACGAAGAACGAGCCGGTCACGTCGGTCACGATCATCTTGCCGCCCTTGGGCAACGACTCCATCAGCGGCCGCGCAAACAGGTTGAAGATATCCGGCGCCCAGTACACCAGGCTGACGAATACCACCAGCACGCCGGCGACGGCCTTGACGATGCGCTCGCGCAGCTCCACCAGGTGGGAGATAAAGGTTTCCTGCGGGGATTCGTCTTGGGGATCGGGGGAACGCGATTCGCTCATGGCGGCAGCCGCTCAGCAGCGGTGGGCGGACAACAGGGAAGAGAAAAGCGACATCGCGCGCGGCAAGGCGCGCGACGAACGTGCGGACCGGTCGGCCGCCGGCATCGGGGCGGACTGCCGCATGGTCACTCGAAGAAAGAACGGGCGGGACGCGTCGCCGGACGGTGCCGCTTGACGCGGGCAGCGCCGGATTGCGCCCAGACGCGGACGTTGTTCTGGCGCTTGTACCACTTCGGCACGGCGGCCTGCTTGACGCGCCAGCTCTTGCGGCCGTTGTGCATCTTGTGCGCGCTGTCCCAGCTCGGCACATACGAGGCAGGCACATCGGTGCCGGCGGGGGTACCGATCTCGCTGGTGTCGCCGGACAACGCCTCGTTCAGCGACTGCGCCTGCTCGTTGACCTCTTTGTGGATGGTCCGCTCGACATCGCGCGCGGCTTCCTCGAATTCGGTGCGCATGCGGCGCAGTTCGTCCAGCTCGACCTCGCGGCTGACCTCCGCCTTCACATCGCTGATATAGCGTTGCGCGCGCCCGACCAGCGCGCCGACGGTGCGGGCGACCTTGGGCAGCCGCTCGGGACCGATCACGATCAGCGCGACCGCGCCGATCAGCGCCAGCTTGGAAATGCCCAGATCGATCATGCGGGATTCAATGCCAGTGCCGGGCGCGGCCGGGCGCAATGCCCTGCGCCGCCGCCCGGAGGAAGGAGGGAATCAGTGTACCGGGGGCCGGCCCGGCCGATGCGGGGCCGCGCCGGCCGGACGCCGACTGACTGCATGATGCGGATTACTGCTGCTGGCGCGACTTTTCCTTGGCGTCCACGTCGATCGTGGTCGAGTCGCGCAGTTCCTTGGGCGTGCCGGCGGCGGTGTCCTCGCCCGCCGGGGCGTTGGGATCCTTCATGCCGTCCTTGAAGCCCTTGACCGCGCCGCCCAGATCCTGGCCGATATTGCGCAGCTTCTTCGTACCGAAGACCAGCATGACGATCACCAGCACGATCAGCCAATGCCAAATGCTAAACGAACCCATTTTCCTGCTCCTGATGAAGCCCCGCGCGGCACCTTGCCACGCGGACCCGTTGTTCCGTCCGAGCTCGCACGCCGGGCGACGGTAGCCGGCGCTGTTCCGTCCGCCGCGAGCGGCAGGACGTCATTCTTTACTCCAGGCTTGCCGCGGCGGCCTACGGCAGCGCGACCTTCCATTCGGTCCGCGGCCCGCCCATCACGTGCAGATGCAGGTGATAGACCTCCTGGCCGCCGTCCGAACCGGTGTTGATCACGGTGCGGAAGCCATTGCCGCAGCCCGCCTCGCGGGCCAGCTGCGGCGCCTTGAGCAGCATTTTAGCAAGCACGTCGCCTTCGCCCGGGCCGCAGTCGGCGAGCGAGTCTACATGCACCTTCGGAATGATCAGGAAGTGCACCGGCGCCTTCGGATGGATATCGTGGAACGCCAGCATGTCGGCGTCCTCGTACACCTTGCGCGACGGTATCTGGCCGGCGACGATCTTGCAGAAGATGCAATTCTCGTGTGCGTTCATGAAAGTTTCATTGCGAAGTGAAGGACACCGGCAAGCCGGAATTCAGCCTGGCCCGGTTCGCGCCGTCTGGAAATCTAGAAACGCTGCTCCGGGTACATCGGCTTGCTGTCGTTCAAATACAACCAGCCTTTGACAATACGGTAAAGAATCCACAGCGACAACAGGCCCCAGACGATGAAGGCCAGTGCGATGCCGACCACGGTGGCAAACAGCACGCCCCCCAGCACGGTCCACGCGACCGACCACCAGAACGAGCGGATCTGCCACGCAAAGTGCGATGCATAGAGTGTGCCGCGCGCATCGTCGCGCTTGACGTAGTTGATGATGATCGCGATCAGCGCGGTGATGCCGCCGGTCAGCCAGAAAATCGCATACAGCCCGTACAGGATATGGGTCAGCTTGCGCAGGCTGTCGAGCTGCGCGCCGCCGCTGCTGGGCACCACCTGGCCGGGATAGTCCTGGCCGGGATAGTCGTTGCTCATTGCACCTCCTTGCGTGTGCGCACGGTTCGGTCCAGACGATACTGTGCCACACGATACACCGCCGCCCGCCGAGGGGCGCCGGCGCTCACTTCGGCTCGGCCGTGCGCGCGGCCTTTTCGGCCAGTCCCGACAGCCCCTCGCGGCGCGCCAGTTCGGCCACCACGTCGGCCGGACTCAGGCCAAAGCGGGCCAGCAGCACCATGCTGTGGAACCACAGGTCCGCGACCTCGTAGACGACCTTGTCGAGCGCGGGGCCGGCCAGGCCGGCGGCGCGCGCGTCCTTGGCTGCCATTACCGTTTCGGTCGCTTCCTCGCCGATCTTCTTCAGGATCGCGTCGTCGCCTTTATGAAACAACCGCGCGACATAGGATTTGTCGGGATCGCCGCCGTGTTCGGGCTTGCGCGATTCGAGCACCGCGGCCACGCGCGCGAGCACGTCGGCCAGCGCGTCGGCCTGGTTCGCAGAAGAGTCGCTCATCAGTGATTGCTGCCGTAGATGGACGAGGGGTCCTTCAGCACCGGTTCGACGGTCTGCCAGTCGCCGTCCTCGACGTCGCCCTCGAATTTCTGGAAGAAGCAGGAATGGCGGCCGGTGTGGCAGGCGATGTCGCCGGCCTGCGTGACCTTCAGCAGCACCACGTCCTCGTCGCAATCGAGCCGGATCTCATGCACCTTCTGCACATGGCCTGACTCCTCGCCCTTGTGCCACAGCCGCTTGCGCGAACGCGACCAGAACACCGCCTCGCCGAGCTCGACGGTGCGCTGCAGCGCCTCGCGATTCATGAAGGCGAACATCAGCACGTCGTTGGAGCCGACTTCCTGCACGATCACCGGCACCAGGCCGTGGTCGTCCCATTTGACCTTGTTGAGCCACTTCTTTTGCATCGTCAAACCCGCATCGGAATGCCCTCGCGGGCCATGAATGCCTTCGCCTCGGCCACCGTGTGCTGGCCGTAGTGGAAGATGCTCGCCGCCAGCACCGCGTCGGCATGGCCGATGCGGATGCCGTCGGCCAGGTCCTGCAGCCCGCCGACGCCGCCCGAGGCGATCACCGGCACGCCGACCGCGTCGCTGACCGCGCGGGTCAGTTCGAGATCGAAGCCGCTCTTGGTGCCGTCGCGGTCCATGCTGGTCAGCAGCAGCTCACCGGCGCCGCGGCGCGCCATTTCGCGCGCCCACTCGACCGCGTCGAGGCCGGTGGCCTTGCGCCCGCCGTGGGTGAACACTTCCCAGCGCGGCGGCTCGCCCGGTGCCGAGCTGCGCTTGGCGTCGATCGCTACCACGATGCATTGCGAGCCGTAGCGCGCGGTGGCGTCCGACACCAGCTGCGGATTGCTGATCGCCGACGAATTGACGCTGATCTTGTCCGCGCCAGCATTGAGCAGGCGGCGCACGTCCTCGACGGTGCGCACGCCGCCGCCGACCGTCAGCGGAATGAACACCTGCGAGGCCACCGCCTCGATGATGTTCAGCATCAGGTCGCGGCCGTCGCTGGTCGCGGTGATGTCGAGGAATGTGATTTCGTCCGCGCCCTGCTCGTCATAGCGGCGCGCGATCTCGACCGGGTCGCCCGCGTCGCGCAATTCAACGAAGTTGACCCCTTTGACCACCCGCCCGTTGGTCACGTCCAGGCAGGGGATGATACGTTTGGCTAGCATCGGAATCCTTGCCACGCGGCGCGCGCAGGCACGGCGCGACGCGGGCAGCAGCGCCCCCCCGGGGGCGCAATGGCGACGGCTTACTGGCCGGCGCCGAGTTTGTCCGCGAGCGCCTGCGCGTCCGCGAAATTCAGGTCGCCGGAGTAGATCGCGCGGCCGCAGATCACCCCTTCGACGCCTTCGCTCTCGACCGAGCACAGCCGGTCGATATCGCTCATGTTCGACAGGCCGCCGCTCGCGATCACCGGAATCGACACCGACTGGGCCAGCTTGACGGTGGCATCGATGTTGATGCCCTGCAGCATGCCGTCGCGGCCGATGTCGGTGTAGATGATCGCCTCGACGCCGTAGTCCTCGTACTTGCGCGCCAGGTCGATCACCTCGTGGCCGGTCAGCTTGCTCCAGCCGTCGGTGGCGACCTTGCCGTCGCGGGCATCGAGACCGACGATGATGTGGCCGCCGAACGCCGAGCATGCATCCTTCAGGAAGCCCGGATTCTTGACCGCGGCGGTGCCGATGATGATGTACGACAGGCCGTCGTCCAGCCACCGCTCGATCGTGTTCAGGTCGCGGATGCCTCCGCCGAGCTGGACCGGGATCTCTTCGCCGACCTCGGCGATGATGGCCTTGATCGCGGCCTCATTGCGGGGCTTGCCGACGAAGGCGCCGTTCAGGTCGACCAGGTGCAGACGCCGCGCGCCCTGTTCCACCCAATGTCGTGCCATGGCGGCGGGCTCTTCGGAGAAGACGGTGGCCTGGTCCATATCGCCTTGTTTGAGGCGTACACATTGACCGTCCTTCAGGTCGATGGCCGGAATGAGCAACATAAGCGTGACGAGCGTGTTGAAGTAAAAAGGTTGTCCTGGCGGGACCGGCGCTGCCGGCCCGGCCTTGCCTGCGTCGAACGGCTTGGTGAATCAGGGCTTCCAGTCCACGAAATTCCGGTAGAGCTGCAAGCCGAGTGCGGCGCTTTTCTCCGGGTGGAACTGCGTGGCAAAAATATTATCCCGGGCCACCGCGCTGGTAAACACGACGCCATATTCGGTTTCCCCGGCAGTATGGGCGGAATCGCGCGGCTGCACATAGTAGCTGTGGACGAAATAGAACCAGCTCTGATCGGGAATACCCTGCCACAGCGGATGCGGGCGGGTCTGGCGAACGCGGTTCCAGCCCATCTGCGGCACCTTGTAGCGCGAGCCGTCCGGCTGCGTCATGCCGTCGAGCTCGAAGCGGACCACCTCGCCCGGCATCAGGCCCAGGCATGGCGTGCTGTCCGCACCGGCCCTACTTTCCCTGCTCGCTTCGAACAGCATCTGTTCGCCAACGCACACGCCCAGCAGCGGCTTGCTGGCCGCGGCCTCGAGCACGGCCTCGCGCAGCCCCGAGGCATTGAGCGCCGCAATGCAGTCGGGCATCGCGCCCTGGCCGGGCAGCACCACGCGCTCGGCGGCGCGGATGCCCTCGGGCGCATCGACGACGCGCACATCGGCGTCGGGCGCCGCACGGCGCAGCGCCTGCGCCACCGAGCGCAGGTTGCCCATGCCGTAATCCACAATTGCAATCGTAGTCATGATGTTGGAAACGGCCGTGGCATCGCGTGGCCGTCCCCTCGGAAACGGTGGAGGGTGGTGGAGTCCGGTAGAGATCGGTAGAAACCGGTCGGCGTGGGCGGCAGCAGGAAAACCCCGCCACCCTTCATCGGACCGGTATCGAAATCAGAGCGTGCCCTTGGTCGACGGAATCGTATTGGCCGCGCGCGGGTCCAGCTCTACCGCCATGCGCAGCGCCCGGCCGAAGGCCTTGAATACCGTTTCGCATTGATGGTGGGCATTGATGCCGCGCAGATTGTCGATATGCAGCGTCACGCCGGCATGATTGACGAAGCCGCGGAAGAACTCGATGGTCAGGTCGACATCGAAGCTGCCGACGCGCGCCCGGGTGAACGGCACGTGGAACTCCAGCCCCGGGCGGCCCGAGAAATCGATCACCACGCGCGACAGGCATTCATCGAGCGGCACGTAGCTGTGCCCATAGCGGCTGATGCCCTTCTTGTCGCCGATGGCCTTGGCCACCGCCTGTCCCAGCGTGATGCCCACATCCTCGACCGTATGGTGGTCGTCGATATGGGTGTCGCCCTTGGCCTCGACCTCGAGGTCGAACATGCCATGGCGGGCGATCTGGTCCAGCATGTGGTCCAGGAAGGGAACGCCGGAAGCCAGCAGCTGGCGTCCGGTGCCGTCCAGATTCAGCGCGACGCGGATCTGGGTCTCGGAGGTATTGCGGGTGACCTCGGCAACACGCATGGTGCTAATCCTGCAGCGAGGCGGCAAACGCCTCGAGAAACTGCGCATTTTCTTCGGGGGTGCTGACCGTCACGCGCAGACAGTTGGCCAGCAATGGGTGCATTTTACTCACGTTCTTGATCAGCACCTTGCGCGCGAGCAGCCGATCGAAGATTCGCGCGGCATCGGGCACGCGCACCAGCAGGAAATTGCCGGCGCTGGGGAACACGGTAACGCCCGGATGCGCGGCCATCGCCGCGGCCACGCTGGCGCGTTGGGCACGCAATTGCGCGGCCTGTTCGTCGAGCACGTCGACATGCTCGAGCACGAACAGCGCCGTCGCCTCGGTCAGCACGTTGACGTTGTACGGCGGGCGCACCTTGTCGATCTGCGCGAGCCAGGCCGGATCGCCGGCCAGGTAGCCGAGCCGGATGCCTGCCAGGCCCAGCTTCGACACGGTGCGCATCACCAGCAGATTGCCGAACTCCGGCAGCCGCGGCATCCAGCTGTGCTGCGCGAACGGCTGGTAGGCCTCGTCGACCACCACCAGGCTGTGGCAGACCTCGCCCTGCGCGGCGCGCACGATCGCCTCCATGTCCTGCTCGTCGAACAGCGTGCCGGTCGGATTGTTCGGATAGGCGAGGTAGATCACCGCCGGCTTGTGCTCGGCCATCGCGGCCAGCATCGCGGCGCGGTCCAGCGTGAAGTCCGCGCGCAGCGGCACGCCGACGAACTCGAGGCCGGTGAACTGCGCCGACATCGCGTACATCACGAAGCCCGGCACCGGCGCCATCACCTTGGCGCCCGGCCGTGCGACCGCCAGCGCCAGCATGCTGATGATCTCGTCCGAGCCGTTGCCGAGCAGGATCTCCATGCCGGCGGGCACATCCATCACGTGCTTCAGGCGCGCGCGCAGCGCCTCGCTGGTCGGCACCGGATAGCGGTTCAGCGCGACCTCGGCCAACCGCTTGCCGAGCTGCTCGCGCAGCGGCGCAGGCAACTGGTACGGGTTCTCCATCGCGTCGAGCTTGATCAGACCGTGCGAATCGGCCACGTGATAGGCGCCCATGGCGCGGACGTCGTCACGGATGATTCGCTCGATCAGGGAAGGCTCGACTGCTGACATGGATTCCTCTTCGGTTGGGGAGTAAAGGGACGGCACGCGGGCCGCCCCGGCAAATCAACTGCGCTTGAGGCGGTATTCGGCGCTGCGGGCATGCGCCTGCAGGCCCTCGCCATAGGCAAGTTCCGCGGCGATCTGGCCCAGCATCTGCGCGCCCGCCTCGCTGACCTCGATCAGGCTCGAGCGCTTCTGGAAGTCATAGACGCCCAGCGGCGACGAGAAGCGCGCGGTGCGCGAGGTCGGCAGCACGTGGTTCGGCCCCGCGCAGTAGTCGCCCAGCGATTCGCTGGTGAACTGGCCCAGGAAGATCGCGCCGGCGTGGCGGATCTTCTCGGCCCACTGGCGCGGATTGAGCGCGGAGATCTCCAGGTGCTCGGGCGCGATCGCGTTGGCGATGTCGCAGGCCTCGTCCATGTCGCGTACCTTGATCAGCGCGCCGCGGCCGCCGATCGAGGCCGCGATCACGTCGCGGCGCGGCATGTCGTCGAGCAGGCGGCGGATGCTGTCCTCGACCTTGAGCAGATAGCCGGAATCCGGGCACAGCAGGATCGACTGCGCCATCTCGTCGTGCTCGGCCTGCGAGAACAGGTCCATCGCGACCCAGTCCGGGTCGGTGCTGCCGTCGCAGATCACCAGGATCTCGGACGGGCCGGCGATCATGTCGATGCCGACCGTGCCGAACACGCGGCGCTTGGCCGCGGCGACATAGGCGTTGCCCGGGCCGACGATCTTGTCGACCTGCGGCAGCGTCTCGGTACCGTATGCGAGCGCGCCGACCGCCTGGGCACCGCCGATGGTGAACACGCGGTCGACGCCGGCGATCGCCGCGGCTGCGAGCACCAGCGGGTTGCGCACGCCGCCCGGGGTCGGCACCACCATGATCACTTCCTTGACGCCGGCGACGCGGGCCGGAATCGCGTTCATCAGCACCGATGACGGATAGGCCGCCTTGCCGCCCGGCACATAGAGGCCGACGCGATCGAGCGGCGTCACCTTCTGGCCGAGCACGGTGCCGTCGGCCTCCGCGTATTCCCAGCTATGGCTGCCGCATTCGATCTTCTGCTTCTCGTGGTAGGCGCGCACGCGCGCCGCGGCCGCCTCGAGCGCGGCGCGGCGTTTGGGCTCGAGCTCCTCGAGCGCGGCGTCCATCTCGGCCGGCGACAGTTCCAGCGCGGCCAGCGATTCGGCTTCGACACGGTCGAAGCGCATCGTGTATTCGAGCACCGCGGCATCGCCGCGCACCTTGACGTCGGCCAGGATCTGCGCAACGGCGCGCTCGATGGCCTCGTCCTCGCCGGCCTCGAAGGCCAGCAGCTGGCGCAGCCGCACGGGGAAGTCCGTGCTGGCCGAGTCCAGTCGGCGGATGTTCAGGCTTTGTTCGTTCATGACTCCATTCCCCGGGCCGTCGGCCATGGCATCACGCCACGGCCGCGGAGGCCCGTTCAAACGCTTCGAGGATCGGCGCCAGCCGCTCGCGCTTGAGCTTGAGCGCGGCCTGGTTGATCACCAGGCGCGACGAGATCTGCACGATCTCCTCGACTTCCACCAGATTGTTGGCGCGCAGCGTGCCGCCGGTGCTGACCAGGTCGACGATCGCATCGGCCAGCCCGACCAGCGGACCGAGCTCCATCGAGCCGTACAGCTTGATCAGATCGACGTGGACGCCCTTCTTGGCGAAATGCTCGCGCGCGGTCTGCACATACTTGGTCGCCACCGCCAGCCGCGCCCCCTGCCGTACCGCGCGGACATAGTCGAAGCCCGCCGGCACCGCCACCGACATGCGGCAGCGGGCGATATTCAGGTCGATCGGCGCATACAGGCCGGCCATCCCATGCTCCATCAGCACGTCCTTGCCCGCCACGCCAAAGTCGGCGGCGCCGTACTGCACATAGGTGGGCACGTCGGAGGCGCGCACGATGATCACGCGCACGTCCGGGTCGGTGGTCGGCAGGATCAGCTTGCGGGAGGTTTCCGGGTCTTCGGTGACCTCGATGCCCGCGGCCGCCAGCAGCGGCATGGTTTCGGTAAAGATCCGGCCCTTGGATAGGGCCAGGGTCAGCTGGTTCGGAGAAGGGCTCATCGTCTTGTTCGTGGGTCAGCCGGCGATGCGGCGGATGCGCGCACCGACGGCGGACAGCTTGTCTTCCATGCGGTCGTAGCCGCGGTCCAGGTGGTAGATGCGGTCGATCACCGTTTCGCCGTCGGCGATCAGGCCGGCAATCACCAGGCTGGCCGAGGCGCGCAGATCGGTCGCCATCACGCGCGCGCCCGACAGGCGCGGCACGCCGGTCACCACCGCGGTATTGCCTTCGACCGCGATATTGGCGCCGAGCCGGTTCAGCTCCTGCACGTGCATGAAGCGGTTCTCGAAGATCGTCTCGGTGACCCGCGCCGTGCCGTCGGCCACGCAATCGAGCGCCATGAACTGCGCCTGCATGTCGGTCGGAAAGGCCGGGTATTCGGAGGTGCGAAAGCTGACCGCCCGTGGGCGCTGGCGCATCGACAGCCGCACCCAGTCGGCGCCGCGCTCGATCGATGCACCGGCTTCAACCAGCTTGTCGAGCACCGCGTCCAGAATGACCGGCGGGACATCGCGCACCACCACCTCGCCCAGCGTCGCCGCGGCGGCGCACAGGAACGTGCCGGCCTCGATGCGATCGGCAATCACGCGATGCTCGGCCCCGTGCAGGCGCTCGACGCCGTGAATCACCAGCCGGTCGGTGCCGATGCCCTCGATGCGGGCGCCCATGCTCACCAGCAGGTTGGCCAGGTCGGTGACCTCGGGCTCGCGCGCCGCGTTCTCCAGCACGGTCTCGCCCTCGGCCAGCGTGGCCGCCATCAGCAGGTTCTCGGTGCCCGTCACCGTGATCATGTCCGTGACGATGCGCGCGCCCTTGAGCCGGCGCGCACGCGCGTGGATGAAGCCGTGCTCGATCGCGATGTCGGCGCCCATGGCCTGCAGGCCCTTGATGTGCTGGTCGACCGGCCGCGCACCGCTGGCGCAGCCGCCGGGCAGCGATACCCGCGCCTCGCCCAGGCGCGCGACCAGCGGCCCGAGCACCAGGATCGACGCGCGCATGGTCTTGACCATTTCATAGGGCGCCTCGGGCGAGAGGATCGCGCCCGCGTTCAGCGTCAGGTGCGTGCCGTCCTGCTCGACCTGCACGCCCATCTGGCGCAGCAGCGCCAGCATGGTGCGCACGTCCTGCAGATCAGGCACGTTGTCCAGGGTCAGCGTGTCGGCCGTCAGCAGGCTCGCGCACAGGATCGGCAGGGCGGCGTTCTTCGCCCCCGAGACGCGGATTTCGCCGCGCAGCGGTCCGTTGCCGTGGATTTCGAGTTGATCCATGAGGATGCGCGGCCGCTCAGCGCTGGCCGGGCTGGCCGGCATGTTCGCCCTGCCCGCCTTGCCATTCGGCCGGCGTCAGCGTCTTCATCGACAGCGCGTGGATCTCGGCCCGCATGCGGTCGCCGAGCGCGGCATAGACGCGCTGATGGCGCTGGATCAGCCGCTTGCCCTCGAACTCGGCGCTGACGATGGTGGCAAAGAAGTGCTGGCCGTCGCCCTCCACTTCGAGGTGTTCGCAGGGCAGCCCCTGGGCGATGTAGTCCCTGACTTGTTCCGGTGTAGGCAGCATGGTGAATCTCGTTTCGTCTGTGTGCGTCCCGCTCTCGCGCGTGTCGGCCCGGCCTGGTCTCGCAAGATCAGTGCCGCAGCTTGTAGCCGGTCTGCAGCAGCCGCAGCGCGATGGCCGCGACGACCGCGAAGGCGCTCGCCACCACGGCCAGGCTGAACCACGGCGACACGTCGGAGACGCCGAAGAAGCCATGGCGGAACCCGTCGATCATGTAGAAGAACGGGTTGGCGTGCGACACCGTCTGCCAGAACGCGGGCAGCGAGTGGATCGAATAAAACACGCCGGACAGGAAGGTCGCCGGCATGATCAGGAAATTCTGGAAGGCGGCCAGCTGGTCGAACTTCTCGGCCCAGATGCCGGCGATCAGGCCCAGCGTGCCGAGCATGCCGGCGCCGAGCAGCGCGAAGACGACGATCCAGGCGACATTGGCCACATGCAGGTCGGCGAACCAAACCGTCACCAGCAGCACGCCCAGGCCGACCGCCAGCCCGCGCACGATGGCGGCGGTCACGTAGGCGCCGAACATCTCCCAGTGCGACAGCGGCGGCAGCAGAACGAACACCAGGTTGCCGGTGATCTTGGACTGGATCAGCGACGACGAGCTGTTGGCGAACGCGTTCTGCAGGATGCTCATCATCACCAGCCCGGGCACCAGGAAGGCGGTGTAGCTGATCTGGTCGTAGACGCGGACGCGGTCCTCCAGCACATGGCCGAAGATCAGCAGATAGAGGATCGCGGTCAGCACCGGCGCGGCAACGGTCTGGAAGCTGACCTTCCAGAAGCGCAGCACTTCCTTGTAGAGCAGCGTGCGAAAGCCCACCAGGCCGCCCACCGCCATCGGCGCCAGGTGCCGGCTGTCGTCGCCGCCGCCGTGACGGGCGTCCTGTTGCGCCTGATCGAGTCCGGCAGGATGTTTCATACCGGGCTCTCCAGCGAGGAAGGGGTGGCATTGACCGGTTCGGTCGGGGCCGCGGCGCGCTTGCCGCCGTCGCCGCTCGCGCCGCCGTCAGCGTCCCTGTCCGCGTCGCGGTCCGCTCCGGCGTCACGCGAAGCCGGCTTGCGCCCTTCTCTCCCCATGATCTGCACGAATACGTCCTCGAGGTCGGCCTTGTTGATTTCCATGTCTTCGATTTCGCAGCCCGCCTCGCGGCAAGCCGCGAGGATCGGTTCGACCACCTGGTAGCCGGACAACCGCAGCCGGATCGCGCGCTCGCCCGGATTGGACGGCATCCGCAGCGGCTCCAGCGAGGCCGGCAGACGGCCGGCCGACAGCGTCAGCACCAGTTGCAGGCCGGCGAACTGGCTCAGCAGGCTGCTGGTGCGGTCCAGCGCCACCACCTCGCCGAACTTGAGCATCGCGATGCGGTCGCACAGGGCCTCGGCCTCTTCCAGATAGTGGGTGGTCAGGATGATGGTATGACCTTCGCGGTTCAGCCGGGAGATGAATTTCCACAGCGTCTGGCGCAGCTCCACGTCGACGCCCGCGGTCGGTTCGTCGAGCACGATCACCGGCGGACGATGCACCAGCGCCTGCGCGACCAGCACGCGGCGCTTCATGCCGCCCGACAGTTGCCGCATGTTGGCGTCGGCCTTGTCGGTCAGGTCCAGGTTGGCCATGATCTCGTCGATCCAGTCGTCATTGCGGGTCAGGCCGAAATAGCCCGACTGCAGCCGCAGCGTCTCGCGCACGGTGAAGAACGGATCGAACACCAGCTCCTGCGGCACCACGCCCAGCATGCGGCGCGCCACCCGGTAATCGCCGACCACGTCGTGGCCGTGCACGCGCACCTGGCCCGAGTCGGCCCGGTTCAGTCCGGCGAGGATCGAGATCAGCGTGGTCTTGCCCGCGCCGTTGGGGCCGAGCAGGCCGAAGAATTCGCCGCGCTCGACGCTGAAGCTGACGCCCTTGAGCGCCTGCAGATTGCGGTAGCGCTTGCGGACATCCTGGATTTCGATGGCTTTCATGGCCGATATCGTCTGGCGGGCGTGCGAGCGTCGCGCTGCCGCGCCGGGCTCCTGGAAATGGCGGGGACCGCCTGAGGGTGATACAGCTGCCGGACTGGTCGCCCGCCTGGCTTGCCGGCTGCCGGCGTGGCAGGCGCATCGCGCGTTGGCGCGCGGGCGGTGCTGACGAACGAATAACCCGGAATTATAGGGGATGCGAGGAGGTCCCCGCTTGGGACGCGGCGTCGGCTGGCGGCCGGCGCCGAGGCATCGCGACGGTGCCGGCGCGGGCCATCGCCTCGCGCTCACCGCGGATGCCGGTTCAATGTCGATGCAAGCCGGCTTGCTCGAGGGGGGCGGCGGCCGAAGCAGGCGCGGATTCGGCCCTGGATTCGGCCCTGGGTTCGGCGACAGGTTCGGCCGCAATGTCGGCAACCGCTTGCGCCGGCACCGATGCCGGGTCCTGCGGCGACAGCGCCAGCAGCGTATCGACCCCGTACAGGCTGGCGAGCGCGGCCAGTTGCTGCGGCACGCCGACGAACGCCAGGGTCCGGCCGCGCGCGCTGGCATCGCGATGCAGCGCCAGCATCACGGCCACCGCCGACGAATCGACCTGTCCGAGCGCGCTGCAATCGACCTGCGCTTCCCCTTGCGCGACGCGCGCGGCCGCATCGCGCAGCACGGCGGCGGCGTTGCGGTTGGTCAGCGAGGTTCCGAGTGAAAGCATCGAGGCGGTCGGTCGGTAAGGGGCTTGGTCGGGGCAAAACGGCCGGTGCGGGTGAAGCTTGGCACCGGGCCGGCATTGTAACGCGGCGCAGCATCCACGTGCTGCGCCGCGTCGTCACGGCATGGCAGCCGCGCCAGGGCTCGACTTGCTCTGCTGGCTCAGCGGGCTTAGCCCTTCGCGCTGGCCAACTGGCGGTTGCGGTCCTGCAGGGTCTTGATCACGCCTTCGATACCCTGCTGGCTGGCGATCGTGTTGAAGCTGCCCTTGTAGGCTTCGGTCAGCCAGGCGCCCAGCACGTTGATGTCGTAGACCTTCCAGCCCTGCGGCGTCTTCTCCAGGCGGTAGTCCATCTGGATCGGCTCGCCCTTGTTGATGACCTGGGTGCGCACGGTGACCTCGGTGTCTTCCGGCGCCGCGCGGAACGGGCGGAACTGCACGGTCTGGTCGCGGATCTGGGAGACGGCGCCCGCATAGGTGCGGATCAGCAGCATCTTGAATTCCTCGACGATCTGCTTCTGCTGCTCCGGCGTCGCCTTCGCCCAGTTGCGGCCCATCGCGATCTGCGTGGTCTTCTGGAAGTTGGCGTTCGGCAGGATCTTCTGCTCGACCAGCGCGGTGATCTTGGGGATGCTGCCGGCCTGCATTTCCTTGTCGGCCTTGACGGTGGCCATCACGTCGTCCACCAGCGCCTTGATCAGGCCGTCCGGGGTCGAGGTGTCCGGGCTCTGGGCCATGGCCGCGCCGGCCATGGCGAAGGCGGCGATGAAGGGAAGCAACAGTCGCTTGAACATGGTTTTTCCTTGTCTATCTTGTTCCGCCGGGGGCGGCGGGGGGGTGCGTTGAGTTGGAGAGCGCGCACCCCGGGCAAGTTCATGGTGCCGGGGGCGCGGGGCGCTGGCACCGGTTATCACAGTTTGTTGCAGCGGTGACCGGGCGCTCACAAAGCCGGCGGGCCGCCCGTCGACCGCGGTGACGCCGGCGCCTCTCAGCGTCAGGGTCAGCGTCGGTGTTCAGCAATCCCTCACAGGCCAAGCCGCCCGGGCGACAGCGACGGCGCCACCGGCGGCACCGGCATGGTCTGGCCGGGCAGGCTTTCGCCCGAACCGGAGCTCGGGGGCGTCGGCTTGGCGTCGCCGTCGATGCCATCGTCCTCGCGGTCCGGCGGATTGCCGTCGTAGACCAGGTACTCGCGGCGCTGCAGATAGGCGTCGCGCATGAACGAGTAGCGGTCCAGCGCGGCCATCTCGACCAGGCTGCTGGCGCCCAGCAGCTCGGCGCGGGCGCTGACCACGCGCACGCCGATCAGCGTATTGCGCATCCAGACCGGATGCAGGTAGGCCGACGGGTCGGCCTGCCGGTCGACCAGCATGCCGCCGGTGTCGCGCACCGTGCTCGGACCGAACAGCGGCAGCACCAGGTACGGGCCGGGCGGCACGCCCCACACGCCCAGCGTCTGGCCGAAGTCTTCCTTGTACTTGGGCAGGCCGGCCGGCGTGGCGATGTCGATCAGGCCGCCGATGCCCAGCACGGTGTTGATCGCCACCCGCATGGTGTCCTCGGCGAAGCGCGTCGGCTTGCCCTGCAGCAGGTTGTTCAGCGCCGAGTAGACGTCGCTGACGTTGGAGAACACGTTGCTGACCGCGGTGCGCACCGGCGACGGCACGTAGTCGGCATAGACCTCGGCGATCGGGCGCATCACGCCCTTGTCGAAGTCCTCGTTGATCTTGTTGACTTCGCGGTTGAACGGCTCGAGCGGGTCGCGCGGATTGGCGTCCGGCCCCGTCGCGCAGCCCGCCAGGGCGACCGCCATCGCGCCGGCCAGCAGCCAGCGCCCGTGAACTCCCGAACCCCTCATTTCTCCGCTCCCGTGCCGCCCGCGTCGGCCGCCTTGTTGTATAGGAACTGCCCGATCAAATTCTCCAGCACCACGGCCGACTGGGTCATCGTGATCCGCGCGCCGTCGGCCAGCATGGCGGTATCGCCGCCCGCTTCGAGGCCGATGTATTGCTCACCTAGCAGCCCCGACGTCAGGATCTTGGCCGACGTGTCCTTGGGAAACTGGTAGCGCTGCTCCAGGTGCATCGTCACCGTGGCCTGGTAGTTCTTGTCGTCGAAGCTGATCTGCGCGACGCGGCCCACCACCACGCCGGCGCTCTTGACCGGAGCACGTGCCTTCAGCCCGCCGATATTGTCGAAGCGGGCCTGCACGGTGTAGGTGTCCTCGAAGGTGAAGGCGCTCATGTTCCCGGCCTTCAGCGCGAGGAACAGCAGGGCCACGAAGCCGGCCACCACGAACAGCCCCACCCAGAAATCGAGTGCGTTCTTTCTCATCGGAATTCTCTAGTTCAACCAGCGGGATGCGACGGCGCCCATGCGGGGCTCAGGTACTGAACATCAGCGCCGTCAGCAGGAAATCGAGCCCCAGCACGGCGAGCGACGCGATCACCACGGTGCGGGTGGTGGCGCGCGACACGCCCTCGGGCGTCGGCTTGGCCTCGTAGCCCTGGTACAAGGCGATAAACGTCACGGCAATGCCGAAGATAAAGCTCTTGATGACGCCGTTCAGCACGTCGTCGCGCACATCGACGCCGCCCTGCATCTGCGACCAGAAGGCGCCGGCGTCGACGCCGATCAGCTGCACGCCGACGATGTAGCCGCCCAGGATGCCGACCGCGCTGAAGATCGCCGCCAGCACCGGCATCGCGATCACGCCCGCCCAGAAGCGCGGCGCGACCACGCGCTGCAGCGGGTTCACCGCCATCATTTCCATCGCGGTCAGCTGCTCGCCCGCCTTCATCAGGCCGATCTCGGCGGTCAGCGAAGTGCCGGCGCGCCCCGCGAACAGCAGCGCGGTCACCACCGGCCCCAGCTCGCGCACCAGCGACAGCGCCACCAGCAGCCCTAGCGCCTGCTCGGAGCCGTAGCGGTTCAGCGTGTAGTAGCCCTGCAGGCCGAGCACGAAGCCGACGAACAGCCCGGACACGGCGATGATCACCAGCGACAGGTTGCCGACGAAGAAGATCTGGTCCGACACCAGCCGGAAGCGGCGCAGCATCGACGGCGACATCGCCAGCATCGCGAAGAACATGCGCGTGGCCATGCCCAGGCCCTCGACGCTCTGGCGCACCGCCGAGCCGACCATCGCGATTGCGTTGTAGAGTGCGCCCATCACCGCCCCGCCCCGCCGACGAAGTCCTCGGCGAGCGACGGCCCGCCGTAGTGGAACGGCACCGGGCCGTCGGCCTCGGCATGCACGAACTGGTGGACGAAGGGATCGGTCGAGGCGCGCAGCGCCTCGGGCTCCCCTTCCGCCGCGATGCGGCCTTCGGCGATGAAATACACGTAGTCGGCGATCTGGAAGGTCTCGTGCACGTCGTGCGACACGATGATCGTGGTGGCGCCGAGCGCGTCGTTCAGCGTGCGGATCAGCCGCGCGGTCAGGCCCAGCGAAATCGGATCGAGCCCGGCAAAGGGCTCGTCGTACATCAGCAGCGAGGGGTCCAGCGCGATGGCCCGGGCCAGCGCCACGCGGCGCGCCATGCCCCCCGAGATCTGCGCGGGCATCAGGTCGCGCGCCCCGCGCAGGCCCACCGCGTTGAGCTTCATCAGCACCAGGTCGCGGATCATCGACTCGGGCAGGTCGGTGTGTTCGCGCAGCGGGAAGGCGACGTTGTCGAACACCGACAGGTCGGTAAACAGCGCGCCGAACTGGAACAGCATCCCCATCTGCCGCCGTGCCGCATACAGGCCGGCGCGGTCCAGCGCCGGGATATCGGCGCCGTCGAAGCGGACATGGCCGCGCTGCGGCCGGACCTGGCCGCCGATCAGCCGCAGCACGGTGGTCTTGCCGCAGCCGGAGCCGCCCATGACCGCGACGACCTTGCCACGCGGAATCCGCATGGACAGGCCCGACAGGATGGGCTTGCCGCCCGCCGCATAGGCGAAGTCGACCGCTTGCAGCTCGACGAGGTTGGGTGTGGTTTCAGTCACGTTGGCATCGCTAGGGACGGTCGGCATTATAAGTGCTAATACCTATACTCGTCCGGGCGCGTGCCGGGCAATGCGCCCGCGATGAAATGCTGCAACGCGGCGCGACGTGCGCTATCGGGCGACGAAGCGGAATCGGTTGCGTTCCGGGCCAAGGCATGGCAGTGCCCCGCGGCCCGGCGCCCTCCCAGTTGACGCCTCCCAGTTGGCGCCTCCCAGTTGGCGCCCTTCCAGTTGACGCCCTTCCAGTTGACGCCCTCCCAGTTGACGCCCTCCCAGTTGACGCCCTCCTGATGCCCTTCCCCGCAACGCCGGCCGTGGGAGGAGACTCAAGGTTCGACCGGTCCGCCGGCCTGCCGCAGGATCACCTGCCACTGGATCGATTCCGAGCGGATCGAGGTGGCGAAGGCCTCGGGCGAGTCGCGCAGCGGCGTCAGCCCGACCGATTCCAGCCGGCGCGCGACGTCCCCCTCGCGCACCACCTCGTCGAGCACCGTGGCCAGCTTCGCCACGATCGCGCGCGGGGTCTTGGCGGGCGCCAGCACGCCAAGCCACGGCCCTGCGCCGTAGCCGTCGAGTCCACTCTCGTGCAGTGTCGGCACGCCGGGCGCCAGCGACGAACGCGCCGAGCCGGCCACGCCGAGCAGCCGCAGGGTGCCCTCGCGCACATGCTGCTGGACCGCCGCGAAGTTGCAGAAGCACGCGCTGATGCGGCCGGCCAGCATCTCCTGCACCAGCGCCGCCTCGCCCTTGGCAGTCACCAGCGGCACGCCATTGGGGATGCCGCGCACCGCGTATTCCGCATACAGATGGGCCGGAGTGCCGGCCTGCGCCGTGCCGACGCTGTAGGCACCCGGGTTGGCGCGCACCGCCGCCAGCCACTGCTGCGCCGTGCGGATCGGCAGCCGCGCGTCGATCACCAGGAACAGCGGCATCGCCGCGACCCGCGCCACCGGCGTGAAGTCGCGCACCACGTCGTAGGGCAGCGGCTCCACGCCGGACTGGATCAGCATGGTGGACTGGTGCAGCAGCAGCGTGTGGCCGTCGGAGCTGGCCTTGGCGACCACGTCGCCGGCGGTGGTGCCATTGGCGCTGGGACGGTTGTCGACCTCGACCGGCACGCCCAGCTTGGCGGTCAGCTTCTCGGCCAGCGTGCGGGCGATGGCGTCCGGCACGCCGCCGGCGGGAAACGGCACGACCAGCCGCAATGGGCGGGCGGGGAACGACATCGGGGCGGAGCGTGCGGCGGAGGATGGCGCCGCAGATTGCGCGGTGGCGGGCGCGGTGGCGGGCGCGGTGGATGGCGCGGCGGATCGCGCGACCGGGGGTGCGGCCAGCGCGTCGCTGGCCGGGCCGAGGAGAGCCGACAGAAGGCACATCATGACCGCCGCGCGCCCGGGGCCGGAAGCCGCGCCCGGCCGCGCAGTGCGCGCGCCGGTCGCCGTCACGGCGGGGAAGTGCAACGTCGCCTTACCTCGCCAAAGCCGCGCAAGCATGCGTACTTCGGGCATCGAGATCCTCCGGGGCGCCGCGCTGGCGGGGCGCCTGGATTGGCAGACAGGGGTGAGCGAGGCAGCGTTGTTCTTGCTGTGGACGATTGTACGGAGTCGGTTCCGGCGAGCACAGACCGCGTTAACCATAGCCGGGTCAACCCCGACGCACATCGGGCGGCCGCCTGGTTGCGGAGTGGTCCCCTGTTGCGGAGTGGTCCCTGTTGCGAAGTGGTCCCTGTTGCGGAGTGGTCCCTGTTGCGGAGCGGTCCCTTGTACCAAGCGTTCGCCGTTGCGGACCGGTCGTCCATTGCAAAGCGGCTCGCCGATTGCCGAGCCCTATAATCCGCGCCATGTCCGAATTCCTGTTGCGGCCGATGGCGGCGGCCGATCTGCCCGATGTGCTGGCAGTGCAGGCGCAGTGCTACCGCCCCGAACTGATCGAATCGGCCGACGCGCTGGCCAGCCGCCTGGCGCTGGCGCCGGCGCTGTGCTGGGTCGCCGCGCACGCCGAGGCGCCGCGCCGGCTCGCCGCCTATCTGCTGACCCACCCATGGCCGCGCGAGACGCTGCCGCCGCTCGACCGCGTGCTGCGGCACGACGGTTTCGCCGCCGACGAAACGCCGCTGACCTGGTTCATCCACGACATGGCGGTGGCGCCCGCCGGACAGGGGCAAGGGCTGGCGAAACGGCTGTACGAGAAGGCCAGGCACGGTGCGATGCAGGCCGGCCTGCGCTGCTCCCGGCTGATCGCGGTACAGAGCGCGGCGCGCTGGTGGCAGGGGCTGGGGTATGCGCCGGTGGCGCTGGCCGGGGAAGCGGCGACGAAGCTGTCGCGCTATGGGGAAGGGGCGGTGGTGATGGGCAGGCAGCTCGGGGCGTAGCCCTGCGGGGCGATGCCGCCGGGGATTCGTCCCTCTCCCGTTGCGGAAGAGGGACGATACAGAACAACTTCAGCGCGGCAGCTCCGAATGCCCCATCAGGAAGGCATCGACCGAGCGCGCGGCCTGGCGGCCTTCGCGGATGGCCCAGACCACCAGCGACTGGCCGCGGCGCACGTCGCCCGCGGCGAACACCTTCGGCACATTGGTGAAGTAGGCGCGCTCGCCTTCGGTCGAGGCCTTGGCGTTCTTGCGCGCGTCGGTGTCGACACCGAACGCCTCCAGCATCGAGCCCACCGGATTGGTGAAGCCCATCGCCAGCAGCACCAGGTCGGCCTTCAGCACGAACTCGCTGTCCGGCACTTCCTGCATGCGGCCGTCCTTCCATTCGACGCGGCAGGCCTTCAGTGCGGTGACCTTGCCGTTCTCGCCGATGAATTCCTTGGTCGCCACCGACCAGTCGCGCTCGCAGCCTTCCTCGTGCGACGACGAGGTGCGCAGCTTGATCGGCCAGTACGGCCACACCAGCGGCTTGTTCTCTTCCTCCGGCGGCTGCGGCAGCAGTTCGAACTGGGTCACCGACACCGCGCCATGGCGGTTGGAGGTGCCGACGCAGTCCGAGCCGGTATCGCCGCCGCCGATCACCACGACATGCTTGCCGTCGGCGCGGATCTCGTTGGGGCCGTCGCCGGCCACTTCCTTGTTCTGCGGAATCAGGAATTCCAGCGCGAAATGCACGCCCTGCAGGTCGCGCCCCGGCACCGGCAGATCGCGCGGCACTTCGGCGCCGCCGGCCAGCACGACGGCGTCGAACTGGTCCATCAGCTCCTGCGCCGAGATCGTTTCGCTCGCGTAGTTCTTGATGCCTGCCGGCAGCTTGCCGTCGGTCACCATCACGCCGGCGCGGAAGGTCACGCCCTCGGCCTGCATCTGCGCCATGCGGCGGTCGATCAGCGCCTTCTCCAGCTTGAAGTCGGGGATGCCGTAGCGCAGCAGGCCGCCGATGCGGTCGTTCTTCTCGAACACCGTGACGTCGTGGCCGGCGCGCGCCAGCTGCTGTGCGGCGGCCAGGCCCGCGGGGCCCGAGCCGACCACGGCCACCGTCTTGCCGGTCTTGTGCGCCGGCGGCTGCGGCTTGACCCAATCCTCTTCCCAGGCCTTGTCGCCGATCGCGCGCTCGATCGACTTGATCCCGACCGGATCTTCATTGATGCCCAGCGTACAGGCGGCCTCGCAGGGGGCCGGGCAGATGCGGCCGGTGAACTCGGGGAAGTTGTTGGTCTGGTGCAGCACGTCGATCGCCGACTTCCAGTCCTGGCGATACACCAGGTCGTTGAAGTCGGGGATGATGTTGTTGACCGGGCAGCCGTTGTTGCAGAACGGGATGCCGCAGTCCATGCAGCGCGCGCCCTGCACCTTGGCTTCGTTGTCGCTCAGCCGGAATACGAATTCCTTGTAATGCCGGACCCGCTTCGGTGCCGGTTCGTAACTCTCGCTCTGGCGCGGAAATTCGAGAAAGCCAGTCGCCTTGCCCATGTCGCTTCCTTGGGTTGTGCTCGGGGCGCAGCGCGATGCGCGCGCCCCGTTGTGAGGTCATTGTGGTGTGGTGGACGGCGCGGCGGCAGCGATTCGCCACCGTTGCCGCCTCGCCGTCCCGGCTGCGGTGTCCGCCCTCAGGCGGCGATCGCCTCGCGGTCGCTGTCGCGCGCGGCCTGTTCCTTGGCGTACATCTCGCCCAGCGCCCGCTTGTACTCGGTCGGGAAGACCTTGACGAACTTGCGGCGCGCCGTGGTCCAGTCCGACAGCAGCGCCTTGGCGCGCTCCGAGCCGGTGAAGCGGAAGTGCTGCTCGATCAGGCCGCGCAGGATCACCTCGTCCAGCTGGCGCTTGCCGCCGAACTTGTGCCAGCTCGCCGCGCTCTGGCCCTTCTCCTGGTCGGCGGCGCCCAGCACCGCTTCGAGGGCGACCATCGAGGTGTTGCAGCGCTTGTCGAACAGGCCGTCCTCGTCGTAGACGTAGGCCACGCCGCCCGACATGCCGGCCGCGAAGTTGCGGCCGGTGGCGCCCAGCACCACCACGGTACCGCCGGTCATGTACTCGCAGCCATGGTCGCCGGTGCCCTCGACCACCGCGACGGCGCCCGAGTTGCGCACCGCGAAGCGCTCGCCGGCCACGCCGTTGAAGAAGGCCTCGCCCGCGATCGCGCCGTACAGCACGGTATTGCCGACGATGATGTTGCGGGTCGGATCGCCGCGGAACTCGTGCGGCGTGCGCACGATCACGCGGCCGCCCGACAGGCCCTTGCCGACGTAGTCGTTGGCGTCGCCCACCAGGTCCAGCGTGATGCCGTGCGCCAGGAACGCGCCGAACGACTGGCCCGCGGTGCCCTGCAGCTGGATGTGGATGGTGTCGTCCGGCAGGCCTTCATGGCCGTACTGGCGCGCCACCACACCCGACAGCATCGCGCCGACGGTACGGTTGACGTTCTTGATCGGCTGGATGAAGGACACGCGCTCACCCTTGTCGATCGCCGCACGCGACTTGGCGATCAGCACGTGGTCCAGCGCCTTGCCCGATTCCGGCGCCAGGCCGTGATCCTGCGTATCGGTGTGGAAACGCGGTTGGTCGCCCGGGAACGGCGGCTGGTAGAAGATGCGCGAGAAGTCCAGGCCGCGCGCCTTCCAGTGCTCGATGCCGGCACGGGTGTCGAGCAGGTCGGCGCGGCCGATCAGCTCATCGAAGCTGCGGATGCCCAGCTGCGCCATGATCTCGCGCGCTTCCTCGGCGACGAAGAAGAAGAAATTGACGACATGCTCGGGCTTGCCCTGGAATTTCTTGCGCAGCACCGGGTCCTGCGTGGCGACGCCGACCGGGCAGGTGTTCAGATGGCACTTGCGCATCATGATGCAGCCCTCGGCGACCAGCGGCGCGGTGGCGAAGCCGAACTCGTCCGCGCCCAGCAGCGCGCCGATCACGACGTCGCGGCCCGTCTTCATCTGGCCGTCGGCCTGCACGCGGATGCGGTTGCGCAGGCCGTTGAGCATCAGCGTCTGCTGCGTCTCGGCCAGGCCCAGCTCCCACGGCGTGCCGGCGTGCTTGATCGAGGACCACGGCGAGGCGCCGGTGCCGCCGTCATGGCCGGCGATCACCACGTGGTCGGCCTTGGCCTTGGCCACGCCGGCCGCGACCGTGCCGACGCCCACTTCGGACACCAGCTTGACCGAGATGTCGGCCTGCGGATTGACGTTCTTCAGGTCGTGGATCAGCTGCGCCAGATCCTCGATCGAATAGATGTCGTGGTGCGGCGGCGGCGAGATCAGGCCGACGCCCGGCACCGAATAACGCAACTTGCCGATGTAGTCCGACACCTTGTGGCCGGGCAGCTGGCCGCCCTCGCCGGGCTTGGCGCCCTGCGCCATCTTGATCTGGATCTGGTCGGCCGAGGCCAGGTATTCGGCGGTCACGCCGAACCGGCCCGAGGCGACCTGCTTGATCTTCGAGCGCAGCGAATCGCCGTCCTTGAGCTCGATGTCGCGCTCGACCACGTCGTCGCCGAGCAGGCTCTTGAGCGTGTCGCCGTTCTTGATCGGAATGCCACGCAGCTCGTTGCGGTAGCGCTTCTCGTCCTCGCCGCCCTCGCCGGTGTTCGACTTGCCGCCGATGCGGTTCATCGCGATCGCCAGCGTGGTGTGCGCCTCGGTCGAGATCGAGCCGAGCGACATCGCGCCGGTGGCGAAGCGCTTGACGATTTCCTTGGCCGGCTCGACTTCCTCCAGCGGGATCGCCCTGGCCGGATCGACCTTGAACTCGAACAGGCCGCGCAGCGTCATGTGGCGGCGGCTCTGGTCGTTGATCAGGTTCGCGTATTCCTTGTAGGTCTGGTAGGCGCCCTGGCCCTCGTTGGCGCGCACCGAGTGCTGCAGCTTGGCGATCGAATCCGGGGTCCACATATGCTCTTCGCCGCGGATGCGGAAGGCATATTCGCCGCCGGCGTCGAGCATGTTCTCCAGCACCGGGCTGTCGCCGAAGGCGTCGCGGTGCAGGCGCAGCGCTTCCTCGGCGACCTCGAAGATGCCGATGCCCTCGACGTTCGACGCGGTCCCGTGGAAGTACTTCTGCACCAGCTCGCGCGACAGGCCGATGGCCTCGAAGATCTGCGCGCCGGTGTACGACATGTAGGTCGAGATGCCCATCTTGGACATCACCTTCTGCAGACCCTTGCCGATCGCCTTGATGAAGTTCTTGATCGCCTTCTCGGCCGACAGGTCGCCCGACAGGCCGCCGGCCATCTCGGCCAGCGTCTCCATCGCCAGGTACGGATGCACCGCCTCGGCGCCGTAGCCGGCCAGCAGCGCGAAGTGATGGACCTCGCGCGCCGAGCCGGTCTCGACCACCAGGCCGGTGGACGTGCGCAGGCCCTTCTCCACCAGGTGATGGTGGATGGCCGAGGTGGCCAGCAGCGCCGGGATCGCGACGTGCGACGGATCGACGCGGCGGTCCGACACGATCAGGATGTTGTAGCCCGACTTCACCGCGTCGACGGCCTCGGCGCACAGCGAGGCCAGGCGCGCCTCGATGCCTTCCTTGCCCCACTCGGCGGGATAGCAGATGTCGAGCTCGTACGAGCGGAACTTGCCGCCGGTGTAGTGCTCGATGTTGCGGATCTTGGCGATGTCCTTGAAGTCCAGCACCGGCTGGGACACTTCGAGGCGCATCGGCGGGTTGATGTTGTTCAGCTCGAGCAGGTTCGGCTTCGGCCCGATGAAGGACACCAGCGACATCACCATGTTCTCGCGGATCGGATCGATCGGCGGGTTGGTGACCTGGGCGAACAGCTGCTTGAAGTAGTGGTACAGCGTCTTGTTCTTCGACGACAGCACCGCCAGCGGCGAGTCGTTGCCCATCGAGCCGGTCGCCTCTTCGCCGGACAGCGCCATCGGCGCCATCAGGAACTTGACGTCCTCCTGCGTGAAGCCGAACGCCTGCTGGCGGTCCAGCAGCTTGGCGGCGGGCTTGGCCTCGGAGGCGACGTCTTCCGGCTTCGCGTCGATCTCGTCGAGCTTGATGCGCACGGCGTCGATCCAGCTCTTGTAGGGCTTGGCGTTGGCCAGGTTGTCCTTCAGTTCCTTGTCGTCGATGATGCGGCCCTGCTCCATGTCGATCAGGAACATCTTGCCCGGCTGCAGGCGCCACTTCTGCACCACGCGCGACTCGGGGAACGGCAGCACGCCGGCCTCGGAGGCCAGCACCACGACGTCGTCCTCGGTCACGTAGAAGCGCGCCGGACGCAGGCCGTTGCGGTCCAGCGTCGCGCCGATCTGGCGGCCGTCGGTGAAGCAGATGGCCGCGGGGCCGTCCCACGGCTCCATCATCGCGGCGTGGTATTCGTAGAAGGCGCGACGGTTGTCGTCCATCAGCGTGTGCTGCTCCCACGCTTCCGGAATCATCATCATCATCGCGTGGACCAGCGGATAGCCGGCCATCGTCAGCAGCTCGAGGCAGTTGTCGAACGACGCGGTATCGGACTGCCCCGGATAGATCAGCGGCCACAGCTTGGGCAGGTCGTCGCCCAGCACCGGCGACGAGATCGCGCCGGTACGCGCGTTGATCCAGTTGACGTTGCCCTTGACGGTGTTGATTTCGCCGTTGTGGGCGACCATCCGGTACGGGTGCGCCAGCTCCCAGGCCGGGAAGGTGTTGGTCGAGAAGCGTTGGTGGACCAGCGCCAGCGCCGACACGGCGCGCGGGTCCTGCAGGTCGCGGTAGTACTGGCCGACCTGGTTGGCCAGCAGCAGGCCCTTGTAGACCACGGTGCGCGCCGACATCGACGGCACGAAGTATTCCTTGCCGTGCTTGAGCTTGAGCGCCTGGATGGCGTGGCTCGCGGTCTTGCGGATCACGTACAGCTTCCGCTCCAGCGCGTCCGTCGTCATGATGTCGCGGCCGCGGCCGATGAAGATCTGGCGGATCACCGGCTCGGTCTTGCGCACGGTCGGCGACATCGGCATGGTCGCGTCGACCGGCACGTCGCGCCAGCCCAGCACGACCTGGCCTTCCAGGCGGACGGTGCGCTCGAGCTCCTGTTCGCAGGCCAGGCGCGAGGCGTGTTCCTTCGGCAGGAAGATCATGCCGACGCCGTACTCGCCGGCCGGCGGCAGGGTCACGCCCTGCTTTGCCATTTCCTCGCGATAGAACTGGTCGGGAATCTGGATCAGGATGCCTGCGCCGTCGCCCATCAGGTGGTCCGCGCCCACCGCGCCGCGGTGATCCAGGTTCTCCAGGATCTTCAGGCCCTGCAGGACGATCTCGTGGCTCTTCTTGCCCTTGATATGGGCGACCATGCCGACGCCGCAGGCGTCATGCTCGTTGGCGGGGTCGTACATGCCTTGCGCCTGCGGGCGCCCGGCGGGCGCTTCGGCCAGTTGCGGGGCCGTTTGCTGGGCCGTTTGCTGGGCCGTTTGCTGAGCCGATTGCTGGGCCATCAGCGACTGGGCCTGCTCGGCCGGCGGGATTTGCGATTGGTCCACGGGCTTCGATTCCGGTGAGGGCAGCGCGCCTCGCGTGGCATCTGCCGGAACGGCGTTCGCGTGCAGTCCGGACGGACGTGGTGGGCAGCGAAGGGGACCGCAGCGGCGTACACAGGACGTGACGCGCCGCACAATGAATGTGGGTGGAGCAAATATAAAAGAATCGTCCGAGGCCCGCAAAAAAATAAAATGGGGTCAGATCATATTAATCCATGCCCTGTTTTGGTGATGGTCATTAATTGGGGACACATTAATATTGCACCATTTCGGGGCGGACGCGGCATCGCGATTGTGCATGCCATGGGACCGCCCACCGCTGCTGCAGACCGCTATCGCGGCCGCCATCGGCTGCCGTCGACAGGCACGAATCATGACGCTTCCGCAGCATCGGGTTCGGCCGACGCACGCTTCGGCCGCCCCTTCGGCAGCGGCTGCACACGCCGTTCCGCATGCCGTTCCAGGCCGCGCAGGAAGGCTTCGCTGCCCAGCGGCCAGCCGCTGTGCGCGTGCTTGCGCAGCACGGCCAGCGTGGACGACGACAGCCCTTCCGCCGCCAGCGACTGGTAACGCGACTGGCGCTCGAAGGGCGTGTTGCCGAGCGCCCAGTAGGCGGAGTGATCGCTCACAAAGGGGCTCGCCTCCAGGCCGACGTGATGGCGGTGGCTGCTCCATCGGTCCTCGTCCGGCGTGTTGGCCTCGCCCGCCCGTACGGCGTTGCCTTCGACGTAGAGCATGGCCGGCAGCATCCAGGCGTCCGGCTCCAGCACCGCCGAGCGGAAGCGCCCTTCCCACAGCGTGCCGGTGCGGTTGGCCACGCGATTGAAGTAACGGGCGTAGCGGCGGCCCACCGCCTGCATGGTCAGGCTGAGCGCGTCGTCGCGGCGCGGCGTCGCTACCAGATGGATATGGTTGGGCCGCAGCCCATAGGCATGCACCGCCAGATCGTGCTCGCGCGCCGCCATGCGCAGGCAGTCGAGGTAGAAGCGGTAGTCGTCGGGGCCCAGGAAGACCGGCTGGCGGTTGTTGCCACGTTGCAACACCAGTGCCGGCAGGCCGGTCGGGGAGAAGCGGGGAAGTCGTGCCATGGCGCCATCGTGTCAGAGCGATGGCGCGATGATAACTGATCTGTCCCTATTTTTTGATGCGCGGACCTGGTGTGCGCGAGCTGCTGGGCTTGGTGCGCGGGCTTGGTGCCCGGCCTCGGTACGCGGGCTTGGTGCGCGGGCTTGGTGGCCGGTCGTCAGTTCTGCTCGCCGACCGCAAACATCCGCCGATGCTCGCGGATCGCGTAGCGGTCCGTCATGCCGGCGATGTAGTGCGCGATCAGCCGCGGCTGGTCGCCGCCATGGGACGCCTGGTACTGGGGCGGCAGCAGGCGCGGGTCGCCCATGAAGGCCTCGAACAGGTCGCTGATGATGCGCTGGGCCTTGGCCGACATCCGCATCACCAGGTAGTGGCGGTACAGATGGCGGAACAGGAAGCGCTTGAGGGCCTGCGCCTCCTCCCTGACCGCCGGGCTGAAGGCGACCAGCGGACCCGCCGCGCGCACCGCGTCGATATCGGCCGGCCGGGCGGCGGCGATATTGCGCTGGGTCGTCTCGATCAGGTCGACGATCAGCGTGTTGATCATCCGGCGGACCGTCTCGTTGATCATCCGGCGGCCGTTGATGCCCGGATAGGCCGCCATGACCTCCGCGCGATGGCGGCCCCACATCGGCACCTCGTCCATCTGCTCCAGCGTCAGCAGTCCCGAGCGCAGCCCGTCGTCGATGTCGTGGTTGTTGTAGGCGATCTCGTCGGCCAGATTCGCCAGCTGCGCCTCCAGCGACGGCTGCGTGCCTTCGAGAAAGCGCCGCCCCAGCTCGCCCAGCGCGGCGGCGTTGACGCGCGAGCAATGTTTGAGGATGCCCTCGCGCGTCTCGAAGGTCAGGTTCAGGCCGTTGAAGCCGCCGTAGCGCTCCTCCAGCTCGTCCACCACCAGCAGGCTCTGCAGGTTGTGCTCGAAGCCGCCGTGGTTCTTCATGCAGGCGTTCAGCGCATCCTGGCCGGCGTGGCCGAACGGCGTGTGGCCGAGGTCGTGCGCCAGCGAGATGGCCTCGACCAGGTCCTCGTTCAGCCGCAGGTTGCGGGCGATCGAGCGCGCGATCTGCGCCACCTCGAGGCTGTGCGTCAGCCGCGTGCGAAACAGGTCGCCCTCGTGGTTGACGAACACCTGCGTCTTGTATTCGAGCCGGCGGAACGCGGTGCTGTGGATCACGCGGTCGCGGTCGCGCTGGAACTCGCTGCGCGAGGACGACGCCGGTTCGACATGGACACGCCCGCGCGACTGCGCCGAGTGCGCGGCATAGGGGGCGAGATGGCTTTCGAGGTCGGTCATGCGGCAATCCGGTTGGGCGATGCGGGCATCGTCTGAGGGTTGCGAGGCATGGCCGACCGCTTACGCGACCGGTGCCTCGACGGGACGTTTCAATACGGCGTGCTGCAGCGTGGCGCGCAGGTCGGCATCGGGCACGCTGGTGATCAGCGCCTCGCCGAGCTTCCTGAGCAGGATGAACTTGATCTGGCCGGCCTCCGCCTTCTTGTCGACCTTCATCAGCTCGATATAGCGGTCCACGCCCAGGTCGGGCGCCACCACCGGCAGCATCGCGGCGGCCACCAGCCGCTCGATGCGCGAGCGCGTCTCGATGTCGATGAAGCCCAGCCGCAGCGACAGGTCCGCGGCCATCACCATGCCGCAGCCCACCGCCTCGCCGTGCAGCCACTCGCCGTAGCCCATGCCGGCCTCGATCGCATGGCCGAAGGTATGGCCGAAATTGAGCGTGGCGCGGATGCCGCCCTCGCGCTCGTCGGCGGCCACCACCGCGGCCTTGATCTCGCAGGAGCGCTGCACCGCCAGCGCCAACATGTCGGCGTCGCAGGCGTTGAGCGCGCCGATATGCTGCTCGATCCAGGCGAAGTAGTCCGCGTCGGCGATCGCGCCATGCTTGATCACCTCGGCCAGGCCCGCGGCCAGTTCGCGCGGCGGCAGCGTCTTCAGCGTGCCGATATCGGCGATCACCGCCTGCGGCTGGTGGAAGGCGCCGATCATGTTCTTGCCGAGCGGATGGTTGATGCCGGTCTTGCCGCCCACCGACGAATCGACCTGGGCCAGCAGCGTGGTGGGCATCTGCACGAACGGCACGCCGCGCATGTAGCAGGCCGCGGCAAACCCGGTCATGTCGCCGACCACGCCGCCGCCCAGCGCGATCAGCGTGGTCTTGCGGTCGGCCCCGGCGCCGAGCAGCGCATCGAAGATCAGGTTCAGCGTCTGCCAGTGCTTGAAGGACTCGCCGTCGGGCAGGGTCACCGTGCGCACGATCTTGCCCAGGCCGGTCAGCGTGGCCTCGACCCGCGCCGCGTACAGCGGGCCCACGGTCTCGTTGGTGACAATGACGGCGTGGCGGCCACGGACATGCGGAGCCAGCAGGTCGGCGCGGTCGAGCAGGCCGGCACCGATATGGATGGGATAGCTGCGCTCTCCCAGGTCGACTTCAAGCGTGATCATCGGTCTTGGTATCTTGCGCCGGCTCGATGTCGGCATCGTGGTGGGGATCGCCGGCGCCGTCGCCGCGGACATCGCTCCGGGCGTCGCCGTGGATATCGTTGCCGCCGGCCGCGGCGATCCAGCCGGACATCTCGAGTTGCATCAGCACCATATTAGCAAGCTGCGCTACCGAGGGCTTGCCGGTCTCGATGACGAAATCGGCGACCTCGCGATAGAGCGGGTCGCGCTCGGCGTACAGCGCCTCGAGACGCCCCTTCGGATCCTGCGTCTGCAGCAGCGGGCGGTTGCGGTCGTGCCGCGTGCGCAGCCACAGGTCATGCGGGCTGGCGCGCAGATAGACCACCGTGCCGCGCGCCTTCAGCCGGCTGCGGTTCTCGGGCCGCAGCACCGCGCCGCCGCCGGTCGCGAGCACGATGCGCTCGCGCTGCGTCAGCTCGTCGATCATCTGCGCCTCGCGGTCGCGAAAGCCGCTCTCCCCTTCATGATCGAAGATCACCGGGATGCGCACGCCGCAGCGCGCCTCGATCTCATGGTCGGAATCGACGAAGGCATAGCCGAGGCGGCGGGCCACGGTGCGGCCGACAGTGGTCTTGCCGGCGCCCATCAGGCCGACGAAAAAAAGGTTCGGACGGGAAGCGGTCACGGATTCGCGGCGAGCCGATCGGCGCTCTGCAGGCGGCTCGCGGGTTGGAAACGGCATCATCTTCTTATGTCGGGCCCGGCGGGGCAAGACCCGTGCAGGCGCGGGGCCGGCGCGGAAGGCAAATCCCCGGCGAAAATCGCCCGATCCTGCCGCATGCCGGCGCCGCCGCTGCATTTGCGGGCCTCAGTCTACTGCATCCCGCCGAACGGGGCGCCCGAATGGCCCCGTGCCGGCGCGACGGCATCGCGCAGGATGCGTGGGGTCAGGAAGACCAGCAGCTCGGTGCGATCGCGCCAGACCGAGCGGCTGCCGAACAGCCGGCCGAGCACCGGGATATCGCCCAGCAGCGGCACCTTGGCGACATCGCCGCGCTCGGCGCGCGTATAGATGCCGCCAATCACCGCGGTGCCGCCGTTCTCGAGCAGCACCTGGGTCTGCACGTGCCTGGTGTCGATGGCGAAGCCCTGCGTGGTCTGCACCCCAACGCTGTCCTTGCTGACGTCGACGTCCAGCAGCACCTGGCCCTCGGGCGTGATCTGCGGCGTTACCTCCAGCTTCAGGTTGGCCTTGCGAAACTGCACCGAGGTCGCGCCGCTGGAGGTGGCCGCCTGATAGGGCAGCTCCGTGCCCTGCTCGATCAGCGCCTTGATATTGTTGGTGGTCACCACGCGCGGGCTCGAGACGATCTTGCCCTTGCCGTCCGCCTCCAGCGCGGACAGCTCCAGCGCAACGAAACGGCTGGCCGCGCTGTTGAACAGGCTGACCGCCAGATGGCCCGGGTCGGCGCCATGCAGCGCGCCGGCCGGCAGACTGAGCAAGGGCCCGGGCTCGCCGGCCGCGCCGGGCAGCACGTCGGTCCAGGTATCGGCGACGCGGCCGCGCCCGTACTGCGCGGCAAAGCCCAGCTTGACGCCCAGATTGCGGCTGAACTTGTCGTCGGCCTCGACGATGCGGGCCTCGATGATGACCTGGCGCACCGGCACGTCGATACGCGCCAGAAAGGCGGCGATCTGCTGCAGCCGCTCGGGCAGGTCGGAGACGAACAGCTGGTTGGTGCGGGCGTCCGCCGTCAGGCTGCCGCGGCGGGACAGCAGGCGCCCAGCAGATGCGCCCACCGATCCTCCAACAAATCCCCCGGACGATCCCCCACCCGATATCCCAGCAGCACCGCCGTGCCCGAGCGATCCGCCATACGGCCCAAGGCTGGCCGCGGGCGCGCTCGTTGCGCTGCCGAGCAGCAGCCGGCGAACATCGTCGGCACGCTGGTAGTTCAGCTGGAACACCTGGCTGCCGACCGGCTCGAGATCTGCCAGCTGCTGCCGCGCCTCCAGCTCCTGCCTGTCCCGCGCCGCCAGCTCCGCGCGCGGCGCGACCCACAGCACATTGCCCTCGCGCCGCGACGCCAACCCCTTCGCATCGAGCACGATCCGCAGCGCCTGCTCCCACGGCACGTCCCTGAGCCGCAGCGTCAGATTGCCCTGCACGCTGTCGCTGGCCACCACGTTCAGGTCGGTGAAATCGGCGAATACCTGCAGCAGGGCGCGGATATCGACGCGCTGGAAATTGAGGGACAGGCGGTCGCGCATGGGTGAAGCCGCGGCGGCGGGCCGCGACGCGGGCGTTGCGGCCGTTCTGGGTCTGACGGCCGTGGCGGCCGTGGCGGTCGTGGCGGTCGTGGCGGTTGTGGCGGTTGTGGCGGTTGTGGCGGTTGTGGCGGTTGTGGCGGTTGTGGCGGTTGTGGCGGTCGTGGCGGTCGTGGCGGTCGTGGCGGTTGTGGCGGTCGTGGCGGTCGTGGCGGTTGTGGTGGACGTGGTGGGCGCGGGTACGGGCGCAAGCGTCGGCGCGGACGTGGGGGTGGGGTCGGGCTCAGGCGTGGCAGGCGCGGCCGCGCCGAGCGCGCGCAGCGGAGCGGCGAGCGGGATAGCGAGGGCGAGCGCGAACGCCAGCGTCCACGACGCGCGCCGCCGCGGCATGCGCCCCGTCATGCCGGCGCATCCAGCGCAAGGCGAGCCGTCGTCTCGATCCATCGATCCTCTCCGTTCCAGACGCGCTCGCGCAGCACGATCTCGTCCCGGCCGATGCGCACCACGACGCCATCGCGGCGGCCCAGACGCTGGCCGACCTGCAACGCCGCCACCATGCCATCGGCGCCATCCACGCGTATCACGCCGTAGGCGCGGCCCGCGCTATGCAGGCTGCCGACCATGCGGATCTGCTCCAGGGCATACGCCTCGAGCGGCTCGCGCGGACGCGCCGCGAGCGCATCGTCCGGCGGCGCGAATGACGGTGCGGCCAGCCGAGCGTAAGCGAAGGGGTCGATTGCCGCCGGATCGGTGTCGCCCGCATGGCGGGCGCCAAGCAACGGCAGGCGCAGCGCGACGTCCAGCGGCGCGGGCGTCCACGCCATCGAAGGCGGGGGCTGGCTTCCGGCTTTCCCGCGCGAGGTACGCGCCGCCCGCTGCTGCGCGGCGCGTTCTCCAACGTCGAGCGCCCGGTAGGCCAGCGCGACCGCCTCCATCGTCAACTCGCCGGCGTCCCTCCCGTCCCTGCCGTCCCCGCCGTCCTTGCGCTCCCTGCTTTCCCTGCCGTCCCCGCCGTCCTTGCGCTCCCTGCTTTCCCTGCCCTCCTTGGCGGCCGCCAACTGCATCGACTGCAGCGTCACCAGCCGAGGCAAGGCCGCGATATCGGCCAGCCAGGCCGCGATCTCGCGATAGCCGCCGTCGACGCGCAGCCTCAGCGGAATCCGGGCGAATTCCTCGCCTGCCTCCGCGGCCTGCGGCTGGAACAGCACGATCCGCAGCCCGCGGGCGGTGGCCAGCGCGCTCAACGTGACCAGCAGGTCGTCGATGCCGCCATGGTCGGGCAGATGGCGCTCCCGCCTCGTCAGCGCCTGCGTCAGTTCGGCCAGGCGCCGCCGCAACGGCTCGGCGCTCGCCGCCTCGGCCGCCTGTCGCCCGGCGGACTCGCGCAGCGCCGCGTGCTCGGCCTGCCGGCTGTCGAGCAAGTCCAGCTTGTCGCGCCAATGCCATTGCCAGCCGGCCGCCAGCACCGCGCAGGCGGCGAGGACGGGCCACAGCGGGGACCCTGCGGCAAACCCGCGCAGCGCTCCCGCATCGCGTTCGACCCACTGGCCAAGCCAGGATGCCGAGGCGGCCGGGCTCTCGTCTTCGTCATCCGGCGCCATGTGGGCTCCTGTCCGTCGGTGGCGATGTTGCCGTGGAGGCGCCAGTTCCAACCGCGCCCGCCCTGCCGGCCCTGCCTGCTCTGGCGGCCGTGCTTGCCGTGCTTGCCGCCGTGCTTGCCGTGCTTGCCGCGCTTGCCGCGCTTGCCGCGCTTGCCGCGCTTGCCGCGCTTGCCGTGTCGACAGGGCGATAGACCAGCCGCACCGAGAACGCAAATGCCGCTGTCGGATCGACGCCCGTGCCCGCCCCGACGGATGCCGAGCGCGACTCGATCAGTTCGGCGCGCGCCAGCCACGGCAACGGCGCGAGCTGGCGCACCAATGCCGCCACCCGCTCGTGATGGCGCGCCACCCCTTCGATCGTCACCGTGTCGTCCTGCTGGCTGACGCTGCGCAGATGGACGCCGCGCGGTACCTGGCGGGCCAGCGCATCGAGCAGTCGTGCGGGCCGGCCACGGTGGTGCAGCAGCGCATCGAGCGCGCCGCCGCGCCGGCTGACCGCCGCGATTTCCTGCCGCAGCCGGGCGGCCTGGCGCGCCGGCGCCTCCCATTGCCGCGCCCGCTCGGCCAGGGCGCGGTTGTCTGCCTCGACGGCCGCGATGCGGCGATCGAGCACATAGCCGCCGACCAGCACGGCCGCCCCGGCCACGCCGGCTGCGGTGCGCCAGCCTGGCCGCAGCGAGTCGGGCAGCCGCGCAAAAAGGGGCGCAAGCCGCGGCGCCAGATCCTTCAAATCCGGCGCCCGATCCCGGACCCATCGCGACGCCAGATCGCGCACCGATGGCGGCGCCAGACGCCGTGCCAGACGCGCCGCGCGATGCCATCCCCTCCGCCAGATTCCCTGCCCCCGCACGATGCCTCTCCCCTCGTCGATCCGGCACGGCGTTGAACTCGACGGCGCGATCGCGGCTCTAACCGGCGCTTCCACTGCTGACCGCCTGTCCGAAATCCGCCGCCCTGCCCTGCCCGTTTGCCTGCCCCGTTCTCGCCCATCACGCCGATCCGCGCCACGACCGACGACGCGCGCCTGCCGCACGCGTGCTGCCTGCATGGCCCCACGCGTCCCACACATCCCGCACACATGCGGCACACATGCGGTTCACATGCCGCCCGCATGCTGCCCGCACGCCGCACGCACGCCGGGATGGCGCGACGATGGACCGATTCTCGGCAGGCGGACATGGCACCGGCAATGCGAGGCCATGCCCATCGAGCCGGTTTTCGCAAGTCACGGCGCGATTGCGCTTGGGCCGCAGGCGCCCAGACTGATATGAGCGGCGACGATGAGCGGCGACGTTTTTTGGCCTTACATCTTGTAACAGCATGGATGCGCCCGCCACGGCACTACCCGCCCGGGAGCCGCGAAGGCGAGCGATATAATCCGGGCACCTCCAACTAGGTATTACCCAATGGCTACTGCACAACAGAAGCCGGCTAAACCGGCTCGCCGCCCGCTGTGGATACGCGCCAGCTACTGGGCGCTGGGCCTGATGGCCGCGGGTGTCGTCACGGTGGCCCTGCTGCTCGGCTACGCGCTTCTGGTGGCGGCGCCGAATCTGCCGTCGCTCGACACACTGACCGACTACCGTCCCAAGATTCCGCTGCGCATCTACACCGCCGACAACGTGCTGATCGGCGAATTCGGCGAGGAGCGGCGCAATTTCGTGCCGATCGCCGAGATCCCCGACGTGATGAAGAAAGCCGTGCTGGCGATCGAGGATGATCGCTTCTACGAGCATGGCGGCGTCGATTTCATCGGCGTGCTGCGCGCGGGCCTGGCCAATCTGCGCGGCGGGCTGTCGCAGGGCGCGTCGACTATCACGATGCAGGTCGCGCGCAACTTCTTCCTGTCCAGCGAGAAGACCTACACCCGCAAGATCTACGAGATGATGCTGGCGTACAAGATCGAGGCGAATCTGAGCAAGGATCAGATCCTCGAGCTGTACATGAACCAGATCTATCTGGGCCAGCGCGCCTACGGCTTCTCCAGCGCCGCGCGCGTCTACTTCGGCAAGTCCATCAAGGACGTCACCGTGGCCGAGGCCGCGATGCTGGCCGGCCTGCCGAAGGCGCCGTCGGCCTACAACCCGGTGGTCAACCGCAAGCGCGCCAAGGTGCGGCAGGAATACATCCTGCAGCGCATGCGCGACCTGGGCTATATCACGCCGCAGCAGTACGACGAGGCGGTGCACGAAGAGCTGAAGGTCCGCAACGAGGGCAACGAGTTCTCGACCCACGCCGAGTACGTGGCCGAGATCGTGCGCCAGCTGATGTACGCCCAATACCGCGAGGAGACCTACACGCGCGGCCTGACGGTGTACACGACGCTGACCAAGGCCGACCAGGACGCGGCCTACGAGGCGGTGCGCACCGGCATCATGAACTACGAGCGCAAGCACGGCTATCGCGGCCCCGAGGCCTTCATCGACCTGCCGTCCGATCCGGCCGAGCGCGAGCAGGCCATCGACGACGCGCTGGTCGAGCATCCGGCCAGCGACGACATGCGCTCGGCGGTGGTCACCGCGGCATCGAGCAAGCAGGTGCGCGCGGTGCTGCTGTCCGGCGAGGAAGTGGTGATCGAGGGCCAGGCGCTGCGCTATATCGCGCCGTCGCTGGCGGCCAACGCCCAGCCCAAGGTCAAGATCCGTCCCGGCGCGATCATCCGCGTGGTGCAGAACGAGAAAGGCGCGTGGTCGGTGGCGCAGCTGCCCGAGGTGGCGGCGGCCTTCATCTCGCTGAACCCCGAGGACGGCGAGATCCGCGCGATGGTCGGCGGCTTCGATTTCAATCGCAACAAGTTCAACCACGTCACCCAGGCGTGGCGCCAGCCGGGTTCGAGCTTCAAGCCCTTCATCTATACGGCCGCGCTGGAAAAGGGCTTCTCGCCGGCGACCGTGATCAACGACGCGCCGCTGTCGATCGGCCCCGATACCGGCGGCCAGGTGTGGGAGCCGAAGAACTACGACGGCCGCTTCGAAGGCCCGATGACGATGCGCCGCGCGCTGGCCAAGTCGAAGAACCTGGTGTCGGTGCGGATCCTGCGCGCGATCGGCACGCAGTATGCGCAGGAGTTCATCACGCGCTTCGGCTTCGATGCCGACAAGCATGCGGCCTACCTGCCGATGGCGCTGGGCTCGGGCAGCGTGACGCCGCTGCAGATGGCGGGCGCCTATTCGGTGTTCGCCAACGGCGGCTATCGCATCAACCCGTACCTGATCCAGCGGGTGGTCGACGCGCGCGGCAACGTACTGTCGGAGACCAAGCCGCAGCGCGCCGGCGAGGACGCGGTACGCGTGCTCGACGCGCGCACGGCCTTCATCGCCGACAGCATGCTGCGCGACGTGGTGCGCACCGGCACCGCCTACAGTGCCAAGCAGCGCCTGGGGCGCAACGACCTGGCGGGCAAGACCGGTACCACCAACGACGCGGTCGACGCCTGGTTCGCCGGCTATACGCCGAAGCTGGTGGCGGTGGCCTGGATGGGCTACGACCAGCCCAAGAGCCTGGGCGTGCGCGAGACCGGCGGCGGCCTGTCGCTGCCGATCTGGATCAGCTACATGTCGAAGATGCTCAAGGGCGTGCCCGAGAGCCCGGACCGCCAGCCGCCGGAAGGCGTGGTCATGGTGGCCGGCGACTGGACGCTGGAAGAGAATGCCGGCGGCGCCGGCGTGGCCTCGGTGGGCCTGGGCGATCCGTGGCCCGGCAAGGCGCCCGATCCGGGCGCGCCATCGCCGGCGGATCTGGAGCAGGAAAAGCGCCGCATCCTGGAGATGTTCGGCGGCGGCTGATGCGGCCGACCGATGGCAAGACGCGATCGCACAACGCCCTCGCAAAAGCGCGATCGCACAACGAAAAGGCCAGCCCGATGGGCTGGCCTTTTTGCTTGCCACGGGGGCAGGTATGCGGTTATGCGGTTATGCGGTTGTGCCGATACGCCGCTATGCGGAAAATCAGCCCAGCGTCAGCGCGGTCCCGGCCTGCTGGCTCAGGTAGCGCGACAGCGCCTGGTACAGCTCGGTGCCCTCGCGCGTGTCGACCCAGCGCTCGCCGTCGCGGCGGAAATGGAAGCCGCCGGCGCGCGCCGCGACCCACAGTTCCTGCATCGGCGCCTGGCTGTTGATGATGATCTTCGAGCCGTCCTCGAACTCGAGCTCCATCACATTGCCGCTGCGGTTGATTTCGATATCGGCGTCGGCCGAATCGGCGGCCTGCTCGATCGCGCTTTCCAGCCGATCCAGCTCGCCGGTCGCCAGCGCCAGGAACTCGCTTTCGCTCAAAAGGGACATGCTACACTCCAAGACCGCCAGCCGCGGCCGGTCCCTGCCGGGACCCGTTCCGGGCTGATGCATTGTTCTGCGGGCCGATCCGGGCGCCGACCCGAGTGCCCGCGGGCACCGTTGCCCGGCCCCGGCTGCTCCGGTCCGCCTCCCGTTCGACCCCTGTTTCCAAGGACGACCCGATGTTGCGTCGTGTTGCGATTGTAGCGGCGTTTGCCGCCGGCCTAGCGATGCCCCTGCTCGGCGGATGCGGCATTCGCGGGCCGCTGGTGATGCCGCAGCGCCCGCCCGCGCCGGTGCAGCCCAGCGTCCCCGATCCCGGCCTGTCGCAGCCGGACGCCGCGCCGATGCCCGCGCGCACGCCGGCGGCCCGCACGCCTTCGTCCTTCGCGCCTGCGTCCGCTCCTGCGGCCCCTGCCGCCCCTGCCGCTCGATAACATGACCGCATTTTTCCATCGATGCGACGGCGCCCTCGCCGTCGAACAGGTGCCGCTCGCGCGTATCGCCGAGCAGTTCGGCACGCCGACCTACGTCTATTCGCGCGCGGCGCTGACCGCCGCCTACCAGGCCTACGCCGCCGCCTGCGCGGGCCATCGCGCCCGCGTGCAATACGCGATGAAGGCCAATTCGAATCTGGCCGTGCTGCAGGTGTTCGCACAGCTTGGCGCGGGCTTCGACATCGTCTCCGGCGGCGAGCTGCAGCGCGTGCTAGCGGTGGGCGCCGATCCGCGCAAGGTCGTGTTCTCCGGCGTGGGCAAGTCCGAGGCGGAAATGGAACTGGCGCTGGCGCACGACGTGCTGTGCTTCAACGTCGAATCGATTCCCGAGCTCGACCGCCTGAACGCGGTCGCCGGCCGCGTCGGCAAGCGCGCGCGCGTGTCGCTGCGGATCAATCCGGACGTCGACGCGCGCACCCATCCGTATATCTCCACCGGACTCAAGGGCAACAAGTTCGGCATCGCCTTCGACGACGTGCTGCCGACCTACCGCGCGGCCGCCGCGCTGCCGCACCTGGAGATCACCGGCATCGACTGCCATATCGGTTCGCAGATCACCGAGGTCTCGCCCTACATCGAAGCGCTGGACAAGGTGCTCGACGTGGTCGAGGCGCTCGAGCGCGAAGGCATCGTGCTGTCGCATATCGATGTCGGCGGCGGGCTGGGCATCACCTATGACGACGAGACTCCACCCGATATCACCGGCTTCGCGCGCACGCTGCTCGAGCGCGTGGCGCAGCGCGGCCACGGCCATCGGGAGGTCCTGTTCGAGCCGGGCCGTTCGCTGGTAGGCAATGCCGGCGTGCTGCTGACGCGCGTCGAATTCCTCAAGCCCGGCGAGGCCAAGAACTTCTGCATCGTCGATGCGGCGATGAACGACCTGGCGCGCCCGGCAATGTACGAGGCCTTCCACCGCATCGAGCCGGTGGTGCCGCATGCGGGCGAGGCCGTGACCTATGACGTCGTTGGGCCGGTGTGCGAATCGGGCGACTGGCTGGGCCGCGATCGCGCGCTGGCGGTCGCACCCGGCGACCTGCTGGCCGTGATGTCGGCCGGCGCCTATGGCTTCGTGATGAGCTCGAACTACAACACTCGTGCGCGCGCGGCCGAGGTGATGGTCGACGGCGAGGCGGTGCACCTGGTGCGCGCCCGCGAGCGCGTCGAGGACCTGTTCCGCGACGAGAAGCTGCTGCCGCGCTAAGGCGCCGACGACTGCCGCGCGACTACTGCCGCGGCTACTGCCGCGACTGCTGCGGCGACGACTGCCGCGAGGATTCCCTCGGCGCGGCAGCAGTGGTAGCGGCGCGCGCCGTCCCGCGCCACCACCACCACAGCCGCGCGCCGAGCAGCGCCGCCACCACGGCGGCGTAGATCGACACCTCGCCGAAATCGTTCTTGCCGGCCTTGTGCCACCAGTAATGCAGGATCGCCAGCACCGCGATCGCATAGATGCTGCGGTGCAGGGCCTGCCAGCGGCGGCCGCCCAGCCGCCGCACCATCGCATGCGTCGAGGTCGCGGCCAGCGGCACCATCAGCACGAACGCGGCAAACCCCATCGTGATGAACGGACGCTTGAACACGTCCTTGGCCATATAGGCCAGATCGAAGCCGCGGTCCACGCCGAGCCACAGCATGAAATGCAGCGTGCCGTAGAAGAAGGCGAACAGGCCCAGCAAGCGCCGTATCCGCAGCAGCCAGTTCCAGCCGCTCAGGCGCCGCAGCGGCGTCACCGCCAGCGTCGCGCACAGCATCACCAGCGTCCAGGTGCCGGTGGAGCGCGTGACGAATTCCAGCGGATTGGCGCCGTACTGGCCGGTCGCGCCCAGGTACACGAGCCGTGCGAACGGCAGCAGCGCCAGTACCCAGATCAGCGCCTTCAGCGCGCGCAGCCGCGCCGGCGGCAGCGTGCCGGGCGTGGCGGCGGAACGGCGGGCGCCTGTCGGCGACGCTGCCTGCGCGGCGGCATGGGTCGCGCCCGGGGGCGCGGCAGGCGTCGTGTCGGTGGAAGGCATGCGGCGGCGTAGGCGAACGTTGGCGGAGGCTGGGCAGACCCGGGCTGGCGTCCTAGAAGAACTTGCGCAGATCCATGCCCTGGTACAGCGAGGCGACCTGCTGCGCATAGCCGTTGAACGGCAGCGTCTTGCGCTTGGGCGCGAACAGCGCTGCGAAGCCGCCGCCCTTGTCGTCGCCGATGCGGCGCTCGGTGGCCTGGCTCCAGCGCGGATGATCGACTTCCGGATTGACGTTCGAATAGAAGCCGTACTCCTGCGGCGCGGCCAGGTTCCAGCTGGTGGCCGGCTGCTTGTCGACGAAGCGGATCGCGACGATCGACTTCGCGCTCTTGAAGCCGTATTTCCACGGCACCACGATGCGCACCGGCGCGCCGTTCTGGTTCGGCAGCACCTCGCCGTACAGGCCGAAGGTCAGCAGGGTCAGCGGATGCATGGCCTCGTCCAGGCGCAGGCCCTCGCGATACGGCCAGTCAAGCACCGGGCTGCCGAGCCCCGGCATCTGCTTCTTGTCGGCGAGCGTCACGAATTCGACGTACTTGGCGCTGCCCAGGGGTTCGGCGCGCCGGATCAGTTCGGCCAGTGGAAAGCCGACCCACGGAATCACCATCGACCAGCCCTCCACGCAGCGCAGCCGGTAGACGCGTTCCTCCATCGCCGCCATCCGCATCAGGCCGTCGATGTCATACGTCTTCGGTTGCCGCACCAGCCCTTCGACCTTGACCTGCCACGGACGCGGCCGCAGCGTACCCGCATTGCGGGAAGGGTCCGATTTGTCGGTGCCGAACTCATAGAAATTGTTGTAGGTGGTGACGTCCTCGTAGGGCGTGCGCTTGTCGGTCACCACGTAGCCGGGATTGGGCGTGGCGGGCAGCTTTTGCCCGCGGCCCGGCTGCTGCGCCAGCGCCTGGCGCGCGGCCCACGGTGCCAGCGTGCTGCCGGCCGCGCCGGCCGCGACCATCGCCAGCCAGCGCCGGCGCGCGGCGAACGCTTCGGGCGGCGTGATCTCGCTGGACGGAATGTCGTCGCCGCGCAGCCATTTCGGAGAGGGAATCCACATCGTCGTTCCTTGCTTGGCGGAGCACCGGCGCGCCGGGCGGTCCCACGGATCGCGCCGGGCCGGCACAGTTTGGACCGGCCGGCCGGCCTTTGGTGCGGCGGGCCGCGGCGCCCGTCGCCGATGGCTTATGGCACCGCCTTACGTCGCCGCGGTACGTCACCGGGTCAGGGCACCGGGTCACGTCACCGCGTTACGGCACCGCGTTAAGTCACCTCACGGCGTGGCGATGTGCCAGACGTTCATCACCTTGTCGCCGGTGCGGTCGCCCGGCTTGGTGTCCTTGGCGAAGCGGTACAGCGGCTTGCCGCGATAGGCCCACTGCCGGCTGCCGTCGTCGCGCGTGATGATCGTGTACTGGCCGGTGGCCGAGGTGCCGGGCTGCGCCAGCAGCGGGGGCCAGTTGACCGCGCATTGCCCGTTGCAGACGCTCTTGCCGCTGCCCGCGGTATCGCGGTCGAAGGTGTACAGCGTCAGGCCTTGCGGGTCGGTCAGCACGCCGTTGCTGACCTTGACGGTCGGCGGCATGTTGCCGCTGGTGCTGGCCGAGCTGCTGGCGCTGGCACTGCTGCTGCCCGAGCCCATCCCCATGCCGGAACAGGCGGTCAGCAGGATGGCGGCGGCGACGGTGACGGGAAGGCCAAGACGACCGGAAGCGGTAAGGCGCGAGAGGGCCATGATGTCTGTCTCCAGGAAAGGTCGGCGCCGCCCACCGGCGCCGTGTTTCCCAGTAAACACCCTCAGGCGCCGCTTTATTCCCTTTCCAATCAAAAAAACCTGCCCGAAAGGGCAGGTTTCCTCGCTTCCACGCAGTAAAAGCGCGCTTCAGATCACAACGATCACAATTCGCCGTAGCTGTGCAGCCCGGACAGGAACATGTTGACGCCAAGGAAAGCGAAGGTGGTGATCAACAGCCCGATCAGCGCCCACCACGCCGCCATCGCGCCGCGCAGGCCCTTGATCAGGCGCATGTGCAGCCAGGCGGCGTAGTTCAGCCAGACGATCAGCGCCCACGTTTCCTTCGGGTCCCAGCTCCAGTAGCCGCCCCAGGCCTCCGCCGCCCACAGCGCGCCCAGGATGGTGGCGATGGTGAAGAAGGCGAAGCCGACCGCGATCGCCTTGTACATCACGTCGTCGAGCAGCTCCAGCGCGGGCAGGCGCTCGGCCAGGATGCCGCGCTGCTTCAGCAGGTAGGCCACCGCGACCATCGCGGCCAGCGCGAAGGTGCCGTAGCCGATGAAATTGGCGGGCACATGGATCTTCATCCACCAGCTCTGCAGCGCCGGCACCAGCGGCTGGATCTCGTGCGCATCGCGGCTGACCGTGTACCACAGCAGGAAGCCGACGGCCGCCGACACCACCAGCATCACGAACGGGCCCAGCGCGCCGGTGCGGTAGCGGCCCTCGTAGTACAGGTGGAACAGCGTGGTGATCAGCACGAACAGCACGAACACTTCGTACAGGTTCGACACCGGGATATGGCCGATATCGGGGCCGATCAGGTAGGACTCGTACCAGCGCACCAGCATGCCGGTAAAGCCGAGCACCACCGCCGCCCAGGCCAGCTTGTGGCCGATGCCGTAGCCGGTCTGCGAGCGCGCCAGCAGGCCGCCCCAGTAGAACAGCGTCGACAGGAACACCAGCGCGCACATCCACAGGATGGCCGACTGGCTCGACAGCAGGTACTTGAGCAGGAAGGCTTGCTCGGCGCGCGCCAGTTCACCGTGGTAGAGCTGCACGGCCAGCAGCGCCAGCACGGCCAGGCCCGCCATCAGCGCGCGCACCGGCTTCCAGTGCCAGCCCAGCAGCGCGAAGGTCGGCACGGCGCCGATCAGCACCGCCTTGTCGTAGCCGTCCATCCACTGGCCGTAGCGGGCCAGGCCGATGCCGGCGCCGACCACGAGCAACAGCGCGTAGAGCCAGTCCAGCCACGACAGCCGGCCCAGGAACGAGGGCTCCAGGTATGAGGTGTCCACTGCCGCCGGGGCGTGCCCTTCGTTCGCCGTGGGGTTGGCGGGGGCGTGCAGCTTGGAAGAATTGGAAGACATGACGAAATCCCTACCGTGTCGCCGGCGCCGCGGGCGGCGCGTCCTGCGCTGCCGCCGCGGCACGCTGCACGTCCTCGCGCAGCGCGGCGAATTCCTTCTCGAAGTCCAGGGTGCGACGCTGGGTCGACATTGCCATCAGCACGTGGCTGCCGGCGGCGCGTGGCACGCCATCGTCCGGCGCGGCATCCTGGGCCGCATTCGGCTGCGCATCCTTGACCCAGACCCACACGCGGCGCTCGCGGATATAGAGCATCGCGAACACGCCCAGCACCAGCAGCAGGCAGCCAAGATACACGATGTTCTTGCCAGGCGCACGGGTCATCTGGAACACGCTGGCCTTGACCTCCTGGAAGTCGTCCAGCTGCAGGAACACCGGCGCGACGTAGAAGAAACTGTCCGACAGCGCGTTGATCGCCTGCTGCAGGAAGGCACCGCTCTGCGCGCTGTTGGCGACCACCGGCAGGTCGGCGCGTTCGCGCGCGAGCTGCCACAGCTCCCACATCGAGCCGTTCAGGATCTTCAGCAGCACGTCGGCGGCCTTCTGCTGTTCGGCCTGCGGCACCGAGCGCTCGAGGAAGGCCGCGATCGCGGCGAAGCCGCCCGGCGGCGCATCGGCATCGTGCCGCGCCGCACCGGCGAACAGGTCCAGTGCGCGGCGCGCGCTCTCGGCCAACTGCGCCCGCACCTCGGCCTTGTCGTCGCCCGGCATCGACGCCAGCGCGAAACGGCGGGCGGCCTCGCCGCGCAGTGCGCTGTCCTGCAGCGCCGCGCGCAGCCGCATCCAGTCGGCCACGCTGCCCTGCTCGTCGGCCGGAATGCGCAGATAGCGGAACGGCTCGTTCGGCGTTTCGCGCGTGCCGGCGAGGAACACCGACTGGCCGTCGAGCTGGACCGGCACCATGTAGTTGTGGAATTCACGTGCCTGGCCGTTGCGGTCGCGCAGCTTGTACTGCACCGATGGGCCGACATTGCGCAGCTGCTTCTCGCGCTCGGGATTGGCGGCCGCGCCCAGGCGCGCCTCGATGCGCTCGTTCAGCGGGCGCGTCGCCACGCCGCGCGCATCGGCCTTGCCCGAGGCATCGGTCACGTTCTCGATGTTCATCAGCCGGAAGTCGCTGAACTCGACCGCCAGCCCCTGCGCATCGACCGCGGTGCCGGTGCCCTGCAGCGGCGCGCTGTTGCCGACCGTGCCGGCAAACGGGAAGGACTTCGCCGAGCTGCCCTGCATCGGATAGCCGACGAACTTGAGCCGCGAGCCGCCGTCCTCGAAGCTGGACTGGTAGATCGCGATGCCGTCGACGATCAGCGGCTCGTTGACCTTGATGGTGGCGGCGGTCTGCTTGCCGGTGGCGCGGTCCGTGACGACCACGTCCGAGGCGAACAGCTTCGGCATGCCGGTCGAGTAATGCTCGATGATGAATTTCTTCAGCGTCAGCGTGAACGGCAGGTCCTGCACCAGCGCGCCGTCGGCAACGTTCAGGATCGCGGTCGACACGGTCGCGCCCTCGGGTACGAAGGCGTTGCCGCGAAAGCCCGGGTTGCTGCTGGAGAGCCGGTGCTGCGGCGGAATCTCGTTGATCACCGCGTTGCCGCGGATCGGCGTCTTGCCGCCGAACCACATCTGCGCGCGGATCAGCATGTCGCCATCGAGCAGCCCGCCGATGCAGATCACCACGATCGCCGCGTGCGCGAGGATATAGCCGAGCTTGTTGGCCGCGCCGGCCTTGGCCGCCAGCAGCGTGGCGCCGTCGTGCTCGACCTGGCGCACGCGATAGCCACGGTTGGCCAGCAGCGCGCCCAGGCGCTGCACCGCGCCGGCGCGCGACGGCGCGGCATCGAACTCGACGCGGTGGTGGAAGGCGCGCAGGCTGCGCTCGCGCACATGGTCCTTCCACGAGCGCATGTCGGCCACCATCTTCGGCGCATTGCGGACCAGGCACAGCGAGGTCGACACCACCAGGAAGGCCAGGATCAGCAGGAACCACCACGAGCCGTAGACCTTCTGCAGCGATAGCGCGTGGAACAGCTCGGCCCAGAACGGGCCGAACTGGTTCACGTAGTTGGCGTACGGCTCGTTCTGCTTGAGCACGGTGCCGATCACGCTGGCGATCGCGATCACCGACAGCAGCGCGATCGCAAAGCGCATCGACGAGACCAGCTCGACGGTATCGCGCAGCAGGCGGTGGGGGGTCTTCAGGCGCAGGCCCGAAGTGGAAGCGGTCGGCATGGCAGGAAAGGCTGAAGGCGCGGGGCGCAAAAGACAAAGAGGGAGGCGCGCTGACGCGGGCCACCCTCTTCGATTATCGCCGGTCCGGTTGGTTGCGCCCCCGCACCGCGCCGGCGAGGGCCGGCCGGCCCGGGGCTACCGGTGAGCTTAGCGCAGGCCGGCGACGTAGTCCGCCACCGCCTTGATCTCGGCATCGGACATCCGCGCCGCGACCTCGGCCATCACCGCGTTGTTCTTGCGGCCGCCCTGGCGGAAGGCCACCAGCTGGGCCTCGGTGTACTCGGAGAACTGGCCGCCGATGCGCGGATACTGCGCCGGGATGCCGGCGCCGGCCGGCCCATGGCAGGCCGCGCAGGCGGGAACGCCCTTGTTGGCGATGCCGGCGCGGTAGATCTTCTGGCCCAGCTCGATCGTGTCCTTGTTCTTCGCGCTGGCGGGCTTGAGCGTCTGGCGGGCCAGGTAGGCGCCGACGTCGCGCATTTCCTGGGCGGTCAACTGCGAGGCGATCGGCGTCATGATCGGGTTGTTGCGCACCTTGGCCTTGAAGTCGGCCAGCTGCTTGTCGCTGTATTCGGGATGCTGCGCGGCCAGCTTCGGATTGACCGCGGCGCCGCTGTTGCCGTTGGCGCCGTGGCAGCTCAGACAGGCGGGAACATTGCGATCCGGCGCGCCCTGCGTGTAGAGGGTCTCGCCCTTGGCCGGGTCCGCCTTGACGGCGGCTTGCTCGGCGGCCGAGGCCAGACCCGTGAAGGCCGTTGCCGGCAAGGCCAGTGCTACGACAGCCACAAGTTTCGCAATGCCATTCATTCGCACACCTTGTCTGAATTGTTTTGAATTCGCTATCGCGTGCCGGTCAGCCTCCGGCCTGCGGTGAGGACGCGCATTGGGGCGAAAAGACGGGACAGACCCGTTGGCAGACCACTGCCGGCCGGCAATATCAGGTCATGCCGGCCGCCAACAAGGCCAAAAGAACGTCGAACGCCACCCGGCCGGGAGGCCGTTAACCGCGGTATTGTACAATAAATCGCTTCTCGGATAGACGCTTGGCGCACTCCCGCGCGGGCCTCCCCGACCCTGCCTCTCCCTCATGTCTCTCCTACACCAGGCCCGCTTCTTCACCACCGTCAACCATCTGCGCGACCTGCCGGCCACCGCCGTGCCCGAGGTCGCCTTTGCCGGACGGTCCAATGCGGGCAAGTCGACCGCCATCAACGTGCTGTGCAACCAGAAGCGGCTGGCGTTCTCGTCCAAGACCCCCGGCCGCACGCAGCACATCAATTTCTTTGCAGTGGCGCCGGTCAAGGCACCCGATCCGCTGGCCTTCCTGGTCGACCTGCCGGGCTACGGCTACGCACAGGTGTCGGGCTCGGCCAAGTACCACTGGCAATCGCTGCTGAGCGACTACGTGCAGGCCCGGCAGCAGTTGGCCGGGCTGGTGATCATGATGGATGCGCGCCGGCCCTTCACCGATCTCGATTGCCAGATGGTCGAGTGGTTTCTGCCCACCGGCAAGCCGATCCATGTGCTGCTGACCAAGGCGGACAAGCTAACCAGCAGCGAGAATGCGCTGGCGCTGCGCGAGACGCGCCGCGTGCTGGCGGACTATGCATCCCAGCTGGAGAACCCGCCCTTGCTGACCGCGCAGTTGTTCTCGAGCCTGAAGCGCCGCGGCATCGAGGAGGCGCAGCGCCATATCGCCGGATGGCTGGGGCTGCCCGAGGCGCAGCCTGCCGCGGCGCCGGCGACCAACGATGCACCGGCGGCCGCTGCATCGCCAACGGACGATGCAGCGCCGGAGGCCGCCGGCGACGACGCGCCGGACAGCACGCCTCCCGGCGAGTCCGACCGCAAGCCGGGCGGCGACGGCACCCCGTCGTAAGCGAGCGCGCAAAAAAAACCCCGCTGCAAGCAACGGGGGGGAATATTCCCGCCGCGAGGCGGGTACCCGCTCAGGGAGGAGTAGCGGGGGACCTCGCGCCACGCACGGGGCGCAACGCAAAGGGTCCGCGAGTATGATAGCGGGCACGCACAAAAGTTTAGTTTTTTATTGGACGCGGGACGCCGCCGCCCGGCAGGCCAAGCCCCTGCCACATCCGGTCCCTTCGCCGTGACGCTGCGATCGCCCAGGTATCGTGGCCGGCCGCGCTCCGCCGTCCCCCTGACTGACGATCCCACCATGTCGACCTTCCCCGAATTCCGCCCCCGCCGCATGCGCCGTGACGACTTCTCGCGCCGGCTGATGCGCGAGCACCGCCTGTCGCCGGACAACCTGATCTACCCCGTGTTCGTGCTCGACGGACAGGGCCAGCGCCAGACCGTCGCCTCGATGCCGGGCGTCGAGCGCGTGTCGGTGGACCTGCTGCTGCCGGTGGCCGAGCAATGCGTGCAGCTGGGCATCCCGGTGATCGCGCTGTTCCCGGTCATCGATCCCTCGCTGAAGACGCCCGACGGCATCGAGGCGACCCGCGACGACGGACTGATCCCGCGCGCGGTGCGCGCGCTGAAGGACCGCTTCCCCGAACTGGGCGTGCTGACCGACGTCGCGCTCGACCCGTACACCAGCCACGGCCAGGACGGCGTGCTCGATGCCGACGGCTACGTGCTGAACGAGGAGACCGTCGAGATCCTGGTGCGCCAGGCGCTGACGCAGGCCGCGGCCGGCGTCGACATCGTCGCGCCGTCGGACATGATGGACGGCCGCATCGGTGCCGTGCGCAATGCGCTCGAGGATGCCGGCCACATCCACACCCGCATCATGGCGTACTCGGCCAAGTACGCGTCGGCGTTCTATGGCCCCTTCCGCGACGCGGTGGGCTCGGCCGCCAATCTGGGCAAGGGCAACAAGATGACCTACCAGATGGATCCGGCCAACACCGACGAGGCGCTGCGCGAAGTCGCGCAGGACATCATGGAAGGCGCCGACATGGTGATGGTCAAGCCCGGCATGCCGTATCTGGACATCGTCCGGCGTGTCAAGGACGAGTTCCGCTTCCCGACCTACGTCTACCAGGTCAGCGGCGAGTACGCGATGCTGAAGGCGGCCGCGCAGAACGGCTGGCTCGACCACGACAAGGTCATGATGGAATCGCTGCTGGCGTTCCGCCGCGCCGGTGCCGACGGCATCCTGACCTATTTCGCCCTCGACGCCGCCCGCCTGCTGGCGCGCTGATCCCTCGCGCATGCAGCTGCTCGGTTTTTCCGCCAGCCAGGTCCATCCGCTCGATTCGCTCGAGGCCGCGCGCGCCTTTCTCGCCGAACAGGCCGCGCCGCGCTTCGTCTGGGTCGACTGCACGCTCGCCGAAGTCAGCGCGGCGCCGTCGGCCTGGCGCGACAACCTGCAGACGCTGACCGGCGCACCGGTGCTGGACCTGCATCTGGCCGACGCCACCAATGCCGCGCATCCGTCGTTCTTCGATACGACGCATGCCTACGACATGGTGATCTTCCGCAAGCTGACGTTCGAGACCAGCCGGCTGATTGCCGAGGCCGGCAGCGAGGGACCGGCGGCGGTGGGCGGCAATGCGAGCGACGCCGGCACGGGTGCCGGCAACAGTCGCGCGCCGCACAACGGCGGAGCGGACACCGCGGCGCGGACATCGGGGACGTCGGCGGCGACGGGGGCGGCGGGCACCGCCGGTCCCTCCGGCGCCTCGGCCCCGGCAACAAAGCCGCGCCGCCATCCGCCCGGCTTCCTGCCCGCGCTCGCCCGCATCGACACGCAGCCGGTGACGTTCTTCGTGTTCGACCACGTGCTGGCCACCGTGCGGCCCGGGCAGTCGCGCACGATCGAGCAGGTCCGCCAGCGGCTGCTCGAGCTGACGCGCGGGCCTCGGCCCGAGGTCCGCACCAATGGCGGCACGGCGCTGGTGCACGGCATCCGTCCGCCGACGCGTCCCGAGGACCTGATGCTGCGGCTGCTGAACGCGATGGTCGACCGCTATCTCGAACTGCGCGCGCCGCTGACGCGCCAACTCGACCGCTGGCAGCGTGCGCTGCTCAATGCGCGCAGCGGCTTTTCCAGCTGGGAGGGCCTGCTCGATGCGCGCATCCAGCTGCGCCGGCTGGAACATCTGTGCGAGGAACAGCGCGACGCGCTGCAGGAATTCCGCGACAGCCTGCTCGACAACACCTACAGCGACCCGGCCGGCGCCACTGCCAACGATCGCGACGAAGTGCTGCTGGTGCGAATCAACGACGTGATGGAACACATCCTCCGCGTGCTGGCGCATGCGCGGCGCCTCGAGGATTCGATCGAATCCGCGGTGCAGATCCACTTCTCGGCGGTCGCGCACCGGACCAACCGCACCATGCGGATGCTGACGATGATCACCGCGCTGTTCATGCCGCTGACGCTGATCACCGGCGTGTTCGGCATGAACTTCGAGCGCATGCCGTGGCTGCAGGAGCCCAGCGGTTTCTGGTGGTCGATCTCGCTGATGGGTGCGGTGGTGGTGGGAATCGGCGCGATGTGGGCGGTCGGCCGCTGGTTGTGGCGGGAGTGATTCGGGGCGGCTGGCCGGCCCCGGCTTTGGGCTCAGCTTTGGGCTCAGCTTTGGGCTCAGCTTTGGGCCCAGCTTTGGGCCCGTCTTTGCGTCAGGCGCCCGCCGGCCCGAACGCGCGTTCCAGGCTCGCCAGGAAGCGTCCCGCCGCCTGATAGCCGATCACCCGCACCGGCAGCTCGCGCCCGTCGTCGCCGAACAGGATGATGCCCGGTGGGCCGAACAGGCCGAAGCGCTTCAGCAGGGCCTTGTCGTCGGCGTTGTTGGCGGTCACGTCGGCCTGCAGCATCACCACGTCGGCCAGCCGCGCCTGCACGCGCGGGTCGCTGAAGGTGAAGCGCTCCATCTCCTTGCAACTGACGCACCAGTCCGCATAGAAGTCCAGCAGCACCGGCTTGCCGGCGGCGCTGGCCTGCGCGATGCGGGCATCGAGCTCGGCCACCGAGCGGATCCGCTCGAAGCGCACCGCCTCGGCCGCCGGCGCACCGTCGCGCACGCCCGCCACCAGATGCGACAGCGGCTGCAGCGGATTGCGGCTGCCCGAGGCGAGGCCCACCAGCAGGATCGCGCCCGCCAGCGCGGACAGCACGCCGAGCCCCTTGCCCAGCCGCGCCACCGGATGCGGGTCCGCGCCCAGGCCGTCGAAGGCGCGCAGGAACACCGCGCCGACCAGCAGCAGCGTCGCCCAGCCCAGCATCGACAGCCAGGCTGGCAGCACCGGCCCGATCATCCACAGCGCGACGCCGAGCAGCAGGAAGCCGAACACGCGCTTGGTCGCCTCCATCCAGCGGCCCGCGCGCGGCAGCAGGTTGCCGGCGCCGACGCCGACCAGCAGCAGCGGCACGCCCATGCCGATCGCCATCGAGAACAGCGCGGCGCCGCCGGTCCAGGCGTCGCCACTCTGCGCGATATAGGCCAGCGCACCGGCCAGCGGCGCGGTCACGCAGGGACCGACGATCAGCGCCGAGATCGCGCCCATCGCGGCGGCGCCGGCGATCTGGCCGCCGGGGCGGCGATTGGCGGAGTCGGTCAGGCGCGTCTGCCAGCGCTGCGGCAGTTGCAGTTCGTAGAGGCCGAACATCGACAGGGCCAGCGCGACCATCAGCGCGGCAAACAGCGCCAGCACCCAGGGCTTTTGCAGCGTTGCCGCCAGCCCTTCGCCGATCAGCCCGGCGGCGACGCCGACCGCGGTGTAGACCACCGCCATGCCGAGCACATAGGCCAGCGACACGACGAAGGCGCGGCCGCGATGCAGATGCTCGCCGACCACGATCGACGACAGGATCGGCACCATCGGCAGCACGCAAGGGGTGAAGGTCAGCAGCAGGCCGAGGCCGAAGAACAGCGCGACGATCGTCAGCAGGTGGCCGCCGGCGAGCGTCGCGGCGATGCGGCCGCTGTCGTCGATGGCCTTGCCGGGGTCGGCCTGCGCGGCGGCGCTACGGGTTCCGGTGCCGGCGGGCAGCGGCGTGGCGGCGGCGATGGCGGAGGTGGCGTTGGTTGATGTGGCGTTGGCCGGCGTCGCGTTGGTTGATGTCGCGTTGGCCGGCGTCGCATTGGAGCGGCCGCCGAGCAGCGCGCCGATGCCGGCGCCGCCAACCTCGTACACGCTCTCCATCGGCGGATAGCACAGGCCCTTGTCGGCGCAGCCCTGCGAGGTCACGATCAGCGTCCATTTGCCGTCGGCCGGCGCGGACTCGACCGGCACGCGGATCGTCACCGTGTCGCGGTAGGTCTCCATCTCCTTGCCGAAGGTCTCGTCGAACTTGACCTTGCCGGCGGGCAGGTCGGGCGCGCCGAGCTTGACCTGCGCCGGTTGCGCGGCGAAGGCGAAGCGTTCGCGGTAGAGGTAGTAGCCCGGCGCGACATCGAAGCGGACCTCGACGGTGCGCGGGTCGATGGTGCGCGCGGCGAAGCGGAAGGCCTGCTCCGGCGGCAGGAAGTCGTCCTGGTCGGCCGCGCGGGCCGGGCCGGCGCCGAGGCACAGGCAAACGGCGAGCATCGCCAGGGCGATCGCGGCCAGCGATTGCCAGGCTTGCCAGCCTTGCCAGCTTCGCAGGCCCTGCGAATGCTGCGAGCGCTGAGCGCCCTGCCCCGTGACCATGTCCATCGACCCCAAGCTGCTGCCCATCGTCGGTTCCTGCTGTTATTCGTTATGTCGTTGCGCTGTGTCGTTGCGCTTTGCGTTTGCGCTATGCCGCAGCGCCAGGTCGTTGCGCCATGCGGTTGCACTATGCGGTTGCGCTATACGCCTGCGTTATGCGGTTGCCCTATCTCTCTACGTTCGGCGGCGTCCCGCCGCGTCTTTCCCTGACCTGTCCTGCGGCCGGCTCACGCGCCGCCGTCCGGCCCTGCCGTCTGCTCGCGTACCCAGTCGAGATAGGCCGGCAGGCCCGCTGCGACCGGCAGCGCGACGATCTCGGGCACATCGTAGGGATGGTGCTGGCGGATGACGGCTTCGAGCGCGTCGTAGCGCGCCCGCGTGGTCTTGATCAGCAGCGGCAATTCGCGCGCCGTCTCGACCGCCCCTTGCCACCAGTACTGCGACTCGCATGCCGGCAAACGGTTCACGCACGCGGCCACCCGGGCCTCCAGCAGCGCGCGGGTCAGCGCGGCGGCACTGTCCTCGTCCGGCAGCGTGGTGATCACCACCAATACCTGCGATGCGTCCATCGATATCGCTCCTGCATGACGCCGGCCCAAAAACAAAAGAGCCAGGCAATTGCCTGGCTCGATTGTAAGCGGTTCGCCAATCCGCGGCGCCCGTGGCGGCCGCCGCGTCGGATCGGCGAAGGGGCGAAGGTCTTACTCCGCAGCTTCCTCGGCCGGGGCCTCGGTCACTTCGGGACGATCGACCAGCTCGACCAGCGCCATCGGCGCGTTGTCGCCCTGACGGAAGCCGAACTTCAGGATGCGGGTGTAGCCGCCCGGACGGGTGGCGTAGCGCGGGCCCAGTTCGTTGAACAGCTTGGTGACCATGTCGCGGTCGCGCAGGCGGGCGAAAGCCAGACGGCGGTTGGCGACGGTGTCCTTCTTGGCCAGCGTGATCAGCGGCTCGACGACCTTGCGCAGTTCCTTGGCCTTCGGCAGCGTGGTCTTGATCAGCTCGTGCTGGAACAGCGAGTTGGACATGTTGCGCAGCATCGCGAGACGGTGCGACGAGGTGCGGTTCAGTTTCCGCAAACCATGACGGTGACGCATGATGATTCCTTTCTAGATCAGTGTTTGACCAGCTCTTCTATCGCCAGCGCATTCCCGTCGGGAGCGCGCCGGCGCGGGCCGGTAGTCGGTTTGCGCCGACTGGCCATCGCTGGCCGGGCGGCAGGGACTGGCAGCGGACGCCGGCTGGCGCCCGCCGCGCAGATTACTTCTCCAGGCCTGCGGGCGGCCAGTTCTCGAGCTTCATGCCGAGCGTCAGGCCACGCGAAGCGAGGACTTCCTTGATCTCGTTAAGCGACTTGCGACCCAGGTTCGGGGTCTTCAGCAGCTCGTTCTCGGTACGCTGGATCAGGTCGCCGATGTAGTAGATGTTCTCGGCCTTCAGGCAGTTGGCCGAGCGCACCGTCAGCTCCAGGTCGTCGACCGGACGCAGCAGGATCGGATCGATCTGCGGCGCGCGGCTCGAAGCGGCTTCCGCCGACGACTCGGTGCCTTCCAGCGCGGCGAACACGGACAGCTGGTCGACCAGGATGCGGGCCGATTGACGGATCGCTTCCTCGGGCGAGATCACGCCGTCGGTTTCGATGTTCATCACCAGCTTGTCCAGGTCGGTACGCTGCTCGACACGGGCCGACTCGACCGCGTACGAGACGCGGCGCACCGGCGAGAACGAGGCGTCCAGCACGATGCGGCCGATCACCTTGTTCGACTCGTCGCCGAACTTGCGAACGTTGCCCGGCACATAGCCGCGGCCCTGTTCGACCTTGATCTGCATGTCCAGCTTGCCGCCGGCCGACAGATGGGCGATCACGTGGCCGGGATTGATGATCTCGACATCGTGCGGCAGCTCGATATCGGCGGCCGTCACCACGCCTTCGCCTTCCTTGCGCAGCGACACCGTGACTTCGTCGCGGTTGTGCAGCTTGAAGACGACGCCCTTCAGGTTCAGCAGCAGGTTGACGACGTCTTCCTGCACGCCGTCGATGGTGGAATATTCGTGGACCACCCCAGCGATCGTCACTTCGGTCGGGGCATAGCCGACCATCGACGACAGCAGCACGCGACGCAGGGCGTTACCGAGCGTATGGCCGTAGCCGCGCTCGAACGGCTCCATCACGACTTTGGCGTGATGATCGCCCAGCGGCTCGACGGCGATGATTTTTGGCTTGAGGAGTGCTGTTTGCATTAGGTTGTCCTTTTCAATACCCTCGGCTCGTTACACCGATAAGGCTGAGTTCTGGAACCCGAAAAAACCCATCGTACGATGGGCAATAAGCCCGGCGCGCCGAAGCGCGCCGGGCTGAAGATGGAGCTCGACGAGAAATCGCAAGCCGCGGCCGTTGTAGGCGAACGGGTCCGGGCGATTAACGCGAATACAATTCGACGATCAGGCTCTCGTTGATGTCGCCCGAGATATCGGCGCGATCCGGCACTTGCTTGAACGTGCCTTCGAACTTCTTGGCATCGACGGCCACCCAGCTCGGGAAACCCGACTGCTCGGCCAGCGACAGCGACTCGGCGATACGAGCCTGCTTCTTGGCCTGTTCGCGGATCGACACCACGTCACCGACCTTGATCTGCGCCGACGGCACGTTCAGGGTCTGGCCGTTGACCAGGATCGCCTTGTGCGACACCAGCTGGCGCGCTTCGGCACGGGTCGAGCCGAAGCCCATCCGGTACACGACGTTGTCCAGGCGGGTTTCCAGCAGCTGGAGCAGGTTTTCGCCGGTATTGCCCTTGCGGCGGTCGGCCTCGGCAAAGTAGCGGCGGAACTGGCGCTCGAGCACGCCGTAGATGCGCTTGACCTTCTGCTTTTCACGCAGCTGGGTGCCGTAGTCGGAGGTACGGGCGCCCGAGGTACGGCCGTGCTGGCCCGGCTTGCTGTCCAGCTTGCACTTGTCGGCGAGCGAGCGGCGCGCGCTCTTCAGGAACAGGTCGGTGCCTTCACGGCGGGAAAGTTTGGCCTTCGGGCCGGTATAACGTGCCACTTTATCTTCCTTACTGATTCGATCGCGGCGCCAGGATCGACGCGCCGCGAGTCCGCCTGCTGCATCCGCCTTGAGGGGCGGTGACGGCGAACGGTGGGCTTATCCAACGCGCGCGGCCGAACGGCTGCGCGCCACACAATGAATTCGCACGGAATTCCGACGATCTGTCCGGCAGCAGCCGCTGGCGCGGATGCCTCGCCGACAAAACGCGGCATTCTATCACAACAAGAACGACAGGACCCGCGCCCGGAAAATCCGACGCGGGTCCGGCGATGCCTGGCGCTTAGATACGGCGGCGCTTCGGCGGACGGCAGCCGTTGTGCGGCACCGGCGTGACGTCTTCGATCACGGCGATCTTGATGCCCAGCGCGTTCAGCGCGCGCACAGCCGATTCACGGCCCGGGCCCGGGCCCTTGATGCGCACTTCCAGGTTCTTGATGCCCTGGTCTTGCGCGACGCGGCCGGCGTTCTCGGCAGCAACCTGGGCTGCGAACGGGGTCGACTTGCGCGAACCCTTGAAGCCCTGGCCACCCGAGGTCGCCCACGACAGGGCATTGCCCTGACGGTCGGTGATCGTGATGATCGTGTTGTTGAACGAGGCGTGGACGTGCGCGATGCCGTCGGCGACGTTCTTCTTGACCTTCTTACGCGCGCGCTGGGCGGCGTTGTTCGGACCTTTTGCCATTAGTTATCTTCCTCTGCCTTGGGCGTTACTTCTTCAGAGCCACGCCGGCCTTACGCGGACCCTTGCGGGTACGGGCGTTGGTGCGGGTGCGCTGGCCACGCAGCGGCAGGCCGCGGCGGTGACGCAGGCCACGATAGCAACCAAGGTCCATCAGACGCTTGATGTTCATCGTGGTTTCACGACGCAGGTCACCCTCGACCGTGACCTTGCCCACTTCGTCACGAAGCTTTTCCAGGTCGGCGTCGGTCAGATCCTTGACCTTCTTGTCAAAAGGAACGCCAGTGGCCTCGCAAATCTTGCGAGCGCGCGAGCGGCCGATACCGTAAATCGCCGTCAGGCCGATCTCGGTATGCTTGTGATTCGGGATGTTAACCCCTGCGATACGTGCCATTCGTCAATCCTCTTTACGATTAGCCTTGGCGTTGCTTGTGGCGGGGATCCGACGAGCAGATCACGCGCACGACACCGTTGCGCTTGATAACTTTGCAGTTGCGGCAAATGCGCTTAACAGAAGCCAGCACTTTCATGATTTTCCTCTTCCTTCAATTCCTGTTTCGGCTCACTTCGTCCGGAAGACGATGCGCGCGCGTGACAGATCGTATGGCGTCAATTCGACCGTAACTTTGTCCCCCGGCAGGATGCGGATGTAGTGCATCCGCATCTTCCCGGAGATATGGCCCAGTACGACATGGCCATTTTCCAGCTTCACCCTGAAGGTCGCATTGGGCAGGTTTTCGATTACCTCACCCTGCATCTGGATGACGTCGTCTTTAGCCATACCTAGCCTGTCCTGACCCGGCTCAGCGCAAAGTCAGGTTACCTTTGAAATTGGCCTTCTTCAGCAACGACTCGTACTGCTGCGACATGACATAGGACTGAACCTGGGCCATGAAGTCCATCGTGACGACCACGATGATCAGTAGCGAAGTTCCGCCGAAATAGAACGGCACGTTCCAGCGCAGCACCAGGAATTCCGGCAACAGGCAGACCAGTGTGATGTAGATCGCACCAGCCAGCGTCAGTCGCACCAGAATCTTGTCGATATAGCGCGTCGTCTGCTCGCCAGGACGGATGCCCGGAATGAAGGCACCGCTTTTCTTCAGGTTGTCCGCGACTTCCCGGCTGTTGTACACCAACGCCGTATAGAAGAAGCAGAAGAACACGATTGCCGCAGCATAGAGCAGGATGTACACCGGTTGGCCGGGCGACAGGGTCGCGGCCAGGTCCTTGATGAACCTGCCCACGGCGCCGGTCGAATCCGACGTGAACCAGCCCGCGATCGTCGCCGGGAACAGGATGATCGACGATGCGAAGATCGGCGGAATCACCCCTGCCATGTTCAGCTTCAGCGGCAGGTGCGACGACTGGCCGCCGTACACCTTGTTGCCGACCTGACGCTTGGCATAGTTCACCAGGATCTTGCGCTGGCCGCGTTCGACGAACACCACCGCGAACGTCACCGCGATCACGATCGCCACGATGAAGATCGCCGCGATGATGCTCATCGAGCCGGTACGAACCAGTTCGAACAGCCCGCCGATCGCATTGGGCAAGCCCGCCGCGATACCGCCGAAGATGATGATCGAGATGCCGTTGCCCAGTCCGCGCTCGGTGATCTGCTCACCCAGCCACATCAGGAACATCGTGCCGGTCACCAGCGTGATCACCGCGGTAGCGCGGAACATCATGCCGGGGTCGATCACCAGGCCCGGTTGCGACTCGAGCGCGACCGCGATCGAGAACGCCTGGAAGGTCGCCAGCAGCACGGTCCCGTAACGGGTGTACTGGGTGATCTTCCGCTGTCCGGCCTGCCCTTCCTTCTTCAGCGATTCCAGCTGCGGCAGCACGATCGTCAGCAACTGCATGATGATCGACGCCGAGATGTACGGCATGATGCCGAGCGCGAACACGGTGAAGCGCGACAGCGCGCCTCCCGAGAACAGGTTGAACATCCCGAGGATGCCACCCGACTGACTCTGGAACAGCTGCGCCAGTTGCTCCGGATCGATTCCCGGCACCGGAATATGCGCACCGATGCGGTAGACGATCAGGGCCAGCACCAGGAACATCAGCCGGCGCTTGAGATCGCCGTACTTCGCCGTGTTCCTGGCCTGTGCGCTTGCATTGGGTTTCGCCGTGGCCAAACGATGCTCCGACTTGTGACTCGCCTATGCTGCGAAATCTGCTTACTTACTCCGCGATCTGACCGCCCGCGGCTTCGATCGCTGCCTTGGCGCCAGCGGTGGCGCCCAGACCCTTGATCGTCACCTTGCGGGTCAGCTCGCCGGCCTTGATGACCTTGGCGCTCTTGACCAGGTCGCTGACCAGACCGGCCTGCTTCAGAACCAGCAGGTCGACTTCGGCCGCTTCCAGGCGCTCCAGATCACGCAGCGTGACTTCGGCGGTGAACGCCTTGGTCAGCGACGTGAAGCCGCGCTTCGGCAGACGACGGTACAGCGGCATCTGGCCGCCTTCGAAGCCCACCTTGTGGAAGCCGCCCGAACGCGACTTCTGACCCTTGTGACCGCGACCGGCGGTCTTGCCCAGGCCGGAGCCGATACCGCGGCCGACGCGACGCTTGGCGTGCTTCGAACCGGCGGCCGGTTTCAGGTTGTTCAGTTGCATATTGCTCTCCATATCCCGATCTTGGTCCAGGCTCAGCCGATGACCTTCACCAGGTACGAGACCTTGTTGATCATGCCGCGCACGGCCGGCGTATCCTGCAGTTCCGACACCGAGTTGAGGCGGCGCAGGCCAAGACCACGAACGGTGGCGCGATGATCCTCGCGCGTGCCGATCAGGCTGCGCACGAGTTGCACTTTTACGGTTTTCTGCGACATTTCGTTCACCTGCCTTAACCGAGGATGTCTTCGACAGACTTGCCACGCTTGGCGGCGATTTCGCCCGGCGTGCTCATCTTCTGCAGACCGTCCAGCGTGGCGCGAACCATGTTGTACGGGTTGGTCGAGCCGTGCGACTTGGTGACCACGTTGGTCACGCCCATCACCTCGAAGATCGCGCGCATCGGGCCGCCGGCGATCACGCCGGTACCTTCCTTCGCCGGCATCATCAGCACCTTGGCGGCGCCGTGCTTGCCAACGACTTCGTGCTGCAGCGTGCCGTTCTTCAGCGGGACCTTGACCATCTTGCGACGGGCTTCGTCCATTGCCTTCTGCACGGCCACCGGCACTTCCTTCGCCTTGCCCTTGCCCATGCCGATGCGGCCATCGCCGTCACCGACCACGGTCAGCGCAGCGAAACCGAGGATCCGGCCGCCCTTCACCACCTTGGTGACGCGGTTGACCGAGATCATCTTCTCGCGGAGGCCGTCGTCGCGTTCGTCCTGCTGGACTTTTGCTTGCATCTTTGCCATGACGTATCTCTCTTAAGCGCTTAGAACTTGAGGCCGGCTTCGCGGGCAGCGTCAGCCAGGGCCTTCACGCGACCGTGGAAGCGGAAGCCGGCGCGATCGAACGCGACGGTTTCCACGCCGGCAGCCTTCGCCTTCTCGGCGATGCGCTTGCCGACCACGGTGGCAGCAGCGGTGGTGGCACCGCTGCCGGCCAGTTCCTTGCGCACTTCTGCTTCGACGGTCGAAGCCGACGCCACCACCTGGGTGCCGCACGGCGAGTAGACCTGAGCGTAAATATGCGTATTCGTACGGAACACAGTCAGACGATTGACCTTCAGCTCGGCAATCTTGGCGCGGGTCTGACGTGCACGGCGCAAACGAGCGTCTTTCTTGTTCATCACTGCACCCCTTACTTCTTCTTGGTTTCCTTCAGGATGACGCGCTCGTCTGCGTAGCGAACACCCTTGCCCTTGTAGGGCTCGGGCGGACGGTACGCGCGGACTTCCGCGGCAACCTGACCGACTTTCTGCTTGTCCGCACCCTTGATGATGATCTCGGTCTGCGTCGGCGTTTCCGCCTTCACGCCTTCCGGCATCTCATGGATCACGTCGTGCGAGAAACCAAGCTGGAGCTTCAGCGCAGCGCCTTGCAGCTGGGCACGATAGCCCACGCCTACCAGGGTCAGCTTGCGCTCGAAACCGGTGGTCACGCCCTTGACCATATTGGCCACCAGAGCACGCATGGTGCCCTGCAGAGCGTTTGCTTCGCGCGATTCGTCAGCGGCGGCGAAGGTCAGAGTGTCGTTCTCGACGTTGACCTTGACCAGGCTGTGAATCGGCTGGGACAGCGTACCGAGCGGGCCCTTGACGGTGAGCACGCCGGCCGCCACATTCACTTCCGCGCCTTTCGGCAGCGCGATGGGAGCCTTACCTACACGGGACATGGTTACTCCTTACGCGACGTAGCAGATGACTTCGCCGCCCACGCCCGTGGCACGTGCCGCGCGATCGGTCATCAGACCCTTGGGGGTCGAGATGATCGCGACGCCCAGGCCGTTCATCACTTGCGGGATTTCGCTGCGGCCCTTGTACACGCGCAGACCGGGCTTCGACACGCGTTCGATGCGCTCGATCACCGGACGGCCGGCGTAGTACTTCAGACCGATGGTCAGTTGTGCCTTGCCGCCTTCCTCGGCGACAGCGTAGTCGTCGATATAGCCTTCGTCCTTCAGGACCTTGGCGATCGCCACTTTCAGCTTCGACGACGGCATGACAACCGACGCCTTCTGCACGCCCTGGGCGTTGCGGATGCGCGTCAGCATATCGGCGATAGGATCGCTCATGCTCATACTGTTTCTCCTGTAGCCTGTGCGTAATTACCAGCTGGCTTTCGTCAGACCCGGAATTTCGCCCTTGAAGGCGATCTCGCGGATCTTGTTACGCGCCAGGCCAAACTTGCGGAAGGTACCGCGGGGACGACCGGTGATCGCGCAGCGATTGCGCTGGCGGGTCGGATTGGCGTTGCGCGGCAGCTGTTGCAGCTCCAGGCGCGCTTCGTAACGCTCTTCTTCCGACTTCGCTTGGTCGTCGATAATGGCCTTGAGGGCAGCGCGCTTCTCGGCGTACTTCGCCGCGAGCTTCGCGCGCTTCTTCTCACGTTCAATCAGAGCCAATTTAGCCACGGTTACCCCTTAATTGCGGAACGGGAACTTGAATGCGGCGAGGAGCTCCTTGGCTTCCTCGTCATTCTTCGCCGTCGTCGTGATGCTGATGTTCAGACCGCGCAGCGCGTCGATCTTGTCGTACTCGATTTCGGGGAAGATGATCTGCTCTTTCACACCGATGTTGTAGTTGCCACGGCCGTCGAACGACTTGCCGGACACACCACGGAAATCGCGCACGCGCGGCAGGGCCACGGTGACGAAACGGTCGAGGAATTCCCACATCCGTTCGCCACGCAGGGTCACCATCGCACCGATGGGATAGCCCTGGCGAATCTTGAAGCCGGCGATGGCCTTGCGGGCCTTCGTCACGACCGGCTTCTGACCAGCGATCTTGGTCAGGTCGCCCACTGCCAGCTCGATGACCTTCTTGTCATTGATGGCTTCGCCCAGACCCATGTTCAGCGTGATCTTGGTGATGCGGGGCACCTCCATGACCGACTTGTAGCCGAACTTCTTCATCAGGGCCGGAACGACCTGTTCTTTGTACTGCTCTTGCAGACGTGCTGCCATGCTCAACTCCTATCCGTGCCCAGAATCAAGCGGCGACGACGGCGCCGGTGGTCTTGAGCACGCGCACGCGCTTGCCTTCCACCAGCTTGATGCCGACGCGCGACGGCTTGCCATTGGCATCCACGAGCGCAACGTTGGAAATATGCAGGGGCATGACCTTGTCGATCACGCCACCGGTCGTGCCCAGCATCGGGTTCGGACGTGCGTGCTTCTTCGCGACGTTCACGCCCTCGACGGCGACCTTGTCGCCCAGCACGGCCTGGACCTTGCCGCGCTTGCCCTTGTCCTTGCCGGTCAGGACGATGACCTCGTCGCCTTTGCGAATCTTGTTCATGGCGGCTCCTTACAGCACTTCCGGTGCGAGCGACACGATCTTCATGAAGCGCTCGGTACGGAGTTCACGAGTCACCGGCCCGAAGATACGGGTGCCGATCGGCTCGAGCTTGTTGTTCAGCAGGACAGCGGCATTGCCGTCGAACTTGACGAGCGAACCGTCCGCGCGGCGCACGCCCTTGGCGGTGCGAACCACGACGGCGTTGTAGATATCGCCCTTCTTCACGCGACCGCGCGGCGCTGCGTCCTTGACGGTCACCTTGATGATGTCGCCTACGCTCGCATAGCGGCGCTTGGACCCACCCAGCACTTTGATGCACAGCACTTCGCGCGCACCCGTGTTATCGGCCACTTCGAGCCGGCTTTCTGTCTGAATCATGGTGTTTGTCTTCCCAACTTAATCCACCGGGCCCACGAAAAAGGTACGCCCGCCGGTCAGTCTTGGTCCCGTCGGCCACCGGCATTGCGCCAGTCACCGTTTGGGTTGATCAACTTGAAGTCGGTGTGCCAGGCGGTCTGAACGATGTGACAAGTCAGGAGCCGCTAGGCCTGGGGTTCGCTTTAACGGACCGCCCGGGTGGTGTTACAAGAGACGGCCGCAATAAAGCGGAAGTCCAGGATTATAGCACATAACCCTGGACCTGCAAGTCAACCGAGAACCTGTTGGTTCTTAGATGACGCGCGCTGCTTCGACCAGCCGGGAAACGACCCAGGACTTGGTCCGCGAGATCGGACGGCCTTCCTGGATCTCGACCTTGTCGCCTTCCTTGTACTGGTTGGCTTCGTCATGCGCCTTGTACTTCTTCGAGCGCAGCACGTACTTGCCATACAGCGGGTGCTTGACACGGTTTTCGACCAGGACCGTCACGGTCTTGTCCATCTTGTCGCTTACCACGCGGCCGACCAGGGTACGGCGAAGCGACGATTCCGTTTGTGCAGTTTCAGTCATTTCGAGTTCGCCTTTTCGTTCAGCACGGTATGCACCCGCGCGATGTCCTTGCGCACCTTCTTCAGCTGGCTGGTGTTCTGCAGCTGTTGGGTGGCCTTTTGCATGCGCAGGCTAAATTGGGCCTTCAGGAGCTCGGAGAGCTCTTGGTTCAGGCCTGCGGCGTCCTTGCCGCGAAGTTCGGATGCTTTCATCCCTGCTCTCCTTACGTCCCGACCTGGCGCACCACGAAATTGGTCGCGATCGGCAGCTTGGCCGCCGCGAGGCGGAACGCCTCACGCGCCAGCTCTTCGCTCACGCCATCCATTTCGTACAGCATCTTGCCCGGCTGGATTTCAGCCACGTAGTATTCCGGATTGCCCTTGCCGTTACCCATACGGACTTCGGCGGGCTTCTTCGAGATCGGCTTGTCCGGGAAGATCCGGATCCAGATGCGGCCGCCACGCTTGATGTGGCGGGTCATCGCACGACGTGCCGACTCGATCTGACGAGCCGTCAGACGGCCACGGCCCATTGCCTTCAGGCCGAATTCGCCGAAAGACACGGCGTTGCCACGGGTAGCCTTACCCGTGTTGCGGCCTTTCTGCTCCTTGCGATATTTTCTGCGCTTCGGTTGCAGCATCGTTATTCTCCACTCTTCGCGTCTGCGCCAGGCGCAGCGCGGCGACCGGCACCAGCGCCACCGCGGCGGTTGCCACCCGGACGGCCTTCACCGTCACGACGACGACCGTCCGGACGACCCGGGCGACGACGACGTTCGTCTTGCGGCTCTTCCACCACCGGCGCGTCGTTGCGGCCGAGGTGATCACCCTTGTAGACCCACACCTTGACACCGATGATGCCGTAGGTGGTTTCCGCTTCGGAGAAGCCGTAGTCGATGTCGGCACGCAGGGTGTGCAGGGGCACGCGGCCCTCGCGGTACCACTCGGTACGTGCGATTTCGATACCGTTCAGACGGCCCGAGCTCATGATCTTGATGCCCTGGGCGCCCAGGCGCATCGCGTTCTGCATCGCGCGCTTCATCGCGCGGCGGAACATGATGCGGCGCTCGAGCTGCTGGGTGATCGAGTCGGCGATCAGCTGAGCATCGGTTTCCGGCTTGCGGATTTCCTCGATGTTCACGTGCACGGGCACGCCCATGCGACGCTGCAGCTCGGCCTTCAGCAGTTCGATGTCCTCACCCTTCTTGCCGATCACCACGCCCGGACGCGAGCTGTAGATGGTGAGACGGGCATTGCGGGCGGGGCGCTCGATGACGACGCGGCCCACCGAAGCGTTCTTGAGCTTCTTCTTCAGAAAGTCGCGAACTTCGATGTCTTCCTTCAGCATGCCGGCGAACTTCGTGTTGTTGGCGTACCAACGCGAAGCCCAGTTACGGCTGACGGCCAGACGGAAGCCAGTCGGATGAATCTTCTGTCCCATCGTGACTCCTTAGTTGCCGAGCGTCACAGTGATGTGACAGGTTTGTTTCTCGATGCGGTTGCCGCGGCCCTTTGCCCGTGCGGTGAAGCGCTTGAGCGAGGTTGCCTTGTCGACGTAGATCGATTTGACCTTCAGCTCGTCGATGTCGGCGCCTTCGTTGTGCTCGGCGTTGGCGATGGCCGATTCGACCACCTTCTTCACGATCCCGGCGGCCTTCTTCGGGCTGAACGCCAGGATGTTGAGCGCGCGCTCGATCGGCAGACCACGGATCTGGTCGGCGACCAGGCGCGTCTTCTGGGCGGAGATGCGGGCACCGCGATGAATCGCTTTCACTTCCATGATGGCACCTTACCTCTTCGCTTTCTTGTCAGCCGCGTGGCCCTTGAACGTGCGCGTCAGCGCAAATTCACCGAGCTTGTGGCCGACCATGTTTTCCGTGACGTACACCGGCACGTGTTGACGGCCGTTGTGGACGGCGATCGTCAGGCCGATGAACTCCGGCAGAATGGTCGAGCGGCGCGACCACGTCTTGATGGGTTTCTTGTCCTTGCCGCTGACAGCCGTTTCCACCTTCTTCAGCAGGTGGGCGTCACAGAAAGGACCCTTTTTTGCAGAACGAGTCATGTGTTTAGCTCCTACCTACCGATTAACGCTTGTGGCGGCGCTGCACGATCATGCTGGCAGTGCGCTTGTTGCTGCGGGTGCGGTAACCCTTGGTCGGGGTGCCCCACGGCGACACAGGATCGCGACCAGCAGCGGTACGGCCTTCACCACCACCGTGCGGGTGGTCGATCGGGTTCATCACCACGCCGCGGACGGTCGGGCGAATACCGCGCCAGCGCGTCGCGCCGGCCTTGCCGATCACGCGCAGGCTGTGCTCTTCGTTGCCCACTTCACCGATGGTGGCGCGGCATTCGATATGCACGCGGCGCACTTCACCGGAGCGCAGACGCACCTGGGCGTAGACGCCTTCGCGAGCCAGCAGCACGGCGGAACCGCCGGCGGCACGCGCGATCTGGGCGCCCTTGCCCGGCAGCATTTCCACGTTGTTGATCGTGGTACCGACCGGGATGTTGCGGATCGGCAGGTTGTTGCCGGCCTTGATCGGGGCTTCCGCGCCGTTCATCAGCTGCTGGCCGGCAACCATGCCCTTGGTGGCGATGATGTAGCGGCGCTCGCCGTCGGCGAACAGCACCAGCGCGATGTTGGCGCTGCGGTTCGGATCGTATTCCAGGCGCTCGACCTTGGCGGGGATGCCGTCCTTGTCGTTGCGCTTGAAGTCGACCACACGGTAGTGATGCTTGTGGCCACCGCCCTTGTGACGGGTGGTGATGTGGCCATTGTTGTTACGGCCCGACTTCTGGAATTGCTTTTCCAGCAGCGGCGCGTACGGTTCGCCCTTGTGCAGGTTGCGGTTGACAACCTTCACCATCGAGCGGCGACCCGGGGAAGTCGGCTTGGTCTTGACGAGTGCCATGATTACTTGGCCTCCGCTTCAAAATTGATTTCCTGACCCGGCTTCAGCGACACGTAGGCCTTCTTCACATGGTTGCGACGACCCATGAAGCGACCGAAACGCTTTTGCTTGCCCTTCTGGTTCAGGATCTGAACGGACTGCACCTCGACCTTGAACAGCAGTTCGACCGCCGCCTTCACTTCCGCCTTGTTGGCGTCGCGAGCGACTTCGAACACCACTTGTTCGTTCTTGTCGGCGACCAGGGTTGCCTTTTCGGAAACCACCGGCGCGAGCAGCACCTGCATCAAACGATGATCGTTCTTGGCTACTTGCGTCATTTGAGCAACTCCTCGATCTGCGCGACGGCCGCCTTGGTCACCAGCACCTTCTTGTAGTGCACGAGCGACAGCGGATCGGCGTGGCGCGGCTCGACAACCGCCACGTGCGGCAGGTTGCGCGAAGCCAGGTAGAGGTTTTCGTCGAGGTTGTCGGTGATGATCAGCACCGAGTCCAGACCCATGGCCTTGAACTTGTCGGCCAGCAGCTTGGTCTTGGGCGCGTCGACGGAGAAACCCTCTACCACGTTGATACGACCTTCCCGGGCCAGCTGCGAATAGATCGAGCGCATGCCGGCACGGAACATCTTCTTGTTGACCTTCTGGCTGAAGTTCTCTTCCGGCGAGTTCGGGAAGATACGGCCGCCCCCGCGCCACAGCGGCGACGAGGACATACCGGCACGAGCACGGCCCGTACCCTTCTGACGCCACGGTTTCTTCGTGGTGTGCTTGACCTCTTCGCGGTCCTTCTGCTTCCGGTTGCCGCTACGCGCGTTGGCCTGGTAAGCGACGACGATCTGGTGAACCAGAGCTTCGTTGTAATCGCGGCCGAAGACTTCGGGCGAGGCGGAGACGCCTGCACCGATCTGGCCGTTGTCCTGGAGGAGCTTAAGTTCCATGTGTCCGCTCCTTAAGCCGCAGCTTTGGCCTTGACGGCCGGGGTAACGATGACTTTGCCGCCCTTCGAACCCGGGATCGCGCCCTTGACCAGCAGCAGCTTGCGCTCTGCGTCGATCTTGGCGATGACCAGGTTTTGGACGGTACGCGTGACGTCACCGAGGTGGCCGGTCATGCGCTTGCCCGGGAACACACGGCCCGGATCCTGCGCCATACCGATCGAACCCGGCACGTTGTGCGAACGCGAGTTACCGTGCGTGGCACGGCCCGACGCGAAGTGGTAGCGCTTGATGGTACCGGCGTAGCCCTTACCGATCGTCACGCCCTGCACGTCGATCTTCTGGCCGACCGCGAACAGGTCGACCGACAGCGTGCCGCCGGCTTGCAGCTCGGCAGCCTTGGCTGCATCCACGCGGAATTCTTTGATGACTTCGCCCGCTTCCACACCGGCTTTGGCGAGGTGACCCGCCAGCGGCTTGGTGACGCGGCTTGCGCGCCGGGCGCCGAAGGTGACTTGCACCGCGGTATAACCGTCGGTCTCGTCCGTCTTGATTTGCGTCACGCGGTTGTCGCCGACCTCGATCACGGTCACGGGAATTGCTTCACCGTCGTCCGTGAAAATACGGGTCATGCCAACCTTGCGACCTACAAGGCCAAGGCTCATGGTTTGCTCCATTCCCGGCTGCGATTGGCCGGGGCTGATTGATACACGAAACGTGTTGAGTGTTTCTGGTGTCGGGGGCTTGCGCAAAAGAGACGGCGCGCGGCCAAAACGGCCAGCCCAATACCCATAGATAGATGGGTAGCCTTACACTATATCGCAGCGTCCTGGAAAGGGCAACTGCAATCTGGCAAGGGGTTCAGCAAATGGGGTTTTGCTGTTGCAACGTGGTTGATACGTCGCTATTTCGGCGTTCCGGCACCGAAAAAGGAAAACGGCGAACTTGCGTTCGCCGTTCCACTGCAGAGCGGCCGCGCGGGGCGGCCGGTCTCGTCGGATCGATTACACCTTGATCTCGACGTCCACGCCAGCCGGCAGGTCCAGCTTCATCAGCGCGTCGACGGTCTTTTCCGACGGGTCGACGATGTCCAGCAGACGCTGATGGGTGCGGATCTCGAACTGATCGCGGCTGGTCTTGTTCACGTGCGGCGAACGCAGGATGTCGAAGCGCTCGATGCGGGTCGGCAGGGGAACCGGGCCCTTGACGATCGCGCCGGTGCGCTTGGCGGTATCCACGATTTCGGCGGCCGACTGGTCGATCAGGCGATAGTCGAAAGCCTTCAGGCGGATACGGATCTTCTGGTTCTGCATGATTTTTCCTTAAAAGAGCGATGGGCCGTCACGGCCCGGTGGTAGCAGGGACGGGCGGAGGCCACCCGTCCCGACAGCCTGGTTTAGTCCAGGATCTTGGCGACGACGCCGGCGCCGACGGTGCGGCCGCCTTCACGGATGGCGAAGCGCAGGCCTTCTTCCATCGCGATCGGGGCGATCAGCTTGACGGTGATCGACACGTTGTCGCCCGGCATGACCATTTCCTTGTCCTTCGGCAGCTCGATCGAGCCGGTCACGTCGGTCGTGCGGAAATAGAACTGCGGACGGTAGTTGTTGAAGAACGGGGTGTGACGGCCACCTTCGTCCTTCGACAGGATGTACACCTCGCCGGTGAAGTGCGTGTGCGGCTTGATCGAACCCGGCTTGCACAGCACCTGGCCGCGCTCGACGTCTTCACGCTTGGTGCCGCGCAGCAGCAGACCGACGTTGTCGCCAGCCTGGCCCTGGTCCAGCAGCTTGCGGAACATTTCCACGCCGGTGCAGGTGGTCTTGACCGTCGGGCGGATGCCGACGATTTCGATTTCCTCGCCGACCTTGATCACGCCACGCTCGATACGGCCGGTCACCACGGTACCGCGGCCCGAGATCGAGAACACGTCTTCGACCGGCATCAGGAACGTGCCGTCCACGGCGCGCTCCGGCGTCGGGATGTAGGTGTCCAGTGCCTCGGCCAGGCGCATGATCGCCTCTTCGCCCAGGTCACCCTTGTCGCCTTCGAGCGCCAGCTTGGCCGAACCCTTGATGATCGGGGTGTCGTCGCCGGGGAACTCGTACTTCGACAGCAGCTCGCGCACTTCCATTTCCACCAGCTCGAGCAGCTCGGCGTCGTCCACCATGTCGCACTTGTTCAGGAACACGATGATGTACGGCACGCCGACCTGACGGGCCAGCAGGATGTGCTCGCGCGTCTGCGGCATCGGGCCGTCAGCGGCCGAGCACACCAGGATCGCGCCGTCCATCTGCGCAGCGCCGGTGATCATGTTCTTGACGTAGTCTGCGTGGCCCGGGCAGTCAACGTGCGCGTAGTGGCGGTTGGCCGTCTCGTACTCGACGTGCGCGGTGTTGATGGTAATACCGCGTGCCTTCTCTTCCGGCGCCGCATCAATTTCGTCGTACTTCTTCGCGGCACCGCCGAACTTCGAAGCCAGCACCGTCGCAATCGCCGCCGTCAGCGTCGTCTTGCCGTGGTCAACGTGACCAATCGTACCAACGTTCACGTGCGGCTTGGTCCGCTCGAACTTTTCCTTTGCCATTTTCTTCAGCTCCTAATGGAATGCAGTCTTGTGGATTCATCACGCCGCCACGCCCTGGCGGGCGCAGCGGCATACAGCCTGTTTACTTGCCCTTGGCCGCCATCACTGCTTCGGCGATGTTCTTCGGTGCCTCGGCGTAGTGCTTGAATTCCATGGTGTAGGTGGCGCGGCCTTGCGTGGCCGAGCGCAGCGCGGTCGAATAACCGAACATTTCCGACAGCGGGACTTCGGCCTTGATGATCTTGCCGCCGCCAACCATGTCGTCCATGCCCTGCACGATGCCGCGGCGGGACGACAGGTCGCCCATCACGGTACCGGTGTAGTCTTCCGGCGTTTCCACTTCCACGGCCATCATCGGCTCGAGCAGAACCGGGCTGGCCTTGCGCATGGCTTCCTTGAAAGCCATCGAGCCGGCCATGCGGAACGCGTTTTCGTTCGAGTCCACGTCGTGGTACGAACCGAACGTCAGCGTGACCTTCACGTCCACCACCGGGAAGCCCGCCAGGACACCGGCCTGCAGCGTGTCGCTGATACCCTTCTCGACCGCCGGGATGTATTCGCGAGGAATCACACCGCCCTTGATGGCGTCGACGAACTCGAAGCCCTTGCCCGGCTCCTGCGGTTCCAGCGTGATCACGGCGTGGCCGTACTGGCCGCGGCCGCCCGACTGCTTGACGAACTTGCCTTCGACGTCCTCGGCCTTCTTGCGGATGGTTTCGCGGTAGGCCACCTGCGGCGCGCCGATGTTGGCTTCCACGCCGAATTCGCGCTTCATGCGGTCGACCAGAATTTCGAGGTGGAGCTCGCCCATGCCCGAAATGATCGTCTGGCCCGATTCTTCATCGGTACGCACGCGGAACGACGGGTCTTCGGCGGCCAGGCGGTTCAGGGCGATGCCCATCTTTTCCTGGTCGGCCTTGGTCTTCGGCTCGACCGCCTGCGAGATCACCGGCTCCGGGAACACCATGCGCTCGAGCACGATCGGTGCCGACGGATCGCACAGCGTGTCGCCCGTGGTGGCATCCTTCAGGCCCACCGCGGCGGCGATGTCGCCGGCCAGCACTTCCTTGATTTCTTCGCGCTGGTTGGCGTGCATCTGCAGAATACGGCCCAGACGCTCCTTCTTCTGCTTCACCGGGTTGTACACGGTGTCGCCCGAATTGATCTTGCCCGAGTAGACGCGGAAGAAGATCAGCTGGCCGACGAACGGGTCGGTCATGATCTTGAACGCCAGCGCCGAGAACTTCTCGTTGTCGTCGGCCTTGCGCTCGAGCTTCTTCTCGTCGTCGCTTTCGTCCACGCCCTTGACCGGCGGAATATCGACCGGCGACGGCAGGAAGTCGATCACGGCGTCGAGCATGCGCTGCACGCCCTTGTTCTTGAACGCGGTGCCGCACAGCATCGGCTGGATTTCGCAGGCGATGGTACGGTCACGCAGCGCCTTGACGATCTCGGCGCGGGTCAGCTCTTCGCCGCCCAGGTACTTTTCCATCAGCTCTTCGCTGGCTTCGGCGGCGGACTCGACCATCTTCTCGCGCCATTCGTCAGCGGTCGCCTGCAGCTCGGCCGGGATGTCCTTGTATTCGAACTTCACGCCCTGGCTGGCTTCGTCCCAGATGATCGCCTTCATTTCCAGCAGGTCGATCACGCCCTGGAAGCCGTCTTCAGCGCCGATCGGCACCACCACGGGCACCGGGTTGGCCTTCAGGCGGGTCTTCAGCTGCTCGTAGACCTTGAAGAAGTTGGCACCGGTACGGTCCATCTTGTTGACGAAGGCCAGACGCGGCACGCCGTACTTGTTGGCCTGACGCCAGACGGTTTCCGACTGCGGCTGCACGCCGCCCACGGCGCAGTACACCATGCAGGCGCCGTCCAGCACGCGCATGGAACGCTCCACCTCGATGGTGAAGTCCACGTGGCCCGGGGTGTCGATGATGTTGAAGCGGTGCTCGGGGTAGTTGCCGGCCATGCCCTTCCAGAAGGCGGTGGTGGCAGCGGAGGTGATGGTAATACCACGCTCCTGCTCCTGCTCCATCCAGTCCATCGTGGCGGCGCCATCGTGCACTTCACCGATCTTGTGGTTCACACCGGTGTAGAACAGGATGCGCTCGGTGGTGGTGGTTTTACCCGCGTCAATGTGAGCCGAGATACCGATATTGCGGTAACGCTCGATGGGAGTCTTACGAGCCACTTTAATCCTCTAATTCGTCAGTGAGGCGCCGGCATCTCTTGGCCTACGCCCCTAACACAAACGGGCGAGATGTGTAAAAACACAGCCCGCCCGGCAACCAACTGCGAATCCCGCGCGCTTTAGAAGCGGAAGTGCGAGAACGCCTTGTTGGCTTCGGCCATGCGGTGCACTTCGTCGCGCTTCTTCATCGCGCCGCCACGACCTTCCGCTGCCTCAAGCAGTTCGCCAGCCAAGCGCAGCGCCATCGACTTCTCGCTACGCTTCTTCGCGGCCTCACGCAGCCAACGCATCGCCAATGCCAAACGACGCGACGGACGGACTTCGACCGGAACCTGATAGTTGGCGCCACCGACGCGGCGGCTCTTCACTTCCACCACCGGCTTCACGTTGTTGATCGCAACGGAGAACACTTCGATGGGGGCCTTGCCTGCCTTCTTTTCGATCTGGTCGAACGCGCCATAAACGATGCGCTCGGCAACCGACTTCTTGCCGTCCAGCATCAGCACGTTCATGAACTTGGCAACTTCGACGTTACCGAACTTCGGATCAGGCAGGATTTCCCGCTTGGGGACTTCACGACGACGTGGCATCTTCTTTCCTTTGGATTCAGTTGAGTGCGGGTTCTTCCGCGCTCTGGCCACCAACTAGCTTGCCTTCCTGCGCCAGGGGCGCGGCAAATTCGCCGGGTGGACCACTTACTCGACGGCACGGCGCAGCAAACTGGCCGTTGTACCGCCGCTTGTTGACAGCAACATGACGCTGGGCGCCAGCCACCATCGCTTGTGTTGCTGGCTCAGGCAGCCTTCGGACGCTTCGCGCCGTACTTCGAACGCGCTTGCTTGCGGTCCTTGACGCCTTGCAGGTCGAGCGAGCCGCGCACGATGTGGTAACGCACACCCGGCAAGTCCTTGACACGACCACCGCGGATCAGCACGACCGAGTGTTCCTGCAGGTTGTGGCCTTCACCGCCGATATACGAGATGACCTCGAAACCGTTGGTCAGGCGCACCTTGGCGACCTTACGCAGTGCCGAGTTCGGCTTCTTCGGCGTGGTGGTGTACACGCGGGTGCACACGCCACGGCGTTGGGGGCAGTTCTCAAGCGCCGGGCTCTTGCTCTTGATGACTTCAGAGACGCGCGGCTTGCGAACCAGTTGGTTGATAGTTGGCATTGTTCAATCCAGCTTGGTTTTACAAAAAAACACCGCTTCGGCGACGAACCGGCGGCACGCCAGCAAGCGCGACGACGATCGACGAAACGGTAGGACGGGTTTTGGGCGGGAGCAGGTGAGCAGAACGCTCTGGGACGGGACTGTGTGAACAACCAGGCTTGCCAAAGAGCGCGAGCTCGCCTGGGATCCCGCTGGGCCGGCCAGGTCGGCGATGACCTGTCTGCCGGGGCGATCGCCGGACACTGGGTGCCACCAAACGACGCGCGAGCGAAATCCGAAGCCAAAAACTCGAATCCGGCATGCTAGCAGCGCACCGATCAGCGGTCAAGCGGTTTACCTCGAGCAAATCGCTTTATGAGACGGCCGCCCCCGCCGGTGTCGTGTAGGACCTCCGGGATCCGGCAACCCGCCTGCGGCCGGGCCGCAGTTCATGCCTTCTGCAGCACTTCCAGCAGCTCGTCGCCATAGCGTTCCAGCTTGGCCGCGCCGATACCCGGCACCTCCGCCAGTTCCGCCATGCTGTCGGGCGCGCTGCGCGCCAACTGGGCCAGCGTCGCATCGTGGAAGATCACATAGGCCGGCACGCCGTGCTCCCGCGCGGTTTCGGCGCGCCAGCGCCGCAGCGCCTCCCAGTTGGCCAGCGCCTGTTCGTCCATCTGCGCGGTATGGTCGACGCGGTTGCCGCGCCCGGTGCTGCCGCGCTCGCCCCGGGCCGGCTTGCTGACCTGGCGGCGCAGCGTGATGCTGGTCTCGCCCTTGAGCACCGCGCGCGCCGATTCGCCCAGCAGCAGGGCCCCGTGGCCGCCATGGTCGATCACCAGCAGGCCGTGCGCGATCAGCTGGCGGAAGATGGCATGCCATTCGGACACCGACCGGTCCGCGCCGATGCCGAAGGTCGACACCTTGTCGTGGCCCCACTGGCGGATCTTCTCGGTGGCGTTGCCGCGCAGCACGTCGATCAGATGCGTCGCGCCGAAGTGCACGCGGCTGGCCTGGGCGGTGCGGTAGACGCAGGACAGCGCCATCTGCGCCTCGCGCGTGCCGTCCCACGTGGCCGGCGGCTCCAGGCAGGTATCGCAGTTGCCGCAGGGCTCGCTCGCCTCGCCGAAATACGCGAGGATGCGCACGCGCCGGCAGCCGGCGGTCTCGCACAGGCCCAGCAAGGCGTCGAGCTTGGCCGACGACACGCGCTTGTGCGCTTCGTCGGCCTCCGATTCGTCGATCATCCGCTTCTGCTGCACCACGTCGCCGAGGCCATAGGCCATCCAGGCATTGGCCGGCAGGCCGTCGCGCCCGGCCCGGCCGGTCTCCTGGTAATAGCCCTCCATGCTCTTGGGCAGGTCGAGGTGGGCGACGAAGCGGACGTCCGGCTTGTCGATGCCCATGCCGAAGGCGATCGTGGCCACCATCACCAGCCCTTCCTCGTCGCGGAAGCGCGCCTGGTGCTGCTGCCGCACGGCCGCGTCCATGCCGGCGTGGTACGGCAGCGCATTGATGCCGTGGCCGCGCAGCCAGTCGGCGGTCTCCTCGACCTTGCGGCGCGACAGGCAGTAGACGATGCCGCTGTCGTGCGTGCCGTCCGCGGCCATGTGCTCGGCCTTGATGAAGGCCAGCAGCTGCTGGCGGGCGTTGTCCTTCTCGACGATGCGATAGCGGATATTGGGACGATCGAAGCTCGACAGGAAGACGCGCGCATCGTCCAGCGCCAGGCGCTCGACGATCTCCTGCCGCGTCACGTCATCCGCCGTCGCGGTCAGCGCGATGCGCGGCACCTGCGGGAAGCGCTCGTGCAGCACCGACAGCTGGATGTATTCCGGCCGGAAGTCGTGGCCCCACTGCGACACGCAGTGCGCCTCGTCGATCGCGAACAGGCCCACGCGGGTGCGGTCGAGCAGGTCCTGGAAGCGCGGCGTCATCAGCCGCTCCGGCGCGACGTACAGGATCTCGAGGCGCCCGGCCAGCAGGTCGCGCTCGACCGCCGACGCCTCCGCGCCGGTCAGCGTGGAGTTCAGCACCGCGGCCCGCACGCCGGCTTCGGTCAGCGCGGCGACCTGGTCCTGCATCAGCGCGATCAGCGGCGACACGACGATGCCGACGCCGTGGCCGGCACGCTGGCGCAGCAGCGCCGGAATCTGGTAGCACAGCGACTTGCCGCCGCCGGTCGGCATCAGCACCAGGCAATCGCCGCCCTCGGCCACGTGCTCGATGATTTCCGCCTGGCGGCCGCGGAAGGCGTGATAGCCGAAAACATCCTTCAGAATCGCCAGGGCAAGGGACATAGCAACTGCGGAAACGGGGCAAGGTGTCGGAAAGGCGTAACCATACCACCGCACCGGCTTCCGATCGCTTCGAATCGTGACGGCGCCCGCCATCGTCGGCCATCGCCGCGCCGGCGTGGCATCCCGCCTCGCCGCGCCCTGCTGCGCCACTGCTGCGCCACTGCCGTGCTCCTGCCGTGCTCCTGCCGTGCCCCTGCCGTGCTCCTGCCGTGCTCCTGCCGTGCTCCTGCCGTGCTCCTGCCGTGCTCCTGCCGTGCTCCTGCCGTGCCCCCGGCCGTGCTCTTGCCGCGCCCCCTGCCGCGCCCCTGCCGCGCGCGTCGGCTGCCACGTGGATACGGCCGCCGGAATCAGGTCTTCGCCGTATCACACCCCAACGTCGCGGATTTTCGATTTTCGTCTGGTGCTTGCGTGGCGGACGGTGATGTATTCGAGAATCCCAAGTCGGCTCCGGAAACCGTAAGACAGCGCCCCGTTGCGACGACGAAGATCTGCCTCGTCCAATCGTTGTTCAAGCAACGATGACGACGATCAGAACCATCGCAGTGTTTTGGACGCGGTCTTTTGGACGCGGCCTTTTGGAGTTTCCTGGAGCTTTCCCATGCTTGTCTCGCCCATTTCCCATCCCCAACACCCGGTCCAGCCGCTCGCGACCGCGGCGCAGGAGTCGAACCTCGTCGGCGCCGCCGAGGCGGCTGCCGTCAGCGCCGGCGGCGACCTGGACCTGTTCGCCGCCGCGAAGTTCTACCGCGAAAAGGCCGATGAACTGGCGAAGCTGTCGCAGCAGAGCGGCAACTACGAAACCGCGACGCTGAGCGATTCGGAGATCAAGTCGCTGCGCAACGCGGGCGTGCCGATCGATGCCCTCCTGAAGCAATATGGCCAGAAGCTGGGCTCGCGCCAGTTCGGCGTGCTGTCCGACCTGATCATGGAGACGCTGGAGAAGCCGGTTGGCTTCGCCGCCGGCGATGCGGTCCCGGCGCAGTCGGCGGCGATCACCGTAGCGGCGCGCGCCTACGTGTAGGCGGCATCGCGCGTTTGGTCCTGGCGTTGACTCCAACGTCAGGCGGCCAAAAAAAAGCCCGGTGCGATTTCTCGCACCGGGCTTTTCACTACTGGCTTGCTGCTGCGACCGTACTGCAGCGACCGTACTACAGCGGCCTCGCTACAGCCTCTTTGCCGCAGCGTTACCGCATCGGCCTCAGACCGCCGGCGTATCGCCGCCGTTCTCGGTGGTGGCATGCACCTCCGACGGCTCCATGAAGAGCGACTGCTCTTCTTCGGAGATCGCCTGGGCGCGTTCGCGCTCGGCCGCCTCGCGCGCCTTGCGGGCGCGGTGGTAGGCCAGGCCCGTACCGGCCGGGATCAGACGACCCACGATCACGTTTTCCTTCAGACCACGCAGGTCGTCGGTCTTGCCCATGATCGCGGCTTCGGTCAGCACGCGCGTCGTTTCCTGGAACGATGCCGCCGAGATGAAGCTGTCGGTCGACAGCGACGCCTTGGTGATACCGAGCAGCAGGTTCTCGTAGGTTGCCGGACGCTTGCCTTCCGCGATCACGCGGTCGTTCTCGTCCAGCAGCTCCGAGCGCTCCACCTGTTCACCCGGGATGAACTTGGTGTCGCCGACATCGACAATCTGCACACGGCGCAGCATCTGACGCACGATCACTTCGATGTGCTTGTCGTTGATCTTCACGCCCTGCAGACGATAGACGTCCTGCACCTCGTCGACGATGTAGTGCGCCAGCTCCTCGATGCCCTTCAGGCGCAGGATGTCGTGCGGATCCGCCGGACCCTCGACGATCATCTCGCCCTTGTTCACCACCTGACCGTCGTGGACCAGCACCTGCTTTTCCTTGGCGATCAGGAACTCGTGCGCATTGCCGTCGAGGTCGGTAATGACCAGACGCTGCTTGCCCTTGGTGTCCTTGCCGAACGACACGGTACCGGTGACTTCCGCCAGCACGGCGGCGTCCTTCGGCGAACGCGCTTCGAACAGCTCGGCCACGCGCGGCAGACCACCGGTAATGTCGCGGGTCTTCTGCGACTCGGTCGGGATACGCGCCAGCACTTCACCGACGTGCACCTGCTGGCCGTCCTTGACGGTGATCAGCGCGCCGACCTGGAAGCCGATGGTCACGGAGTGGTCCGTGCCCGGAATCTTGACTTCCTGGCCGTTGGCGTCGAGCAGCTTCACCTGCGGGCGCAGGCCCTTGGTGGCAGCCGTACGGCGCTTGGCGTCGATCACGACCAGCGTCGACAGACCGGTAACCTCGTCCATCTGCTTGGCGACGGTCACGCCTTCTTCGACGTTCTCGAACTTGATCGTGCCCGAGTACTCCGACACGATCGGGCGCGTCAGCGCGTCCCAGGTCGCCAGTTGCGTGCCCGCCTTGATCGCCTGACCGTCCTGCACCAGCAGCGTGGCGCCGTACGGGATCTTGTGGCGCTCGCGCTCGCGGCCGTGGTCGTCGGTGATCAGCGCCTCGCCCGAACGCGAGATCACGATCAGTTCGCCCTTGGCGTTGGTCACGTAGCGCATCGTCGCGGTGAAGCGCACCGTACCGGTAGCCTTCGCTTCGACGCTCGAGGCGACCGCCGCACGCGATGCCGCACCGCCGATGTGGAACGTCCGCATCGTCAGCTGCGTGCCCGGCTCGCCGATCGACTGCGCGGCGATCACGCCGACCGCTTCGCCGGTGTTGACCAGCGTGCCGCGGCCCAGATCGCGGCCATAGCACTTGGCGCACAGGCCATAGCGCGTGTCGCACGACAGCGGGGTGCGGACCTTGACCTCGTCCACGCCGATCTGGTCGATCAGGTCGACCAGGTCTTCGTCCAGCAGCGTGCCGGCCTCGATCGCGGTTTCCTGCGTCTCGGGGTTGACCACGTCCGACACCGTCACGCGGCCCAGGATACGGTCGCGCAGCGCTTCGATGACTTCACCGCCTTCCACCAGCGCCTTCATCGCGACGCCGTTGGTGGTGCCGCAATCCTCCTCGACCACCACCAGATCCTGCGTCACGTCGACCAGACGACGGGTCAGGTAACCCGAGTTCGCGGTCTTCAGCGCGGTATCGGCCAGGCCCTTACGTGCACCGTGGGTCGAGATGAAGTACTGCAGAACGTTCAGGCCTTCGCGGAAGTTCGCGGTAATCGGCGTCTCGATGATCGAGCCGTCCGGCTTGGCCATCAGGCCACGCATGCCGGCCAGCTGACGGATCTGCGCCGCGGAACCCCGTGCGCCCGAGTCGGCCATCATGTAGATGGAGTTGAACGACTCCTGCTTGACGGTGTTGCCGTTGCGGTCGACCACGTCCTCGTGCTGCAGCTGCTCCATCATCGCCTTGCCGACCTGGTCGCCGGCGGCGCCCCAGATGTCCACGACGTTGTTGTAGCGCTCCTGGTCCGTCACCAGACCCGACATGTACTGCTTGTCGTATTCCTTCACCTTGGCCGCGGCGTCGGCGATGATCTTTTCCTTCTGCGGCGGCACCAGCATGTCGTCGATCGCGATCGAGATACCGGCGCGCGTGGCCAGGCGGAAGCCCGACTGCAGCAGCTTGTCGGCGAAGATCACCGTCTCGCGCAGGCCGCACTTGCGGAACGCGGTGTTGATCAGGCGCGAGATTTCCTTCTTCTTCAGCGGCTTGTTCAGCACCGAGAAAGGCAGGCCCTTCGGCAGGATCTCGGACAGGATCGCGCGGCCGACCGTGGTGGCCTGCAGCGTGATCTTCGGCGCGAAGCGCGCGTCGCCCTCGGCGTCCTTGTCGACCAGCTCATACTCGGTGATGCGCACGTTCACGCGCGAAGCCAGTTCGACTTCCTTGTTCTCGTAGGCGCGGATCACCTCGCTGACGTCGGCGAAAGTCATGCCCTCGCCCTTGCCGTTGATCTTGTCGCGGGTGGTGTAGTACAGGCCCAGCACCACGTCCTGCGACGGCACGATCGACGGATCGCCGTTGGCCGGGAACAGCACGTTGTTGGAGGCCAGCATCAGCGTGCGGGCTTCCATCTGCGCTTCCAGCGACAGCGGCACGTGGACTGCCATCTGGTCACCGTCGAAGTCGGCGTTGAACGCCGCGCAGACGAGCGGATGCAGCTGGATCGCCTTGCCTTCGATCAGCACCGGTTCGAAGGCCTGGATGCCCAGGCGGTGCAGCGTCGGCGCGCGGTTCAGCATCACCGGGTGCTCGCGGATCACCTCTTCGAGGATGTCCCACACGACCGGGGTCTGGCTTTCGACTTCCTTCTTGGCCGCCTTGATGGTGGTGGCGATGCCCATCGTTTCCAGCTTGTGGAAGATGAAGGGCTTGAACAGCTCCAGCGCCATCAGCTTGGGCAGGCCGCACTGGTGCAGCTTCAGCGTCGGGCCGACCACGATGACCGAACGGCCCGAGTAGTCGACGCGCTTGCCCAGCAGGTTCTGACGGAAACGACCGCCCTTGCCCTTGATCATCTCGGCCAGCGACTTCAGCGGACGCTTGTTGGCGCCGGTCATCGCCTTGCCGCGACGGCCGTTATCCAGCAGCGAGTCGACCGCTTCCTGCAGCATGCGCTTTTCGTTGCGCACGATGATTTCAGGGGCCTTCAGCTCGAGCAGGCGCTTCAACCGGTTGTTGCGGTTGATCACGCGGCGATACAGGTCGTTCAGGTCCGAGGTCGCGAAGCGGCCGCCGTCCAGCGGCACCAGCGGACGCAGCTCGGGCGGCAGCACCGGCAGCACTTCGAGGATCATCCACTCGGGCTTGATGCCCGAACGCTGGAAGGCCTCGAGCACCTTCAGGCGCTTGGCGTACTTCTTGATCTTGGCTTCGGAACCGGTGGCCTGCAGCTCGGCGCGGATCTGTTCGATCTGCTTCTCGATGTCGATGCCGCGCAGCAGTTCACGGATGCCCTCGGCACCCATCATCGCCACGAATTCGCCCTCGCCGTACTCCTCGCACTTCGCGATGTAGTCGTCCTCGGACATGATCTGGCTCTTCTTGAGCGGAGTCATGCCGGGCTCGAGCACCACGAACGCTTCGAAATACAGCACGCGCTCGATGTCGCGCAGCGTCATGTCGAGCACCATGCCCAGACGCGACGGCAGCGACTTCAGGAACCAGATGTGCGCGGTCGGCGCGGCCAGTTCGATATGGCCCATGCGCTCGCGGCGCACCTTCGCCAGCGTCACTTCGACGCCGCACTTCTCGCAGATCACGCCACGGTGCTTCAGGCGCTTGTACTTGCCGCACAGGCACTCGTAGTCCTTGATCGGACCGAAGATCTTGGCGCAGAACAGACCGTCGCGCTCGGGCTTGAACGTCCGGTAGTTGATGGTCTCCGGCTTCTTGACTTCGCCGTACGACCACGAGCGGATCTTCTCGGGCGAGGCCAGCCCGATCTTGATCGCGTCGAACTGCTCTTCCTGCTGAACCTGCTTAAAGAGATCGAGCAATGCTTTCATTGCAACTCCTTGTTTCGCCGCCGGCCCGAGGTAACGGGCCGCCGGCATTCATCCTGTGGGAAATCCGCCGGAGACGGCGTGACTGCCGCCTCCGTTCCGATCTGTCGATCAATAGCGATCCAGGTCGATATCGATACCCAGCGAGCGGATTTCCTTCACCAGCACGTTGAACGACTCCGGCATGCCGGCATCGATCGAGTGCTCGCCCTTGACGATGTTCTCGTACACCTTGGTACGGCCGTTCACGTCGTCGGACTTGACCGTCAGCATTTCCTGCAGCACGTAGGAGGCGCCGTACGCTTCCAGCGCCCACACTTCCATCTCGCCGAAACGCTGGCCGCCGAACTGCGCCTTGCCGCCCAGCGGCTGCTGGGTGACGAGCGAGTACGGACCGGTCGAACGGGCGTGCATCTTGTCGTCGACCAGGTGGTGCAGCTTCAGCATGTGCATCACACCCAGCGTGACCGGACGCTCGAACGCCTCGCCGGTGCGGCCGTCGTACAGCGTGACCTGCTGCTTCGACGCCGTCAGGCCCATCTCCTTGGCCACGTCGTCCGGGTAGGCCAGATCCAGCATGCGGCGGATCTCCTGCTCGTGCGCACCGTCGAACACCGGGGTCGCGAACGGCACGCCCTTCTTCAGGTTTTCCGCCAGCTCCAGGATCTCGGCGTCGCTCAGGCTGTCGAGGTCTTCCGGCTTGCCGCTCTCGTTGTAGATCTGAGCGAGCAGCGCACGGATTTCCTGCGCCTTGGCCTGCGCCTTCAGCATCGCGCCGATACGCTGGCCCAGGCCACGCGAGGCCCAGCCCAGGTGGGTCTCGAGAATCTGACCCACGTTCATCCGCGACGGCACGCCGAGCGGGTTCAGCACGATGTCGGCCGGGGTACCGTCCGCCATGTACGGCATGTCCTCGATCGGCACGATCTTCGACACCACGCCCTTGTTGCCGTGACGGCCGGCCATCTTGTCGCCAGGCTGCAGGCGGCGCTTGACGGCCAGGTAGACCTTGACCATCTTGATCACGCCCGGGGGCAGCTCGTCGCCCTGGGTCAGCTTCTTGCGCTTTTCCTCGAAGGCCAGGTCGAACTCGTGGCGCTTCTGCTCGATGGCTTCCTTGACCGCCTCGAGCTGGGCCGCGACTTCCTCGTCGGCCGGACGGATGTCGAACCAGTGGTACTTGTCCAGATCGTCCAGGTACTCCTTGGTCAGCTTCGCGCCCTTGGCCAGCTTCTTCGGACCGCCGTTGACCGTCTTGTCGATCAGCAGGCGTTCCAGACGCTGGAAGGCATCGCCCTCGACGATACGCAGCTGGTCGTTCAGGTCCAGGCGGTAGCGCTTGAGTTCGTCGTCGATGATCGACTGCGCGCGCTTGTCGCGGGTCACACCCTCACGGGTGAAGACCTGCACGTCGATCACGATGCCGCTCATGCCCGAGGGCACGCGCAGCGAGGTGTCCTTCACGTCGGACGCCTTCTCGCCGAAGATCGCGCGCAGCAGCTTCTCTTCCGGCGTCAGCTGGGTCTCGCCCTTGGGCGTGACCTTGCCGACCAGCACGTCGCCGGCCTCGACCTCGGCACCGATGTAGGTGATGCCGGACTCGTCCAGACGGGCCAGTTGCGCTTCGGCCAGGTTCGAGATGTCGCGCGTGATTTCCTCGGGTCCGAGCTTGGTGTCGCGGGCGACGACCGACAGCTCCTCGATGTGGATCGAGGTGTAGCGGTCTTCGGCAACGACGCGTTCCGAGATCAGGATCGAGTCTTCGAAGTTGTAGCCGTTCCAGGGCATGAACGCGACCAGCATGTTCTGGCCGAGCGCGAGCTCGCCCAGGTCGGTCGAGGCGCCATCGGCGATCACGTCGCCGCGGGCCACATGGTCGCCTACCTTGACCATCGGACGCTGGTTGATGTTCGTGTTCTGGTTCGAACGCGTGTACTTGATCAGGTTGTAGATGTCCACGCCGACTTCGCCGGCCACGGCTTCGTCGTCGTTGACGCGGATCACGATACGGTTCGCGTCGACATAGTCGACCACGCCGCCACGGGTCGCCTGCACGGCGGTGCCCGAGTCGACCGCGACGGTGCGCTCGATGCCGGTGCCGACCAGCGGCTTGTCCGGACGCAGACAAGGCACGGCCTGACGCTGCATGTTCGCGCCCATCAGTGCACGGTTCGCGTCATCGTGCTCGAGGAACGGCACCAGCGAGGCTGCCGCCGACACGATCTGCGACGGCGCCACGTCGATGTACTGCACGCGGTCCGGCGTGACCATGCGGGTCTCGCGCTCGCTGCCTTCGCGCGCCGACACCAGTTCGTCGATCAGGTTGCCTTCGGCGTCGACCGTCGCGTTGGCCTGCGCCACCACGTACTTGCCTTCCTCGATCGCGGACAGGTAGTCGACCTGGTCGGTCAGCTTGCCGTTCTCGACCTTGCGGTACGGCGTTTCCAGGAAGCCGTATTCGTTCAGGCGGGCGTACAGCGCCAGCGAGTTGATCAGACCGATGTTCGGACCTTCCGGCGTTTCGATCGGGCACACGCGGCCATAGTGGGTCGGGTGCACGTCGCGGACTTCGAAGCCCGCGCGCTCGCGCGTCAGACCGCCCGGGCCCAGAGCGGACACGCGGCGCTTGTGCGTGATCTCGGACAGCGGGTTGGTCTGGTCCATGAACTGCGACAGCTGCGACGAACCGAAGAACTCGCGGATCGCCGACGAGATCGGCTTCGAGTTGATCAGGTCGTGCGGCATCAGGTTCTCGGTCTCGGCCTGGCCCAGACGTTCCTTGACGGCGCGCTCCACACGCGACAGGCCGGCGCGGAACTGGTTCTCGGCCAGTTCGCCGACGCAACGCACGCGGCGGTTGCCCAGGTGGTCGATGTCGTCGACTTCGCCCTTGCCGTTGCGCAGGTTGACCAGGATCTTGATGGTCTCGAGGATGTCCTCGTCCTGCAGCACCATGCTGCCCTCGCCGCTCGGGCGGCCCAGGCGGCTGTTGACCTTCATGCGGCCCACGCGCGACAGGTCGTACGACTCCTCGCTGTAGAACAGGCGCTGGAACAGCGCTTCGACGGCGTCCTCGGTGGGCGGCTCGCCCGGGCGCATCATCCGGTAGATCGCGATACGGGCCGCGGTCTGGTCGGCGGTGTCGTCGGTGCGCAGGGTCTGCGAGATGTACGGACCCTGGTCCAGATCGTTGGTGTACAGCGTCTGGATCTGCTTGACGCCGGCTTCGCGCAGCGACTCGAGCAGCGTTTCGGTCAGCTCGTCGTTGGCGTTGGCGATCACCTCGCCGGTATCCGGGTCGATGATGTTCTTGGCCAGCACGCGGCCCAGCAGATAGTCTTCCGGCACGCTGATCAGCTTGGTGCCGGCGGACTCCAGGTCACGGATGTGCTTGGCGTTGATCCGCTTGTCCTTCTCGACCACGACACGGCCGTTCTTGTCGGCGATGTCGAAGCGAGCGACTTCGCCGCGCAGGCGCTCGGGCACGAACTCCAGCTGCGCGCCTTCGGCCTGCAACGTGAAGTTGTCGAACACGAAGAAGTGCGCGAGGATCTGTTCCGGCGTCAGGCCGATCGACTTCAGCAGGATCGTCACCGGCATCTTGCGGCGGCGGTCGACGCGGAAGTACAGGATGTCCTTCGGGTCGAACTCGAAGTCCAGCCACGAGCCGCGGTACGGAATGATCCGTGCCGAGAACAGCAGCTTGCCCGAGCTATGCGTCTTGCCCTTGTCGTGCTCGAAGAACACGCCCGGCGAACGGTGCAGCTGCGAGACGATCACGCGCTCGGTGCCGTTGATCACGAACGAGCCGGTCGAGGTCATGAGCGGAATCTCGCCCATGTAGACTTCCTGCTCCTTGACCTCCTTGACCTTGCCCGGATTCTCGCGATCGTTGATGATCAGGCGAACCTTGGCGCGCAGGGCCGAATGGAAGGTCAGGCCACGCTGTTGACATTCCTTGACGTCGAACGGCGGGTTGGACAGGTGATACGACACGAACTCCATACGGGCGAGCCCGTTATGGGAGACGATGGGGAAAATTGCGTTGAAGGCCGCTTGCAGGCCTTCGCTCTTGCGACGCGCGGGTGGCGTATCCGCTTGCAAGAACTGGGTGTACGATTCGATCTGGGTGGCTAGCAGGAATGGAACCTGGTGAACCGTCGCGCGCTTCGCAAAGCTTTTGCGAATGCGCTTCTTTTCGGTGAAGCTGTACGCCATGGGATCTCCGAATCATCGCAGGGCTGGCTGGACCTGACCGGCGCCTGAGGTGTTCAGCGACTGGGAGGGGATTTGGCGGTTGGCCGCTACCAACCTCTGGCTGACGGTGTCCGCACGCTGCGAAACGGCGCCATCATCCACGCGCGCCGGTCCGGGGAACACCCGACCAAACTTGTCTTCTGCAGTCGGTTCAGAAGACAAACATCAGCAGCAACCGCTTAGTGTGCCACTGATGTTTGGCCTCTGCTGCGGCCCGGAGGTTCACCCCGACGCCGAGTGGGCAATGCATCACTTCTCGCGCGAATGAGTGTCCAATAAAACACACATCACAGAAGCGCAAAAAGGCTGGCGCCGGGATTTCCCCTTTGCCAGCCCCACTCGCGTGCCGGAGGGCACGCGAAAACTGCTTACTTGATTTCGACCTTCGCGCCGGCGTCTTCCAGCTTCTTCTTGGCCTCGTCGGCAGCAGCCTTGTCCACGCCTTCCTTGACGGGCTTCGGTGCGCCATCGACCAGGTCCTTGGCTTCCTTCAGGCCCAGGCCGGTGATTTCGCGAACGGCCTTGATCACGCCAACCTTGTTCGCGCCGACTTCAGCCAGCACGACGTTGAACTCGGTCTTCTCTTCGGCGGCAGCGCCAGCGCCAGCAGCGCCCGGAGCGGCAGCCACGGCCATCGCGGCGGCGGACACGCCAAACTTCTCTTCGAACGCCTTGACCAGGTCGTTCAGTTCCATCACGGACATCGCGCCAACGGCTTCGAGGATGTCGTCTTTGGTGATTGCCATTTGGAAATACTCCTAGATTTGATTCGGTATCGGTATTGCGATCGGGACGAGCCTGGCCTTAGGCCGCGGCGCCTTCCTCGGCGGGGGCACCTTCGCTCTTCTTCTCGGCCAGCGCGGCCAGCAGGCGGGCAAAGCCCGACACCGGCGCTTGCATGACGCCAAGCAGCTGAGCAATCAGTTGGTCGCGGCTCGGGATCGAGGCCAGCGCCTTGACGGCGTTGACGTCGAGCACCTTGCCGTCGAACGACCCGGCGCGCAGGACCAGCTTGTCGTTGGTCTTGGCGAAGTCGTTCAGAACCTTGGCCGAGGCCACTGCATCTTCGGAAATCCCGTAGATCAGCGGACCGGTCAATTGCTCCGCGAGCGCGGCAAACGGCGTACCTTCCACGGCGCGGCGAGCCAGCGTGTTCTTCAGAACGCGCAGGTAGACGCCTTGCTCGCGGGCGGTGGCACGCAGCTTGGTCAGATCGCCAACCGTGATGCCGCGATATTCGGCCACGACGATGGTCTGGGCTTTGGCGACTTGCGCCGACACCTCAGCAACGACGGCCTTCTTATCTTCAATATTGAGTGGCACGGTTAAGCTCCAAAACGATGCGCGGTGCTCCGGCGACGGAGGACCTTGCATCAGTCCAAACGAACGGCGTCCGATTGGCCCGAATCACCCGGGGATCTCGCCCCGGACCATTCCAACCTTCGGGTTCGCCATCTACGCTGGCGGGCGGGGTGCCGTCACCTTGTTGCCGTGTACGGTCCCACCAATTAAGGCCATGCCGCACCGAAGCGCGAACATGACCGCCAGCGGTCTTTGATAACCAGCGGGACCGGCGGCTGGCGCCGGCACCACTGCCCAAAGCCTTTCTCTGGCCCGCCCTGGCGAGCCGGTCCCGGCGCAGTGCCGGAACCTCGAATGCTTCGCCGACCGGTGTTATCGGGTCCGGTCGGCCAATTGACCGCGTATGGCCAGCCGCTTAGGCGGCCAGCGAAGCCTGATCGACGCGAACGCCCACGCCCATGGTCGAGGAGACCGCGATCTTGCGCAGGTAGACGCCCTTGCTGGTGGCCGGCTTGGCCTTGACCAGCGCGTCGATCAGCGCCGACAGGTTGGTCTTCAGCGCGGCGTCCTCGAACGAACGGCGGCCGATGGTCGCGTGGATGATACCGGCCTTGTCGACACGGAACTGGACCTGACCGGCCTTGGCGTTCTTCACGGCCTGGGCCACGTCGGGGGTCACGGTACCGACCTTCGGGTTCGGCATCAGGCCGCGCGGGCCGAGAATCTGGCCCAGCGTACCGACGATACGCATCGTGTCCGGCGAAGCGATCACGACGTCGAAGTTCAGGTTGCCGGCCTTGACCTGCTCGGCCAGGTCTTCCATGCCGACCACGTCGGCGCCGGCGGCCTTGGCCGCTTCAGCCTTCTCGCCCTGGGCGAACACCGCCACGCGGACCGACTTGCCGGTACCGGCGGGCAGCACCACCGAGCCACGGACCACCTGGTCCGACTTCTTGGCGTCGATGCCCAGCTGCACGGCGACGTCGATCGACTCGTCGAACTTGGCCGACGCGCATTCCTTGACCAGGCCCAGCGCCTCGTCGATCGGGTAGAACTTGGTGCGCTCGATCTTGGCCTTGTTGGCCGCTACGCGCTTCGAAACCTTAGCCATTTACAGACCCTCCACGGTGATACCCATCGAACGGGCCGAGCCCGCGATGGTGCGCACTGCCGCGTCCAGATCGGCGGCGGTCAGGTCGGCGTTCTTGGCCTTGGCGATGTCTTCAGCCTGGGCGCGGGTGATCTTGCCAACCTTATCGGTGTGCGGCTTGGCCGAACCCTTGGTGATGCCGGCAGCCTTCTTGATCAGCACGGTGGCCGGCGGCGACTTCATCACGAAGGTGAAGCTCTTGTCGGCGTAGGCGGTAATCACCACCGGCACCGGCAGGCCGGGTTCCATACCCTGGGTCTGCGCGTTGAACGCCTTGCAGAACTCCATGATGTTCAGGCCACGCTGACCCAGTGCCGGGCCCACGGGCGGGGAGGGGTTCGCTTTACCAGCCGGGATCTGCAGCTTGATAAAGCCAATAATCTTCTTGGCCATCTTTACTCCAATCCGGACCGCTGCACGTCAGGCAGTCGATCCTGTTGAGTCGTAACGCGCTGTCGCCGGCCGCCGGTGGCGGACCTGGCCTCACGCTCCTCTTGTGCCCCTTGCGGGGCGTCGCTGGTCGCACTGCCGAAGGCGGCGCGACCCTGCGAATCCTGTGACGATCAGACCTTCTCGACCTGGCCGAACTCGAGCTCGACCGGGGTGGCGCGACCGAAGATGGTCACCGAGACGCGCAGGCGCGACTTCTCGTAATTGACCTCTTCCACGTTGCCGTTGAAGTCGGTGAACGGGCCGTCCTTGACGCGCACCATTTCGCCCACCTCGAACAGCGTCTTGGGCCGCGGCTTTTCGACGCCTTCCTGCATCTGCGTCATGATCTTGTCGACTTCCTTCTGGGAAATCGGACTCGGGCGGTTACGCGCGCCGCCGACGAAGCCGGTCACCTTGCTGGTGTTCTTCACCAGGTGCCACGTCTCGTCGGTCATCTCCATTTCCACGAGCACATAGCCCGGGAAGAAGCGCCGCTCGGTCACCGAACGCTGACCGCCCTTCATTTCGATCACTTCCTCGGACGGCACCAGGATGCGTCCGAACTTGTCCTGCATCTCCGCGCGCTCGATGCGTTCCTGCAAGGCGCGCTGCACGCTCTTCTCCATGCCGGAGTAAGCGTGGACCACGTACCAGCGCTTCTTCGAAGGCGGCTGCGTAGGAGTGGATTCCTGCTTTGCGTCGTCCGTCATGTCCTTTCCCTTATTTCCAGCCCAGCACGAGGGAGAAGATCACCCACTCGATCAGTTTGTCGGCAGACCACAAGAACAGCGCCATCACGACGACGAAGACGAACACCAGGCCCGTCATCTGTCCGGCTTCCTTGCGGGTCGGCCACACCACCTTGCGGACTTCCCGGTACGATTCCCTGGCGAACCCCACGAATTCCTTGCCCGGTGCGGACACCAGCGCGACGATCACGCCGAGCACGAGGCCCGCGAACAGCGCGGCGCCGCGCACGTAGGCAGGCTGCTGCGCCAGCGCGTAGAAACCGATCACGCCGGCCACCACGAGCAGCACGGCCACGCCCAGCAGCCACTTGCCACTGGAGGTGTTGACGGTTTCGACGTTGGGATTGGCCATGTTTCGCAAACGAGACTAAGCCGCGTCACGATGGATCCTCTGTGGATCCGCCCGACGCGGCTGATTGAATTGGCAGGGGCAGAGGGAATCGAACCCCCAACCTTCGGTTTTGGAGACCGACGCTCTGCCAGTTGAGCTATACCCCTAAAACAACTTTGGGGTCGGCTGGAGCCAACCCCACTGGCGGCAAACGCGGCCGGTTGGTGCCGCGTTTGCTGTCGTGACTGCTTAGTCCAGGATCTTGGCGACGACGCCGGCGCCGACGGTGCGGCCGCCTTCACGGATGGCGAAGCGCAGGCCTTCTTCCATCGCGATCGGGGCGATCAGCTTGACGGTGATCGACACGTTGTCGCCCGGCATGACCATTTCCTTGTCCTTCGGCAGCTCGATCGAGCCGGTCACGTCGGTCGTGCGGAAATAGAACTGCGGACGGTAGTTGTTGAAGAACGGGGTGTGACGGCCACCTTCGTCCTTCGACAGGATGTACACCTCGCCGGTGAAGTGCGTGTGCGGCTTGATCGAACCCGGCTTGCACAGCACCTGGCCGCGCTCGACGTCTTCACGCTTGGTGCCGCGCAGCAGCAGACCGACGTTGTCGCCAGCCTGGCCCTGGTCCAGCAGCTTGCGGAACATTTCCACGCCGGTGCAGGTGGTCTTGACCGTCGGGCGGATGCCGACGATTTCGATTTCCTCGCCGACCTTGATCACGCCACGCTCGATACGGCCGGTCACCACGGTACCGCGGCCCGAGATCGAGAACACGTCTTCGACCGGCATCAGGAACGTGCCGTCCACGGCGCGCTCCGGCGTCGGGATGTAGGTGTCCAGTGCCTCGGCCAGGCGCATGATCGCCTCTTCGCCCAGGTCACCCTTGTCGCCTTCGAGCGCCAGCTTGGCCGAACCCTTGATGATCGGGGTGTCGTCGCCGGGGAACTCGTACTTCGACAGCAGCTCGCGCACTTCCATTTCCACCAGCTCGAGCAGCTCGGCGTCGTCCACCATGTCGCACTTGTTCAGGAACACGATGATGTACGGCACGCCGACCTGACGGGCCAGCAGGATGTGCTCGCGCGTCTGCGGCATCGGGCCGTCAGCGGCCGAGCACACCAGGATCGCGCCGTCCATCTGCGCAGCGCCGGTGATCATGTTCTTGACGTAGTCTGCGTGGCCCGGGCAGTCAACGTGCGCGTAGTGGCGGTTGGCCGTCTCGTACTCGACGTGCGCGGTGTTGATGGTAATACCGCGTGCCTTCTCTTCCGGCGCCGCATCAATTTCGTCGTACTTCTTCGCGGCACCGCCGAACTTCGAAGCCAGCACCGTCGCAATCGCCGCCGTCAGCGTCGTCTTGCCGTGGTCAACGTGACCAATCGTACCAACGTTCACGTGCGGCTTGGTCCGCTCGAACTTTTCCTTTGCCATTTCGCGACTCCTGTCTCGGTAGCGATATTGCCAGTGCGGTATTTGGTGCCCATGGGCAGGATCGAACTGCCGACCTCTCCCTTACCAAGGGAGTGCTCTACCACTGAGCCACATGGGCGAAACTTGATGACTGCGTTGCAGCAATCCTGCTGGAGCGGGTGAAGGGAATCGAACCCTCGTCGTAAGCTTGGAAGGCTTCTGCTCTACCATTGAGCTACACCCGCCCGGGTTACTTCACTTCACCGACATTGCCGGACTGCTGCTGCATTGCATTCTGGTGGAGAGGGTTGGATTCGAACCAACGTAGGCGTAAGCCAACAGATTTACAGTCTGCCCCCTTTAGCCACTCGGGCACCTCTCCGCAGAGAACTTGCGATTATGGTGTAATCGCCCCCGCCTGTCAAGCGCTTTCCCTCTGCTTTGCCAGGAAAACGGCTTGTTCGATCATCGGCGGAAACGGGCTGCGGCGGCCCGTGGCGAACCATCTTCGCGAACATCGGAAACGATGTCCTCTCACCCTATAGGGGCCCGCAAAACGGCCTGGAACGCGTCTACAGCAGTCGGGATATGGCGGTTGAGCTACCTGGGAGCGCGGTGGACCGGCCCGCTTTCCGCCGCCGCAAAGCAAAACACCCCAGACCTTGTGAGATCTGGGGTGTTCTGGGGATGGAGAGCCTGGCGATGACCTACTTTCACACGGGTAGTCCGCACTATCATCGGCGCGAAGTCGTTTCACGGTCCTGTTCGGGATGGGAAGGGGTGGTTCCGACTTGCTATGGTCACCAGGC
>NZ_VWRN01000023.1 GCF_008632125.1 Cupriavidus cauae
CGGGCGCGGCAGCCGGGGCGGCAGCGGCGGCGACAGCGGTATTCGGTGCGGTGCCGGCGGCGGACCTGGCAGGACCCGCGCCGGACGGCGAAACCGGCGAACCGTGCGGAACCGGCGAAGCCGATGCTGCCGAAGCCGATGCCGTCGATGCCGATGCCGCCGCGGCGCCGGCCACACCGGCCATCGCGGAGCCGGACATCCTGCGCGCACCGGCCGTCGCCGGGCCTGCCGGCGTCGGCGCCGACGGCATCGCCGAGGGCCGGAACGCCAGCATCCGCAGCAGCGCCATCGTGAAGCCGGCGTACTCGTCCGGCGCGAGCGCCAGCTCGCTGCGGCCGAGATTGGCGATCTGGTAGAACAGCTGCACTTCCTGCGGATCGAAGGCGGCCGCGAGACGCCGCACCTCGCCGGCCTCGGGCCATTCCTCCTGCACCGACGCCGGCACCGCCTGCGCCAGCGCGATCTTGTGCAGCAGCGAACCGAGGTCCTGCAGCGCGCCGGCGAACGACAGGCTGCGGTCGGCCATGCTGTCGGCCACCGCCAGCATCGCGGCGCCGTCCTCGGCGGCCAGCGCGTCGAGCAGCTGCACCAGGTAGCTCTGGTCGATCGCACCGAGCATGCCGCGCACCGAGGCCTCGGACACCTCGCCCGCGCTGTAGGCGATGGCCTGGTCGGTCAGCGACAGCGCGTCGCGCATCGAGCCGTGCGCGGCCTGCGCGAGCAGCCGCAGCGCATTGCCGTCGTGCGCGATGCCCTCCTCGGCCAGGATGCGGTCGAGGTGGTTGACGATATGGCCGGGCGGCATCTGCTTCAGATTGAACTGCAGGCAGCGCGACAGCACCGTGACGGGGATCTTCTGCGGGTCGGTGGTGGCGAGGATGAACTTGACGTGGCCGGGCGGCTCTTCCAGCGTCTTCAACATCGCGTTGAAGGCGTGGTTGGTCAGCATATGCACTTCGTCGATCATGTAGACCTTGAAGCGTCCGACCGTCGGCGCGTAGACCGCCTTGTCGAGCAGCTGGGCCATCTCGTCGACGCCGCGGTTCGACGCGGCGTCCATCTCGATGTAGTCGACGAAGCGGCCCGAATCGATCTCGGTGCAGGCCTTGCAGACCCCGCAGGGCTGCGCGGTGATGCCGCCGTTGCCGTCAGCCCCCGTGCAATTCAGGGCCTTGGCCAGGATGCGCGACAGCGTGGTCTTGCCGACGCCGCGCGTACCGGTAAACAGGTAGGCGTGATGCAGCCTCTGCTGTTCCAGCGCATGCGTGAGCGCGCGCACCACGTGCTCCTGGCCGACCAGCGTGGTGAAATCCCTGGGGCGCCATTTGCGCGCTAGAACTTGGTAACTCATGGCGGCGATTGTAGCAAATGGCGACCCGCCGGCCGGCGGCCTGTCGCGGGGCCCGGCAAGCGGAACGGGCGCGGGGTCGATCGGGGATTCAGCGGGCCATCAGCCGCACTCGCCGACGTAGCCGCAATTGGCGCATTTGGCGCAGCCATCGACCTTGTGCAGCGCATGCGCACCGCATTCCGGGCATGGCTTGCCGGTGCCGACGCCCGGCGCGCCGACGGGCAGGCCGGCGCCGGGCGCCGCGGCACCCCGCAGCGGCATCGCGTCCTGCGCGAGCCCGGCTTCTCGCTGCGCCAGCCGCTCGCCCAGAGCGGCGACCGGCACCTGTTGCCCCTCCGCATCGAGAAAGCCGCGCTTGATCAGGATGCGCTGCAGCGCGTAGCCGAGCGCCGCCACCTCGGAATCGTGGAAGCGCGGCACCTCGGTGCCGTCCTGCCGCGTCAGCGTGCCATAGCGCACCGTGCCCTTGTCCCACACCACGTTGCGCATGTCGGCCAGCGCCTTGGCGATCGAGCCGCCCGAGCGCGCCACCATCGACAGCAGCCGCATCGTCGAGGTAATCCATTGCTGGCCTTCGCTGCGCTGGCCGGCCGGCATGAAGAACTCGACCGGCCGCTCGATCGTCACGGGCCTGCCGTCGACCACGCCGTTGACGCGCATGAAGTTGACGGTCAGGTAGACGGTCTTGTGGCCCTCGTAGGTCAGGTACTCGACCTTGGACGTCACGCCCTCCAGATCGCCCACCGGCCGGCTCTCGAAGGGCTTGCGCAGCGGATCGTCGCCATTGGCGCCTGTTGCGGCCGCTGCGCCGGCCGTGCCCGCCGTGCCCTGCCCCGCCGCCTCCGCGACCGACAGCACCGCGCCCAGCACGCGATTGGGCCGATAGGTGGCCAGGCCTTTCAGCCCGGCCTTCCACGCCTCCAGATACAGGTTGCGGAAGGCTTCGTACGGATAGTCCTCCGGCACGTTGACGGTCTTGCTGATGCTGGTGTCGATATAGGGCTGCACCGCCTCCAGCATCTTCATATGATCGAGCGCGGACATCTGCAGCGCGGTGACGAAGCTGTCCGGCAGCTGCTCGACATCGCCGCCCAGATGACGGTACAGGCGCCAGGCATGGTCGGCGACCTCGTAGACCTTGTAGCTGTCGTCGCCCATCCGCTTGCGCCGCTGGTAGGTCCACGAGAACGCCGGCTCAATGCCGTTGGAGGCGTTGTCGGCAAAGGCCAGCGTGATGGTGCCGGTCGGCGCGATCGACAGCAGATGCGAATTGCGGATGCCATGCGCGCGGATCGCGGCCCGCACCGGCTCGGGCAGCCGGCTGGCGAAGCCGCTCCGCAGATAGGCGTCGGCATCGAACAGCGGGAAGGCGCCCTTCTCGCGCGCCAGTTCGGTCGAGGCCAGATAGGCGGCATCGCGCAGCGTCTGCGCGATGCGCGCTGCCAGCGCGCGGCCCGCCTCGCTGTCGTAGCGCACGCCCAGCATCACCAGCGCGCTGCCCAGGCCCAGAAAACCGAGGCCGATGCGGCGCTTGGCCATCGCCTCGGCGCGCTGTTCCGGCAGGGGCCAATAGGTGACGTCGAGCACGTTGTCCAGCATCCGCACCGCCACCGCGACCAGCGCGCGGAAGCCGTCGAAGTCGAAGGACGCGGCCTCGCTGAACGGACCGCGCACGAAACGGGTCAGGTCGATCGAACCCAGGTCGCAGCAGCCGTAGGCCGGCAGCGGCTGCTCGGCGCACGGATTGGTGGCCTCGATGCGTTCGCAGTAATGGAGGTTGTTGTCGTCGTTGATGTGCGACAGGAACAGGATGCCCGGCTCGGCGTGATCGTAGGTCGCCTGCATGACCTGATCCCACAGCTGCCGCGCCGGCACGCGCCGGTACACCCACATGCCGTCATCGCGGCGCCAGGCGCCGGCGGCGATCGTCTCGGGCGCCGGCTCGGCGACGTGGACCAGGTCGATCTCGCCATCGTCCTCGACCGCCTGCATGAAGGCATCGTCCACGCCGATCGACAGATTGAAGTTGGTCAGCTCGCCGCGGTCCTTGGCGTGGATGAAAGCCTCGATATCGGGATGATCGGCGCGCAGCACGCCCATCTGCGCGCCGCGCCGCGCGCCGGCCGATTCGACGGTGGCGCACGAGGCATCGAACACCTTCATGAACGAGACCGGGCCCGAGGCGCGCGAATGGGTGCCGCGCACCAGCGCGCCCGAGGGACGGATCGCCGAGAAGTCGTAGCCGACTCCGCCGCCGCGGCGCATGGTCTCGGCGGCCTGCGCCACCGCGGCGTAGATGCCGGGCTTGCCGTCCACGGTCTCGGACACCGCGTCGCCGACCGGCTGCACGAAGCAGTTGATCAGCGTGGCCTCGATGCGCGTGCCCGCCGCGGAATGGATGCGCCCGGCCGGCACGAAGCCGCCTTCGAGCGCGGCAAGAAAACGCTGGGCCCAGCGTTCGCGCTGCGCCTCGGGCTCGGCCTCGGCCAGGGCGCGGCCCACGCGGGCGCGCACATCGGCCGCGCTGCGTTCCTCGCCCTTGGCGTACTTCTCGCGCAGCACCTCGACCGAGATTTCCTGCGGCGGCAGTACGGCCTGCATCATCTGTTCGTTGGCATTCATCGGTCAGCTCACCTATCGCCCTTGTCGGCGCCGTTGGATTCGCACCGTCATTCGCGCCGTCATTTGCGCCGTCATTTTGCCGCTCGCCCCTGCCGCATCCGGCATGCGGATATCGGGTCTCGATGCCACCCCGCCATGCCGTCCCGCGATGCGATCTGGCAATGCCGACGACGGCTTTTCGCGCGACGCACGCACTCTGGGTTACAATGCCGGTCGGACGGGCCTCCTCGCATGGCGGCGCGGTCAACCTGGTCAGGTCGGGAACGAAGCAGCCACAGCCGTTTTCCGCCAGTGCCGAGGGTCAGGCTCGTCCCCCTTCCTTCCTGTCTTTCCTTCCCCTTCTTTTTCCCTGCTGGCCACGGCGGCATGCCGCGACGCCACGATTCCCACCGGGTTCCCACGCTTCTTTGCGACGACTTGCCGAGGGACCGCGCTCGCCCGTAGTTCGCCTATCCCCTCGCCCGTAGCTCACGCGCCATCTTATCGCCGTTTGCCGCTGCCCTGCTGCCGTCAGAACAGCGACGCCTGCCGCGGCGGCGGCGCCGACAGTTGCCCCAACGCGATCCATTCGCCGTCCGCGGTGGCGATGCCCGACTCGATGCGCCGGCCCGGGAACATCGGCCGCAGCGCGGCCTCGTAGCGACGCAACTGCGCCGCGTAGCCGGCGTGCTCCTGCGGCAGCAGGCGCAGCTTGTAGTCGACCACCACCACGCGATCGGCGTATTCGACCAGCCGGTCGATCCGCAGCAGGCGCCCCTGCGCGCCATACAGCTCGACCTCGTTGCGCGCGCCGAGCGCGCCCTCGGCCAGCAACAGCGGCCGCAGCGCGGGCGCGTTCAGCATGGTGCGTACCGCCTGCACGGCGGCCTCGGCCTGCTCGCGCCACTCGGTGCGCGCCTGCGGGCTGCCCGCTCCGGCCAGCGGAAACCAGCGCATCACCGCCTCGGCATCGGGCACGCCGTCGTAGGCGCCGGGATAGCGCGTGATCCGTTCGAGCAGCGCATGCACCAGTTCGCCATGGCGAGCAGCGGCGGCATCGAAGACGATCTCGTCGTCGCGCTCTTCGCCCTCTTCCTCACCCTCGGCACCGATGGCTTCGCGCGGCGCCATGGGCTGCGCATCGCGATAGCGCGCGCGGAAGTCGGTGAAGCGGATCGGCCCTTCCACGCCGCCCGACGCGACACCACGCACGCCGACGTAATCGTCCGGCAGCGGTGGCACCGGCTCGCCGACATCCGCGACCTGCAGGCGCACATACCAGCTGCCGGCGATCTCGCTGCCCGGTTCGCCGTCGCCCGCGCCCTTGCCGTTGCGCTGGATGCCGCTGACGATCAGCCCCTGGCGGGCGCGCGTCATCGCGACATAGAGCAGGTTCCAGTTCTCGCGTTCGGCCAGCGCGGCCTGCTCGTCGAAGCGCGCCGCGCGCGCCAGCCCACGCTCGGACCGCTTGCCGTACGCGGAGAAATGCACCGGCGCCGCGGCCGACGGCGGCCAGTCGATCAGGATGCCGGCGCGATCGGCGGCCGGCTCGCTGTGATTGGCGTCGAGCAGCACCACGAACGGCGCCTCCAGCCCCTTGGCCGCGTGCACGGTCAGGATGCGCACCGCGTCGAGCGTGCCATTGCTGTCGTCGGCGCCCTCGGGCTCGTCGGCCTCGGCTTCCGCCGCATCGCCCATGCCGCCTTCGTCGGGGCTCTCGTCCTCGTCGCCGCGGCGGATCGCCTGCAGCTCGTCGATGAACTTCGGCAGGCTCGGATAGCGGCCGCCGTCGAGATCCAGCGACAGCTTCAGGAACGCGTCGAGATTGGCCAGCACCTGCTCGCGGATTTCCGCGGGAGCGGCCTGCGCATAGCGGCGGCGCACCTCGCCGGTGTGATAGATGTGGTCGATCAGGTCGTGCACCGGCCGATGCGGCGCGATCTCGAGCCAGCCGCGCAGGCGCGCCAGTCCTTCGCGCAAGGCCGCAGACGCGTGCTGCGGAACCTCGCCGGCCGACAGCGTCGGCCACCAGCGGCGGTTGCCTGCCAGCCGCGCGATCGCGATCAGGTCTTCGTCGCAGGCGCCCACCAGCGGGCTCTTCAGCACGTGCGCGAGATCGAGGTCGGACTCGGGCGTCATCAGGAAGGCCAGCAGCGCCGACAGGTCCAGCGCCTCGAGCGTGGCCAGCAGGCCGCCTCGGCGCGGGCTCAGGCAGGGAATGCCGGCCTCGCGGAAGGCGCGCTCGTAGTCGGCCAGATAGGTCTTGCGCCGGACCAGCAGCGTGATGTCGCGCCAGCAGGCCGGACGCTGGCCGTCGCCCTCTTGGACCGGCACGGTCGCGCGCAGATGGCGCAGCCACGCGGCGACGCGGCGGCCCTCCTCGAAGCGCGGCGAATCGCCCAGCGGCGTGCGCGGCTGTGTCAGCGTGTCCCGGGAATCGGGGGCGATGTTGGCGTTGCCGTTGCCGTTGCCGTTGCCATTGCCGTTGCCGTTGCCGTTGGCGTTGCCATTGCCGTTGCCGTTGTCGTCCTCGCCATTGCCGCCATTGCCGTCGCTGCCGCCGTTGCCGTTCGCCGGAACCAGCGGCAGCAGCCACACCGGCCCGCCCTGCTGGTCCAGCGCGGTGGTCTGCGTTTCGTACAGCGGATAGCGTCCTTCCGCGCGCGCCTGGTCGAACACTGCATTGACCCAGCGCAGCACGCTGCCGCTGTTGCGGCGGGTGCGGTTGGTGCGCAGCACCGTCGCGCCGAACTCGCGCTGCAGCATCTGCCGCGCGACGTCGAACAGCCGCGCGTCGGCACGCCGGAAGCGATAGATCGATTGCTTCGGATCGCCCACCAGGAACACCGTCGGCCGTTCCGCCAGATCCTGATAGCCGGCCAGCCAGCCCTGCAGGATGCGCCATTGCAGCGGGTTGGTGTCCTGGAATTCGTCGAGCAGCAGATGGCGATAGCGCGCGTCGAGCCGCACCTGCAGATAGGTCGCGGTCTGCTCGTCGCGCATCAGCCGCGCCGCCAGCCATTCAAGGTCGGCGAAGTCCATCGCGCGCTGCTGGCCCTTGTGCTCCTGATAGCGCGCCAGCAGCGTGTCGCCCAGCAGATAGAGATCGCGATTGAGCGCCAGCACCGCCGCCTCGCAACGGCGCGCGGCGACCTGCCGCAAGGCGTCGCACAGTGCCGCGTGCCTGGCCAGCAGCGCGTCGGCCTCGGCCTCTCCTCCTGCGGCCTTGACCAGCGCCGCGGTGCGCCGCAGCGCGCGGGGCTCGCCCTTGCCGGTGAAGAAGGCCTCCCAGCAGCAGCCGAACGCGTCCTGCGCCGGCTGCCCGCTGAGCGCGCCGGCCTCCGCCCAGGTCCGCATTGCCGCCAGCGCGGCGCCGATGCGATCGGCATGGCCCTGCTCGGTCTTGCCGGCCTGGGACAGCGAAGCCGCCAGCGCCTCGCAGTCGGCGCGCAGCGCCGCGTCGGCCATCGCCTGTGCCAGCACGTCGATGCGCGCGTCGTCGCCCAGATCGTCCGCCAGCCGCTCGGCGGGATCTTCATCGGGCGCGGCCTCGCGCATCGCCCACCATTCGCTGCGCGCGTGGAACATCGCGTCGAGCAGCGCGCGCGCCGAGAATTCGCCGATCGCGTCGACCAGCCTCTCGTAGGCTTCGCGGTACGGCGCCGCCTCGGGCGCGGACAGCCCGCGCCAGAACGGCGCCCACGCCTCGCGCTTCATGCGCAGCGCATCCTCGCGCAGCGCCGCGCCCGGCACGATGCCGGAGGCCAGCGGCGCGCCGCGCAGCAAGGTGCCGAACCAGCCGTGGAAGGTGTCGATGGCGATGCGGCCCGGGCTGGCCAGCACGCGCGCATGCAAGGTGCGGGCACGCGGCAGCGCGGCGCGCGCGGCCTCGGGCGACAGGCCGCGCTGCTCCAGCGCGGCCAGCACGTGCGCGTCGGTGCCGCGGGCCAGTTGCGCCAGCACGTCCAGCAGGCGCTCGCGCATTTCCTCGGCGGCCTTGCGGGTGAAGGTGATGGCGAGGATCTGGCTCGGCTCGGCGCCGGCCAGCAGCAGGCGCAGCAGCCGCGCCACCAGCAGCCAGGTCTTGCCGCTGCCGGCGCAGGCCTCGACCACCACGGAGCGCGCGGGATCGCAGGCGGCGCGCGTGAATTCGGCTTCGCTGACGTCCTGCCCGTCGCGCAGATAGGCGTGCACGGTCATGCCAGCGGTCCTCCTTGCTTGTTGCTCGATGGAGCGGTCGTTGGTTCGGTCGTTGGTTCGGTCGCTTGTTGGCTCGTTGGTTCGTTCGCCTGTTCGTTCGCCTGTTCGTTCGCCTGTTCGTTCGCCTGTTCGCTCATCTGCTCGTGCCCTTGCCGCCCCGGCGGCTCGTCGGCGGTTCGCCCTTCCGGCGAGCCGGACTGCTGTGCGGGCGCGCGCTCGTGCGCGTATCTGGGCGTCGCGGCGACCGCTTCCGGCAGCGCAGTCGACTGCCAATACCCCTTGCGGCACAGCCCGCGCGCATTGCACCAGGTGCACGCCGCGGCGTCGCCGAAGGCCGGCAGCGGCGCGCCCTCGCGCAGGCGCAGCGCGTCGTGCGTCAGCTGCTCGTGCAGCCACGCCACCGCCTCGTCGAAGTCCGGCAGCGAGACCTCGCGGCGGCTGGCCGGCGACGCGCTGCGCGGTTCGTTGCGGCCGTCCTCCAGCGCGATCCAGCTGCCCGCGCGCGCATCGGCGCGCAGCAGGCCGTAGAACGGCAACTGGCAATCTTCCTGCGCGTCGCGCGCCTTGCGCCTCAGGCGCGCGGCGCTCTGCGTCTTGTAGTCGAGCACCGCATGGCGCCCGTCGCGATGGCGGTCGAGCCGGTCGATGCGGCCATGCAGCCGAATCGGCTGGCCGTCGCGCATCGGCAGGTCGGCGCCGGCGTCGAGCTCGCCGGCATGCCAGTACCAGCCTTCGCGCTCGCGCGCGGCCTGCCACGCGACATACGAAGGCAGCACCGCGAGCCAGCGGCGGTAGTAGCCGATCGCATTGCCGTCCTCGGCCATCACGCCGTCGAAGACCTCGCGCGAGACCGCCTGCAGATGGGCGATGCGGGCCGCGTCGTCGCGCACGTCCTGTGCCTGCACGTCGCGGTGATAGCGCAGCAGGATCTGGTGCAGCAGCTCGCCGATATCGCGCTTCTCGAGGTCGTCGCTGACCGTTTCCAGGCCGGCCAGGCCCAGCATGCGGCCGGCGAAGAACTGGTACGGACAGCGGCGCAGCATGTTGTACGACTGCGCGGTCCAGCGCGCGGGGGCCAGCTCCGGTGCCGAGGGCGCGGGCATATTGCGGACCTCTGCTCGGGCCTCGTGCAGCGAAGGCACGACGCTCGCCCCGATCGGCGCGCCGGCGGCTTCGCAATGCACCGCCAATCGTTCGAGCCAGCCCGACACATGCTTCGGCTCGCCGCGGCCACCGAAACGCTGCCAGGTCATCACGACGTCGTCGTTGTTCAGCAGCACCTCGGCCAGGTCGCGCGCCTGCTGCGCGAAGCGCGCCTCGCGGTCCTCGAGGCCGAGCTCGCGCCGCATCTGGTTGGAGAAGAACATCAGCTCGGCGGCGGTCGACGGCAGTTGCGCGTCGTCGCAGCCGACGATCACGACGCCGTCGAAGCGCCGCATGCGCGCGCCGTTCAGCGGCAGGATCGTGATGCGCGCGGCGGCGGGCTCGCTCGGCTCCTTGTAGGCCACCGCTTCGAGCAGCGCGGCCAGCATCGCGCGGAATTCGGCCAGCGTCAGCGTGGCGGTGGCGCCGGCCTCGTCGTCGGGCAGCTCGTCGAGCCGCGCCAGCGCGTCGAGCAGCTGCGCGCCGGCATCGTCGGCGGCCAGCGCCGCGCGCATGTCGAGCGCGTCCAGGGTGGTCTGCAGGCGCTGCAGCCAGAAGCCGACCGGACGCGCATCGTTGCCGCGCGGCCAGGCCTGTGCCTCGCCGGCCATCTGGCGCAGCAGCGCGGCAGCGGCGGCCTGGGCGGCGGCCAGCGCGGCCGCTTCCTCGTCGTCCTGCGGGCCGGTGTCGGCCGTCCACTGCGGCTGCGGCGCCGCCGGAAAGCGCTGCAACAGCCGGCGCCATCCGCCCGTGATGCCATGGCGGCGCACCTGCCGCTCCAGCAGCGCGATCGCGGCGCCGCGTTGCGGCAGCTGAGGCAGACAGAACGGGCTCTTGAGCAGATCGAGCAGCGCCGCGGTATCGCCGTCGCCGACCACCAGGTCGAACCAGCGCATCAGCGCGGCCGCGGCACGCGTGGTCGACAGCTTCCAGCCGGTCTCGTCGCGCACCGGCGCCCCGGCGCGCGCCAGCAGCGCGCGGGCGCGGCGCGCGACCACGCGGTCATGCGCGACCAGCGCCAGTTGCTTGCGGCCCTCGTTGAGCCAGCGCACCAGCTGGTCCGCCGCGGCGGCCGCCTCGTCCTCGAAGCGGGCGCTGCCGATCAGCCGCACGCGCGGGCGGTCGACCGGCAGGCGCGGCGCCGGCAGCGACGGCACCGCGGTGGTATCAGCGGGCAGACGGCATTCGGGCCAGAGCTCGAGCAAGGTGCGATACCAGCTGCCGCGTCCGCCATCCGGAGCGTCGGCGCCATCGTGAGCGCCATCGTTGGCGTGATCGTTGGGGCGACCGTTGGCGCGTCCCTTGGCGCGTCCATTGGCACCATCGAGCGCAAGGTCGATCGCCGCTTCCGCGGGCGCGCCGCGGTGTTCCCGCTCGTCGCTCTCTTGATCCTCGTCGCTCGCCTCGCCTTCGGCCGCCTCGCCGCGCCAGTCGTAGCCGATCTCCAGCACCGGCGCCATCTCCGCCGCGGCGCGCAGGAAGGCCGCCTCGATCGGCGTCGGCGGCGTCGGGCCGAGCCAGACCACCGGGCCGGTCAGTTGCTGGGCGAGCGCCTGCAACGCACGGCGGCGCGCCGGCAGCGGATCGTCAGGCCCGGACAGCGCCTGCCAGAACGCCAGCACGATGCGCGCCTCCTCGCCGAGGAAACGCTCGGACAGATGTGCATAGGTGCGTTGCAGCGCCTCCTGCAACAGGCTGGCGCGGTCCTCGGCGAGCACCGCGTCGTCGTCGCGGATGGCGGCGTCCTCGAGCCATCGCGCCGACAGCTCGTCACAGACGGTCAGCACGGTCTGCGCGAGCCCCCAGGCCGCCGGTTCGGTCTGCGCGCCGAAGGCCCGCCGCAGCCAGTCCTGGCCGCGGATCGCCTGCTGCACCGCGAGCAGGCGCGCGGCGTGGCTGCGCACCTTGTCGCCATGCAGCATCGCCGGCGGAAAGTCGAGCAGCCAATGGCCCAGCGTCAGGATGCGCGGCAGCAGGCGCGGGGTGCCGGACGCGCGCGCGGCGCGGTCCAGCGCCTGGCGCACGCCCGGAATCTGTGCCGCGGTCGGCACCACCAGATGCGCGGCGGACGCGCTCTGGCCGTGCTGCTCGCAGCGGTCGAGGAAATACCAGGCCGCGGCCGCGGCATTGTCGAGAAAGTCGCGGCCGGGGCGGAAACGCAGCGTCGTCATGTAGCGGGGTGGAATGGCAGGGGCGAAGCTGGCGGAAGCAATGGCAATCGTGGGGACATCGGCAAGCGCTCGGCGCGAACCGTGCGGACGCGCCGCATCGGCGCCGCGCGGCCCCGCGCCGGCGTCAGGCGATCGCGCTCGGGATCAGGAGCGCTCGCCTTCGATGCGGGCGCGGATCTCGCGCGCGGTTTCGAGCAGCCCTTCGTAGCCGGAGCGCGCATGCTCGGGCAGGTCCGGATCGCCGACCAGCGTACCGAGCGTTTCGATGATGCTGTAGACGAGGCCCTTGGCCGCGCCCACCGCAATGCTGTTCTCTTCGACCGCGGTACTCAGATGGGCCAGCGCGTCGCCCAGGTGCTCGGCGCCGGCGGGATCGGTCGGCGCGTCGGCATCCGTGTCGGCACTCGCCTCGGGCAACTGCCTGGGATCGCGCACGGGATCGCGTACGGAATCGCGCATCGGGTCGCGGGTCGGATCGCGGGTCGGATCGTCTTCGGGCGTCATGGTGGTGGCCTGATCGATTGGGAGGGGCTGCGCCGGGCCTTGTCCGGCACGTGTTCATTCTACGCGCGCCGTGCCGGCCCACGGCAAGCGCGGCTCAGTCAAGGGCTTACTGAGGGGCTTACCGAGGGGCTCATTGAAGGGCTCACTGGAGGGCGAACGCAAGGCCGAGCGCGAGAGAGAGCGCGAGGGCGAGCGCGGCCGCCGCCGCGCACCGGGAAAACCCGATGCATCAGCGCCCGATGCACAAGCGGGCGATATTGACAAAATCTCTGACGCCGATTGAAAGGCATCATTGGCTTCGCGGCGCCGAGCGCGGCAAAATGGCGCCATCCCTGGTACGAGGCCATGCCGACGGCGCCGGGACCGCACGGTTCGCAGGCATGCGGGCGACGGCGGGACGGTTGAATTCGAGGCCGCCGCCGCCATCTTCGGTATTGCGAATCCGGGCGGCAATCCCGGCAGCCAATCCGGGCAGCATCAACCGGCGCAATATGGCCGGCCCCGACGAGCCGCGAAAAAGTCGTGTAATGTAGCGGTTCGGCATAATCCAGCCTTTTGATATCCCCGAGCGAACCCTGAGGTTTTCCGCCATGAGCGAACAAATCAAGTATGTGAGCGACGCCTCCTTCGACGCCGACGTCCTCCAATCCGACAAGCCCGTGCTGCTCGACTTCTGGGCCGAATGGTGCGGCCCCTGCAAGATGATCGCGCCGATCCTGGACGAAGTCGCCAAGGACTACAGCGACAAGCTGCAGGTGGCCAAGATCAACGTCGACGAGAACCAGCAGGTGCCGGCCAAATTCGGTATCCGCGGCATCCCCACGCTGATCCTGTTCAAGAATGGCCAGGTCGCGGCGCAGAAGGTCGGCGCGCTGTCGAAGTCGCAGCTGACCGCCTTCCTCGACGGCAACCTGTAATTGCCCCGCGCGGCGCCGCGCAACGCGCGCCGCGACAGGCATCGCCGCCCTCCCGGGCGGCCACGATCCGGCTGGCGCCCCGGCTCTGGTGCGCCGGTCGGATTGTGCTAAGATGCCCCCTACAACTTCCCCGAGCGTTCGCTCATTTCTTTCCCCTTCCTTTGCTTCCGCCCGTCCGGGCCCCATCTGTACCCCTCGTCTATGCACCTGACAGAACTCAAATCGCTTCACGTGTCTGCCCTTCTCGAAATGGCCGCGACCCTCGAGATCGACAACGCACAGCGGATGCGCAAACAGGAACTGATGTTTGCGATCCTGAAGAAGCGCGCCAAGATGGGCGAAACCATCTACGGAGACGGCACGCTGGAAGTGTTGCCTGACGGCTTCGGCTTCCTGCGCTCGCCCGAAACGTCGTATCTGGCCAGCACGGACGATATCTATATTTCCCCCTCGCAAATCCGCCGTTTCAATCTGCATACCGGCGATTCGATCGAGGGCGAGGTGCGGACGCCCAAGGATGGCGAGCGCTATTTCGCGCTGGTCAAGGTCGACAAGGTCAACGGGCAGCCGCCCGAAGCGGTCAAGAACCGCATCATGTTCGAGAACCTGACGCCGCTGCATCCGAACCGGCCGCTGACGCTCGAACGCGATATCAAGGCCGAGGAAAACATCACCGGCCGCATCATCGACATGATCGCGCCCATCGGCCGCGGCCAGCGCGCGCTGCTGGTGGCCTCGCCGAAGTCCGGCAAGACCGTGATGCTGCAGCACGTCGCCCACGCGATCGCCAACAACCATCCCGAAGCCGACCTGTTCGTGCTGCTGATCGACGAGCGTCCCGAGGAAGTGACCGAGATGCAGCGCTCGGTGCGCGGCGAGGTGGTGGCGTCGACCTTCGATGAACCGGCGATCCGCCACGTGCAGGTGGCCGAGATGGTGATCGAGAAGGCCAAGCGCCTGGTCGAACTGAAGCGCGACGTGGTGATCCTGCTGGACTCGATCACGCGTCTGGCGCGCGCCTACAACACGGTGGTGCCGGCCTCGGGCAAGGTGCTGACCGGCGGTGTCGACGCCAACGCGCTGCAGCGTCCGAAGCGTTTCTTCGGTGCCGCGCGCAATCTCGAGGAAGGCGGTTCGCTGACCATCATCGCCACCGCGCTGATCGAGACCGGCAGCCGCATGGACGACGTGATCTACGAAGAGTTCAAGGGCACCGGCAACATGGAAGTGCACCTCGAACGCCGGCTGGCCGAGAAGCGCGTCTACCCGTCGATCAACCTGAACAAGTCCGGCACGCGCCGCGAGGAACTGCTGATCAAGCCCGAGATCCTGCAAAAGATCTGGGTGCTGCGCAAGTTCATCTCGGACATGGACGAAGTGCAGGCGATGGAATTCATCCTCGACAAGATGAAGGCGACCAAGAACAACGCCGAATTCTTCGACATGATGCGCCGCGGCGGTTGAGGCCGCCCTCGCCGGGCGCATCGCCCGACTGGCTTGCATCGCTCGATGTCAAGGCGCGCCACGGCGCGCCTTTTTTCCGTCCGCGCCACGCTGCCCGTATTCACACCTCGCCGTATTCAGCCACGCTCCCCGTATTCACCGACTGAACCGATTGCCGCCATGCTCGCCCGCCTCGCCAGACTGCTGCATGCCCGCTCGCGCCAGCGCAAGCTGCGCCGCTACGCGATCGACGACGCGCTGTGGCGGCAGACCGTATCTTCGCTGCCCTTCCTGCAGCGCTACGGCAGCGACGATCTGGCGGCGCTGCGCGAGCTGGCCACGCTGTTCATCGCCGACAAGGAATATTCGACCGCGCACGAGCTGGTGCTGACCGACGAGATGGTGGTCAGCGTCGCGGCGCAGGCCTGCGTGCCGATCCTGCGGCTTGGCCTGGAGTGGTATCGCGGCTGGCACGGCATCGTGCTGTATCCCGGCGAATTCATCATCCGGCGAACCGTCGAGGACGAGATCGGCCTGGTGCATGGCGTGGTCGAGGAGGCCAGCGGCGAGGCATGGGAGCACGGGCCGGTGATCCTGTCCTGGCCCGACGCCAGTCTGCCGGGCGCGGGACTGGACGCCGCCGCGGACCAGCCCGACGACACCTACAACGTGGTGATCCACGAGTTCGCCCACAAGCTGGACATGCTGGATGGCGAGGCCGATGGCGTGCCGCCCTTCTCGCGCGCGCTGCATGCCGGCGTGCAGCGAAGCCAGTGGGGGCAGACATTCGACGCCGAATACCAGCGCTTTGCCGACGCCTGCGACGCGGTGCCCGACGCCGCCTGGGACGAGCCGGACCGCCTGCCGGCGCCGATGCGCGTGATCGATCCCTATGGCGCCGAGACGCCGGGCGAGTTCTTTGCGGTCGCTTCCGAGGCGTTTTTCGTCGAGCCGGCCGGGCTTTCGCGGCATTGGCCGGCGCTGTACGGGCTGTTGAAGACGTTCTACCGGCAGGATCCCGCCTCGATGTGACATATGAGGCATAAAGCAGCACTACGGCGCAACGACGCGCTGCTTGTTGCACCTTGCCCAAGTCCTTGTTTCTCTGCCATAATCCGCGTTTGTCCGTCACCGGCAAGTGGTTCGCTCGCCGCCAGCGATCGCAACAGCAAGCGCAACAGCAATGGCGGCCGCGGACTGGCTACCCAACCTGCAAGGAAACACCATGAAAGAAGGCATTCACCCGAATTACCGCGAAGTCGTGTTCGTCGACGTGTCGTGCGACTTCAGCTTCCTGACCCGCTCAACCATCCAGACCAAGGAAACGATCACCTGGAAGGATGGCAAGGAATACCCGCTGGCCAAGATCGAAGTGTCGTCGGAATCGCACCCGTTCTACACCGGCACCCAGAAGATCATGGACACGGCTGGCCGCGTCGAGAAGTTCCGCCAGAAGTTCGGCAGCAAGCTGGGCAAGGCCGCGAAGTAATCCGGCTGGACCAGAGACGGCGCCGGCAGCGCATCCCGCATGCCTTCTGCCGCCGTCCGATGCGCGCCTTCCTGCAGGAACCGGTGCACATTGTGTTAAAAGAGGCAGCCCAGGCTGCCTCTTTGCTTTTGCAACGCGTCTGGCGCAGCGCGGTCGTCTTTCCCATGCACGCCGTCGACCGCGCCCGCCCAGTCCGGTGCGAGCCCGGCGCCCTGGCCGGCGCTCAAGCCGACGCCAAAACCGACGCCCAAGCCGGCGCCAATCCACGCCGCCCAGTCCGCTGACCGATCGATGAGTCCCGTCAAAGCCTCCCGCGTCCACCTGACCGCCGCCGCCACCGGGGCTCTGCCCCGCGCCCTGCTGCTGGCGATCTGCATCATCTACGGCGCCGTCGGCCTGTTCGGCCGCGACCCGTGGAAGAACGAGGACGCCGCCGGCTTCGGCGTGATGTGGCAGCTGGCCATCGGCGGGCTGCACGACTGGCTGATGCCCAATATCGCCGGCCGGCCCTACGGGCAGGACGGCCCGCTGGTGTTCTGGGTCGGCGCGACGATGATCCGCCTGGCCGGCGGGTGGCTTGGCGCGCCCGATGCCGCGCGGCTCGCCACCGCGCTGTTCTATTTCGCGACCTGCGCCTTCATCTGGTACGCGACCTATCTGCTCGGACGCCGTGCCGAGGTGCAGCCCTTCGCCTTCGCCTTCGGCGGCCAGCCCAATGCGCGCGACTACGGCCGCACGCTGGCCGATGGCGCGCTGCTGATCTTCCTGGCCTGCGTCGGCCTGGCCATGCGCGGGCACGAGACCACGCCGCAGGTCGGCCAGGTCTGCTTCGTCGCGATGAGCCTGTATGGCCTGGTGCGCAGCCTCGACATGCCGACCCAGGGCGCGCTGTGGCTGGGCGCCGGCCTGGGCGCGCTGACGCTGGCCAGCGGGCCGATCCTGCCGCTGGCGCTGTTTGCCGCGATCCTGATCGGCGCGCTGGTCTGCAAGCCGCTGCCACTGCGGCGCGTGCTGACGATCGCCCTGCCGATCGCGCTGGCGATGGTCGCGGCGTGGATGGCGGCGACCTATTTCGGCGCCGCGCATCGCGACGAGGCGGTCGCCTTCATCCGCGAATGGTCGCGCTACGACCGGCGTACCTACAGCTGGCCGAACGGCTTCGCCATCGGCTTCGTCGCCCGCAACTTCTTCCTGTTCTCGTGGCCGGTGTGGCCGATCGCGATCTGGTCCTGGCTGAGCTGGGCCGGCATGCGGCGCGGTCCCCATGTCGCGTTGCCGCTGGCGCTGCTGCTGCCGCTGTTCGTGCTGCTGCTGATGCTGCGCCAGCCCGGCGACGTGCAGTTCATCCTGCTGCTGCCGCCGATGGCGGTGCTGGCGGCCTTCGGCCTGCCGACGCTGACGCGCGCGACCATCAACGCGATCGACTGGTTCGCGCTGCTCTTCTTCACGATCTTCGGCGGCACCGTCTGGTTCATGTGGCTGGCCAAGACGACCGGCTGGCCGCCACGGATCGCCAACAACATCTTCAAGCAGCTGCCCGGCTACCTGCATGTGTTCTCGGCCAGCGCGGTGCTGTTCGCGCTCGCGGCGACCGCGGCCTGGGTGCTGGTGGTGCGCTGGCGGCTGTCGCGCGCGCCCAAGCAGATCTGGCGCCCGGTGGTGATCTCGGCCGCCGGCACCACGCTGATGTGGGTGATGGCGATGACGTTGTGGCTGCCGTCGATCAACTACGGCAAGACCTACCGCGACGTGGCCGAGGCCGCCTCGATGGCGCTGCCGACCACCTACGAGTGCGTGCAGCCGATCCGCATGGGCGACGCGCAGCTGGCCTCGTTCGCGTTCTTCGGGCATTTCCGCTTCGGCGGCCCGGAGGACGGCTGCGACGTGCTGCTGCGGCACGACCCGGTCGACTACGGCGAGCCGTCCAGCATCTCGCGCTTCGAATGGCGGCTGATCTGGGAAGGCCGCCGCCCCTCGGACCGCGATGAACGCTTCCGCATGTACCAGCTGATCGAAAAGCCGCCCGCCCCGCCGCCGCGCAAGAGCACGCGCCGGCTGCCGCGGCAGCCTTGATCGGCGGTCGCGGCCAGCGCCGGGCAGCCGGCGCTTCCTTGCCTGCCAGCCCTGCCTGCCCTTGCTCCGCCCCTCCCGGCGCCCTCGCGCACCTGTCCTGCCATCGCCCGGCCCGCGCCCTCGAACGACCATGACCCTGACCCAGGACCTTCGCCGCATCGCCGCGCTGGCCGGCCCCGTGCTGGTGGGCCAGCTGGCCGTGATCGCCTTCAGCGTGATCGACACCATCATGGCAGGCCGCGCCTCGGCCACCGACCTGGCCGCGGTCGGGCTGGGCGGCTCGATCTACGTGACGGTCTACATCAGCCTGATGGGGGTGCTGCAGGCGCTGGCGCCGATCGCCGGCCAGCTCTATGGCGCCGGCCGCCACGCCGAGATCGGCGTCGAGGTGCGCCAGGCCGCGTGGCTCGGGCTGGCCTTGGCTGTGCCGGGCATGCTGCTGCTCAGCTTCCCGGGCCCGCTGCTGGCGTTCGCCAAGGCGCCGCCCGAACTGGTCGACAAGGCCACCGCCTACCTGCATCTGCAGGCGTTCGGCCTGCCCGCCGCGCTGGGCTTTCGCATCTATTCGGCGCTGAACAATGCGCTGTCGCGGCCGATCATGGTGACGCTGCTGCAATTGCTGGGGCTGGCGGTCAAGATACCGCTCAACGCGTGGTTCATCCATGGCGGGCTGGGCCTGGCGCCGATGGGCGGGCCGGGCTGCGCGCTGGCGTCGACGCTGATCAGCTGGATGTGGTGCCTGTCCGGCGCGCTGATCCTGCGCCATGGCGGCGCCTATCGCCCGCTGGGCATCTTCGCCGCGTGGAGCTGGCCGATGCGTTCGCATCTGTGGGCGCTGCTGCGGCTGGGCGTGCCGATGGGGCTGACCTATTTGATCGAGATCACCTCGTTCACGCTGATGTCGGTCTTCATCACGCGGCTGGGCACGGTGACGCTGGCCGGCCACCAGATCATCGCCAACCTCGGCGCGGTGGCCTATATGCTGCCGCTGTCGCTGGGCATTGCCACCTCGACGCTGGTGGCGCAGGCGGTCGGCGCGCGCGACCGGGCCGGCGCGCGTCGCGTCGGCTGGCGCGGCATCCGCCTGGCGGCGGCACTGGCGCTGGCGGTCGGGGCAACGCTATGGCTGCTGCGCGCGCCGGTGCTGCGGGCCTATGCCAGCGATGCGGCGGTGGTACAGGCCGCGCTGCCGCTGGTGACTTTCGTCGCGCTTTATCAGGCCTTCGACGCCGTGCAGGTGACCACGGCCTTCGTGCTGCGCGCCTACAAGATTGCGCTGGTGCCGACCGTGATCTATGCGGTGTCGCTGTGGGGAATCGGCCTGGGCGGCGGCTATGTGCTGGGTTTCGGGCTGATCGACGGGATGCCGGCGTTCACGCACGGCGCCGCCGGTTTCTGGCTGGCCAACAGCCTGAGCCTGGCGATTGCCGGGGCGCTGCTGGTGTTCTATTTCATTCGGATCAGCGAGGAGCGCAGCTGAGGGGATTGAGACCAGAGGTCGAACCCACGGCACTCGCGGCGCTCCGCCCTTCCGCCCGGACGAATCGGGCGGCAAAATCCCGCGCCAAAAAGGAAAACCAAAAAGAAAAACCCGCATGGCGTTAACCATGCGGGTTCAGTTTTGGCGGAGTGGACGGGACTCGAACCCGCGACCCCCGGCGTGACAGGCCGGTATTCTAACCGACTGAACTACCACTCCTTAGTCGGCTTATCGATATTGCCGCACCGAGGTGCAGGCTTTACCAATAATCTGGACGTTTGATTACGCCCATTATCTGGCGTCCCCTAGGGGATTCGAACCCCTGTACTCACCGTGAAAGGGTGATGTCCTAGGCCTCTAGACGAAGGGGACAGAAACCTGTTTTTCAACACGTTCCGTCTTGTTTCGCGCATCGCGGCGAGCCGCTTTGCGGAAACGGATAACACCGTGCTGCTGATGTTACCGCTGGAATTTTGGTGGAGCTAAGCGGGATCGAACCGCTGACCTCTTGCATGCCATGCAAGCGCTCTCCCAGCTGAGCTATAGCCCCATAAGTACTGCTGCCGCCGTTATTGCCACCGGCGTTTCGCCCTTCGTTTCCAGATTATCCTTCGTTTTACCGAAGCGATTATCTTGTCGTTTCCAGCGAAGCCAAGATTATATAACAGCCTTGCTTTTTTGCAAGCCCCTATTTCACTTTTTTACTGCTTCGGTTTGTCGTCGATATCGCTTCGGATATTCGCCGCCGTTACCGCCGCGGTACTGCCGTGATGCCCGCTTGGTGTTGAACCGCGCTGCAGGGAGAAAGAGATTATGCGCAAGTCGCGGCAAAAGCGCAAGCCCCTGCCGCAACTTTTTTTGCTGAATCAGGCACCCACACCGGCCTGCAGCCGGCGCAGCACCGTTTCGCGGCCGATCAGTTCCAGCACCGCGTCGATGCTCGGCGTCTGCAGCTGGCCGACCACCAGCAACCGCACCGGCATCGCCAGCTTCGGCATCTTCAGGCCGAACTCGGCCAGCACCGCCTTGAACTCGGCGGAGATCGCCTCGCGACGCCATTCGGCCAGGCCAGCAAGGCGCTCGGCCAGCGCGCGCACGGCCGGCACGATCTCGGCGGTCAGGTGCTCTGCCTTCAGCGCCGGATCGGGCTGCGGCTCGCCGCGATAGAACAGCAGCGCGGTCTGCGCGACCTCCTTGAGCGTATTGGCGCGATCCTTGACCAGCGCGACCACGCCGACCAGGTCGGCGCCTTCCACCTTGCCACCCAGCTGCTCGATGAAGGGTCGGGTCAGCTCGGCCAGCCGCTCGTTGTCGCCGACCTTGATGTAGTGGTTGTTCAGCCAGGCCAGCTTCTCGGGGTTGTACTGCGCCGGCGACTTGCCGAGGTGTTCGAGGTCGAACCACTCCACGAACTGATCGCGCGAGAAGATTTCGGCGTCGCCATGCGCCCAGCCCAGCCGCGCCAGATAGTTCAGCACCGCCTCGGGCAGATAGCCTTCGTCGCGATAGGCGGTCACCGCCATCGCGCCATGGCGCTTGCTCATCTTCTCGCCGTGCTCGTTCAGCACGGTCGGCAGGTGCGCGTAGACCGGCGGCGTGCCGCCCAGCGCGCGGATGATGTTGATCTGGCGCGGCGTGTTGTTGACGTGGTCGTCGCCGCGGATCACATGGGTGATCTTCATGTCGAGGTCGTCGATGACCACGCAAAAGTTGTAGGTCGGCGTGCCGTCTGGCCGGGCGATCACCAGGTCGTCGAGCTCGTCGTTCGAGATCTCGATGCGGCCCTTGACCGCGTCGTCCCACACCACGCTGCCGCCGATCGGATTCCTGAAGCGGACCACCGGATCGACGCCGGCCGGCGGCGTCGGCAGGACCTTGCCCGGCTCGGGCCGCCAGAAGCCGTTGTAGCGCGGCTTCTCGCCGCGCGCGCGTTGCTCCTCGCGCAGCGCGTCCAGCTCCTCGGTACTCATATAGCAGTGGTAGGCCAGGCCCGCGTCGAGCATCTGCCGGACCACCTCGCGGTAGCGGTCCATCCGCTGCATCTGGTAGAACGGGCCCTCGTCGATGTCCAGGCCCAGCCACTCCATGCTTTCGAGGATCACGTCGACCGCTTCCTGCGACGAGCGTTCGACGTCGGTGTCCTCGATGCGCAGGATGAAATCGCCCTTCATGCGACGGGCGAAGGCCCACGGATACAGCGCGGAGCGGATATTGCCCAGGTGGATGAAGCCGGTCGGGCTCGGGGCGAAGCGGGTGCGGACGCGTGTGGTCATAGACGGGAAACAGGGGGAATACCGCGGAAACTCGGCAAACAAAAAGGCCCGCGCAGCAACAGGCGGGGCCGACGATTCGGAGCGGGTTATTGTAGCAAAGGCCCCTGTCACTCCCGGCAGGCATATCTGTCACCCCTGCCCGTTCCGCAGGCCGCGCGGCGGAATCGTTTATGCTATCGCCCCGTCCGAACCGCTGCCCCGCCGGGCCCGCCCTCGAATGGCGCCGGTGGCTCGCTTAAGAACCGACGAACCGGCGGACCGGCGGACCGGCGGACCGACCTCCCGCCCGACCCTTTCATTTCCGGCATGCAACGACGTACCTTCCTGAGCGCGGCGGCGGGCGCCACCGCGGCGTCCCTGCTGGCGGCCTGCAGCCTGGGCCCCAAGCCTGACACTCCCGCCGAACCGTCCGCGGTCACGCCGCCGCCGCGGCCCATCCGCATCGGCCTGGCGCTGGGCGGTGGCGCCGCGCGCGGCTTCGCCCATATCGGCGTGATCAAGACGCTGGAAGCGCACGGCATCCGCCCCGACCTGGTCACCGGCACCAGCGCCGGCGCCGTGGTCGCCGCGCTGTACGCCTCCGGCATGGACGGCTTCGAGCTGAACAAGCATGCGCTGAAGATGGACGAGGCCACCATCGCCGACTGGGCGCTGCCGTTCGGCACGCGATTCGGCGGCTGGCTCAAGGGCGAGGCGCTGCAGAACTATGTGAACCGGCTGGTGGACAACCGGCCGATCGAGGCGATGAAGATCCCGCTCGGCATCGTCGCCACCGACCTGAAGACGGGCCGCGCGATCCTGTTCCGGCGCGGCAACACCGGACAGGCGGTGCGCGCCTCCAGCAGCGTGCCGGGCGTGTTCCAGCCGGTGTCGATCCAGGGGCACGACTATGTCGACGGCGGCCTGGTCGAGCCGGTGCCCGTGGATTCGGCACGCAGCATGGGCGCGGACTTCGTCATCGCGGTCAATATCTCGGCCGATCCGGCCAGCCAGAACAATGCCGGCCAGAGCGGCGTGCTGCTGCAGACCACGGCAATCATGGGGCAATCGATCAACCGGCTTGCGCTGGCGCGCGCCGACGTGGTGATCCGTCCCGATCTGCCCGACATGAGCGGCAGCGACTTCGGCGCGCGCAACCGCGCGATCCTGGCCGGCGAGAAGGCCGCCGTCGCCGCCCTGCCCGCGCTGCGCGAGAAGCTGGCGCAGGCGCGGCTGCAGCCGGTCGCTCCGATTGCGGGCAAGTAGGCGGCGGGAAGCAGGCGCGGAAGTGGACAAGGCGAGCGCAAGGAACGACCGCGCAAATAAAAGAGGCAAACAAAAAGGACTGCCGAGGCAGTCCTTTTTGTTGCATGGCGATCGGCACGGATTGGCGCCGATTCGACACCGTGTCGCACCGATCGGCGCCGCGCGGCGCCCTCGCCGCTCAGCCGCCGTAGAACGTGCGTCCGCTGGCGTTCGGATCGAAGCGCTTGAGCGTCTCGACCATGCCGCCGATGCCGCCTGCCGCGCCGTTGTCGCGCTCGGGCATATCGTCGATGCGGCGCGCGCCGTTGTAGCGCGTGACCCAGTAGGCCGAACGCATGTCGTCGACGCGGATCTTGCTGCCGGTCGACGGCGCGTGCACGAACTTGTTGTCGCCGATATAGATGCCCACATGCGAGAACGCGTGGCGCATCGTGTTGAAGAACACCAGATCGCCCGGGCGCAGCTCGTGCGCGGCGACGTTGGTGCCGACGCGGCTGATCTCGACCGAGCGCCGCGGCAGCATGAAGCCGAAGGTGTCATTGAAGACGTAGCGGACGAAGCCGCTGCAGTCCAGGCCCGATTCCGGCGTGTTGCCGCCGAAGCGATAACGGACACCGATCAGGCCGAGCGCGTTCATCACCAGGTCGCCGGCCTTGTTGGCGACATGGCTCGTCGAATTCATCATCGACGACAGCAGGCCCTTCCTCGGCTCGGACTGCTGCGGGGCCTCGACGCTCAGCTCCGCGCCGGGTTCCTTGAACACCGTGTCAGCCAGGGCTCCATTCGACAAGGCCGCGCCGCATGCCAGGGTCAGTCCGATGGCGGCACGCGCCAGGGAATGAAGCACCGTTCGCTGCATGGGTTCTCCCGTTGGTTCCGGTTCGGATGGTTCAAATCACACGATCCCTCACGCGACGCGGCAATCCATCGTCGTGTGGATCGGAGATGACTATGTGGAAAAACTGCCGAGGGCGGATGTCGGCACCGAATCATCCCGACAACGGCGTCGGGGCACGGCGTGCATGCATCCGCCAGGAGACGTGCGGCGTGCAAACCACCCACACATCAAGTTCTCGCGGGATGGTATAAGGTCACGCCAGCGATGTCAAAGTTCGTTACAAAATCGGCCGAAATCGCCATGTAATCAACGGAATAGCGAGGGACTTGCACGCTAATTCTTCCGATTGACCGCAATATCGGACATGAGCGCGGACATGGAGCGGAGACATCGGCGGGATCAACCCCGCCAGCCGCCCACGTCTCCAGGACGCGGTTCCAGGCCCCGCCCCAGCACCGAATCCATGCCGAGCTGGGCGGCCCGCATCAACTTGCGCGTGTAGGCATGCTGCGGTGCGCCCAGCACCGCCTCGGTTTCGCCCGCCTCGACCACCTCGCCGCCCTTCATCACGATGACCCGGTGCGCCATCGCCCGGATCACGGCCAGATCGTGGCTGATGAACAGGTAGCTGAGGTTGTACTTGCGCTGCAGCTGCGCCAGCAGCGCCAGCACCTGCTGCTGGATCGATACGTCGAGCGCGGAGGTCGGTTCGTCGAGCACCACCACCTGCGGCTTGAGGATCAGCACGCGCGCGATGGCGATGCGCTGGCGCTGTCCGCCGGAGAATTCGTGCGGATAGCGTCCCAGCGCGGTCCGGTCCAGCCCGACTTCGCGCAGCGCCTCGATCACGCGCTCACGCATCGCCTCGCGCGACAGACCGGGCTGATGCAGCGCCAGGCCTTCGCCGACGATCTGCTCGATCGTCATGCGTGGCGACAGCGAGCCGAACGGGTCCTGGAACACCACCTGCAGCCGGGCCCGCAGCGACGCTCGCTCGGCCCGCTTGACCTGGTCCAGGCTGCGGCCGAGGAACTGGATCTGGCCGCCGCTCTTGCGCTGCAAGGCCAGCACGGCATGGGCGAGCGTGGTCTTGCCCGAGCCGGACTCGCCGACGATGCCCAGCGTCTCGCCCTCGCGCAGATCGAAGTCGACCTCCTTGACGGCGCGCACCACGTCGCGCCCGAACCAGCCCGCCAGCCCGCGCCGCTTGCGCGTGTAGTTGACGTCAAGTCCACGCGCGCTCAGCAGGGTCGGCGCCAGCGGCAGCACCGGCACCACGTCGCGCCGCGGGCGGCTGTCGATCAGCCGCTGCGTATACGGATGGCGCGGGTTGGCGAAGACCTCGGCGGTCTCGCCGATCTCGACCAGCACGCCCTGCTCCATCACGCCGATACGCTGGGCGAACGCGCGCACCATGTTCAGGTCGTGCGTGATCAGCATCACCGCCATGCCGAACTCGGCCTGCAGGTCGCGCAGCAACTCGAGGATCTGCACGCGGATGGTGACGTCGAGCGCGGTGGTCGGCTCGTCGGCCAGCAGCAGCTTCGGCCGGCAGGCCAGCGCCATCGCGATCATCGCGCGCTGGCGCTGGCCGCCCGACAGCTGGTGCGGGAAGCTGTCGAAGCGGTGCGCGGCCTCTTCGATGCCGGTACGCTCGAGCAGCGCGATCGCGCGATCGCGCGCGGCGCGCTTGTCCAGCCCCTCGTGCAGCTCCAGCGTCTCGACGATCTGGTTGCCGACGGTATAGAGCGGGTTCAGCGCGGTCATCGGCTCCTGGAAGATCATCGCGATATCGCTGCCGCGGATCGCGCGGATCTCCCGGTCGGGCACACGCAGCAGGTCGCGCCCCCCGAAGTGGATCGCGCCCTGGTAGCGCGCATCCTCGACCAGCCGCAGCATCGACAGCGCGGTCACGGTCTTGCCGGAGCCGGACTCGCCGACCAGCGCGAAGCGTTCGCCGGGTCGCAGCGAGAAACTGACATCGCGCACCGCGCGGGTCGCCTCCGGGCCGTCCCCGAAGGTCACAGATAGGCGGTCGACGCGGATCAGCGCCGGGTCGGCGGCGTCCGGGGGTGCGCCCACGGGCTGCGGCGGCATCGTGATCGGAAGGTCGTTCATGGCCGCGCTCCCGCGGCGGACTGCCCCGCCGCCGCGGCGTCCGCCGCCGGTCCGCCCGCCGATCCCGCCGAGGGGTCGGGCAGCTTGGGTTCGACCCGGCCGCGCAGCGCCGCCAGGCCCAGCCGCGTATCGAAGGCATCGCGCAGCGCGTCGCCCATGAAGGTCAGCAGCAGCAGCGTGACCACCAGCACGCCGAAGGTCGACAGCGAGATCCACCACGCGTCCAGATTGGCCTTGCCCTGCGCCAGCAGCTCGCCCAAGCTCGGCGTGGTCGGCGGCACGCCCAGGCCAAGGAAGTCCAGGCTCGTCAGCGCCAGGATCGCGGCGCTCATGCGGAACGGCAGGAAGGTAATCACCGGCGTCAGGCTGTTGGGCAGGATATGGCGCCACATGATCTGCACATTGGACAGGCCCAGCGCGCGCGCCGCCTTGACGTAGTCGAGCGAGCGGTTGCGGTAGAACTCGGCGCGCACGTAGTCCGACAAACCCATCCAGCCGAACAGCGACAGCAGGATGATCAGCAGCGCCAGGCTCGGCTCGAAGATCGACGCGAAGATGATCAGCAGATACAGCTCGGGCATCGAGCTCCAGATCTCGATCGCGCGCTGCGAGATCAGATCGAAGCGCCCGCCGAAGAAGCCCATCAGCGCGCCGGTGATGGTGCCGATCACCACGCCGATCACGGTCAGCGCCAGGCCGAACAGCACCGACACGCGGAAGCCGTAGATCAGCCGCGCCAGCACGTCGCGGCCGCGATCGTCGGTGCCGAGCCAGTTCTCCGACGACGGCGGCGCGGGATTCGGCTCCTTGGCGAAGTAGTTCAGCGTGTCGTACGAATAGCGGTTGGGCGGATAGATGGCCCAGTTGCCGTTGCTGGTGATGCGCTGGCGGATGAAGGGATCGAGATAGTCGGTCGGGGTCGGGAAGTCGCCGTCGAAGGTCGTCTCGGCATAGGTCTGCACGATCGGGAAATACCACTCGCCGCGGTACTTGACCACCAGCGGGCGGTCGCTCGACAGCACCTCGGCGAACATGCTGAGCACGAACAGCACGACGAAGGCGATCAGGCTCCAGTAGCCGAGCCGGTTGCGGCGGAAGCGCTGCCAGGCGCGCTGGCGCGGCGACAGCGAGGACGGCAGCCGGTCCAGGCGCGGCGGCCGCGGGGTCGAGCGGAAAGGAGTTTGCCAACGCGGGATCATCGCGGCATGGCCTCGAAATGGATGCGGGGGTCGACCAGCACGTAGCAGACATCGGAGATCAGCCGGGTCACCAGGCCGATCAGCGTGAACAGGTACAGCGTGCCGAGCACGACCGGATAGTCGCGGCGCAGCACCGCCTCGTAGGACAGCAGGCCCAGCCCGTCGAGCGAGAACAGCGTCTCGATCAGCAGCGAGCCGGTGAAGAAGGCGCCGATGAAGGCCGCCGGGAAGCCCGTCACCAGCGGGATCAGCGCATTGCGGAAGATATGCTTCCACAGCACGCGCCGCTCCGACAGGCCCTTGGCGCGCGCGGTCAGCACATACTGCTTGCGCACCTCTTCCAGGAACGCGTTCTTGGTCAGCATCGTCACCACGGCGAAGCTGCCGACCACGGACGCGGTGATCGGCAGCACCAGGTGCCACAGGTAGTCCATCACCTTGCCCATCAATGACAGCTGCTCCCAGTTGTCCGAGGTCAGGCCGCGCAGCGGGAACCACTGCACGAAGGTGCCGCCGCCGAACAGCACCAGCAGCAGCACGCCCAGCACGAAGCCCGGGATCGCGTAGCCGACCAGCACGATCATGCTGGTCACCACGTCGAAGCGGCTGCCCGCCCGGATCGCCTTGGCGATGCCGAGCGGCACCGATATCAGATAGGTCAGGAAGAAGGTCCACAGGCCCAGGCTGACCGACACCGGCAGCTTGGACTTGACCAGCTCCCACACGCTGCGGTGCTGGAAGTAGCTCTGGCCCAGATCGAACTGCGCAAAGCGCTTGAGCATCATCCAGTAGCGCTCCAGCGGCGGCTTGTCGAAGCCGTACAGCGCCTGGATCTCCTTGATCTTCTCGGGGTCGACGCCGCGCCGGCCGCGATATTCGGCACCGCCGCCGCTGGCCTCGCCGCCGCCCCCGCGGCCCTTGAGCTCCATCATCATCTGCTCGACCGGGCCGCCGGGCACGAACTGGATCACGACGAAGGTCAGCGTGATGACGCCGATCAGCGTCGGGATCATCAGCAGAACGCGTTTGAGCAGATAGGCCAGCATGCCGTTTCCTGTTGTCCTTTGGCGTCAGTCGCGGCCATCGCCGCGCTCAGCGCGCCGCCTTGGCCGGGCCTGGCTTCGCTTCGGCTGCCTTCGCCTGGGCCGCCTTCGCCTGCGCAGCGGGCACATCGCTGCGCCACCAGCTGCTCAGCACCCAGCCCTCGGCCGTGTAGTAGTACGGCAGCCGCTGCGGATAGACCAGCTCGCGCCGGTAGGCCACGCGATGCGAGGCGCTGTACCAGTTCGGCACCACGTAGTAGCCGTGCATCAGCACGCGGTCGAGCGCGCGCGACGCATTGATCAGGTCCTTGCGCGTATGCGCGCGCAGCACCTGGTCGACCAGCTTGTCGACCGCGGGCGATTTCAGCCCGAACAGATTGTCCGAGCCCGGCATCGAGGCCGCCTCGCTGGTGAAGCGATCGCGCAGTTCGTTGCCCGGGCTCTGCGAATCGGGGAAGCGGATCGACACCACGTCGAAGTCGAAGTCTTCCAGCCGCTTCTGGTACAGCGCGAAGTCGGTGGTGCGCTGATGGACCTGGATGCCGAGCTTCTCCAGGTTGCGTACATAGGTCGTGATGACGCGGCTCATCGCGCCGCCGTCGTCGAGAAACTCGAACACGAAGGGCTCGCCCCTGGCGTTGCGCAGCGCGCCGTCGCTATAGGTCCAGCCCGCCTGCGCCAGCAGCCGGCGCGCCTCGCGCAGGTTGTCGCGCAGCGAGCGCGGCGGCTCGGTAGTCGGCTGCGTGACAATGGGACCGAATACCTCGGGCGCCAGCTGGTCGCGCAGCGGCTCCAGCAAGGCCAGCTCGCCGGGGCCGGGACGGCCGTCGAAGGTTGCGCTGGCGGCCAGTTCGCTGTTGGAGAACCAGCTGTCGAGGCGCTTGTAGGCGCCGTAGAACAGCTGCCGGTTCAGCCATTCGAAATCCAGCGCGAGGATCAGCGCCTGGCGCACGCGCACGTCCTGGAACAGCGGCTTGCGCATGTTCATCACGAAGCCCTGCATGCCCGCGCCATTGCGGTGCGGGAATTCGGTCTTCATCAGCTCGCCGTTGGCGAAGCGCTTGCCGACATAGCTCTTGGCCCAGCTCTTGGAGCGGTACTCGACGATGGCGTCGAATTCGCCGGCCTTGAAGGCCTCCAGCCGCGCGGTCTCGTCCTTGTAGAGGCGGTACACCACGCGGTCGAAGTTGAAGGTGCCGCGCCGCACCGCCAGGTCCTTGCCCCAGTAGTTCGGATTGCGCTTGTAGATGATGCCGCGGCCCGCGTCGTAGCGCTCGATCAGATAGGGACCGCTGGTGACGGGCGTCTCGAAGGTCAGCTTCTCGAACGGCACCTTGGCCGCCCATTTGCGCGAGAACACCGGCAGCGAGCCGACGATCAGCGGCAGCTCGCCGTTGCGCTGCTTGAAGTCGTAGCGCACGGTTCGGTCGTCGATCACGGTCAGCGATTTGACGTCGGCGCACATGCTGCGATAGCCGGGGCTCGAAGCCTTGCTCATCAGCATGTCGAAGGAATACTTGACGTCGCTGGCCAGCACCGGATCGCCGTTGTGGAAGCGCGCCTGCGGATGGATGCGGAAGGTCACCGACAGCTCGTCGGGGGCCACCGAGACGTCCTCGGCCAGCAGGCCGTAGGCGCTGGCGGTCTCGTCGGCGCTGCCGATCAGCAGCGACTCGAACATCAGCGAGGTCAGGCCCGGCGCGGCGACGCCCTTCAGCGTGAACGGGTTGAACTTGTCGAAGCTGGTGCGCCGGTCCGGATTCGCCAACGTCAGCGTGCCGCCGCGGGGGGCATCGGGATTGACGTAGTCGAAATGGTGGAAGTCGGGCGGGTACTTCAGGTCGCCGTGCAGCGCGAAGCCGTGCGCGGCCCATGCCGTGGTCGGCATCGTCGGCAACAGCGCGGCCACCAGGGCGGCTGCGGCGGACCGTGCCAGCATCTGGACCAGGCCGGTGCGAGTCCGCGCCCGGATACGATGCCATGCCGAAAACGGCCCTGCTGCTTGCCTTTGCATCCGGTCGATGCCCTCCCCCAGAACTTCGCTTGCCAAGTACGGCCGCGGTCGGTGCCCGGGCCAAGTTGTGCGACAATTTTACCTTCGTTCGGCGGCGTTCCAGCCATCCGGACATTCCAGTACGCGGCGTGGCCGCGGCCGCAACGGGCCTGCCCGCTCGCCATCGGCGATCCGGTACGGCAAGCGGGTCGGTCATCCGGCCCTGCGGCCCGGCGAGGCTCAGCACGAACCGTGCCCGGCAGCGTGCCCCACGCCGGCGCGCCGCGAACGCGCATCACAAGACCACCATGGAGAACTTATGGGATTTCTGGCAGGTAAGCGGATCCTGATCACCGGCTTGCTGTCGAACCGCTCGATCGCCTACGGCATCGCGTCGGCCTGCAAGCGCGAAGGCGCGGAACTGGCCTTCACCTATGTCGGCGAGCGCTTCAAGGACCGTATCCAGGACTTTGCCAAGGAATTCGGCAGCGATCTGGTATTCGAATGCGATGTGTCGAGCGACGAGCAGATCGCCGCCACCTTCGCCGCGCTCGGCCAGCGCTGGGACAAGCTCGACGGCCTGGTCCATTCGATCGGCTTCGCCCCGCGCGAGGCGATCGCCGGCGACTTCCTCGACGGCCTGTCGCGCGAGGCGTTCCGCGTCGCCCACGACATCTCGGCCTACAGCTTCCCGGCGCTCGCCAAGGCCGCGCTGCCGCTGCTGTCGGACAAGGCCTCGCTGCTGACGCTGACCTATCTGGGCAGCGAACGCGTGGTGCCCAACTACAACACGATGGGCCTGGCCAAGGCGTCGCTGGAAGCCAGCGTGCGCTACCTGGCCGCCTCGGTCGGCCCGCGCGGCATCCGCGCCAACGGCATCTCGGCCGGCCCGATCAAGACGCTGGCCGCCTCGGGCATCAAGGGCTTCGGCAAGCTGCTCGGCCACTTCGAGGAAGCCGCCCCGCTGCGCCGCAACGTCACCATCGAGGAAGTCGGCAACGTCGCGGCCTTCCTGCTGTCGGACCTGTCGAGCGGCGTGACCGGCGAGATCACGTACGTCGACGCGGGCTTCAATATCGTCGGCGCCAGCCTGCCGGAAGGCGAGTAAGGTCGTAGAGGGCCGAACAGGGGCGAACAGGGACGGATAACCGGGCTGTCTGTGCACCGCCGATCGCGTTTGACCGCCGCAGTGCCGACGGATACAATGCGCGGCTTCGGGGCGTAGCGCAGCCTGGTAGCGCATCTGATTTGGGATCAGAGGGTCGCATGTTCGAATCATGTCGCCCCGACCAGAACGACAAGGGTTAGCAGGCCACGGCCGGCTAACCCTTTTTCTCTTCCGACCGCCCTTAGCTCAGTTGGATAGAGCACTCGCCTTCTAAGCGAGCGGTCGCACGTTCGAATCGTGCAGGGCGGGCCACACCTCTTTGGTGGCGGCAAAGGCACTCCCAGGCGGAGACTATTCCGCCCGATTTCCCCTCTGCTTTTATCGCCGCCGGTTCACAAAGCCTGCCGCGCCGACACCACGTTTCGCCGGTTCCCGCCCGCGTACGGGAACTAAAGGCAGGCGCCCGGAACCCAAAATGCTGCAGGTGCGTTCGTGCTATAATCGCGCATCCGCAAAGGCGGCCGTCCGGCTGCCCATCATGGAGCCACAAAGGAAGGAAGCTTGGCTAAGGAAGAACTCATTGAATTCGGCGGCGTCGTTTCGGAAGCGCTGCCCGACAACCGCTATCGCGTGCTGCTGGAAAACGGCGTGGAAATCTGGGCCTACGCATCGGGCAAGATGCAGAAGCACCGGATCCGTATTCTGGCCGGCGACCGCGTGACGCTGGAAATGTCGCCCTACGACCTGACCAAGGGTCGCATCAACTTCCGTCACAAGAGCTGATACCGGACCGCCCGGTCCAACGGTTTCGCTCCTGTTCGGCGTCGCGGCGACGACGCGATTCTGCTCGTCGCCTGGCCGCGTCGTGCCTCCCACCCAGCGCAGCTTGCACGCGGTCACTCGATCCGAATGACCGCGACGGTGGCGTTCGCGCGTCTGGCGGGAAGATGCCTCGCCGCACCCCTTCGAGGTGCCGGTGTACTGGCATCGACCGCGCCGCCCTCCCCCTGAAGTTCGACACGGCCCCCGCCTTCGGTCGCCCCTTTGCCGGTCGCCCCGTCGCCGCTCTCTTCATTGCTGGTCGCCCCGGCGTCGCTCTTCCCTTACCCCTTGCCGGTCGTCTCGTTGCCGGTCGTCCCGTCACGACACGCATTGTGACCGTCGCGCGACCGTCATCTTGCTGTCATCGACGCCGCCGATACTCCCGCGTCGCCCGGTGACTTGATCCTGTCACCGGCATGGCGGCGCATTGCCCACGCCATGTCGGTGCGCGATACTGACCGCGGCATCGACTGGCCGGCCACGCACCGGAAGACGGCGCCGACACCACGGACCGGACGCCGCGTCGAACGCAGGCCCGACACCCCAGTCGAACCGATCCAGACGGAGCCGGTACCGGTTTCCGGAGTTCCAACACGAACGACCACCGCACGGCATTCGCGCCGTGCCGATCTCCAGCAATGAACCTGATCCTGTGGCGCCACGCCGAAGCGGAAGCGCTCCCCGATGTTGCCGGCATGGGCCGCGCCGCGGACCTGCAACGTGCCCTGACCCGCCGCGGCCGCAAGCAGGCCGAAGCCTCGGCCGCCTGGCTGCGGGCGCATCTGCCACCCGATGCGCGGCTGTTGTGCAGCCCCGCGCAGCGCAGCCGCGAAACCGCCGCGGCGCTGCGCGCCGACGCGCTGGTGGTGCCCGCGCTGGCGCCAGACAGCGATGTCACCGACGTGCTGGCGGCGATCGACTGGCCGCATGCGGCCGGTACCACGGTCGTGGTCGGCCATCAGCCCTGGATCGGCCGGCTCGCGGCTCTACTGCTCGCCGGCACGGAGATCAGCTGGAGCATCCGCAAGAGCGGCATCTGGTGGCTGACGGCCCGCACGCGCGAGCACGAGGACCAGGTCGTGCTGCGTGCGGTGATCAATCCCGAATTCCTGTGACCTTCGTCCGGCGGCGCTGCGTGGCGAGGTGATCGTCGCCACGCCGTCATGTCGCGACGCCTTCATGTCGCGACGCCTTCATGCCGCGACGCCCTCATGCCGCGACGCCCTCATGCCGCGACGCCTTCATGCCGCGACGCCCTCATGCCGCGACGCCCTCATGCCGCGACGTCCTCATGCCGCGACGTCCTCATGCCGCGACGTCCTCTGTCGCGACAGGTTCATGCCGCCACGCCCTCATCTGCCACGGCAGCACGGTCACGCAACCGTCATCGCCGGTTCACGGCTCTGTCACCGCTCCCCTCTACATTGTTTCGCAGCCATGTTGTCATCGAAAGGACATCTGATGCGAGACCTCCCGACGCCTACCCAGCCGCTCTTCGATTCCTTGCCCAATGGCCTGGCGGGCCATCCGGGCCGGAGGCGTCTTCATCGCCAATCCGTTGCGCAGCAAGATGCAGCGCCTGCTCTCAGCGTGGCGTGGGCGCGCCACCAGGACGAAGTAGTCGAAGCGCAGCGCCTGCGCTACAAGGTATTTGCCGAGGAGATGGGCGCGCGCCTGTCGACCTCGTCGCCCGAGCTCGACATCGACATGTTCGATGCCTACTGCGACCACCTGATCGTGCGCGACCTCGCCACGCTGAAGGTCGTGGGTACCTACCGCGTGCTGCCGCCGCACCAGGCCAAGCGCATCGGCTGCCTGTACGCCGAATCGGAATTCGACCTGGTCCGGCTGGCGCATCTGAAGCCGAAGATGGTCGAACTGGGCCGCTCGTGCGTGCATCGCGACTACCGCACCGGCAGCGTGATCATGGCGCTGTGGGGCGGGCTGGGCGAGTACCTGCAGCGCTGGGGCATCGAGTCGATGCTCGGCTGCGCGAGCGTGCCGATCAACGATGGCGGCCATATCGCCGCGAGCCTGAGCCGCGTGTTCGCGCGCGATTATCTGGCGCCGATCGAATACCACGCGTTTCCGCGGCTGCCGTTGCCGGTGCACGAGCTGAACCAGGACCTGGAAGTCGAGCCGCCGGCGCTGATCAAGGGCTATCTGCGCCTGGGCGCACGCATCTGCGGCATGCCGGCCTGGGATCCGGACTTCAACGTGGCGGATTTCCTCACGCTGCTGCGCGTCGGGGACATGAATCCGCGTTACGCGCGGCATTTCCTCGGGCTGCAGCGCTAAGAGGTTGAGGGGTTGAGGCGGCGCGCCAGTCGCGCGCTGTCTCCTCTCGCCTCCTCTCCCGCAGGCCATGGGCCAACAGAGGCACTGTCCGGCCCTCGCCCGCAAGCGGAAGACGTAGAACACCGGCGCAGCCTGTACGCGTCCGCCGACGGCGGTTGGCCCCTTCCTTCAGACGTACACCACCTTGTAGCGGATCCCGATCCGCTCCCATTCGTCGGCTTCCTTGCCGAGGCTGTATTCGACCAGCGGATTGGTCTCGACCCACGCCTTCGGCAGCCGCACCTCGAAGCCCTCTTCCAGCGCGTCGGCGCGCTGGCTGACCCTGATCTCCGGCAGTTCGACATCGGCACGCCGCCGGCACAGCACGAAGGCCAGGCGCAGGCTGAACAGCATGCGCCAGTCGAGAAAGCGGCCACGCCCCGACAGCTTGCCTAGCTTGCCGGCATGGCCGAGCAGCAGCGTGGCGAGCCGCGCCTGGTCGGTCTTGGAAAATCCCGGCATGTCCGCATGCGTGGCGATATAGGCCGAATGTTTGTGGTAGCTGCTGTGCGCGATCGACATGCCGATCTCGTGCAGGCTCGCGGCCCAGCCCAGCAGCGCCAGATTGTCCTCGCGCCGTTCGTTGGCCGGATCGGGAAACTGGGCCAGCAGCCGCTGCGCGGCCTGGCGCACGCGCGCGGCCTGGGCACGGTCGACGCCGTAGCGGCGCATGAACTGATCCACCGTCACCGTGCGCATGTCCTCGTGATGGCTGCGGCCGAGCAGGTCGTACAGCACGCCCAGGCGCAGCGCGCCGTCGGTGACGTCCATGCGGTCGATATCGAGCTCGGCAAACACGCCGAGCATGATCGACAGCCCGCCGGGCAGCACGGGGATGCGGTCCGGCTTCAATCCGACCAGCCGCACGCGGTTGGTGTTCTCCGCCTTGATCAGCGCGCGCTTGAGCCGCTCCAGCCCTTCCCGCGTGATGCCGTGCTCCTGCGCGTTGTCGTTCATGCCGTTCAGCTCGATCAGCTCGGCCAGCGCGCGCGCCGTGCCCGACGAGCCGACCGCCTGCTGCCAGCCCGCGCTGCGGTACTGGCGCACCAGCACCTGGATCTCGCGGCGCGCCGCCAGCTCGGCCTGCTTCATCGCGTATTCGTCGACATTGCCGCTGGGGAAGAACTGCCGGCTGTGCGAAACGCAGCCGATATAGAGCGACTCCATCAGCTTGGCCGAGTACCCATGGCCGATGATGAATTCGGTCGAGCCGCCGCCGATATCGACCACCAGCCGATTGCCGGCGCAGGCAGGCGCATCGTGCGACGCGCCCAGATAGATCAGCCGGGCTTCCTCGCGGCCGGCGATCACCTCGATCGGAAAGCCCAGCGCGTTCTCCGCCTCGATCAGGAATTCGGACGCGTTCTTGGCCACGCGCAGCGTATTGGTGGCGACGGCGCGCACCTGGTCCGGCGAGAATTCGCGCAGGCGGTCGCCAAAGCGCCGCAGCGCCTCGACGCCGCGGCGCCGCGCCGGCTGGTCCAGGTACTTGTCGGCGGTCAGGCCGGCGGCCAGGCGCACCGGCTCGCGCAGCGCATCGACCTGGAAGATCTGGCTGACCGGACCGGTCGCGGTCTGGATCTCGTCCACCCGGCCGATCATCAGCCGGAAGCTGTTGGAGCCCATATCGACGGCGGCGAGCAGGCGTGGAGTATTGTTCATCGTCATAGCAGTCTGGAAACACGGACCGGCGGCATTCCGTTCATCGCCGGCCGCGCGAGGCACGAAGAATATGTCCTGGCCGTGTCGGTGTCATGACAAAATCACGTTGTCATCAAGTTGACACGATTCTATGGAAAAGTCGCCGCATCGCCCAAAGAAGGTCATGCCCATGTCGACGACCCCGCCCGGTACGCTGCTCAATCGCGAACTCGGCATCCTGGAATTCAACTCCCGTGTGTTGGCCCAGGCAGCGGACCCGGCGGTGCCGCTGCTCGAGCGCCTGAAGTTCATCTGCATCGTGTCGAGCAATCTCGACGAGTTCTTCGAGATCCGGATGGCCGGGCTCAAGGAGCAGATGCGCGACAACCCGTCCGGCCTGACCCCGGACGGCCTGTCGTTCCAGCAGACCTACCAGTCGATCACCGAGCGGACACAGCGCCTCGTTGCAGCGCAGTATGCCATGCTGCAGGACGTGCTCTTCCCCCTGCTGGAGCGCGAGGGCGTGTTCTTCCATATGACCACGGTCTGGAACGACGCGCAGCGCGACTGGGCGCGCGACTTCTTCGTGCGCGAGATCGGTCCGGTGCTGACGCCGATCGCGCTCGATCCGGCCCATCCCTTCCCGCGTGTTTCGAACAAGAGCCTGAACTTCGTCGTCGAGCTGTCCGGCAAGGACGCGTTCGGCCGCGAGGCGGACCTGGCGATCGTGCAGGCCCCGCGCGCGCTGCCGCGCGTGGTGCGGATGCCGCAGTCGCTGTCGGGCTATCCGTACGGCTTCGTGCTGCTGTCCTCGTTCATGCAGGGCTTCGTGCACGAGCTGTTCCCGGCGATCGAGGTCGACGGCTGCTATCAGTTCCGCGTCACGCGCAATTCGGACCTGTTCGTCTCCGAAGACGAGATCACCGATCTGCGCGAGGCGCTGCAGGGCGAACTGCCGACGCGCCACTACGGCGACGCGGTGCGGCTGGAGGTCGCGGCCGAAACGCCGCCGGCGTTGACGCGGCGGCTGCTGACCGAGTTCGCGCTCGGCGAGCAGGACCTGTATCGCGTCAGCGGGCCGGTCAATCTGGTGCGGCTGATGTCGATCCCCGACATGGTCGACCGCCCTGCCCTCAAATATCCGCCGCACGTCCCCGCCGCAGTGAAGGCGTTCAGCGGCGGCACGCCGATGTTCGACGTGATCCGCCAGCGCGACGTGCTGCTGCACCATCCGTACGAGAGCTTCAGCTCGGTGCTGGACCTGCTGCAGCTGGCGGCCAACGATCCGGACGTGGTCGCGATCAAGCAGACCGTCTACCGCACCGGCAACGATTCGCTGGTGATGGAAGCGCTGATGACCGCGGTGCGCAACGGCAAGGATGTGACCGTCGTGCTGGAGCTGCTGGCGCGCTTCGACGAGGAAACCAATATCAACTGGGCCGAGCGCCTCGAATCAGCCGGCGCGCACGTGATCTACGGCGTGGTCGGCCACAAGTGCCACGCCAAGATGCTGCTGATCGTGCGGCGCGAGCCTGCCGGTCCGAAGAGCAAACAGACCAAGCTGCGCCGCTACGTGCACCTGGGCACCGGCAACTATCATCCGCGCACCGCGCGGCTGTACACCGACTTCGGGCTGCTGACCGCCAACGAGGAGGTGTGCGAGGACGTGCATCACGTGTTCCAGCTGCTGACCGGCACGGCCGGCTCGATCAAGCTCAAGCACCTGTGGCAGTCACCGTTCACGATGCAGAGCAATCTGGTCGAACATATCCGGGCCGAGGCGCGCAACGCGCGGGCCGGCAAGCCGGCGCGCATCATCGCCAAGATGAACGCACTGCTGGAGCCGTCGGTGATCGAGGAGCTGTACAAGGCCTCGCGCGCCGGCGTGCAGATCGATCTGATCGTGCGCGGCGTCTGCGCGCTGCGGCCCGGCGTGCCGGGAATGTCCGAAAACATCACGGTGCGATCCATCGTCGGCCGCTTCCTCGAACACCATCGCGTCAACTACTTCCTGGCCGGCGGCACCGAGCTGCTGTATCTGTCGAGCGCCGACTGGATGGACCGCAACCTGTTCCGCCGCGTCGAGGTCGCCTTCCCGATCCTCGACAAGACGTTGAAGACGCGCGTGATCCAGGAAGGGCTGCTGGTCCATCTGCGCGACAACGGCTCGGCCTGGGTCATGCAGCCGGACGGCAGCTATGTCCAGCAGACGGGCAAGGGGAAGGAACGGCGGGTCAGCCAGATGGAGTTGCTGGGGATGTTCGCCTGAGGGCCACACGGCCTTTCCTGCTGGTTCCTGCTGAAGAGAAAGGCGTGCAGGAAAGGCGGTACCTCGTCCGCCAATCAACCCGAGATCCGCCTCTACGCCGCGTGCCGCGCGCCCGGCTGGTGAATGCTGCGATCGACGGGGAACACCACCCGGAACACACTGCCCTTCCCCACCTCGCTGCTGATGCGCAGTTCGGCGTGGTGGCGCGACAGCACGTGCTTGACGATCGCCAGGCCCAGGCCGGTGCCGCCGGTATCGCGCGAGCGGCTGCGGTCGACGCGATAGAAGCGCTCGGTCAGCCGCGGAATGTGTTCGGCGGCGATGCCCAGGCCCGTATCGCTGACCGAGAACACCGCATGGCCGTCGCGATAGCACAGCCCGATGCCGATGCGGCCGCCGTCGGGCGTGTAGCGCACCGCGTTCGACACCAGATTGCCCAGCGCCGACAGCAACTCGGTTTCGTTGCCGCGGATGCCGACCGCCCGGTCGATGTCGGCGGTGATCTCGTGCCGGCCCTGCGACAGCCCCTGCGCGTCATGCACCAGGTGGTGCACCAGCGCGCCGATATCGACCGGATCCTGGCTGGGCGGCTGCATGTCGCTCTCGAGCTTGGCCAGCGCCAGCAGGTCCTCGACGATATGCTGCATGCGCATGGCCTGCGTCATCATCATGTCGACATAGCGCCGACGATCCTCGTCCGAGACCGGCAGGTCGCGCACGGTCTCCAGAAAGCCCGTCAGCACCGTCAGCGGCGTCTTCAGTTCATGCGAGACGTTGGCGACGAAATCGCGCCGCATCGACTCGGTGTTCTCGAGCTTGGTGATGTCCTGCGTCAGCACCAGCTTGCGATTGTCGCCATAGGGCAGCACCTGCACCGCCAGCACGCTCTGCTTGTGTTCGCCCATGTCGCGCATCTGCAAGGGTTCGTCGAAACGTTGCAACATCAGGTACTGCACAAACTCCGGGCGCCGGATCAGGTGCGTGATGCGCTGGCGCGCGTCGCGCCGTGCGCTGAGGCCGAAATGCAGCTCGGCCACGGCGTTGCACCACTCGATCTGGTCGGCGTCGTCCAGCATCAGCACGCCGTTGGGCGAAGCCTGGATGGCCTGGATGAAGCGCGTGTGCTGCTGCTCGACCTGCAGCACCTGCATGCGCCAGCGCTTGACCAGCCGGTGCAGCCGATAATAGACCTCGCCCCACAGCCCGACCGCGCTCGGAATCTCGCCGTAGGCCGGCGCGTCGAGCACCTTCCACAGCCGGTTGATCTGATACAGATAAAAGACAAGCAGCGCGAGCAGCGCGCCGGTGGTCAGCGCCAGCGCGGCGGTCACGCCGACGAAGACGGCGAGCAGCGCGGCGGCGATGGCCAGCAGGATCAGGACGGCCGCGGATCGGGCCCAGATGACATTCATGAGATCGTGCGATGGCAGCCTGGCGGGGAACGGCGTCGGTGGAGATCAGGTCCGGCCGCCGCAGGCGGGATGGGCCGCAGTGTGCCACGAAAAATGGAACGGCGACGCAACGGCGAGGCAACCGCGCGGCGACAGAAAAGCCGCCTCGCCCGGGCCGCCAACCGCGCGGCAAACCGCGCGAGGCCGGCCGCTCACTGCCCCGGCGAACGGGCCAGGCGGTAGCCGCTGCCGCGAACGGTCTCGATCATCGCGCTGTAGCCCCCGGGGGCCAGCGCCGCGCGCAGGCGCTTGATATGCACGTCGACGGTGCGCTCCTCGACGAAGACGTGGTCGCCCCAGACCTGGTCGAGCAGCTGCGAGCGGCTGTGCACCCGCTCCGGATGCGTCATCAGGAAATGCAGCAGGCGGAATTCGGTCGGGCCAAGCTCGAGCTTGATCGGGCCGGATTCGTCTTCGCCGGTGACGCGATGCGTGGCGGGATCCAGCCGCAGGCCGTTGATCGCCACCACGTCGTCGGTCAGCTGCGGCGCGCGCCGGCGCAGCACCGCCTTGATGCGCGCCAGCAGCTCCTTCGGCGAGAACGGCTTGGTCACGTAGTCGTCGGCGCCGGCTTCCAGCCCCATGACCTTGTCCTGCTCCTCGCTGCGCGCGGTCAGCATGATGATCGGGATCTGCTTGGTGCGTTCGTTGTTGCGCAGCTCCTTGGCGAACACCGCGCCCGACTTGCCCGGCAGCATCCAGTCGAGCAGGACCAGATCAGGCAACACATCGCTCATCAGCGACAGCGCCTGCTCGGCGTTGTAGGCACGAATCGGATAGTGCCCCGCGTGCTGCAGGTTGACGGCGATCAGTTCGGCGATGGCCGGTTCGTCTTCGACGACCAGAATACTGCTAGGCATGAATGAGTTCTCCGCTCTCTGGCAGGTTCAGGTATTGGCAGATGGAACAGCGAGATGGCGATATACAGCGGACGAAATACAGCGAGCCATGTACGGCAAGCGCCTCGCAACGGCCAGGTACCGACCGGGCAGCTGAACAACGGGCAGGTACCGCGGCGTCGTTCGACCGGTCCGGCCGTATCAGCTCAGCGCTTCCTTTTCCATGTCCTCGCGCGAGGTATGGCGAACGTCGGTGCCCTTGACGATATAGATGATGAACTCGGCGATGTTCTTGGCATGGTCGCCGATGCGCTCGACCGCCTTGGCGATGAACAGGAAGTCCAGCGCGACCGAGATCGTGCGCGGGTCCTCCATCATGTAGGTGATCAGCTTGCGCACGAAGGCACGGAATTCGTCGTCGATTGCCTTGTCTTCCTTGACGATGCGCGCGGCCGCGACCGTATCGAGGCGGGCGAAGGCATCGAGCGACTTGCGCAGCAGCGCGATCGCCAGATCGCCGGCCAGCTTGACCTCGGCGTAGTTGATGCCCTGCGCGCCCGTCTCTTCCATGATGTGCTTGGTGCGCTTGGCGATCTTCTCCGCCTCGTCGCCGGCGCGCTCCAGGTTGGTGATGGTCTTCGAGATGGCCATCACCAGGCGCAGGTCGCGCGCGGTCGGCTGCCGGCGCGCGATGATATTGCCGCAGTCGGCGTCGATCTCGATCTCCAGCGCATTGATCTGGTTCTCGCGCTCGATGACCTGCTCGGCCAGCGTGGCGTCGAAATCGGCCAGCGCCTTCATCGCGGTATCGATCTGCGCCTCGACCAGGCCGCCCATCTGCAGCAGCTTGGTATTGATCGCGTTGAGGTCGGCGTCGAATTGGGTCGACAGGTGCTTGTCGGTCATCATGTTCTCCTGGCCGCGGATGCTGGCGCGTCGCGCGGCACGGCGGGCGTTGCTTGGACGGGCTGCCTTGGTGCTCAGCCGAAACGGCCGGTGATGTAGTCCTCGGTTTCCTTGCGGTGCGGCTTGATGAAGATCTTCTCCGTCTCGCCGAACTCGATCAGCTCGCCCAGGTACATATAGGCGGTGAAGTCCGAGCAACGCGCGGCCTGCTGCATATTATGGGTCACGATCACCACCGTGTACTCGTCCTTCAGTTCGGCGATCAGTTCCTCGATGCGGCCGGTCGAGATCGGGTCCAGCGCCGAGCACGGCTCGTCGAGCAGCAGCACCTCGGGGCGGATCGCGATGCCGCGCGCGATGCACAGCCGCTGCTGCTGGCCGCCGGACAGGCTGTAGCCCGACTGGTGCAGCTTGTCCTTGGCCTCGTTCCACAGCGCGGCCTTCGACAGCGCCCACTCGACGCGGTCGTCCATCTCCGAGCGCGACAGCTTCTCGAACAGCCGCACGCCGAAGGCGATATTGTCGTAGATCGACATCGGGAACGGCGTCGGCTTCTGGAACACCATGCCGACCTTGGCGCGCAGCAGCGCGATGTCCTTGCGGCTGGTCAGCAGGTTCTCGCCGTCCATGTTGATCTCGCCCTCGGCACGCTGCTCGGGATAGAGCGCGTACATCTTGTTCAGGGTGCGCAGCAGGGTCGATTTGCCGCAGCCCGAGGGACCGATGAAGGCCGTGACCTTGCGGTCCGGGATCGACATGTTGATGTTCTTCAGCGCGTGGAACTGTCCGTAGTAGAAGTTCAGGTTGCGCACGTCGATCTTGGCGCGGACGCTGTCGGGGATGTCGATGACAGTCGAAGTCATGCTGGGTCTCGCAGGTAGATTCGTGGTTTCGCAGGCTGCGCGGTTTGGCTCACTGGCTCTTCTTGAACAGCACGCGCGCCAGGATGTTCAGCGCCAGGACGCCGATCGTGATCAGGAACACGCCGGCCCAGGCCAGCTGCTGCCATTCGGTGAACGGGCTCATGGCGAAGCGGAAGATCGTCACCGGCAGGTTGGCCATCGGCTTGTTCAGGTCCGTGCTCCAGAACTGGTTCGACAGCGCGGTGAACAGCAGCGGCGCGGTTTCGCCGGCGATCCGGGCCACCGCCAGCAGCACGCCGGTGATGATGCCCGCGTACGAGGCCTTGACGGTGATCGACAGCACCATCTTCCATTTCGGCGTGCCGAGCGCGAAGGCGGCCTCGCGCAGCGCGTTGGGCACCAGGTTCAGCATGTTCTCGGTGGTGCGCACGACGATCGGGATCTGCAGCAGCGCCAGCGAGCAGATGCCGGCCCAGGCCGAGAAATGCCCCATCCGGGCCACCACCAGCGCGTAGACGAACAGGCCGATCACGATCGACGGCGCCGACAGCAGGATGTCGTTGATGAAGCGGATGAAGCTGGCCAGCGGCGACTTCTGGCCGTACTCGGCCAGATAGATGCCGGCCAGGATGCCCAGCGGCGTGCCCAGCACGGTGGCCAGGCCCACCATCACGAAGCTGCCGAAGATGGCGTTGGCAAGGCCTCCGCCGGCGGTGTTCGGCGCCGGCGTCATCTGCGTGAACAGGTCGATCGACAGGCCGCCGATGCCCAGCGAGATCGTGGTCCACAGGATCCACGCGAGCCAGAACAGGCCGAAGGTCATCGCCGCCAGCGAGGCCGCCAGCGCGTAGACGTTCATGCGCTTGCGCCGTGCCTGCAGGCGCTCACGCACCTCGTTGGCATCGGCATGGACAGCCGGAATCGACGACGTCGACATGGTCGCTTGGCTGGTCGAATTCATTTCTTGCCCTCATTGCGCGACAGGCGCAGCAGCAGCAGTTTGGACAGCGCCAGCACCACGAAGGTGATGAAGAACAGGATCAGGCCGAGCTCCATCAGCGCGGCGGTATGCAGGCCGGGACCGGCCTCGGCGAACTCGTTCGCCAGCGCGGACGTGATGCTGTTGCCCGGCGAGAACAGCGAGGCGTTGTCCAGCAGGTTGGTGTTGCCGATCACGAAGGTGACCGCCATGGTCTCGCCCAGCGCGCGGCCCAGGCCGAGCATCACGCCGCCGATCACGCCGGCGCGGGTATAGGGCAGCACGACGTTCCACATCACCTCCCAGGTGGTGCAGCCCACGCCGTAGGCGGACTCCTTGAGCAGCACCGGGGTGACCTCGAACACGTCGCGCATCACCGAGGCGATGTACGGAATGATCATGATGGCCAGGATCACGCCCGCGCACAGCAGGCCGATGCCCAGCGGCGCGCCCTGGAACAGCGGCCCGATCAGCGGCAGTTGGCCCACCGTGGCGGCCAGCGGCTTCTGGAAGTATTCGCCGAACAGCGGCGCAAATACCAGCAGGCCCCACATGCCGTAGACGATCGACGGCACCGCGGCCAGCAGCTCGATCGCCGTGCCCAGCGGGCGGCGCAGCCATGCGGGCGAGAGCTCGGTCAGAAAGAGCGCGATGCCGAAGCTGACCGGCACCGCGATGATCAGCGCGATCAGCGAGGTCACCACCGTGCCGTAGATCGGCACCAGCGCGCCGTAGATATCCGCGGGGGGGTCCCACTGCGCGGTCCACAGGAATTTGAAGCCGAAGGCCTGGATCGAAGGCCAGGCGCTGATGGCGAGCGAGACGATGATGCCGCCCAGCAGCATCAGCGTGATGATGGCGGCGCCGCGGGTCAGGCCACCGAACAGGATGTCACCGGTGCGGCCGGGTGCGCGTACGGCGGGAAGATCGGACGTGGTCGCCATGGCAGGGAGTATTCCGGTTTGCGCCCCTCCCCCGCATGCGGGAGAAGGGCTTGGGGAGAGGGCCGACTACGCCCTCCCTTCGCATCGACAGACGATCAGTACAGGCCCTTGCCCGAGGCGTCCTTGATGCTGCTCTTCCAGGTCGCGCGGATCTGGTTGACGACCGACTCGGGCATCGGCACGTAGTCCAGTTCGCTCGCCATGCTGGCGCCGCTCTTGTAGGCCCAGTCGAAGAACTTCAGCACTTCCGCGCCCTGCGCCGGCTTTTCCTGGTTCTTGTGCACCAGGATGAAGGTCGCGCCGGCGATCGGCCAGGCGTCCTTGCCCTGCTGGTTGGTCAGGATCTGGTAGTACGACTTGCTCCAGTCGGCGCCGGCGGCGGCAGCCTTGAAGGCGTCGTCACTCGGCTCGACGACCGCGCCCGCGACGTTCTTCATCTTCACGTGGGTCATCTTGTTCTGCTTGGCGTAGGCGTACTCGACATAGCCGATCGCACCGTTCAGGCGCTGCACGAAGGCGGCCACGCCCTCGTTGCCCTTGCCGCCCGTGCCGCCGCCCGGCCAGTTGACCGAGGTGCCTTCGCCCACCGAGCTCTTCCAGTCAGCGCTGACCTTCGACAGGTAGTTGGTGAAGATGAAGGTGGTGCCCGAACCGTCGGCGCGGCGCACCGGCAGGATGTCCTGGCTCGGCAGCTTGGCGTTGGGGTTCAGCGCCTTGATCGCCGGATCGTCCCACTTCTTGATCTTGCCCAGGTAGATGTTGGCCAGCACTTCGCCGGTGATGGTCAGTTCGCCCGGCTTGATGCCTTGCAGATTGACCACGGGCACCACGCCGCCGATCACCGTCGGGAACTGCACCAGGCCTTGCTTGGCCAGTTCCTCGTCCTTCAGCGGGGCGTCCGAGGCGCCGAAATCGACCGTCTTGGCGTTGATCTGCTTGATGCCGCCGGACGAGCCGATCGATTGATAGTTGACCTTGTTACCCGTAGCTTTTTGGTATGCGTCGGCCCACTTGGAATAGACGGGCGCCGGAAAAGAAGCGCCTGCACCGGTAATTTCTGCCGCGAATGCGGAGCCTGCTACCACCATCGAAACGATGCCCGCAACGGCAGTCTTGACCAGCTTCATATGTCCTCCAGAGAACATGGTTGGGAATGTCAGTTTTTTGACATCCCGAACTGTATGCGGCCTCTATGACAGTTCCATGACATCGCGAAAATTTCTCTGAAGAGACATTTAAGGCAAGCGAGGGGCGTCGGCTGGGGGTAGCTGGAGCGGATGCGGGTGGCTGGGGTGGCTGGGAGGACCGCGGAGGTGACCGGGGGGTGGGTTGCTGGCGGTTGAGTGGGGGCTGGGGGCCAAAGGAAAACGCCCGGCCGAGGCCGGGCGTTCCATGGCGGCTGACTGCCTTGCGCCGTGTCAGGTCGCCAGCGCGTCGGCCAGCTTGCGGGCCGCCTGTTCGGCGGTCTCGGCCTGTTCGGCCTCGACCATCACCCGCACCACCGGCTCCGTGCCGGAAGCGCGGATCAGCACCCGGCCCTTGCCGGCCAGCGCCGGCTCGATCTCGGCGCGCGCGGCCTGCAGGCCGGCGTGGTTCTGCCAGTCGAAGCCCTTCTGCACGCGCACATTGATCAGCGTCTGCGGGAACAGCGACACGCCGTCGAGCAGCTGGGCCAGCGTCTTGCCGCTGCGGCGAAGCGCCGCCAGCACCTGCAGGCCCGACACGATACCGTCGCCCGTCGAGTGACGATCCAGGCACAACAAGTGGCCGGAGCCCTCGCCGCCCAGCGTCCAGCCGCGCTTGCCCAGCTCTTCAAGCACGTAGCGGTCGCCAACCTTGGCCCGTACGAATTGGACGCCCTGGCGTTGCAGGGCCAGTTCGACCGCCATATTGGTCATCAGCGTGCCGACCACGCCGGGGACGCTTTGTCCGCAGGCGATGCGGTCCTGCACGATCGCGTACAGCAGCTCGTCGCCGTTGTAGAGCCGGCCGTCGGCGTCGACCACCTGCAGCCGGTCGGCGTCGCCGTCGAAGGCCAGGCCGAGGTCCGCACCCTGGGCCTTGACGGCCTCGACCAGCTTGTCGGGCGCGGTGGCGCCGTGGCCGTCATTGATGTTGCGGCCATTGGGCTGGTTGCCGATCGACACCACGTCGGCGCCCAGCTCGTGGAACACGTGCGGCGCGATGTGGTAGGCGGCGCCATGCGCGCAGTCGACCACCAGCTTCAGGCCGTGCAGGTCCCGGTCGTACGGGAAGGTGCTCTTGCAGAACTCGATGTAGCGGCCTGCCGCATCGTCGATCCGGCGGGCGCGGCCCAGCTGGTCGGACGGCACGCAATGCATCGGCGCCTCAAGCTCGGCCTCGATCGCCAGTTCGACCTCGTCGGGCAGCTTGTCGCCCGTGGCCGAGAAGAACTTGATGCCGTTGTCGTGATACGGATTGTGGCTGGCCGAAATGACCACACCAGCGGCCAGGCGCAGCGCGCGGGTCAGATAGGCGATGCCCGGCGTCGGCAGCGGACCGGTCAGCAGCACATGGACACCGGCCGCGGTAAAGCCCGCCTCCAGCGCGGCCTCCAGCATGTAGCCGGAGATCCGCGTGTCCTTGCCGATCAGCACCGTGGGCTTGCCCTGCGCGCTCGGCTGGCCAAGCGCCAGCACGCGTCCGGCCGCATAGCCGAGCCGCATCACGAAGTCCGGCGTGATCGGCGCCTCGCCGACCCTGCCGCGCACGCCATCGGTGCCGAAATATTTACGTGTCATCCGATCGTTCTCCCTGTTCTGATTCGGGTTCAGGTGTTTGCGTTGTGAGGGGGTTCGCGGTGTTGCGGCGATGCAGTGCCCGGGCTCAGGCCGCGGCATCCACGCGCTGTTGCCGCACGGCCCACCAGGTCTTGATCGCATCGACCGACGCCTGCACATCGTGCACGCGCACGATATAGGCGCCGCGTTCGGCCGCGCACACAGCCGCGGCGATGCTGGCCGCGACGCGCTCCCGCGGCGGCCGTCCGCCAAGGATCGCGCCGAGCGTCGATTTGCGCGACAGCCCTGCCAGCAGCGGCAGGCCATCGACGGCCAGCTGCGGCAGTTCGCCGAGCAGGCGCAGATTATGATCCGCGGTCTTGCCGAAGCCAAAGCCCGGGTCGAGCACGATGCGGCTGTCGTCGATGCCGGCCGCGCGCAGCGCATCGACCCGCTCGCGCAGGAAACCGCGGACCTCTCCGATCACGTCGTCGTAGTGCGGGGCCTCCTGCATCGTCTGCGGGTCGCGCTGCATGTGCATCACGCATAGTCCCGCATTGCCCGCCTCGGCTGCCGCCACGGCCTCGAGCGCGCCCGGCATGCGCAGGCCCCAGATGTCGTTGATCAGGTCGGCGCCGGCCGCCAGCGCGGCGCGCATGGTCTCGGGCTTGTAGGTATCGATCGACAGCGGCTTGCCGCAGTCGCGCAGCGCCTCGACGACGGGCAGCACGCGCGCCAGCTCCTGCTCCAGCGGAAGCGACGCCGAGCCTGGCCGGCTCGATTCGCCGCCGATATCGATGATGTCCACGCCCTCGGCGATCATCTGCTCGGCATGCCGCAGCGCCGCGTCGCGGCTCGCATGCTGGCCGCCGTCGGAGAACGAGTCCGGCGTCACGTTGAGAATGCCCATGACCAGCGGGCGGCGGTCGCGTGCAAAGCGATAGCGCCCGCACTGGAAATACGAGGTCGACAAGTTGCGGTCCTGGATAAGCGGGGAAGGAATATGCGGGGACGTCGGGCGAGGCACGTGGCGCGGAAAGTCGGGACGAAAGCCGGGACCAAAGCCGGCACGACAGTCGGGGACGAAAAAAGCCGGTGCCCTGGGGCACCGGCTTTGCGAGGCTCAGCGCGTGACGCGCAGCGCTGCCATCATCCTTTGACTGGACAGTCCCGGACGGTCCCGGATCAGGCCGCGGCCGGCGCGTTCGACGGCGTCACCGGCGAGCCGCCCGACGGCGGCGTGCCGCCACCGCTGGCGCCGGGCATGCCGCGCGGCGGACGCGGCGGCTTGCCAGCCATGATGTCGTTGACCTGGTCGGCATCGATGGTTTCCCATTCCATCAGCGCGGCGGTCATGGCCTCGACCTTGTCGCGATTCTCTTCCAGCAGGCGCTTGGCCAGCGCGTACTGCTCGTCGAGGATGCGGCGGATCTCGCCGTCGACCTTCTGCTGCGTGACTTCGGACACCGACTTGGACGACATCTTGCCGAACAGGCCTTCCTGCTCCGTGTCGACATAGACCATCGTGCCCAGCGTGTCGCTCATGCCGAAGCGGGTCACCATGTCGCGCGCGATCTTGGTGGCGCGCTCGAAGTCGTTGGACGCCCCGGTGCTCATCGCATTGAGGAACACCTCTTCCGCGGCGCGACCGCCGAACAGGATGGCGATCTCGTCGAGCATGTTGTCCTTGTACTTCGAGTACTTGTCATGCTCGGGCAGCTGCCAGGTCACGCCCAGCGCCCAGCCGCGCGGCATGATCGTGACCTTGTGCACCGGGTCGGCCTTGGGCAGCAGCTTGGCCACCACCGCATGGCCCGACTCGTGGTACGCGGTCGCCTTGCGTTCCTCTTCGCGCATCACCGTGGACTTGCGCTCCGGACCCATGTAGATCTTGTCCTTCGCGTCCTCGAAGTCCTGCATGTCGACCACGCGCTTGTTGCGGCGGGCGGCGAACAGCGCGGCCTCGTTGACCAGGTTGGCCAGGTCGGCGCCGGAGAAGCCCGGCGTGCCGCGCGCGATCACCGACGCGTCGACATCGTTGCCGATCGGCACCTTGCGCATATGGACCTTCAGGATCTGCTCGCGGCCGCGGATGTCCGGCAGGCCGACGAAGACCTGGCGGTCGAAGCGGCCCGGACGCAGCAGGGCCTTGTCCAGCACGTCCGCACGGTTGGTCGCGGCGATCACGATCACGCCCGAGTTGGCCTCGAAGCCGTCCATCTCGACCAGCATCTGGTTCAGCGTCTGCTCGCGCTCGTCGTTGCCGCCGCCCATGCCGGCGCCGCGATGGCGGCCGACCGCGTCGATTTCATCGATGAACACGATGCAGGGGGCCTGCTTCTTGGCGTTCTCGAACATGTCGCGCACGCGGGCAGCACCCACGCCGACGAACATTTCGACGAAGTCCGAACCGGAGATGCTGAAGAACGGGACCTTGGCCTCGCCGGCGATGGCGCGCGCCAGCAGCGTCTTGCCGGTACCCGGAGGGCCGACCAGCAGCACGCCGCGCGGAATGCGTCCGCCCAGCTTCTGGAACTTCTGCGGGTCCTTCAGGAAGTCGACCAGCTCGACCACTTCTTCCTTGGCCTCGTCGCACCCGGCGACGTCCTGGAAGGTGACCGCGTTCTGGTTCTCGTCGATCAGGCGCGCACGCGACTTGCCGAACGAGAAGGCGCCGCCTTTCCCGCCACCCTGCATCTGCCGCATCATGTAGAACCAGAACACGATGATCAGCAGGGTCGGTCCGAGGTAGTACAGGGCCTGGACCAGCACATTGGGCTCGTCATCGGCCTTGCCGGTCACCTGGACGCCGTATTTCATCAGGTCGCCGACCATCCAGATGTCGCCCGGCGAGATGATGGTGTATTTCTGCCCTTCCTTGGGCGTCACCACGAGGTTTCGGCCCTGTACGTCGACGCGGCTCACCTTGCCGTTCTTGGCGTCATCCATGAACTGCGAATAGGTGACGCTTTCCTGCGCACGGGGCTTGTCGAACTGCTTGAAGACGGTAAACAACACCAGCGCGATCACGAGCCAGATTGCCGCCTTTTGAAACAGGTTGTTATTCAAGGCCGAACTCCTTTGCGAATGCCTTGCCAACGATAGCTGCATTGCATTGTAATGCAGCGCCGCCCCGGGGGGCGAAAAGCGTCCCTATCGGACCGATAGCGATAGCGCCAGCGGCCGACAGCCCGTAGGCCAATGCGGGACGACACTCAGACCGGCAACGGCTCAAATGGTGCCCGGCTTCGGGTCCATGGGCAGTGCCCGGCCCCCGTGCCGGGCGGTCCGGCGGCTTCCGCCACGCAGCCGGGCAACTTCAGCCCGGCGACTTCAGGTGGCGCCCCAGAATGAAGGTTTCGGAGGACTTGTCCCGCGAGGCCTTCGGCTTGCGCTTGGCGACCACCTTGAACTGGCGCTTGAACTTTTCGACGATCTGGCTGTAGCCGCTGCCGTGGAAGCACTTTACCAGCAACGCGCCATCGGGTTTCAGATGGGCCTGGGCGAATTCGAGCGCCAGGTCGCACAGATATTCGATGCGCGCCGCATCGGCCGAGGCCACACCGGACAAATTGGGGGCCATATCGGACAAAACAAGGTCGATCTTGTTGCCGCCGGAGGCCTCCAGCACGATCTGCTCGAGCTGGCGGAACACCGCCTCCTCGCGGAAGTCGCCCTGGATGAAGGTCACGTCGGCGACCGGCTCCATCGGCAGCAGGTCGATCGCGACCACCGCCCCGTCGATATGCCCTTCCCGCGCCCGGGGCGAGGCCGCCAGCTTGTTGCGCACATACTGGCTCCAGCTGCCCGGCGCCGCGCCCAGGTCGACGATGACCTGCCCCGGCTGGATCAGCTTGTCCTGCTCGTCAATCTCCTTGAGCTTGTAGGCCGCGCGCGCGCGATAGCCTTCGCGCTGCGCCAGCTTGACGTAGGGATCGTTGATATGGTCGTGCAGCCACGACTGCCTGAACTTGTTCTTGGCCATTTCTCGTGATTTCGCCGCCAGACCGTGACGGTTTGACGGATAATACGCGCCGTTGCGACGCCCTTGCGACGTAAGAGGCCCTACCGGCCGCATTTCCAGCCGACTTCGCAGCCGCCTTTACCGGCGTCGCCCCTATTCCTGCCTGACTATGCCTGCCCTTCAATTGAATCCCGCCCAGCGCTCCGAACTCCGCTCCCGTGCCCACGGCCTGAACCCGGTCGTGATGATCGGCGCCGAGGGGCTGACCCGTGCCGTCCTGGCCGAGATCGACCGCAGCCTTGCGGCCCACGAACTGATCAAGATCCGCGTGTTCGGCGACGAGCGCGACACCCGCATCGCCATCTACGAAGCCATTTGCGATGAACTCGGCGCCGCCCCGATCCAGCACATCGGCAAGCTGCTGGTGGTCTGGCGTCCCGGCCCCGCGCGGCTCAAGGAGAACCAGCCGCAGGACCTCGGCCGCATGGCGCCGGCTCGCCGCGGCGCGGCACCGCGCACCGTCACGGTGCGCAAGCCCGCCGCCAAGCCGGGCGGCCGCCCGACCCGCAACGAGGTGCGCGTGCTCGGCAACGAGCGCGTGACCGCCGGCGGCAACGTCAAGCGCGCCCGCAGCCGCCAGGCCAGCCAGAAAAAGAAGTCGCTGGGCTGATCGGTGCCGTGCACCCCTCTCCCGCAAGCGGAGAGGGGCAAAAAAACCGCCCAGCGGGGAAGTCCCTTCAGTCCTCCGCCACGGTGCGCCGGCCGGCGAGACGCCAGACCAGCACCAGCGCCAGCACGCTCTGCAGCAGATAGAAGGCGCTCGAGATGCCGTGCAGCATGCCGAAGCGCGCGCGGAACGGCGACTCGGACACGCCGAGCCCCATCGCCTGCGCCTTGTGCCGCAGGCTCTCCATGAAGGGCTGCAGCCCGAAATACCCAATCAGCACGCAGCACAGCATGCCGAGCACCAGCCAGCGCAGCGCCCGGTAGCGCGTGGCGCCGCGCCGGATCATTACGTTGCACAGCACCAGCTGCAGCACGCCGATCACCACGCCGAGCACGGCCTCGGTGCGGAACAGCTGCCCCGCCAGCATGCCGGCCATTTCGCGGCTCGGCAGCACGGCAAACAGCGTGGGAGCGACCAGATAGCCGATCGTCCAGAGGCTGCCGGCCCAGATCACCGTCAGCAGCAGGAACAGCCGGTGGGGCAGCAGCGGCTGGCCGGCGGACGCCGGGCCCGGCAGCGGGGAGGACGGCGAGACCACGGCGCGCGCCGCCTCAGATGTAGCGGACGGTGATGACTTCGTACTCGCGCTCGCCCCCGGGGGCCAGCACGGTTGCGACATCGCCCTCGAACTTGCCGATCAGCGCCCGCGCGATCGGCGAGCTGACGGAGATCTTGCCGCTGTCGAGATCGGCTTCGTCCTCGCCGACGATCTGATAGCGGACCGACTTGCCCGACTCCAGGTCTTCCAGGTCGACGGTGGCGCCGAACACGATACGGCCATCGGTGTCGAGCTGGGTGGGATCGATGATCTGCGCGGCCGACAGCTTGGCCTCCACTTCCTGGATGCGGCCCTCGATAAAGGCCTGCTTTTCCTTGGCTGCGTCGTATTCCGCGTTTTCCGACAGATCGCCCTGCGCGCGCGCCTCGGCGATGGCATTGATCACCGCGGGACGTTCGACGGCCTTCAGGCGTTGCAGCTCCGCTTTCAGGAGTTCTGCGCCGCGCTTGGTAATCGGAATGGTGCTCATGTCTTCGTCAGGCAAAAAAATGAGCCGCAGCGCAGCGGGCGATGTACGCAGCGGTTTTGCCGGCACACCTCCGCTCAACCGCGGCTTTTAGGTTCGTTGGTGACTACCAGGGAATATTCGGTAATGCGTTGCGATACCGTTGCAATACCGGATATTGCTTCGTATTGCTTCTTTTTCGGCCGGCAGGCCGCCGAAATTCCCGTTAGTTTAGGACAAGACGTCCGCCGGCATCAACACCGGCGGACGCAGGGGTCCGGCGCATCCGGTCCCGTCAGCCGAACCTGGGCTCGGCTGGGACCGTGATCAGGCCAGCGAAGCGTGCAGGCCCTGCAGGTCGTAGACCTCCAGATTCTGCATCTGCTTCAGGCCCTCGACCGCGGCGCGGGCACCGGCGATGGTCGTGTAGTACGGCACGCGGTTGGCCAGCGCCGAGATCCGGATCGAGCGCGAATCGGCGATCGCGGTGCGGGTCTCGTCGACCGTGGTGAACACCAGCGCCAGCTCGCCGTTCTTCAGCATGTCGACGATATGCGGACGGCCGTCCTTGACTTTGTTGACCACGCGCACCGGAATGCCGGCCGCCTCGATCGCGGACGCGGTGCCGCGGGTCGCCACCAGCGGGTAGCCCATGTCGTGCAGCATGCGGGCGACGCTGACCGCGTGCGGCTTGTCGCTGTCCTTGACGGTCAGCAGCACGGTGCCGCGTTCCGGCAGGCGCGAACCGGCCGCCAGCTGGCTCTTGAACAGGGCCTCGCCGAAGGTCTTGCCCACGCCCATCACCTCGCCGGTCGAACGCATCTCGGGTCCGAGCACCGGATCGACGCCAGGGAACTTGTTGAACGGGAACACCGCTTCCTTGACGCTGTAGTACGGCGGCACCACCTCGTCGCCGATGCCCTGCTCGTCCAGCGACTGGCCGGCCATGCAGCGCGCGGCGATCTTGGCCAGCGACAGGCCGGTGGCCTTCGACACGTACGGCACCGTGCGCGAGGCGCGCGGGTTCACTTCGAGCACGTAGACGATGTCCTGGCCGTCCTTCTGCTGGATCGCGAACTGGACGTTCATCAGGCCGACCACGTTCAGCGCCTTGGCCATCGCGGCGGTCTGGCGCTTCAGTTCGTCGACGGTCGCCTGCGACAGCGAGTACGGCGGCAGCGAGCACGCCGAATCGCCCGAGTGGACGCCCGCCTGCTCGATATGCTCCATCACGCCGCCGATGAAGACGCGCTTGCCATCGCACAGCGCATCGACGTCGCACTCGATCGCATCGTTGAGGAAGCGATCGAGCAGCACCGGCGAGTCGTTCGACACCTTGACCGCCTCGCGCATGTAGCGCTCGAGGTCGCGCGGCTCATGGACGATCTCCATCGCGCGGCCGCCCAGCACGTACGACGGGCGCACCACCAGCGGGTAGCCGATTTCCTCGGCCAGCTTCAGCGCCTCGTCCTCGGCGCGTGCGGTACGGTTCGGCGGCTGGCGCAGGCCGAGTTCCTGCAGCAGCTTCTGGAAGCGCTCGCGATCCTCGGCCGCGTCGATCATGTCGGGGCTCGTGCCGATGATGGGCACGCCGTTGGCCTCCAGATCCAGCGCCAGCTTCAGCGGGGTCTGGCCGCCGTACTGCACGATCACGCCGACCGGCTTTTCCTTGTCGACGATCTCCAGCACGTCCTCGAGCGTCAGCGGCTCGAAGTACAGGCGGTCGGAGGTATCGTAGTCGGTCGACACGGTCTCCGGGTTGCAGTTGACCATGATGGTCTCGTAGCCATCCTCGCGCAGCGCGAGCGCCGCGTGCACGCAGCAGTAGTCGAACTCGATGCCCTGGCCGATCCGGTTCGGGCCGCCGCCCAGCACCATGATCTTGCGCTTGTCGGTCGGGTTGGCCTCGCACTCGCCGTGCTCGGCCTCGTAGGTCGAGTACATGTAGGCGGTGTTGGTGGCGAATTCCGCCGCGCAGGTGTCGACGCGCTTGTAGACCGGGCGCACGTTGCTGGCCAGGCGCGCCTGGCGCACGGCCTTGGCGTCGGTCTTCATCAGCTTGGCCAGGCGCCGGTCGGAGAAGCCCTTCTGCTTCAGGTAGCGCAGCTCGGCCGCCGACAGGCTGTCCAGCGTGCGGGCCTTGACCTGGGCTTCCGTCTTGACGATGTCCTCGATCTGCGCGAGGAACCACGGGTCGATATCGGTCTCGGCGTACACCTCCTCGAGCGACATGCCCAGGCGGAACGCATCGCCGACGTACCAGATCCGGTCCGGGCCCGCCTCGCCGATCTCCTCGACGATCTCGTCGCGGTCGGTCGACTTCTCGTCCAGACCGTCGACGCCGACCTCGAGGCCGCGCAGCGCCTTCTGGAACGATTCCTGGAAGGTGCGGCCCATCGCCATCACCTCGCCCACCGACTTCATCTGCGTGGTCAGGTGGCTGTCGGCCTGCGGGAACTTCTCGAAGGCGAAGCGCGGCACCTTGGTGACCACGTAGTCGATCGACGGCTCGAACGATGCCGGGGTCTGGCCGCCGGTGATCTCGTTCTTCAGCTCGTCCAGCGTGTAGCCGACCGCCAGCTTGGCGGCGACCTTGGCGATCGGGAAGCCGGTGGCCTTCGAGGCCAGCGCGGACGAACGCGACACACGCGGGTTCATCTCGATCACGATCATCCGGCCATCCTTGGGATTGATCGAGAACTGCACGTTGGAGCCGCCGGTATCGACGCCGATCTCGCGCAGCACCGCCAGCGAGGCGTTGCGCAGCAGCTGGTATTCCTTGTCGGTCAGGGTCTGCGCCGGCGCGACGGTGATCGAGTCGCCGGTGTGGATACCCATCGGGTCCAGGTTCTCGATCGAGCAGACGATGATGCAGTTGTCCTTCTTGTCGCGGACCACTTCCATCTCATACTCTTTCCAGCCCAGCAGCGATTCCTCGATCAGCAGCTCGCGCGTCGGCGACAGGTCCAGGCCGCGCTTGCAGATCTCCTCGAATTCCTCGCGGTTGTAGGCGATGCCGCCGCCGGTGCCGCCCAAGGTGAAGGAGGGGCGGATCACGATCGGATAGCCGCTGGTGTTGGTCTCGCGCGCGATCTGCGACTGCACGGCCAGCGCCTCTTCCATCGAGTGGGCGATGCCGGACTTGGCCGAACCGAGACCGATCCTGGTCATCGCGTCCTTGAACTTCTGGCGGTCCTCGGCCTTGTCGATCGCCTCGGGCGAGGCGCCGATCAGCTCGACCTTGTACTTGTCGAGCACGCCGTGGCGGTGCAGGTCCAGCGCGCAGTTCAGCGCGGTCTGGCCGCCCATGGTCGGCAGGATCGCATCGGGACGCTCCTTGGCGATGATGCGCTCGACCACTTCCCAGGTGATGGGCTCGATGTAGGTCACATCGGCGGTGTTCGGGTCGGTCATGATGGTCGCCGGGTTCGAATTGACCAGGATGACCTTGAAGCCTTCCTCGCGCAGCGCCTTGCACGCCTGCGCGCCGGAATAGTCGAACTCGCAGGCCTGGCCGATGATGATGGGGCCCGCGCCGATGATCAGGATGCTCTGGATGTCTGTGCGTTTTGGCATTGCACGCTCTCTTTGTCGGCCGGTCCGCGCTCGCTGGGAGCAGGCGCACCGCGCCGGATATCAATATTCAGTTCAGGGTGGCCGTCGCCAGCTTGGCGCCGAAGCCGATAAACATCGCGCCCACGCCGCTCGCCATGCCGGCCGACAGCCTGCGCCGGCGGCGGAAGGCCTCGGCCAGCTTCGCGCCGACGAAGATGATGGCGGTCAGGTAGGCGAAGCTGCAGACCTGGCAGACCAGCCCCAGCGCGGCGAACGACAGCACCGGATAGGCGAACTGCGGATCGACGAACTGGATGAAGAACGAGACGAAGAACAGGATGGCCTTGGGATTCAGCAGGCTGATCAGCAGCGCCTTGCGGAAGGGGTTGGTCGGGTCGGTGGCCTGCACCGGTCCCTGGCCCTCGCCCTGCCCCGCGCCCTCAACCGCCGCCGCGGCTTGCGCGCCCTTGCCGTGGCCGGTCCAGCTGCGCAGCGCGCCGCGCAGCATCTGGAAGCCGATCCATGCCAGATAGGCGGCGCCGATGTACTTGATCACGTAGAACAGCCCGGGGCTGGCCTTGAGCAGCGAGGCCACGCCGGCCGCCGACAGCACCATCAGGATGGCGTCGCCGAGAAACACGCCGCAGGCGCCGCGATAGCCGGCGCGCACGCCCCGCTGCGCGGCGACCGACAGCACGTACATCGAATTCGGCCCCGGCAGCAGCACGATGAAGATCGTGCCCAGCAGGTAGGTCCAGAAATCGGTAATGCCGAAGGTGGCGTGCATCAGGGCGTTCATGGTCGCGATCCTGTCGTCGTCTCGTCCGCGTCTTGTCAGCGTCTCGTCCGCGTCTCGTCCGGTCTCGATGTCGAGGTCCGCCTTACTGGCGGGCCTCCTCCATCAGCTTCGTGAAGCGGTCGAACAGATAGGCCACGTCGTGCGGGCCGGGCGACGCTTCCGGGTGCCCCTGGAAGCAGAAGGCCGGCTTGTCGTTCAGCGCGAAGCCCTGCAGCGTGCCGTCGAACAGCGAGACGTGGGTCACGCGCGCGTTGGCCGGCAGCGTCGCGGCGTCGACCGCAAAGCCGTGGTTCTGCGAGGTGATCACCACGCGGCCGTCATCCAGGTCCTTGACCGGATGGTTGGCGCCGTGGTGGCCGGTCGGCATCTTGACGGTCTTCGCACCGACGGCCAGGCCCATGATCTGGTGGCCCAGGCAGATGCCGAAGGTCGGGATGCCGCGCTGCAGGAATTCCTGCGTGGCGCGGATCGCGTAGTCGCACGGCTCGGGATCGCCCGGGCCGTTGGCCAGGAAAATGCCGTCCGGCTTGTAGGCCAGCGCGTCGGCGGCGGTCGACTGGGCCGGCAGCACCGTGATGCGGCAGCCGCGCTGGGCCAGCATCCGCAGGATGTTGAACTTGACGCCGTAGTCGAACGCGACCACGTGGAAACGCGGGTTCTCCAGCTTGCCGTAGCCGCGTTCCAGCGCCCACTCGGTCTGGTTCCACTCGTACGGCTCCTTGACCGACACGACCTTGGCCAGGTCCATGCCGGCCAGGCCCGGGAACGAGCGCGCCAGGTCGATGGCCTTCTGCGCGTTGTCCTCGCCGGCCAGGATGCAGCCGTTCTGCGCACCCTTCTCGCGCAGGATGCGGGTCAGCTTGCGGGTGTCGATGCCGGCAATGGCGGGCACCTTCTCCTGCTTCAGGTAGTGCGGCAGCGTGTGCTGCTTGCGGAAGTTCGAGGCGAGCAGCGGCAGATCCTTGATGATCAGGCCGGCGGCATGGACTTTGGTGGCTTCGACATCCTCGGAATTGACGCCGACATTGCCGATATGCGGATACGTCAGCGTGACGATCTGCCGCGAATAGCTCGGGTCGGTGAGGATTTCCTGGTAACCGGTCAGCGCGGTGTTGAACACCACTTCGCCGATGGTATGGCCGGAGGCGCCGATGGAATAGCCACGAAAGACCGTGCCGTCTGCTAGCGCAAGGATGGCGGGCGGAAAAGACGGTAACACGGGTAGGCTCCTGCTGGATTCACCCCGTGACCGACCTCTCTCGACGCCTCGTGCCCCGAATCTGACGGCGAGCGCACCGGCGGCGAGCCGGGGCTGTCGGGCCGGCTGCGCGGGATTCGGCGTGGGGGCGGCGAAGGTGTCGACGGCGATCGGCACGGCGCTCCGGGGCGAATCCGCAGGGCAGCGGTCAGGGCGGCGGAAGGTGGAATGCGGTTGGCGCTAGGGTGAAGGGTTCTGAAAGCGAAACTTTCGGATTCTACCTCACGCCGGCCAATTTCTCAAGTTTTCAAGGACTTGCGTATGCCGGGGGAGGGATTTCCCTCCCCCGGTTACGTGATGCGAGCGCCAGTATCACGCTGTCGCGGGCACGGTCGGCGGCACCACGGCTGTCACTTCGATCTCGACCCGGGCGCGCGGTTCGATCAGGTCCGCGACCTCGACCGCGGTCATGGCCGGAAAGTGGCGCCCGATGATCTGGCGATAGTGTTTGCCGATGGCGGGATAGGCGGCGACATATTCCGCCTTGTCCTTCACATACCAGGTCATTCGGGCGATATGCTCGGGCCGCGCGCCGCCCTGCTCCAGGATCGCGACCACATTGCGCAGCGCCTGGGCCGTCTGCTCGGCGAAGTCGTCGCTTTCGAATTCGCACTGGCCGTTCCAGCCGATCTGGCCGCCGACGAAGATCAGCCGGCTGCCGGCCTGGAATTCGGTCAGGATGCCGTTGGCATAGCCGCGCGGCGCGGCCCAGCCCGGGGGCTGCAGCACGGCCATCGGCTCGCCCCGCTCGGCGGCGGTGGCGGTCTTCGCGGTGTTCGCACTGGTCGAGGATTTGGCGGCAGGCGCCACGATATCGTTCATAGCTTGGACTCGTCAGGAATTCGATGAAGTAGAGGCCGAGATGGCCGAGGCGGCGGAGGTGCCCTCTGCGGCCGAACTGCGCGCTGTGGTCGAAGCGGCCGATGTGGCCGATGTGGCCGATGTGGCCGATGTGGCCGATGTGGCCGATGTGGCCGATGTAGCCGATGTGGCCGATTTGGCCGAGCTGCCCGTTGCGGTCGCTGTGGCCGATGCGGCTTCGGCCGCTTCGTCGACGAAGCGGGCCATCGCCTCGCGCACCGGCGCGGGAAAGGGCCGCGGCGCCATGCGGGCCGTATCGACGCAGACCAGGCGCTGACTGAATTCGACGCGCAGGTCCGCCCGCCGGTCGGCTTCCGCGCCGAGAAAACACACTCGCAGCGTGCAGCTGGAACTGCCCAGCCGCGTCACCGCCAGCTCGCGCGTCAGCACCTCGCCCATCCGGCTCGGCGCGACGAAGCGGCACTGCAGGTCCGCGGTCGGCACGCCGGCATGGTCGGCGCCGTGCATGCGCTCGAACGGCCAGTCGAGCGCCTCGCGAAACCAGTCTTCGACCAGATCGTTCAGCATCTCGAAATAGCGCGGAAAGAACACGATGCCGGCGGCGTCGCAGTCCTTGAAGCGCACCCGCACCGTGTTGCGAAAGCTCGCGGCTGCCGTCATGACGCCGGCGTCCCGTTCTGCTCGGCCATCTGCCGCAGCCGGAAACGCTGCAGCTTGCCGGTCTCGGTGCGCGGCAGCGCGTCGACGAAGTGGATGCGGCGCGGATACTTGTACGGCGCGATCTGCCGCTTGACGTGCTCCTGCAGCGTGACGCGCATCGCATCGTCGCCGTGGAAGCCGGGTCGCAGCACCACATAGGCGGCCACCACCTGGCCGCGCCCGTCATCGGGCGCGCCGACCACGCCGCACTCGGCCACCGCTTCGTGCTGCATCAGCGCGGCCTCGACCTCGGGACCGGCGATGTTGTAGCCGGCGGAGACAATCATGTCGTCCGAACGCGCCTGGTAGAAGTAGTAGCCGTCGGCGTCCATCACGAAGGTATCGCCGGGCAGGTTCCAGCCGTCGCGTACGTAGTTGGCCTGGCGCGGATCGTCCAGATAGCGGCAGCCGGTCGGCCCCTGCACCGCCAGCTTGCCGGGCACGCCGGGCGGCAGCGTCTGCATGTTCTCGTCGACAATGCGCGCGACATAGCCGGGCACTACCTTGCCGATCGCCCCCGGGCGCACCTCGTCGCCGGCGCTGGAGATGAAGATGTGCATCATCTCGGTGCCGCCGATGCCGTCGATCATCTCGATGCCGGTCGCCGCCTTCCAGCTCTGGCGCGTGGCGTCGGGCAGCGCCTCGCCGGCCGACACGCTTTTCTTCAGGCTCGACAGGTCGTAGCGCCCCGCCGCCGCGGCCATCTGGCGATAGAAGGTCGGCGCGGTGAAGACGATGGTCGCGCGCGCGTCCTGGATCAGCGCCAGCAGCGTCTCCGGCGTCAGCTTCTCGGCCAGCACCGTCGAGGCGCCGGCCCGCAGCGGGAAGCACAGCAGCCCGCCCAGGCCGAAGGTGAAGGCCAGCGGCGGCGTGCCGCAGAACACGTCGTCGGCCGTGGGTTTAAGCACATGGCGCGGGAACAGGTCGCACATCGCCAGCACGTCGCGATGGAAATGCACGGTGCCCTTGGGCTGGCCGGTGGTGCCACTGGTAAAGGCGATCAGGCAGATGTCGTCGCTGGCGGTATCGCAGGCGGCGAAATCGTCGGGCTTGCCTTCCAGCGCCGCCTCGAGCGAGCCCGGCCCGCTGCCGTTGAAGCACAGCACCTGCCGCATCGTCGGACAGTGGAACTCGCCGCCCTCGCGCATGTTCGCGTCCAGCTCGTCGCGCAGCCGCGCATCGCACAGCGCGGCGCCCACCTCGGCGCGATCGATTACCTGCTTCAGTTCGCGCGCGCGCAGCAGCGGCATCGTCGGCACCGCGATCAGGCCGGCCTTCAGCGTCGCCAGCAGGCTCGCGGCCATCATCAGGTTGTTGGGACCGCGCAGCAGGATGCGGTTGCCGGGCACCAGTCCCATGTCCTCGGTCAGCACGCGCGCGATGCGGTTGGTCAGCGCGGCCAGCTCGGCATAGCTGACGGTGGCGAACCCGCCGGCGCTGCCGGCATCGGGATAGCGGATCGCGATCCGTTCGCCGCGGCCCTCGCGCACATGGCGATCGACCAGTTCCACCGCCGCGTTGAACCGCTCGGGATAGCGCGTGTCGTCGTTGAACAGGAACTGCGGCCAGGCCTCGCGCGGCGGCAGGCGGTCCTGGGCGAAGGTATCGATGTGGGCTGTGCTCGCCATGGCTGTCTCCTTGATGGGCGGCGCTCGTTCTGTGGAGCGCGCGGTCAGGACCGCGGTTGCCGCGCGGCCAGCGTTTCGCGCGCGACGATCAGCTTCTGCACTTCGGTGGCGCCCTCGTAGATGCGCAGCGAGCGGATCTCACGGTACAGGCTCTCGACCCGGCTGCCGATGCGTACGCCAAGTCCGCCAAACAGCTGCACCGCGCGATCGATCACCATCTGCGCGTTCTCGGTCGCGGTCATCTTGGCCATCGCGGCCTCGCGGGTCGTGCGGACCGGAGCGCCGCCTTGGGTGCCGCCCTGACTGCGGCCCGCGCCGGTATCGCGCAGCCACGCCGCACGCCAGGTCAGCAGCGCGGCCGCGTCGAGCGCGGTCGCCATCTCGCCGAGCGCGGCCTGCGTCAGCTGCAGGTCGGCCAGCTTGCCGCCGAACATCGGGCGCGCGGTGGCCCGCGCGATCGCTTCATCGAGCGCCGCGCGGCCGAAGCCAAGCGCGGCGGCCGCGACCGAGGCGCGGAAGATGTCCAGCGTCATCATTGCCAGCTTGAAGCCCTGCCCCGGCTCGCCCAGCCGCTGCGAGACCGGCACGCGGCAGCCCTCGAAACGCAGCGTGGCCAACGGATGCGGCGCCATCACGTCGATGCGCTCGGCGATCCGCAGGCCCGGCGTATCGGCATCGACGACGAAGGCCGTGATGCCGCGCGCGCCGGGCGCCTCGCCGGTGCGCGCGAACACGCAGTAGAAGTCGGCGATGCCGCCGTTCGATATCCACGTCTTGGTGCCGTCGAGCACGTAGTGGTCGCCGTCCAGCGTCGCGTTGCACTGCATCGCGGCGACGTCGGAACCGGCCTCCGGTTCGGACAGCGCGAAGGCCGCGATCGCCTCGCCGCGCGCCACGCGCGGCAGATAGCGCTGGCGCAGCGTCTCGTCGCCCGCCAGCGTGATCGCGCCCGAGCCCAGGCCCTGCATCGCGAAAGCGAAGTCGGCCAGCCCGTCATGGCGCGCCAGCGTCTCGCGCAGCAGGCACAGCGCGCGCGAATCGAGCTGGTCGAGCGCCCCGCCATGGGCGCGCGGCACGCAGTAGCGCAGCCAGCCGGCTTCGCCGAGCTGGCGCACCAGCGCGCGGCAGTCCGCGTCGACATCGGCGCCGGGCGCATGCGGCTGCGCGGACAACGAGCGCGCGCACCAGGCGTCCAGCTCGCGCGCCAGCGCGCGGTGCGCGTCGTCGAAGAAAGGCAGCGCCAGATCGTCTTGCCAGCCGGTCATGTCAGTTCCCTCGGTTGCCTTCACTGAGTCACCTTCACTCAGTTGCCTTCGAACACGGGCTTCGCCTTGGCGACGAAGGCCTCGTAGGCGCGGCGGAAGTCGCCGGTCTGCATGCAGATCGCCTGGGCCTGCGCCTCGGCCTCGATCGCCTCGTCCAGCCCCATGTTCCATTCCTGGTGCAGCAGCTTCTTGGTGACGCCATGCGCGAAGGTCGGGCCCGCGGCCAGTTGCGCGGCCAGCGCGGCGGCCTCGTCGCGCAGGCGTTCCGGCGCGTGCAGCGCATTGAAGAAGCCCCACTGCAGCCCTTCCTGCGCGCTCATCGCGCGGCCCGTGTACAGCAGCTCGCTGGCGCGTCCCTGGCCGATCATGCGAGGCAGCAGCGTGCAGGCGCCCATGTCGGCGCCGGCCAGGCCGACTCGAACGAACAGGAAGGCGGTACGCGCCGATTCGGTCGCCAGACGCATGTCGGAGGCCAGCGCGATCATCGCGCCCGCGCCAGCGCAGACGCCGTCGACCGCCGCGATGATCGGTTGCGGACACGCCCGCATCGCCTTGACGAGGTCGCCGGTCATGCGCGTGAAATCCAGCAGCTCGGGCATCGCCATCTTCGTCAGCGGGCCGATGATCTCGTGCACGTCGCCGCCCGAGCAAAAATTGCCGCCTGCGCCCTGCACCACCACCGCCTTGATATCGTTCGCATAGACCAGCGCGCGGAACAGATCGCGCAGTTCCGCGTAGGCGTCGAAGGTCAGCGGGTTCTTGCGCTCGGGGCGGTTCAGCGTCACGGTGCCGACCTTGCCGTCATCGGATACCGACCACAGGAAGTGGCGCGGCGCGAAGTCCGCGAAGCCCCGCTTTTGGTGGCGCATGTCCAGTGCGATCTCGTTCATCTGCGTTCTCTCGTCGATGTGTCGATGTGTCGGTGTGTCGGTGCGTCGGTGCGTCGGTGCGTCGGTGTGTCGATGTCTCTGTGCCGATATCCCGGTGTATGGTTTCGTCGCTCGCCGCCGCGGAAAGCCGGTTCAGCCCGCCATCACCTCGCCGCCGGCCACCGCGATGGCCTGGCCCGTGATCGCACTCGCGGACGGCCGGCACAGCCACGCCACCGCGTCGGCCACTTCATCGGGATCCACCAGCCGACGCTGCGGATTGCGGCCGGCCAGTTCGGCGCGCGCCTGCTCTTCCGTGCGGCCGGTCTTGCTCACGATATTGGCCACCGCCTCGCGCACGATGTCGGTATCGGTATAGCCGGGACAGACCGCATTGACCGTGACGCCGCTGCGCGCCAGCTCGAGCGCCAGCGCGCGCGTCAGCCCCAGCACGCCGTGCTTGGCGGCGCAGTAGGCCGTCACATAGGCATAGCCGGTCAGCGCGGCCGTGCTCGCGACATTGACCACGCGGCCCCAGCCCGCGTCCCGCATTGCCGGCAGCGCGGCCTGCGTGCACAGGAAGGTACCGGTCAGGTTCACGTCCAGCATGCGGCGCCACAGCGCCAGGTCGGTTTTTGCAAATGGCGCGCTGTGCGCCTGGCCGGCGTTGTTGACCAGCAGGCCGATCGGACCCAGCGCCCGGGCGGCCGCGTCGAACGCCCGCGCCACGCTGTCGGCATCGGCGACGTCCGCCTGGACTCGATGCAGCCGCGCACCGGGATGGTCCTGCCCAAGCCTCTCCACCGCGCGCGCCAGCGCATCGCCGTCGCGGCCCAGCAGTGTCACGCTGGCGCCGTCGGCCAGCAGCCGAGCGGCAATCGACGCTCCGATGCCGCGCGCGCCGCCGGTGACCAGCGCGTGCCGCCCGTGCAGCGGCAAGGACGAACGATCGCCGCTCATCGCGCCCCCGCCAGCGCCGCGGCGCGTTCGAGGTTGGTCTCCAGCTGCCGCTTGCCGGCCTGGTACTGCACCGGCCAGTCCACCGGGCGATAGCCCAGCTGCGCGGCCTGATGCAGCGTCCAGGCGGGATCGGCCAGATGCGGCCTGGCGATCGCGCACAGGTCGGCGCGGCCCGCGGCGATGATGCTGTCGACGTGATCCGCCTCGGAGATCGCGCCCACGGCGATCGTCGGAATGCCCGCCTCGTTGCGGATGCGGTCCGCGAACGGCGTCTGGTACATGCGCCCATAGACCGGCGTTTGTTCGGGGCTGACCTGGCCCGACGAGCAGTCGATCAGGTCCGCGCCGGCCGCCTTGAAGGCCCGCGCGATCTCGACCGCGTCGTCGGGCGTGATGCCGCCCTCGACCCAGTCGTGCGCGGAAATGCGGACCGACATCGGCCGCTGCGACGGCCATACCTCGCGCACCGCGGCGAACACCTCGAGCGGATAGCGCAGCCGGTTGGCCAGCGATCCGCCGTACTCGTCTTCACGCCGGTTGGTCAGCGGCGAGATGAACGACGACAGCAGATAGCCGTGCGCGCAATGCAGCTCCAGCCAGTCGAAGCCCGCCTCGGCCGCGCGCCGCGCCGCGGCAACGAAATCGTCGCGCACACGGTCCATGTCCTCGCGCGTCATCGCGCGTGGCACCTGCGAGATGCCGGGCAGGTAGGGCAGCGGCGAGGCCGAGACCAGCGGCCAGTTGCCCTCGGGCAGCGGATGGTCCATCGCCTGCCAGCCCAGCTGCGTCGACCCCTTGCGGCCGGCATGGCCGAGCTGCATGCCGATGCGCGCGCCGCCGGCGAGCCCCGTGCCTGCATGCACGAACTCGACGATGCGCCGCCAGGCGTCGCGCTGCACGTCGTTCCACAAACCCGGGCATCCCGGCGTGATGCGCGCATCGGGCGAGACGCAGGTCATCTCGGCCATCACCAGGCCGGCGCCGCCCTGGGCGCGCGCGCCCAGATGCACCAGATGGAAGTCGCCGGGCACGCCGTCGACGCAGCAATACATCGCCATCGGCGACACCACCACGCGGTTCTTCAGCGTCAGGCCGCGCACGCGGTAAGGCGTGAACATCGGCGGCAGCGCACCGTCATGCGCGCGCAGGCTTTCCTCGGGCACGCCGGCCTGCCGCGCCAGCCAGCGCTCGTAGTCCTCGACATAGGTGCGATCGCGCAGCCGCAGGTTCTCGTGCGAGATGCGCTGCGAGCGCGTCAGCAGCGAATAGGCGAACTGCTCGGGCGCCAGGCCCGCATAACGCTCGACGTGCTCGAACCATTCGGTGGAATTGCGCGCGGCGTTCTGGATCTTCAGCACCTCGACGCTGCGGGTGGCCTCGTAGCGGCGCAGCGCCTCGTCGAGCGCGTCCGGACCGGGCTCCGTCATGCCGCGCAGATTGCTGGCCAGATCGATCGCATCCTCGAGCGCCAGCTTGGTGCCCGAGCCGATCGAGAAATGCGCGGTGTGGGCGGCATCGCCCATCAGCACCACCGGCACGCGGCGGCCGCCGGCCAGCGTGTTCCAGTGGACCCAGGTGTTGCAGATCACGCGGTTGAAGCGGATCCAGTTGGCCGAGCCGCGCAGGTGGGTGGCGTTGCTGATCAAGGGCTGGCCATCGAGATATTTTGCGAACAGCCGCTCGCAGTAGGCGATGCCCTGCTGCTGGTCCATCTGCTCGATGCCGGCGGCGCGCCAGACGCGTTCCGGCGTCTCGACGATAAAGGTCGACGTATCGTCGTCGAAGCGGTAGGCGTGCGCCTGGAACCAGCCGTGCTCGGTCTGTTCGAAGGCGAAGGTGAAGGCGTCGAAGCGCTTCTTGGTGCCGAGCCAGACGAAGCGGCACTGGCGCGTGTCGATGTCCGGCGCGAAGGTCCCGGCGTAGCGGGTGCGCACGCGGCTGTTGACGCCGTCCGAGGCGATCACCAGGTCGGCGCGGTATGTCTCTGCCAGCGCCTGGTCGTCCTGCACGTCGGTCTCGAACACCAGTTCCACGCCCAGCGCCTCGCAGCGCGCCTGCAGGATGTTCAGCAGGCGCTTGCGCCCGATACCGATGAAGCCGTGCCCGCTGGAGCGCATCGTGCGGCCACGGAAGTGGATGTCGATGTCATCCCAGTGATTGAACGCCGCGTCGATCTCGCGCGCGCTCTCCGGGTCGGCCTCGCGCAGGTTGTCCATGGTGGCGTCCGAGAACACCACGCCCCAGCCGAAGGTGTCGTAGGGCCGGTTGCGCTCGACCACCACCACCTCGTGGCGCGGATCCTGCCGCTTCATCAGCAGGCCGAAGTAGAGGCCGGCCGGTCCGCCGCCAATACACAGTACTCGCATCTGTCGTCTCCTCGCGGCGTCGGGTCGCTACCGCTCGCCACCGTTCGCCACGGATCGCGACCGTTCGCCCCTGACCGCCATGGATGGGCACCGGTCGCGGCTGATCACCACTGCCGTTGTGGATGTGCGGGCGCGGCGCCGTCATCCTGTGCCGCCTGTGCCGCAATCAATGCAGCCCTAAATATTTTATATCTAAAATAATAGGGCGAGGATGACCGCTTGGCAAGCGGCACCACCGGCATGGCCGTGGGCGCCGCTCGCCGGCGTGTGCTCAGCCCTGCAGCGCCTCCCGGAACTGCGCCAACGCCGACGGGTCCTCGATGGTCGTCAGGTCGCCGGGATCGCGCCCTTCCGCCACCGCCTGGATCGCGCGGCGCAGCAGCTTGCCGGAGCGCGTCTTCGGCAAGGCGCCGACGAACACCACGCGAGACGGCCGCGCGACCGCGCCGAGTTGCCGGTCCACGGTCTGCATGATCTCGCCTTCGAGCGCCATGCGGTCCTGCGGCGTGGCGGCGCGTCCCGCATCGCGCAGGATGCAGACCGCCAGCGCAACCTGCCCCTTCAGCGGATCGGCGATGCCCACCACCGCGACCTCGGCCACGGCGGGATGCGAGGCGATGCTTTCCTCGATCTCGCGCGTCCCCAGCCGGTGGCCGGCGACGTTCAGCACGTCGTCGGTGCGCCCGAGGATGAACAGGTAGCCGTCCTCGTCGCGCACGCCCCAGTCGAAGGTCGAGTAGCGCTGGCGATCGGGAAAGCCGGACCAGTAGGTCTTGACGAAACGCTCGTCGTCGCCCCAGACCGTGCTCATGCAGCCCGGCGGCAGCGGCCCCTCGATCGCCACCACGCCCTTCTGCCCCGGCGCGCATTCGGCGCCGGTCTGCTCGTCCACGATGCGCACGTCGTAGCCGTACACCGGCAGCCCCGGCGAACCCAGCTTGGCGGGCAGCGCCTCGATGCCGTGCTGTAGGGCGATGATCGGCCAGCCGGTCTCGGTCTGCCAGTAGTTGTCGACCACCGGCTTGCCGATGGCCGACTGGATCCAGCTCGCGGTCGGCTCGTCCAGCGGCTCGCCCGCCAGGAACAGCATGCGCAGGCTCGACAGGTCGTAGCGGGTCAGCCAGGCCGGGTCCTGCTTCTTCAGCACGCGGATCGCGGTCGGCGCGCTGAACATCACGTTGACGCGATACTGCTCGACCAGCTGCCACAGGATGCCGGCATCAGGCCGCACCGGCGTGCCCTCGTACAGCACCGTCGTCATGCCGGCCAGCAGCGGGCCGTAGACGATATAGCTGTGGCCGACGACCCAGCCGATGTCCGAGGTGCAGAACATTGTGTCGCCGGGCTTGCCGCAGAAGATGTATTCCATCGACGTGGCCAGCGCGACGGCATAGCCGCCGGTATCGCGCTGCACGCCCTTGGGCTTGCCGGTGGTACCCGACGTGTAGAGGATGTACGACGGCGCGCTCGATTCCAGCCATTCGCACGGCACCTGCGTCCCGCCGACGCGCTCGCGCCAGGCCAGGTAGTCCTCGTCGCGGCCAGGGGTGCGCTCCATCGGCGCGAGCCCGCGGTCGACCAGCAGCACCTTCTCGGGCGGGTTCTGCGCCAAGCGCAGCGCCTCGTCGAGCAGCGGCTTGTAGGGCACGACCTTGCCGCCGCGCGAGCCGGCGTCGGCGCTGACCACCACGCGCGGCCGCGCGTCGTCGATGCGGGCCGCCAGGCTGACCGAGGCAAAGCCGCCGAACACCACCGAGTGCACCGCGCCGATGCGCGTGCAGGCCAGCATCGCGAACACCGCCTCGGGGATCATCGGCATATAGATCAGCACGCGGTCGCCCTGGCGCACCCCCAGCGCCAGCAGCACCGCCGCCATGCGGTTGACCTCGGCGTGCAGCTCGCGATAGCTGTAGCTGCGGCGCTGGTCGGTTTCGGTGGAGACATGGACCAGTGCCGGCTGCTCGGCGCGCTTGGCCAGGTGCCGGTCTACCGCGTTATGGCAGAGATTGGTGCGGCCGCCGACGAACCAGCGCGCAAACGGCGGCCGGCTGTAGTCGAGTACCTGTTCGCAGGGGGTCTGCCAGTCGATGCGGCGGGCCTGTTCGGCCCAGAAGGCGTCGGGATCGACGAGGGAGCGCGCGTGCACGGCGCGGGTGGTGGTCATTGCTGTCTCCTCCGCTGGGGCGGCGGTTATCGTTGGACCGCCAGTTTGCCACCACCGGCACCGGCTTCGCCATCCGCAATGTCCACAAGGTCACGCGCGGGGCCGGCTGGTCCGACTGATCCCGCTGATCCGGCTGGCCCGGCTCGCCAAAGAAAAAGGGCACGCCCCTCGGCATGCCCTTTCCCGTGTCTTCGGCGCCGCTGTCGACTGCGCCGGTGCCTGCTGCGGTGCCGCGCCTCAGCGCGCCTTGCCCTTCGCCTTGGCCTTCGGTGCGGCGCTGGCCTTGGCGCTGGCGCGGCTGCCGGACGCCTTGGCGCTGGCCTTGGCGGACGCCCTGGACGACGCCCGCACCGCCTTGCCGTGCGGTTCGACCACCACCCGCTGGCGGGCGCTCACGCGGCTGCCCTTGCCCGACACGCGGATCACCCGTACCTCGTCGTCGCGCTCGGCGATGGCCCGCGCGCGCTTGACCGGCACGTTGAGCACCAGGCTCTGCCCGGCCACCAGCTTGGAGCCGGACAGCTTGTTCCAGGCGCGCACCTGGCTGACCGACACGCCATAGCGGCGCGCCACCGAGGCCACCGTATCGCGCTTGCCGGCGCGCACCACCAGCCGGCGCGCTTCGGGCAGGTCCGGCTCCATCGCCAGGATCGCGTTCTCCGCCAGCGTGGCGCTGATGTCCTGGGTATGGCGTCCGGAGCGGGGGATCATCACGGTCGAGCCGGGCTTGAGCCGCATCCCCTTCGGAATCCGGTTGATCTCGCGCAGCGTGTCCGGATCGACGTTCAGCCGCGCCGCCAGCGATTCGACGCGCTCGCGGCCGTCCACCGTCACCGCGGTCCAGCTCGACAGGCCGCCGCGATAGGTGTTCAGGTTGTACTGGAAGCGCTCGGCGTTCTCGAACGGCAGCAGGATCTGCGGGTTCGACGCGCCCAGGATCACCGGCTTGTTGAACGACGGATTGAGCGCGCGGAATTCCTCCAGCGGCATGTTGGCCAGCTTGGCGGCCAGCGTCACGTCGATGTCCCGCGAAGTGGTTACCGTGACGAAGTACGGGTGGTCCGGAATCGGCGGCAGCGTGACGCCATACGAGGCCGGATTGCTGACGATGTTCTTGACCGCCTGCAGCTTCGGCACGTAGTAGCGCGTCTCGTTGGGCATCGTCAGGCTGGCGTAGTCGGTCGGCAGCCCGCGCGCCTCGTTGCGCGCGATCGCCCGCGACACCGCGCCCTCGCCCCAGTTGTACGCCGCCAGCGCCAGATGCCAGTCGCCGAACATGTCGTGCAGCCGGCTCAGGTAGTCCAGCGCCGCTTCGGTCGAGGCGAGCACGTCGCGGCGCTCGTCGCGGAACATGTTCTGCTTCAGGTTGTAGCTCTTGCCGGTGCTCGGAATGAACTGCCACATGCCCGCCGCCTTCGCGCTCGACACCGCCTCTGGATTGAACGCGCTCTCGACAAAGGGCAGCAGCGCCAGCTCGGTCGGCATGTTGCGGCGTTCGAGCTCGGCGACGATGTGGTACAGGTATTTGCTCGACCGCGCGATCATCCGCTCCATATAGTCGGGCCGCGCCGCATACCACTGCGTGCGGTCCTCGACCAGCGTGCCTTCCAGGTCCGGCATCGAAAAGCCGCGACGGATGCGCACCCAGATGTCCTGCGACTGGCCCAGTGTCCAGTCGATCCTGTCCTCGTCGACGTTGATCGGCGCGGTATCGCGCGCGATGGTTGGCGGCAGGTGGATCGAATTGAGCGGATCGGTGGGGGGAAGGCCGGATTTGGGCTTGGTGGCGGAGGCCAGGGCGGTCGGCGAGCCGGCCGTGCCGGCTTCATCAGGCGGAACGGGCGTGCTGGCACATGCCGCCAGCAGCGCCGCACAGGCTACGGCCGCCAGGTATCGACCAATTCTCATCAATTTCTCGGATCGTGACGCTAAAAATTGGCTGATGCTAAAGACAAAGCGGCTCGTGCGTCAATCGGATTTTCCGCATTCCGCGGGGGCGCTTAGCGGTGGCGCGGATGGATGGGCGGGATGTCGGTCAGCGAAAGCCGTCCTTCCAGGCCCGCAGCGCGCCGAACGCCGCGGCATCGTCGCCCGCCTGCGCGCCCTGCCCGGCCAGTGCCCGGCGCACGGCGGGCTCGCGCGAGCGCAGGAAGGGATTGACCGCGCGCTCGTGGCCGATGGTGGTCGGCACGGTCGGCTCGCCGGCGGCGCGCAGCGCCTCGACGCGCGCCTCCCAGGCGGCCAGCGCGGCGTTGTCCGGCTCGACCGCGCGGGCGAAGCGGACATTGCTGCGCGTATACTCGTGAGCGCAATAGACGCGGGTCGCGTCGGGCAGCGCGGCCAGCTTGTCCAGCGACGCCAGCATCTGCGCCGGCGTCCCCTCGAACAGCCGCCCGCAGCCGCTGGCGAACATCGTGTCCCCGCAGAACACCACCGGGCCGATGCCGACCAGCTCGCCGGTGTAGGCGATATGTCCCGCGGTATGGCCGGGCACCTCGAGCACCCGCAGCCGCAGCGCCGGCGCCTTCAGCTCGACCTCGTCGCCCTCGCGCACCGCGCGGGTACGATGGCCGATGCGCTCGGCGGCGGGTCCGATCACCGGCACAGGCTCGCCGTCGGGCCCGGCCGGCCAGGCCGCCAGCAGGTCCGCCACCCCGCCCTGGTGATCGCCGTGGTGGTGGGTGATTACAATGGCGCCCAGGACCAGCCCCGCCCGCGCCAGATAGGCCAGCACCGGCGCGGCCTCGCCGGGATCGACCACGGCGGCGGCATGACCGTCGTCGATCGCCCAGATATAGTTATCCTGGAAAGCGGGGATCGGCTCCACCCTCAACATGCGTGCTCCTATGTCCAAGCGTCCGATTATAGATTGGGAAAACTGGCTGGCCTCCCCGCCCGGCCAGTACATGCTGCGCTGGGAGGAAGGCCAGTACGACCGCACCGTGGCCGACATCTTCGGCTATCACGCGATCCAGCTCGGCATGCCGGTGCTGGACACCCTGCGCGAGAACCGCATGCCGTTCGGCGGCCTGGCGCTGGACGCCCGCAGCGGCCCGCACGGCGCGCGCGCCGCGGAGACGGGCAGCGCCCCCGGTGCCCAGGTGCTGTGCCGCTTCGACGAGCTGCCCTTCGATACGCAGAGCCTCGACCTGGTCACGCTGCCCCACGTGCTCGAATTCTCCGAGGATCCCCACGAGGTACTGCGCGAGGTCTCGCGCGTACTGATGCCCGAGGGGCGCGTGGTGGTGTCCTGCTTCAATCCGATGAGCCTGTGGGGCGCGCGCCAGGGCCTGAACCGGCTCGGCGCCGATCCCTTCCTGCCGACCGACGCCCAGTCGATCGGCTTCGTTCGCATCAAGGACTGGCTCAAGCTGCTCGGCTTCGATATCATCCGCGGCCGCTTCGGCTGCTATTGTCCGCCCTACCGCACCGACCGCTGGCTGCAGCGCGCCGCGTTCATGGAGAAGGCCGGCGATCGCTGGTGGCCAATCTTCGGCGCGGTCTATATGCTGTCGGCGGTCAAGCGCGTGCGCAACATCCGTCTGGTCGGGCCGGCCTGGAAGACGCCAAAGGCGGCGCTGGCGCCGGTGGCGGCCCCGGTCGCCACGCCCAACGGCACGCACGGCAAGGCGCCCGGCGAAGAGAAGTAACGAAAGTCGGGGCCAGCGCCGCAGCCCCGCCCCGCCCGCTGCCGAGCCCGTGCCGGCCCGGCACTGAATCCAACCTTGTCCGCCCCGGCGGACGCCCGGCCCGCGGCGCCGTCCCGCCGCACCGGTTCCCAACCTTCATCGATGCAAGAAGTCACGATCTATTCCGATGGCGCCTGCAAAGGCAATCCCGGCCCCGGCGGCTGGGGCGCCGTGCTCGTCGCCAATGGCCACGTCAAGGAGCTGTTCGGCGGCGAGGCCAATACCACCAACAACCGGATGGAGCTGACCGCCGTCATCGAGGCGCTGCGCGCGCTGAAGCGGCCGTGCAAGGTGCAGGTCTGGACCGATTCGCAATACGTGCAGAAAGGCATCTCCGAATGGATCCGCGGCTGGAAGGCGCGCGGCTGGAAAACCGCCGAGAAGAAGCCCGTCAAGAACGCCGACCTGTGGCAGGCGCTCGACGCCGCTGCCGCCGAGCACGACGTCACCTGGCACTGGGTGCGCGGCCACAACGGCCACCCGGGCAATGAACGGGCCGACGCGCTGGCCAATCGCGGTGTCGCCTCCCTCACCGGCGCCCAGGTTGAGTAGAATGCCCGCCATGCGACAAATCGTACTGGACACCGAAACCACGGGCCTGAACGCCGCCACCGGCGACCGGCTGATCGAAATCGGCTGCGTCGAGCTGGTCAACCGGCGGCTGACCGGACGCAACCTGCATTTCTATATCAACCCGGAGCGCGACATCGACGCCGGCGCGATTGCGGTGCACGGCCTGACGGTGGAATTCCTGGCGGACAAACCCAAGTTCGCCGAGGTCGTCCACGAGATCCGCGATTTCGTCCAGGACGCCGAGCTGATCATCCACAACGCCGCGTTCGACCTGGGCTTCCTCGACATGGAATTCCAGCGGCTAGGCCTGCCGCCGTTCCGCAAGCATGTCGGCAGCGTGATCGATACGCTGCTCGAAGCGCGCCAGATGTTCCCCGGCAAGCGCAACTCGCTCGACGCCCTGTGCGAACGCCTGGGCGTCAGCAACGCGCACCGCACGCTGCACGGCGCGCTGCTGGACGCGGAGCTGCTGGCCGAGGTCTACCTGGCGATGACGCGCGGCCAGAACTCGCTGGTGATCGACATGATGGACGCGAGCGCGGGCGCCGGCCCGGCCGCGGTCGCCACCGCCGACCTGTCGGCGCTGCGCCTGCCGGTGCTGGAGCCAAGCGAGGACGAACTCGCCGCGCACGCCGCGGTGCTCAAGGACCTCGACAAGGCCAGCGGCGGCAAGACGGTATGGCAGGAGGCGCCGCCGTTGGAAGAGGCGGCATGACGCCCTGCCGCCACGGGCCGCAGGCAGGGTCGGAGGCAGCGCCGCAACGCAAAAAATTCGCCGAAGGGCTTTACAAGATACAAAGGTCCTGACATAATCTCGCTTTCTCTGCTGCACGGCAGTTCAAGCGCAGCGGCAGGGGTGGTTAGCTCAGCGGTAGAGCACTGCCTTCACACGGCAGGGGTCACAGGTTCAATCCCTGTACCACCCACCAGAACAGGAAAAGCCAGCCTTGCGCTGGCTTTTCTCATTTCCGGGGTCGGGGCGCACGATCCTGCGATTTCTGCCCCCCTTCTACCCTCTCCCCTGCAATCGGTCCGATGCCGCAATTTGCCATTGCGACCTGGACCCCGATCCTCACTTGACCGATGGGCCACGCAACGAAAGCCGTGGCACCGCGCGGTCCGCAGCGCCCAAATCGCCGGGTTACGGCACCCACCCCGGCAATTCCGCCGCCTGCCGTATCCAGTCGCCTACCTGCTTCTCGTCGATCTCGTCGGCTTCGTAAATGTCGAGATATCGGGTATTCGGGTCCTTCGATTCGCCGGGCGGCAGCGGGCGCAGCGACGATCCCTTGAAAAAGGCCACCTTCACGTATCGCGTGAAGCAATGGAAGCTGAGAAACCAGCCCTCCCCCTCCACGCCATAGAACGGCGAATTCCATTTCACTGCCTTGCGCACGTCCGGCACGGTGCGCACGATCAGCGCGTCGAGTCGTCGCCCGAGGTCGCGCTTCCAGCCGGGCATGGCAGCGATGTAGGCCTGCACCGGGCCATCGCCGTCGCGCTTCGGGATTTGAGGATTGCCGCCCGACAGCAGGACCGGCTTTCCGTCGGGCGGCGATTTTGCTGTGGGTTTCCCGGCCGCCTTTGCTGCCGGTTTCGCGGCCGGCTTCGCCGCGGCCTTCGCCGTGGTCTTCACCGCGGCCGTCACCTCGGTCTTCACGTCGATTTTCTCCCCGGCCTTCCCCGCTTTCGTGGATGTCTTGTTTGCCATCGTCTTCCCTCCCAGCGCGACGCGCGTCCGGCACTGAACCGGTCCGATCCTAGGTCAAACGTCTGCCCCCAACAACCCAGCGCCGCTCGAAGGTCCAGCGCCCCCCCCACCAATCGGGAATGGCGGCCACCGCGGCCTGCCTCTAAGATTGCCGCGCCCCGGTGCAATGCCAGGGCGCCATCCCGATAAAAAACAAAGACACCCTTCGAGAAATCCATGAACAAGACCCTGCTGATTGCCTCCCTGGCACTGGCGCTCGCCGCTTGCGGCGGTGGCGGCGGAGACGATGACGGCCCGGCTCCGCAGCCGGCCACCTCCCCTGCGGAAGGCCTGTACACGGGCAAGACTTCGGCGAACCAGGACATCGCCGGCCTCGTGCTCGACGATGGCACCTACTACATGATCTACACCTCGTTGGCGCCGGTATCGCTCGGCGTGGTCCAGGGCAAGCTGAATGCCGCCAATGGCAGCTTCATGTCAAACGACGGCAAGGATTTCAGCGTGTCGTCGCGCGGCATCTTCGACGTGGCGGTCAACGGCACCTACGCGACCAAGGGGAACCTGAACGGCACCGTCCGCTATCCGGCAACGGGCCAGACCGCGACCTTTACCAGCACCTACGACAAGAACTACGAACTGACGCCGTCGCTGGCGACGCTGGCCGGCACCTACACCGGTACGTCGGTGATTCCGGAGGGCGGCGAGTCGGCGACCATTACGGTGGCCGCTTCGGGCACGATCAGCGGCGCGGGCGCGTCCGGCTGCCGCATCGAAGGCGTGGCCAAGCCGCGCGCGCGTGGCAACGCCTACGACATCACCGTGACGTTCGGTCCGTCGCCGTGCGCCCGTCCGGGGCAGAAGATGAGCGGCGTCGCGTATTACAGCGCGGAAGACCGCGGCCTGATCGCCGCCGGCACGACTTCGGACCGGTCGGCGGGCGTGCTGTTTGTGGGTACGCGATAACGTGATGACACGCCATGCCGCCGCCATATGCCGTGGCGGCATGGCATACGCCGTGGGACGCAAGCCGTCCCAAATGGACGCCGTTAAACTTTGTGTCGCCGCTTTTTAAGTGTCCGCTCGGTTTTCCGATAGCCCGATTGCGACCGTACCGCCACACTGGCCACCGTTTCAGACCTCAACCAAGACGAGCGATCGTGACCAGATCCGGCTATTTCCCTCCAGCGCTGATCCTGCGCGTCAATGCAAAGCTCCGAGACTCGTCGTATCGACCGAGTCCGGTTCCGCCAATACTCCTTCCCTACGTCAGGACGATCCGCGCCATGACGGAACACGATATCAATCGGAGCTTTGAACAGGCGCAAGCCATGGTCGACGAGGACACCAGCCGTGGCGGAAATTGACCCGAGAGCGCCAAGCCCGCGTGGGCAATACAGCTACGTGTTCGGCAAGCTGGTCGAAGATGGCAGCGACCTTGTCGGCATGGGACCGGGTAACCTGACCAAACAACTGATAGAAAGACTGCTAGGGACTGGCTGAGGCAAACCCGTCCGGGAGGCCCGCACTACCGTCAAACAGCTGCCGGTGATCCCACCCTGCCGGTCACCTGATCGATCGCCCCGATCACCTCCGGCACGTCCGGCACCACGCCTTCATTGCCGATGGACACCGCCCGGCCGGGCTCCGAAATGCCGAAGTGCTCGCGCGACGTCGCGGTGAACAGCATCACCGACGGCTTGCCCAGTGCATGGGCGAGGTGGACGAAGCCGGTGTCGGTGCCGATCACCAGGTCCGCGGCGGCGACGCGCTGCGCGCATTCGGTGATCGTCATCTTCGGCAGTACCTCGGCGTCCGGGATGCCGCGCGCCAGCACTTCGGATTGCTCCTTTTCCGCCGGCGAGCCCCAGGGCAGTTGCACGCGGTACCCGCGGGCGGTCAGTTCGCGGCCGACCGCGATCCAGCGTTCGGGCGGCCATTTCTTGATCTCGAGCGAGGTCGCGTGGAACAGCATCGCGCGCGGTACGCCGTCGGTATTGAGCGGCGCGGCCGGAGCCGGGATGCGCAGTTCGTAGTGTTCCTTCGGGTCGAGTTCGTAGCCAAGCGCCTTGGCGCAGACCAGGCGCATCTTGTGGCGGGCGGTGGCGTCGCCGTGCGGCGCGAAGATGTCGGTGTAGAACATCTCGGCGCGGGCTTCGCCCAGGTGTTTGGCGGCGTAGCCGAAGCGGCGGCGCGTGCGGGCCAACCAGCCGACGATGGCACTCTTGTAGACGCCATGCACGTCCAGCACCACGTCGTACTTTTCACGGCGCAGTTCGCGCACCGCGGCGAGGATCGCGCGCAGGTCCTTCCATTGCTTCGACTTCTTGTAGCCGCGCAGCGGGGGCGAAATCACGCGGTCGACGCCGACCGTCCAGCGGGGAATATCGGCGCAGGAGGCGTCGGCGACCCAGTCGATCTTGGCCTCGGGATAGGCGTGCCGCAGATCCCAGATCAGCGGCAGCGTGTGTGCCATATCGCCGAGGGAGGTGATCTTGATAACCAGGATGCGCTTCATGGGTGCAGGAACGGGCCTTCGCCGCGGGGCTGAGTTTTGCGAAGGCCGTAGTATGCACCAGAGGCTGGCGGGTCAACGTTTCGGGACGTAACGGGGAAATTGGACCTGGGGGAAGGCGAGCGGCTGCCCTCTCCCCCGGCCCCTCTCCCGCGGGCGGGAGAGGGGAGAACGACATCGGCAAGACCGGGCCGAACCGGCCAGGCCAACCAGGTCAGGCCCAGCCCACCCAAGCCGAGCCCACCCAAGCCGAGCCCGCCCAAACCAGCTAGCCCGGCCCGCCACCCAGGCAGCCAGACGAATCCGACGAGACAGTCCGGCCAGACGAGCCGAGGGGCCCGTCCGGCGCCATCTCACCGCACCTTGCCCTCCTTCCAGGCCTGCAGCAGCTTCTCATAGGCGATCGTCTCGCCCTTCGGCTTCTCGTTGGCCAGCTTCTTCCACGGCGCGTGCTCGTCCGACAGCCACTTGGCCGCATCGCCCTTGGGGTTGAGCTTCGGCGCGCAGGTCGCCATGCCCGCGCGCTGCAGCCGCGCCATCACCTGATCCATCTCCTCGGCCAGGCTGTCCATCGCGGCCTGCGGGGTCTTCTCGCCGGTCACCGCCGTGGCAACGTTCTTCCACCACAGCTGCGCGAGCTTCGGATAGTCTGGGACGTTGGTGCCGGTCGGCGTCCACGCCACGCGTGCCGGGCTGCGGTAGAACTCGATCAGCCCGCCATACTTGGCCGCGTTCTTGGTCAGGTACTCGTGGTTGATGTCGCTGTCGCGGATGAACGTCAGCCCGGTCAGCGACTTCTTCAGCGACACGGTCTTCGAGGTCACGAACTGCGCGTAGAGCCACGCGCCCGCCAGGCGGTTCGGATCGGTCTTCTTGAAGAAGGTCCACGAGCCCACGTCCTGGTAGCCGTTCTGCATGCCCTGCTTCCAGTACGGGCCATACGGCGACGGCGCCATGCGCCACTTCGGCGAGCCGTCCGCGTTGACCACCGGCAGCCCCTTCTTGGTCATGTCGGCGGTGAAGGCGGTGTACCAGAAGATCTGCTGCGCGACCTGCCCCTGCGCCGGCACCGGGCCGGCCTCGGAGAAGGTCATGCCCATCGCCTGCGGCGGCGCGTACTTCTTCATCCAGTCGACGTACTTGGTCAGCGCGTAGACCGCCGCCGGGCTGTTGGTGGCGCCGCCGCGCGCGACCGAGGCGCCGACCGGCGTGCACTTGTCCGCGGCCACGCGGATGCCCCACTCGTCGACCGGCATGCCGTTGGGCAGTCCCTTGTCGGCGGTGCCGGCCATCGACAGCCAGGCATCGGTGAAGCGCCAGCCCAGCGACGGATCCTTCTTGCCATAGTCCATATGGCCGTAGACCTTCTTGCCGTCGATCTCCTTGACGTCGTTGGTGAAGAAGTTGGCGATGTCCTCGTAAGCGGACCAGTTGGTCGGCACGCCCAGGTCATAGCCGTACTTGGCCTTGAACTTCTCCTGCAGGTCCTTGCGTGCGAACCAGTCGGCGCGGAACCAGTAGAGGTTGGCGAACTGCTGGTCCGGCAGCTGATACAGCTTGCCGTCCGGCGCGGTGGTGAACTTGGTGCCGATAAAGTCCTTGATGTCGAGATCCGGATTGGTGAATTCCTTGCCGGCGCCGTTCATGTAGTCGGTCAGCGGCAGGATCGCGCCGTAGCGATAGTGCGTGCCGATCAGGTCCGAATCGGAGATCCAGCCGTCGTAGATCGACTTGCCCGACTGCATCGACGTCTGCAGCTTCTCGACCACGTCGCCTTCCTGGATCAGGTCGTGATTGACCTTGATGCCGGTGATCTCCTCGAAGGCGCGCGCCAGCGTCTTGGCCTCGTACTCGTGCGTGGTGATGGTCTCGGACACCACGTTGACCTGCGTCACGCCCTTGGCCTTGAGCTTGGCGGCCGCGTCGATGAACCACTTCATCTCGGCCAGCTGCTTGTCCTTGGCCAGCGACGAGGGCTGGAATTCGTTGTCGATCCACTTCTTCGCCTCGGCCTCTCCCGCCCAGGCGGCATGGCCGCAGGCGAGCGCGGCGGCCACCGCCACCAGCTTCACCGCAAGCCTTGCCCGTTGCTTCAGCGCTGTCATCGATGTCTCCTCGAATGGTCCTTCCCGATAGCGTTGCGGGTCGCGGCCGGGGAAGGATTGAGCCGCGCTACCTGCGAATACCAACCAAAATCACCCAAATCACCCAAATCACCCAAGCACCCAATGCACCTCTGAACCTCGGCAATACAAGCCGGACATCCGCCCGGAAAACCCGCCCGCGGGCTCACCCCTTGCGCATCACCAGCGCCAGCACCGCCATCGACACCACAAAGCTGATCCACACCGACGGCTCCTCCGGCAGCGAGAACCAGTTCATCATCGCCTCGCCGAGGCCCACCCATGCAAGGTTGATCCACGCCGCGCACATCAGGCCGATGAACAGCCGGTCGCCGCGCGTGGTGGCGATCGGTAGCCAGCCCTTGCGCAGGCGCGTCGGCGAGCGCAGCTCCCAGATCGTCATGCCGATCAGCATCAGCACCACGCAGACGAAGAACACCGCGACCGGCGTGGTCCACACCATCCAGCCGAACATGGCCGTCGTTTCCATCGCCACCCCCGCTCAGACGCGGCCCATCGCGAAGCCCTTCGCGATGTAGTGCCGCACGAACCAGATCACGATGCCGCCGGGCACGATGGTCAGCACGCCCGCCGCGGCCAGCACGCCCCAGTCCATGCCCGACGCGGACACCGTGCGTGTCATCGTCGCCACGATCGGCTTGGCGTCGACCGAGGTCAGCGTGCGCGCCAGCAGCAGCTCGACCCAGCTGAACATGAAGCAGAAGAACGCCGCGACGCCGACGCCGGCCTTGATCAGCGGCAGGAAGATCGTCAGGAAGAAGCGCGGGAACGAATAGCCGTCGACATAGGCGGTCTCGTCGATCTCGCGCGGCACGCCGGACATGAAGCCCTCCAGGATCCACACCGCCAGCGGCACGTTGAACACCAGGTGCGCGAGCGCGACGCCAAGGTGCGTGTCCATCAGCCCGACGCTGGTATAGAGCTGGAAGAACGGCAGCAGGAACACCGCCGGCGGCGTCATCCGGTTGGTCAGCAGCCAGAAGAACACGTGCTTGTCGCCGATGAACTGGTAGCGCGAGAACGCATACGCGGCGGGCAGCGCCACGGTGACCGAAATCACGGTGTTCAGCGCGACATAGATCAGCGAGTTGATATAACCCGAGTACCAGGACGAATCGGTGAAGATGGTGCGGTAGTGCTCCAGCGTGAACTGCGCCGGCCACAGCGACAGCGTCGACAGGATCTCGTCGTTGGTCTTGAACGACATGTTGAGCATCCAGTAGATCGGCAGGATCGCAAAGAGCAGATAGACCAGCAGGAAGGCGGCGCGCCACCAGCCGCCGCGCGAGGCCGGGTCATGCATGGGGAACCTCCTCGGCGACCGTGCCCGCGCGCTGCATCCAGTTGTAGAGCACGAAACACAGCAGCAGGATGATCAGGAAATAGACGATCGAGAACGCCGCGGCCGGGCCGAGGTCGAACTGCCCCACCGCCTTCTGCGTCAGGTATTGCGACAGGAAGGTGGTGGCGTTGCCGGGGCCGCCGCCGGTCAGCACGAAGGGCTCGGTGTAGATCATGAAGCTGTCCATGAAGCGCAGCAGCACCGCGATCATCAGCACCCCGCGCAGCTTGGGCAGCTGGATATGGCGGAATACCGCCCAGCGCGAGGCGCCGTCGATCTGCGCGGCCTGGTAGTAGGCGTCGGGAATCGCGCGCAGGCCGGCGTAGCACAGCAGCCCGACCAGCGGCGTCCAGTGCCAGACGTCCATCACCAGCACCGTCAGCCACGCGTCCAGCGCGTTGCCGGTGTAGTTGTAATCGAAGCCCAGCCCCGCCAGCGCGGCGCCGAGCAGGCCGATGTCGGTGCGGCCGAAGATCTGCCAGATGGTGCCGACCACGTTCCACGGAATCAGCAGCGACAGCGCCACGATCACCAGCACGGCCGACGCCTTCCAGCCGCGCGCCGGCATCGACAGCGCCAGCAGGATGCCCAGCGGAATCTCGACCAGCAGCACCGCCAGCGAGAACCCCAGCTGCCGCAGCAGCGCGTCGTGCAGTTCGCCGTCGCGCAGCACCGCGCGGAACCATTCGGTGCCGACGAACACGCGCCGCTCCGGCGAGATGATGTCCTGCACCGAGTAGTTGACGATGGTCATCAAGGGCAGGATCGCCGAGAACGCGACGCAGACGACCACCGGCAACACCAGCAGCCACGCCTTCTGGTTGATCGGCTTCATCGGACCAGCTCCTCGTCGACGTAATAGCAGGTATGGCGGTGGAAGACCGAGAACCACGCGGTCTCCCCGGGCCGCAGCGCGGCGGCCTCGTCGCCGAGCCGGGCGCGCAGCAGCGGGGAACCATCGGCGCCAACGATGCCATTGGCGCCAACGATGCCATCGGTTCCCTCGACGCCTGCGCCGCCAGCGTGGTCCTGCAGCCGCGCGGCCGCGATCCAGTAGGTGCCGATGTCCTGCGCGCGCTCGATCACCGCGGGCACCGCCTGTTCGTCGTCGGGCCGGGCGAGGCGCAGGTATTCGGGCCGCACGCCGATCTTGAACGCGCCGGCCGCCTGCAGCCGCTGCGCGATGGCCTCGTCCGCCGGCGGCGCATAGCGTCGTCCGGCCAGTTCGATCCAGCCGTCGCGCCAGCGCGCCGGCAGGAAGTTCATGCCGGGGGAGCCGATGAAATGCCCCACGAACGTATGCGCGGGCCGCTCGAACAGCGCGTCCGCGGTGCCGACCTGCACCGCCTTGCCGCGCGACATCACCACCACCTGGTCGGCGAAGGTCAGCGCCTCGGTCTGGTCGTGCGTGACGTAGATCAGCGTCAGATGGAATTCGCGGTGGATCTGCTTGAGCTTGCGCCGCAGCTGCCATTTGAGGTGCGGGTCGATCACCGTCAACGGCTCGTCGAACAGGATTGCGGCGACATCGTGCCGCACCAGCCCGCGCCCCAGCGAGATCTTCTGCTTGGCATCGGCCGACAGCCCGCTGGCCTGGCGGTCGAGCACGGCCGACAGGTCCAGCATCTCGGCCACCTGCCCCACCCGCTCGCGCACCTGGGCCGCCGGCACGCCGCGGTTGCGCAGCGGGAAGGCCAGGTTCTGCCCGACGGTCATGGTGTCGTAGATCACCGGGAACTGGAACACCTGCGCGATATTGCGCGCCTGCGGCGAGTCGCCGGTGACGTCGCGCCCGTCGAACGACACGGTGCCCTGCGACGGCCGCAGCAGCCCCGAGATGCAATTCAGCAGCGTGGTCTTGCCGCAGCCCGACGGCCCGAGCAACGCATAGGCGCCGCCGTCGTCGAAGGTAAAGCGCAGCGGCAACAGCGCATAGTCCTCGTCGCTGCGCGGATTGGGCCCGTAGGCGTGGGCCAGGTCCAGGTCGATGCGGGCCATGGCCTCAGTTCCCCTGCCCGTTGCCGCGCCGCAGATGCTGGCGGCGCGGTGCGCGAACGCAGCGGCCCTGCGCATCGAACAGATAGAGCTGGGACGGATCGAGCCGCAGCGTCACCGTCTCGCCGAGCGCCAGTTCCAGCACGCCGGGCACCTGTGCCACCAGGTTGCCGACCGCGGTGTCGACGTGCACGAAGGTATCGGAGCCGGACAGCTCGGCCAGCGCGACGCGACCCGGCAGCGGCACGCCTTCGCGCGCGCGCGGCACGCCGACGGCGAGCTCGTCGTGCCGGTCGGAGACGCCATCGAGCCACAGCGTGCCGGCGCGCACGCCGACGGTGACCGGCCCGGCATAGCCTTGCAGCGCATCGCCGGCACGATCGGCGGGGCCGCCGACGGCGCCGTTGCCGCTAATGGCGCTGCTGATGGCGCCGTCATCTGGCCGCAGCGCCACCTCGATGCCGTCCGGCAGATGCACGGCGCCGTCGCGCCATTCGCCCGCGATCAGGTTCATCGGCGGATCGCTGAACGCGCGCGCCACGCGCAGCGAGTCGGGATAGTGGAAGACCTCGGCCGTCGGCCCGTATTGCAGCAGCTCGCCGGCATCGAGCACCGCGGTATGGCCGCCGAGCAGCAGCGCCTCGGCCGGCTCGGTGGTCGCGTAGATCACGGTGGCGTCGCCCTGCGCGAACAGCTGGGCCAGTTCCTCCCGCAGTTCCTCGCGCAGCTTGTAGTCGAGGTTGACCAGCGGCTCGTCCAGCAGCATCAGCGGCGCGCCCTTGGCCAGCGCCCGCGCCAGCGCAACGCGCTGCTGCTGGCCGCCGGACAGCTCGGCGGGATGGCGCTCGAGCAGATGGTCGATATGCAGCCGCGCGGCCAGCGCCCGCACCTGCCGGTCGATCTCCGCCGCCCCGCGCAGCCGCAGCGGCGAGGCGATGTTGTCGAACACGGTCAGCGACGGGTAATTGATGAACTGCTGGTAGACCATCGACACATTGCGCTGGCGTACCGGCATGCCGGTCACGTCTGCGTCGTCGACCAGCACGCGCCCCGCGCTGGGGCGGTCGAGCCCGGCCATCACCCGCATCAGCGATGTCTTGCCCGCCTGCGTCGCCCCGAGCAGGATCGTCACCGCGCCCGGGACCGGCGCCAGCGACATCGGATAGAGATGGACCTGCGAACCTGCCTGCTGCGCGATGCCTTCCAGTCTGAGCTGCATCCGGTCTCCGTCAGGGTTCTGCTGCCCGGCGCGCGGCATCGTTCGGCCCGAAGGAAGGTCGCGGGATCAGCGGACACAGAACGGGACGCAAAAGGGAACACCGGCGCGCATCGATTGCTTGCTTGCTCGTTTTAGTAAAGAAGCGAACAAAAAACAATAGTGCAATGCGTCATTTGTTTTCGTTTTTGTTTGAACTAGAATCCCGGCATGACGCTCAATCCCCGCCAGACCGCTCTTCTGGAAGAAGTCCGCAGCCAGGGTTTCGCCTCCATCGAAGAGCTAGCACGCAAGTTCGGCGTGACCCTGCAAACGGTCCGGCGCGACGTCAATCTGCTGGCGGAGAACGGCATGCTGGCGCGCTTTCACGGCGGCGTGCGGATGGATGGCTCGACCACCGAGAACATCGCCTATCGCCAGCGCCAGTTGCTCAATGCCGAAGGCAAGGCGCGCATTGCGCGCGCGGTGGCCGCCGCGGTGCCCGAGGGCTGTTCGCTGATCCTGAACATCGGCACCACGGTCGAGGAGATCGCCCGCGCGCTGGTGCATCACCGCGGCCTGCGCGTGATCACCAACAACCTGCACGTCGCCAATATCCTGGCCGACAACCAGGACTGCGAGGTCATCGTCGCGGGCGGCGTGCTGCGTTCGCGCGACCGCGGCATCGTCGGCGAGGCCACGGTCGAGTTCATCGGCCAGTTCAAGGTCGATATCGGGCTGATCGGCATCTCGGGGATCGAGGCCGACGGCACGCTGCGCGATTTCGATTTCCGCGAGGTCAAGGTCGCGCGCACGATCATCGAGCATTCGCGCGAGGTCTGGCTGGCCGCGGACGCCAGCAAATTCAACCGGCAGGCGATGGTCGAGCTGGCGCACCTGTCGCAGATCGACCGGCTCTTCACCGACGAGCCCTTGCGGGCGCCGTTCGAGCAGATCGTTGCGGACAGCGGGGTGAAGTGTGTGGTGGCGGCGGAATAAGGCCGGAGCCCGGCCTGCGCCCTGCCCCTCTTCCGCTCGGGGGAGAGGGGCAGGGCCGTGCTTACTTGAAGACGACCGTCTTGTGCCCGTTCAGCAGGATGCGATGTTCCGCATGCCACTTGACCGCGCGGGCCAGCGCCACGCATTCGACGTCGCGGCCGACCGCGGTCAGCTGGTCCGGGTCCATGCTGTGGTCCACGCGCTCGATCTCCTGCTCGATGATCGGGCCCTCGTCGAGGTCGGCGGTCACGTAGTGGGCCGTCGCGCCGATCAGCTTGACCCCGCGATCATGCGCCTGGTAGTAGGGCTTGGCGCCCTTGAAGCTGGGCAGGAAGGAGTGGTGGATATTGATCGCGCGGCCCTCGAGCTTGCGGCACAGGTCGTTCGACAGCACCTGCATGTAGCGCGCCAGCACGACCAGGTCGATCTTCTGGTCCTGCACCACCTCGAACACCTTGGCCTCCTGCGCCGCCTTCTGTTCGGCCGATGCGTTCATCAGCGGCAGATGGAAGAACGGAATGTCGTAGGACGCGGCCAGCTGGTAGAAATCGCGGTGGTTCGACACGATCGCGGCGATCTCGACCGGCAGTTGCCCGCTCTTGGCGCGGAACAGCAGGTCGTTCAGACAATGGCCGATGCGCGACACCATGATCATCACGCGCGGCTTGATCGCGGCATCGAACAGCTCCCACTGCATCGAGAACTGCTCGCCGACCGGCGCGAACGCGCTCTTGAGCGTGCCCAGCTCCGGACCGCCCGGGGCCGCGGTGAAATGCACGCGCATGAAGAAGCGGCCGGTGTACTCGTCACCGTACTGGTCCGAATCGACGATATTGCAGCCGTGCTGGAACAGCAGTCCCGAAACGGCGTGCACGATGCCCGGCTGATCGGGGCACGAAATGGTCAGAATAAAGCCTGGATTGCTCATCGTTGGTGTTCTCTGGAGGGGGCGCGTCCGGCGGGCCGGCCGCCTTGCAGGGCCTCGTACGGGGTCCGGTACGGCGAGATCGCGCTAGGCGGCGAAGCCCGGTACCGGCGGCGCCCAGCCGCGCCGGCGCAGCGCACAGAGCGTCACCAGCGTGGCATCGAGCGTCATCGCGCCATCCGCCATGATAGCAAGGGCGGCGTCCGCACCCACCAGCCGGTGCTCGGCGACCTCGCCGTCGCGGTTGTGCGGCACGAAGTCGGCGGGCAGTTCCAGGTCGTACAGATAGACCGTTTCCCACTGCACGCCCTCGTCGATTTCGCGCAGCACCTGCACCTCGCCATGGGCCTGCGCCTGGGCCGCGAGCCACGGCGCAATGCCCGATTCCTCGTCGCATTCGCGCACCAGCGTCGCCAGCGGGTCGCTGCCGTGGGGCATGCCGCCGGCGACCAGGTTGTCCCACATGCCGGGATCGACCGCCTTGCTCTCGCTTCGCCGGGCGATCCACAGCGCGCGCTGCCCGGCCACGATGCCGTTCATGTGCGAAGCGAAGGTCAGCAGCCCGAAATAGCGCGCGGCGGCGCGTTCGATCGTCGCGAAGGCCGGGTGAGCAAGCGCCGGCGTGACCGCGAACGGCTCGTCGCGCCAGCCGCGCAGCAGGTTATGCGCGGCCAGCCGGCGGGCCAGCCTGGCCAGTGCCGCGCTGCGGGCCTCGAAGCCCTGCACGTCCGGCAACAACGCGACCGCGTCCGCGCTCTCGGCGCCCAGCACGGCGAAGTCGATGCCCTCCGCTCCTTCGAGCTTGCGCAGCGTCCGCGCATGCCGGCGCGGCAGCCAGCCGACCTGCCGGCCCTCCACGGTCAGCCGCAGATGCTGCGCGGGATCGAAGCGCGAGCGCGCGGCGAGGTTGGCCGCGAGCCTGGTGACGAGGTCCGCGGCGACGTCGGCGGCAATGTGTTGGGCAAGGTCGAGGGAATCGGACATCGGCATATTGGCGCCCGGCAAGGGCGTTCTCCGTACGGGTCCCGGTACGAAACCACGGAATCATTGAAATCGAAATCAGCAGGATGGCAGCCATGACCGACAGCACGACGCCAGCGCGCGGCGAATACATCCTGGCGCTCGACCAGGGCACCAGCAGTTCGCGGGCAATCCTGTTCGATCATGCCGGCAATGTGGTGCGGATCGCCCAGCGCGAGTTCCGGCAATATTATCCGCAGCCCGGCCATGTCGAGCACGATCCCTACGAGATCTGGCAATCGCAGCTGGCGGTCGCGCACGAGGTGCTGAACGGCGCCGGCGTGTCGGCCGCCCAGATCCGCGCAATCGGCATCACCAACCAGCGCGAGACGGCGGTGCTGTGGGACCGCCGCACCGGCGAGCCGGTCGGCCGCGCGCTGGTCTGGCAGGACCGCCGCACCGCGCCGATGTGCGAGGCGCTGCAGCGCGACGGCCATGGCGAGCGCTTCCGCGCGAAGACCGGCCTGGTCATCGACGCCTATTTCTCCGGCACCAAGCTGCGCTGGATGCTCGACCACTACGACGGCGCGCGCGAGCGCGCGGCACGCGGCGAGCTGGCCTTCGGCACCGTCGACAGCTGGCTGATCTGGCAGCTGACCGATGGCGCGCGCCATGTCACCGACGTCTCCAACGCGTCGCGGACGATGCTGTTCAACATCCACGAATTCCGCTGGGACGACGAACTGCTGGCGCTGCTCGACATTCCGCGCAGCCTGCTGCCCGACGTGGTGCCGTCCAGCGGCGAGGTCGCGCGTACCTCGCAACGCGTGTTCGGCGCCGAACTGCCGATCGCCGGCATCGCGGGCGACCAGCAGGCGGCCACGTTCGGGCAGGCCTGCCTGTCGCCGGGCATGGCCAAGAACACCTATGGCACCGGCTGCTTCCTGCTGATGAACACCGGCTCGGCGCCGGTGGTCTCGCAGAACCGGCTGCTGACGACGATCGGCTGGCAGCTTGGCGCGGGCTCCGGCGGCACGGCACAAGGCACGACACAAGGCTCGGCGCAAGCCAGCACCCAATACTGCCTCGAAGGCGGCGTCTTCATGGGCGGCGCGACGATCCAGTGGCTGCGCGACGGCCTGCAGATCATCCAGAGCGCGCCCGAGGTCGAGCCGCTGGCGCGGCAATGCGACGACACCGGCGGCGTGGTGCTGGTCCCCGCCTTCGCCGGCCTCGGCGCGCCGCACTGGGACGCGTTTGCGCGCGGCACGCTGATCGGCATCACGCGCGGCACCGGTCGTCCGCAGATCGCGCGCGCCGCGCTCGAGGCGATCGCGCTGCAAAGCGTCGACGTGCTGGATGCCATGCAGAAGGACGCCGGCATCGCGCTGGCCGAGCTGCGCGTCGATGGCGGCGCCTCGCGCAGCGACCTGCTGATGCAGATGCAGGCCGATCTGCTGGGCACCGCGGTCGTGCGTCCGCGCGTCACCGAAACCACCGCGCTGGGCGCGGCCTATCTGGCGGGCCTTGCCTGCGGCTTCTGGCGCGACCAGCAGGAACTGGCCAGCCAATGGCAGATCGAACAGCGTTTCGAGCCGCGGCTGTCGGCCGATGCACGCGAGAGCCAGCTCGCGCGCTGGCATCGCGCGGTGGAGCGCGCGCGGGACTGGGCGCGGGACGATGGGGCATCAGCCAGTGCCTCGCCGGCCGGCTGAGCGCGTTGCCTCGATACGCCAACAACGCCATCAAGCGCCAATAACCACCGACAGCCGCCGACAGCCGCCGACAGCCGCCGATAGCCGCCCATAACCGACCGCCTCCGACGCCCCGCCGACGATCCCCGCAATCCGCCGACGCGCCGAAGAACCGCCACCACCGACCCGATTCGCACCGCTCTTCCTTGCCATGCAGACACCCAACCCTACCCTGCCCCCGGATCGCGCGGCGCTGATCGCCACGCTGGAGCGCGAGCGCCGCTGGGACGTGATCGTGATCGGCGGCGGCGCAACCGGGCTCGGCACGGCCGTCGATGCCGCCGCGCGCGGCTATCGCACGCTGCTGCTGGAGGCCGCCGACTTCGCCAAGGGCACCTCGAGCAAGGCCACCAAGCTCGTACACGGCGGCGTGCGCTACCTGGCCCAGGGCAATATCGGGCTGGTGCGCGAGGCCCTGCAGGAGCGCGGCATGCTGGCGCGCAACGCGCCGCATCTGGTGTGGCCGCTCGGCTTCGTGGTGCCCGCCTATCAGCTGTTCGACCAGCCCTTCTACGGCATCGGCCTGAAGGTCTACGACATGCTGGCCGGCAGCCGCAACCTGATGGACAGCCGCTGGCTGAACCACCAGGAGGCGCTGGCCGCGGCGCCGACGCTGGCCGAGCATGTCGGCGGCCGCCCGCTGCGCGGCGCGAACCTGTATTTCGACGGGCAGTTCGACGACGCACGCCTGGCGATCGCCCTGATGCGGACGCTGTTCGATCTGGGCGGCATCGCGCTGAACTATGCCCGCGTGAGCGGGCTCGTGATGCAGGCCGGCGTGGTCGGCGGTGTTACCGTGCGCGACGAGCTCGGCGACGCCGAACTGACGCTGCATGCCGAGTGCGTGATCAATGCCACCGGCGTCTGGGTCGACGCGGTGCGGCGCATGGAGGACGAGCGCGCGCAGATGATGGTGGCGCCCAGCCAGGGCGTGCACCTGACGCTGCCGCGCAGCTTCCTGCCGGGCGATCGCGCGATCCTGGTGCCCAAGACCGACGACGGCCGCGTGCTGTTCCTGGTGCCCTGGAACGGCCACACGATCGTCGGCACCACCGACACGCCGCGCCGCGACCTGCCGCTGGAGCCGCGCGCCGAGGACGACGACGTCGACTTCATCCTCGAGACGGCGGCGCGCTATCTGTCGCGCGACCCCACTCGCGCCGATGTCACCAGTGTCTGGGCCGGACTGCGCCCGCTGGTCAAGGCGACCGGCGAAAGCTCGACCGCCTCGCTGTCGCGCGAACACACCATCGTGGTATCGAAAGCGGGCCTGATCACGGTGACCGGCGGCAAATGGACCACCTATCGCAAGATGGCCGAGGACGTGGTGGACACCGCGATTCGTCGCCAGATGCTGCGCGCCGCGCCCTGCGTGACCGCCGACCTGCCGCTGCATGGCGCCGGCGCGTGGGCCGGCCAGCAGGCCAACCTGAACGCGCCGGACCGCTACTATGGCGGCGACCTCGGTCTGCTGCGCAGCCTGCCGGGCGCGGACAACGTGATCGCGCCGGAATCGGGCCTGACCGAAGCGCATGTCCGCTTCGCCGCGCGCTACGAACTGGCGCGCAAGGTCGAGGACGTGGTGGCGCGCCGCAACCGGCTGCTGTTCCTCGATGCCCGCGCCGCCGAGGCCGCGGCCCCCCGCGTGGCCGCGATCCTCGCGCAAGAGCTGGGCCACGATGCCGCCTGGCAGCAGGCGGAGATCGACAGCCTGCGCAGCCTCGCGGCAAGCTACCGGCTCGATGGCGGCGCGGGACGTTGAGCGGGACGTTGCGCTTCATGTGCCGGCGCCCCTTCAACGATTGCCTCTTACCGCTTCGCTGCAGGAACCAACCGATATGGCCATGCCCTTCCCCCGTCCGTCCTTTTCCCTTCGCCGCGCCGCGCTGATGCCCTGCGCCGCGCTGATTGCGGCGGTCTCCTTCACCGCGCCGGCACAGGCCCGCCCCGGCATCGATGGCGTACGCTTCGACCCGCCGGTCACCGTGCGCTATCGCTGCGACGAAGGCAAACAGCTGACCGCACGCTATTTCAACAGCCCCGACAACCAGATTGCGATCCTGCGGCTCGACGGCAAGCCGCTGCTGTTCGTCACCGTGCTGAGCGCGTCCGGCGCGCGCTATGCGCATGGCCAGCATGTCTGGTGGACCAGGGGCGACGACGCGATGCTGCAGGACATCACGCAGGGCGAAAACGCGCCTCCCGTCTACGCGAATTGCCACGCGCAGCGATAAGCGCGCCGCGCCAGACGCGCGGAGGGTGGGCGCGGCCATGGTGTCCGAGCGATAATGCGGGTCATCGAATCAGGGAGAACACCATGGACGAGATAGACGATCTGTCCGATCTGCCGATGCCCCGCTTCATCTGGGGCTTCGCCATCGCCACCGGCAAGGGGGGCGAAGTGATGCACGACGAATTCGAGTATCTGACGCATACCCGCAGCCCGCGCTTCACCTGCCGCGTGGTGGAGCTCGAGGACATGCCCACCGAGAGCGACGAGTCCGGCATCGACGGCCGCATCGTCCACTACGACGATCCCGCACGCCTGTTCTACATCACCGATGCCGGCATGGCGCTGGTCAATTTCGAGCTGTTCGACAAGCTGCCCGACCGCCAGAAGCTGAAGAAGGTCTGCGACGAGGCCATCCGCAACTGGATGATCCGCCGCGACTTCCTCGACAGCGAGGATGACGAGGATTGAGCCGCAAACCCGCCGAAAACGGGCCGCAGGGGGCACAGACAGTCGGACACCCGGTCGGCCCAGTCCTACAAACCTAGCGGAGGGGTCCCGACAGTAGGCCCCGCCCCCGCTCCCTATAGTGAAGCCATGGAGTTCACGACAAGGAGCGAAACCATGCCTTATATCCTCGCCTGGTTGCTGGGTGTACCGGCCTTCGTGCTGGTCCTGATCTGGCTGTTCGCGCACTGATCCGCGGACGTGGCCGGCGGCCTCCGCGACCGTCTCGCCGTCGGCCACGTCCCATGTGGCAACGATCCAACGTCCGCCCGCAAGGCGGACGTTTTTATTGCGCGCCGCCATCCCGCCGCAGCGGTCGTCCAAACACATTGGTGTAGACTCCGCCGGACAAGGCGCATCGTATTGCCACAGAGCGCCGCCCCCGCCGCTGCTATCGAGGGGAACATGGCCAGACGGACGCTTCACGGGCGTTCATCGTTTATTTGGCATTGATGACGAGGATCGATCTGACCGCCGCCACGCCGCGCCGACGTGGCGCCATGCTGACCACGGCATGCCTTCTGGCCGCGCTGGCCTTGCCGCCAGCGCACTCCCAACCCGCTTCTCCCGCTACGGCAATCGAAGGCCCGAACAGCAACGGAGGCGCCGCCACGTCCGCCGCCAGCGCCCCGGCCGCAACAGCTGCGCCGGCCGGCACGCCGACGCGCCGCCAGACGCTGACGGTCGCCGAGATGGGCGCCTATGGTCCGATCGCACTGCGCGGACTCGACCCCGAACGCGTGCTCAATGTCGGCATCCGTGCGGACGAGGTCGTCACCAGCGCCACGCTGCGGCTGCACTACACGTATTCGCCCTCGCTGATCTATCCGCTGTCGCATCTGAAGGTCAAGCTCAACGACGAGGTCGTCGCCACGCTGCCGCTCGAAGCGAATCGCGCGGGCCAGCAGGTCACGCGCGAGATTGCGCTGGAGCCGCGGCTGTTTACCGACTTCAATCGCCTGGCGATCGAATTCATCGGCCACTACACCGTGGACCACTGCGAGGACGCCGCGCATTCGGCGCTGTGGACCGATATCAGCGCCAACAGCACGCTGACGCTGACCACCGCCGCGCTGCGGCTGCCGGACAACCTCGCGCTGCTGCCGCTGCCTTTCTTCGATCGCCGCGACAATCGCCGCGTCACCGTGCCGTTCGTGCTCGCCGGGAACGCCGACATGGCGACGCTGCGCGCGGCCGGCGTGGTGGCGTCGTGGCTGGGCGCGCTGGCCGACTACCGCGGCGCGCGCTTCCCCGTGGCGCGCAGCGCGCCGGCGGGCCAGCACGCGATCATGCTGACCCTGCCCGGCCCCGGCGCGGCCGCGCTGGGCCTGCGCGAGATCGCCGGGCCGTCGGTCACGGTGATGCCCAATCCGAACAGCCCCGACCACAAGCTGCTGGTGATCGCCGGCCGCAATGCCGAGGAACTGCAGACCGCGGCCAATGCGCTGGTGCTCGGCAAGGCGGCGATGGCGGGCCGCCAGGCACTGATCCAGACCGTCGACCTGGGACCGCCGCGCGCGCCGTATGACGCGCCGAACTGGGCGCCGGTCCATCGTCCGGTGCTGTTCCGCGAGCTGGTTACCGATCCGCAGCAGCTGCAGGTCTCGGGCAACGACCCGCAGGCGATCCGCGTCAACCTGCGCGTGCCGGCCGACCTGTACGGCTGGAACCAGCGCAGCGTGCCGCTGAACCTCAAATACCGCTACACGGCACCGTCGACCTACAACGACTCGGTGCTGAACGTCGATATCAACGAGCAGCTGGTGCGCTCGTACCGGCTGCGTCCGCTGTCGGGCAGCGACGACGAGAACCTGGTCAGCGTGCCGCTGCTGTCGGGCAGCGACGCGGTGGTCTCCAACGAGATCCGCGTGCCGGCCTTCCGCGTCGGCAGCGACAACCAGATGCAGTTCCGCTTCCATCTGGATTCGCAGAAGACGGGCCTGTGCGCGTCGACGCCGGCCAAGGTCGCGCGCGCGGCGATCGATCCGGACTCGAGCATCGACTTCAGCGGCTTTGCGCACTACGCCGCGATGCCGAACCTGGCGTTCTTCGCCAACAGCGGCTACCCGTTCACGCGCCTGGCCGACCTGGCCGATACCGCGGTGGTGCTGCCCGACGCGCCGCGCGCGATCGACCAGGAGGCCCTGCTGACGCTGCTCGGCCATATGGGCCGCTGGACCGGGCTGCCGGCGCTGCGCGTCACGGTGGTGCCGGCGAAGGACGTCGAATCGGTCGGCCAGCGCAACCTGCTGATCGTCGGCAACGGCAGCGCCGGCGAACTGCTGGCGCGCTGGGGCAAGTCGCTGCCGCTGATGATCGCGCGCGGCAAGACCGAGATGGCGCTGCGTGACCAGCGCGCCAACGCGTGGTCGAACTGGCTCAGCGAGAGCGAGCCGGAGACGATGACGCCGGCCGGGCGCGCGATCCTGTCGGCCGACGGCCCGCTCGCCGCGCTGGTCGGCTTCGAATCGCCCTACCGCGAACGGCACAGCGTGGTCGCCGTGACCGCCACCGAGGCAGATCGGCTCGGCGACGTGCTCGATGCCCTCGACGATCCGACCAAGGTCGCGCAGATCCGCGGCGACCTGACCGTGGTGCGCGCCAAGGAGGTGGAAGGCCTGCGGCTCGGCGAGCGCTATTTCGTCGGCGATTTCCCCTGGTATGCGCGGGTCTGGGTGCGGGTGTCCTCGCATCCGGTTTTCCTCGGCATCGCCGGCATCCTGGCCGGCCTCGCCGTGGCGCTGAGCGCGTTCTGGGCGCTGTCCAGGCTGGCGGCGCGGCGCAACGGAGGCTGAGATGGCAGCGTTCGCGATGGCGGGGGTCGCGATGAGGGCGTGCCTGCGCGGTAACGTCCGCCGGCTCGCGGCGGCGTCGCGCGCGCTGCTCGGCGCCGCGCTGCTGACCGCGTCGCTCGGCTGCGCCGCGGCGTCCTGTCCCTGGCCCGCCTGGGACAGCTTCAAGCGCGACACCATCAGCGCCGACGGCCGCGTGATCGACGCCAGCACGCCGCAGCAGACCACGGTGTCCGAAGGCCAGGCCTATGCGCTGTTCTTCGCGCTGGTCGCCAACGACCGGCCGACCTTCGAGCGGCTGCTCGCCTGGACCGAGAACAACCTCGCCGAGGGCGATCTCGCTTCACGTCTGCCGGCATGGATCTGGGGCAAGCGCGAGGCCGCCGACGGCAAGCCCGAGAGCTGGGGCGTGCTCGACGCGAACCCCGCCTCCGACGCCGATCTGTGGATCGCCTACGCGCTGCTGGAGGCCGGCCGGCTCTGGCAGGAGCGCCGCTACACCGCGCTCGGCACCGTGATCGCGCGCCAGGTGGTGCGCCAGGAGACCGCGCTGCTGCCGGGGCTGGGCCGCACGCTGCTGCCCGGGCCGATGGGCTTTCATCCTTCGCCGACGATGTGGCGGCTCAATCCGAGCTATGTGCCGCCGCAGCTGATGCGCCGGTTCGCCGCGCTGTGGCCGCAACAGCCGGAATGGGCGCAGCTGCTGTCCAGTTCGGCCCGCCTGCTGCTCGATACCGCGCCGCGCGGCTTCTCTCCCGACTGGGTCGAATATCACGCGGGTGCGAAACCGGGCTTCCGTCCCGACCAGCAGACGCAGGCCGAAGGCGCGTACAACGCGATCCGCGTCTATCTGTGGGCCGGCATGCTGGCGCCGCAGGATCCGCTGCGCGCGCCGCTGCTGAAGACCTATCGCCCGATGGCGGACTACACCATCGCGCACGGCCATCCGCCCGAGCGCGTCGATACGCGCTCCGGCACCGTCGGGCCGAATTCGGGCAACGGCGGCTTTTCCGCCGCGGTGGCGCCGTACCTCTCCGCGCTCGGCGAAGCCGCCGCGGCGCAGCGCCAGGTCGAGCGGATGCGCAAGCTGGCCGCGGAACAGCCGCTGGGCTATTACAGCCAGGTGCTGGCGCTGTTCGCCCTCGGCCATCTCGATGGCCTGTACCGTTTCGAAGCCGACGGCGCGCTGACGCCGGCCTGGACAGCGACATGCCCCGTTCGCCGCTGATCCCCGCCGCCGCGGTACTGCTCGTCCCGGCGATGCCCGCGGCAGCGCAGGCCCCAACCGCGCCCGCCGCGCCCGCCGCGCCGGCCACGTCCTCAGCCAATGCGGAACTCGCCCGCCTGCTGTCGTCGGCGCGCATGTGGGAAGCCAAGAATCGCGCCGACCTGGCGCGCAGCGCCCTCGACAAGATCCTGACGATCGAGCCGCAGCAGCCCGATGCGCTGCTGTTGCTGGCGCAGATCGAGCTGCGCTCGAACCGCCCGGCCGAGGCGCAACGTATCCTGCAGCGCCTGCGCCAGCATCATCCGAAGCATCCGGCCACCCGCGAGCTCGAGGACACCTACCGCATCGCCACGCAGGACAAGCGCGAGATGGCGACGGTGCGCATGCTGGCGCGCGGCGGCAACGAGAAGGAAGCGCTCGACCGGCTGCAGCGGCTGTTTCCCGACGGGCCGCCGCAGGGCGAGCTGGCGATCGACTACTACCGGATCCTGGCGGGCACCGACGCCGGCCGTCCGCGCGCCATCGCCGAACTGCGCAGGCAACTGGCGCAGCGGCCCGACGATGCGCGCCTCGCGCTGGTGCTGGGGGACCTGCTGACCGACCGCCCCGCCACGCGCGCCGAAGGCCTCGATCTGCTGTATCGACTGAGCCAGCGCACCGACGCCGACCGCAAGACGGCGCTCGACATCTGGCGCCGCACGCTGTATCGCGTCAATGACGATCCCGCTTACGCGGTCTGGTTCGAGCGCTATCTGAAGGAAGTGCCCGACGACGACATCGCGCGGCAGACGCTGGCCGAACTCGAGGCCAGGCGAGAGGCGCATCGGCGCATGCTGGCCGATCCCGCCTGGCAGGCGCGCCAGCGCGGCCTGCGGCAGCTCGAGCGCGGCAACCTTGCCGAAGCGCAGGCCGCCTTCGAACAGGCCATGCGCACGCGCGGCAACGATGCCGAGGTGGTCGGCGGCCTGGGCCTGGTGCGGCTGCGCGAGGGCCGCCACGACGAGGCGCGCGCGCTGTTTTCCCGCGCGCTGCAGCTCGATCCCGAGCAGCGCAACAAGTGGCGCAGCCTGCTGGATACCGCCACCTTCTGGGGCACGATCGCACGCGCGCGGCTGGCCGGCACGCAGGGCAAGCCCGCCGAGGCCGAGACACTGGCCCAGCAGGCGCTGGCGCGCCAGCCCGACAACGCCGATGCGCTCGTCATCCTGGCCGACGCGCTGGTTGCGCAGCAACGCGAGGCTGAAGCCGAGACGCTGCTGCGCCAGCAGCTGGCCGGCCGCACGCCGGACCCTGGCGCGCTGCGCCGGCTGGTGGCGCTGCTGCAGAACAGCGGCCGCCACGCCGAGATCGGACCGCTGCTGGCCGCGACCGAAGCGCGCCTGCAGAAATCGCCGGCCAATGCGGAAACGCTGGGCCAGTTGCGCGCCGAGCTGCTGACGCGCCAGGCCGACCAACTGCTGGCGGAGCGCCGCGCGAGCCCGGCGATCGCCCGGCTGGAGGAGGCGCTGCGGCTGACACCCGACGCGCCCTGGACGCGCTACACGCTGGCGCGGGCCTATCGCGATCTCGGCCTGCCTGCGCTGGGCCGCGAGACCATGGACGAGGGCCTGCGCCTCGCGCCGAGCGCCGACATGCGCTATGCGGGCGCGCTGTTCCTGAATTCGGTCGACGACCCCGATGCCGCCGCCACGCTGCTGGCGCAGATTCCCGACACCGAGCGCACCGAGGGCATGCGCGAACTCGGCGGCAATCTGCACGCGCAGCAGTGGCTGCGGCAGGGCCGCCTGGCGCTGGCCGCCGGCCGTCCCGACGAGGCGCGCGCGCTGCTGCGGCAAGCCGCCGACGCGACGCAGGCGGACCCGCAGATGCTGGCCACCGTCGGCCGCGAAGCGATCGCGCTGGGCGAGGCCGACTATGGGCTCGGGCTCGTGCAACAGTGGCTGGCCGCGCATCCCGACGACCCGGCCATCGGCGTGCGGCTGCGTTACGGCGAGCTGCTGGCCGCCGCGGGCCGCGACGATGCGCTGCGCGCGTGGCTGGACGACCTGCGTGCCCGCGATGCGCGGACCCGCGGTCAACGGGGCGCCTTCGAACCCGGGCAGCGCGCCGCGCTGGACGACCAGGCGCTGCGGCTCGCGCTGCGCGACACCGACCGCCATCTCGACGCCGACGATCCCGCCGGTGCGCTGCGCGTGCTGGCGGCGGTGCCGGCCGGACAGCAACAGGACCGGCGCTGGTCGCTCGCGTTGGCCGACGTGCGGGAGCGGCAAGGCGATCTCGATGGCGCCGCCGCTGCCGCGCGCACGGTGCTCGCACGCAGCCCGGACGATGCCGAGGCGCGCCTGACGCTGGCCCGGCTCGCCGAACGCGCCGGGCGCAACGACGAGGCGCTGCGCATCGTGCGCGACGTGCTGGCCGGCACGGCGGAGGACGATATCGATACGCGGCTGTCGGCAGCGCGGCGCCTGACCGCGCTGCGCCGCGACGGCGAAACGGCCGCGGTGGTCGACGCGCTGCGCCAGCGCTATCCACAGCGCGCGGATATCGTCGTACAGCAGGGGCGCATCGCGCAGTCGCGCGGCGAGTTCAACGAGGCGGCCTCGCTGTACCGGCAGGCCCGCACGCTCGAACAGGCCGAGGCCGCGGCGCCCGCGGCCGGCGGCACCGCCGCGCAGCGCGCGCTGCAGGATCTCGATGCGCGTCGCGACGGCCAGGTCGCCACCGCGACGCTGTTCTCGCGCAAGTCCGGCGACAGCGGCATTTCCGAGCTGAGCGCCACCGAAATCCCGCTCTACGTGCGGATTCCGCATGGCTACACCGGCCATGTGTTCTTCCACGCCGATACCGTGCTGCTCGATGCCGGCACGCTGCGCACGGACGTCGCCAACGGCGCCGACGAGTTCGGCCAGATCGCCGCGCGCGGCGGCGCCGGCATCGCGCCGCGCGGGCAATCCGACAAGGGCGTGGCGCTGGCCGCGGGCTATGCGTACAACGGCGCCTACGACAGCTGGCGCGCGGATCTCGGCACGACCCCGCTCGGCTTCCTGCAGCAGACCGTGGTGGGCGGACTGCGCTATCGCGCCGAGCTGAACCGCGCCGCGGCCACGGTCGACGTGTCGCGCCGCGCGGTCACCAGCAGCCTGATCTCCTACGCCGGCGCGATCGATCCAGCCAGCGGCGAACGCTGGGGTGGCGTGGCGCGCAACGGCATCACGCTTGGGTACTCGCACGATGTCGGGCGCGGCAGCGTGTTCGCCACCGTTGGCGCCGGTGTGCTGACCGGGCACAACGTCCGCACCAATCGCGAGTTCACGGTGCGCGCCGGCTTCGACTGGCCGCTGCTGCAGGCGCGCAACCAGCGCGTGACCAGCGGACTGGTGGTCAACTACTGGCGCTACCAGGAAAACCTGCGCTACTACACCTTCGGCCACGGCGGCTACTACAGCCCGCAGCGCTATCTGTCGCTGGCGGTGCCGCTCGAATGGACGGGACGGCGCGGCGCGTGGTCGTGGCGGCTGGGCGGCTCGGCCGGCTGGTCGGATACCTACGAGAAGGACATGCCCTACTATCCGACCCGGCCGGACCTGCAGCGCATGGCGGGCGATCGGACGTTCCGCGGCGGCAACGGCGGCGGCTTCAGCTATACCGCGCTGGCCGCGGTCGAATACCGCTTCGCGCCGAAGTGGGTCGCCGGCATGGCGCTGCAGATCGACCGCTCGCGCGACTATGCGCCCAATCGCGCGATCGCCTATCTGCGCTATCACTTCGAACCGCAGCGCGGGCCGGTGCCGTTCCCGCCCGAGCCGGTTCGGCCGTATTCCTCGTACTAGATCGGATCGACGCGAATCATGAACCCATCGACGAGGCCCGCCACCACCTCCCTGACACCGTCCTCCGCCGCGACGACGGCGACGCCCGCCCCGCCGCGCTCGGCGCTGTTCGCGCGGCTGCAGGCGCGGCCCTCGCTGGCGATCGACGGCCTCCCGGCCGAACTGGCGACGCTGGCGCCTGGCCACGTGCATATCGTCTATGCCGAGCCGTCGCCGGCGCGCGATGCGCTTTTCTGGCAGACCGCCGCCAACGCGCTGCGCGGACCGGCCACGGTGCTGTCCGCACGTCCGGTCGACGGCATCGCGCAGGCGCTGCGCGAGCACGGCCTCGATATCGACGTCCGCGGCGCGCTGCATCATCGCGCCAATCTGTGCGGGCTGCGAGTCGGCCGCGCTCACGGCAGCAGCAACGGCAATGGAAGCCGCGCCGCCGGCATCGACACGCTGACCGATGCGCTGCAGGCGCTGGCAGACCAATGCGCGGCCCGCCACAGCGTGGTGATGGTCGAAGGCGCGGAGGCCTGCTTCTCCTGGGACGACGGCGCGCGCCTGTCGCGCGAAGGCGCGCGGCTCGCCGCGTGGTGCGCGCGCGAGCGGCTGTCGCTGCTGCTGGTGCTGGCGCCGCCGACGGACGACCTCGACGAGATCCGGCGGCCGGCCGATCTCGGCAGCCTGCACGCCCGCTTCGCCGGTGCCGCGCATCTGTCCCAGGTGCAGGGCCAATACACCTGGGAGGTGGCGTTCTGGCGCGATCGCGAAGCGGTGCTCGCCAGCCGCTCGCTGCCGCTGCGCTTCGCCGCCGACGAGCATCGCCTGATGGTCAGCGGCGCCGGCGCGGACGGCGAAGGCGAAGCGGCGGCGGCCGGCCTGCTCGCGCCCGACGAACATCGCGTGATCGTTTGCCGCGACGCCGTCGCCCACGAGCGTTGGGTGCCGGAGTCCTGGCAGCTGGTCGACAGCAACGAGGCCGCGGTGGCCAGCGCCGGCGGCGCGGTGGCGGCGACCGTGCTGCTGCACTACCAGGGCAACCGCGCCTTCGAGACGCTGGCCGAGCAGGTGCACCGGCTGCGGCGCACGCGCGGCAGCGCGCTGAAGATCGTCGTGCGCGAGGACCAGGAAGCGATGCGGCAGCACTACGAGCTGCTGCTGCTCAATCTCGGCGCCAACCTGGTGATCGCGCGGCGCACGCCGTTCGCGCGCGTGCAGGCGATGCTCGAGGGCGTGCAGGGACAGGTGTTCTCGCGTCCGCTGCCGGCGGACTACCGCACCGCGTTGTCGGCGGTGCTGACGGGCTCGGCGATCGGCTACGTGCCCCCGGCCGAATTCATCGACACGGTGCGCGGCGCGGTCGAACAGGGCCGGACCATCCGGCTGCCGCACGTGCTGCTGCGCCTGACGCTGCTGCCGGAGGTCGCGCATATCGACGCGCTGCGCGCCTGCCGCATGAACCGTACCGGCGATATCTGCAGCGCCGATGCCGACAGCGTCTACGTGTTCTTCTTTGCCTGCCGGCTCGACGACGCCGACGCGGTCTGCCGGCGCGTGTTCCAGCGGCCGCTGGAGGCGCTGTTCTCGGGCGAGCTGCGCTGCGGCGACGCGCCGACCATCGAGGCCGCGCTGAACGCGTTCGCGCAGCAGGCCGCGGAGCGGACGCTGCCCGACTACAGCGGCTGGCTGCAGGCGCGGGAGGAAGCCAGCGCGGCGGCGGTGGCGGAAGGCGCTACGGTGGCCGAAGGCGCCACGGTGCCCGCCATGCCGGCCGAGGCAAGTCCACAGGCCGGAGCCGGTGCCTGGCCCGAGGACCGCGGCGAACATCGCGCCGACATTCGCGCCGAAATCACCGGTGAAAATCGCGCGCGGAATCGCGCCGAGGATCACGCCGAACATCGCGCAGAACATCGCGCCGGCCCCGCGCTGCCGCTGCTGTCCCCGCTCGATGCGCTGCGGCCGGCCGCAGCGGCTCACGCCACGCATTCCAAACCCCGCACCGCGCCGACGCCGGCCGCGGTGCCGCTCAAAGCCCGGGAATAGCATCGCCATGCGCGTCTTTATCGGATATTTCATCTGGGGCCTGATACTGGCCGCCCCCGTCGCCTGGCTGATCTGGAAGCTGGACCTGATGCGCGTGATGCCGCGCTGGTTCCAGCCGCGCCAGCGCCGCGCGGTGCGGCTGCCGCCCCAGCTCGAAGGCATCGTGATCCGCGGCAAGCGGTGGCAGGCGCCGAAGGACGGCACGCGATGAAGACGATCGCCATCGTCGCGCCGGTAGGCGGCGCGGGCCGCAGCACGATGACCGCCGCGCTGGCCTCGCTGCTGGCCGGGCGCGGGCATGCGGTGCTGGCGCTGGAGTGCGATCCGCGTAATCTGCTCGGCCTGCATTTTGGCCTGCGCGAGCCGGTCGAACGCGGGCTGGTCGACGCGGCGCTGCGGCCGTCGGCGAGCGACTGGGCCACCGCGGCCCTGCGCAGCGACGACGACGTGCTGCTGGTGCCGTGGGGTCAGGTGGATGGATTGCCTCGCGACAACCGTGGTGGCGACAGCCACGGCCACAGCCACGGCGACGGCGACGGCGACGGCGAACGCGAACGCGAATGCGAATGCGGCGGCACCGATGATGACGCCGAGGCCGTCGCCACGCGCTGCCTGATCGAGCAGCCGCACTGGCTGCGCGCGCTGCTGGCGCAGGTCGACCTGCCCGACGACGGCATTGTCCTGATCGATACGCCCGCCTGGCCGGCCCTGCATGCCACGCAGGCGCTCGCCGCCGCGGATCTGGCGCTGGTGCTGGCGCCGCCCGAGCCGGAGGTCTGCGCCACGCTGCCGCGCATGCAACATGCGCTGGAACGGATCGGCCTGCCCTATCGCGTGGTGGCAACGCGGGTCCAGCCCGCGCGCCAGCTGCATGGCGATGTGCTGGCGCTGCTGCGCACCCGGCTGCGCGAGCGGCTGCTGCCCTATCAGGTGCATCTGGATCACGGCCTGCCCGAAGCGCTGGCGCGCGGCGAGAACTTCTGCCGCGCGATGCCGCATTCGCAAGCCGCGCACGATCTGCAGGGCATCGCAGCCTGGCTGTCGCAATGGATCGCGGCATCGCTTGGTGCGGCCGCGCAAGACGCGGGGACACGCAGATGATCCTCGGCGTGCTGCTCGACCTGACCCTGCGGCTGCGTGCCGCGCTGGCCCAAGGCCTGGATCTTGGCGAGCGGCCCGCGCGCAACGAATGGCTGGTGCGCCTGTTCTTCCGCCCGGCGCGGCCCGGCAAGCGCGACTGGCCGGCCGAGTTTGCCGCGTGGCTGTCGGCCCGCTCCGCCGAGCGTCTTGGCATCGATCCACGGCACAGCCTGCCGCGTCGCGTATGGCGATTGTTCGTGCGCCCGCCCCGGCCGCGCCGGCGCCTGGCCGCGCCGACGCGCCGGCGCAGCCCGCAGGAACAGGCGCCGCCCCAATCGCCGCTGCGCCGCTGGCTCGATCACCGGCTCGAGCCGGCCTATCGCTACGTCGCGCGCAAGCGGCGGCGCCTGGCGGCGCGCCTGCCGCGCGTCGACTGGATGCGTGCCAGCAGCGGCCTGGCCCACGTGGCGGCGCTGGTGCATCGCGTGCGCGGCCTCGCGCCCACGCTGCTGGTGCTGGCCGCGCTGACCGGGCTGGTGCTGTGCACCACGCCGCTGCCGCTGGGCGGACAGCTGACGGTGTTCGCGCTGGTCTGGATCGCGGTGATGGTGCTGCGCAGGATCCCGGGGCGCTTCCCCACGCTGACGATGATGGCGCTGTCGCTGCTGATGACGCTGCGCTATATCTGGTGGCGTGCCACCGAGACACTGGACCTGGCCACGCCGATGGAGGTCACCATCGGCTATCTGCTGTTCGCCGCCGAGGCCTACACCTGGCTGGTGCTGATCCTCGGCTATGTGCAGACCGCCTGGCCGTTGTCGCGCCGGCCCAAGCCGATGCCGGCCGATCCGGCGCAATGGCCGACCGTCGACGTCTATATCCCGACCTACAACGAGCCGCTGTCGGTGGTGCAGCCGACCGTCTACGCCGCGCGCAGCCTCGACTGGCCCAGCGGCAAGCTGAACATCTACCTGCTGGACGACGGCCGGCGGCCGCAGATGCAAGCCTTCGCCGAGCAGGCCGGCGTGCACTACCTGACGCGCAACGACAATCGGCACGCCAAGGCCGGCAATATCAACCATGCGCTGTCGGTGACGCAGGGCGACTACATCGCGATCTTCGATTGCGACCACATTCCGACCCGCTCCTTCCTGCAGATGACGATGGGCGAGTTCATCGCCGATCCGCGCTGCGCGATGGTGCAGACGCCCCACCACTTCTTCTCGCCCGATCCGTTCGAGCGCAACTTCGATACCTTCCGCCGCGTGCCCAACGAAGGCAGCCTGTTCTACGGGCTGATCCAGGACGGCAACGACCTGTGGAACGCGGCCTTCTTCTGCGGCTCGTGCGCGGTGATCAAGCGTGCGCCGCTGGCCGAGATCGGCGGCATCGCGGTCGAGACCGTGACCGAGGATGCGCACACCGCGCTGAAGCTGCACCGGCGCGGCTACAACACCGCGTACCTGCGCACCGTGCAGGCGGCTGGGCTGGCCACCGAAAGCCTGGCCAGCCATATCGGCCAGCGCATCCGCTGGGCGCGCGGCATGGCGCAGATCTTCCGCATCGACAATCCGCTGCTCGGCAAGGGGCTCAAGCTGTTCCAGCGGCTGTGCTACTCGAACGCGATGCTGCATTTCTTCTACGGCATCCCGCGGCTGATCTTCCTGACGATGCCGCTCGCCTACCTGGTGTTCGGCATGCACGTGATCAACACCTCGGCGGCGATGATCGCGGCCTACGTGCTGCCCTATCTGGTGATCGCCAACATCACCAACTCGCGCATCCAGGGCAAGTACCGGCATTCGTTCTGGGCCGAGGTCTACGAATCGGTGCTGGCGTGGTACATCGTGCTGCCGACCACGATGGCCTTCATCAATCCGCGCCTCGGCAAGTTCAACGTGACGGCCAAGGGCGGCCGGATCGAGGACGACTACCTGGACTGGACGATCTCCAAGCCCTATCTGCTGCTGCTCGGCCTGAACGTGGCGGGCCTGGGCATGGGCGTGGGCCGGCTGCTGATGGGCACCACCACGGAACCCGGCACGGTCGTGATGAACATGGTCTGGGCGACCGTCAACCTGCTGATGCTCGGCGCGGCCATCGGCGTCGCCAAGGAAGCGCGCCAGGTGCGCGTGTCGCACCGGATTCCGATGCGCGTGCCGGCCACGCTGCTGCTGCCGGACGGCACCACGCTGGCGTGCAAGACCGAGAACTATTCGCTGGGCGGCCTGGGACTGCTGCTGCCGATCGACGTGGCGCTCGGCGAAGGCGAACGCGTCGGCGTCTGCCTGTCGCGCGGCGCGCGCGAATACCACTTCGCCGCCACGGTGGCGCGCAACGTCAACCGCCACCTGGGCGTGCGGATGCAGGACCTGAGCCCGGAAGCCGAGACGCAGCTGATCCAGTGCACCTTCGGCCGTGCCGACGCGTGGATCGACTGGCTGGACGACCAGCCGCGCGACGCGCCGCTGCGCGGGCTCAAGGAGGTCATCGAGATGGGTTATCAAGGCTTCCTGCGCCTGTACGACGCCGCGATCGACATGCTCGAGGCCGCGCTGGTGCGGCGGCGAACGCGGCAGTCCTGAGTCCGGGCACGCGCACCGTCGTTGCAAACGCCCTCGCACCGCCATCGCACCGCCATCGCACCGCCATCGCACCGCCATCGCACGCCATAGCATCGATCAACGCACCCATCCACGCACCCCGAATCGCAATCCCGAACCGCCAACCCCATGGGAATCTGGAACCTCTACTTCGCCGCCAAGCTCTACCTGTTCGCGATCGGACAGGTGCAGCCGCGCTGGCTGCTGAACCTGCTGTTCGCGCTGTGGCTGGTGCTGCCGGTGGAACACCGCGGCCTGCGCGTGCTGCGCCAGGTGCTGGCCGTGGTCGTCGGCGTGGCGCTGCTGTACCACGAATCGAACCTGCCGCCGTTCGCGCGGGTGGTCTCGCAGTTCTCGAACCTGAGCGCCTTCACGCCGGCCTATCTGCTGGAGCTGCTGCAGCGCTTCGTCAGTCCGCAGATGGTGCTGGGCGCGATCGTTGTTACGCTGGCCTATCTGGTGATCAACCGCTGGGTGCGCGTCACCACCTTCGTACTGCTCGCGCTGGTCGTGGTGCCGCTGTGGCAAGGGGCCGGCACGGCTTCGACGGGCGCCGCGGCGACCGGGGCCGCCGCCACGCGCGCCGCGCAGCGCCCGGCTCCGACGATGCGGATCGACAGCCCGGCCGAGGTCGGCGACAACGAGGCGCAGCTGAACGCGTTCCGCACGCAGGAGGCCTCGCGCCAGGTCGCGTTCACGCCGTTGAGCGCCTCGCCCGACAGCCAGTTCGACATCATCGTGCTGCATGTCTGCTCGCTGTCCTGGGACGATCTCGACGTCGCCAAGGCACGCAACCATCCGCTGCTGTCGCGCTTCGACTATCTGTTCACCGAGTTCAGTTCGGCGGCCAGCTACAGCGGTCCGGCGGCGATCCGGCTGCTGCGCGCAACCTGCGGGCAGCAGCCGCACCAGGCGTTGTACTCGCCGGCGCAGCCGCAATGCCATCTGTTCGAGGCGCTGGCGCAGGCCGGCTTCGATACGCGCGTGCTGATGAACCACGATGGCCGCTTCGACAATTTCCGCGGCTTCGTCGACAAGGAGATCGGCATTCCGAACGTCACGCACGTGCCGGTCGACGGCGTGCCGCCGGCAATGCGGGCCTTCGACAATTCGCCGATCCTGGGCGACTACGCGGTGCTGGAGAAGTGGTACAAGTTTCGACTCGCGCAGAACAGCGGACCGCTGGCGCTGTACTACAACACGGTCACGCTGCACGACGGCAACCGCCTGCCGGATTCGAAGCTGACCAGCATCCAGTCGTATCCGCTGCGGCTGACGCGGCTGCTGGACGATATCGACAAGCTGATCGCGCTGATCGAGCAGTCGGGCCGCAAGGCGGTGGTGGTGTTCGTGCCCGAGCACGGCGCGGCGCTGCGTGGCGATGCCAACCAGATCGCCGGCATGCGCGAGATTCCAACGCCGCGGATCGTGCATGTGCCGGTGGGGGTCAAGCTGATCGGTCTGCAGGGTGGCAAGGCGGGCGGCGAGGTTGGCGGCAATGCGGGTGGTATTGCGGGCAGCGGTAGTGCCGGCGGCAACGCGGGAGGTAATGCGGCAGGAAATGCCGCAGGCCATGCGCAGGGCAACGTCAATGGCGCCGGCGGGCCGGTGACGATCCACGCGCCGAGCAGCTATCTGGCGCTGTCGCAGCTGTTGTCGAACCTGGTCGCCGACAGTCCGTTCCGGCAGGGCGCCCCCGCGCCGTCGCAATACGCGGCGGACCTGCCGCAAACGCGCATGGTCGGCGAAAACGAGGCGACCGTGATGATGAAGCGCGGCACCGGCTACGTGGTGCGCACGCCCGACGGCGTATGGGTGGATGGCAAATGAGCGACGGCGAGCGCAAACGCGCCGGACTGCGGCGCGGCCTGCGAGCGCGGCACGCACCGCGGCCCAATAACGATATCGAGGCGCTGGCGATGAAGGTGCCGGGCTTCGCCGCGCATCGCTATGTCGACGAGCAGGAAGCCCAGGCGGCCCGCGCCGCCGCGGCGCGGTGGCCACGGCTGGCGGGATGGCTTGGCTATGGGAAGGACGGCGAGGCGGAGAGCCACGGCGCCGTCGACGCACCGGCGCTCAAGCCGTCGCCGCGTTGAGCGCCTGCGGCTCGGCCTTTGGCTCGTTCGTTGCGTTGCCCGCGGCCGAGGTCGAAGCCGACGACAACCCTGCCGGCACATCGGGTCCCGCCACCGCGGCCAGCAGCAGATTCGCCGCCGGCTCGAGCCGCTCGGCCTGATTGAACAGCCGCACGGACACCAGGCTGTTCTGCAAGGCCGCGAACAATACCTGCGCCAGCGCCGCCGAGCCGATCGCCGGCTGCGCATCGCCGCCGTTCTGCGCGCGGGCGCGCTCCAGCAGCGCCGTCAGCCAGCTTTCGTTGATCCGATGGAACTCCTGCAGCGCGTGATGCACCGCCGGCGGCAGGCACAGCGCCTCCGTCGACAGCATGCCGGCAAGACACACCTGTTGCCCGCTGCATTCGCGCCGCCACGACGCCAGATAACGCTTGGCCTGCTCCAGCGGCGGCAGCGCCGGATCGATGCCCTCCAGGTAACGCGCCGAGCGTTCGCTGTAGGCGTTCACCGCTTCCAGTGCCAGGTCTTCCTTGGTCGGGAAGTAGTAATGGATGCTCGAAGTCTTGACGCCGACGCGCTCGGCCAGATCGCGGTAGCTGAAGCCGTTGAAGCCCCGCTTGCGGATCAGGTCGAGCGTGTGTTCGAGCAGCCTGTCACGGACCGTCGAGCTCGCGCCGGAGGGGTGACCCCGGCCGGCGGAGCGGGAAGTCGAAGCGTCTTTCATGACATGCCCTCCCCCGCTACCACGAGCGGCCGTTGCGGTATTGCCCTTCAAGCGTTGGCACCTTCGGTGAACACGTCGAACTGGCCCTGGCGAGCGCCTTCGGTGAAGACATCGAAGCGGCCCTGGCGGGCGCCGTCGGTGTACGGGCTGCGCGACGGCTCGGCCGACACGCCGGTGCGATCGAGGCCGGCGACGAGCGCGCCTTCGGTGAACACGTCAAACTGGCCTTGGCGAGCGCCTTCGGTAAAGACATCGAAGCGACCCTGGCGCGCGCCGTCCGTGTACGGGCTGCGCGACGGCTCGGCCGACACGCCGGTGCGATCCAGGCCGGCGACGATGCGGGCGCCGTCTGTGTACGGGTCGAACTTGCCGCCACGGGCGCCGTCGGTGAACTGGTTCACGCTGCGAGCCGGGCTGGCCGACACGCCGGAGCGATCCAGGCCGGCGACGACGCGCGCGCCGTCGGTGTACGGGTCGAACTTGCCGCTACGGGCGCCGTCTGTGAACTGGTTCACGCTGCGAGCCGGGCTGGCCGACACGCCGGTGCGGTCCAGGCCGGCGACGATGCGGGCGCCATCGGTGTACGGGTCGGCCTTGCCGGTGCGAGCCCCGTCCGCGTACGGATCCGCCTTGCCGCTGCGGGCGCCGTCAACGAAGGTGTTGCGATTGCCGCTGCGGGCACCGTCGACATAGGTGCTGCGCTCGCCGGCGCGGAACTCGTAGCCGTACTTGTCGGCGGGAACGGTGGCAGCCTGCGCGGTGCCAGCCACGAAGGCGGCGGCAAGGGTGGCGGCGGTCAACAGGGTCTTGGCGAAGGTACGGTCGGTCATGATTTGCTCCTTTCAGGAAGCCGCATCGCGGCTCGAATCGATTTGGGTTGGAATCCGGCTGTCGAATCTACTAATAGATAGATAACCCGACTCAAAAAAATCCCGGATTCCCGGGGTTGTTGCGTTGGACTGGTGCCGCTTCACTTCTTCTTCGCTGCGGCGCCGCATCCATGAGCCTCACTTTATCTACTACTAGGTAGATAGTCAAGGAGTTTTTCGGGCGCTTCCGTTCGGGTGGGCGGAGACCATAATGCTTCGATACCGGCCACCCAGCCGTGGTGCGCCGATAAAGTCACTCCGATGCCTCACCGGCCTCGGATTGCCACCATCGAATCCTCACCCAAGAGACACCCATGCAGATCCAACGCGGCCGCCTGATCGACCATCTCCACCTCAAGGTCCGCGACCTCGGCGCGTCGCGCCGCTTCTACGGCGCGGTGCTCGGCGTGCTGGGCATCGACATCACCGACGGCGATGGCTACTTCTACGCCGACGAGCTGTGGGTCGACGAAGGCACGCCGGGCCAGATCTCCCACGCCCACTTCGCCTTCCAGGCCAAGGACCGCGAAACGGTCGACGCCTTCTACAAGGCCGGCCTCGCCGCCGACGGCCGCGACAACGGCGGCCCCGGCGAGCGCGACTATCACCCCGGCTACTACGCGGCCTTCCTGCTGGATCCGGACGGGAACAACGTCGAGGCCGTCTACCATGGGCCGCACCAGCGGTCGGCGGAGGCGGTGGTGGTCAGTTGGTGAGCCCGGCCGGGAAGTCGGCGAGCATCGCGTATATACAGAAGATTTTGCTTTTCGGCAGCATGACCAAGAAAATCGGCCGACAAAGTGCTTAAATAGGCCTCAACGTGGCGCATCGAGTATTTATCACGGTGCGCCACTTTTATTTCGAACTCACTTACTGTATATACACTCTCATCATGAGCATAGTTCTCGCGCCTCGAATCATTGAGAAGCTGCGGACCAAGCACAATGTTTCCGAGGCGGAGGTGCGAGAGGCGTTCTCCAACATTTGCGGCCAACTCCTTATCGACACCCGAGAGGAACATGCCACCGACCCGCCAACGCTGTGGTTCGTTGCGGAGACCAACGCGGGCCGCTTGCTCAAGGTGATCTTCATCCACAAGGAAGGAAACAACGTCGTCAAGTCCGCTTACGACGCCTCCGAGAAGATCCAGGCCATCTACAACAAGTTCGGAAAGTAACTGACCAGGAGAGGGTATGACTCAAGCCGCCAAGATCCCGGGTACCGAAGAGGCATGGGACAACGGTACGCTGGGCGAAGACGAACACTACGTGGCCGTCGCGCCCAAGGACCTGCAGGACTCGGTGAATCAGTCGCTGGGGATGCAGGCGATCTCGATTCGCCTGCCCAAGGACCTGCTGGAGCAATACAAGGCCATTGCCCAATATCACAAGATGGGCTACCAGCCGCTGATGCGCGAAGCGCTTACGCGTTTCGCGACCTCGGAGATGAAACGGATCGTCATCGAGGTCAGCAACGAGCGCGACCAGGCGCGAGAGGAACAACGTGAGCCTGGGCCAAAGGCTCGCCGGAAGGCCGCCTGACAGGCGCTTGCCACAAGCATCTACCCACACCGACCGAGGCGCTCCAGCTGCGAACGACAGCACTGTTGGGGCAAACAAAAAGGGCCGGGGTTATGACCCAGGCCCTTTTTGTTCAACGCTACAAATTCATGGCGGAGAGAGGGGGATTCGAACCCCCGATGGGCTATTAACCCATACACGCTTTCCAGGCGTGCGACTTAAACCACTCATCCATCTCTCCGGGAACCCGTGATTATAGCAGGCTTCCCTTTGCACGCCACAGTTTCGTGGAGGGAAAGTGGCCTCCCGGCCGGCACCTTACACCATGGAAATCGGACCCGAAGCCGTGTCCCCCACCCCCTCCGGCGGCGCCGTAACAATCGACCGCAATCCCGGCTCGGCGGGCGTCAGCCTGTCTAGGTCCGGCTTCGGGCGCGACAAGGCGGGCATCGATGCAAACGCCGATTCCATCGCCTGTGCCACGCCGAGCGTCAGTGCATCGCCGCGGAACGGGCCGGTAATCTGCAGGCCGAAGGGCATGCCCGCCTCGTCGGTGCCGCAGGGCAAGGCGAGGCAGGGATGGGTGGTCAGCGTCACCACATAGGTCAGCGCCAGCCAGCGGTAGTAGTTCTCCTGTTTCGCCCCCTCGACGACGTCCGCGTAGAGCGTGGTCCAGGGGAACGGCGACACCGGCGTGGTCGGAGACAGGATCACGTCGTAGTCGCGGAACGCCTGCTGGAAGCGCTGGAAGATGCGAGTCTGTTCGGCCTGCGCCCACGCGCTGTCGACCAGCGACATGCGCGCGCCGATCTCGTAGTTGGCGCGCGTATTGGGGCCGAGGCTGTCGGGGTCGCGCTCGTAGGTGTCGCGCAGCGACGCGACGAAGCTCTCTGCGCGCAGCACGTCGAAGCAGCGATGCACGTCGCCCAGGTCGAACGCGACCTCGTCGCAGGACTTGAACAGGTGCCGCATCGCGGCGATCCGCGCGCGGAATACGCGGCGGATATCGGCATCGACGGCGCAGCTGCCGAAGTCCTCGGTCCAGCCCACGCGCAGCCCGGACAGATCGACGCGTGCCGGCGTCAGGAACGCCAGCGGATCGACCGCGTGGCTGAGCGGATCCCCCGCAGACTCGCCCGCCGATGCCGCCAGTTGCAAGCAGGCATCGGCCACCGTGCGGCCCATCGGGCCGACCACGGAAATCGGCGTCCATCCCAGCAGCTTGCGCGAGTTCGGCACCAGCCCCGGCGACGGGCGAAAGCCCACCACCCCGCATTTCGCAGCGGGGATACGCAGCGACCCGCCGGTATCCGAACCCGTGCAGACCGGCAGAAAGTCCGCCGCCAGCGCAGCCGCCGAACCGCCCGACGAGCCGCCCGCGTTCAGGTTCGGATTGAACGGATTGCCGGTGGCGCCCCACACGGCATTGCGCGAATTGGCGCCCGCGCCCATCTCCGGAATATTGGTCTTGCCGACGACCACGGCGCCGGCCTGCCGCAGCCGCGCGACCAGCGTGTTGTCCTGCGCGGGCACATTGCCGCGGTACAGCGGCGAGCCGTAGGTCGTCAGCAGGCCGGCCGTCGCCTCGAGATCCTTGACGCCCAGCGGCAGGCCATGCAGCAGGCCGAGCGTATCGCCGCGCATCACCGCCTGTTCCGCCGCCCTCGCCTCCTCGCGTGCGCGCTCGTAGCAGGTGGCGGTGATTGCGTTGATCAGCGGGTTATAGCGCTCGATCCGCGCGATGCAGGCCTCCAGCAGTTCCACCGGCGAAATCTGGCGCGCGCCGATCAGGCGACGCAGCTCGACGGCGGACAGCGAAGTCAGTTGGTTCTGGTCGGACATGGCGGGTCAGTCGAGCTTGATGTTGGCGCGCTGCGCGATGGCCCGCATCTGCGGAATTTCCTTCTCGATCATCGCGCTGACCTGCTTGCCCGTTGCGAACGACGGCTCGATGCCGTTGTCGGCCAGCTTCTTGCGCGTGTCGGGGTCGGCGATCGTATCGGCCAGCGCCTTCTCCAGCTTCGCGTGCACCTCGGCCGGCAGCCCGCGGGGCGCCATCAGCGCGATCCACGTGCTGGCGTCCATGCCGGGATAGCCGGCCTCGGCAACGGTCGGCACATTCGGCAGCAGCGACGAGCGCCTGGCTGTCGTCACCGCGATGGCCTTGACCTTGCCCGCGCGCACCTGCGGGATCGCCGCGGCGACGGTGTCGATGCTGAACGGAATCTGGCCGCCGATCAGATCGGTCATCGCAGGCGCGCTGCCCTTGTACGGCACGTGCAGCATCTTCGCGCCCGTCAGATTGAGCAACTGCTCGCCGGCAAAATGCGCGGTGGTACCGGCGCCGAACGAACCGTACGAGTACTTGCCGGGCTCGTTCTTCGCCGCGGCCACGAACTCCTTCAGGTTGTTCACCGGTACATCGCGGTTGGCCAGCAGGATCAGGCCGGTGACGCCGATCAGGCCGATCGGTTCGAAGTTCTTCTGCGGATCGTACGGCAGCTTCGGATAGACCGCGGGATTGACCGTGAACGTCGTGCCGGAACTGGCCAGCAGCGTGTAGCCGTCCGGCGCGGCCTTGGCGACGTAGCTGGCACCGACCACGGTACCGGCGCCCGGCCGGTTCTCGACCACGATGGTCTTGCCCAGCCGTTCGCCGAGCTTCTGCGCGACGATGCGCCCCACCACGTCGGTGGCGCCGCCGGGCGGGAACGGCAACACCAGCTGGATCGGCTTGGCGGGGAAGCTGTCCTGCGCCGACGCGGCCGACGGCGCCATCGCAACGAGCGCCAGGCCGGTGGCGGCAAACAGCAAACGGACGGGTGAGGAAGAACGCATGGGATGCTCTCTCGTAGGAATCCAGGGCAACGCCGGCATAAGCGGGTCGGTTCGATGTCATCCTAATGTCAAACTTCGCATAGAATCGTCGCAATGTTTCGAACAGTCGATTGCCGAAACGGCAATCCTTGGCGCAATCCCCGAGCGGGTTTTCCCCAGGACGCCCGCGACCCCTTTTCCCCTTTTTCACCTCGATATCCCATGTCCTATCGGGCCCTGCAGGAGACCGCGGTGCGCTACTTCCTCGAAGTGGTTCGCACCGGCTCGGTCAAGGATGCGGCGATCAAGCTGAACGTCGCGCCATCGGCCGTCAGCCGGCAGATCGCCAAGCTCGAAAGCGAGCTCGACACGCTGCTGTTCGACCGGCGCGCGCGCGGCCTCGTCCCCAATGCCGCGGGCGAGCTGCTGGCTGCATTCGCCAAGCGTTCGCAGCAGGACATCGAGCGCGTGGCCGGCGATATCCAGGCGCTGCGTGGTCTTCGCGTCGGGCGCGTGCGGCTCGCGGCCGTCGAGGGCATCGCGCACGAATTCCTGCCGAATCTGGCCGCCAGCTTTCGCGAGACCCATGCGGGCATTCACTTCGAGCTCGAGGTCTGTCCGCAGGGCGATGTCGCCCGGCGAATCCGCGATGGCGAAGCGGATATCGGCATCACGCTGGCGTGGTTGCCGGAGCCGGAAATCCACGTGGAGCTGCGGTACCCCGCTCCGGTGCTGGCCGTGATGGCGCCGGACCATCCGCTGGCGCGGCATCGGCAACTGTCGCTGGCGCAGGTCGCCACCTATCCGCTGGCATTGCCGCCGAAGGACAGCTCGGTACGGCAATTGCTCGACGCCGGCTGCAGCCGGCAGGGCCTGCGCTACCAGACGGTGTTTTCCAGCAACCAGCTCGATTCGCTGGTCAGTTTCGCGGCGGCCGGCGGCGGCGCGATCTGCTTCTACGGCGAGGTATCGATCCGCGGCAGGCTCAAGGCCGGCACCATCGCCGCGGTGCCGCTGCGCGACCGCGAGATGAACGAGCGGCAGATCGAGGTGCAGACGCTGGCCAACCGCAAGCTGCCGCCGGCCGCGCGTGCCTTCGTCGACCATCTGCGGCAGGGACTGATCGAGTTTCCAAATTCGTGATTGCCGAAACCGCAATCGAGGATTCGGAATATTGCGCGTGCCGCATGCCTTCACGCAGGCGCGGCGCGGCGAAAATCCAGGTACGAACCTGATCCACCTGATCCACCTGTCCATCTGACCCAGCTCATCCTCCCGATCCACCTTTCCCGCGAGTCGCTGCCTTCATGTCACAGGAAATCCTCGTTCTCGGCGCCGGCATGGTCGGTGTCAGCACCGCCCTGGCCCTGCGCCATCGCGGGCACCATGTCGTCCTCGTCGATCGCGCCGCGCCGGGCACCGAGACCTCCTACGGCAATGCAGGCTTCATCCAGCGCGAGGCGGTGCAGCCGTATGCGTTCCCGCGCGACTGGAAGACGATCCTGCGTGTGATCGCCCGCCGGGGCAACGACGTGCATTACCACCCCGGTGCGATGCTGCGCCTGTTGCCCGTGCTGGCCCGGTACTGGCGCGAATCGGCACCGGACCGCTACGCCGGCACGATCGCCGCCTATGCGGCCCTGGTCAGGCACTGCGTCAGCGAACACGAACAGTGGATCGCCGCCGCCGGTGCGGAGGACCTCGTCAGCAAGGCGGGATGGCTCGAGGCATACCGCAGCCAACGCGCGTTCGACGATACGGTGCGCACGGCGACGATGGTGGCGCGCGAGCATGCCCTCGATTGCGCCGTGCTCGACGGTGCCGCGTTGCAGGCCGCCGAGCCCGTGCTGCATGGCGGCCTCGCCGGCGCGATCCATTGGCGCGACCCGTGGACCGTCAGCGATCCCGGCGAACTGGTGCAACGCTATGCCGCGCTGTTCGAGCGGCAAGGCGGCATCGTGCGCCGTGGCGATGCCGCGACGCTGCAGCCCGACGGCAGCGGCTGGCGCGTGATGACGGACGCCGGTCCGCTGTCGGCCGCCCAGGCCGTCATTGCGCTGGGTCCGTGGGCGTCGACGTTGACACGGACGCTCGGGTATCGGCTGCCGCTGTTCATCAAGCGGGGCTACCACCGCCACTACGCCAGCGCGCGCATGCCGTCGCTGCCGCTGCTCGACGCGGAACGCGGCTTCGTGCTCGCGCCGATGCGTCGCGGCCTTCGCCTGACCACGGGCGCGGAATTCGCGCACCACGACGCGCCGCCGACGCCGGTGCAATTGGCGGCGGCCGAGCGCTACGCAAGCGACCTCGTCGATCTCGGCGCGCCGGTGGAAGCGCAACCGTGGATGGGCGCGCGGCCCTGCGTGGCCGACATGCGGCCCGTGGTGGGCCGCGCTCCGCGCCATCGCGGCCTGTGGTTCCATTTTGGTCATGCGCATCAGGGCTTCACGCTCGGCCCTGCGACCGCGCGGCTGCTCGCCGAGCTGATCGACGGCGAGACGCCTTACGTCGATCCGCGGCCCTACGATCCTGCGCGATTCGGATAGGGCGCGAATCGGGCCTCCAACCAGCGCGCGAGCATGGGCCCGAACAAGCCCCACAAGGGCCCGAACAAGGGCCCGAACAAGGGCTCGAATACGGGTTCGATGTCATGCAAAATCCAATGGCAGCAACGGCGGGCAACGCATCGGCGACGCTCGCCCTACCCCATGGGAGGTCGCATGCATCTCGAAGGCTCCTGTCACTGCGGCGCGGTCCGCTTCAGCGTGGAATCGCCCTGGCCCTACCCCTATCTGCATTGCTACTGCTCGATCTGCCGCAAGACCGCGGGCGCGGGCGGTTATGCCGCGAACATCGGCGCGCTGAACGACACCTTGCGCATACGCGGCCGGCAGCATATCGGCATCTATCACGCCGTGATGCGTGAGCCCGGCAAACGCGCCAGGCGATCGCCGATGGAGCGGCACTTCTGTACCAAGTGCGGCAGCGCATTGTGGATACGTACCCCGGACGAGCCCGAGCGCGTCTATCCGCATGCGTCGGCCATCGATACGCCGCTGCCGCGCCCGCCGGAGATCGTCGAAGCGGAGCTCGACTCCGCGGCGTCGTGGGTCGAAGTGCCGAGCGGCAAGGGACATGTGCATTGCGCACAGTGGCCCGAGGAAACGCTGGCGCAATGGCATCGGCGGCACGGCCTTGAGCAGCGCTGAGCCGCGCCGCACAGGGGCGTATCGCCGCCGTGCGTCTTGCCGCGCGCCACGCCATGCAGCAAGGGGGGACAGGGCACCGCTGCTATGCTTGGCGCTCCGTCGATACACGACACCACGCCATCCCATGCACTGGATCTACCTGTCCATCGCCATCGTCGCCGAAGTCATTGCCACCACGGCCCTCAAGGCCGCCGCCGGCTTTACCCGTCCCCTGCCCTCGCTGGTCGTCGTGACCGGCTATGCGATCGCCTTTTTCTGTCTGTCGCTGACGCTGCGCAGCGTGCCGATCGGCATCGCCTACGCGATCTGGTCCGGCGTCGGCATCGTGCTGGTGTCGGTGGCGGCGTGGCTGCTGTTCGGCCAGCGGCTCGATCTGCCGGCGCTGCTCGGCATCGCGCTGATCATGGCCGGCGTGCTCGTCATCAATCTGTGGTCGAAGTCGGTCACGCATTGAAATGCAGGCGCCTTCGCGCGCCTTGACCGCTTCCGCGCCTTTCCTCTTGCGCTGACGCAACCGGCCTGCGCCCTACCTGCACACCCTGCGCGCACCCTACCAGCACCCTACCGGCACCCTACCAAGTGCAAACAAATGTAAGCACTTTCAAAAGTGCGTTGGAAGCGACCATAATTTGTAAAAACTGCAGTACTCTAATAACAATCGATTTAAGTTATCAGTAAATATCGATTTAAACAAAACTAAAATCAAGCAACCGGCAATCGGAAGTTCGACGAAACCGCGCGGTCATTTCATTGCAGCGGCCAGATCGAATTCCAGCGCCAGTCTTGACCAGAGAATTCCGGGGGGGCATCCGGGCGCAGCCCATGCCAATTGATGGATATTCCATTGCCATGGAATATCCAGGGTCATTGTCGCGGTCTGTCGCCATCGCCTGATTCAGCCAACCCGTTTTGCCGCGGTTTTGCCGCGGCCCTTTGTGGGATCGCCTGTAGCGTTCGCCGTCCCGGCGTGCGCTCGTTTTTTGGCAGGACAGAACTGGCGTATGGCTCAAACCCGCATTGGAACGGACGCAATCATCGCGTCCAGCTGCGCGCAGGCGCAGGACTGGCTCGCTCGCCACTATCCCGGCATCACGATCGCGGCCGATGGCAGCCGGCCCCGGCTCGAAATCCAGATCGACTATCTCGACGGCATGGCCGTGCATACGCTGGTCACCGACACCACGCTTTGCCTGCGGCTGCCTTGCCAGACCGACGGCTATGTGCTGGTCACCCACGCCGAAGGCCAGCTCGCCCTGGCGGCCGATCAGGACGAGCTGCAGCCCTTGCCAGCCGGCGCGGCCGTCGTCGACGCCAGGCGCGTCACCGCCTGGAGCTTCGGTCCGGGCCGCTACGAAACCATCCTGATCGATGCGGCCCGCCTCCACGGCCGGCTGTCGCAGTCGATCGAACGCCCGGTGCCGCACCGCGTGAAATTCTTGCCGGCGGGAGACAGCGTGCCTTCCGGCGTGCGCTTTGCGGGCGAACTGGTGCGGGCGGCGCGGCGCTATTTCAATGCGGATGGCGGCCCGCACGCCATCGCCCCGGACATCGTGCAGAGCGTGCAGGACGCCGTGATCTTCGCCATGCTCAAGGAGATCCCGCACAACTACTCGGTCTACATGGCGCGCCGGCATACCGGCCCTTCGCCGCGCCATGTGCGCCGGGCGATCGAGTACATCCACGCCAACGCCACCGCGGCGCTCGGCCTGGCCGACATCGCCAACGCCGCCCGCGTCAGCATCCGCACGCTGCAGGCGGGCTTTGCCAAGTTCAAGGGCTTCACGCCGATGGGTTACGTGAAGCGGGTGCGCCTGGAGGGCGCCCACGCCGACCTGCGGACCGCCGGCGCGGAACAGTCGATCGCCGACATCGCGCGGCGCTGGGGCTTCAGCCATCTCGGACAATTCGCCAGGGACTATCGCATGGCCTTCGGCGAAACGCCTTCCGAGACCCGTCGCGGCGATTGACGGCAATTGTCGAGGTTAATTGTCGCCAGCCAAATAAATACGGTTTAAATCAGAATTAATAGAATCGAATACTAATACCCCTGCGCCTACCGGCGTAGGGGTATTTTTTCTTTAAAACCACCCCGTGGTATTAATGACTGCCAGGCGATTCATTATCAAAAAAACGCAAACCATATCAATCGCACGCACTATATCGCTTACCGAACAGACAGACCCATATCGCCACTTGCGAATCACTTATACGCTGCATCTCCAATAGCGAGCAGTAATCTCGATCGACCCAAGGAGATAGGCATGGCTTCGTCAGCAGTTCTGCAAAACCACATCGATGTCGCGGTGCCCGTCGGGACCAAGACCATCGCGGCGCCCGAGGGTGCCGCCAATTTCCTGGTCGCAGGCAACAAGGACAACGTCGCCAACTATGCGCGCGAAGGCAACGACCTGCTGATCGAGTTCAAGGATGGACAGACGCTGCGCATCCAGGGCTTCTTCGCCAATGGCGTGAACTTCAACAATCTGGTGTTCGTCCAGGACGATGCGCGCTGGCTGGCCACGTTCGACCAGGCCCTGATGGCAGGCGGCGACAATGTCCTCGAATCGGCGGTGGTCTACGAGCCGATCGCCGACAGCAGCGCGGCGCTGCTGGGCATCCTCGGCCTGGCGGCGGGCGCCGGCGTGATCGCGGCGGCAGCGGGCGGTGGCGGCGGCGGTGGCGATGACAGCCGGCCGGCGCCCGGTCGTCCGACCGTCAGCCTGCTGGACGACCAGTCTCCGGTGACGGGAACGATCGCCAACGGCAGCGCAACCAACGACGCCACGCCGACGCTGCAGGGCACCGGTGCCCTACCCAACGGCCGCATCCAGATCTCGATCGATGGCCAGCCGCCGGTGACCGTCAACGCCGACGCGAACGGCAACTGGAGCTACACGCCGCCGGCGCTGGCCGCCGGCCAGCATCAGATCGTCGTCACGCAGACCGGCGCCGATGGCAAGACCAGCGAGCCCACGGTGATCGACCTGGCGGTGGACACCACGGCGCCGGCCACGCCGACGCTCAACCCCTCCAATGGCGCGACCCTGAGCGGTACCGCCGAGGCCGGCAGCACGGTCGGCATCGACCTGAACGGCGACGGCACGCCGGATGCCACCGTCATCGCCGACGGCAACGGCAACTGGACCTACACCCCGACCTCGCCGCTGCCCGACGGCACCACCGTGACCGTGGTCGCGACCGACCCCGCCGGCAACACCAGCGAGCCGGCCACGACGACGGTTGACGCCCAGCCGCCAGCCACCCCAACCGTCAACCCGACCAATGGCACCTCGCTGAGCGGTACCGCCGAGGCCGGCAGCACGGTCGGCATCGACCTGAACGGCGACGGCACGCCCGATGCGACGGTCGTCACCGACGGCGGCGGCAACTGGACCTACACGCCGACCTCGCCGGTGCCGGACGGCACCACGGTGACCGTGGTCGCGACCGACCCGGCCGGCAATACCAGCGGCCCGGCGACCACGACCGTCGACGCGGCCGCCCCCGCCGCGCCCGCGATTTCCAGCGTCACCGACGACACCGATCCGGTCAGCGGGCCCCTGACTTCGGGCGGCAGCACCAACGACACCACGCCGACGATCGCCGGTACCGCCGAAGCGAACAGCACCGTGCAGATCTTCAACGGCACGACGCTGCTGGGCACCGTCGTCGCCGACGGCAGCGGCAACTGGACCTTCACGCCGACCACGCCGCTGGCCGACGGCAACTATTCGCTGACCGCCACGGCCACCGATGCGGTCGGCAATGTCAGCGGTCCCGGCACCGCCTTCATCATCACGGTCGATACGGCGCCGCCGGCCGCGCCCGCCATCTCCCAGGCCAACGGCACCACGCTGGCCGGCACGGCCGAAGCCGGCAGCACGATCGCGATCGACCTGAATGGCGACGGCACGCCCGATACCACCGTCACCGCCGACGGCAGCGGCAACTGGAGCTACACGCCGGCCACGCCGCTGCCCGACGGCACCGTCGTCAGCGTGACCGCTATCGATGCCGCCGGCAACGGCAGCGCGCCCGTCACCGCCACCATCGACTCCGTCGCGCCGACTGCACCGGCCATCGCCAGCGTCACCGACGACGCCGACCCGGTCAGCGGCCCGCTGACCTCTGGCGGCAGCACCAACGACGCCACGCCGACGATCGCCGGCACCGCGGAAGCGAACAGCACGGTCCAGATCTTCAACGGCACCACGCTGCTGGGCACCGTCGTCGCCGACGGCAGCGGCAACTGGACGTTCACGCCGACCACGCCGCTGGCCGACGGCAGCTACTCGCTGACGGCCACCGCGACCGATGCGGCCGGCAACACCAGCCCGGCCAGCACGGCATTCGACTTGACGGTCGATACCGCGCCGCCGGCCGTTCCGGTCATCGTGCAGGCCAACGGCAACACGATCGCCGGCACCGCGGACGCGAACAGCACCATCGCCATCGACACCAACGGCGACGGCACGCCCGACGCCACGGTCACCGCCGACGGTGCAGGCAACTGGACCTACACGCCGACTACGCCGCTGGCCGATGGCGCGACGGTCAGTGTCACCGCCACCGATCCCGCCGGCAACGCCAGCGCACCGGCCACCGCCACCGTCGATGCGGTGGCACCGGGCACCCCGACGATCGCACCGACCAACGGCACGCTGCTGCAGGGCACCGCCGAAGCCAACAGCACCGTCAATATCGACACCAACGGCGACGGTACGGCCGATGCCACGGTGACCGCCGACGGCGCCGGCAACTGGACCTATACGCCGACCGCGCCGCTGGCCGACGGCACCGTCGTCGAGGTCACCGCCACCGATGCCGCCGGCAATACCAGCGCGCCGGCCACGGAGACCGTCGACGCCGCGGCACCGAGCGCGCCCTCGATCGACACCGTCGTCGACGATGTCGATCCAGTCTCCGCGCCGCTGACCTCCGGCGACAGCACCAACGACGCCACGCCGACGATCGCCGGTACCGCGGAAGCGAACAGCACCGTGCAGATCTTCAACGGCACCACGCTGATCGGCACGGCGACCGCCGATGGCAGCGGCAACTGGACCTTCTCGCCGACCACGCCGCTGGCCGACGGCAGCTACTCGCTGACGGCAGTCGCCACCGACGCGGCGGGCAACACCAGCCCGGCCAGCGCCGCCTTCGACTTCACCGTCGATACCGCCGCGCCCGCCGCTCCGGTCATCCTGCTGGCCAGCGCCGACACCATCACGGGCACGGCCGACCCCTTCAGCAGCATCGCGATCGACACCAATGGCGACGGCACGCCGGACGGCACCGTGACCGCCGATGGCAGCGGCAACTGGAGCTTCTCGCCGGGCCTGCCGCTTGCCGACGGCACGACGGTCAGCGTGACCGCCACCGATGCCGCCGGCAACGCGAGCACTCCTGCCACCGCGACGGTCGATGCCCTGCCCCCGGGCACGCCGACCATCGCGCCGACCAACGGCATCCAGCTCGAGGGCACCGCCGAAGCCAACAGCACCGTCCGTATCGATACCAATGGCGACGGCACGCCCGATGCCACGGTCACCGCCGATGGCGCCGGCAACTGGACCTACACGCCGGCGACCCCGCTGGCCGACGGCACGGTCGTCAGCGTCACGGCCACCGATGCCGCGGGCAATACCAGCACCCCGGCCACCGCCACCGTCGATGCCGCCGCTCCCGCCGTGCCGACGATCGAGCCCAGCAACGGCTCGGTCCTCGAAGGCACCGCGGAGGCTGACAGCACCGTCAACATCGACACCAACGGCGACGGCACGCCCGACGCCACGGTCACCGCCGACGGCACCGGCAACTGGTCCTATACGCCGACTACGCCGCTGACCGACGGCACCGTCGTTACCGTCACGGCCACCGATGCCGCCGGCAATACCAGCGCACCGGCCACCGCCACGGTCGATGCGGCGGCACCCGCAGCCCCGGCCATCACGTCGGTCGTCGATGACGCCGATCCGGTCTCGGCGCCGCTGACCTCCGGCGACAGCACCAACGACGCCACGCCGACGATCGCCGGCACCGCGGAAGCCAACAGCACGGTGCAGATCTTCAACGGCACCACGCTGATCGGCACGGCAACCGCCGACGGCACCGGCAACTGGACGTTCTCGCCGACCTCGCCGCTGGCAGACGGCAGCTACTCGCTGACGGCAGTCGCCACCGACGCGGCGGGCAACATCAGCCCGGCCAGCGGCGCGTTCGACTTCACGGTCGACACCGCTCCGCCGGCCGCCCCGGTCATCACCACAGCCAATGGCGGCACCATCGCCGGCACCGCGGAGGCCAACAGCAGCATCGCCATCGACACCGATGGCGACGGCACGCCCGATGCCACCGTGACCGCCGATGGCAGCGGCAACTGGAGCTATGCGCCGACGACGCCGATCGCCGATGGCACGACCATCAGCGTGACGGCGACCGATGCCGCCGGCAACGCCAGCGCACCGGCCACTATCGCCATCGATTCGGTCGCACCGGCCGCCCCGGTCATCGCGCCGACCAACGGCACGGTGATCGAAGGCACCGCCGAGGCCAACAGCACGATCGCGATCGACACCAATGGCGACGGCACGCCCGATGCCACCGTCACCGCCGACGGCAGTGGCAACTGGACCTATACGCCGACCACCCCGCTGGCCGACGGCACCGTCGTCAGCGCGACGGCCACCGACGCCGCCGGCAACACCAGCGCGCCAGGCAGCGCCACCGTCGATGCGGTGGCGCCAGGCACGCCGACGGTCCAGCCCACCGACGGCACGCTGCTGCAGGGCACGGCGGATGCGAACAGCACCGTCAATATCGACACCGACGGCGACGGCACCGCCGACGCCACGGTGACGGCCGACGGCAGCGGCAACTGGACCTATACGCCGACTACTCCGCTGGCCGACGGCACCGTGGTCAACGTCACGGCCAGCGATGCCGCCGGCAACGTCAGCGCCCCGGCGACCACCACGGTCGATGCGCTGCCGCCGGGCGTGCCGACCATCGCACCGACCGATGGCACGCTGCTCGAGGGCACCGCCGAAGCGAACAGCACCGTCGACATCGACACCAATGGCGACGGCACGCCCGAGGCCACGGTCACGGCCGACGGCGGCGGCAACTGGACCTATACGCCGCCGACCCCACTGCCCGACGGCACCGTCGTCAGCGTCACGGCACGCGATGCCGTCGGCAACACCAGCGCGCCGGCCACCGCGACCGTGGATGCCGTGCCGCCGGCCGCGCCGGTCATCGCGCCGACCAACGGCACGGTGATCGAAGGCACCGCCGAGGCCAACAGCACGATCGCGATCGACACCAATGGCGACGGCACGCCCGAGGCCACGGTCACGGCCGACGGCAGTGGCAACTGGACCTATACGCCGACCGCCCCGCTGGCCGACGGTACCGTCGTCAGCGCCACCGCCACCGACGCCGCCGGCAACACCAGCGCGCCGGGCAGCGCGACGGTCGACGCCGTGGCGCCAATCGTGCCGGTCATCGTCAGCGTGACCGATGATGTCGACCCGGCCAGCGGCCCGCTGACCTCCGGCGGCAGCACCAACGATGGCACGCCGACCATCGCGGGCACAGCCGAGGCCAACAGCACCGTGCGCATCTTCAACGGCACCACGCTGGTCGGCACGGCGACCGCCGATGGCACCGGCAACTGGTCCTTCACGCCGACCACGGCGCTGGCCGACGGCAGCTATTCGCTGACGGCGGTCGCCACCGACGCGGCGGGCAATGCCAGCGGCAGCAGCACGGCCTTCGATCTGACCATCGATACCGCGGCACCGGCCGCGACGCTCGCCATCACCGGCATGACGGACGACACGGGCACCGCGGGCGACTGGACCACCGGCGATACCGCGCCGACCTTCTCGGGAACGCTCAGCGCTCCGCTGGCCGACGGCGACCGCGTCGAGGTCAGCTACGACGGCGGCACCACCTGGACGCAGGCCACTGTCAACGGCACCAGCTGGTCGTGGTCGGCACCCAATCACCAGTTCGCCGACGGCAACCACTCGGTGACGGTGCGGCTGATCGATGCCGCCGGCAATATCGGCGCGAGCAGCGACACGCAGACCTTCACGATCTCCACCAATGTCGCTCCGGAGGTGTCGGCGCAGGAATCGGGCGGGCTGCTCGGCATCGTCGACGCCAATGTGCTGGGCCTGATCGACCTGAGCTCGCAGCAGGTGTTCGGCGCGAGCGACTACAACAACAACATCCAGCAGGTGGTGCTGCGCTACGGCGGCCTGATCGGCCTGCCGCTGCAGCGGCTGGGATACAACGCCGAGCTTGCCGCGGAGCTGGGCATCAACGTGGTTCCGCTGCACGACCCGGGCATCCTGGGCGTGATCGCGGCAGTGTCGACGCTGACGATCACTTCCGCCGACGGCGGGCCGATCGATACGCTGCGGCTCAACGAGCTGCTCGGCTCGGTGACGATCGAAGGCGGGCTGCTGGGCGTCAGCCTGGACCTGCTGTCGAACTTCACGATCACCGCGACCGACACCACCGGGTTGACCGATACCGCCAACGCCACCCAGCTCGCCAGCGCCGAGGTACTCGCCGGCCTGCTCGGCTCGAGCCAGTCCACCGCGATCGTCGAAGGCACCTCGTCCGCCGACACGGTCGATGGCACCGGCAACAGCGATCGCCTGTACGGCTACGCCGGCGACGACACGCTGAACGGCGGCGACGGCAACGACCTGCTGCGCGGCGGCGCGGGCAACGACACGCTGAACGGCGGCAACGGCAACGACCTGCTGATCGGCGGCGCCGGCAACGACACGATGAGCGGCGGCGCGGGCGGCGACGTGTTCCTGTACGAGGTCACCGCCAACGACGGTACCGGTGGCAACGGCAGCGACGTCATCACCGACTTCACGGTGGGGACCGCGCCGGGCCAGGCGGCATCCGACGTGATCGACCTGTCGAGTCTGCTAGTCGGCTACACCGGCGACGGCGATGGCCCGGCGCACTACGTCAACGGCGTGGCGACGATCGACGACGGCGACAACATCGGCGACTACCTCAGCGTCACCAACGACGGCACCAATACGGTCATCCATATCGACCGCGACGGTACCGGCGCCGCCTTCGGCTCGGAGACGCTGGTCACGCTGACCAACGTCAACACCGATATGGAGACGCTGCTGGCCAATCGCCAGGTTCTCGTCTGAGCGAAGCGGGCGGCGGTCCCCCCGTTCCGCCGCCCGCTTCGCCAGACGCTTTCTCGCCGCGCTCTCACCGCATTCACACCACGACAAGGAGACCCGCCCCACCGCATCGATCCACCCTGCAATACCCCGTCGGCCGCGACGCTGCCTCGCGACCGATGCGTGGCCACATGTCAAAGCCTTCACCGCGAAGCGTGGTGATTTCGTGAAACCGACATTGTTGAGATCCATCGTGGCCCTCTTTGCCAACGGAGCGCGGACCCGGCAGCGCGCGCTCCTTTCCCGGCTTCCCGCCGGGTACACGCTGCGCATTACGCCCTCGTCGGCGACGCTGTCCGCCTTTACTGCGCCGGCCGCGCTGGCCGCGCTGACCTTGCTGGTGCTGCCCTGCTCCGGGCCGGCGTCGGCCGCGCCCTATACCGCTTCGACGTCCACGGCCCCGGCAAGCTCGGCCGGCATGCCGGGCCCCTCGGCACCGCAACGCATCGCCCTCGACGGCCTGACGCTGCGCAACGCGGTCGGCATCGCGATCGCGCGCCATCCCGACATCAGCCGCGCCAACGCGGTGGTTACGCAAAACCTCTCCGAAATCTCCGTGGCCAAGGCCGCCTGGTATCCGAAGATCGAATACGGCGTGCAGCCCGGCTATGGCGGCAGCTTCGGCAGCGGCGGCAACGATCTCGGCTCGCGCGCCTCGGTCGGCGCCAGCCAGCTGCTATACGACTTCGGCCGCACCCGCAGCAAGGTCTCGGCGGCCGACGCCAATCTGGGCAAGAGCCAGCATCAGCTCGCCGATACCGTCGAGACGGTGGCGGCCAATACCGCCGACACCTTCGTCGAACTGGCCGCCAGCCAGGCCGTGATCGCGGCCGCGCAACGGCAGGTGGAATCGATGAACGAAACGCGCGCCCGCATCGGCGAGCGCGTGCGCGCGGGACTGTCGGTGTCGTCCGACCGGGACCTGGCGGAGGTAGCCACGCTACGCGCCAGCGCCGAGGTGCTGAAGGCCCGCAACCGCTTCGATGTGGCGGCCACCAAGCTGGCCGAGCTGATCGGCGCGCGTCCGCAGCAGGTGGCGGACCTGGCCAACACCGGCGGCGTGATCGAGCGGATCACGCGCGACGGCGGGGGCGGACGCGACGACCAGATCGACGACACGCCGTCGGTGCTGGCGGCACGCGCGGCGGTCGATGCGGCCGCCGCCAACGTCGATCTGGCCAAGGCCGAGCGCTATCCCTCGGTCAGCGTCGGCGTCAGCCGCTCGCTGTCGACCGGACGCGCCAACGCCAACGACGACACCTGGGTCGGCCTGTCGATCCGCGGCGACTTCTCGCTGGGCCGGCTCGCCCAGCACCGCATCGCCGCCGCGCAGGCGCAGGAGCGCGCCGCCGCCGATGCGCTGGAAAACCAGCGGCTGCGCACGCGCACCGCGCTGTACGCGGCGCAGACCGAAGCGGAAGGCGCGGCCGCGCGGCTCGCCAGCTACCGCAACGTGATCGAGCTGTCGCGCTCGTCGCGCAATCTGTACTGGCAGGAATACATGCTGAACAAGCGCTCGCTGACCGAGGTGATCACGCGCGACCGCGAGATCTTCCTCGCCGAGGAAGAATGGATCAACGCCATGGCCGACGGCATCCGCGCCCGCATCAAGGCGTATGCCGCGGTCGGCAAGTTCGTGGAGCTGCTGCGGCAGCAGGAAGGCGCACGCGATGAATGACCCCACTCCGTTGAGCGCGCTGGCGCAGGCCGCCGGGCAGTCCCCGCACACGCCAGCGTCAGCGCCACCGCATACGCCACCGCATACGCCATCGCAAATGCCATCGCAAATGCCATCGCAAACGCCACCGCCAGCGCCAGCGCCCGCGCCTTCGCAGCATGCCGAGCCCGAGGCCGATGCCACGCTGCAGCCGTGGATCGATGCGATGCTGCTCGCCGCGCGGCGGCTCAACGTGCAGGCCTCGCCCGAGCAGTTGCGCAATGCCGCGGCGTGGGTCGGGCGCGGCGAGCAGCAGCGCGACACCGCCATCGTCGAGCTGGCCGCATCGGCCGGTCTGTCCGCGCAATTCGTCGAGCTGCCGCCGGCCTCGCTGTCGCCGGTGATGCTGCCGGTGCTGGTGCCGCTGGGCCGGCAGGTCGGCATGGTGATCGCCGTGGTCAACGGCGTGGCCACGTTGCTGCTGCCGCTCGATGGCAAGCCGGTCGAGCGCAGCCTGACGCTGGACGCGCTGGCGCGCGAGGCGAGCGGCCAGCTGCTGCTGGTGCAGGCGCGCACCGCTCGCCGCGGCGACCGGCTCGATGCCTATCTGCGCGCGGCGCCGGACTCGTGGCTGACCGGCATCTTCACCGCGCACTGGCGCACCATGCTGGACCTCGGCCTGGGCTCGCTGTTCGGCAACCTGCTGGCGGTCGGCACCTCGCTGTTCGCGATGCAGGTGTGGGACCGCGTGGTGCCGGCGCGCTCGCTCCATACGCTGTGGGTGCTGGCTTCGGGCGTGGCGCTCGCCCTCGCGCTGGAGCTGCTGATCCGCACCGCGCGCGTCTCCATCACCGATCATTTCGGCAAGCGCGTCGACATGAAGCTGTCGGCGATGTTCTTCGCCCGCGTGCTCGATATCCGCAACGATGCGCGGCCGCGCTCGCCCGGCACGCTGATCGCGCAGCTGCGCGACCTCGAACAGCTGCGCGAGCTGCTGACCTCGAGCACGCTGGGCGTGCTGATCGACCTGCCCTTCGTCGCCGCCTTCCTGTTCATCATCTGGGTGCTGGGCGGCTGGCTGGTGGTGATTCCGCTGGCGGCGATTCCGCTGCTGATCCTGCCGGGGCTGCTGGCGCAGATACCGCTGGCCCGGCTGTCGCGCGAAGGGATGGCCGAGGCCGCGCTGCGCAATGCGATCCTGATGGAATCGATCTACCGCGCCGAGGACATCAAGTCGCTGCAGGCCGAGCCACGCTTTCGCGGGCTGTGGGACCAGGCCAACCACGTCAACGGCGAGATCGGGCTGAAGCAGCGCTTCATCGCCGGGCTGCTGGTCAACGTGTCGCAGACGGTGCAGCAGGTCGCCTATGTCGGCGTGGTGATCGCCGGCGTCTACGGCATCCTCGACGGCAATCTCTCCTTTGGCGCGGTGCTGGCCTGCTCGATCCTGACCAGCCGCACCATCGCGCCGCTGGCGCAGATTCCGGCGGTACTGGGCCGCATCCAGAATGCGCGCGTCGGCAAGAAGGCGCTGGACGAGCTGCTGCGGCTGCCGGTGGACCACGATCCCGACAAGGACGCCTATCACAAGCCCGTGCTGCGCGGCGGCTATCGCTTCGAGAACGTGGCCTTCAGCTTCGATCCGCAGGAAAGGCCGGTGCTGACGATCCCGCAGCTGCGCATCGCGCCGGGCGAGCGCATCGCGATCCTGGGGCGCGTCGGCGCCGGCAAGTCGACGCTGCTGCGGCTCGCGGGCGGGCTGGCCTCGCCGACGCAGGGCCGCATCGTGCTCGACGACACGCCGATGGAGCTGATCGATGTCGCCGACATCCGCCGCGACATCGGCAGCGTGCTGCAGGAATCGAGCCCCTTCTACGGCACGCTGCGTGACAACCTCTTGATCGCCAATCCGCTGGCCACCGACGAGCAGCTGCTGCGCGCGCTGCGCATTGCCTGCGCCGACCAGTTGCTGCTGAACCAGCCGCACGGGCTGGACCTGCGCATCCGGGAGAACGGGCTTGGCCTGTCCGGCGGCCAGAAGCAGGTACTGGTCCTCGCCCGCACCTTCCTGCGCGACCCGCAGGTGCTGCTGCTGGACGAGCCGACCGCTTCGCTGGACGAGGGCACCGAGCTCGCGGTGATCGAACGGATGCGGCAATGGATGGGCCGGCGCACGCTGATCGTGGCGACGCATCGCTATCCGGTGCTGTCGCTGGTCGACCGCATCATCGTGGTCGACCGCGGGCGCATCGTGCGCGACGGGCCGAAGGACGAGGTGCTGGCCGCGCTCAAGCGCACGGCGCCGCCACGGCCGGCGGCATCGGCCCAACCGCCGACACAACCATCCGCGCAACCATCGTCGCCGGCGCCCGCCCACGCGGCCCCGGCCGCGGAGTAGCCCCATGGACAAGATCTCGATGCGTGCACGATTCGAAGACGGCGCCGGTGGCGCGCGCCTGCTGCTGTGGCTGGGCATCGGCGCGATCGCAGCCTTCCTGCTGTGGTCCGCCTTTGCCAGCCTGGACGAAGTGGCGGTCGGCGAAGGCAAGGTGACGCCGGCCTCCAAGGGCCAGATCATCCAGAGCCTGGAGGGCGGCATCCTCGCCGAACTGGCGGTACGCGAAGGCGACGTGGTCGAGGCCGGCCAGCAGCTGGCCACGCTGGACCCGGTGCAGGCGCGCTCGTCGATGGAGGAGACGCTGGAGCGCATCGCCGCGCTGCAGGCGCGCGCCGCGCGGCTGCACGCGGAGATGAACGACGCAGACGCGGTGGCCTTCCCCGCCGAGCTGGCGCGCGACACCGCCGTGGTCGAGCGCGAGCGGCAGCTGTTCATCGCCAACCGCCGCGCCTTCCGCGAGAACCTCGCCAATCTGCGCCAGCAGTTGCGCCTGGCCGAACAGGAGCTGCAGATCGCGCTGCCGCTGCTGCGCACCGGCGCCACCAACGAGGTCGAGATCCTGCGGCTGCGGCAGAAGGTGGCCGAGTTCGCCACCAAGCTCGATTCGACGCAGAGCGAGTACTACGTCGCGCTGAAGGCGGACTACGCCAAGACGATGGCGGACCTGGGCCCGTTGCTGAAGGTGCGCGAGGGACGCGCCGACCAGCTGCGGCGCACGGCGATCACCTCGCCCGCGCGCGGCATCGTCAAGGACATCCGCGTCTCGACCATCGGGGGCGTGATCACGCCGGGCGGCGTGTTGATGGAAATCGTGCCGCTGGGCGACCAGCTGCTGATCGAGGCGCGGCTGTCGCCGCGCGACATCGCCTTCATCCATCCGAACCAGGAGGCCACGGTCAAGATCACCGCGTTCGAGCCGTCGATCTACGGCACGCTGCCGGCCAGGGTGGACCGCATCTCGCCCGACACCATCGAGGACCAGGTCGACCGGCGCATCTACTACTACCGCGTCTACGTGCTGACCCAGCATGCGTTCCTGGAGACGAAGGACGGCAAGCGCCATCCGATCCTGCCGGGCATGGTGGCGACCGCGGAGATCCGCACCGGCCGCCGCACCGTGATGGACTACCTGGTCAAGCCGCTGAACCGCGCCGCGGAGGCACTGCGCGAGCGCTAGCCCTTGCGCAGATAGGTCACCAGCCGGTCGATCACCGGCGCATTGCGCCGCGTCAGCAGGCTTACCACGATGGCGACCGCAAACCCCGCCGGCACGCCGAAGGCGCCCGAGGCGATCGGATCGACGCCGAACCAGCGGTCGCCGAAGATGCCGGTCATCCGCGTGAAGAACGGGTAGTTGACGAAGATGTAGTAGATCGACACCGACAGCCCTGCCAGCATGCCGGCGAAAGCGCCGGCCGCGGTGGTGCGCTTCCAGAAGATCGCCAGCACCAGCACCGGGAAGAAGCTGGACGCCGCCAGCGAGAACGCCGCGCCGACCAGGAACAGGATGTTGCCGGGCCGCAGCGAGGTCACGTAGGCCGCGAACAGGGCCACGCCAAGCAGCAGGATCTTGGCGGTGGTCACGCGCCGCTGCTGGCTCGCGCCGCGATCGACCATGTGATAGAAGACGTCGTGCGACAGCGCGTTGGCAATCGTCAGCAGCAGCCCGTCGGCGGTCGACAGCGCCGCGGCCAGCGCGCCGGCGGCGACGAGCCCGGAAATCACGTAAGGCAGCCCGGCGATTTCCGGCGCGGCCAGCACGATCATGTCGGGCTGGATCATCACCTCGGCCCACTGCACGATGCCGTCGCCATTGACGTCGCGGATGCCGAACACCGGCGGGTCGATGCGCCGCCATTGCATGACCCACGCCGGCAGATCGGCATAGGGCGTGCCCACCAGATGATGCAGGAACTGGTACTTGACCAGCGCCGCCAGCGTGGGCGCGCTGACGTACAGCAGCGCGATGAAGAACACCGCCCAGGCCACCGAATTGCGGCTCTCCTTGACCGACGGCGTGGTGTAGAGCCGCGTCAGGATATGGGGCAGGCTGGCGGTACCGAGCATCAGGCAGAAGGTCAGCAGCACGAAGTTCAACCGCTCGGTCTTGCGCTCCGCCTCGGATGGCGACGGATAGGGCTCGGTGGCGGGCACCGGCGGCTGGCTGCGCGCCAGCGCGTCCTCGCGCTGCTGCGTCCATTGCTGCAGGGCCGCGGCCGGGTCCGCCGGATAGTCGGCGCGCTCGCGCTCGACCGCCTTGATCTCGCGCAGCGGCGCATTGCGGGCGCGCAGCTCCAGCAGCCGCGCATTGAGCCCGTCGCGCACCTCGTCGAAGGACTGCGGCAGCCGCGCGATGCGCTCCTGCAGCTCGATCGCCTGCTGCCGGTAATGTTCGCGCACCGCCAGCTCGCCCGGATCGCGCAGCAGCTCGCGCTCGCGCTGCGCGACATCGGTCAGCACCGTGCCGTAGCCCAGCTGCGGCACCGCCTCGCCGTGATGCTTCCACGCGATCATCGACACCGTGGTCAGGAAGGCGACGATCATCACGATGTACTGCGCGACCTGCGTCCAGGTCACCGCGCGCATGCCGCCGAGAAAGGAACAGACCAGGATGCCGGCGAGGCCGAAGAACACGCCGACGGCGAAGTCGACGCCGATGAAGCGCGTGACCACCAGCCCGACGCCCTGGATCTGCGCGACCAGATAGACGAAGGAACACAGCGAGGCGGCCAGCACCGCGATGCCGCGCACCGGCAGGTTGCCGCCCGGCTTGCCGTTGCCGTAGCGCGCGGCGAGGAAATCGGGAATCGTGTAGCCGCCGTACTTGCGCAGATACGGCGCAAGCAGGAAGGCCACCAGGCAGTAGCCGCCGGTCCAGCCCATCACATAGGCCAGCCCCTCGTAGCCCGAGGCGAACAGGATGCCGGCCAGGCCGATGAAGGACGCCGCGCTCATCCAGTCGGCGGCGATCGCCATGCCGTTGAACATCGCGGGCACGCGCCGGCCCGCGACATAGTATTCGTGCAGGTCCGCGGTGCGGCAGATCAGCCCGATGCAGGCATAGATCGCGATGGTGATGAAGAGGAAGACGTAGCCGAGCCAGAGCGCGTCGGCATTGGATCGCTCGAGCAGCCCCATCATGCCGATGAAGCCGAACAGTCCGAGCGTGAACAGGCCGTAGTACAGCAGCAGCCGGCGGCGAAAGCGCGACTGGGCTTGGGCCATGGGCGGGAGCGGAATCGGGAGCGAGGAAGGCGGCGATCAAACGCGAAGCGGGCGCCGCGGCAATGGCGCCCGCTTCGCGCGGCGGGTCTTACTTGGCCTGCCGCAGCTGTTCGAGGATCGCCGGGTTCTCCAGCGTGGAGGTGTCCTGCGTGATTTCCTCGTTCTTGGCCAGCGACCGCAGCAGGCGGCGCATAATCTTGCCCGAGCGCGTCTTCGGCAGGTTGTCGCCGAAGCGGATGTCCTTCGGCTTGGCGATCGGCCCGATCTCCTTGGCGACCCAGTTGCGCAGCTCGTTGGCGATCTGCACGGCCTCCTCGTCGTTCGGACGCGCGCGCTTGAGCACCACGAAGGCGCAGATGGCCTCGCCGGTGGTGTCATCGGGACGGCCGACCACCGCGGCCTCGGCGACGATCGGATTGGCCACCAGCGCCGACTCGATCTCCATCGTGCCCATGCGGTGGCCCGACACGTTCAGCACGTCGTCGATGCGGCCCATGATGGTGAAGTAGCCGGTCTCCTTGTCGCGCACCGCGCCGTCGCCGGCGAGATAGAGCTTGCCGCCCAGCTCGGCCGGGAAATAGCTCTTCCTGAAGCGCTCCGGATCGCCCCAGATGGTGCGGATCATCGCCGGCCACGGACGCTTGACCACCAGGATGCCGCCGCTGCCGTTGGGCACGTCCTGGCCGGTCTCGTCGACCACCGCCGCCATGATGCCGGGCAGCGGCAGCGTGCACGAGCCCGGCACCAGCGGCGTCGCGCCCGGCAGCGGCGTGATCATGTGGCCGCCGGTCTCGGTCTGCCAGAAGGTATCGACGATCGGGCAGCGGCCGCGGCCAATATTCTCGTGGTACCACATCCACGCTTCCGGATTGATCGGCTCGCCGACGGTGCCCAGCAGGCGCAGGCTCGACAGGTCGTACTGCTTCGGATGCACGGCCTGGTCGGCCTCGGCGGCCTTGATCAGCGAACGGATCGCCGTCGGCGCGGTGTAGAACACGCTGACCTTGTGGCGCGCGATCATGTCCCAGAAGCGGCCGGCGTTCGGATAGGTCGGGATGCCCTCGAACATCAGCTGGGTCGCCCCCGCGGCCAGCGGGCCGTAGGCGATATAGGTGTGGCCGGTGACCCAGCCGATGTCGGCGGTACACCAGTACAGGTCGTCGGGCTTGATGTCGAAGGTCCATTTCATCGTCATCAATGCCCACAGCAGATAGCCGCCGGTGCTGTGCTGCACGCCCTTGGGCTTGCCGGTCGAGCCCGAGGTGTACAGCACGAACAGCGGATGCTCGGCATCGACCGGCTCGGCCTCGCAGGTCTCCGGCTGGCCCGCGCAGACCTCGTCGAGCCAGCGGTCGCGGCCTTCTACCCAGTTGACCTTGCCGCCGGTGCGGCGATAGACCACCACGTGCTTGACCGCCTCGCAGCCGCCCAGCGCCAGCGCCTCGTCGGCGATCGCCTTCAGCGGCAGCGCCTTGCCGCCGCGCATCTGCTCGTCGGCGGTCAGCAGCGCCACCGCGCCGACGTCGACCAGCCGCTCCTGCAGCGACTTGGCGGAGAAGCCGCCGAACACGACCGAATGGGTGGCGCCGATGCGGGCGCAGGCCTGCATCGCGCAGACGCCCTCGATCGACATCGGCATGTAGATCACGACGCGGTCGCCCTTGCCGATGCCCAGCGCCTTCAGGCCATTGGCCAGCTGGCACACGCGCGCATGCAGCTCGCGATAGGTGACCCGGGTGACCGTGCCGTCGTCGGCCTCGAACACGATCGCGACCTTGTCGGCGTTGCCGTTTTCGAGATTGCGCTCCAGGCAGTTGTACGAGGCGTTCAGCTGGCCGTCCTCGAACCACTTGTAGAACGGCGCGTTGCTCTCGTTCAGCACCTTGGTGAAGGGCTTGGCCCAGACCAGCTGCTCGCGGGCATGGCGCGCCCAGAAGCCTTCGTAGTCGCGCTCGGCCTCTTCGCACAGCGCACGGTAGGCGTCCATGCCGGAAATGGCTGCGCTCTTGGCGAACGATTCGGGTGGGGGGAATACGCGATGCTCTTGCATCACCGATTCGATGGCGGACATAGCTCGTCTCCTGAAAGGCCGGTATGGCTTCGATACTTTTGCCGCAACGCTACGCTGCGCGGCTTACTGCAACCTGACGCTGTTCCCTTGCTGTCCGTTCCCGTCCTTTCCGGTCGTGCTGGCCGAAGGCGCATTGCGATGCAGCAATGGTGCCGGCTTGGCGTTGCGCGCATGGCGTCCGCATGTGAAGCCTAAGCCTTAAGGCTAGCACAGCTATAATCGCCCGGCGCGTGCGGCGGCGCGCGCTGCGGTCCGCTGACGACCGCTGCAGCCGACCGCGCGCAGTGCCACCGAAGACCGATCCCGTGCCCCCTTCCCTTCCCCTGAATGCCCTGCTGCTGGCCGCCTCGATGGCGCTGGTCGGCAGCAATGTCGGCCTCGGCAAGGCGATCGTGGCCCATGTGCCGATCCTGCTGTTCGCGCTGCTGCGCTTCGTGGTCGCCATCGTCTGCCTGTCTCCGTGGTATCGGCCCGCGCGCATGCGCCGCGTGTCCCGCCGCGAGTGGTTCAACCTGTTCCTGCAGGCCTTCTTCGGGACCTTCCTGTTCACGCTGCTGATGCTGGGCGGCGTGCGGCTGACCAGCGCGATGTCCGCCGGCGTCATCACCAGCACCATTCCCGCGACCGTGGCGATCCTGTCGTGGCTGGTGCTGCGCGAACGGCTGTCGCGCCGCACCGTGCTGTCGGTGCTGCTGGCGGTGGCGGGCATTGCGGTGCTCAATATCGCGCGGGGCGGCCACCACGGCGGCGGCGGCGGCGATGCGCTGCTCGGCAACCTGATGGTGATGGGCGCGGTGGTCTGCGAATCGATCTACGTGATCCTGTCCAAGCGGCTGGCGCAGACGCTGGCCGCGATCGAGATCTGCGCCTATACGCACCTGATCGGCGGCCTGCTGATGCTGCCGCTCGGGCTGGTGCCGCTGCTCGACTTCGATGCGACGACCGTGCCGTTGCATGTGTGGGCCATGGTGCTGTGGTACGCGCTGTCGGCCAGCGTGTTCTCGTTCTGGCTGTGGATGAAGGGCATCCGCCATGTGCCGGCGCAGCTGGCCGGCGTGTTCACCTCGGTGCTGCCGATCGCGGCGGCGCTCTACGGCATCGTGTTCCTCGGCGAGACGCCGGGCTGGGCACACGGCGTCGCGCTGGTCTGCGTGCTGGCGGGCATCGCGCTGGCGAGCTGGCCGGGCAGGCTGGCGCGGGCGGCGGCCGCACAACGCGGCGACAGCAGGGACAGCGGCGAGAGCCGCGACAAGGCCGCCCGCATCGGGACCGGCCACGGCGCCACGGTACAATCCCGCGGCCGCTGACCGGGGCGCCGCCCCGAACCTCGATCGGGGCGCCGGCCGGCACGTCGCGCTGCCGCACCGGCAGCGCAACGTTTCCATGCAAGCTCTTTCGTAACCTCTCACGCAATCCCTGGGCACCCCAGGCAACCCCCTACGCAAGCACCATGGCATCGAACTTATCGCCGGAGCCGCAACGGATGCGGCCGATTCCCCGTCTGATCTTCGCCTCGCGCTGGCTGCAGCTGCCGCTGTATCTGGGCCTGATCGTCGCGCAAGGCGTCTACGTCTATCACTTCCTGATGGAGGTCTGGCATCTGCTGGCCCACGTCACCGAGTACGACGAGAACAAGATCATGCTGGTGGTGCTGGGCCTGATCGACGTGGTGATGATCTCCAACCTGCTGATCATGGTGATCGTCGGCGGCTACGAGACCTTCGTGTCGCGGCTGGGCATCGACAACCATCCGGACGAGCCGGAATGGCTGGACCACGTCAATGCCGGCGTGCTCAAGGTCAAGCTGTCGATGGCGCTGATCGGCATCTCGTCGATCCACCTGCTCAAGACCTTCATCGACGCGGGGCAGCGCGACACCCATACGATCATGTGGCAGGTGGTGATCCACGTCGCCTTCCTGTTCTCGGCGATCGCGATGGCGTGGGTCGACAAGATGATCACGCACTCGCATCCTGCGCTGCAGGATCGGGGGCTCTGACCCGCCCCGGCGGCCTCCCGCAGTGCCGGCCGCGACGCCGGCACTGCGCCAGCCCTCGAAGACCGCGGCTCCCGGCCGCGGTTTTTTCATGCGCCGCCATGTCGCGGCATGTCGCGGCTCTTGGCCGATATTCGCGCATGATATGGAATTTACGCCACATTCCATGCCGGACCGCTGGCCGGCCTCCGGGACGGGTCCTGCGAGGGGGTGTATGATTCCGGGCGGAATTTTCGTCAGCTTTTGTCCGACTGCCCTCCCCCACAAGACATGACCGTCATCAAGCAAGAAGACCTGATCCAGAGCGTCGCCGACTCCCTGCAGTACATCAGCTACTACCACCCGATGGACTACATCACCAGCCTGGGCCGTGCCTACGAGCTGGAGCAAAGTCCCGCGGCCAAGGATGCGATCGCGCAGATTCTGACCAACAGCCGCATGTGCGCCGAAGGCAAGCGCCCGATCTGCCAGGACACCGGCATCGTGACCGTCTTCGTCAAGGTCGGCATGGACGTGCGCTGGGACGGCGCCACCATGAGCCTGACCGACATGATCAATGAAGGCGTGCGCCGGGGCTACACCCATCCCGACAACGTGCTGCGCGCCTCGATCGTCAATCCGCCCGAAGGCGGCCGCAAGAACACCAAGGACAACACGCCCGCGGTGATCCACTACGAGATCGTGCCGGGCGACAAGGTCGACATTCAGGTCGCGGCCAAGGGTGGCGGCTCGGAGAACAAGTCCAAGTTCGTGATGCTGAACCCGTCCGACTCGATCGTCGACTGGGTGCTGAAGACCGTGCCGACCATGGGCGCGGGCTGGTGCCCGCCCGGCATGCTGGGCATCGGCATCGGCGGCACCGCCGAGAAGGCGATGGTGATGGCCAAGGAATCGTTGATGGAATCGATCGACATCCAGGACATCATCGCCCGCGGCCCGAAGGACTGGATCGAGGAACTGCGCGTCGAGCTGTACGAGAAGGTCAATGCGCTGGGCATCGGCGCGCAGGGCCTGGGCGGTCTGGCCACGGTGCTGGACGTCAAGATCATGGCCGCGCCGACGCACGCAGCGTCCAAGCCGGTGGCGATGATCCCGAACTGCGCGGCGACCCGCCACGTGCATTTCACGCTGGATGGCAGCGGCCCGGCGAAGCTGGAAGCGCCGGACCTGTCGCAGTGGCCGCAGGTCGAGTGGGCGCCGAACACCGAGACGTCCAGGCGCGTCGATCTGAACACCCTGACGCCCGAGGAAGTCGCCTCGTGGAAGCCGGGCCAGACGCTGCTGCTGAATGGCAAGATGCTGACCGGCCGCGACGCCGCGCACAAGCGCATCGCCGACATGCTGGCCAAGGGCGAGAAGCTGCCGATCGACTTCACCAACCGCGTGATCTACTACGTCGGTCCGGTCGATCCGGTGCGCGACGAGGTCGTCGGCCCGGCTGGCCCCACTACCGCCACGCGGATGGACAAGTTCACCGAGACCATGCTGTCGCAGACCGGCCTGATCGCGATGATCGGCAAGGCCGAGCGCGGCCCGGTGGCGATCGAATCGATCCAGAAGCACAAGTCGGCCTACCTGATGGCGGTCGGCGGCGCGGCCTACCTGGTGTCGAAGGCAATCCGCGGCGCCAAGGTGCTGGCCTTCGAAGACCTCGGCATGGAAGCGATCTACGAGTTCGACGTCAAGGACATGCCGGTGACGGTGGCGGTCGACAGCAGCGGTACCTCGGTGCACAAGACCGGCCCCGCCGAATGGCAGGCCAGGATCGGCAAGATCCCGGTCGCGGCGGTCTAAGGTCGGTGGTTGCCGGGCGATAGCGGTTCGCGATCGCCCGGTACGATTCACCGCCCCTGTTCTCTCCCCAGCCCTCTCCCCACCCTCTCCCGCACGGGAGAGGGAGCACACACCGCCCTCCCGTGTCCCCGTCCCCCATCGGCATCTTCGATTCCGGCCTCGGCGGCCTGTCCGTGCTGCGCGAGGTCCGCGCGCTGCTGCCGCACGAAACCCTGCTCTATCTCGCCGACTCGCGCTATGCACCCTATGGCGACAAGCCGCAGGCCTTCGTGCAGGCGCGCACGCTGCAGGCCTGCGAATGGCTGGCGGCGCAGGGCTGCAAGGCGCTGGTGGTGGCCTGCAATACGGCCACCGCGCACGGCATCCAGGCGGTGCGCGAGCGGCTGCCCTTGCCCATCGTCGGTGTCGAGCCCGGATTGAAGCCGGCGGTCGCGGCCAGCCGCAGCAAGGTGGTCGGCGTGCTGGCCACCGCCAATACGCTCGCCAGCGACAAGTTCGCGCGGCTGCTGCATTCGCTGGAGGACCAGTGCCGCTTCGTCTGCCAGCCCGGCGGCGGACTGGTGGCGAGGATCGAGCAAGGCGATGTCGACGGGCCGCTGGTTCGCGAACGGCTGCAGACCTGCCTGGCGCCGATGCTCGAAGCCGGCGCCGATACGCTGGTGCTCGGCTGCACCCACTATCCCTTCCTGAGCGAGACCGTGCGCGAGCTGATCGGCGAGCGGATGACGCTGATCGATACCGGCGTCGCGGTCGCGCGGCAATTGCAGCGCAAGCTGGCCGAACACGGCCTGGCGGCGGACGCCGGGATGGGCGGGAATACGGGCATCGAACCTGGCGCGAATCCGATCGCGGTGGCGCGCTATTGCACCACCAGCGACGCCGAACATCTGCGCAGGATGGCGCGCGCGCTGCTGCATGTCGATGCCGCGGCGGAAACGGTGGTCATCGAACCGGCGCCGATTTCGCTGTGATGGTACGGCGGGGCGCTGCTTGCCCTGCTGGTGCCTGCTTCGTTCCGAGCCTCGCCGCTGCTTCTTTGCGAGCCTCGCTGCCAGCTTCATTGCCTGCTTCGCTGCCAGCCATGTTGCGGGCCTCGTTGCCCGCCCTCCTGCCCAACATCAACGCACGAAGCCCAGCGGACGACGCTCCCGCACCTCAGGCTTGACCGCATGCTCCTGGCGCAGCTGGGCAAGGAATTCGTCCGGCGTCAGCGCTTCGCCCAGCAACGCGCATTGCCGCTTGACGGTGGCGAAGTCCCCCGGCGTCAGGCCGTCGAGCGCCGCCAGTTCGCGCCGCATCGCATCGTCCAGCGCGGACGCATCGCCGTCGAGCGCCTCGTCGACGAACATCGATTCGCGCTGCGCCGGCAGCAGCGGCATGAAGCGGATCTTGAAGGAGAAGCGGCGCAAGGCGGCCTCGTCGAGCCGGTCGAACAGATTGGTGGTGCAGACGAAGATGCCGTTGAACCGCTCCATCCCCTGCAGCATCTCGTTGACCTCGGACACCTCGTAATTGCGCACCGCCTGCTGGCGGCTCTGCATGAAGCTGTCGGCCTCGTCGAGCAGCAGCACCGCGCCGTCTTCCTCGGCCCGCGCGAACATCGCCGCGATCTGCTGCTCGGTCTCGCCGACGTACTTGCTCATCAGGTCCGAAGCGCGCCGGATCATCAGCGGCAGCTCCAGCGCGGCGGCGATATGCTCGGCCAGGGCGGTCTTGCCGGTGCCCGGGGGGCCGTAGAAACACAGCGTGCCGCGTCGCCGCGCCTGCAGCGCCTGGATGATCCGCTCGACCCGATAGCGCGTTTCCAGGTTGAGCCGATCGAGCCGGTAATGCGTGACCACCGGCCGCGTCTCCGCTTCGGGCCGCAGTCCCATCGCGCGGTCGGCGTGTTCGAGCTGGCGCAGGATCAGCGTCTCGACCGGTTCGCCGATGCCGGGCTGGGCCAGCTGCACGAAGCGCGCGGCCGATTGCACCTGCGCCGGCGTCAGCGTGCGGCGCGCCGCCAGCGACGCGATAAAGGCATCGTCGACCGCCAGTCCGCCAAGGTGCTTGCGGATGATGTTCTCGCGCACCTGAGGCGGCGGAATGCGCAGCTCCAGATGGAACTGGAAGCGGCGCAGATAGGCGGGATCGATCTGCCGGATCGAGTTGGAGATCCAGATCACGGGCACCGGATTGCGCTCGAGCGTCTGGTTGACCCAGGCCTTGCCGTTGACCGAGGCACGCGTGTCCTCCTGCCCGAACAGGCTCATCAGCTCGCGCGCCGAGCCGGGGAACACGTCCTCGACTTCGTCGAACAGCAGCGCGGTATTGGCGCGGCCGCGCAGGAAGGCCTGCGAGACCTGCAGCGAGCGATAGCGGTCCTTGCCCGACAGGCTGTTGCCGTCGCGGTCCAGGCAGTCGACCTCGTACAGCTCGCAGCCGGCCTCGCGCGCCAGCAGCCGCGCGAACTCGGTCTTGCCGGTGCCGGGCGGCCCGTAGATCAGCACGTTGACGCCCTCGGCATGCTGGCGCGTGGCGTTGGCGAGCAGCGCGGTCAGATAGCGGGCGTCGCTCTCGACATGGGGGTAGTCGGTGCTCGACAGCGTCGGCGGCGCGGCCGGGCGCGTGAACACCGCCATCATCTCGGCCTCGTCGGCGTAGTTGCCGAGCAGCACATGCAGCAGCCGGTCCGACAGCCGCATCAGGTCGCCCAGATCGGTCACGCTGTTTTCGGGCAGCGGCTGCTCGATCAGGTTCAGCGTCTCGAGCCGCGAGCCCGGCCGCAGCGACGCCGCCACCTGGGCCGGCGCGGCACCGGTGAGCCCGGCCAGGATCTGGAAGGCTTCCTGGCTGTGCGCGACCTTGCAGTCGACCATCACCGCGCGCAGGTCGCGCTTGTACTTGGCCAGCGCGGCGAACAGCAGCAGCTTGCGCTCGTGGTCGGGCAGGTCCAGCACATGGCTGAGCATGTCGATATTGCGGACCAGCAGCACGCGCTCGCCGTCGAGCCGGGCCGCCAGCGCGGCGGCCGAGACCTCGAACACGGTGAACATGTCCTTGGCATGGTGCTTGACGTACTCGTCCAGGTAATAGAACAGGGCCCCCTCGTCGAAGGCGCTGTTCCACTGGCCGTGCCGCTCGAGAAATTCCTCGGGAGTCAGCCGGCCCGCGCCGCGCCAGGCCGGCATGTCGGCGCAGCGCGCGGCGAGGAACCGCTGCACGCGCATCACCACGCCGTAGGGCCACACCAACTCCTGCGCGCTGACCGTCAGCACGTCGTTGATATTGCTGCGCAGATTGAAACGCGGTCCGAGCGCGCAAACCACGCGCAGCGCGAACTGGGCGCACATCCAGTCGAGCGCCGTGGTGGCGCCCGCCCCGGGGGCCGCGCGCAACAGCGCCGGCCGGTCCTCGTCGATGCTGCGGGTGAAATCCATGGGCAAGGCTCCTCGTCCCGGACGAGCGACGGAGGACCGTCGCCGCCGCTTCCTTCGCCGTTTTTTTCGCTTGGTTCTCGGCCTGCTTTGCCGCTGTTCCTGCCGCGTGCTCTTTTACTGACCTCGATCGCCTGCTGTTCCGCCTGCTTTACCCTTTGTCGTGCGGGCCGCCTGCCAGTTCACCGGCCCCCTTTTTCGTATGCTAGCTCGCTTTGCCGGGCGCAGTTAGTCGGGGCGACCCCGCACGGCGCCGCCAGGCCGACCCGCTCTCCTGCAGGGTTATGTGGCGAGAAGGCCGACAAATAGGAATCATTATCGTTTATACTCACGCGCTGACACGCTGCCAGAGAGTGGCGCTCCCCCGGGCTTTGACTTTGAAGGAGCGTTTATCATGGAACTGCTGATTAGCCTGCTGGTTGGTTGCGGTATTTCGCTGGTGCTGTTTCGCCGTAAATAGAGATTGCTGGAACGGCTGCAGACCAGCCGAATCGCCGCGCCGCTCGCGCCCGACACACCGTAGCCGCCTTCGGGCGGAAGGCCGCGCCTGCAACGCCGGTTAGCCGAAATTTGTTGTCTCACATGTTCGATCAACGTTTCCTGAAGATCACGCTTGCCGTTCTGCTTTTCCACGCCGGCCTGCTGTATCTGATCCAGAGTGGGCTCGCGCGCAAGATGACCGAAGCGGTGATCGCGCCCGAAATCATCGCCCGTATCATTCCGCTGGAACCGCCGCAGCAGCCGGCACCGGAGCCGCCCAAGCCGACGCCGAAACCGGAGACCCCGCCCAAGCAGGTCAAGGTCACCAAGCCGACGCCGCAGCCCAAGCCGCAACCGAAGCCGGAGCCGCGCATCGAGCCGACGCCGGCGCTGCCGCCGACCCCGACCGCGGTGGAAGCGCCGCCCGCACCACCGGCTCCGCCCGCCCCTCCGCCGCCGCCCGAGCCGGCACCGGTCGCCACCGGTCCGCGCGCCGTCGGGATCGGCGAGATTCAATGCACGCCGCCGCAACCGACCTACCCGTCGCAATCGCGGCGGATGGGCGAGACCGGCAAGACCGTGGTGCGCCTGACCACCGACGATACCGGCAAGGTCGTCAAGACCGCCGTAGTGAGCTCCAGCGGCTCGTCGCGCCTGGACCAGGCCGCGATCGACGCGGTCCAGCGGATGCGCTGCAAGCCTTATGTCGAGAATGGTCGTGCGATCGCGGTCACCGCGCAGCAGCCGATCGCTTTCGAGCTGAACTGATTTGAACTGAACCCTCCATACGATTTACGACTTACCAGGAACCATCATGCAGGACCTCGGACTCAGCCATCTGTGGGCGCAAGGCGATTTCGTCATGCGTGCGACCGCCATCATTCTGCTCGTCATGTCGCTGGCGTCATGGATCGTGATTCTCACCAAGGCGTGGGATCTGGTCCGCCTGAAGAAAATGGCGCAGGGCGCGGAAAAGCGCTTCTGGCATTCGGACGATTTCGACCATGCGCTCGAAACGCTCGGCAGCAGCGAATCGAATCCGTTCCGCACGCTGGCGCTGACCGGCAAGGAAGCGGCCCAGCACCATCGCGCCAGCCAGCCGCAGCTGCATGACGTGATGGATATTTCCGACTGGCTGACCCGCTCGCTCAAGAGCGCGATCGACGATGCCGTTTCGCGCATGCAGTCGGGCCTGGCCATCCTCGCCTCGGTGGGCTCGACCGCGCCGTTCGTCGGCCTGTTCGGCACCGTCTGGGGCATCTACCACGCGCTGATCGGCATCGGCGCCTCGGGCGTGCCGACCATCGACAAGGTCGCCGGCCCGGTCGGCGAAGCGCTGATCATGACGGCCTTCGGCCTGGCCGTGGCGATCCCCGCGGTGCTCGGCTACAACGCGCTGACGCGCGGCAACAAGGCGGTGATCTCGAAGCTGAACCGCTTCGCGCACGATCTGCACGCCTACTTCGTCACCGGCGCCCGCGTGCGCCCGACCGGCACCCGCGCCGCCGACGACAACGCGGTGCGCCTCGCGGTCAAGAACTGAACTGACGCGGACCGCCCTCCGCTCGAAAGGAAGTCATCATGGCATTCGGTACTCTCGACGATGACGATGACGCAGTCATGAGCGAGATCAACATGACGCCGCTGGTCGACGTCATGCTCGTGCTGCTGATCATCTTCATCATCACCATCCCGGTGATCAATCACGCGGTCAAGATCGACCTGCCGCGTGCGACCAATCAGCCCAACGATCCCAAGCCGCAGAACATCAACCTGTCGATCGACGCGGCCGGCAAGGTGTTCTGGAACCAGCAGGAGATCGACGACACGACGCTGCAGAACAATATCGCGCAGGCGGCCCAGCAACAGCCGCAGCCCGAGCTGCATCTGCGCGCCGACCGCGACGTGCGCTACGAGCGCGTGGCCGAGGTGATGGCCGCCGCGCAGCACGGCGGTCTCGGCAAGATCGGCTTCATCACGGAGCCGAAGCAGTAAGACCCCCAGCGGCGCGCAGTGCCGCGCCGCTTTCCCCAAGCCCCACCCTGCGGTGGGGCTTTTTCTTTTGTGTTTCGAATGAAACCAAATGCGTTTTTTGGCAGCGCTGCCTTCGGCCGCCCGATATCATGCACAGAGTCGTTGTAATGATAACGATTCTCATTTAATATGAACGGAACGACGGCAGCCACCTTTTCCATTCCCGGCGCCGTGACACCGACCATCCCCGAACAGGAGCCCCATCGATGAGCACCCTAGCCTTGCCGCTGACGCAACCGCGCGAAGTCACCCGCCGCCGCCTGTCGCTGCGCCGCGTGGTGGTGAACGAGAATCCGGCGCCGAACGCGCGCCGCGAGACTGCGGCGCCTTCGGCGATGGCGACGGTCAAGTCGGCGGTGGCCCGCCTCGAAGCGCTGGTGCGCGACAATCGCAGCGCCAATGCGGCTGCCCATGCGGCCCTCGCACAGACCGCCGAGGCGGTGCCGCTGGAAGCGCTGATGCGGGGCGCGACCACGCTGCCGATCCTGCATAACGGCGAGGTCTACACGCTGCGCAAGACGCGCTACGGAAAACTGATTCTGACGAAGTAAGCCGCCCGCCGTGGCATGCCGCATCGCGCGGCATCCCGGCATCGGGCAACCCGCTCCAGGACGGAGCGGGCGCGGCCGCCGCAACCGCCGGCGGCCGATGAAGAACGATCAGGCCGAAGCCGCCGGATCAGACACCCAGCGCGGCAATGCCTGCACGGCCGATCTGCGCATCCTCGCTGGACTTGACGCCCGACACGCCCACCGCGCCGACCACCTGGTCGCCGGCGATAATGGGCACGCCGCCTTCCAGCATGCCCTGCAGCACCGGCGCCGTCATGAACGAATTGCGGCCGTTGTTGATCATGTCTTCGTAGATCTTCGATTCGCGGCGGCCCAGCGCCGAGGTGCGGGCCTTTTCGGTCGCGATATAGGCGGAGATCGGCGCAGCGCCGTCGAGCCGCTGCAGGGCCAGCAGATGGCCGCCGTCATCGACGATGGCGATCGAGACGGCCCAGTGATGGGCCTTGGCCTCGGCTTCGGCTGCGGCCATCACCTTCTTCACGTCTTCCGCAGTCAGCACGGACTTTTGCTGCATACCACTCTCCTGAATCGATAAACAATGAGCCGGCAGTATAGCGCCGGCACCACTTCGGTGACCACGACGCGGGCACCTTTGTCGGGCAAAACAGCCATGCCAAAAAAGCAAAGGGCCCCGCGGGGCCCTTGTGATCCGGATCGTCGATTCGGCGATCTAGTCGCGATGATGGCGATGTCCGTGACCGCCATGCCAGTGGCCGTGCCGGCCGCCGTGATAGTGCCGGCCAGGATGGCCGTAGTAGCGCGGCGGGCCATAGTAGTGCGACGGCGGCGGGCCGTAATAGCGCGGCGGCGGACCGTAGTAGCCGTAACCCGGCCGCACCACCACCGGGGGCGGACCGTAATAGACCGGCGCGGGCGCCACTACCACGGGCGGCGGCGCGACATAGGCCGGCGGGGGATAGTAGGCGGGACCGCCGACCACGACGCCCGGCACGCCGATCACCACGCCGACGTCGACACGGGCCATCGCGGCGCCTGAGGCCATCGCAGCCAGCACGCCAAGCCCTGCGAGCAACCAACGTTTCATGATCTTGCTCCTCGCAAGGTTGATCTTGATACCCGTATTCTAGGCCCGGGCTAGATCACAGGTGCAACGGCGGGTTCTACATTGTTACCGCCAGTAACATCCTTGCCAGGAAGGGTACGAGAGCGATCATGCGGCGCTTGCGTCCCGGGCGGCGACCGCCCACAATACCGGGCTTGCCGTGCGGCCGTGGAGAAATTGGTAGACTCAGCAGACTTAAAATCTGCCGCCTTTCCGGGCTTACGGGTTCGAGTCCCGTCGGCCGCACCAACCACGCCGCAAGCCCCCGCCGTACTTCTACGGTACTACCCGCGCCCCTTTGGCACCTTACCCACATTCCGGTATCACCCTGGCCTGAATCCGGTAGTACCTTGCCTCGCACCCCGGCGGCACCTGACGTCGCAGGCGGGTAGCACCTTGCCGCGCGACCGGGCGGCGCCAAGCCGATGCGGGGCCATTGCAGCCCCGCCCGCCACCCCCCTATCCCTCATCGCTCCTGCCGACGGACTCGATCGCTCGTCACAGAAGCACCGCGCACAGCAGCGCGCCGGCACCGAGCAGGAAGACGAACAGCAGCGCGGCCAGCAGCATCGGCCTGCGGCCGGCGCGCAGCAGGTCGCCGATCCGCGTATGCAGGCCGATCGCCAACATCGCGCAGGCCAGCAGCCAGTTGTCGAAGGCAACCAGACCCCGCTTCCATTCGCTCGGCACCAGGCCGAAGGAGTTTATCGCCAGCACGGCGACGAAGCCGAGCGCGAACCAGGGGATCGCCGCCCGGATCCGGGCCCAGTCGATGCCGCGGCGGCCGGCCGTTGCACCCTGCGCCCGGTCCTCGGCACGCGGCCACAGCGCCAGGATCAGCAGCAACGGGCCGAGCGCCAGCACACGAACCATCTTGGCCAGCACGGCGGCATCGCCCGCCGTCTCGCCGACCGCCTTGCCGGCGACGATCACCTGCGCGACCTCGTGCAGCGTGGCGCCCGTATAGATGCCGAAGGCGCGCTCGCCGACCTGCCAGTGCCAGACGTTGGTCACCAGTTCATACAGATAGGGATACAGCAGCATGCCGACGGTGCCGAACAGCACCACTGTGGCCACCGCGACCGCGGTCTGCCGGTCGTCGGTGCGCGCGATCGAGGCGACCGCGATCGCGGCCGCCGCGCCGCACACCGCGCTGCCCGCGCTGACCACCACCGCCTCGCGGCGGGTCAGGCCAAGCCACCGGGTGCCGACCCAGACTCCGACGCACAGCGTCGCCGCCAACATCAGCAACGGCGCCACCACACCGCCGACACCGAGCGCCTCGATCGAGCCGAAGGTCAGCCGCAGGCCGTACAGCGCCACGCCCAGCCGCAGCAACGTCTGCCGGGCCAGCTGCATGCCCGGCGCCAGCGGCGCCAGCCAGTGGCGCGGCAAGGTATTGCAGGCGACCATGCCGGCGCACATGGCGAGCATCAGCGGGCTGACGCCCAATTGCGACAGCGCCGGCAGCCCGGACAGGACCAGCGCGAGCCACGCAATCGCGCCAAGCGGCGCAAGCGTCAGCAGTCGATAACGCCAGGAAATGGCGCGGGCTGGGGCGGTAGCGGGGGCGGCGGCAGGAATCGAGGTGGTCGGCATGGCGCAGGGACGACATGGGCGTGGAGAATGACGCCAGCGTAACAACCGACCTCTCATCTGTAAAACAGGTAATATCGTTACTTCTTACCTGGTTTATAGATATGCAACATCGCCCCTTGCGGCTGACGCTGCGTCAGCTCGCCGTTTTCGTCGCCGTGGTCCAGCACGGCAGCACGACCGCCGCCGCCGATGCGGTGGCGATGTCGCAGTCCGCCGTCAGCGCCGCGCTGGCCGACCTGGAACGTGCACTGGACCGGCGCCTGTTCGACCGCATCGCCAAACGGCTGACCATCAACGAAACCGGACGGCAGTTCTTCCCGCGCGCGCTGTCGCTGCTGGATCAGGCGCACGAGCTGGAACGCTTCGCCGCCGACGCCGGCGTGCAGTTGCGCATCGCCGCCAGCAACACCATCGGCAGCTATCTGCTGCCCGCCCTGCTGACCGGCTTCCGTCAGGCGCAGCAACAGCCCTGCGCGCTGGACCTGCGCATCGGCAATACCCATGACGTGCTGCAGGAGCTGTTGCGGCTGGAAGCCGATATCGGGCTGATCGAGGGCACCTGCCACGAGCGCGAGCTGACCAGCGTGCATTGGTGCGACGACGAGATGGTGGTGGTCGTGGGCGCCGGGCATCCGTTGGCACAGGCCGATGGCGATCTGGGGGCGCTGCGCGAGGCGGACTGGCTGGTGCGGGAGCGCGGCTCGGGGACGCGCGAGATCGTCGAGCAACGGCTTGCCCCGCTGCTCGGGCCGCTGCGCTTTGCGCTGGAGCTCGGCAACGCCGAAGCGATCAAGCGCGCGGTGATGAGCGGCTTTGGTGTCAGCTGCCTGTCGCTGCATGTGGTGCGCGACGAGCTGGAGCGCGGCACGCTGGTGGCGCTGCGCCGCGGCCTGCCGCGGCTGGTGCGGCCCTGGCACCTGGTGGTCCATCGGGACAAGTATCCGACCCAGGGCCTGCTGGCCTTTACCGAATACCTGCGCCGGACGGCGCCACAACTGGAACTGGAAGAAGTGGAAAAGCGGGAAGGATGAGCGAACCGATCGGCGATCCACGCGGCGAGCCGCTCGGCGATCCACGCGGCGAGCCGCTCGGCGATCCACGCGGCGAACCGCTCGGCGATCCACGCGGCGAACCGATCGGCGTGCCAAGCGGCAGGCCATTCGGGGGGCCAATCGGGGGCCTATCAGGAGGCCCGGACGCGGCCCCCGCCGGATCGTCAGGCCGCCTGCGCCTCGCCCGCCTCGCTCTGGCGCGCCACATAGCGGTCCAGCCAGCGGAACAGCAGCGGGTTGAGCACGATCGACAGCAAGGCGCCCGCCAGGATCAGGCTTTGCGCGCGTTCCGGCAGGATCTGCAGGAACACGCCGAGGCTGGCCAGAATGAAGGAGAACTCGCCGATCTGCGCCAGGCTGGCGGCGATCGTCATGCCGGTCCGGTTCGAATAACCGAACATCCGCACGATGCCGAGGGCTGCCACCGACTTGCCGACCACGATGATCGATACGGTCGCCAGCACGCCCCACGGATCGCGCACCAGCACCATCGGGTCGAACAGCATGCCGACCGAGACGAAGAACAGCACCGCGAAGGCGTCGCGCAGCGGCAGCGATTCCTCGGCCGCGCGATGGCTGAATTCGGACTCGGCCAGCACCATGCCGGCAAAGAACGCGCCCAGCGCGAACGACACGCCGAACAGCGAATAGGCGCCGAAGGCGACGCCGAGCGCGGTCGCCAGCACGCCCAGGCGGAACAGTTCGCGGCTGCCGGTCCAGACGATGCGCTCGAGCATCCACGGAATGAAGCGGCGGCCGATCACCAGCATCACGGCGACAAAGGCCGCGACCTTGCCGAGCGTCAGCGACACCGTCAGCAGGATGTCCGTGACGCTGGCCGCCGGCGCCTCCCCGCTGGCACCGGCCGGCACCAGCAGGCCGGACAGCGCCGGCAGCAGCACCAGCGCGAGCACCATCGCCAGATCCTCGACCACCAGCCAGCCGACCGCGATGCGGCCCTGCTCGCTGTCGACCAGATCGCGATCCTGCAAGGCCTTCAGCAGCACCACGGTACTGGCGACCGACAGGGCCAGCCCGTAGACCAGGCCCTGGCCCCAACTCCAGCCGAAGCCCCAGGCGACGCCCATGCCAAGCAGTGTCGCGATGCCGATCTGCGCCACCGCGCCGGGGATCGCGATCTTGCGCACCGCCATCAGGTCGCGGATCGAGAAATGCAGGCCCACGCCGAACATCAGCAGGATCACCCCCAGCTCGGCCAGCTCCGGCGCCAGCGCCTGGTCGGCGGTATAGCCCGGCGTATGCGGTCCGACCACCACGCCCGCGCACAGGTAGCCGATCAAGGGCGGCAACCGTAAACGCCCCGCCAACGCACCGAGGACAAATGCCAGGACAATGCCGCCGACGATGGTGCTGATGAGCGGAGTAGCGTGATGCATGCGTGGTGGTTTCCTTCTGATGGCCGGCATGGCGCCGGGAAGTCGAACGGCGATCCGGTCCCGATCGACGCGGACACGCCGCCATCGACGGGGCCTGGTGCCGGCGCCGCCCGGGCGGACAGTCTGCGGAAATGAAACCGAATGGGAGTCGTCGCCACCGGCAGCGGTGCCCGGGGCGCGAGGCCTGGGCACGTTGCCAGCATGGTCCAGCAACGGCGACGACTGGTGCGATAGACGTAATGTATCACGCGAGCCACGCGGTAAAGCCGCGATAAGACCGCAAAAACGCCGCGCAGAGACAGAGAAAAGTCAGCGAGAGACCGCTGTGAATGCCCGCGAGGGCACGGGATCGGCGGCGAAAACCGCGGATCGGGCGCCGCGGATCGGGCGCAACAGAGGGGGAAGATCGATGGAGGCGGGGGTCGGAATCGAACCGGCGTACACGGCTTTGCAGGCCGCTGCATAACCACTCTGCCACCCCGCCGGGTGACCTGGATGCTGGATTGTAGCCGCTGCGGCTTCCGGGCGCCGGAGGCCGATGCGGCAGCATCGCAAACTAAAAAGGGAAGCGCTGCTTCCCTTTCGGACTGGAGCGGGAGACGAGTCTCGAACTCGCGACCTCAACCTTGGCAAGGTTGCGCTCTACCAACTGAGCTACTCCCGCATGACACCTGCTGCGGCAAACCCGGAATTCGCTACCGGATCGACCAGAAAAATCTGGAGCGGGAGACGAGTCTCGAACTCGCGACCTCAACCTTGGCAAGGTTGCGCTCTACCAACTGAGCTACTCCCGCAGTGTCCTGCGTACTGCACTTGCAACAACACGGTGCTAAATCACTGCATATAGACCGCTTCTTGCTGCATCTCGCTTCGTTCGTTTTGTTTCGTCAGAAGCGAGAACGAAATTATGCAAACATCCGACAATGAAGTCAAGCATATTTTTGCACTGATCCTCACTTTTGCGCCGCGGCCCGCGCGGCCGCCGCGCTGCGCTCCCGGATCTGCGGCCAGGCCAGCTTCATGTAATAGAACATCGACCAAAGGGTGAGCACCGCCGCCACATAGATCAGCCAGCCGCCCAGCATGCCGGCGTCGATGCCGAACAGCGGCGCATCGAACAGCAGCAGCGGGATCGCGATCATCTGGAACGTGGTCTTGAGCTTGCCCAGGAAATTGACGGCGACGCTCTTGGAGGCACCGATCTGCGCCATCCACTCCCGCAGCGCCGAAATGGTGATCTCGCGCCCGATGATCACCAGGGCGATCAGATCGCTGACGCGGTCCAGCGCGAGCAGCGACAGCAGCGCAGCGGCGACCATCAGCTTGTCGGCAACCGGGTCGAGGAAGGCGCCGAACGACGAGGTCTGGTTCCAGCGCCGCGCCAGGAATCCGTCGAGCCAGTCCGTGGCCGCCGCCACGATGAAGAACACGGCCGCCGTCAGGTTCTTGGCGGGCATCGACAGCCAGGCATCGGGCAGATAGAAGACGCCGACCACGAGCGGGATCATGGCCACGCGCAGCCAGGTCAGCAGGATCGGAATATTCAGCGGCATAGGCGGATCGGCAGGGTCGAAGACGGGACAATCACGCGATTGTCGCCGATTCCGACATCAATTGAGCATTTCTCGAAGCGGGGACGACCGATCACGTTCCGCGCCGGCGGTGGCCGGTATCGGCGGCCGAACCCATGGCGGACCTGCAACCGGGGGGCCACGACCGGAGTGCGGCCACCGGCGTCCCACAACCGGATGCCGCGACCGGTCACCGCAACCGGTCACCGCAACCGGACGCCGCGTCAGTGCAACTGCCGGTAGATTTCCTCGGCCAGCGCGCCCGAAATCCCGTCGACGCTGGCGAGCTCGTCGACGCTCGCCGCCATCACGCCGCGGATGCCGCCGAAACGGGTCAGCAGCTTCTGCCGCCGGCGCGCGCCGATTCCTTCGATCTCCTCCAGCCGCGAGGTGGTCCGCGTCTTCGCACGGCGCGCGCGCATGCCGGTGATGGCGAAGCGGTGCGCCTCGTCGCGGATCTGCGCCACCAGCATCAGCGCCGCGCTGCCCTGCCCCAGTTCCAGCGCGGGCCGGCCGTCGGCGAACACCAGCGTCTCGAGGCCGACCTTGCGGCCTTCGCCCTTGGCCACGCCGACCAGCAGCCCGATATCGAGACCGAGCTCCTCGAACACCTGGCGCGCGACCTCGACCTGCCCCTTGCCGCCGTCGATCAGCACGATATGCGGCATCGCGGCGCTGTCCTCCTGGCTGCGCTCGACCAGCTTCTGATAGCGGCGCGTCAGCACCTGGCGCATCGCCGCATAGTCGTCGCCGGGCGTGATGCCGTCGATGTTGTAGCGGCGGTATTCGCTGTTCTGCATCGCATGGTGATGGAACACCACGCACGAGGCCTGCGTCGCCTCGCCGGCGGTATGGCTGATGTCGAAGCATTCGACCCGCAGCGCGCCCAGATCGTCGAGCTCGATGCCGATGGTCTCCGCCAGCGCCCGCGTGCGAGCCTCCTGGCTGCCCTGCTCCGCCAGGCGCCGTGCCAGCGCCAGGGCCGCGCCCTGCTGCGCCATCTCCAGCCACGCGCGCCGCTGGCCCTGCGGCTGGCGCACCAGCGTGATGCGGCGGCCAGCCTGCATCGTCAGCGCCTCCATCAGCGCGCCGTCGGCCGGCGCGTGACTGACCACCAGGATCGGCGGCACCGGCTGATCGAGATAGTGCTGCGCCATGAAGGCGGCCAGCACGTTGGCGGCGACGCGCTCGGCCGTCGCGGCGCCCGACGCCGCAGGCGCGGCCGCCTCGGCAGGTTCGGCAGGTTCGGCGGGTTCGGCAGGTTCGACCAGATTGACCGGATTGGCCGGATCGGACGGCGCGCCGCCCTCGGCCGTGGCAACGACGTCCTCGGCCTCCTCGTCGACGATCATCGCGGCCTCCTCGACATGCGCGGGGAAGTACGCCTTGTCGCCCAGATGGCGGCCGCCGCGAACCATCGCCAGGTTGACGCAGGCGCGTCCGCCCTGCACCGCGACGGCCAGGATATCGATATCGCTGCTCTGCCCCACTTCCTCGACGGCCTGGCGCTTGAGCACCGTCGACAGCGCGCCGATCTGGTCGCGCACGGCGGCGGCCTGCTCGAACTCGAGCCGCTCGGCGTGCTGCTCCATCTTCTGCTGCAGGCCTTCGAGCACCTCCTTCTGTCGGCCCTGCAGGAAGCGCGCGGCGTTGCCCACGTCGCGCGCGTAATCCTCCTCGCTGATCGCGCCGACGCAGGGCGCCGTGCAGCGGTGGATCTGGTGCAGCAGGCACGGCCGGGTGCGGTTGTTGAAGACGGTGTCCTCGCAGGTCCGCAGCTGGAACACCTTCTGCAGGATCTGCATGCTCTCGCGCACCGCATGCGCGCTCGGGAACGGGCCGAAATACTGGTGGCGCCGATCGGTCGCGCCGCGGTAGTACGCCATGCGCGGATAGCGATGCGCCGACAGCTTCAGCAGGGGGTACGACTTGTCGTCGCGGAACAGGATGTTGTAGCGCGGCGTCAGCGCCTTGATCAGGTTGTTCTCGAGCAGCAGCGCCTCGGCCTCGCTGCGGACCACCGTGGTCTCGATGCGGGCGATGCGCGACACCATCATCGCGATGCGCGGCGACAGCTGGGTCTTGTTGAAATAGCTCGAGACGCGCTTCTTCAGGTCGCGCGCCTTGCCGACATAGAGCACGCCGCCGGCCGCGTCGTAATAGCGGTAGACGCCGGGCAGGCCCGGCAGCGCGGCGATCACGGGGCGAGGGTCGAAGTGGCTTTCCTGCTCCGATTCCTGTTCAAGCTCCGGCCCCTGCTCCGGCCCCTGCTCCGGCTTGCGCTGCGGCTCCTGCCGCGGTGCACCGGCCTTCGCGGGTGCGACCGAAGCGTCGGCCGACGAAGCCCTGGCGGCGGGCGACGTCGACCCGGGCGTGTCGGGCCCTGGCTCGGGCGCGTCGAGGTGCGGCTCGGCCTCGGCAGGCGTGTCGATGCGCGGCTCGACCTCGGCGGGCGTGCCAGTGGGTTGCGGATCCGGACGTGACATCGGGGAAGGCGGCAGGGACATGCGAGGGGCCGCCGCAAACGTGACGCGCTGCACGCGCGAAGGCTCGCGGGGCTCTAAAATCGCAAGTTTAGAGCAATTCCGCCCGCCTCCTGCCAAACCGGCGGCCCCGCCTTCGCCTCACCGGGCCTGGCCCGCGCCGGAAACGGCCGACTTCCCTATGACCATCCGCTCCTGGGACATCTTCTGCACCGTGATCGACAACTTCGGCGACATCGGTGTCTGCTGGCGGCTGGCCCGCCAACTCGCGCAGGAGCATGGCCACGCCGTGCGGTTGTGGGTCGACGATCTGGCCAGCTTTGCGCGCCTGGCGCCGGCCATCGATCCCGCTGCCGACCGCCAGCGCCTGGCCGGCGTCGAGGTCCGCCGCTGGGTCGCGGGCAGCGACGAGGGGCTGGGCGGGCCGGCGGGCGAGTCCGGAGGCCAAACGGCCGGAGAGACCGTCGGCGAGTCGGCTGGCGAGTCGGCTGGCGAGTCGGCTGGCGAGTTGGCAGGCAAGTCGGCAGGCAAGTCAGCGGGCGAGTCGATGGGCGACATCGCGCCGCACGACGCGGTGATCGAGGCCTTCGCCTGCGAGCTGCCGCCGGCCTTCGTCGCCCGGATGGCGCAGGCGCCGCGCAAGCCGGTGTGGGTCAATCTCGAATACCTGAGCGCCGAGCCCTGGGTGCGCGAGCATCACGGCATGGCGTCGCCGCATCCGCGCCTGCCGCTGGTCAAGTACTTCTTCTTCCCCGGCTTCGAGCCGGGCACCGGCGGCGTGCTGCGCGAATCGCTGCTCGCCATGCAGCGGCGCAGCTTTACGGACTCGCCGGCAGCACAGGCGCGGCTGTGGCATCGGCTCGGCGTCACGCCGATCGACGGCGCGCGCCGGGTCAGCCTGTTCGCTTACCCAAACCCGGCGCTGCCGGCGCTGCTGGCCCGCTGGCGCGACGGCGACGAGCCGGTGCAGTGCCTGATGCCGTCCGGCCCGGCGGCGCAGCAGGCGTTCGCCTGGGCGGGCACGGACGCCGCGGCGGCAGCGTCGCCCGGGGCGGCCTGCACCTTGGGCCGGCTGCATCTGCAGCAGGTGCCTTTCCTGCCCCAGGAGCAGTTCGACGAATTGCTGTGGGCCTGCGATGTCAACTTCGTTCGCGGCGAGGACTCGTTCGTGCGCGCCCAATGGGCCGCGCGCCCCTTCGTCTGGCACATCTATCCGCAGGCCGACGACGCCCATCGCGTCAAGCTGGACGCCTTCCTGGCGCTGTATCGGCAGCAGATCGGCGAGCCGGCCCACGCCGAGGCGATGACGCGCTTCTGGCATGTGTGGAACGGCGCCGCGCCGCCCGAGGACATCGCGGCCGCGTGGGACGGCCTGCGCGACGCGCTACCCGGCCTGGCGCGCACGGCGCAGCGCTGGCAGCACAGCCTGGCCGCGCTGGGCGATCTCGCAGCGAACCTCGTAGCGTTTTGCGAAAGTCGGGTAAAATAGCGGGTTGATTTGATGGCGACCGGGCTGGAAATCCTGGGTTGCCCGCACGGCGCCTGACGGCGTCCGAGCCTGCGGGCCCCGCGCGGAACTGAGCACGGATCGCGAACGCGCCGCCCCGGCGCGCCCTCGCCACGCCGAACTCCCAGACATTTTTAATTCAGGAAGATTAGTTCAGATGAAAACCGCACAGGAACTCCGCGTCGGTAACGTGTTCATGATCGGTGCCGATCCGATGGTCGTGCAGAAGGCCGAGTACAACAAGTCGGGCCGCAACGCCGCGGTCGTCAAGATGAAGTACAAGAACCTGCTGACCGACGCACCGGGCGAGGCCGTGTTCAAGGCCGACGACAAGTTCGAAGTGGTCGTGCTGGATCGCAAGGAATGCACCTACTCGTACTTCGCCGACCCGATGTACGTGTTCATGGACGCCGACTACAACCAGTACGAAGTCGAAAGCGACAACATGGGCGATGCCCTGCACTACCTCGAAGACGGCATGAACGTCGAAGTGGTGTTCTACAACGACAAGGCCATCTCGGTCGAAATGCCGACCACGCTGGTGCGCGAGATCGTCTACACCGAGCCCGCCGTCAAGGGCGATACCTCGTCGGGCAAGGTGCTGAAGAACGCCAAGATCAATACCGGCTTCGAACTGCAGGTGCCGCTGTTCTGCAATATCGGCGACAAGATCGAAATCGACACCCGTACCGGCGAATACCGCAGCCGCGCCAACTAAGGCGAGGCAGACGGACCCTCGCGGTCCGTGCCGAGACGAAAAAAGGGCAGCCCGACCGGCTGCCCTTTTTCGTTGCGGCGCGATGATTGCCGCGAGCGCTGCGGCCTCAGCCGATCAGCGCCTCGTCGCGCAGCTGCCGCAGCGCGCTGCGATAGCCCGCGTCCTGCTCGAGCTTGTTCCAGTCCATCGCCTTGCCGCGCGCGAACAGCCGGCGCACGCGCCGTTGCGAGGCCTTGTCGATCGACACGTCGAGCTCGGCCAGCAACTGGTCGGCGCGCTCGGGATGATTGCAGATCAGCACCATGTCGCAACCGGCATCCAGCGCGGCACGCGCGCCCTGCGTGACGGTGCCGGCGACGCTGGCGCCTTCCATGCTGAGGTCGTCGCTGAAGATCACGCCCTCGAAGCCGAGCTGGCCGCGCAGGATGTCCTGCAGCCAATAGCGCGAGAAGCCGGCGGGATTGGGATCGACCTTCGGGTAGATCACGTGGGCCGGCATCACCGAGGCCAGCGTCATACCCATCCATTGATACGGCCGCACGTCCTGTTCCAGGATTTCGTCCAGCGTGCGCTCGTCGACCGGCACCGCGACATGCGAATCCGCCTCGACGTGGCCGTGCCCCGGGAAATGCTTGCCGCAGTTGGCCATGCCGGCCAGCAGCAGGCCGTGGGTCAGATGGTTGGCCAGCATCGCCACCACGCGCGGATCCGCGTGGAAGGCGCGATCGCCGATCACGCCGCTGCGCCCGTAATCGAGATCGAGCACCGGCGTGAACGACAGGTCGATATCGCAGGCGCGCAGCTCGGCCGCCAGCACATAGCCGCACGCCACTGCCGCGCGGGTCGCGGCCAGCACGTCCCGATCCCACAGCTCGCCGAGCCTGGCCATCGCCGGCAGATGGGTGAAGCCGTCCGTCTTGCAGCGCTGCACCCGCCCGCCTTCATGGTCGATGCAGATCAGCACGTCGTCGCGCAGCGCGCGAATCTCGCGCGTCAGCGACACCAGTTGCGCGCGCGACTCGAAGTTGCGCGCGAACAGGATCACGCCGCCGGTCAGCGGATGCGAGATGCGGCGCGCATCGTCGGCGTCCAGCTGCTTGCCCTTGACATCCAGCACGACCGGGCCCGGTCGCTTGCCTGCGTTCTTCTTGGTCATCGGTGAAAGAGAGGGAGTTATCTGGGTAGGGACACGCCCGAGGTCTCGGCCGGCCCGGTCCGTTCCGCGATCGCGAAGGCGACCGCATAGTCGTGTTCGTCGCTGACGCTGACGCGCACCGTCAGGCCGCGTTCGTCCAGCCATTGCGCCAGTTCGCCGTGGCAGTGCGCATAGGGCTCGCCGGACGGCAGGTTCAGCAGTTCCATCGCGCGCCAGGTCATCGGCCAATGCATGCCCAGGCCGATCGCCTTGGAGAAGGCCTCCTTGGCGGCGAAACGCGTCGCCAGGAAGGCCAGGCCGCGCTTTTCGACGCGCGCGCGGCGCCGATGATAGACGGCAAGCTCCTGCGGGCCCAGCACCTTCTCGGCGAAGCGGCCGCCGGTGCGGGCCATCACGCCGCGCACGCGCTCGATCTGGATGATGTCGGTGCCGACGCCGTAGATCACGCCGGAGCCTTCGGCGCGGGATAGCGCGTGCCGAGCCGGGCGGCGACCATGATCGCCTTCATCTCGCGCACCGCGTTCTGCCAGCCGGCGAACACCGCGTGGGCGACGATGGCGTGGCCGATATTGAGTTCCGCAATGCCGGGCAGCGCGGCGATCGGCTGCACATTGGTGTAGTGCAGGCCATGGCCGGCGTTGACCACCAGGCCGTGCTTCAGGCCCGTTTCGACGCCGTCGGCGATGCGGCGGAATTCCAGCGCCTGCGCGTCGGGCGTCTCGGCATCGGCATAGCGGCCGGTATGCAGCTCGATCACGGGCGCGCCGCTGGCGGCGGCGGCCTCGATCTGCTCGGCCTGCGCATCGATGAACAGCGACACGCGGATGCCCGCATCGGCCAGCTGGCGGCACGCCGCCTTGACCTGCTCGAATCGCCCCGCCACGTCGAGCCCGCCTTCGGTGGTCACTTCCTCGCGGCGCTCGGGCACCAGGCAGACGTCCTGCGGACGGATCTCGCAGGCGATGTCCAGCATCTCCGGGGTCAGCGCGCATTCGAGGTTCATCCGCGTGGCCAGCTGCGGCCGCAGCGCGCGCACGTCGGCATCGCGGATATGGCGGCGGTCCTCGCGCAGATGCAGCGTGATTAGGTCCGCGCCGGCCTCCTCGGCCTGCAGCGCGGCCTGGATCGGATCCGGATAGACGGTGCCGCGCGCGTTGCGCAGCGTCGCAACGTGGTCGATGTTGACGCCGAGCGCAATGACGCCAGGATGAGCGTGGAAAATCATAGGGAGATCACAGGGCTTGCAGGTCGATCAGGATCTGGCGCGTCTTCAGTGGCACGCCTTGCAGATGATAATGCAGAAGAAAGCGCATCAGCGCGCGGCCCTGCGTGACGGTCTGCGGCCGGCTGTAGTCGTCGCGGGACATGTCGAGCAGCGTCTGCCCCGATACCACCGGCCACGACGATGGATCGCTGGCATGCGCGCGCCGCACGCCGCGCTCCGGCTGGTAGACGTAGTCGAGCCCCGGCTGCACCGCCTCGCCGGTCGAGGTACAGCGGTCGAAGGCCACCGCGAAGCCGGTCTCCTGCAGCAGCACGCGCTCGAACCCGCGCAGCACCAGTCCGGCCGGCTCGCCCTGCCCCAGCCGCGTCAGCGTCGCCATGTAATGGCGGAACAGCGCTTCGTGCGCGTCCTCGCGCGGGCAGAAGCGCAGCAGCAATTCGTTCAGATAGAAGCCGGACAGCAGGGCCTCGCCGGCCAGCGGCGGCATGCCGCCGATCCACTCCGCCTTGGTCAGTGTCTTGACCTCGCCGCGCCCGCTCCACGACAGCGAGATCGGCAGGAAATGCTGCAGCACCGCGCGCAGCGCAGAATGCGGGCGCTTGGCGCCCTTGGCGACCAGCGCCATGCGGCCATGGTCGCGCGTGAAGACATCGACGATCAGGCTGGTTTCGCGATACGGCCAGGCATGCAGCACGAAGCCCGGCTGATTGACCACGCGCAGCTCGGTGCGCGCCGGTACGATCCGCATCGCGCGATCCATCATCGCGCGCGCGCCGGCCAGCTCGGCGCCGACGCTGTCGAGCACTTCGGCGGCTTCCTCTGCCACCGGGTCCGCGCGGCGCCCGGAGGCGGTCCCGCGCCGCGCAGGCGCCGGGACCGCCGGGCGGTCACTCATATCCGTAGGCACGCAATCCGGCTTCGTTGTCGGCCCAGCCGCTCTTGACCTTGATCCACAGCTCCAGGTAGACCTTGCCGTCGAACAGCTTTTCCATGTCCAGGCGCGCCTCGGTGGAGATCTGCTTGAGCTTGGCGCCCTTGCTGCCGATCACCATCGCCTTGTGCGCATCGCGCTCGACCAGGATGGTGGCGAACACGCGCCGCAGCCGGCCTTCGGTCTCGAACTTGTCGATCACGACGGTGCTGGTGTACGGCAGCTCGTCGCCGGTCCAGCGGAACACCTTCTCGCGGATGATTTCCGAGGCGAGGAAGCGTTCGCTGCGGTCGGTCAGCGCGTCGGTGTCGTACATCGGCTCGCCTTCCGGCAGATAGGGCCGGATGATGCCGAGCAGGCGTTCGATATGGTCGCGCGTCTTGGCCGACATCGGCACCACCTCGCGGAACGGAAACTGGTGTCCCATCTTCTCGAGGAAGGGGAACATGATCTCCGAACGCCGGTCGCCGGGCAGCCGGTCGATCTTGTTGACCACCAGCAGCACCGGCGTATTGCGCGGCAGCAGCGTCAGCACCTTCTCGTCGTCGGGCCCGTACTGGCCGGCCTCGACCACGAACAGCACCAGGTCGACCGACGACAGCGTCGAGGTCACGGCGCGATTGAGCGAACGGTTCAGGGCGCTGGCATGCCGGGTCTGGAAGCCCGGCGTATCGACGAACACGTACTGCGTATCGTCGGTGGTCTGGATGCCGACCAGCCGATGGCGCGTGGTCTGGGCCTTGCGGGAGGTGATGCTGATCTTCTGGCCGACCAGCGCATTGACCAGGGTCGACTTGCCGACGTTGGGCCGTCCGACGATGGCCACGGTGCCGCAGCGGAATGCCGCGGGCGGGTTTGCCGCCGCGGAGTCCGTGGACTCCGGCTGCGGGCGATTCGATTCGGTCATTCCTTCAACCTGAGAGACAACTGCGGATCCGGGGGAACGGGCTGCTTGCGGGTCTTGCCGGTGCGTTCGGCGCGGCTGCGCTTGAGCAGCTGGGGCACCAGCCGCTGCACCTCTTCCAGCGCCAGCTTGGCGGCGGCCTGTTCGGCGGCGCGGCGCGAGGCCCCGGTGCCGAATACCTGCACCTCCAGTTTAGGCACGATGCATTCGACTTCAAACTGCTGGTTATGGGCGGCGCCGTGGGTAGCGATCACGTTGTACTGGGGCAGCGCGATCTTGTGGCCCTGCAGGTATTCCTGCAGCAGCGTCTTGGCGTCCTTGCCGAGCGTGCGGGGATCGACCTGCTCGAGGATCGGGATATAGAGCTTGCGGATCAGGCTGCGGGCGGCCTCGAAACCGGCGTCGAGAAAGACCGCGCCGACGATGGCTTCGAGGGCGTCCGCGAGGATCGAGGGGCGGCGGAAACCGCCGCTTTTCAGCTCGCCCTCGCCCAGCCGCAGCGACTCGGACAGCTGCAGCATCTGCGCGATCTCGTACAGCGCCTGCTGCTTGACCAGATTGGCCCGCACCCGCGACAGGTCGCCCTCGTCGAGCTTGCCGAACATGCCGTACAGCATGTCCGCGACGGCGCAGTTCAGCACCGAGTCGCCGAGGAATTCCAGCCGCTCGTTGTGGTGCGCGCTATGGCTGCGGTGCGTCAGCGCCTGCTGCAGCAATTCGGGCTTGCTGAAACGGTAGCCGAGTCGTTGCTGCAAGGCGTCGAGGTTCATGTCAGTACTGCGTTCCCGAAGAGGTAATCGAATGGCGCGCTCCGGCCGGCGGCCGCCGTTTATTGGAACGACCCCACCCGGCCCAGGTTGCCGAGATTCATCCAGATCAGGAATGCCTTGCCGACGATATTCTCGTCCGGCACGAAGCCCCAATAGCGCGAATCCAGGCTGTTGTCCCGGTTATCCCCCATGACGAAATAGTGACCCGAGGGCACCTTGCAGGTCACGCCCTGCTGATTGTAAGTGCAGTTTTCGCGGAAGGGAAAATCCGGGTCGGCACCGGCCACGAAGGCCGGCCGGTCGGCGTCGTTCAGGATGCCATGGGGCGCGCCGCCCGGCAGGGTTTCCTTGTAATGCTTGGAATACGACAGCCGTTCCTCGTCCAGATAGTCGGGCAGCGCGTCGTATTGCGCCGGCTTGCCGTTGACGGTCAGCCGCTTGTTTTCATAGGTCACCACATCGCCGGGCACGCCGATCACGCGCTTGATGTAATCGAGCGACGGATCCTTCGGATAGCGGAACACCATCACGTCGCCGCGCTGCGGCTCGCCCAGCGAGACGATCTTCTTGTTGATCACCGGCAGGCGCAGGCCGTATTCGTACTTGTTGACCAGGATGAAGTCACCGATCAGCAGCGTCGGGATCATCGAGCCGGACGGGATCTTGAACGGCTCGACCACGAACGAGCGCAGCACGAACACGGCCAGGATCACCGGGAAGAAGCTGGCCGAATATTCGAGCCACCAGGGCTGGCGCAGCTTTTCCTCGGCCAGCCGGCTGCGCGAGGATTCGAAGTCGGCGCCGGAGCCGTGCCCCGGCATCGCGGCGCGGCGCGCATCGAACTCGGCCAGCGCGGCCTGCGCCGAAACGCGGCGCTGCTTCTGAAACACCAGCTTGTCGGCTACCCAGGCAATACCGGTGATGACCACCAGCACAAAAAGGATCAGTGCAAAATTCATGACGGCTAGATCGTTGGCGAAATCTTATTGGTACGAACCGGAGGGCGTGTGGGCTGGACCGGCGCTGCGCCGATTCGCCACGCTTGCCGTCCGGCGCGTCATTTCTCTTCCACCTGCAGGATGGCCAGGAACGCTTCCTGCGGAATTTCCACCGTGCCGACCTGCTTCATGCGCTTCTTGCCGGCCTTCTGCTTTTCCAGCAGTTTCTTCTTGCGCGAGATATCGCCGCCATAGCATTTGGCCAGCACGTTCTTGCGCAGCGCCTTGACGTTTTCGCGCGCGATGATGTTCGAGCCGATCGCCGCCTGGATGGCGACGTCGTACATCTGGCGCGGAATGATCTCGCGCATCTTCGCGGCAACTTCGCGGCCCCGGTATTGCGAATTGGAACGGTGCACGATGATCGAGAGCGCATCGACCTTGTCGCCGTTGATCAGGATATCGACCTTGACCACATCGGAAACGCGGTACTCCTTGAACTCGTAATCCATCGACGCATAGCCGCGCGATACCGATTTGAGCCGGTCGAAGAAATCGAGCACGATCTCGGCCATCGGAATCTCGTAGGTCAGCTGCACCTGCTTGCCGTGGTAGCTCATGTTGACCTGCGTGCCCCGCTTCTGCGTGCACAGCGTGATCACCGAGCCGACGTAATCCTGCGGCATGTACAGGTTGACCGTGACGATCGGTTCCAGGATCGCGTCGATCTTGCTGGGGTCGGGCATCTTGGCCGGGTTCTCGACCTGCGCCATGGTGCCGTCGCGCATCTGCACCTGGTAGACCACCGTCGGCGCGGTGGTGATCAGGTCCATGTCGAACTCGCGCTCGAGCCGCTCCTGCACGATCTCCATATGCAGCAGGCCGAGGAAACCGCAGCGGAAGCCGAAGCCCAGCGCCTGCGAGACCTCGGGCTCGAACTGCAGCGAGGCATCGTTCAGGCGCAGCTTCTCCAGCGATTCGCGCAGCGCCTCGTACTGGTTGGCCTCGACCGGATAGAGGCCGGCGAACACCTGCGGCTTGACTTCCTTGAAGCCCGGCAGCGGCGCCTCGGCCTTGCGCGTCACCGTGGTGATCGTGTCGCCGACCTTGGCCGCCTTCAGTTCCTTGATGCCGGCGATCACGAAGCCCACCTGCCCGGCCGACAGCGCCTCGCGCGGAATCGACTTGGGCGAGAAGATGCCGACCTGCTCGACCAGATGCTGCGAGCCGTTGGCCATCAGCAGCACCTTGTCCTTGGGACGCAGCGTGCCGTTGACCACGCGCACCAGCATCACCACGCCGACGTAGTTGTCGAACCACGAATCGATGATCAGCGCCTGCAGCGGCGCGTCGGGGTCGCCCTTGGGCGGCGGCACCTTGGCGATCAGCGCCTCGATCACGTCCTCGACGCCCTGGCCGGTCTTGGCCGAGCACGGGGTCGCGTCGTGCGCGTCGATGCCGATCACGTCCTCGATTTCCTGGATCGCGTTGTCGGGATCGGCCTGCGGGAGGTCGATCTTGTTGAGCACCGGGACGACCTCGACGCCGAGCTCGATCGCGGTATAGCAGTTGGCCACGGTCTGGGCCTCGACGCCCTGCGAGGCGTCGACCACCAGCAGCGCGCCTTCGCAGGCGGACAGCGAGCGGCTGACTTCGTAGCTGAAGTCGACGTGTCCCGGCGTGTCGATCAGGTTCAGGTTGTAGAGCTTGCCGTCGCGCGCCTTGTAGCTCAGCGCCGCGGTCTGGGCCTTGATCGTGATGCCCCGCTCCTTTTCGATATCCATCGAATCCAGGACCTGGGCCTCCATTTCGCGGTCGGAAAGGCCTCCGCACAGCTGGATGATGCGATCGGCCAGGGTCGATTTCCCGTGGTCGATATGGGCAATGATCGAAAAGTTACGGATATGGTCCATCGGTTGGTCAGGGGAGCGCCGCGGCAGCGCATTGGCAACGGGCGATGGCGACGTACGCGCATCCGGCCGCGGCACAGCATGTCATGGGCGGAGGGACGGGCGGCCCGCCGGGCGCGCCTGGGCCCGGCCGCAGGTTGGTGGCGCTTGGGCCCGACCGTTTCACAGGGTCGGCGGCTTTCGCGCCAGACGGCGATTTTACCGGATTTTCAAGGGGGTCCCGGTGCTCAATCGCAGAGCGAAGCGGGAAAATGCCGTGGCAACGACGGCGGCATCGATATCGCGGTCGTCCGGACGCAGAAAAGCGCCCTGGACCGACCGCGAAGTCCGCCCGGAAAGGCGCCGGCGCCCCGCTTTCGCGGGGACGGCCGGAGCGCATATCTGGGGCGTTTTTTTCGCGCCAGTCGGCCTCGGTCCGACCCGGCTCCCTTCAACCGACTCGGCCTGCCTCAGCGTGCGCCGCCGTTCGGGCGCAGCGTCAGCACCTGGGTGGCGTCGCCGCGGCGCACGAAGACCGCCGCCATCCGGCTCTTGTCCAGGCCGCGCACCAGTTCGTTGAACTGGCGGGCGCTGGTCACATCGGTGTCGCCCAGGCGCAGGATCACGTCGCCGGGACGAATGCCGGCACGTGCCGCGACGCCTTCGGCCGCCTGGACCTCGACGCCGGACTTGATCTTCAGCTCGCGCAACCTGGCCTCGGACAGATCGCCGACCACCAGTCCCAGCGCATTGGGCTTGGCGCCCGCCGCGCCGTCATCGCCCGGCGTGGTGCCGGCGCGCGGGCGCGGCTTGGCATCCGGCTCCAGCTCCGCCACCGTGATGGTGACCTCGCGGGTCCCGCCCTTGCGCCACAGCTGCATGGGCACGCGCGTACCCGGCTTGGTCTCGCCGACCAGGCGCGGCAGGTCCGAGGCGCGTTCGATATCGCGGCCGTTGAACTTCAGGATGATGTCGCCCGCCTCGATGCCGGCCTTCTCCGCCGGACCGCCCGGCTCGACGCTGCCGACCAGTGCACCGCGCGCCCGGCCCAGGCCCAGCGAATCGGCGACTTCCTTGGTGACGTCGCCGATCGCCACCGCGATACGGCCGCGCGTGACCTTGCCGGTCGACTTCAGCTGCTCGCTGACGCGCAGCGCCTCGTCGATCGGAATCGCGAACGAGATGCCCATGTAGCCGCCGCTGCGGCTGTAGATCTGCGAATTGATGCCGATCACCTCGCCGCGCAGATTGATCAGCGGTCCGCCCGAGTTGCCGGGGTTGACCGCGACGTCGGTCTGGATGAACGGCAGGTAGTCGCCGGTGTCGCGCCCCTTGGCCGAGACGATGCCGGCGGTCACGCTGTTGTCCAGGCCGAACGGCGAGCCGATCGCCAGCACCCATTCGCCGACGCGGATCTTGTTCGAATCGCCCATCTGCAGGCGCGGCAGGCCATTGGCATCGACCTTCAGCAGCGCGACGTCGGTGCGCCGGTCGGTGCCGATCAGCCTTGCCTTGAACTCGCGCTTGTCGGGCAGCGTGACGTAGATGGTCTCGGCGTCGGCGACCACGTGGGCGTTGGTCATCACGTAGCCGTCCTGGCTGATGATGAAGCCCGAGCCGACGCCGCGGCTCTGCTCCTCGCCCTGCGGCGGCTGGCCGCGGCGCGGCGTCCCCGGCGGCGTCGGCGCGCCCGGCATCGGGATGCCGAAGAAGCGCCGGAAGAACTCGGCCATCTCCTCGTCCTCGGGCGTCATGCCGCGCGAACGCACGCGCTCGGTGGTGCGGATATTGACCACGGCCGGGCTGACGCGCTCCACCAGGTCGGTGAAGTCGGGCAGGCTGTAATTGGAAGCGGTGGCCTGCGCATGGACCGGCGTGGCCAGCATGGGACCCGCCGCCAGCACGGCGGCCAATGCCATGGTCCTGGCCACGGCGTAATAGTTTGACGACATGGTCGACTCCCGCGAGTTCAGCGTAACAGGGTAAGCAAGCCGGGGCGTCCGGTCCAGTCAGGGCCAGCCCGAAGGGTGTCCACGCAACCGTGCGGAGAACATCCGAAGAATTGCCCGGCGTGTGCAGGCGGGCGCGCCGGCGCGCGCCGCATCCCGGCTCAGCGTGGCTTGGGCGCGCGGTATTCCACCGCGGCCGCGAACTGCTTGACCGTGGCCGCCGGCACCTCGCCGACGACGGTGATCCAGAAATCGGCGACCTTGCGCACCACCACCTGGGTCGCGCCCAGCGAGGCAACGCCCTCGCGGCGCACCCGCTGTTCCGATACCGGTTCGATGAATACCGACAGCCCGGTCAGGCCATCGCTGTAGACGACCTGCAGCACCTCGAACACCTGTTCGCGGCCGCTGCCTTGCGCGCTGCGCAGGTCGCCCAGCGGGCGACGGACCTCGCGAATCTTCTGGAAACCCTTGATTGGCACCGTGATCAGCCAGCCCTCTTCGGCGATATTGGCCGGCTGGTAGTTGATCTCGTAGCGCTGCCAGTTGGCGGCGCTCTTGATCGCGCCGAGGATCTTCTGCTTTTCGGACGGCACGCCGATCTCGATCTGCGAGAACGCGACCTGCTCGAGCACCTTGCCGCCCTCGCCGATGGTCTGCGCCCGCATCAGCAGGCCGGAATGCTTCTCGGCCCAGAGGCGGACCGCATAGCGGGCGCCGTCGTGCGGCACCAGCGAGAAGACTTCGCATTCCATGCCCGCCACGCGTTCGGGCGACAGCCTGCGCATCTCGTAGAGATCGAGCACATCGCCCTTGTTGGTGGCAAGCAGTGCCGGGAAACGGTCCTTGGCGTCCTGGCGCTCGACCACCACGAGCTTGGCTTCGGGGATCAGGCTATGGACGATGTCGTTCTGGCGCAGGACCTCGCGCGGCTTGCCGTCGAGCGTCTCGAGCCGCTCGTACTCGTTGTGCACCAGATCGCTGAAATGCTGGATGCGCGAGGCATGCATCACGCTGCCACGCTGGTAGATCAGAGTACCGACGTAGTTTTCGCGCTGCGCGGCGCGGTGGATCTTGCCAAGCCAGGCCGCGGCATCGCGGCGCGCCAGCGTGGGCTCGGGCGTCTGCGCCGTCGCCACCGCGGCCGTCAGGCACAAGGCGAGAAAAAAGGACCTCCTCAGGGCCCTTATTCCTTGTGCGCCCGCTGCATGGGCGGGCGCCCATCCTTTTTGCATGTCCGGCATTATTCCTGCGTGTTGTCCTGAGAGAAGCTTGCACTATTGGCGACGTTGCGCATGGTCGGCACCATGGCGTTGGTCGTCACGGACACCCGGTGAGCCCGCAGGTACTCGTCCAGGCGCGGATCGCGAATCATCTGGCCGGCATCGGCGGCGACGGTCAGCACGCCGGCGGCCTTGGGCGCCGCGGGGACGCCTTCACTGGTGCTGGCGACGATGGCGCCGGGCGCGGCCGGATCGGCATCGCGCATTTGCGGCACCACCACCCAGCTGACCGCCGCGACGGCGGCCGCGATCGCGGTGCCCGGCATCACGCGGCGCACCCACGACGGGCGCAACAGCAGACGGTGGCGGCGTACCGGCGCATCGGCCAGCGCGGCCGGCGCCAGCAGATGCGGCTCGTCTTCAAGACGGCTGGCGAAGCGCGACACGAAGGCCGCGGTCGAGCCGGCATGGGCCAGCTCCTCGGAACGCAGCGTATCGCCGATCAACTGGAACACCGACCATTGCTCCTGGCCCGGCTCGCTTTTCGCGAGCGCCAGCACGGCCTCGAATTCATGCGGCGCCAGTTCGCCGTCGATCAATGCGGAAATCTGCTCCGCTGCCTCGGGCGCATGAACCGATTGCCTGTGAGCCTGACCCATTTCCAACCCCTCGATAACCATCGAACACCGAACAATCCCGTCACAATACTGTCGCTTCTCGATGCAGGAGCAGGCTGCAACGCTGGCCGCACGACATGTCTTTGACTTCTACCACCGCTTGCCTTCTGCCGTTCCCAGCAGCGGGCGTAATTTTTCCGCAATCGCTTCGCGTGCCCGGAAAATGCGCGATCTGACCGTACCGATCGGACACCCCATCGCTTCGGCGATTTCCTCGTAGCTGAGGCCTTCGATCTCGCGCAGCGTGATGGCGGTTCGCAATTCCTCCGGCAGGGCCTCCATGGCGCGGTTGACGGTGTCTGCCACCTGGCGCGTATGGAGCATCGACTCCGGCGTATTGATATCCCTTAGTTGCTCACCATCCGCAAAAGTTTCAGCCTCTTCGGCATCGATGTCGCTGGACGCCTCGGGCCGGCGGCCCTGCGTGGCCAGGTAGTTTTTGGCCGTGTTGACAGCGATCCGATACAGCCAGGTGTAGAACGCCGATTCCCCGCGGAATTGGGGCAAGGCGCGATATGCCTTGATAAAGGCATCCTGCGCCACATCCTCCACTTCAGCGGGGTCCCTGACCAGACGCGAGATCAACCGGATGATCTTGCGGTGGTATTTGGCCACCAGCAGTTCAAAGGCCCGCTTGTCGCCCTGCTGGACGCGTTCAACAAGGAGCTGGTCGGCTTCGCGTTCGCTCACGAATAGTTCACCTGCAGTGTATCTCTTGGTATCGCTGTCAAAACAAACGTTGTATTTTACCTACGCCGCACCCCGCGAAACCGCCGCGGAGCGAAAAGCGTATTGACAGCCGGGGCGAATGCCACCGGGCGTCAGTATGCATTAAGCGGCACCGCTTGGGCCGCCGATCGTGTTCAAAGCGGCCCAGAGGACGCATGCAGCGCCCGCAGCATCGCTCGCCGCGAGGCACCGGAAGCGCTGTCCCGATCGTCCGGAACGCCACCGCTGCCCATCACCAGCACGGGCGGCACGGCGGCTTGCCCGGACTCCACAGGCGCCAGCCGAAGCACCGCGGCAACCCCACCCAACTGCCAGCACGCCACCACGCGGGCCCTGACTTGTCCGCCGTCGGGCAACGCGACGACGATCCGAGCCGCCGAACCGCCCGGCGCGACGCCGGCAAGGCGGCATGCCGCCGCCCGCCACGCCCCTCGCCAGGTACGGCCACCCGACAGCACAGCAGCCACTGCCAGGACCGCCCAACACAGCGGCGCCGTCTCGCCCGCCGCCCAACCCTGCCTTGCCCGCCACAGCAACCACAGCAGCGCGGCAAGCTCGCAGCCCAGGAACGCCGTCAGCAGCCAACGCTGCGGATGACGTCCCAGGGACAGCAAGCAAGGGAGGGGCCGGCGGGCGCCGGCTTCAGGCACGACGGAAGACGAGCGTGCCGTTGGTACCGCCGAAGCCAAAGTTGTTCTTGACGGCCACGTCGATCTTCATCTCACGCGCGGTGTTCGGCACGTAATCGAGATCGCACTCGGGGTCCTGATTGAAGATGTTGATCGTCGGCGGCGCGACCTGGTGATGCAGCGCCAACACCGTGAAGACCGACTCCAGGCCGCCGGCGCCGCCCAGCAGATGGCCGGTCATCGACTTGGTGGAGTTCACCGCGATCTTGTAGGCGTGCTCGCCGAAGGCAAGCTTGATCGCGTCGGACTCGTTCTTGTCGCCCAGCGGCGTCGAGGTGCCGTGCGCGTTCAGGTAGTGCACTTCGTCCGGGTTGATGCCCGCGTTCTTCAGCGCATTGACCATGCAGCGGCGCGGACCGTCGGTGCTCGGCGCCGTCATGTGGAACGCGTCTCCGCTCATGCCGAAGCCGGACAGTTCGGCGTAGATCTTGGCGCCGCGCGCCTTGGCCGACTCGTACTCCTCGAGCATCATCACGCCGGCGCCTTCGCCCAGCACGAAGCCGTCGCGATCGACATCCCACGGACGCGAGGCGGCTGCCGGATCGTCGTTGCGGGTCGACAGCGCCCGCGCCGCGGCGAAACCGCCGATACCCAGCGGCGACACGGTCGATTCCGCACCGCCGGCGAGCATCGCGTCGGCGTCGCCCGCCTCGATCAGCCGCGCGGCCAGGCCGATGCTGTGCAGCCCGGTGGTGCAGGCGGTCACGGCGGCCAGGTTCGGGCCCTTGAGGTTATGGTTGATCGACAGGTGGCCGGAGATCATGTTGATGATCGAGCCGGGCACGAAGAAGGGCGAAATCCGGCGCGGGCCGCGGTTGGTCAGCTCCGCGTGCGTATCCTCGATCATGGGCAGGCCGCCGATGCCCGAGCCGACCAGCACGCCGATGCGATCGGCGTTGGCCTCGGTCACTTCCAGGCCGCTGTCGCGCAGGGCCTGGGTGCCGGCCGCGATGCCATAGTGGATGAAGGTATCCATATGGCGCGCTTCCTTGGCCGGGATGTAGTCCTCGACGTTGAAGCCCTTCACCTCGCCGGCGAAATGCACCGCCAGCGCGGAATGATCGAATTTGGTGATGGTGGCAATGCCGGACTTGCCGGCAACCAGATTGGCCCAGCCTTCGGCAACCGTGTTTCCGACCGGAGACACAAGGCCGAGCCCGGTGACGACGACGCGACGACGGCTCACTATGATTTCCTACGGGTGGATGAGGCAAGGCGGAACGGGCGGCAGCCCGCGGCACCGTGAAGGCGCCATGGCGATTCCGCCGCGCCGGCGGACCGGCGCATCGGCCAACATGCCGGCCGGACCGACGGACCCGATCCGGGGCCGCCAGCGCGGCGGCACGATGGCCGCTGATGGAGCCAGGTTCAGCTCCACCGCAACTCCGCTTGCTCGAACAAACGAAAGCCACAGAAAACGGCACAACGGGATCTGACGACCCCTTCGCCCGTTTTCTGTGGCCCGGAATCCGGATACGACAGGCTTACGCCTTGACGTGCGCCGAGGCGTAGTCGATGGCCTGCTGCACGGTCGTGATCTTTTCGGCTTCCTCATCGGGAATTTCCATGCCGAATTCATCTTCCAACGCCATCACGAGTTCAACCGTGTCCAGCGAGTCGGCGCCGAGGTCGTTCACGAACGAGGATTCGTTCTTGATGTCGGCTTCGGCGACGCCGAGTTGCTCTGCCACGATCTTCTTGACGCGTTGTTCGATATTGTCCATTTAGCCCTCCAGGGAAGTTCGACAAAAAAGTGGGCGCATTTTAGCAGGTTTGGCCCGTGAAAATGCCGTCCGCAGTCTTTCGCAAGAAATGCGCCCGTTCTTCTAAAAAAGGGGGTGACGCCAAGGCGTCGCGCCCCCTCAGTTCATATACATGCCACCGTTGACATGCAGCGTGGTGCCGGTCACATAAGCCGCCTGCGGACCGGCCAGGAAAGCCACCGCGTTGGCGATGTCCTCCGGCTGACCGAGCCTGCCGAGCGGAATCTGGGTCTTGAGCGCGGCATGCTGCTCTTCCGACAGCACCTTGGTCATATCGGTATCGATAAACCCCGGTGCGACGCAATTGACGGTGATGTTGCGGCTGCCGATCTCGCGGGCCAGCGCCCGCGTCATGCCTTCCACGCCCGCCTTGGCCGCAGCATAGTTCATCTGGCCCGGATTGCCGGTCGAGCCGACCACCGAGGTGATGTTGATGATGCGTCCGCCGCGGGCCTTCATCATCGGCCGCAGCACACCGCGCGACAGGCGGAATACCGCCGTCAGATTGGTGTCGATCACCGCGCTCCAGTCCTCGTCCTTCATCCGCATCGCCAGCTGGTCCTGCGTGATGCCGGCATTGTTGACCAGGATATGGATGCCACCGTGATTCTTGACGATCTCGTCGATCAGCGCCTCGCAGCGCGCCGCGTCGTTGACGTCGAGCACCGCGCCGGCGCCCTTGAGCTGCTCGGCGGCCAGGTATTCGCCGATCGCGGCGGCGCCCTTCTCGCTGGTGGCCGTGCCGATCACCAGCGCGCCCTGCCGGGCCAGTTCCAGTGCGATCGCGCGGCCGATGCCGCGCGAGGCGCCCGTCACCAGCGCGACCTGATTGTCCAGGGTCTTGCTCATCCCGTTATTTCTCCTTGTTCGCTTGGCCTAGCCGTATCCGTTTGCCGTACGCGGATCAGCCGCGCACCAGCGCCAGCGTGTCCTGCAGCGAGGCCGGATCGACGATCGCGCCGCCGACCAGATTGCCGTCGATGCGCTTGGTCAGGCCGGCCAGCACCTTGCCCGGGCCGCATTCGATCACATGCGTGACGCCGTCGGCGGCCATCTTCTGCACCGACTCGACCCAGCGCACCGGCGCCGCGGCCTGACGCACCAGCGCGTCCTTGATCGCCTCCGGATCGTTGACGATCGCCACGTCGACGTTGTTGATCAGCGGGATCGACGGCGCCGAGAACGTGAGGCCCGCCATGCGTTCGCGCAGGCGGTCCGAGGCTGGCTTGAGCAGCGACGAATGGAACGGCGCCGAGACCGGCAGCGGCAGCGCGCGCTTGGCGCCCTTGGCCTTGGCGATTTCGCAGGCCTTCTCGACCGCCGCCTTGGCGCCGGCGATCACCACCTGCGCCGGGGCGTTGAAGTTGACGGCTTCGACCACGCCGGCGGCCGAGGCCTCGGCGCAGGCGGCGCGCACGTCGTCGTCGGACAGGCCGAGAATCGCGGCCATGCCGCCCTCGCCCACCGGCACTGCTTCCTGCATCGCCTGGGCGCGGAAACGCACCAGCGGCACGGCATCCGCAAACGGAATCACGCCGGCGGCGACCAGCGCCGAATATTCGCCCAGGCTATGGCCGGCCACCAGCGCCGGGGCCGGGCCGCCGGCCTCGCGCCAGGCGCGGTAGATCGCCACCGCGGCGGTCAGCATCACCGGCTGGGTATTGGTGGTCAGGTTCAGCTCTTCGGCCGGACCTTCGGCGATCAGGCGCGCCAGGTCCTGGCCGAGCGCGTCGGACGCTTCCTGCAGCGTCGCGCGCACCACCGGGTTGTCGGCGAAGGCATTGAGCATTCCGACCGACTGCGAGCCTTGGCCGGGGAAGACGAATGAGAATTTCATCGGTTTCCGATCGGTTTGAAAATGGAATCGCCGGTGCGCCATCACGCATCCGGTCGCGCAGCGGCTGCCGCGCGCCGATGCCGGGCACCGGCCTGCGAATTACATGCGCAGCAGCACCGCGCCCCAGGTGAAACCGCCGCCCACGCCTTCCATCAGCACGTGGTGGCCGGGGCGGATGCGCCCGTCGCGCACCGCGACGTCGAGCGCCAGCGGAATCGACGCGGCCGAGGTGTTGCCGTGCTCGTGCACGGTCGCGATCATGCGCTCGAGCGGCAGGCCCAGCTTCTTCGCGGTGCCCTGCATGATGCGGATATTGGCCTGGTGGGGAATCAGCCAGTCGAGCTTCTCGGCCGGGAAATCTGCCGCGGCCAGCGTTTCGCGCGCGACCTTGTCGAGCACGCTGACGGCGAGCTTGAACACCGCCTGGCCATCCATGTGCAGGAAGGCATTGCCGGTGATATTGCCGGCCGCCACATTGCCCGGCACGCACAGGATATCGACATGGCTGCCGTCGGCGTGCATCGCCGAGGACAACACGCCGGGCTCGTCCGAAGCGGTCAGCACGACCGCGCCGGCGCCGTCGCCGAACAGCACGCAGGTGGTGCGATCGTTGAAGTCGAGAATGCGCGAGAACACTTCGGCGCCGATCAGCAGCACGTTGCGATGCGAGCCGCTGCGGATGAACTTGTCGGCGGTGGCGAGCGCATAGGCGAAGCCCGAGCACACCGCCTGCAGGTCGAACGCCGCGCAATGGTTGGTGATGCCGAGCTTCTGCTGCACCAGGCAGGCGGTACTCGGGAACACGTAGTCCGGCGTCGAGGTGGCGACGATGATCAGGTCGATCGACTGGCGATCGATGCCGGCCGCTTCCAGCGCGCGCTCGGCGGCCTTGACCGCCAGGTCGCTGCTGGTGACATCGGGCTCGGCCCAGTGGCGCGCCGAGATGCCGCTGCGCGAGACGATCCACTCGTCGCTGGTCTCGATGCCCTTCTCGGCCAGCTGCGCCGCGAGCTCGTGATTGGTGACGCGCCGCGGAGGCAGGTAGCTCCCCGTGCCGATGATTTTTGCGTAGCTTGTCATGTGGTGTCGGATCGTATTGCCGGACTCAGCGCGACCCCGGCGCGGCGGCATGCCGGCCTGGCCGGTGCTGGCGCGCGGGGCGTGGGACCAGGGGCACCGGCGTCGCCGCTGCCTGGGTGATGCAGGGCAGGATCATGCGGCGTGTGCGCTGCGACCCGCGTCCGGCGGGTCCGTCTCCTGGCCCGCGGATGCGGTGCCCGCGGTGCTCGTCTTGTTGGCGAACGCCTGCGAAATACGGGCGATGACGCCATTCCTGGCCGCATCATACCCGCGTTTGATAGCCCACTCAAAAGAGTGGGCATCGGCGGAACCGTGGCTCTTGATCACCAGGCCGCGCAGCCCGAGCAGCGAGGCGCCGTTGTAGCGGGCGGGATCGAGCCGCCGCGCCAGCCGCGTCAGCACCGGCATCGCGATGCCGGCCAGCAGCTTGGTGAACCAGGAGCGGGTGAATTCCTCCTTGATCATGCTGCCGATCATCTTGGCCAGGCCTTCGGTGCTCTTGAGCGCCACGTTGCCGACGAAGCCGTCGCACACCACGATGTCGGTGGTGCCCTTGAAGATGTCGTTGCCCTCGACGTTGCCGTAGAAGTTCAGCTCCGAGGCGCGCAGCAGCTCGCCGGCGCGCTTGACCACCTCGTTGCCCTTGATCACTTCCTCGCCGATGTTCAGCAGGCCGACCGTCGGGTGTTCCTTGTGGTCGACCACTGCCACCATGGCCTCGGCCATGCGGGCGAATTGCAGCAGATGTTCGGGTTCGCAGTCGGCATTGGCGCCGAGGTCCAGCACCGTGGTGCCCCAGCCCTGCTCGTTCGGGATCGTGGTGGCGATGGCCGGGCGCTCGATGCCTTCGAGCGTCTTGAGCACATAGCGCGACACCGCCATCAGCGCGCCGGTGTTGCCGGCCGAGATGCAGGCGTCGGCGCGGCCTTCCTTGACCTGGGTCACCGCGACGCGCATCGACGAATCCTTCTTCTTGCGCAGCGCGACCTCGACCGGGTCGTCCATCGTGATCACTTCGGTGGCGGCCACCACGGTCACGCGCGGATGGTTCTGCGCGTGCAGCTTCCTGAGCTGCGGCTCGATGGCATCCGGCCGCCCCACGAGCACCATCTCGGCATCCTCGTGGGCGGCAAGAAAACTGATCGCCGCCGGCACCGTCACGGACACGCCGTGATCGCCGCCCATGCAGTCGATAGCGAGTTTGATCGTCATTGTTTGCTGATGCGCGAGGCGCCGAATCCGCGCTGCGGTGGCCTCGCAGGGAAAGCGGCGCCAGCGTCCACGCTTGCCGCGCCCAACAAAAAAGCGGCAAGGAGTTTGCCGCTTCTTTGTATGTCTTCTACCTGCAAGCGCGTGCGGGACGCAGCGTCACGCCGAGCGAATGCTTCAGTCGTTCTTGGTCTTGACGACCTTGCGGCCACGGTAGTAGCCGTTCGGGCTCACGTGGTGGCGCAGGTGCGTCTCACCCGTGGTCGGCTCGACTGCCAGCGGCGCGACGGACAGGTGATCGTGCGAACGATGCATGCCGCGCTTGGACGGCGACTTCTTGTTCTGTTGAACAGCCATGATGACTCCTTGGAGAATTTGCGGATATTAACACACGCATCCCGCACGAGGCGTAGCCGGGCCCGGCCGGATGCTGATTACGGGTACGACGTTTTTACTGCCGAAGCGCGCCGCCGCGGACCATGTCCGGGCGTCAGTGCTTCGTCTTCAGACTGGCCAGCGCCGCGAAGGGCGATGGCCGCTTTTCTTCCTGCTCGTCCTCGGGTTCCGGCTCGACGCTGCCGTCGGTGCCGGTCACCAGGCTCTCGTGCACCACCGGACAGACCTCGTGCTTCGGCGCCACCGGCAGCGACAGCAGGATCTCGTCCTCGATCAGCGCCAGCAGATCGAACCGGCGCGAGCCCGCGATGACATCGATCTCGTCGTCGTCCATCGGCGCGGCGTCGGCCTCGGCTTCGCTGGCCACCACCTCGAAGCGGGTCGCGGTCGAGATCGGCTCGGCGTAGACCGCCAGGCAACGCTGGCAGTTCAGCCACATGCTGCCCTGCACCGCCAGATCGAGAAACAGGCGCCGGCGCGCCGGCTTGCCGGGCTCGTCCGCTTCGTCCTGAGTGGAACCGCTCATGGTGTAGCGGAACACTTCGTCCGGGGCCGAGGCTGGCGCTTCGGCGGAGGTCTCGGCTATGATGCGCGGCAATTCACGCGCCGCGATCTCGCCGGCCGCCGAGCCCGAGGACCGGCAGAACTCGAAGAGATCGAACGCTTGCAAGTCGATGGGCTGAGTCATGTCGCTGAGTGCGCCTCTGTACCTTGTACCAAGCTGGCGCTGGCAATGCTGCTGAACGCTGGTCCTGTCGCCGCCGCAACCGTCGAGTGACGAGGCCGCCGCACAAAGTCCATATCGAGCGGACTTTGGCACCTGCAGGACACCACGCGGCGGATGCCTGCGCGGTAAAACGCGTGATTATACGTCGAAATCTCCGCCGCGGTCAAAACCGAACGCGCTTTGCCCGTTGCGCATTCCTCTTTCGCTTCAAACACTTATATGTCTTCCGCTGTGACACGCGATGCGGCGCCCGGTGCGGCGCCCGAAGTGGCTTCCCACGCGGCACCGGCCGCGGTTCCCAGGCTGATTCTCGGTTCCAGCTCGCGCTATCGCCGCGAACTGCTGGAGCGCCTGCGCATTCCGTTCGAGATCGACGTGCCCGACATCGACGAGACGCCGCTGCCGGGCGAGACACCCGAGGCGACCGCGCTGCGCCTGTCGCGCCGCAAGGCCGAGGCGATCGCGGCCCGCCATCCCGGCGCGCTGGTGATCGGCTCCGACCAGGTCGCCACGCTGGACGGCACGCAGGTCGGCAAGCCGGGCTCGCACGAACAGGCCCTGGCGCAATTGCGCTGGATGCGCGGCCGCACCGTGACGTTCCATTCGGCGCTGTGCCTGCTGGACGGCCGCAGCGGCGAGGTCCAGCTGGAGGACGTGCGCACCCAGGCGACCTTCCGCGAGCTGGATGACGACGAACTGGAAGCCTATCTGCGGCTGGAGCGGCCCTATGACGTGGCCGGCAGCGCCAAATCGGAGGGACTCGGCATTGCGCTGCTGTCGCGCGTCGAGTCCGACGATCCGACCGCGCTGGTCGGCCTGCCGCTGATCGCGCTGACCAGCATGCTGCGCCGCGCCGGCTATCCCTTCTTCAAGGCCTGATTCCCCGGGCCTTCCTTCTTCGCTGTCGAGGACATCCGCCCATGAGCGGCACGCTATACCTGATTCCCAACACGCTCGGCAAACGCGACGAAGCCGATCCGCTGCCGGCCGTGATCCCGGCCGACGTGCAGCAGATCGCCGCGAGCCTGGACTACCTGGTCGCGGAAAACGCCAAGACCGCGCGCGCCTATCTGAAGAAGCTCGGGCAGACCTGTCCGCTGGCGCGGCCAATCCAGCAGATCGAGATCCGCGAGCTGAACGTCAATACGCCCGAGGCGGCGCTGGCGGAACTGCTGGCCCCGATGCTGGCCGGCCGCGACGCCGGCCTGCTGTCCGAGGCCGGCGTGCCGGCGGTGGCCGACCCCGGCGCCAATCTGGTGCGGCTCGCCCATGCGCGCGGCGTGCGCGTGCGGCCGCTGGTGGGCCCGAGTTCGATCCTGCTGGCGGTGATGGGCTCCGGGCTCAATGGCCAGAGCTTTGCGTTCAACGGCTATCTGCCGGTCGATCCGGCCGAGCGCACGCAGCGCCTGCGCGAACTGGAGCAATGGTCGCGCAAGCACCGGCAAACCCAGGTCTGGATCGAGACGCCGTATCGCAACGATGCGCTGCTGGCGGCGCTGAAGGCCAGCTGCGCCGGCACCACGCTGCTGTCGATCGCGGTGGACCTGACGCTGCCGAGCGAGACCATCGTCACGCAGCCGCTGTCGGCCTGGCAGCCGGGCCGGCTTGAACTGCACAAGCGGCCGGCGATCTTTTCGATCCTGGCGGCTTGAGCGGCTGGCCGCGCCGGCCGGCAGGCCTTGGGGCCGGGCCGAGGCGGCCGGGGAGCCGGGGAGCCGAGGAGCGGGCAGCCGGGGCCGGGCCGAGCAAGCCCAGAAGCACGCAGGCCACCAGGCCGGGAGCCGGCGAGCAAGCCGCGCCGCGCGCGGGTACGCGAGCGCCCCCGGCGATCGAATCAATACAGCGACTGCACCCGCGAGTTCCACATCAGCGTCTTGGCGGCCGCGGTGCCGACCGCGGCGCCGAAGCGCTTGGCCACGCGTTCGGCGATGTTCTCCTTGACCGTGTAGTCGACGATGTTCTCGGCCTTCAGCACGTCGCGCGCCACCGATTCGGCGCTGCCCAGGCCGTCGGCCAGGCCCAGCTCGATGCTGCGCTCGCCCGACCAGAACAGGCCGGAGAACAGCGTCGGATCGTCCTTCAGGCGGTTGCCGCGCCCTTCCTTGACCACCGCGATGAACTGCTCGTGGATCTGGCGCAGCATCTGCTCGGCAAAGGCCTTCTGCTGCGGCGACTCGGGCGAGAACGGGTCGAGCATGCCCTTGTTGGCGCCCGAGGTGTACAGCCGGCGCTCGACGCCGAGCTTGTCCATCAGCCCGGTAAAGCCGAAGCCGTCCATCAGCACGCCGATCGAGCCGACGATGCTGGCCTTGTCGACATAGATCTTGTCCGCCGCGGCCGCCACGTAATAACCGCCCGAGGCGCAGATCTCCTCGACCACCACATACAGCGGCTTGGACGGATGCAGCGAGCGCAGGCGCTGGATCTCGTCGTTGATGATGCCGGCCTGCACCGGCGAGCCGCCGGGCGAGTTGATCTTCAGGATCACGCCGGCGGCGTTGGCATCGGCAAAGGCGGCCTGCAGCGAGGCATTGATCGATTCGGCGCTGGCCGGCGTGCCGGCGGCGATCTCGCCCTCCAGCGTGACCATCGCGGTATGCCGGCCGCTGGTGATGGCGCCGTCGGGCTTGAAGTCGAACAGCGAGAACAGCACCAGCGCGACCAGCGCGAAGCCGGCAAGACGGAAGAAGATCTTCCAGCGGCGCGCGGCCCGCTGCTCGCGCAAGGTCGCCATCAGCACGCGCTCCAGCACATCGCGCTCCCAGCCGGCGCCGGTCTTGACCGGCCCCGCCGACTCGCCCTTGAGCCGCGCCTTGCGCTCGACCGACTCGCGGCGCGCGGCGGCCTCGGCGTCCCGGACCTCGGCCTCGAGCGGATAGTCGGCGTGGCGCGCGGTTTCAAGCCGCTCGCCGGGCTCGTTCCCGCCCTCACGCCGGACCTCGCTTCGGCCCTCGCTTCCGCCCTCTCGCCGGCCCTGGCCCTCGTCGTGGCGACCCGGTTCGGCATCCGGCTCGTTCGGGTTCACCGGCGGTTTGTTCTGGTCTGTCATGCAAATACTCTCGAACGGGTGTCACCGCGCAAACATCGTTGCGCAGGCGGCCCCGAGGGTTTCCTCGGTCAAATCGCGGTTCTCGGGGTTTCCGATGCGCGGTCGCGGCGTCCGCCGCCTACGGCACCGGCGGTGGCGACGGCGACGCCGGCGGATCGTCGTACGGCGACTCCGGTATCCAGTAGACGGCGCCGTCGCGCTCCTCGACCCGCAGCTTGGCGAGCGAAGCGCCGCGGCACGGTCCGCCGACGCACAGTCCGCTGTCGGGCGCATAGATCGCGCCATGTGTGGCGCACATCAAGTATAGGCCCGACGATTCGAAAAAGTGGCCTTCCTGCCAGTCGAGCTCCATCGGCACATGGGCGCACTGGTTCAGATAGCCATGCACCGCGCCCTCGTAGCGCACCGCGAAGGCGCCGATCTCGCGGCCGCCGATCGCGACCGTGAAGCGCACGCCGACGCCGCCTTCGGCCAGCTCGTCCGCCGCGCACAGGCGGCGCGCGCCGGCCGGCACAGCCGGCGTGCCCGCCGCCGAGCCGGGTCGATCGGGTCCGGGACCGGCATCAGCCATGGGTATGCAGCCAGTCGTGCAGGTCGGCGATCGAGCTGGCGCAGTGCAGCGGCGTCATCGCCCGCAGCGAATCGGCCGGGTGGGCGCCATAGCAGACGCCGATGCCGTGGGCGCCGGCGTTGACCGCCATCTGCAGGTCGTGCGTGGTGTCGCCGATCATCACGGTGCGCCCCATCTCCTGGCCCAGTTCGCGCGTCAGCTCGTGCAGCATTGCCGGATGCGGCTTGGAGAACGTCTCGTCGGCGCAGCGCGTGGCATCGAACAGCGCCGTCAGGCCGGTGGCGGCCAGTGCCCGCTGCAGCCCGACGCGGGTCTTGCCGGTGGCCACGCCGAGGAAATAGTGCTGGGCCCGCAGCGCCTGCAGCATCTCCAGCACGCCGTCGAACAGCACCAGCTCGGCGTCGCGGGTCAGGAAGTGATACCGATAACGCTCGGCCAGCTTCGGATAGTCGACCGGGTCCAGCGTCGGGATCGCATATTCGAGCGCGTCCCTCAGCCCGAGTCCGATCACGTGGCGGGCGGCGTCCTCGTCGGGCACCGGCAGGCCAAGGTCGCGGCTGGCAAGCTGGATGCATTTGGCGATGGTCGGAGTGGAATCCATCAGGGTTCCATCCCAGTCGAAGACGATCAGGTCGAAGCGTTGCCGGGCCATGGGGGTTCTCGATCGAAAAAATTGGGCCGCCGAGGTGACGATGACGTCATCCGGCTAGGGGGCGTGGGTCGTAGACGCGTGGCCGGCCTGTCCCATCTGCTTCAGCTGGCGCAGGAAGGCTTCGCACTCGTCCGGCAGCGTCGCACTGAGCGTCAACGGCTGGCCGGTACCCGGATGCACGAACGTCAACCGGTGCGCGTGCAGGAACATCCGCTTCAGGCCCGGCTTGGCGCCAGCGCGCGCCAGTGCCTTGTTCAGCGCGAAGTCGCCGTACTTGTCGTCGCCGACGATGGGAAAGCCCAGTTGCGCCAGATGCACGCGAATCTGATGGGTGCGGCCGGTCTTGAGCTCGGCCTCCAGCAGCGTGTAGCCGGGGAAGGACGCGACACGGTTGAACACCGTATGGGACGGCTGGCCATCGGCCTGCACGCGCACGCGGCGCTCGCCGTCCGGCGTGGTGTACTTGAACAGCGGAAAGCGGGCGTGCTGGCGGTTGTGGCCGAATTCGCCGGCGACGCAGGCGAAATAGCGCTTGTCCATCGCGTTGTCGCGGATCTGCTGGTGCAGGTGCACCAGCGCGGCGCGCTTCTTGGCCAGCAGCAGGATGCCGGAGGTTTCGCGGTCGAGCCGGTGCACCAGCTCCAGAAAGCGGGCCTCGGGGCGAGCCTGGCGCAGCTGTTCGATCACGCCGAAGGCCACGCCGGAGCCGCCATGCACCGCCACCCCGGCCGGCTTGTCGATCACCAGCAGATGCGCGTCCTCGAACAGCACCGGAAACGAGGCCGCGGGCACGTAGACGTCGGCCGCCGCCGTCGCCGCCACCCGAAGTGGCGGAATGCGCACAACATCGCCCAGCTTCAGCCGGTAGGTCGCATCGACGCGGCCCTTGTTAACCCGTACCTCGCCGGAGCGCAGGATCCGGTAGACATGGCTCTTGGGCACGCCCTTGGCGACCCGCAGCAGGTAGTTGTCGATACGCTGACCGTCGGCGTCTTCCCCGATGGTCACATACGCCACCTGGGGCGCATCCGTGCCGGATCGCACCTCTTTTTCAATTCGATGGCGTAACTCATTCATTTTCAAATATAATTTCCGCGCTACCCCGGCCATAGCCGGCAGCGCAAGCGGTGTAAGCGAATTGTCGCATTTTACACTTCGGGTCACCGCTGGCCCGGCCCGGTCCCCCGCCATCGCGTAATCCGCAGGCGCCGGACGGGCAAATGGCGGTACAGGCCGACAGCTCCGCTGGCAGCCTACAGCAGTAAATAAAGTAACAAGCAGCACGCACGGTACCGGCTGTGCGCAGGAAAACCGCCCAAAGGCGGGTTCGGCGCGGACGCGGTCACGTGGGAGCAGAGTGTTCAGGTAGAACAGAATTTGAAGGCGGATGCCGATACGGCATTCGCTTCGGTGAGAGAAAGTCCCGCCGCACCGGAAATCGGTGCCGGCCGGTTGCCTGGCCCCTCGCCTGATCGACGACATGGTGACAATCGCGGCGCCCGGTCGCAGAACTCCAACAAGCAGCAGGTGCGCCTGCCTTGTCGGTCGCTCAGGTCGTGGTGGCATGCCGCCGCGTCCGACAACCTTGCTCTTTGACGCGTCCTGGCCGTTCGTGGCCGGCCCCGGTGCGAGCCGAAGCGCAAGCGGCATCCTGTCGTCGCTGCCCTCCCCCGCACCCCGGCCTCCGTCCGATATCGCCGCCTGACCCTGCGCGCAGCTCGCGCATGGCGGGCATGGCGGTCCGAACCCCGCGCAGCGCGCCGACGTCTCTCTCTTTCACCCGTGCCCAGCCGGCGGCTTGCATTCGCCCCGGCGCCTTCGGCAATTCTCACGCCACCTCTCGCTTCCTCGCGTGCTTTCGAAACGCCGCGCGGCACTACCGGTGCCGGCCGCGGCATTGGAACGAGGGTTTGCGATGAAACGCATGCTGTTCAATGCGACGCAGCAGGAGGAATTGCGCGTCGCCATCGTCGACGGTCAGAAACTGATCGACATCGACATCGAGACCGCCGGGCGCGAGCAGCGCAAGGGCAATATCTACAAGGGCGTGATCACCCGCATCGAGCCGTCGCTCGAAGCGTGTTTCGTCAACTACGGCGAAGAGCGCCACGGCTTCCTGCCGTTCAAGGAAGTGGCCCGTGCCTACTTCAAGGAAGGCGTCGACGTGCGCAACGCGCGCATCCAGGATGCGCTGCACGAAGGCCAGGAACTGATCGTCCAGGTCGAGAAGGAAGAGCGCGGCAACAAGGGCGCGGCGCTGACCACCTTCATCTCGCTGGCCGGCCGCTATCTGGTGCTGATGCCGAACAACCCGCGCGGCGGCGGCGTGTCGCGCCGCATCGAGGGCGAGGACCGCCAGGAACTGCGCGAGACGATGGGCCAGCTGACCGTCCCCGACGGCATGAGCATCATCGCCCGCACCGCCGGCATCGGCCGCTCGGCCGAGGAACTGCAGTGGGACCTGAACTATCTGCTGCAGCTGTGGAAGGCCATCGACGGCGCCGCGCTGGACAACAAGGCGCCGCTGCTGATCTATCTCGAGTCGAGCCTGGTGATCCGCGCGATCCGCGATTACTTCCAGCCCGACATCGGCGAAATCCTGATCGACACCGACGACATCTACGAGCAGGCCCGCGCCTTCATGAGCGTGGTGATGCCCGACAACATGAACCGCGTGAAGAAGTACCGGGACGACGTGCCCCTCTTCTCGCGTTTCCAGATCGAACACCAGATCGAATCCGCGTATTCCCGCATGGTGATGCTGCCGTCGGGCGGCGCCATCGTGATCGACCACACCGAGGCGCTGGTCTCGGTCGACGTCAACTCGGCGCGCGCCACCAAGGGCGCCGACATCGAGGAAACCGCGCTGCGCACCAACCTGGAAGCGGCCGACGAGATCGCCCGCCAGCTGCGCCTGCGCGACCTGGGCGGCCTGATCGTCATCGACTTCATCGACATGGAGTCGAACAAGGCGCAGAAGGACGTCGAGACGCGCCTGAAGGACGCGCTGCGCCATGACCGCGCGCGCGTGCAGATGGGCAAGATCAGCCGCTTCGGCCTGATGGAGCTGTCGCGCCAGCGCCTGCGTCCGTCGCTGTCCGAGGGCTCGCATATCACCTGCCCACGCTGCAACGGCACCGGCCATATCCGCGATACCGAATCGTCCGCCCTGCAGGTGCTGCGCATCATCCAGGAAGAGGCGATGAAGGAAAACACCGCCGCGATCCACTGCCAGGTCCCGGTCGAGGTCGCCGCCTTCCTGCTGAACGAAAAGCGCCAGGACATCAACCTGATCGAGCTGCGCTTCAAGGTCAACGTGCTGCTGATCCCGAACAAGCATCTGGAAACGCCGCACTACAAGCTCGAGCGCCTGCGCCACGACGATCCGCGCCTGGAAGAGAGCACGGCCAGCTACCGCATGGCCGAGGCCGCCGCCAAGGAACTGGAGGCGGACACCAGCTACAGCAGCCGCAAGAAGGAAGACGCCAAGCCGCGCCAGGAAGCCGCGGTCAAGGGCATCACCCCCGAGCAGCCGGCCCCGGTTTCGGTGCCGCGCCCCGAGCGCGCCCCGCGCCAGGAAGCCCCGGCCGCCAAGCCGGCCGCTCCGGCAGCGGCGACGCAGCCGATCGGCAGCGGCGGCTTCATCGCCTGGCTCAAGGGCCTGTTCGGCGCCCGTCCGGCGCCGGCTCCCGTGCAGCCGGCCAAGCCCGCCGCGGCGGAAGCCCGCACCGGCGGCAATGGCGAAGGCGGCCGGCGCGAGCGCGGCCAGCGTGGCGAACGTGGCCAGCGCGGTGAACGCGGCGAGCGCACGGAGCGTGGTGACCGCGCAGAACGTGGTGAGCGCGCCGAACGCGGCGAGCGCCAGG
>NZ_VWRN01000024.1 GCF_008632125.1 Cupriavidus cauae
CGCCCTGGGTGACCGAAGCCGGCGCTGCCGCGCCAGGCGGCGTCCCTTGGGCAACCGGGGCGGGCGCGGCTGCTGCAGGCTGCGTGCCTTGCGCGACCGTGGCCGGCGCCGCCGGTGCGCTGGCGCCCTGCCCCTGCACCCCACCCTGCCCGTCCGGCCCCAGCCTGGCCAGCTCGGCGCTCTTCATCTCCAGCAGGCGCTGCATGTCGCCGACGTTCTTGCGCAGCTGCGTCAGGCGCTCCTCCGCCTCGCGCAGCTGGCGTTCACGTGCGACCTGTGCTTCCGTGGTCTCGCCCTTGGGCGCCACGGCGCCGGCCTCCGGCTTGCTGAGCCGCAGTTCGTCGCGGGCCTGTTCGGGCACGGCGGCATCGCGCACGCGCGCGGTGATCTGGCCCCGCTGCTGCTGGCCGCTTTGCGGCTGCACCTGCATCGCGGCAGCGGCATCGGCCAGGCGGTTGCGGTAGGCGTCGAAGGCGCGGGTATGGGCGACGATCTCGCGGCGCGCCTCGGGCCCGGCGATCGTGCCGGCCTGCTGCGCCGACGGCAGCGACAGCACCGCGCCGGCCTTCAGGCGGTTCATGTTGCCGGCGATGAAGGCGTCGCGATTGGCGCGGTACAGCGCCACCACCATCTGATCGAGCGAGACGTCGTCGGCCACCACGCGCTGCTGCGCGAGCTCCCGCGCGATGCCGTACAGATGGTCGCCACGGCGCACGGTATAGCTGCCGCCGGCCATGGCGGGCGACTTCGTGGCGGGCTTGGCGGCCGGCTTCGTGACCGAGTCGGCGGCGGCGTTCGCGCCCGGCTTCGCACCCGAGTTGGCAGTGGCGGCCGGCCGTTCCTGATCGGGCGCGGCAGCCGACGGCCCGGCCGGCTCCGGCGTGGCGGCCTGCACCAGCGGCGCCGCGCCGGCGTCGGGCTGCGCCGCGATGGCGGGATCGGCCGGCGGCGGGGCAAGCAGCACGGTGTAGGCCCTGGTCACAGTCCCCGTTGTGCCCGTTGCCCCAGTTGCCCCAGTTGCCCCCGTTGTGCCCGATGTGCCCGTTGTGCCCGTTGTGCCCGTTGTGCCCGTTGTGCCGGTTGTGCCGGTTGTGCCGGTTGTGCCGGTTGTGCCGGTTGTGCCGGTTGTGCCGGTTGTGGCCGTTGTGCCCGTTGCCCCCGTTGTCCCCACGGTTCCCGCTGGCCCGCGCAGCTCGAGCAGCAGGTCGATGAAGTTCTCCCCCACCGGCTGCGCCGAGCGCAGCCGCGCCACCGGGCGGCCGTCGGCATTGTGCGTCAGCTCGATCCGCAGCCCCTCGGCCCCCGCCGGGTAGGTCAGCCCCGCCGCGGCATAGGCCTGCGGCGACGCCAGTGCCACCGTCAGGCCCTCGGCCTCTCCGGCCGCGACATCGCGCAGCTCGATCTCCGCCTGCAGCGGCTGGCCCTGCCCCGAGCGCACCTGCAGCGAACCGAGCGCCGCGGCGTGAGCGGCCGACGGCAGCAGCGCCTGGCTCAGCAGCACGCCGAGAGCGGCGGCCGCCAGCGCGTGGCGGCGCGGGCGGCGCGCACCTTGCGCACGGTGCGGATGGTTCGGCGTGGGGTGGCGGCGATGGTGGCTCACAGGGACCTCATGCGGGGTGGGGGTTCGACGGGCGATCGCGCGAAAGCACGGTATTGTGACCCAGGACCCCGACGGAACAATGTCCGGAAACGACGACGCCGCGCATCGGCGCGGCGTCGTTGGCCAGCGGGTGGCGCGGCGGCGGCCTGCATGTTGCCTTGCCGCAACGCCACCTCGGCGGGATCAGCTCTCGATCAGGATCCGCAGCATGCGGCGCAGCGGCTCGGCGGCGCCCCACAGCAGCTGGTCGCCGACGGTGAAGGCCGACAGGTACTCGCCGCCCATCTGCATCTTGCGCAGGCGGCCGACCGGGATCGTCAGCGTGCCGGTCACCGCGGCCGGCGTCAGGTCGGTCATGCTGGCTTCGCGGGTGTTCGGCACGACCTTGGCCCACGGGTTATGGGCGGCCAGCATGCCTTCGATCTCGTCCAGCGGCACGTCGCGGCGCAGCTTGATGGTCAGCGCCTGCGAGTGGCAGCGCATCGCGCCGATGCGCACGCACAGGCCGTCGACCGCGATCGGCGTGGCGCCGGTCGCACCGAGGAAGCCGTCGCCGCGGCCCAGGATCTTGTTGGTCTCGGCGCCGCCCTTCCATTCCTCGCGCGACACGCCGTTGCCCAGGTCCTTGTCGATCCACGGAATCAGGTTGCCGGCCAGCGGCACGCCGAACTGCTTCGTTTCCTCGCCGGACAGGCCGTGCTGGGTCGCCAGGATGGTGCGGTCGATCTCGAGGATGGCCGAGGCCGGATCGTCCAGCAGCGGCTTGACCGCGGCGTTCAGCGTGCCGAACTGCGTCAGCAGCTCGCGCATGTGCTGCGCGCCGCCGCCCGAGGCCGCCTGATAGGTCATCGAGGTCATCCACTCGACCAGGTCGTGCTGGAACAGCCCGCCCAGGCCCATCAGCATGCAGCTGACCGTGCAGTTGCCGCCGATGAAATTCTTGACGCCCTTGGACAGCGCGTCCTTGATCACACCCTGGTTGACCGGATCGAGCACGATGATCGCGTCGTCCTTCATCCGCAGCGACGAGGCGGCATCGATCCAGTAGCCCTTCCAGCCCGCGGCGCGCAGCTTGGGGAAGACCTCGTTGGTGTAGTCGCCGCCCTGGGCGGTCAGCACGACGTCGCAGCGCTTGAGCGCCTCGATGTCGTTGGCGTCCTGCAGCGTGGTTTCGTTCTTCGCCATCGCCGGGGCCTTGCCGCCTGCGTTGGACGTGCTGAAGAAAACCGGCTCGATATGGTCGAAGTCGCGCTCTTCCTGCATGCGTTGCATCAGCACGCTGCCGACCATTCCTCGCCAACCGACGAGACCTACAATCATGACAAACCTCGGATGTGATTGAAACTTCCCCGCATTTTCCTCGCCCGGCGTGGCTGCGCGGGGAAGACGAGCAGGCACGACGAACGATCTAGGCGATCGTGGTTTTAATAATGGTTTTAATCGTCGTTGCGGTGATGGTGCCGCGCGCACCCGCGCCCGTCGTCGCGCGCAGGGCGGCCGTCGAGGCGATGTCAGTCGGGAGGGACCGGGGGTTCGGGAGCATCGGCGCAGTCTACACGATTTTGCGGGATCCGGCCGGGGCGCACGCGCCCCGGCCTGCGAGCCCTTACAGCGCGGCCAGCACGGCCTCGCCCATCTCGCGGGTGCCGACCTGCCGGCAACCCGGCGTGACGATGTCCGCGGTGCGGTAGCCCTGGGCCAGCACGAACTTGACGGCGTTCTCGATGCGGTCGGCCTGCTCGGCCTTGTTCAGCGAATAGCGCAGCATCATCGCCGCCGACAGGATGGTCGCCAGCGGGTTGGCGACGCCCTTGCCGGCGATGTCCGGCGCCGAACCGTGCGAGGGCTCGTACAGGCCCTTGTTGTTGGCGTCCAGCGAGGCCGAGGGCAGCATGCCGATCGAGCCCGTCAGCATCGCCGCCTCGTCCGACAGGATGTCGCCGAACATGTTGCCGGTGACGATCACGTCGAAGCTCTTGGGCGCCTTGATCAGCTGCATCGCCGCGTTGTCGACGTACATGTGCGACAGCTCGACGTCCGGATACTCCTTCGAGACCTCGATCACGATGTCCTTCCAGAACTGGAAGGTCTCCAGCACGTTGGCCTTGTCGACGCTGCACAGCTTCTTGCCGCGCTTGGCCGCCGCCTGGAACGCCACGTGGGCGATGCGGCGGATTTCCGGCTCGCTGTAGCGCATCGTGTCGAAGCCCTCGCGCGCGCCGGGGAACAGCCCGTCGGTCGCCGTGCGCACGCCGCGCGGCTGGCCGAAATAGATGTCGCCGTTCAGCTCGCGCACGATCAGGATGTCCAAGCCCGCCACCAGCTCGGGCTTCAGGCTCGAGGCGCCGGTCAGCTCGGGATAGCAGATCGCCGGGCGGAAGTTGGCGAACAGCTGCAGATGCTTGCGCAGGCCCAGGATGGCCTGCTCGGGGCGCAGCGCGCGCTCCAGGCTGTCGTACTTCCAGTCGCCCACCGCGCCGAACAGGATCGCGTCGGCCTGCTGGGCGAGCTTGAGCGTCTCCTCCGGCAGCGGGTGGCCCTTGGCCTCGTAGCCGGCGCCGCCCACCGGCGCGGTTTCCATCTCGAACTTCTCGTCGAGCGCGTTCAGGACCTTGACGGCCTGTTCGACGATCTCGGGGCCGATGCCGTCGCCCGGCAGGACTGCGATCTTCATGCTGTGTTTGCCTTGTTGTCGTTTCGGTTCGTTGCAATGCGCGCGCGGCTCGGCGCGCGCTGTGCGGTGCTACGGCGGCGTCAGCCGACCAGCCGGTTGTTCAGCCACGGCATCTTCGTCACGCGCTCGGCCTCGAAGGCGCGGATCTTGTCCGCGTGGCGCAGCGTCAGGCCGATATCGTCGAAGCCGTTCAGCATGCAGTACTTGCGGAACGGCGCGATGTCGAACTCGAAGCCCGCGCCCGACGGCGTGATCACGGCCTGGCGCTCCAGGTCGATGGTCAGCTGGTAGCCGTTGAAGGCGTTGGTCTCGTTGAACAGCTGGTCGACCTGGGCCGCGGTCAGCACCACCGGCAGCAGGCCGTTCTTGTAGCAGTTGTTGAAGAAGATGTCGGCGAAGCTCGGCGCGATCACCGCGCGGAAGCCGTACTGCGTCAGCGCCCACGGCGCATGCTCGCGGGAGCTGCCGCAGCCGAAGTTCTCGCGCGCCAGCAGGATCGACGCGCCCTGGTAGCGCGGCTGGTTCAGCACGAAGTCCGGGTTCAGCGGGCGCTTGCTGTTGTCCTGGCCGGGCTGGCCGACATCGAGATAGCGCCATTCGTCGAACAGGTTCGGGCCGAAGCCCGTGCGCTTGATCGACTTGAGGAATTGCTTGGGGATGATCGCGTCGGTATCGACGTTGGCACGATCGAGCGGCGCCACCAGGCCCTTGTGTACAGTGAACTTTTCCATGGTCTCGTCCTTGGTTCCGGGGTCGGCGATGCGTCAGCCGAGCTGGCGGATATCGACAAAATGGCCTTCGATCGCGGCCGCCGCGGCCATCGCCGGGCTGACCAGATGCGTGCGGCCGCCGGCGCCCTGCCGGCCCTCGAAATTGCGGTTCGAGGTCGAGGCGCAGCGCTCGCCCGGATCGAGCCGGTCGGCATTCATCGCCAGGCACATCGAGCAGCCCGGCTCGCGCCATTCGAAGCCGGCGGCCTTGAAGACCTTGTCCAGCCCTTCGCGCTCGGCCTGTTCCTTGACCAGGCCCGAGCCCGGCACCACCATCGCCAGCTTGACGTTCGGGGCGATGCGGCGGCCCAGCTTCTGCACCACCCAGGCGGCGGCGCGCATGTCCTCGATCCGGCTGTTGGTGCACGAGCCGATGAACACCTTGTCGATGCGCACGTCCTGGATCGGCACGTTCGGCTGCAGGCCCATGTACTGCAGCGCGCGCTCGATCGCGTTGCGCTTGTTCGGGTCCTTTTCCTTGTCCGGATCGGGGATGCGGTCCTCGATGCTGATCACCATTTCGGGCGAGGTGCCCCAGGTGACCTGCGGACGCACTTCCTCGGCACGCAGCTCGACCACGCGGTCGAAATGCGCGCCCGGGTCCGAATGCAGCGTGCGCCAGTAGGCGACCGCCTGCTCCCATTCGGCGCCCTGCGGGGCGTAGGGGCGGCCCTTGACGTATTCGAGCGTGACGTCGTCGACGGCGATCAGGCCGGCGCGCGCGCCCGCTTCGATCGCCATGTTGCAGACCGTCATGCGCCCTTCCATGGTCAGGTCGCGGATCGCCGAGCCGGCGAACTCGATGGTGTAGCCGGTGCCGCCCGCGGTGCCGATCTTGCCGATGATGGCCAGCACGATGTCCTTGGCGGTGCAGCCGCGCGGCAGCTTGCCCTCGACCTTGACCAGCATGTTCTTCGCCTTCTTGCCCAGCAGCGTCTGCGTGGCCAGCACGTGCTCGACCTCGGAGGTGCCGATGCCGTGCGCCAGCGCGCCGAAGGCGCCGTGCGTGCTGGTGTGCGAGTCGCCGCAGACCACCGTCATGCCCGGCAGCGTCGCGCCCTGCTCCGGTCCGATCACGTGCACGATGCCCTGGCGGTGGTCGTTCATCTTGAACTGCGTGATGCCGTAGGCGTCGCAGTTGGCGTCCAGCGTGTCGACCTGGAGCCTGGAGATCGGGTCGGCGATGCCGTGGCTGCGGTCGGTGGTCGGCACGTTGTGGTCCGACACCGCCAGGTTCGCGCTGATGCGCCACACCGGCCGCTCGGCCAGCTTCAGCCCTTCGAACGCCTGCGGGCTGGTCACCTCGTGCAGCAGGTGCCGGTCGATATAGAGCAGCGTGGTGCCGTCTTCCTCGACGTGCACGGTATGGTCGTCCCAGAGTTTGTCGTAGAGCGTCTTGGCCATGTCGCGGGGGGCGGCGACAGCCTCGCCGAGGCGGGCCGGCACCGCTGATAGAAGTTGCGGGGAGGAGGTCTTCGCAGCGTCGGTGGCAGCGCGGGGCTGCGTGGCTGCGTTTGCTTGACTTCGGGGGGAATTATGCCGGAAACCCCGGCGAAACAAGGGTTTGGCGCCGCCAGCGATGTAATGTGATTGGCGAAAGGGGGATTTCGCGGATGGCGAAAACGGGGTTTTGGCGCCGGTTTTGACACCGTTCTCGAACGCCCCGTTTCGCAAGGCCTCGTTTCGCAAGGCCCCGTTTCGCAAGGGCGCGTTTTTCAGGGCCGCGCTTTTCGGGGCCTTGCAGAGCAGGCGGCGGGCGGCTGCCCGCTCGCCCGCCCCTTCCCTCCGTCAAGCCGTCGATGCCCTCAATCCAGCCGGAACGTCCGCACCACGCCGGCCAGCCGGCCCGCCTGGTCCTGCAGCATCGTCGCCGCGGCGGTCGACTGCTCCACCAGCGCCGCGTTCTGCTGGACCATCTGGTCGAGCTGCCCCACCGCCGCATTGACCTCCTGGATGCCGCGCGTCTGCTCCTGCGCCGCATGCAGGATTTCGGAGATCACCTGCGACACGCTGTTCACGTTGCCGACGATCTCGCGCATGGTCCCGCCGCTGCGCTCGACCTGCTCGGAGCCGGCGTTGACGCTGCTGACCGTCGACTCGATCAGCGTCTTGATTTCCCTGGCGGCCTGCGAGCTGCGCTGCGCCAGCGAGCGCACCTCGCCGGCCACCACCGCGAAGCCGCGCCCCTGCTCGCCGGCGCGCGCCGCTTCCACGGCGGCGTTCAGCGCAAGGATATTGGTCTGGAACGCGATGCCGTCGATCACGCCGGTGATGTCCGACACCTTGACCGCCGCCTGCTGCACGTCGCCCATGGTCTGGACCGCGGCGTCGATCGCCTGCCCGCCCTCGTTGGCGACCTGCCTGGCCTGCACCGACGAGCGCTCGGCGGCGCGGGCAGACGCTTCGGACTGCCCCACCGTGGCCGTGATCTGCTCCATCGACGCGGCGGTCTGCTGCAGGCTCGCGGCCGCCGATTCGGTGCGGCGCGACAGGTCGGCATTGCCGGCGGCGATCTCGTTGGCGGCCCCGTGCACGGCCTCGCTGGCATCGCGGATCTGCCGCATCACGCCGACCAGCTTGTCGGCAAACGCGTTGAAGGCGACGGCGATCTGCGCGACTTCGTCCTTGCCCTGCGCCGGCAGCCGGCGCGTCAGGTCGCCGTCGCCGCTGCCGATGGCCGCCATCGCATCGCGGATCGACGACAGGCGGCGGAACGAGACCGCCGTCACGGCCGCCATGATCAGCGCGGCGGCCAGCGCCACGACGACCAGCGAGATCACCGAGGCGACCAGCACCGAACGCATGCCCGCAGTGGCCTCGGCCTTGTCCAGCGCGATCACCGCCATCCAGTCCGTGCCCGGAACGGCGGTGACGCCCAGCAGCTTGGCCTCGTCGCCGACCGTCACCTCCATCGGCGTGTCAAGGCCCAGCTGCGCCGCCAGCTTGTCGCCGTCAAGACCCGGAATCAGTTCGCCGATCGGCTTGAGCATCAGCTTGTCGTCGCCGTACGCGACGATCTGGCCGTTGCGCGACACCAGGATGCCGAAGCTGCTCGGCGTCGGATGGATCGAGCGCACGTTGTTGACCACGCCGTCCATCGGCACATTGCCGCCGACCACGGCGCGCAGGCTGCCGTCGCGGACGATCGGCACCGCGAACGTCACCACCATCTTGCCGGTACTGGCCGAGACATAAGGCGGGGTGACCACCGGCTTGCCGGCGGCCGCGGCGAGCTTGTACCACGGCCGCGAGGTCGGGTCGAAGCCCGGCTTCACGCTCTCGGGATTCGAGAAATGGTGGCGCTTGTCGGGGTAGCCGACGAAGGTGTTCAGAAACCCGCCGGCCTCGACGATCAGCTTGAGCACGGGGCCGGGGTCCTCCTGCAGCGCGGCCTCGTGCAGCGCGGCCATGCTGGCCGTGTGGGCCGACACCCATTCGGCGATGGCATCGACATGGCCGGCCTGCACCGCGCGCAGGTTGTTGCGGATGGCTTCGTCGTTGTAGCGGGAGGCAACGAGGTGATTGACGAAGGCGTTGCAGACCAGCGCGACGACGACGATGGCGACGGAAAATCCAACGATGCGCGCGCGCAGCGAGGCAAACATGTGATTACCCCTTCTCTTGTGATGGGCCGGATGCAGACGATTGCTGCATCGATTTACGGCGCACTGGACGAAAGGGTTGAGTAGGGACAAATCCCTGTTCAGAAATCGCGCTCGCTAGCCGCTCCCCCCAAAAAAAACGCCCCGTGCCGGAGCACGGGGCGTTCTTCGACGCGGAACGGGAAGCGGGAATCAGCGCTTGCCCATCTCCGGCACGTCGCGGGTCGCGGCGCCGTTGAACAGCTGGCGCGGACGGCCGATCTTGTACTCCGGATCGGTGATCATCTCTTCCCACTGCGAGATCCAGCCCACGGTACGGGCCAGCGCGAAGATGCAGGTGAACATCGAGGTCGGGATGCCCAGCGCGCGCTGCACGATGCCCGAGTAGAAGTCGACGTTCGGGTACAGCTTGCGGCTGACGAAGTACTCGTCTTCCAGCGCGATCTTCTCGAGCTCCATCGCCAGCTTGAACAGCGGGTCGTTGTGCAGGCCCAGCTCGTTCAGCACCTCGTGGCAGGTCTCGCGCATCAGCTTGGCGCGCGGGTCGTAGTTCTTGTAGACGCGGTGGCCGAAGCCCATCAGGCGCACGCCCGAGTTCTTGTCCTTGACCTGCTTGATGAACTCGCTGATGTTGTCGACGCTGCCGATCTCTTCCAGCATGTTCAGCGCCGCCTCGTTGGCGCCGCCGTGAGCCGGGCCCCACAGGCAGGCCACGCCCGAGGCGATTGCCGCGAACGGGTTGGTGCCCGACGAACCGGCCAGGCGCACGGTCGAGGTCGAGGCGTTCTGCTCGTGGTCGGCGTGCAGGATGAAGATGCGGTCCAGCGCGCGCTCGAGCACCGGGTTGACCTGGAACGGCGCGCACGGCGTGGCGAACATCATGCGCATGAAGTTGCCGGTGTACGACAGGTCGTTCTGCGGATAGATGTACGGCTGGCCGATGTTGTACTTGTAGGACATCGCGACCAGGGTCGGCATCTTGGCGATCAGGCGGATCGCCGAGATTTCGCGCTGGTGCGGATCGTTGATGTCCATCGCGTCGTGATAGAACGCGGACATGCCGCCCACCAGGCCGGTCAGCACGGCCATCGGGTGCGCGTCGCGGCGGAAGCCGCGCATGAAGAACTGCATCTGCTCGTGAACCATCGTGTGGTTCATCACGCGGCCGACGAATTCTTCCTTCTGCTTGGCGTTGGGCAGCTCGCCCTTGAGCAGCAGGTAGCAGACTTCGAGGAAGTCGCACTTCTCGGCCAGTTGCTCGATCGGATAGCCGCGGTACAGCAGTTCGCCCTTGTCACCGTCGATATAGGTGATACGGGAATTGCAGGAGGCCGTCGACATGAAACCCGGGTCGTAGGTGAACTTGCCGGTCTGGCCGTACAGCTTGCGGATGTCGATCACGTCCGGGCCGACGGTACCCTTGTAGATCGGCAGCTCGACGCTGGGGGACCCATCGGAGAACGATAGCGTGGCTTTCACATCGGACGGCGTCATGTCGGTTCCTTCAAATGCTAAGAATAATAGTGTTGACCAAACTCACACCGAGCGCAGCAGGCCTAGCAGCTTGCGCATCGGCGGCGTGTCGAGCTCACCGTCCAGCTCCTTGCGGGCAAGCAGCAGGTCCATCAACTCGTTGTCGCTGAGCTCGAGCAGCTCGCTCAGCGATGCCACGTCCTCGTCGGACAGGCTCTCCTCGTAACGGTTGAAAAAACGTTCGACGATGATGTCGTTCTCCAGCAGGCCGCGGCGCGCGCGCCAGCGCAGTCGCGCCCGCTTGTGCGGGTCGGCCTGATGGGAGAAAGTGGTGGGGTGATCCGTCATATGGCTTGGCCTTCACGGACGACGCCGTGGGGCGTCGTCCGGTCCAGCAGGTTCAGACCGCGCGGCGAACCATCAATTCCCGAATCTTGCCGATCGCCTTGGTCGGATTCAGTCCCTTCGGGCACACATCCACGCAGTTCATGATGGTGTGGCAGCGGAACAGGCGATACGGGTCGTTCAGGTCGTCCAGACGCTGGTTGGTGGCCTGGTCGCGGCTGTCGGCGATGAAGCGGTAGGCCTGCAGCAGGCCGGCCGGGCCGACGAACTTGTCCGGGTTCCACCAGAACGACGGGCACGAGGTCGAGCAGCTCGCGCACAGAATACACTCGTACAGGCCGTCGAGCTCGTCGCGCTCTTCCGGCGACTGCAGGCGCTCCTTCTCGGGCGGCGGCTCGTCGTTGATCAGGAACGGCTTGATCGAGTGGTACTGCTTGAAGAACTGCGTCATGTCGACGATCAGGTCGCGCACGACGGGCAGGCCCGGCAGCGGACGCAGCACGATGCGGTCCGGCAGCTCGCGCATGTTGGTCAGGCAGGCCAGGCCGTTCTTGCCGTTGATGTTCATCGCGTCCGAACCGCACACGCCTTCGCGGCAGGAGCGGCGGAACGAGATGCTCTCGTCGAGTTTCTTGAGCTTGACCAGGGCATCGAGCAGCATGCGCTCGTGACCGTCGAGCTCGACCTCGTAGGTCTGCATGCGGGGCGCCGCGTCCTTGTCCGGATCGTAGCGGTAGACTTCGAAAATACGCTTCATTTCTGTGGGTCCTGTAGTCGTCTGTAGTCGCCTACGCGGTGCTTAGAAGGTGCGGGCCTTGGGCGGAACGCTTTCGACCGTCAGCGGCTGCATCTTGACCGGCTTGTAGTCGAGACGGTTGCCTTCGCTGTAGAACAGCGAGTGCTTGAGCCAGTTCTCGTCGTCGCGGGTCGGGAAGTCGCTGTGGGCGTGGGCGCCGCGCGATTCCTTGCGCGCCGCGGCCGAGATCATCGTGGCCTTGGCCACTTCGACCAGGTTGGCCACTTCCAGCGCCTCGACCAGCGCGGTGTTGAACACCTTCGACTTGTCCTTCAGGTGGATGTTGTCCGAACGCTCGGCCACTTCCAGGATGCGCTGCACGCCTTCGTCCATCAGCTTCTGCGTGCGGAACACGCCGGCGTGCGACTGCATGTTGCGGCGGATGTCGTTGGCGACGTCCTGCGCATACTCGCCCGACGAGGACGACTGCAGCTTGGCCAGGCGCGACAGCGCGCGGTCGGCGGCGTCCGCCGGCAGCGGCTTGTGTTCCTTCTGCTTGAGCGCGGTCGAGATGATGTGGTTGCCGGCGGCGCGGCCGAACACCACCAGGTCCAGCAGCGAGTTGGTGCCCAGGCGGTTGGCGCCGTGCACCGACACGCAGGAGCATTCGCCGATCGCGTAGAAGCCGTTGACGACCTCGTTGGGGTTGCCGTTCTTCGGCACCACCACCTGGCCGTAGTAGTTGGTCGGAATGCCGCCCATCTGGTAGTGGATGGTGGGCACGACCGGGATCGGTTCCTTGATCGCGTCGACGTTGGCGAACTTCAGGCCGATCTCGCGGATCGACGGCAGGCGCTTCATGATCTTCTCGGCGCCGACGTGGGTCAGGTCGAGCAGCACGTAGTCGCCGTTCGGGCCGCAGCCGCGGCCTTCCTTGATTTCCTGGTCCATCGAGCGCGAGACGAAGTCGCGCGGCGCCAGGTCCTTCAGCGTCGGCGCATAGCGCTCCATGAAGCGTTCGCCGTCCTTGTTGCGCAGGATGCCGCCTTCGCCGCGCACGCCTTCGGTGATCAGCACGCCCGCGCCGGCCACGCCGGTCGGGTGGAACTGCCAGAACTCCATGTCTTCCAGCGGCACGCCGGCGCGCGCCGCCATGCCCAGGCCGTCACCGGTGTTGATGAAGGCGTTGGTCGACGCGGCGTAGATGCGGCCGGCGCCGCCGGTGGCGAACAGCGTGGTCTTGGCTTCGAGGATGTAGACCTCGCCGGTTTCCATTTCCAGCGCGGTCACGCCCAGCACGTCGCCGTCCTGGTCGCGGATCAGGTCCAGCGCCATCCATTCGACGAAGAAGTGGGTCTTGGCGCGGACGTTGCGCTGGTACAGCGTGTGCAGCAGCGCGTGGCCGGTACGGTCGGCCGCGGCGCAGGCACGCTGCACCGGCTTCTCGCCGTAGTTGGCGGTGTGGCCGCCGAACGGGCGCTGGTAGATCGTGCCGTCGGGGTTGCGGTCGAACGGCATGCCGAAGTGTTCGAGCTCGTAGACCACCTTCGGCGCTTCACGGCACATGAACTCGATGGCGTCCTGGTCGCCGAGCCAGTCCGAGCCCTTGACCGTGTCGTAGAAGTGATAGTGCCAGTTGTCCTCGCTCATGTTGCCGAGCGAGGCACCGATGCCGCCCTGCGCCGCCACCGTGTGCGAGCGCGTGGGGAACACCTTGGAGAGCACGGCGACGTTCAGGCCGGCTTCCGCGAGCTGGAGGGATGCGCGCATCCCGGCGCCGCCCGCCCCGACGATGACCACGTCAAAGCGCCGACGCGGCAATCCAGTCTTGACTGCGACCATGAATTACACCCTCCAGAGAATCTGAGCAGCGTAGCCCGCGCATCCGACGAGCCACAGAATCGTAAGAACTTGCAGCACGAGGCGAACCGCCATCGGCTTCACGTAGTCCATCCAGATGTCGCGCACGCCGATCCAGGCGTGATAGAGCAGCGACAGGATCGTGACGAATGTCAGGATCTTCATCCATTGATTGGCGAACAGGCCCGCCCAGCCCTCATACGAGGCACCGTTCGACAACAGGAACGCCACCGCCAGCACGACGGTGTAGACCACCATCACCACGGCGGTCACGCGTTGCGCCAGCCATTCCTTCATGCCGTAGTGGGCACCGACGACCAGACGCTTGGGACCGATATTGTTATTTGCCACCTTGCATGCTCCTCAAAACACGCCGAACAGCTTCAGACCGAACACGGCGGTCAGAAGCAGGCTGACGATCAGCACGGCGATGGCCGACTTGGCCGACGACGGCTTGTCCACGCCGACGTGCATGTCCAGCAGGAGGAAGCGGATACCGGCGCAGAAATGATGCAGATAGCCCCAGATCAGAACCAGCAGAACCAGCTTGACGAAGCCACCGGACAGAAGGGCCGAGAACTTTGCGAAGCTCAGTTCGGAAGTGACGCTCTGCTCGAAGAGGTAGAGGATGAAAGGAAGGAGGAGGAACAGCAGCGCACCGCTGACGCGATGCAGGATGGACACCTTGCCGGCCCAGGGCAACCGGTAGCGTGCAAGTTGCCCGATACCGATATTCCGGAACTCCGGCCTGGCTTGTTTGACGGCTTCAGCCATGCGAGACCCCATTAGCGATAAAAAAACGAAAGAGCCGAATGCACAATGTGCAAATCCACGTGATTTTAGCGCCTTTGTTGCGCGGCGCACCAATAATTTTCGACTATCGCACACCAACATGGCAGCCGCGACAATCGCGCGCAACGCCATTGCGCAACGAATCTCGCGGTGCCGGATTTCGCGCCGCCGTCACGCATGCCACGCGCTCGCATCACGCATTGAACGGGCATTGAACGGGCATTCAACACGCCACGCGACACGCAGCCGCGGCGCTCTCCACCACCCCTCGCCGCGCATTCCGATCGCCCTGCGCAATGCCGGCCGCCGTTGACGACAAGGCGCGCAACAATCGCCCGCGTCATGCGTTCTCTCGCGCGTGGGTGCGCGGGCCGTTCAGCTCAGATCGTTCTGGTAATAGTGCCGCGTGGTCACATACAGCCCGCGCCGTACTTCGACGGGACGGTCGCCATAGGTGAACGAGACCCGCTCCACCGACAGCAGCGGCGAACCGGGTTCGACCGACAGCAGCGCCGCGGCGGTCTCGTCGGCGCTGACGGCGCGGATCTTCTCGGTGGCGCGCACCATGCGCGTGCCGTACTCGGCCTCGAACAGCGCGTACATCGGCCCTTTCCACTCGGTCAGCTTCTCCGCCGTCAGGCCCTTGAAGTTCGCGCCCAGCAGCCAGATGTCGTCGAGCACGGTGGCTTCGCCGGAGAAGAACAGCACGCGGCGGATCTGCACCACGCTGTCGCCGGTGCGGATGTCGAGCAGCCGCGCGATCTCGGCCGGCGCCCGCAGGCGCTTGCATTCGAGCACCCGGCTGGCGCCGTAGTGCGGCTCGCCCTCGTCGGGGACCAGCCGCAGGAATCGGAACTTGACCACGTCCTCGTGATGGGTCGTCACGAAGGTGCCCTTGCCCTGCCGGCGCGCGACCAGGTTCTCCGCCGCGAGCTCGTCGATCGCCTTGCGGACCGTGCCCTGGCTGACCTTGTAGCGGGCCGCCAGCTCCATCTCGCTCGGGATCATCTCGCCCGGCTTCCACTCGCCGGACTGCAGGCTCTGCAGGATCAGCGACTTGATCTGCTGGTAAAGCGGGCTGAAGGTCGGGGAAACCGCCTGGGAAGCGGCCTGGGAAGCGGCGGAGGCAGTGGCCGGGGGGACGGCCGCGGCACTGGCGGCGCTGGAAGCGGCCGGTGCGCTGGCGGGCGTGGACGCCGACGTCCCGGCGCCGGGCGTGGCGGCGCCATCTTGCGCGGCCGTCACGGCGGCGGCGGCGAGGGACGTGGGCAACGTGGACATAGGCGGATTTCACCACAGATCGGCAAAGCGCGTCCAGCACTGCATCAAATGTCTTATGTCTTATATAAGACATATGAATTGACAGCCCATGCCACGGCGCCTACACTCGCGCCCTGTCGTGCGCCCGCGGTCCGCCCACGGATGCGCGTCCCCGGGTGCGCTGTGGTGCGGTTCGCCGCCCGCCTCGGCCGGAATACGGCTGGATGCGGTCCCCGGCTTCGCAGTAGACTTACGCCTTGTCGTCATCCGCGACCCGCCGCGGCACCTCCGCCCGCCCTGCCGAGCGCGGCGCCGGACGGTGCGCCGCCGCCCGTGGCGACAACCTCGCTCCCGGTGTGCCCCGGCGCAATGGCGCGACAATCGCGCGCCGCGCCTCGTGCCGCACCGGCCGGTTTCCCTTTCTTCGTTTGGAGACTTACAGATGGCTAAAGCCCCCATGCGCGTCGCAGTGACCGGCGCCGCTGGCCAGATCGGCTACTCCCTGCTGTTCCGCATCGCCAACGGCGACATGCTCGGCAAAGACCAGCCGGTCATCCTGCAGCTGCTGGACCTGCCGCAGGCCCAGAACGCCGTCAAGGGCGTCGTGATGGAGCTGGAAGACTGCGCGTTCCCGCTGCTGGCCGGCGTGGTGATCACCGACGATCCCAAGGTCGCGTTCAAGGACGCCGACGTCGCGCTGCTGGTCGGCGCCCGTCCGCGCAGCAAGGGCATGGAGCGCAAGGACCTGCTCGAAGCCAATGCGCAGATCTTCACGGTGCAGGGCAAGGCGCTGGACGAAGTCGCCAGCCGCAACGTCAAGGTGCTGGTGGTCGGCAACCCGGCCAACACCAACGCCTATATCGCGATGAAGTCGGCACCGAACCTGCCGAAGGAAAACTTCACCGCGATGCTGCGCCTGGACCACAACCGCGCGCTGTCGCAGATCGCCGCCAAGACCGGCAAGCCGGTGTCGTCGATCGAGAAGCTGTTCGTCTGGGGCAACCACAGCCCGACCATGTACGCCGACTACCGCTACGCGACCGTCGACGGCCAGAGCGTCAAGGACCTGATCAACGACCACGCCTGGAACAACGACGTGTTCCTGCCGACCGTCGGCAAGCGCGGCGCCGCCATCATCGAGGCGCGCGGCCTGTCGTCGGCCGCCTCGGCCGCCAATGCGGCGATCGACCACGTGCGTGACTGGGTGCTGGGCTCGAACGGCAAGTGGGTCACGATGGGCATCCCGTCGGACGGCTCGTACGGCATTCCGCAGGACGTGATGTTCGGCTTCCCGGTCACCACCGCCAACGGCAAGTACGAACTGGTCAAGGGCCTGGAGATCGACGCCTACAGCCAGGAAAAGATCAACATCACGCTGAAGGAACTGGAAGAGGAACGCGCCGGCGTGCAGCACCTGCTGGGCTGATACCCTTCCCTTCGCCGCATGCGAAACCGGGGCACCGCAACGAATCATCGAAGCGGGCCCCGGTTTTTTGTTGGTCCCCGCGTAGGCGTACGTCCGATACCGGCCGCGCCGCCTTCGCTGTAAACGGGTTGTTCCGGCGTTTGCCGTCCTTGCCCCGATGTGCCGCGATGCGGCCGGGCAAGCCAGCCCCGCTTCCCGAATTTTCCCGATTCCCTCTCCCACCGTTAGAGACGAAGACGACGTGCATCCATCCGAAGTCTTGTTCCAGGGCGAAGCCGTACCGGTCCAGTTGCCGGTCTGCGACCACTATGCCGGCAGCGAGAAGCTGATGCGCAAATCGCTGGCGCTGCAGCAGGAGCTCGGCCCGGTATTCGACCTGACGCTCGATTGCGAGGACGGCGCCGCGGTCGGCAACGAGCGCGAGCATGCGCAGCTGTGCGCGCAGCTGATCAACGGCCCGCTGAACCTGTACAACCGCGTCGGCGTGCGCATCCACGATCCCGCGCATCCGAGCTGGGGCGACGACGTCGATATCCTGGTCGCCGGCGCCGGCGCGCGGCTGGCCTATGTGACGGTGCCCAAGGTCACCGACGTGGTCGAAGTCGCCCGCGTGACCGACCGCGTCAACCAGGCCGCGCGCGCGGCCGGCATCGCCCGCCATATCCCGATCCACGTGCTGATCGAAACCCACGCCGCGCTCGAGCAGGTATTCCGCATCGCCTCGCTGGTGCAGGTCGAATGCCTGAGCTTCGGCCTGATGGATTTCGTGTCGGCGCATCACGGCGCGATTCCCGGCGAGGCGATGCGCTCGCCGCAGCAGTTCGAGCATCCGCTGGTGCGCCGCGCCATGCTGGAGATCTCGGCGGCCTGCCATCGCCACGGCAAGGTGCCCTCGCACAACGTCAGCACCGATATCCAGAACCCGGAGCGCGCCGGCGACGACGCGCGCCGCGCCCGCGCCGAGCTCGGCTTCCTGCGCAAATGGAGCATCCATCCGGCGCAGATCGCGCCGATCGTGCGGGCCTTCCAGCCGGGGGACGAGGAGATCGGCCTGGCCAGCGCGATCCTGCTGGCCGCGCACGAGAACAACTGGGCGCCGATCCGGCACCAGGGCGAGCTGCACGACCGCGCCAGCTACCGCTACTACTGGGCGCTGCTGCAGCGCGCCCATGCGACCGGCGCCACGCTGCCGGCAAATGTGACGGAACTGTTTTTCGGCTAGGCCGGCGCCGGGGGCATCGCCAATGACGGTGCGCCGGCGGTTCGGCAAATCGGCGAGAATAGCGGCGCCGCGTTTGGCGTGAACCCGGCAGACCGGCAGGCCGCAAGGCCAGGACCAAGATCCGGGACCCGTATCCAGGACCAGGGACACGGGACTCAGGACCCAAGACCCAAGACCAATAAGCGCGACAGCGCAGAATCCGCAGATCCAGATCCAATTTCAGATTGAGACCTGCAATTTCCGCATCCACCCATCCATATCGAGGAAGTATCCGATGAAACACCTCCTGCTCGCCGCCTGCCTCGGCGTCTTCACGCTGTCGGCCGGAAGCGCCGCCATCGCCCAGGAAACCGCCAAGAAGGCCAGCACGGCCAAGAAGAGCGCCGCCAAACCGAAGGCCAAGGCCAGCAGCAAGACCGCGGCCGCGGCCCCGGTGGTGCCGGAAGGCGAGAAGTGGCAGTGCGAACTGGGCAAGTCGCTGTACGTCGCCGGCAACATGCTGCGCGACGAAGTGATCACCGTGCACTGGGACGGCCGTAACCACCGCCTGCCCCGCCAGGCCACGGTGACCGGCGCCGACCGCTATTTCGACCCGCAATCGGGCCTGGACCTGGTGGTGATCCCCAGCAAGGCCATGCTGTTCGACCGCAACCACGGCCAGCGCCTGGCGGACGAATGCCAGACCACCGCCATGCTGGCTGGCGCCGCCGCGCCCACCCAGTCCGGCGCGCTGCGCGCCCCGGTGACCACGCCGCTGCTGGTCGCGCCGCCGACGCCGGCCACGCCGGCCCAGGACGGCCAGCCCGCC
>NZ_VWRN01000025.1 GCF_008632125.1 Cupriavidus cauae
GTCCGGGTTCCGCACCGGCGCCGGCGCCGGCCGATGCGCTGCGCTACGCGCCGCCGCCGTCGGCAACGCTGCGCTACGCCAGTTTCGTCAACGGGGTCGAGAACCCCGACGGCACCATCCGCTGGCAGCACGGGGGCGGGCGCTATCAGCTGTCGGTCGAAACCCGCATGCTGTGGTTCCGGTTCGCCTTCCACAGTACCGGGGCGCTGGGCGAGCAGGGGCTGGCGCCAGAGCGCTACGTCGAGGAACGCCGCAAGCGCAGCCAGGTGACGCGCTTCGACCGCGCGACCGGCGCCGTCGTGTTCGAGTCGCGCGGCGGCCAGGCGCCGCTGCCCGAGGGCGCGCAGGACCGCTTCAGCGTCTTCCTGCAACTGGTCGGCCTGGTGCGCGGCAACCCGCAGCGCTATGCCGCGCCGGGCGCCACCGAGACGTTCCAGGTCGCCGACACCAGCGATCTCGAGCCGATGCGCGTCCAGTATGTCGGCGAGGAGGACATCGAGACCGGCGCGGGCTTCGTGCGCGCCAAGCATTTCATCCGCCTGCCGCGCCGGGCCGACGACCGCCGCCGCGTCGAGGTCTGGCTGGCGGAATCGGTGGGCTGGATGCCGGTCAAACTGCGGCAGACCGAGCCCGACGGCACGCAGATCGATCTGGTACTGCGCGGCGCCGAGCCCTAGTCTGGAAGGATCGGAGCCGAGCGGCGTGGCCGCCGCGACGCTCCCGTGCGATGCGTCGCCGCCCACCGACCCCGACAGGAGGACACGATGACCGACACCTTGCCGCCCACCGCCACGCCTGCCACCGCGCCAGCCCACGCCCAGGGGGCGGCGCCCGCTTCCAGTCCAGCCGCCCAGCCGCCCGCCTCCGAGACACACCGCGTGATCGTCGGCGACGTGACGCTGCAGGCCCGCATCGACGGCACCGAAGGCCCATGGGTCGTGCTGTGCCACGGGCTGGCCTGCGACCACACGCTGTGGGACGCCACCGCGGCCCATCTGGCGCCGCGCTATCGGGTGTTGCGCTTCGACCTGCGCGGCCACGGCCGCAGCGACGCGCCCGTGGGGCCGTATTCGATGCTGCGCATGGCCGACGACGTGGTCGCCCTGATGGACGGCCTGGACGTGCCGCAGGCGCACTTCATCGGACTTTCGCTAGGCGGCATGATCGGCCAGACGTTTGCGGTGCGCTATCCCGAGCGGCTGCACTCGCTGACGCTGGTCGACACCGTCTGCCGCACCCCGCGCCAGGCCCATCCGATGTGGCATGAGCGCATCGGCCAGGTGGAGGCGCACGGGATGGCGGGAGTGCTTGATGCGACGCTTCAGCGCTGGCTGACCGCGCCGTACCGTGCCGCGCATGCGCAACAGGTCGAACGGATCCGCCAGATGGTGCTGGCCACGCCCGTTCGCGGCTATGTCGGCGCCTGCCTGGCGATCCTCGGTTTCGACCAGGCCGATGCGCTGGCGCGCATCCATTGCCCGACGCTGGTGGTGGTCGGCGACCAGGACCAGGGCTGTCCGGTCGCCGAGTCCAGGGCCATTGCGGACGGCATTCCGGCCGCCCAGTTCGAGGTGCTGCCGGACGCCGCCCATCTGTCCCCGATCGAGCAGCCGGAGCGGTTTCATGCGCTTCTCGACGCTTTCCTGGTCAAGGCGGCCTGCGGGGCGCAGTGCGATACCCCTTGAGCCAGGCCGGCCCGCGTAGGCGATCGGCAAGCGCTTCGTAGGACAAACCCTCTTTTCGTTGGGGAAACCGAACTTGCCGCCTTGGGGGCGACTCCAACCTGATGAGCGGGCGCTACGGCATCGGGCACCACGCCAGCGCCCAGCGAGGCATGCGCTTGAAAAGCGTCTTCATGCCCTCAGCTTGGAGGTGAAATCGCGGAAGGAAGCCGGCGCTCCCACCGGCTGACGCAAGAATCAACAAACCTTCCGTCCGTCCCATAGCCCGGAGGTGCGCCATGCAAATGATTTATAACAGCGACAACTACTGCATCGTGGAGTTCGGTGCCGACGTCGAGCATGCCCCTCTTGCCTCCGGCGGTTACGAGATCGTCGACAAGAACATGAAGCGCGAGATCTTCCTTGGCGGCCAGCTGGCCGAGCATTTTCGCGCCGATGTGCAACGTCTGATCGAGACCGAACCGTCCGTGGAAGAGGTGGACGAATTTCTTGGCAAGTTCGATACGGTGATGACGCACTCGCTGGCGATGCACTGACGACGCACCGCCGCCGCAGAAAGCCCGCGCCATGGCGCGGGTTTTTTTATGCCTCAGTACTGCTCCCACGGCAGCCCTTCGAAGCGCCAGCCGTTGACGGTATTGCGGTGCCGCTGCGCGTCGAGATCGCCCTCGAAGCCGTGCAGCACGTTGTAGACGGTGGTAAAGCCGGCGCCTTCGAGCGCCTGCGCGGCCGCGGTCGAGCGGTTGCCGCTGCGGCAGATCAGCAGTACCGGCCGCGCCGACGCCTGCCCGGCCAGCTTCTTGACCGCCTGCACGAAGTGCGGGTTGACCTCCCAGTCCGGGCCGTCGTTCCACGGCACGTTGAGGGCGCCGGTCGGGTGGCCGACGAACAGGTATTCCATCTCGCTGCGGCAGTCGATGAACAGGGCGTCGGGGTGCTCGGCCAGCAGGGCCTGGGCCTCGCGCGGGGCAAGATGTTGCATGCGGTGTCGTCGGGGGTCGGGTAGGGGGGCGATCTGCCCGAGTGTAGGCCCGGGCAAGCCGGGGCGGCAAGGTGCCGTAACTGATAAAATCGACCACTTTTCCAGCATCACCGAGGCCAGTGAAGCCATGAGCGCTGCATCCATCGAATCGTCCGGCACAGCGTCTGCCATCGCACCGGGCGCAAAGGCAGGTCTGCAGGCAGGCGCGCACGCGGGCCCGCAGGCCGGTCCCCCGGCCCGGCCGTACACCCGCGCCGCGCAACTGCCGCGGCTGCTGCGCGAGCGCATCCTGGTCCTGGACGGCGCGATGGGCACCATGATCCAGCGCTACAAGCTGGGCGAGGCCGAATATCGCGGCGAGCGTTTCGCCGCGCATCCGGTCGACGTCAAGGGCAACAACGAGCTGCTGCTGCTGACCCGCCCGGCGGTAATCCGCGAAATCCACGAGCAATACCTGGCGGCCGGCGCCGACATCATCGAGACCAACACCTTCGGTGCGACGCGCGTCGCGCAGGAGGACTACAAGATGGCGGACCTGGCCTACGAGATGAACGTGGCCGCCGCCCGCCTGGCGCGCGAGGTCTGCGATCGCTACAGCACGCCCGAGCGGCCGCGCTTCGTCGCCGGCGCCTTCGGTCCGACGCCGAAGACCGCCAGCATCTCGCCGGACGTCAACGATCCGGGCGCGCGCAACGTCAGCTTCGAGGAGCTGCGCGATTCGTACTACGAGCAGGGCAAGGGCCTGCTGGAAGGCGGCGCCGACGTGTTCCTGGTCGAGACCATTTTCGACACGCTCAACGCCAAGGCCGCGCTGTTCGCCATCGACCAGCTGTTCGAGGACACCGGCGAACGCCTGCCGGTGATGATCTCGGGCACCGTCACCGACGCCTCCGGCCGCATCCTGTCGGGCCAGACCGTCGAGGCCTTCTGGAACAGCCTGCGCCACGCGCGCCCGATCACGTTCGGCCTGAACTGCGCGCTGGGCGCGACGCTGATGCGGCCCTATATCGCCGAGCTGGCCAAGCTGTGCGATACCGCGATCTCGTGCTATCCGAACGCGGGGCTGCCGAACCCGATGAGCGACACCGGCTTCGACGAGACGCCGGATGTCACCTCGTCGCTGGTGGACGAGTTCGCCGCGTCCGGGCTGGTCAACCTGGTCGGCGGCTGCTGCGGCACCACGCCCGAGCATATCGCCGCGATCGCGCAGCGCGTCGCCAACCGCAAGCCGCGCGCCTGGCCCGGCCAGTATCGCGACGAAGCGGACGCGGCCTGACCGGCCGCCCCGCCGCCCACGCCCACGCCACGCATCACCGGCGCGCCGCCGCACGAATCCGTCCCCGGCGCGCCGTGCATCCGATCCCGAACCTGAGTCCGCCATGTCTACCGATACCCGTCCCGCTCGTCCGATGCGCCTGTCCGGCCTGGAGCCGTTCACGCTTGGCGAGGGCAGCCTGTTCGTCAACGTCGGGGAGCGCACCAACGTCACCGGCTCCAAGGCCTTCGCCCGGATGATCCTGAACGGCCAGTTCGACGAGGCGCTGGCGGTCGCGCGCCAGCAGGTCGAGAACGGCGCGCAGATCATCGACGTCAACATGGACGAGGCGATGCTCGACTCCAAGGCGGCGATGGTGCGCTTCCTGAATCTGATCGCGTCCGAGCCCGATATCGCGCGCGTGCCGATCATGATCGATTCGTCGAAGTGGGAGGTGATCGAGGCCGGCCTGCAATGCGTGCAGGGCAAGGCCGTGGTCAACTCGATCTCGCTGAAGGAAGGCGAGGAGCAGTTCCGCCACCACGCCACGCTGATCCGCCGCTACGGCGCGGCGGCCGTGGTGATGGCCTTCGACGAGCAGGGCCAGGCCGACACGTTCGCGCGCAAGACGCAGATCTGCAAGCGCAGCTACGACATCCTGGTCAACGAGGTCGGCTTTCCGCCCGAGGACATCATCTTCGATCCGAACATCTTCGCGGTCGCGACCGGCATCGAGGAACACAACAATTACGCGGTCGACTTCATCGAGGCGACCCGCTGGATCAAGCAGAACCTGCCCTACGCCAAGGTCAGCGGCGGGGTGTCCAACGTCTCGTTCTCGTTCCGCGGCAACGACGTGGTGCGCGAGGCGATCCACACGGTGTTCCTGTACCACGCGATCGCCGCCGGCATGGACATGGGGATCGTCAATGCCGGCCAGCTCGGCGTCTACGATCAGCTCGACGCCGAGCTGCGCGAGCGGGTCGAGGACGTGGTGCTGAACCGCCGTGCCGACGCGACCGACCGCCTGCTGGAGATCGCCGACCGCTACAAGGGCGGCGGCGCGAAGCGCGAGGAGAACCTCGAATGGCGCGGCACGCCGGAGAAGCCGGTGCCGGTGGCCGACCGCCTCGCGCATGCGCTGGTCCACGGCATCACCACCTTCATCGTCGAGGACACCGAGGAAGCGCGCCAGCAGATCGCCGCGCGCGGCGGCCGCCCGATCGAGGTCATCGAGGGCCCGCTGATGGACGGCATGAACATCGTCGGCGACCTGTTCGGCGCCGGCAAGATGTTCCTGCCGCAGGTGGTCAAGAGCGCGCGCGTGATGAAGCAGGCGGTGGCGCATCTGCTGCCCTTCATCGAGGAGGAAAAGCGCCTGCTGGCCGAGGCCGGCGGCGACGTGCGCGCGCGCGGCAAGATCGTGATCGCCACGGTCAAGGGCGACGTGCACGACATCGGCAAGAACATCGTGTCGGTGGTGCTCCAGTGCAACAACTTCGAGGTCGTCAACATGGGCGTGATGGTCCCGTGCAACGAGATCCTGGCCAAGGCCAAGGTCGAGGGCGCCGACATCATCGGCCTGTCCGGCCTGATCACGCCGTCGCTCGAGGAGATGGCCTACGTCGCCTCCGAGATGCAGCGCGACGACTATTTCCGCGTCAAGAAGATTCCGCTGCTGATCGGCGGCGCGACCACCTCGCGCGTGCACACCGCGGTCAAGATCGCGCCGAACTACGAAGGACCGGTGGTCTACGTGCCCGACGCCTCGCGCTCGGTCAGCGTGGCCTCGAGCCTGCTGTCCGACGAGGGCGCTACGCGCTACCTGGACGAGCTGCGCGCCGACTACGAGCGCATCCGCACCCAGCATGCCAACAAGAAGGCCGTGCCGATGGTGACGCTGGCCGAGGCCCGCAAGAACAAGACGCCGATCGACTGGAGCGGCTACGTGCCGCCGAAACCGAAATTCATCGGCCGCCGCGTGTTCCGCAACTACGACCTGGCCGAGCTCGCCAACTACATCGACTGGGCGCCGTTTTTCCAGACCTGGGACCTGGCCGGCAAATTCCCCGCGATCCTGAACGACGAGATCGTCGGCGAGTCGGCGCGCCGCGTGTTCTCCGACGGCAAGGCGATGCTGGCGCGGCTGATCCAGGGCCGCTGGCTGACCGCCAACGGCGTGATCGCGCTGCTGCCGGCCAATACCGTCAACGACGACGACATCGAGATCTACACCGACGAGAGCCGCAGCCAGGTCGCGCTGACCTGGCACAACCTGCGCCAGCAGAGCGAACGCCCGGTGGTCGACGGCGTGCGCCGGCCGAACCGGTGCCTGGCCGACTTCGTCGCGCCGAAGGAGAGCGGCATCGCCGACTATATCGGCCTGTTCGCGGTGACCGCCGGCATCGGCGTCGACAAGAAGGAGGCCCAGTTCGAGGCCGACCACGATGACTACAGCGCGATCATGCTGAAGGCGCTGGCCGACCGCCTCGCCGAGGCCTTCGCGGAATGCCTGCACGCGCGCGTGCGGCGGGACCTGTGGGGCTACGCCGCCGACGAATCGCTCGACAACGAGCAGTTGATCGCGGAAGCCTATCGCGGCATCCGGCCCGCGCCCGGTTATCCCGCCTGCCCCGAGCACACCGTCAAGGGCCCGATGTTCCAGGTGCTCGATGCCGGCGAGATCGGCATGGGCCTGACCGATGCGCTGGCGATGACGCCGGCGGCCTCGGTCAGCGGCTTCTATCTGGCGCATCCCGAGGCGACCTACTTCTCGGTCGGCAAGATCGGCCAGGACCAGCTCGACGACATGATCGCGCGCCGGCACGAGGACCGCGCGGCGATGGAGCGGGCGCTGGCGCCGAACCTGTAACGTGTTGCGAAGCCGCGCCGCCGCCGCCGCGGCCTTCAACCGGCGGCGCGCCGCCGCAAGTCGTTGACGGGACTGGCGAAAGTCGCCGCGGCCGCGGGTTTGACGGCCTTTGCGCCGGCTCACGACTCCTTACAGCGCATTACATCTCCTCACAGCATCGCAGTGGGGTGCTCCCTAGACTGAGGACTCGCTCTCCAGGCGACAACCCGCGGCGAAAGCCTCGCCGCACAGTCATTCGAAAGGAGTACTCCATGAAGAAACTGCTGATCTCGCTGTCCGCCCTGTCGATCGCCGCCGCCTCGTCGCTGGCCATGGCGCAAGGTACGCAAGCCGGTGCGACCGGCGGCGCCGCCGGCTCGCTGACCGCCCCGACGGCGACGGCGCCGTCTGCCGGCGCCAATGCCGGTGTGAATGCGGGCGCTGAAGTGGCAGGAAGCCGCGCGAACATGGATACCGGCGTCAAGGCCGGCCTGAACGACAAGGCCGGCGAAATCGACGACACCCGCAAGAGCGCCAAGGATCGTGCCGCCACCGCCGGCGGCAAGGCGAAGTCGAAGGCCCACGACGCGCATGGCAAGACCAAGAGCAAGGCCAAGGACACCGTCGGCGCGGTCGAAGGCACCGCCGACAAGACGGTCGGCGCCGTCGGCGACACGGTCAGCGGTACCGCGGGCAAGGTGGGCGGCCTGGTCGGTGGCGCGACTGGCGGCACCTCGGCCACCGTCGGCGCGGGTGCGTCGGCGAAGGTCCAGTAAGCCGATCGCCCGCAGGGGCGCATCGATGCGCGGCGGCGAGCCGCCGCGCAAGCCAGGGGCGGCGATCCGGGATCTCCGCCCCTTTTCCGTTGTCGGCCCGCTATTGGCCCACTGCTCACAGAAGGTGGCCCCAGTTCGGTGGCCACACCGTAGCGAGTATCGAGCGGAAGCCGTCATTCCTCCTCGCCGCGGCGGCCAGGTCGGGATACATCTGCTTCTTCGTCAGCTCGTCGGTGCAGTACTTCGAAAGAAGCTGCTTGACATAGCCGGCACGCCAGGGGGACTGCTGGTCGTCCTGCAGGCGGATGGCCGCATTGCCCAACGCCGCCGCATAGCGTCTCAGCGCAAACGGACCATCATTGTGCGTGCCGAAGAACGCCTGCGAGGACAGCCGGGCCAGCACGGCGGCAAGGCACCACAGGAAATACGACTGGCATGCGGGATCGCCGCGGCCGCTCGGCATGGTGTCGAGCAGCGCCTCGAGATGGGCGGGCGTCGGCTGGACGTCCTGATCGTCGGGCACGCCACATTGTCAGCCTGACACCGACATTCCCGGTGCTTTGTAATGACTACAATGCAACAGGCCAAATACAGCCTGGCCCCGGCGTCCGGGCAATACCATCGCAGGGGGGAAACTTTGATGATTCGCGTCCTGATCGCCGACGATCACCAGATCGTCCGTGCCGGTCTGCGCCAGTTCATTTCCGACGAACCGGATATTCGCGTCGAGGGCGAAGCGGCCAGCGGCGACGAAGTGATGGCGCGCCTGCGCGAAACCGAGTTCGACGTGGTGGTGCTCGACATCTCGATGCCCGACCGCAACGGCATCGACGTACTGAAGCTGATCCGCCAGCGTCATCCCGACCTGCCGGTGCTGATCCTGTCCACCTATCCCGAGGACCAGTACGCGATCAATCTGATCCGTGCCGGCGCCTCCGGCTACCTGACCAAGGAAAGCGCGCCCGACGATCTGGTCAAGGCGATCCGCACCGTGGCCCAGGGGCGGCGCTATGTCAGCCCGACCGTGGCCGAGCTGCTGATCGGCGGGCTGGAGAAGCCGACCGACCAGCCGCTGCACCAGACCCTGTCGAAACGCGAATTCCAGATCTTCTGCAAGCTCTCGCGCGGACAGTCCGTTTCGGTGATCGCCGACGAGCTGTTCCTCAGCGTCAAGACGGTCAGCACCTACCGCTCGCGCATCCTGGAAAAGATGGGCATGAAGACCAACGCCGATCTGACCTATTACGCGATCAAGAACGGCCTGGTCGAGTAGGCGGCACGCCGTTCGTCCCGGCATGGACGGGGCCGGCGGCGGTGCTGTAGGACGGACCCGGATACCTGGCCCCTGGCCCCATTGCTACCATCGAACCATGTTGGATCAAGCCGCGGCAACTCCCTACCGTACGCTGCGGGTCTTACTGATCGAGGACTCGGCGGTCCTGCGGAGCATGTTGCTGGAGTACTTGAACGCATTCTCCTTCGTCGAGACCGTCGATTGGGCGGATACCGAAAGCACCGCCATCCGCCTGTTCGAAAGCGGCAGGTATGAGGTCGTCATCGTCGACCTGCAATTGCGTCAGGGCAACGGTATCAACGTGCTGCGGGCGATCCAGAAGGCGCAGGCGCCGGGCATCCGGATCGTCTACACCAATCATGCGCAGGTGCCCACCTACCGGCGTCAGTGCGCCGAGGCGGGAGCCGACTATTTTTTCGACAAGTCGCTCGAGCTTGAACAGGTATTCCGCGTGATCGAGGAATACGCCCAGGCACCGTCCTGAGTTCGAAACGAACGGCTTGTGGCTGGCGGCCAGCGACGACGACTCGTGCTGAGCTCCATCGACCGATCCTTGGGCAGCAACTGTTTTTCCCGTCGCGGCAACGCGCCGCACCCCCTCGCTAAGCAAAGGAGATCGTCATGAAAAAGCTGATCACGCTGTTCGCTCTTGCCGGTGTCACGCTGATTACGGGTTGCAACACCATCGCCGGCGCCGGCAAGGACGTCGAAAGGGGCGGCGAGAAGGTGCAGGGAGCGGCGGAGGAAACCAAACGCAAGATGTAATGCGCCGCGACGCAGCCAGCAGAAAAAAGGAGCCTTCGCAGGCTCCTTTTTTTTATGCCCCTTGCCCGTGCTGGGATGTCCCCGCGGGGCCGGTGGCCGGCGAAGGCTCGGTGCCCGTGTCCGCGCCCGCGGCCGGCCGCGCCGGTGTCGGCTCCGGCCGCGCCGGCTCCGTCTGCGTGGGCTCGGTCTGCGTCGGCTCTGTCCGCGTCGACGCCGTCAGCCCGGGCCCCGTCTGCGCAGGTCCGGTCTGCGCAGATCCCGTCTGCCCGGGGCCAGCGATCGGCAGCTCATGCGGCAGCGGCTCGTCGGCCTCGTCCAGCGACGGCGGCGGCGCCACCACGGCATCGGTCAGCGGCACCTCGACGCGGACCGTGACGCCGGCGCCCGGCGTCGAATCGATCTGCAGCGTGCCGCCCAGCGCGATCACGCGCTGCTCCATGCCCAGCAGCCCATGGTGGCCGGAGGTGCGGCGCGTTTCGATATCGGCCGGCAGGCCGCGCCCGTTGTCGCTGACCTTCAGCAGCAGATGGTCGTCGGTACGCGTGAGCGCGACCGACACGCGGCTCGCCTCGGCGTACTTGGTCGCATTGGTCAGCGACTCCTGCACGATGCGGTACAGCGCGATGGCCGCGGCGTCGCGCAGTGGCGGCACGGACGGGTCCAGCTCGACCTCGGTCTCCCAGTGATTGCGCGTGGCCACCTCCTCAACCAGCTGGGCGATCGCCTCCTTCAGGCCGAGGTTCAGCAGCACGGTCGGGCGCAGGTCCTCGATCAGGCGGCGCTTGATCTGGATGCCCTGGTCCACATGCAGCATCACCCGCGTGATCTTTTCCTGGATCTCGGGATAGTCGTTCTGCAGGCGCCGGCGGATCCAGTGCATGTCGAGCTTGGTCGCCGTCAGGATCGCGCCCAGCTCGTCGTGCAGCTCGCGCGCCAGCCGGGTCTTCTCGTCCTCGGTGACGCGCTGCAGGTGGGAGGCCAGCGCCGACAGCTGCCGCGTGCGCGCCCGCACCATGCGGTCCAGCCGCGCGCTTTCCTCCTCGAGCTCGCTGCGCGCGGCCTCGGAGACCGCCAGGCGCCGCGAATGCTGGAAGCCGACGATGACCAGCAGCACGATGTTGATCGCGGTCAGCAGGCCGATGCCATAGCGCGACAGGTTGATGTCGCGGTCCGCGTTCTCGAGATTGCGCGATACCGACGCGGCCGAGCGCGCGCGCAGCGTCTCCAGGCCGAGCCGCGCCTTCTCCATGGTCTGCTTGCCGAAGTCCGTGCGGATCAGGTCCAGCGCCACCTCGACATCGCGCTTGCCGTAGATCAGCGTCAGCTCCATTTCGGTCAGCTTGCGGCTGATCAGCAGCGACGCCTCGCCGAACTGCTTCAACGCCTCCGGGTCGTCGGCGAACCGGTTGCGGATGTCGTTCATCAGCGTGTTGATGCGCGGAATGGCGCGATGGTACGGCTCGAGATAGCTTTCCTTGCCGGTCAGCAGGTAGCCGCGCTGGCCCGCCTCGGCGTTGACCAGCTCGGCCAGCAGCGCGCTGATGTCGCTCTGCACGTTCTGCGAGCGGATGACCTGCGAGTAGCCCTGGCGCAGCCGGATATTGCCGGCCTCCGAGGCGATCAGCACGACCACCGTGAGCAGGATGCCACCCGCGAGCAGCACGGTGGACCGCAACGACGATAGCTTCAACATGATGGAATTTCCTGGATTGCGCGCTCGCGGTCGCGCGCGGTGACTGCGCCGATGGAATCACAACGATTGCGCCCGGTCAACCGATCCACCGGGACATCCGGAGGCGTGGCGAAGCGGTGCGCCGCACGAGACCTGGCGCCGCGCGGGACCTGTAGGAAACCGCTGACAGGGGAATCGGTGCAAGGTCGGTGCCTCGCCGAAGTGGCGATTCCTACCATGCTTGCATGGCCTGGCGCACCGAAGCACCGAGCCGCGAGAACAGGAGAAACACCATGCTGAAGTGGGCGCTGATCTTTGCCGTGATTTCCATCGTCGCGGGGCTGCTCGGTTTCACCGGCATCGCGGCGGGCGCGGCGGGCATCGCCAAGGTGCTGTTCTTCCTGTTCCTGATTCTGTTCGTGCTGTTCCTGGTGCTTGGGGTAACGATCTTCAAGTCGGTCAAATGACGGCCCACCCGACGATCACCGCTCGCGCTCACGCGCGCTGTTGTGCTAAGGCAGTTCGATCCAACTAGGGGAGTTTTCACCATGCTTTACTACGCACTGGTCTTTTTCATCATCGCCCTGGTCGCCGCCGTGTTCGGCTTTGGCGGCATCGCTGCCGGCGCGGTCGAAATCGCGAAGATCCTGTTCTTCATCTTCCTGGTAGTGGCGCTGGTGACCTTCGTCATGAGCCTGGTCCGCAAGGGCCGATGATCGGCCGATGAAAGGCCGATGAAGGGCCGTCGATGGTCCGACAAGGGCCCGTTGACGGCCCGCTGATCGTCGCCAGGCCCTGCGCCAGGTTGCCTGCATTGCGTCGGCCAAGCGCGGCGCTTAGCGTCGCGCGTTGGCCGACGCGCGTCTTAAGGAGAGTCCCATGCTGACCCACAATCCGAAGGTGAAGAAGGAAGTCCGCCATCTTGCCGATTGCGCCAGCGACACGGTTCGCCAGTTGCGCCACGCCGCCCGCGATACCAGCGGCGCCGCGCGCGAGGCCGCCTCGCCGGTGGTGGACGAGGTGAGGGGACTGATCTCGGCCCTCGAACACACGATCGAGGTGCTGGCGCGCGAAGGTTCGTCCGAGGCCGCGCAGGCCAGCCGCCGGCTGCAGACGCGGGCGCGCATGCTGGCCGATCAGGCCCGCGAGGCCACGGTGCAGAGCGCCAGCCGTGCGCGCGAGCGTGTCGACCAGGCGGTCGTCGGCGTCCAGCACAGCGTCGCCGAGTCGCCGTTCCGCGCCATCGCGATCGCCGCGGCGGTCGGCGCGATCGCCGCGCTGCTGCTGGTGGGCGGCAGCAGCCGCCGCCGCAGCGAGGACGGCAACTACGACGGCAACTGAGCGAACGAGCGACGGCAACGAGCGACGGCAACGGAGGCAACGCACCTCCGGCCGCGAACCCCACAAAGCAACCTGACAGGAGAACCGCATACATGGACACCCAGACCACGGGCGCCGCCTCTTCCCGCACCGATGCCTCCTCCGCCGGCAAGGGCCCGACCCAGGGCTTTCTGTCGGATGTCGCCACCATCCGCGCACGTGCCCGCAAACATATCGAGGACGGCGCGGTCACCGAGAACTACGACGCGGACCGCGCCACCGTGCTGAAGCTGCTGAACGAAGCGCTGGCAACCGAGCTGGTCTGCGTGCTGCGCTACCGGCGCCACCACTTCATGGCCAAGGGCATCCACGCCGAGCCGATCGCGGCCGAGTTCAAGGTCCATGCCGATGAAGAGCAGGCCCACGCCGACCGCATCGCCGCGCGCATCGTGCAGCTGGGCGGCGAGCCGGATTTCTCGCCCGACGGCCTGTCGGCGCGCAGCCATTCGGAATATGTCGCGCCCAACGGGCTGACGGACATGATCCGCGAGAACCTGATCGCCGAACGGATCGCGATCGAGAGCTATCGCGAGATGATCCAGTACATGGGCGAGCGCGACCCGACCACGCGGCGCATCCTGGAAGAGATCCTGGCGGTCGAGGAGGAGCACGCGGACGAACTGGCCGACATGCTGAGCAAGGAGTAACGGTCCCGGCCGACCACGGCGGCCGCGCATGCCGCCATCAAGAATGTCGCCGGCGCTGCCGATGAAGCCATCGGCAGCGCCGGACAAGGAATTGCGGTGCCTCCCCCGACGCCGCAATATCGCAGTACCCCCCTTCGGATCCCCCCTGGTCCGGTGCCCGGTCCGCCCCCCAGCGGCCGGGCTGTTTTTTTGGGGGGAGGCGGGATTTCCTCAGACGTCTACACGCCCCACAACACGTCGCAGCCCTCGCGCTGCGAGGCTCGCAGCATGTCGAGGAAGGGATAGGCGCGCTGTCCGAGGTGCAGCGGCTCCTCTTCGTCATCGTCGTAGTCGCTGCCCTTGCCGCGCTGCTCCTCGGGCAGCTGGCTCTGCGCCGGCGACTGTTTGGCCTGCATCACGGCGGCCTCGAGCCGGTGGATCGCGCGGGGGAGTTCTTCCTTGGTGATCACCCCGCGTTCGCCGACGTGCTTGCCGATGATGCCAAGCAACGTGACGGCGAGATCGTTCATCATGATCAGGTCTTGCGACGCGTGGGACTTGAAGGTGATCAGCATGGTGGTTCCTTGTCAGCCTTGTTGGGATGGTAGCCGTCCTGCTCCGGCGCGCCGGGAGCCGGCCGACTGGCTCCTGCGGATGATGTCAGCATAGCACCTGATAAAATCCGCGTTCTGCAATCGATTGCCCGTGCCGCGCTGCGGCATCGCCACGCTGCCGGTGACGGCACCGCCACTATGGCCCAGGCCATCGCGGTCCTGGTCGTGGCGCCCGGGCCCAGACATTCATGCTGCCTGTTCAGACCTCCAAACTTGCCGCCGCGTTCACCGATGCGGTACGCGCGCTGGCGCCGGCCGATGCCGTGCTGCCCGCTGTCGCCTTCGAACGGCCCAAGGTGGCCGCCCACGGCGATCTCGCCTGCAATCTGGCGATGCAGGTGGCCCGCACGCTCAAGCGCAATCCGCGCGAGCTGGCGCAGCAGATCGTCGACGCCGTGAAGGCCGATGCGCGTACCGCCTCGCTGGTGGCGAGCCTGGAGATCGCCGGTCCCGGCTTCATCAACCTGCGGCTGACGCCGGCGGCCAAGGCCGAGACGCTGCGCGCGGTGCTGGAGCAGGGCGACGGCTATGGCGCCCAGCAGCAGGGCGCGCGCGGCCAGGTGCTGGTCGAGTTCGTCTCGGCCAATCCGACCGGCCCGCTGCACGTGGGCCACGGCCGCCAGGCCGCGCTGGGCGACGCGCTCGCCAACCTGCTGTCGTGGCAGGGCTTCGCGGTCCACCGCGAGTTCTACTACAACGACGCCGGCGTGCAGATCCAGAACCTGGCGATCTCGGTGCAGGCGCGCGCGCGCGGCCTGAAGCCGGGCGAGGCCGGCTGGCCCGAGGCCGCCTACAACGGCGACTACATCGCCGACATCGCCGCCGACTTCCTCGCCCGCAAGACCGTGCGCGCCTCCGACGGCGAGCCGGTGACCGCCTCGGGCGACGTCGAGGATCTCGATTCGATCCGCAAGTTCGCCGTCACCTACCTGCGCAACGAGCAGGACATCGACCTGCAGGCGTTCGGCGTCAAGTTCGACCGCTATTACCTCGAGTCGTCGCTGTACACCGACGGCAAGGTCGAGGAAGCGGTGCAGACGCTGATCGCCAAGGGCAAGACCTACGAGAGCGAAGGCGCGCTGTGGCTGCGCACCACCGACGACGGCGACGACAAGGACCGGGTGATGCGCAAGGGCGATGGCAGCTACACCTACTTCGTGCCGGACGTCGCCTATCACACCACCAAGTGGGAGCGCGGCTTCCACAAGGTCATCAACGTGCAGGGCAGCGACCACCACGGCACCATCGCGCGGGTGCGCGCCGGCCTGCAGGGGCTGGAGATCGGCATTCCGGCCGGTTATCCCGACTACGTGCTGCACAAGATGGTCACCGTGATGAAGAACGGCGAGGAGGTCAAGATCTCCAAGCGCGCCGGTTCGTATGTCACGGTGCGCGACCTGATCGAATGGAGCAATGGCGGCGACGAGACCATCCGCGCCTGCCTGGAAGCGGGCGTGGCCGACTGGCCGGCGCATTTCACGCGCGGCCGCGACGCGGTGCGCTTCTTCCTGCTGTCGCGCAAGGCCGACACCGAGTTCGTCTTCGACGTCGACCTGGCGCTCAAGCAGAACGACGAGAACCCGGTGTACTACGTCCAGTACGCGCATGCCCGCATCTGCTCGATCTTCGAGTCGTGGGGCGGCGAGGGCTGGCAGCAGCGCCTGGCCGAGTTGGCCGGCGCCGACCTGGAGCCGGTGACCGGCGCCGCCGCGAGCCCGCAGGCGCTGGCGCTGGGGCAACGGCTGGCCGAATTCCCCGAGATGCTGGCCCAGGCCGCGAACGAGCTGGCGCCGCACGCGGTGGCCTTCTACCTGCGCGATCTGGCGGGCGACTTCCATGCCTTCTACAACGCCGACCGCGTGCTGGTCGATGACGAGCCGGTCAAGCTGGCGCGGCTCGCGCTGCTGGCGGCCACCCGCCAGGTGCTGCGCAACGGCCTCGCGGTGATCGGCGTCTCCGCCCCGCAGCGCATGTGAGGCGGCTGCGCGGCCTGCCGACGTCCCACCCGTTTGCAGGCCGCGATGGCTCGGCTGCCCGGTCGCCATGCCGGGCACTGGCTCTATAATCTTCCGGCAATATCCAAGAGGACTCCATGCAACAGCAACGCAAGCGTGCCCCGCGCAAGGCCAGCCGCGCCCAGCAGCGCGGGGGTACGTTTCTCGGCCTGGTGCTCGGCCTGATCATCGGCCTGGCCATCGCGGTGGTGGTGGCGCTGTATATCACCAAGGCGCCGACGCCGTTCCAGCGCAAGGGCACGCCCAAGCCGGCCGAGCCCGGCAACGTGGTCGGGACCCTGCCGTCGCCGGTGCAGGAGCCGCCGTCGGACCCGAACAAGCCGCTGTGGAGCAAGACCCCGCCCAAGCCGGTCGGCCCGCCGGCGGAACCGGCGCATCGGGAGCCCACCGCGCCCACCACTCCGGCCGCTCCCGCGACCAGGCCGGCGCCGGCGCCTGAGGAAGCCGCCAGGCCCGCGCCCAAGACCGCCGAGAAGCCGGCGGATAAGGCAGCCGAGCGTCCGGTCGCCGACCCGATCGCCGAGATCGCCCAGGCCGATGCCAACAAGGTCGGTTATCTGCTGCAGGTCGGCGCCTTCCGCTCGCAGGACGACGCCAACCGGCAGAAGGCCAACCTGGCGATGCAGGGCTTCGAGGCCAAGGTCACCGACCGCGAGGTCAACGGCGTCAAGCTGTATCGCGTGCGGCTCGGCCCGTACAACAAGATCGAAGACATGAACCGCGCGCGCGACCGCCTGCAATCGGCCGGTTTCGAGGCGTCGGTGATCCGCTTCACCAAGCAGTAAGCCAGGAGGCGGCGGCGCCGGCGCGGGCTGAACCCGCGCGGCGCATCGCTGTCATACGCAGACCGTTTCACTTTTCTCTCGCGCCATGAAGAAAATCGCCGCCTTGTTCGCCACGCTCGCCGCCGCCGCGGGACTGATGATGGCATCGCCCGCCCAGGCCGCGCCGGCCGAAGGCAAGGAATACCAGGTCCTGAAGGCGGCCCAGCCCGTCACCGCAGGCAAGATCGAGATCACCGAGTTCTTCTGGTACGGCTGCCCGCATTGCTACGACTTCGAGCCCGAGCTGGAGGGCTGGGTCAAGAAGCAGGGCAAGGACGTGGTGTTCAAGCGCGTGCCGGTGGCGTTCCGCGACGACCTGCTGCCGCATACGCGCATCTACTACGCGCTCGAATCGATGGGCAAGCTCGACGCCATGCACAACAAGGTCTTCAGCGCGATCCACGCCGAGCGCAAGCGCCTGCTGGACCCGAACGAGATCGCCGACCTGATGGCCAAGAACGGCATCGACCGCAAGGCCTTCCTGGAGGCCTACAACTCGTTCTCGGTGTCGACCAATACCACGCGCGCCAACAAGATCGCCGACGCCTACAAGATCGACGGCGTGCCGACCATCGTGATCCAGGGCAAGTACGTGACCTCGCCGTCCATCGCGGGCAGCAAGGGCGCCGCGCTGCAGACGATGGACTACCTGGTGACCCAGGTCCGCGACAAGAAGCTGTGATGACACCGCGCGCCGCCGTCGCCGCCGAAGCACGGCCGGCGCGCGGCTGAGCGGCGCGCTTCCTTCCGCTTCGTCCCTCCGCTTCGCCTCTCTCCTTCCCCCGCCGCCCGATGCGACCCGTCAAAGTCTTTCTCACCGGCGCATCGAGCGGAATCGGCCAGGCCCTGGCGCGCGAATATGCGCGGCAGGGCGCGATTCTCGGCCTGGTCGGCCGCCGCGACGATGCACTGCGCGCGTTCGTCGCCACCCTGCCCAATCCCAATGCCGCCCGCGTCTATGCGGCCGACGTGCGCGATGCCGACGCGATGCTCGGCGCCGCGCAGGACTTCCTCGACCATTTCGGCTGTCCCGATGTCGTGATCGCCAATGCCGGCGTGTCGGTCGGCACGGTGGCGAGCGAACGCGAGGATCTGGAGGCGTTCCGCGCGGTCATGGATACCAACTGGTTCGGCGTGCTGACGACCTTCCAGCCCTTCCTGGCGCCGATGCAGGCCAGGGACGTGGGGCCGCGCGAGTGGCGCGGCACGCTGGTCGGCATCGCGAGCGTCGCCGGCGTGCGCGGACTGCCGGGCGCGGGCGCCTACAGCGCGTCGAAGTCGGCGGTGATCAAGCTGCTGGAGAGCCTGCGGCTGGAACAGCGGCCGCACCGCATTCGCGTGGTCACCATCGCGCCCGGCTATATCCGCACGCCGATGACCGCGCGCAATCCGTATCCGATGCCCTTCCTGATGGACGCCGACGCCTTCGCGCGCAAGGCGGTGCGGGCGATCGCCGCGGGCCGGCGCTTTGCCGTGGTGCCGTGGCAAATGGGAGTCGTGGCCTCGGTGCTGCACGTGCTGCCGCGCTGGCTCTACGACGCGCTGTTCACGCGCGCGCCACGCAAGCCGCGCCAGCCGGAGCGGCCGCAACGGCCGGACGGCCCGGCGGACCCGGCCGGCGACGGCAGCGGGAGCGCGTGATGTGGCAGGACGCGCTGGGCCAGCCGCACCCGCGCGCCGCTGCCGATGCGCGCATCGCCTCGCTGGTGCCGTCGGTTACCGAACTGCTGTTTGCGCTGGGACTCGGCGACCGGCTGGTGGCGCGCACCGGCTTCTGCATCCATCCCGAACCGCAGGTGCGCGCGGTCGCCAAGGTCGGCGGCACCAAGGACGTCCAGCTGGACAAGCTGCGCGCGCTGGCGCCGACCCACGTGGTGGTCAATATCGACGAGAACCGGCGCGAGACCGTGGACGAGATCCGCGGATTCGTGCCGAACGTGATCGTGACCCATCCGTGCGCGCCGCGCGACAACCTGGAGCTGTACCGGCTGCTGGGCGGCATCTTCGACCGCGAAGCCGAAGCCGAGACGCTATGCACGCGGCTGGAGCAGGCGCTGGCGCGCCTCGAGGCGCGCGCGTGGCCGACGCGCAGGGTGCTGTACGCGATCTGGCAGGACCCGTGGATGACGGTGTCGCGCGACACCTATATCAGCCGCATGCTGGCGCTGATCGGCTGGCAGACCTGGCCCGATGCCCAGGATGCCGACGATGCGGGTGCCGCGCCGCAGGCCTGCGTCGATGGCGATTGCGCGCGGCCCAATGCGCCGGGGCAGCGCTATCCGAGCTTTCGCTGGAGCGAGGCGCTGGTGCGCGAGCTCGACCTGGTGCTGCTGTCGACCGAACCCTATCGCTTCACCGAGGACCACGCCGACGCGCTCGAGCGCCAGCTCGGCCTGCCGGTGCTGCTGGTCGATGGGGAAATGGTGTCGTGGTACGGCAGCCGCGCGATCGACGGCATCGCGTATCTGGAGACGCTGGCGCGCCAGGCTTGACGCCAGCTGCCTGTCGTCCCCGCCGGCGGGGGGCCTGCCTTGTTGACGTCGCCATCAGCACGTCCATGGGTCCCCACCTGCGCGGGACGGCGACCGGGATCAGCGCTCGAACCCGTAGGCCCGCTCGACCTTGCAGACGCGCAGCTGGAAGCCTTGATACCAGCGCTCGCGCCCCAGGCGCTGCGCGACCCGGTGCTCGGCATGCGCCTGCCAGGCGGCGATGTCCTCCAGCGAACGCCAGTACGACACCGTGATGCCGGGCGCGCCCGGCGTGCTGCCGTCGCGCACCGACTCGACGCCGAGAAAGCCGGGCATGGTCGCGGCCAGTTCCACCATCCGCTGCGCCATCGCGCCGTAGTCGGCCTCGTGGTTTTCTCCGCCCACGTCCTCGCCGGTGCGCGTGGACGTGAAGATCACCGCGTAATAGGGCGGCGGCGGGGTGTGGGCGAAGGCGCTGTCAGGGGCGCCGTGGGTGGGGCTGTCGGTGGCGGACATGGGCGGCGATTCAGGCGGCAATTCAGGCGGCAATTCAGCCGTTGGCCCGGAACCGGATGATGCCATCGTCGTCCGTGGCGCGCCGCAGTTCGCCGGCATGCCACAGCACGTGCAGGTGGGCCAGCGCCTCGCCCATCGCAAAGGTCATCTGATGGATGTCGAACTGGCGGCGGAAGATCACGTCGACGATATCGCGCGCGCTGCACGGCTTTTCGGCGCAGGCGGCGCGGGTCTCGGCCAGGCGCTCGACATGGTGCTCGCGCAGCTGTCCGATGCGCGTCTGCAGATTGCGGAACGGCCGTCCATGCGAGGGCAGCACCAGCGTGTCCTCGGGCAGGTCCTGGTAGCGGTCCAGCGAGCGCAGATACAGCGCCAGCGGGTTCGCCTCCGGTTCCATGTCGAACACGCTGACATTGGTCGAGATCCGCGGCAGCACCATGTCGCCGGAGATCAGCACCTTCAGCTCGGCGTTGTAGAGTGCGACGTGCTCCGGCGCGTGGCCGAAGCCGGTGATCACGCGCCAGCTGGCCGCCGCCGGATCGGCGCCCATCGTCACCGTATCGCCGTCCATCAGGCGGCGGTATTGCGTCGGCAGATCGGGCACCAGCGTCGCGTAGTAGCTCTTGCGGGCGCGCAGCTTTTCCAGGCTGTCGGGGTCGGCCAGGCCATGGCGGGCGAAGTGGCTCGCCGCGAAGTCGCCGCCCGCGTTCGAGCCGACGCCGTTGCCGCCCCCCATCACCCGAGCGCTCATATAGTCGCCCAGGCTCATCCACAGCCGCGCGTCCCAGCGCTGGCACAGCCAGTGCGCCAGGCCCACGTGGTCGGGATGGCAATGGGTGACCAGCACGCGCAGTACCGGCAGGCCTTCCAGCTCGTTGGCGAACACGGTTTCCCAGTGCGCCTTGATGGTGTCGTTGGTGATGCCGCAGTCGATCACGGTCCAGCCGTCGCGCCCGTCCACACGGTCGCGCACCAGCCATAGATTGATATGGTCAAGCGCGAACGGCAGCGGCATGCGCAGCCAGTAGACGCCGGGGGCCACCTGCTGGCGCGCGCCGGGCTCGGGCATGGTCTCGCCGAACGGGTATTGGAGCTGGTGTTCGAGTGCGTTCATCGGGGAGTCTCTCGGTTGCGAAGCCCTGCGGTGGGCTTTCTCGTCGTGGATCCGGATGCCGGACGCGATTCCGGGCGCCATGAGGCACGCAATGCGCGGAACGGCGTCGGGGCGGTTGCCAGGCGCGCTGCTTGACGCTAACGTAAACGTCAATTCGGACGGCCTGTTGCCATCTTAAGCGAAAACGCCCACGCGTATCGAACGTTCGTTCTCTTTTACAGGCGCCCATGCCCAGCTCCGCCACCTCTCCCGCGATGCCCGCCAACCCGCCGGCGGGCACCACCTACACCATCACCGAACTGGCGCGCGAGTTCGACATCACGCCCCGGGCGATCCGCTTCTACGAGGACCAGGGCCTGCTGTCGCCGGACCGCGTCGGCGCCGGGGGAAGGCAGCGGCTCTACAGCGGCCGCGAGCGCACCCGCCTGAAGCTGACGTTGCGCGGCAAGCGGCTCGGCCTGACGTTGAACGAGATCCGCGAGATCCTCGATCTGTACGAATCGCCGCGCGACACGGTGCCCCAGCTGGAGCGCTTCCTGGCCTCGCTGGCGCAGCACCGGCAGGCGCTGGAGCGGCAGATGGAAGACCTGCAGGCGCAACTGGCCGAGATCGACCAGCACGAGCGCCAATGCCGCGCCCTGCTGGCGGCGGCCGAGCCCGAGCGGGAGCGCGCGGCCGGCGCCTGAATGTGGCCGATGCCACCTTCGCCCCTCGTCGCCCGACAAATTTGATTGACGTTTACGTAAACGTAAATAAAATAAGCCGACAGCCCACCGCAGCGCGCGGTGCCGGCGCCGACAGGAAGCTGCCATGCCGAATTCCGCCCCGGATGTTATGACATACGCCGCCGCAGGGGCCGCTGAGGCCGCCGAGGCCGCAGACGCCCTCGACATGAAGGCCGATGCCCCGGCCCGCACCGCCGCCGACCTGCCGCCGGGCCGCGCCGAGGAAATTGCCGCCAGCTTCTCGCGCCAGGGGCTGATGCGAACCTTCGGCGCCTCGCTGGTCCGCGTCGAGCGCGGCGAGGTCGAGCTGGCGATGCCATGGTCCGAAGGCGTCACCCAGCAGCATGGCTTCTTCCACGGCGGCGTGGTCGGCGCGCTGGCCGACAGCGCCTGCGGCTACGCCGCGCTGTCGATGGTCGGCGAAGGCGAGGCGGGCCTGACCGCCGAGTACAAGATCAATCTGCTGTCGCCCGCCCGGGGTGAGCGGCTGATTGCCGTGGGCCGCGTGCTCAAGCCGGGCCGCACGCTGATCGTCGCCCAGGGCGACGTGTTTACCGAAACCGGCGGCGTCCGCAAGGCGGTGGCGACGATGCTGATGACGCTGTGCGTGGTGCGCACGCTCGACCACGTCTGAGCCCGTCCATACCTGCCACCCGCGCCACCCCGGCCGCACCCGGCCCCCATTCCGTATCGAATCCGGATTCCAACAGGAGACAAACCATGACCGCGACCCTGCCAGGCCTGAAATTCGACCTGGGTGAAGACATCGAGATGCTGCGCGAGTCCGTGCAGTCCTGGGCCCAGGCCGAACTGGCGCCGCGCGCGGCCGAGATCGACCGTACCGACCAGTTTCCGATGGACTGCTGGAAGAAGATGGGCGACCTCGGCGTGCTGGGCATCACCGTCGCCGAGGAGTACGGCGGCGCCAACATGGGCTATCTGGCCCACATGATCGCGATGGAGGAGATCAGCCGCGCCTCCGCCTCGGTCGGCCTGTCGTACGGCGCGCATTCGAACCTGTGCGTCAACCAGATCCACCGCAACGGCACGCCGGCGCAGAAGGCGAAGTACCTGCCCAGGCTGGTGTCCGGCGAGTGGATCGGCGCGCTCGCGATGAGCGAGCCCAATGCCGGTTCGGACGTGGTCAGCATGAAGCTGCGGGCCGACCGCAAGGGCGACCACTACGTGCTGAACGGCACCAAGATGTGGATCACCAACGGTCCGGACTGCGACGTGCTGGTGGTCTACGCCAAGACCGAGCCGGATCTGGGCGCGCGCGGCATGACCGCCTTCATCGTCGAAAAGGGCATGAAGGGCTTCTCGGTGGCGCAGAAGCTGGACAAGCTCGGCATGCGCGGTTCGCATACCGGCGAACTGGTGTTCCAGGACGTCGAGGTGCCGGCCGAGAACATCCTCGGCGCCGAGAACGGCGGGGCCAAGGTGCTGATGAGCGGCCTGGACTACGAGCGCGCGGTGCTGTCCGGCGGCCCGGTCGGCATCATGCAGGCCTGCATGGACGTGGTCACGCCCTACATCCACGACCGCAAGCAGTTCGGCCAGAGCATCGGCGAATTCCAGCTGATCCAGGGCAAGATCGCCGACATGTACACCACGCTGCAGGCCGCGCGCAGCTATCTGTATACGGTAGGCAAGAACCTCGACGCGCTCGGCAGCGAGCACGTGCGCCAGGTACGCAAGGACTGCGCGGCGGTGATTCTCTATACGGCCGAGAAGGCGACCTGGATGGCCGGCGAATCGGTGCAGATCCTGGGCGGCAACGGCTATATCAACGAATATCCGACCGGCCGCCTGTGGCGCGACGCCAAGCTGTACGAGATCGGCGCCGGCACCTCGGAGATCCGCCGCATGCTGATCGGTCGCGAACTGTTCTCCGAAACGATGTAATCGCGAGGTAAAAGACAGGAAAGCGCCGTGCACGGTGCGCCGCTCCATGGTGGGCGGCGCCACCGATGCCTCGCGCGAAGCGCTTACAATCACCCCTGACATCCGGCCTCGCCGCGGCGAGCGCCGATGCACAGGTTCCAGCCGATATCTCAGCCGATATTTCAGTCGTTATTTCCGCCGATATCTCCGCCGAAACCGCCTTCCGAACCTCACCCGCGCCCAGGTAGTCCGTCCCAGCCATGTCCCACTTCCCGAAACTGCTGTCGTCGCAGATCGCCTACGATGTGGCGCGCACCATGCTGGACGGGTTCGACAAGCACTATCGGCTGTTTCGCGAGGTCAGCATCGAGGCCAAGGTCCGCTTCGAGGCCGGCGACTGGGCCGGGCTGCAGCAGCTGCAGCGCGACCGCATCGCGTTCTACAACGAGCGCGTGCGCGAAACCACGGTGATCCTCGAGGACGAGTACGACGCCGAGCAGATCGAGGACGAGATCTGGCAGCAGATCAAGCTGCATTACATCGGGCTGCTGACCAACCACCACCAGCCCGAGCTGGCCGAGACCTTCTTCAATTCGGTCTTTACCCGCATCCTGCACCGCTCGTACTTCAACAACGACTTCATCTTCGTGCGCCCGGCGATCTCGACCGAATACATCGAGAACGAGGAGTCGCCGACCAGGCCGACCTTCCGCGCCTACTACCCGGGCAGCCGCGAGGGCATGGCCGACTGCTTCGAACGGATCGTGCACAACTTCCAGCTCGAGCGGCCGTACGAGGACCTGAAGCGCGATATCGGCTATGTGGTGCGCGCGGTCACCGAGCACCTGGGCGATTTCCGCATCGCGCCGAATTTCCAGATCCACGTGCTGTCGTCGCTGTTCTTCCGCAACAAGTCGGCCTTCATCATCGGCCGCGTGCTGAACGGCGACCGCACCTATCCGCTGGCGATCCCGATCGTGCACGGGCCGTCGGGCAAGCTGGCGCTCGACACGGTGCTGCTGCGCAAGGAACAGCTGCTGATCCTGTTCTCGTTCACGCACTCCTATTTCATGGTCGACATGGAGATCCCGTCGGCCTACGTGACCTTCCTGCGCGACATCATGCCGCGCAAGCCGCGCGCGGAGATCTATACCTCGCTGGGTTTGCAGAAGCAGGGCAAGAACCTGTTCTACCGCGACTTCCTGCACCACCTGCAGCATTCGTCGGACAAGTTCATCATCGCCCCCGGCATCCGCGGGCTGGTGATGCTGGTGTTCACGCTGCCGTCCTATCCCTACGTCTTCAAGGTGATCAAGGACTTCTATCCGGCGCCGAAGGAAACCACGCGCGAGCTGATCAAGTCCAAGTACCAGCTGGTCAAGCAGCACGACCGCGTCGGCCGCATGGCGGACACGCTGGAATATTCGGACGTCGCCTTTCCGCTGTCGCGCTTCGACGATGCGCTGGTGCGCGAGCTGCACGAGCATGCGCCGTCGATGATCGAATATCAGCGCGCCAAGGACGGCACCGAGGAAATCGTGGTACGCCATCTCTATATCGAGCGCCGCATGACGCCGCTGAACATCTACCTGCAGGAAGGCACCGACGAGCAGGTCGAGCACGGCATCATCGAATACGGCAATGCGATCAAGGAGCTGATGGCCGCCAACATCTTCCCGGGCGACATGCTGTACAAGAATTTCGGCGTCACGCGCCATGGCCGCGTGGTGTTCTACGACTACGACGAGATCGAATACCTGACCGACTGCAACATCCGCCGCGTACCGACTCCCCGCAACGAGGAAGAGGAGATGTCGGGCGAGGTCTGGTACAGCGTCGGCCGCCACGACATCTTTCCCGAAACCTTCCGCACCTTCCTGCTGGGCGACCCGCGCGTGCGCGCGGCCTTCCTGCGGCACCATGCGGACTTTTTCGATCCTGCCCTGTGGCAGGGACACAAGGACCGGCTGCTGGCCGGACATGTTCATGACTTCTACGCTTACCATGCCTCGGAACGCTTCATTCATCGATACGGCCCAACCGAATCCGGCGACGAGCCGGCAAGGAGGGCAGCATGACTGACGCCATCGCCCAGCTGTTCCGCAACAACCGCGAATGGGTCGACCGCGTCAACGCGGAAGATCCGAATTTCTTCACCAGCCTGGCCAACCAGCAGGCGCCCGAATACCTGTGGATCGGCTGTTCGGATTCACGCGTGCCCGCCAACCAGATCCTGGGGCTGGCGCCGGGCGAGGTCTTCGTCCACCGCAATATCGCCAACGTGATCGCGCACAGCGACCTGAACGCGCTGTCGGTGATCCAGTTCGCGGTCGAGGTGCTGAAGGTGCGCCATATCACCGTGGTGGGCCACTACGGCTGCGGCGGCGTCAAGGTCGCGCTCAAGCGCGAGCGCGTGGGTCTGGTCGACAACTGGCTGCGCCATGTGCGCGACGTGGCCGACAAGCACGACGCCTACCTGGGCACCATCGTGCGCGAGGACGATGCGCACAGCCGCCTGTGCGAGCTCAACGTGATCGAGCAGGTCAACAACGTCTGCCAGACCACGGTGATCCAGGACGCCTGGGCGCGCGGCCAGCAGGTCACGGTGCACGGCTGGATCTACGGCGTGTCCGACGGTCTGCTGCGCGACCTCGGCATGGCGGCCAGCAGCAACGAGGAACTGCGCACGCAATTGCAGGCGGCCTACCGGCAGTACGGGGATCCGCCGCATATTCCGGTGCGGTGACAAGCCGCTCCCTGCCCGGCCCCGCAGGTCGAGGCAGGGAGCCAATCGAACGACAGCACGGCAGCACGGCAAAGACATCAAGGAGACCACCATGCAAGACCCGATCGTGATCGTATCCGCGGCCCGCACGCCGATGGCCGCATTCCAGGGCGAGTTCGCCAGCGTCACGGCGCCGCAGCTCGGCGCCGTCGCCATCCGCGCGGCGATCGAGCGCGCCGGCATCCAGCCGGAGCAGGTCGAGGAAGTGGTGTTCGGCTGCGTGCTGCCCGCCGGCCAGGGCCAGGCGCCGGCGCGCCAGGCGGCGTTGGGCGCGGGGCTGCCGCTGTCGGTCGCCTGTACCACCGTCAACAAGATGTGCGGCTCCGGCATGCGCGCCGCGATGACGGTGTACGACAGCCTGGTGGCGGGCTCGTACGAAATCGCGGTGGCCGGCGGCATGGAAAGCATGACCAATGCCCCGTACCTGATCCCGAAGGGGCGCGGCGGCTATCGCATCGGTCACGGCATGATCTATGACCACATGATGCTCGACGGCCTGGAGGACGCCTACGAGAAGGGCCGCGCGATGGGCACCTTCGGCGAGGACTGCGCGGCCAAGTACGGCTTCACCCGCGAGGCGCAGGACGCCTTTGCGATGGAGAGCGTGCGGCGCGCGCAGCAGGCCACCGAACGCGGCGACTTCCGCTGGGAGATCGCGCCGGTCACGGTGACGGCCAAGGGCGGCGATGTGGTGATCGACACCGACGAAGGCCCGCGCCGCATCAAGGTCGACAAGATCCCCTCGCTCAAGCCCGCCTTCGCCAAGGACGGCACCATCACCGCCGCGTCGTCGTCGTCGATCAACGACGGCGCCGCCGCGCTGGTGATGATGCGCGAATCGACCGCGAAGGCGCTGGGCCTGCAGCCGCTGGCGCGCATGCTGGGCCATACCAGCCATGCGCAGGCGCCGGGCTGGTTCACCACCGCGCCGGTCGAGGCCATCGCCAAGCTGTATCGCAAGCTCGACTGGAACAGCGACAGCGTCGACCTGTTCGAGATCAACGAGGCCTTCGCCGTGGTGCCGATGGCGGCGATGCACGAGCTGAAGATTCCGCGCGAGAAGGTCAATATCCACGGCGGCGCCTGCGCGCTCGGCCATCCGATCGGCGCCTCGGGCGCGCGCATCATGACCACGCTGATCGGCGCGCTGCGCAAGACCGGCGGCAAGCGCGGCGTGGCCAGCCTGTGCATCGGCGGCGGCGAGGCGACGGCGGTCGGCATCGAGCTGGTCTGAGTGCCGCCGGCCCGAACGCTGCCTGAACCCTCGTTCCCGAACCTCGACCCGACAGGAGGCTAGCTTGCCAACCGCACTGATACTCGGCGCCTCGCGCGGCATCGGCCTGGAGTTCGTCCGCCAGTACCGCGCCGACGGCTGGCGCGTGATCGCCACCGCCCGCAGCGACGAAGGGCTGGCCGCATTGAAATCGCTGGGCGCGGAGGCGCACCGCGTCGACCTGACCGAGGCCGATCAGGTCGCGGGCCTGGGCTGGACGCTCGACGGCGAATCGCTCGACGTGGCGGTCTACAACGCCGGCGTGATCGGCCCGCGCACCGAGGGCGCGCAGCCGGTCTCGGTCGAGGAGTTCGACGACGTGATGCATGCCAATGTGCTGGGCCCGATGATGGCGCTGCCGCTGGTGCTGCCCTTCGTCGAGACCGGCCGCGGCGGCAAGGGCGGCGTGCTGGCGGTGCTGTCCTCGCGCATGGGCAGCATCGGGGCGATGGAGAGCAATCGCAGCTGGCTGTATCGCGTCAGCAAGGCGGCGGTCAACGCGGCGCTGAAGTCGGTGTCGCTCGACGCCCGCCACGCGGTCTGCCTGGCGCTGCATCCGGGCTGGGTCCGTACCGACATGGGCGGCGCCGGCGCCGACCTGACGCCGCAGCAGAGCGTGTCCGGCCTGCGCCGCGTGCTGGCCGGCGCCACCGCGCAGGACAACGGCGGTTTCCGCAACTACGACGGCAGCGTGCTGCCCTGGTGAGGTTCCGATGCTGCTCAGTCCCGAACAGGAAATGATCCGCGACGCGGTGCGGCAGTTCGCGCAGGAGGTCATCGCGCCGCAGGCCGCCGCATGGGATCGCGACAAGACGTTCCCGAAGGAGGTCCACCGCGAGCTCGCGGCAATGGGCACCTATGGCGTGGCGGTGCCCGAGGCCTACGGCGGCGCGGGGCTCGACTACCTGTCGCTGGCGCTGATCCTGGAGGAGATCGCCGCCGGCGACGGCGGCACCTCGACCGTGATCAGCGTCAACAACTGCCCCGTCTGCAGCATGCTGATGGCGTTTGCCGACGAGGCGCAGAAGCAGCGGTGGCTGGTGCCGCTGGCCAGGGGCGAGATGCTCGGCGCGTTCTGCCTGACCGAGCCGCATGTCGGCTCGGACGCCGCGGCGCTGCGCACCACCGCGACGCGCGACGGCGATCATTACGTCCTCAACGGCGTCAAGCAGTTCATCACCAGCGGCAAGCACGCCGATGTCGCGATCGTGATGGCGGTCACCGACAAGGCCGCCGGCAAGCGCGGCATCAGCGCCTTCCTGGTGCCGACCGATACGCCGGGCTATGTGGTCGCGCGGCTGGAAGACAAGCTTGGCCAGCATTCGTCGGACACCGCGCAGATCGTGTTCGAGGATTGCCGCGTGCCGGCCGCCAACCTGCTTGGCGAGGAGGGCGCGGGCTACAGGATGGCGCTGTCCGGCCTGGAGGGCGGGCGCATCGGCATCGCCGCGCAGAGCGTCGGCATGGCGCGCGCGGCCTTCGAGGCGGCGCTGGCCTATTCGAAGGAGCGCGAGAGCTTCGGCCAGCCGTTGTTCGCGCATCAGGCGGTGCAGTTCCGCCTGGCCGAGATGGCCACGCGCATCGAGGTCGCGCGCCAGATGATCTGGCATGCCGCCTCGCTGAAGGACGCCGGCCGGCCCTGCCTGAAGGAGGCCGCGATGGCCAAGCTCAATGCCAGCGAGATGGCCGAGGCGGTCTGCTCGGACGCGATCCAGGTGTTTGGCGGCTATGGCTATGTCAGCGACTTCCCGGTCGAGCGGATCTACCGCGACGTGCGGGTCTGCCAGATCTACGAGGGCACCAGCGACATCCAGAAGATGCTGATCGCGCGGGCGCTGGCGTGAGAGGCGCGCGCACGGCCGTACCGAAGTCCCTGCCGTACGCACCGCAGTTTCCGGTTGCCGCTTCATTCGCCCACTTGGATCGCCACTTGGACCGCCACTTGGTTGGCTACTTGGTTCGCCGCTCCGTTCGCCGCACTCTCGCCAGGACCTGACATGACCGCTGCCCCCATCGACTTCTATTTCGATTTCTCCTCGCCCTACGGCTACTTCGCCAGCACGCGCATCGACGACCTCGCGCGCCAGTACGGCCGCAGCGTCGCCTGGCATCCGATCCTGCTGGGCGTGGTGTTCAAGACCACCGGCATGGCGCCGCTGCCGCAGATCCCGCTCAAGGGCGACTACAGCTGGCGCGATTTCGAACGCACCGCGCGCCATCACGGCATTGCCTATCGACGGCCGTCGAACTTCCCGCTGCCGACCACGCAGGCCGCGCGCGCGATGCTGTGGCTGCAGAACCATCATGCCGCCGACGTGGCGGTGCGCTTCGCCAAGGCGGTGTACCACGCCTACTTCGTCGACGACATCAACATCGCCGAACCGGCCGAGCTGGTGAAGATCGCCGCGGCGCTGGACATCGACGCCAATGCGATGGACGCCGGCGCCAGCAGCCAGCCGATCAAGGACCAGCTGAAGGCCGAGATGGAAGTGGCGATGGCCAAGGGCGTGTTCGGCTCGCCCTTCGTCATCGTCGATGGCGAACCCTACTGGGGCTTCGACCGCTTCGACCAGATCGAGGCCCTGCTCAAGAGCGGCACGCCCACCGAATTGCGGGCCGTGCCGTCCCCCGATCTCAAGGAAAAGAAACCCGCATGACCCTCAGTGCTTCTCCCTCCCGCGACCGCGACAGCGGTGCCGCCCAGCCGTCCCGCCGCTTCGACTGCGTGATCTTCGATTGCGACGGCGTGCTGGTCGACAGCGAGCCGATCGTCAACCGCGTGCTGAACCAGATGCTGAACGAACTGGGCATCGCGATCTCGCTGGAGGACTCGACCGCGCTGTTCCTCGGCCGCGCCGTGCGCGAGGAGCTCGACACCATCGAGCGCATGCGCGGCGCGCCGCTGCCGGAGAACTGGCTGTCGCACTGGCTGGCCCGGCGCAATGCAGTGCTGGAGGCCGAGGTCGAGGCCGTGCCGCACGTGCGCGACGCCATCGCCGCGATCGCCGCGACCGGCATGCCGCTGTGCGTGGCCTCGGGCGCCGACCGCGTCAAGGTCAAGCTGCAACTGAAGCGCACCGGCCTGCTGGAGCTGTTCCAGCACGACGCCGACGGCCAGCAGCGCGAGCACGTGTTCTCCGCCACCGAGGTCGAGCGCAGCAAGCCCGCGCCCGACGTCTATCTGCTGGCGGCGCGCACGATGGGCGTGGAGCCCTCGCGCTGCGCGGTGGTGGAAGACAGTCCGGCCGGCATCACCGCCGGCGTGGCGGCCGGCATGACGGTGTTCGGCTATGCCGCGCGCAACGATGCCGCGATGCTGCGCGAGGCCGGCGCCCAGACCATCTTCACCGATATGCGGCAACTGCCGGAGCTGGTGGCATGAAGCGGGCGGCAGCGCCTTCGCGCGAAGGCGCCTGCCCTTGCGGCGGGGCCAGCTACGCCAGCTGCTGCGGACGCTTCCATCGCGGCGAGGCGCTGCCGGACACCGCCGAGCACCTGATGCGCTCGCGCTACAGCGCCTACGTGCTGAACGACGCGCAGTGGCTGCGCCAGAGCTGGCATCCGTCGACCTGCCCGGCGACGCTGGAGCAGGATCTTGCCCAGGACGCCGGTGGCCCGCGCACGCAGTGGCTGGGCCTGACCATCGTCGCGCATGCACCGCAGGACGACACCCACGCCGAGGTCGAATTCGTCGCGCGCTACAAGGTCGGCGGGCGCGCGTCGCGGCTGCACGAACGCAGCCGCTTCGTGCGCGAGCCGCGCGCGAGCGGCGAAGCGCCGCGCTGGCTGTACCTCGATGGGGACATTCGCGGGGAAGCGCGATGAACCGGGCCGCCGCCGTACGCTGAATTTCCGCACCGCGAACGCATTCATCGCATCGCATTCATCGCAACGCATCACAAGATCAGGAAGAGACAGACCCGATGCCCACGCTCGAATCCAAACTCAATGCCCGTTCCGAGGCCTTCAAGGCCAATGCCGAGGCGATGCAGGCCCTGGTCGCCGACCTGAAGGCGAAGATCGCCCAGGTGGCGCAGGGCGGTGGCGAAGACGCGCGCAACAAGCATCTGTCGCGCGGCAAGATGCTGCCGCGCGAGCGCGTGCAGCAGCTGCTCGACCCGGGCACGCCGTTCCTGGAGCTGTCGCAGCTGGCGGCCTACGACATGTACGACAATGCCGCGCCCGGCGCCGGCATCATCACCGGCATCGGCCGCGTGGCCGGGCAGGAATGCGTGATCGTGTGCAACGACGCCACGGTCAAGGGCGGCACCTACTACCCGATGACCGTCAAGAAGCATCTGCGCGCGCAGGAGATCGCCGAGCAGAACCATCTGCCCTGCATCTACCTGGTCGATTCGGGCGGCGCCAACCTGCCGAACCAGGACGATGTGTTCCCCGACCGCGATCACTTCGGCCGCATCTTCTACAACCAGGCCAACCTGTCGAAGATGGGCATTCCACAGATTGCCGTGGTGATGGGCTCGTGCACCGCCGGCGGCGCCTATGTGCCGGCGATGAGCGACGAGTCGATCATCGTCAAGAACCAGGGCACGATCTTTCTGGGCGGCCCGCCGCTGGTCAAGGCGGCCACCGGCGAGGAGGTCAGCGCCGAGGACCTGGGCGGCGCCGACGTGCATACGCGGCTGTCGGGCGTGGCCGACTACTTCGCGCAGAACGACGCGCATGCGCTGGGCCTGGCGCGCAATATCGTGCAGCACCTGAACCGCCGCAAGCCGGACCAGATCCGGCTGCACGCGCCGGTCGAGCCGCGCTATCCGGTCGAGGAACTGTACGGCGTGATCCCGACCGATACGCGCAAGCCCTACGACGTGCGCGAGGTGATCGCCCGCATCGTCGACGACTCGGACTTCGACGAATTCAAGGCGCGCTACGGCACCACGCTGGTGTGCGGCTTCGCGCGGATCTGGGGCTACCCGGTCGGCATCGTCGCCAACAACGGCATCCTGTTCTCGGAGTCGGCGCTCAAGGGCGCGCACTTCATCGAGCTGTGCTGCCAGCGCAAGATTCCGCTGGTGTTCCTGCAGAACATCACCGGCTTCATGGTGGGACGCAAGTACGAGAACGAGGGCATCGCCCGCAACGGCGCCAAGATGGTGACCGCGGTGGCGACCGCGCAGGTGCCGAAGTTCACGGTGATCATCGGCGGCTCGTTCGGCGCCGGCAATTACGGCATGTGCGGGCGCGCCTATTCGCCGCGCTTCCTGTGGATGTGGCCGAACGCGCGGATCTCGGTGATGGGCGGCGAGCAGGCGGCCAGCGTGCTGGCCACGGTGCGGCGCGACGGCATCGAGGGCCGCGGCGGCAGCTGGAGCGCCGAGGAGGAGGAGGCCTTCAAGCGGCCGATCCGCGAGCAGTACGAACACCAGGGCCATCCGTATTACGCCAGCGCGCGGCTGTGGGACGACGGCGTGATCGACCCCGCGCAGACCCGCACGGTGCTCGGCCTGGGCCTGTCGGCCAGCCTCAATGCCCCGATCGACGAGATGAAGTTCGGCGTCTTCCGGATGTAAGCGATGCTGCGTCGTTGCCGCGCGCCAGGTGCCCATGATGCCCGCGATGCCGCCCGCGATGTTCGCCGCAGCGTGCCGTTCGCCCGGCTGGCGCTGTGCCTGCTGGCATGGGCCGCGCTGCCGGCCGGCGCCGCGCCGCTCGAGGAGACCTGGTCGGTGCCGGTGACGGTTACCGATGCGCACGGGCGACAGGTCTCGCAGCGCATTGTCGTCACCGCGTTCCGCGAGCCCGGCCACCAGCGCTATCCGCTGCTGGTGCTGAACCACGGTCGCGCGCCCGATCCCTATGCGCGCGCCCGGCTGGGCCGCGTGCGGCTGGCCGAGCAGGCCGCGTATTTCGCCTCGCTCGGCTTCCAGGTGCTGGTGCCGACGCGCATCGGCTATGGTGCCAGCGGTGGCGACGATATCGAGAACACCGGCAGCTGCACGCGCAAGAACTATCGCCCCGGCTTCGAGGTGGCCGCGCAGCAGGTGCTGCAGGTGATCGAGATGGCGCGCTCGCGGCCGGAGATCGACGTGTCGCGGGTCGTGCTGGTCGGCCAGTCGTTCGGCGGCGCGGCGGTGATCGCGCTGGCGGCGAAGAACCCGCCGGGTGTCCGGCTGGTGCTGAACTTCGCCGGCGGCGGCGGCGGCGATCCGCGCCTGCATCCGGGCGAGCCCTGCGCGCCCGACCAGCAGGCCGCGCTGTTCGCCGAATACGGCCGCAGCGCGCGCGTGCCGACGCACTGGATCTACACGACCAACGACCGCTACATGGGACCGTATCCGGCGCAATGGTTCGAGGCCTTCCGCGGTGCCGGCGGCGTCGGCAAGTACCACGCGCTGCCGGCCTTCGGGCAGGACGGCCACCAGCTGTTCGCGCGGGGCCTGACGCGCTGGAAGCCGCTGGCCGAGAACGCGCTGCGCGATGCCGGCTTCGAGCCGCGGCCATTGAACCGGCCGGCGGCCGCGAGCGCGGTCCGACCGAATGACGTCCGGCCGAACGGCGTCCGACCGATCGAAGGGCGGCCGATCGACGGTCGACCGAACGACGCCCGCAGATAGCCGAAAACGCAATCCACACCAGAACTGCCAGGAGACCACGATGGAATTCACCACCCTGACCGTGACCGTCGAGCGCCATGTCGCCACGGTGACGCTGAACCGCCCCGATGTGCGCAACGCCTTCAACGAGACCGTGATCGCCGAGCTGAGCGGCGCCTTCCGCGCGCTGGGCGATACGCCCGAGGTGCGCGCGATCGTGCTGGCCGGGCAGGGGCCCGCGTTCTGCGCCGGCGCCGACCTGAACTGGATGAAGAAGATGGCCGGCTACTCGCACGACGAGAACCGGGCCGACGCGCTGCAGCTCGCGCAGATGCTGCATACGATCTGGGCGTGTCCGAAGCCGGTGATCGCGCGCATCCACGGCGATACCTATGCCGGTGGCGTCGGCCTGGTGGCGGCCTGCGATATCGCGGTGGCGGCCGACCACGCGCATTTCTGCCTGTCCGAAGCGCGCCTGGGGCTGCTGCCGGCGACGATCAGCCCGTACGTGATCCGCGCGATGGGCGAGCAGGCGGCGCGCCGCTACTTCATCACCGCCGAACGCTTCGATGCGGCCGAGGCGCTGCGGCTGGGCTTCGTGCATGCGGTGGTGCCGGCCGACGGGCTCGACGCCAAGGTCGCCGAGCTGACCGCCGCGCTGGTCGCCAACAGCCCGAACGCAGTGCGCGAAAGCAAGCGGCTGGTGCAGGACATCGCCGGCCGCGCCATCGACGACGACCTGCTGGCCGATACCGCCGAGCGCATCGCGGCGATCCGCGCCTCCGACGAGGGCCGCGAGGGCGTGCGCTCCTTCCTCGAAAAGCGCAGCCCGTCGTGGCGGCCGGCCTGAAGCGATGATCCCGATGAGATCGACGATGTCCGCGATGCCGAGGATGTGCGCGATGCCAACGATGTCCGCGCCGCCGGCGGCGACGATGTGCGCAGATGCGCGCGCAGTGGTGGGCGATCGCGGCTTCGTCGCCCAACTACGGAGAATCTGACGCCAACACGCCCATAACGCGCAAATCCGGCGCCGTTTGCCAAGCCCGCAAGGACCTTCCTACCATGCGTTCTCCCAATCCAGCCGCGTTCCCCGCGCCGCCCGGGCCCACCCGGAACGGCACGCGCGCGGCCGGCCAACCATGGAGGACTCCCTTGCATACCCAGTCCTTGCAAACCGCCCCCACTGACCCGCCCGCCGCGCCCGCGCGGCAGGACGGCAACGGGCTCGCCGCGCGCAGCCAGCGCGCGGTATGGCATCCCTGCACGCGCCTGCGTCCGGGCGGCGACCGGCCGCCGCTGGCCGTGGTCCGCGGCGAAGGGCCCTGGCTCTACGACGACGAAGGCCGGCGCCTGTTCGACGCCACCAGCTCGTGGTGGGTCAATCTGTTCGGCCATGCGAATCCCGCCATCAACGCCGCGCTGAAGGACCAGCTCGACACGCTCGAGCACGTGATGCTGGCCGGCTGCACCCACGGTCCGGCGGTCGAGCTGGCGGAACGGCTGTCGGCGCTGACCGGCGGCGCGCTCGGCCATGCGTTCTACGCGTCGGACGGCGCCTCGGCGGTCGAGATCGCGCTGAAGATGAGCTTCCACTACTGGCGCAACAGCGGGCTGCCGGGCAAGCGCGAGTTCGTCTGCCTGCGCCACGGCTATCACGGCGAGACCGTCGGCGCGCTGGCGGTCACCGATGTCGCGGTATTCCGCGATGCCTACGATCCGCTGCTGATGCGCGCCCACGTGGCGATGTCGCCGGACGCGCGCCAGGCGGCGTCCGGCGAGTCGCCGCGCGAGGTCGCGCAGCGCGCGCTCGACGAACTCGAAGCGCTGCTGCAGCAGCGCGCCGCCAGCATCGCGGCGCTGATCGTCGAGCCGCTGGTGCAGTGCGCGGCCGGCATGGCGATGCACGATCCGGCCTATCTGGACGGCGTGCGAGCGCTGTGCGACCGCTACCGGGTCCATCTGGTCGCCGACGAGATCGCGGTCGGTTGCGGGCGCACCGGCACTTTCTTCGCGTGGGAACAGTCGCGTGGCGAGGCCCCGCTAGGCGCGCAGCAGTGGCCCGATTTCCTGTGCCTGTCCAAGGGCATCAGTGGCGGCTATCTGCCGCTGTCGCTGGTGCTGACGCGCAGCGCGATCCAGCAGGCCTTCGTCGCCGACGAGCTGTCGCGCAGCTTCCTGCATTCGCATTCGTACACCGGCAATCCGCTGGCCTGCCGCGCGGCGCTGGCGACACTGGACCTGTTCGCGCAGCACGACGTGCTGGCGATGAACCGGCAGCGCGCGCAGTGGCTGGCGCAGGGGCTGGCCGGCCTGGCCGCCGATGCGCGGCTGTGCCACGTGCGCCAGCGCGGGCTGATCTGGGCCGCCGATCTGCGCGAGCCGTTCGCCACCGAAACGTTCGCCGCGGACTTCCATCGGGCCGCGCTGGAGCGCGGCGTGCTGATCCGGCCGATCGGCAACACGCTGTACGTGATGCCGCCCTACGTCTTCGATGCGCCGCTGGCCAGCTGGCTCGGCGAGCGTCTGCTGGCCGCGCTCGACAGCGTGGTCGCACCGGCCGGTTCGGCCAGGGAGGCGCGTCATGCTGCTTGATCGACTGAGCCAGGCCGCGGCCGAGCGGGAACGCCAGGCGCTGACCCGTACTCGCCGTATCGCGCATACGCCGTGCGCGCCCCGGCAGACCGTCGGCGCCGTGCTGGCCGACGGCAGCGAGGCCGAGCCGCGTTCCCTGCTGGGCTTCAGCAGCAACGATTACCTCGGGCTCGCCAACCATCCGGCCATCGTCGATGCCTTTGCCGAGGGTGCGCGGCGCTGGGGCGCGGGCAGCGGGGCCTCGCATCTGGTCACGGGGCACGGCCTTGCGCATCACCGCCTCGAGACCGAACTGGCGCGCTGGTACGCCGAATCGATTCCGGGCGCGGCCGCGCTGTACTTCTGCACCGGCTACATGGCCAATCTGGCGGTGCTGACCGCGCTCGGCGGTGCCGATGCCACGCTGTTCTGCGAGGCGCTGAACCACGCGTCGCTGATCGACGGCGCGCGGCTGGCGCGCGCGAGCGTGCAGCGTTACCCGCATGGCGATGTCGCCGCGCTCGACGCGCTGCTCGCCGCCAGCGAATCGCCGCTGAAGCTGGTCGTTACCGACGGTGTCTTCAGCATGGACGGCGATGTCGCGCCGCTGGCCGAACTGCTGGCGCTGGCCGAGCGGCACGATGCCTGGCTGATCGTGGACGATGCGCACGGCTTCGGCGTGCTGGGCGAACGCGGCCACGGCGTGCTCGAGCAACTGGGCCTGTCGTCGCAGCGGCTGGTCTATATCGGCACGCTCGGCAAGGCGGCCGGCGTGGCGGGCGCTTTCGTCGCCGCGCATCGGCTGATCGTCGAACATCTGGTCAATACCGCGCGCACGTATATCTTCACCACGGCGGCGCCGCCGGCGTCTGCCCATGCGCTGCTGACCAGCCTCGCGCTGATCGAGGGCGACGAGGGCGCGCAGCGGCGCGCGGCGCTGCGGCAGCGCATCGCCGAATTGCGTGCCGGTCTGGCGCCGATGGCCGCCCGCGCTGGCTGGCAGTTGGCCGACAGCGCGACCGCGATCCAGCCGCTGATTGTCGGCGGCAACGCCGCGGCGCTGTCGCTGTCGGCGGGACTGGAGCAGGCCGGCATCCGCGTCGGCGCGATCCGTCCGCCGACCGTGCCCGAGGGCACCGCGCGGCTGCGCATCACGCTGTCCGCCGCGCATCGCGAAGCGGACGTCGCGGCCCTGCTGGCGGCGCTGGGTGCGCTGGCGGCACGGGCCACGCCGCCGTGCAGGGAGGCCGCATGAGCCCAGTTTCCCCATTCGCCTGCTTCGTGACGGGCACCGATACCGGGGTCGGCAAGACCCACGCCAGCGCGGCGCTGCTGCACGCGCTTGCCGCGCAGGGCCGCACGGCGGTCGGCATGAAGCCGGTCGCCAGCGGCTGCGACTGGCGCGACGGCCAGTGGCACAACGACGATGTCGCGCTGCTGCGCGCGGCCAGCAGCGTCGACGTGCCGCTCGCGCAGACCTGCCCCTGGCTGCTGCGCACGCCGTGCTCGCCCCATCTGGCGGCCCAGGCCGACGGCGTTCGCATTGAAGCCGAGCCGATCCTGTCGGCGTTTGCGGCGCTGCGCGCGCAGGCCGACGCGGTGGTGGTCGAAGGCGTCGGCGGCTTTCGCGTGCCGCTGGCCGGCGGCCCGAACGGCTGGGACACCGCCGATCTCGCGGTCCGGCTCGGCCTGCCGGTGATCCTGGTGGTCGGCATCCGGCTGGGGTGCCTGAGCCATGCGCTGCTGACCGCCGAGGCGGTACGCGCGCGCGGGCTGCGCCTGGCCGGCTGGATCGCCAACCGGATCGACCCCGACATGCTGCTGGCCGACGAGAACATCGCCACGCTGCGCGGTGCCTTCGACGCGATCGGCACGCCTTGCCTCGGCACGCTGCCCTGGCAACTGCCTGCCGACCAGGCCGCGCGCTGCCTCGACCTGGCCGCGCTGCTCGACCCCACCCGACATCCCGGCGACGCGCCCATCGAGCGCGCCGCCTGACCACAGAATTCGACCCGACATGACTACCATCGCCACCATTTCCGCCGATTCGCTGCGCCAGAGCGCGCGCCAGCAGGTCGCTCAAGCCACTCAAGCCACTCAGGCCACTCAGGCCGGCACCGACGATACCAGCGGCAACAACGCCCGCTGGACCGTCGACGCGGTCGCCGCGCTGTTCGCGCTGCCGTTCAACGACCTGCTGTTCCGCGCGCAGCAGGTCCATCGCGAGCACTTCGACGCCAATACCGTGCAGCTGTCGACGCTGCTGTCGATCAAGACCGGGGGCTGCGAGGAGGATTGCGGCTATTGCCCGCAGAGCGCGCACCACGATGCCGGCGTCAAGGCCGGCAAGCTGATGGCGCTCGAAGACGTGCTCGAGGCGGCGCGCACCGCCAAGGCCAACGGCGCCACGCGCTTCTGCATGGGCGCCGCCTGGCGCAGCCCGAAGGACCGCCATCTCGAACCCGTGATCGACATGGTGCGCGAGGTCAAGGCCATGGGGCTGGAGACCTGCGTCACGCTCGGCATGCTGCGCGCCGAGCAGGCGCAGCGCCTGAAGGACGCCGGCCTCGATTACTACAACCACAATCTGGATACCTCGCCGGAGTTCTATGGCGAGATCATCAGCACGCGGACCTACCAGGACCGGCTGGACACCATCGGCCATGTGCGCGACGCCGGCATCAACGTCTGCTGCGGCGGCATCGTCGGCATGGGCGAGACGCGCGAGGCGCGCGCCGGCCTGATCGCGCAGCTGGCCAATATGGACCCGTATCCGGAGTCGGTGCCCATCAACAATCTGGTCCAGGTCGAGGGCACGCCGCTGGCCGGCACCGCGCCGCTGGACCCGTTCGAGTTCGTCCGCACCATCGCGGTCGCGCGCATCACGATGCCGCGCGCGATGGTGCGCCTGTCCGCCGGCCGCGAGGCCATGGACGAAGCGTTGCAGGCGCTGTGCTTCCTGGCCGGCGCCAATTCGATTTTCTACGGCGACAAGCTGCTGACCACCGGCAACCCGCAGGCCGAGCGCGATCGCGCGCTGCTGGGCCGGCTCGGCATCCGCGCGGAAGGACACGCGGGATGACGAAGGTGTCCGTGCCTGCGGTCCACCCCGCATTCCCGCGAAAGCGGGGCCCCGGCGACTTGCGCAAGCCGCCGGGTTCCCGCATGCGCGGGGACGACGGGGCGTTGCGCGCGGCGCGGACACCAGCAGCCAGCCGGTCGCCGTTCCCCATCAACAAGGAGGAGCCATGTTCACCAAGATCCTGATCGCCAACCGCGGCGAAATCGCCTGCCGTGTCGCCGCTACCTGCCGGCGCCTGGGCATCCGCACCGTCGCGGTCTATTCCGACGCGGACGCGCAGGCGCGCCATGTCGCCTACTGCGACGAGGCCGTGCATATCGGCGGCGCCGCGGCGCGCGACAGCTATCTGCGCGGCGACCACATCATCGAGATGGCGCGCGCGACCGGCGCGCAGGCGATCCACCCCGGCTACGGCTTCCTGTCGGAGAACGAGGGTTTCGCCGAGGCCTGCGCCGCGGCCGGGCTGGTGTTCATTGGGCCGCCGGCATCGGCGATCCGCGCGATGGGCAGCAAGAGCGCGGCCAAGCAGTTGATGGAACGCGCCGCGGTGCCGCTGGTGCCGGGCTATCACGGCGAGGACCAGGACCCGGCGCTGCTGCGCCGCGAGGCGGACCGCATCGGCTATCCGGTGCTGCTCAAGGCGAGCGCGGGCGGCGGCGGCAAGGGCATGCGGGTGGTCGAGGACGCCGCCGGCTTCGACGCCGCGCTGGCCTCGGTCAAGCGCGAGGCCAGCGCCAGCTTCGGCGACGACAAGGTGCTGGTCGAAAAATACCTGACGCGGCCGCGCCATATCGAGATCCAGGTGTTCGCCGACACGCAGGGCAACTGCGTCTACCTGTTCGAGCGCGACTGCTCGGTGCAGCGGCGCCATCAGAAGGTGCTGGAGGAAGCGCCGGCGCCCGGCATGACCGCGGAGCGCCGCCGCGCGATGGGCGAGGCGGCGGTCGCGGCGGCCAAGGCGGTGGGCTACGTCGGTGCCGGAACGGTCGAATTCATCGCCAATCAGGACGGCTCGTTCTACTTCATGGAGATGAACACCCGGCTGCAGGTCGAGCACCCGGTGACCGAGATGATCACCGGCCAGGACCTGGTCGAATGGCAACTGCGCGTGGCCGCCGGCGAGCCGCTGCCGCTGTCGCAGGAGCAGCTGCGCATCGACGGCCATGCGCTCGAGGCGCGCGTCTACGCCGAGAATCCCGACAAGCAGTTCCTGCCGTCGACCGGCACGCTGCGCTACCTGCGCACGCCGCCCGCGGTGCAGTTCATGCGGGGCGAAGACGTGCACGGCCCCGCCGGCGTGCGGATCGATTCGGGCGTGCGCGAGGGGGATGCGATCAGCCCGTATTACGACCCGATGATTGCCAAGCTGATCGTCTGGGGCAAGGATCGCGACGAGGCGCTGGCGCGCATGCGGCAGGCGCTCGCCGCCTATCACGTGGTCGGCCTGTCGACCAATATCGCCTTCCTGCAGCGGCTGGTGGCCTCGGAGCCGTTCGCCAGGGCGGACCTCGACACCGGCCTGATCGCGCGCCATGAGGCCACGCTGTTCGCGCCGCCGGCGCCGGTCGGCATGGAGCTGATCGCGCTGGCGGTGGCCGCGCTGCTCGATGCCGAGGCGCGCGAGCGCCGCATCGATGCCGCGGATCCACATTCGCCATGGACCCATGCCGGCCCGTGGCGGCTGAACGCGGGCGCGCAGCGGGTGCTGCGCTTCGCGCATGGCGCGGACACGCTGGAGGTCACGCTGCAGGCCGATGCGCAGGGCAGCACGCTGTTCTATGCCGACCAGGCCGCGCCGTTCCGCACGCATTGCGTCGCCGACGACGTCCAGGTGGACCTGGGCACGCGGCGCGCGCACGGCCAGGTGCATCGCGACGGCGATGTCTTCCATGTGTTCGCCGGCGGACGCCACGTCGCGCTGGAATGGCAGGACCCGCTTGCGCACGCGGGCGACGCCGAAGGCGAGGGCGGCAAGCTGACCGCGCCGATGCCGGGCAAGGTGATCGCCGTGATGGTCGAGGCGGGCGCCACCGTCACGCGCGGCACGCCGCTGCTGGTGATGGAGGCGATGAAGATGGAGCACACCATCAGCGCGCCGGCCGACGGCGTCGTCGGCGAAGTGCTGTATGGGGTCGGCGACCAGGTCGGCGAAGGCGAGCAGTTGCTCGGCTTCGAGGCCAAGGCGGGTTGAAGCTTCGCGGGCAGGGCGTGCGGTACTTGCGTTGCGAAATGCAAGATTCGCATGCCTTCCCGCAAGCCGGCTGCGGCGTCGCGTTGACAATGGCCCGATGCCTTGTTTTCGCGAGGCCGGTGCCCGGGTGCCCCGCCTGACATCGAGCCCACGGCATCGGCGCTCTCCCGGGTTCCCCGGGGCGGGCGCCATCGGCAGGTCGGCACCGGACCGCATGGCTTCGCGGCACGAGGAAATCCTCAATCGCACATCCTGAGTTTCCCATGCCCCGATACACCCTCGACGCCTGCGCACCGCCGCCATGCAACGCGGCCGCCGCCGCCGCGGCCGCCACCTCCGCCACCCGATCCCCCGAACACGATTTCGGCGTGTTCCGCTTCGACGGCTATGCCGTCTCCATCAGGATGGACGACCGCGGCATGCGAGCCGAGCGGCTCGTCAAGCATGCCACGTCACCCGGTCCCCTTCATGCGCTGCTGTACTGGTTGAAGACCCTGTTCAAGGCCGAGGGCGGCGCGTCGTGGTATCTGAACAAGCGCGACAGCAACGACGTGATCGGACAGCGCTGGGCGCAGGACAGGCAACGGCATCTGCGATCCTTCACGACGTCCGCGCCGCCGCAATCGACGCAATCGACGCAATCGACGCGGCCACCAACGGACCTGCCGGCGCTTGCTTGCGCCGAGGCGGCCTGGACAGTCGTGCTCGGTTGCCTCAATAGCCGCGATCGTGCCGCGATCGGACTGACCTCGAAGCGCATGCAGTACGCGATGCACGGCGAGCTCGCTCTGCAGGGCGCCCTGGCCCGCGCGCGCGGCCTGCGCACGCTGGAGGGCCTGCAGAAGGTTGCGGCGGACTACGGTCTGGACACCGGGCAGCAGGCCGATCCCACCCGAGCGGACAGGCTGATGCCAGGACAGAAGGAGGCGCTCGTCGTCGCGCTTGCCGAGCGCATCCCGATGCTGGAAGGGGGGCGGCACGGCGCGGCATTGGACTATCTGTGCCGACAGGCCGCGGGCCTGGAGGGCCGCACCGGCCTGCGCGTACGCGCCGCGCTGCTGATGTCGCTGCCCAAGGAGCAGCGCGAAAAGGCGGCCGCCGTGCTCTTGCCCGACAAGGCAGCCTACGCCGCGCTGATCCGCTCGCAGACGCCGCAGGAACAGCGGGAGCGTCTTGTCGCCATCACCGAGGCCTTTCTGCACCAGCCCGGCACCGCCGAGCCGGCCGTCAGCCGCTGGGACGAACTGCTTGCCGATGCCAGGGGCGACCGGCTCGCCCGGCCCGCTCTGGCGGGGCGGCAACTGTTTGCGCTGGCCACATGCCTGAAGAAGATCGCAAGGCCTGGCGGGAACGACGATCGCGAGCTGCTCGCGGCCGCGCTGGATCGCTGGCATGCGCTGCGTCAGCAGTTGCCCGCATTGCCCGCCACGGAAGCCGTCGAACTCGCGTATGCCCTCTCCAGAAGCCTCGAGCGTCTCGAGGCCGACAGTGTCGAATGGGCGAAGGCGGTGGCGTTGCTCGATGCCTGGCAAGCCAGCGTGAAGCTGACCTGCGAACAGCAGGTCAGGCTCCTTGCCCGGCTGGCGCACATGAAATCGACGGAAGGGTTGGCCAAACGCTGGTCGGCGGTGTGGGACCGTATCGAAACCGGGCAACTTGGCCACCTGGGCGCCCAGGCCGCGCGTGAGCTCGCGTGGGTGCCGGCGCAGGAGGGCTGGCAGCGCGTGGTGAACTTCTGCATGGACGATCGCAAGGCCTCGCCGAATCAGCGCGCCGATATGCTGCTCGCCCTGGTCCAGTTCGTCGAGATGAGGCGGTTCTTCTTCGGCCAGCTCGACGTCAAGGCATTGAAGCCCGAGCTTCACCAGGCCGCGATGAAGCTGATGGAGAGCGGTGGGCCCGTTTTCCCGCTGCTGCGATGCCAGTGGCGGCCGAAGGCCGAGACCGCCGCGGCCATCCGGAAGCATCTCGACTGGCCGCGCCATTGCGAGGCGCTGGTGCAATGGCTCGAGTACCGTGGTCATCGGGATGCGGCGCCGCAGTGGAGCCTGTCGGATCTGCTTGCGCTGCAACCGGACCTGGCCCGGCTCGTGGAGCGTATCGTCCGGGATGGCGACGGTGCGACGGGAGACGCCGGCGAGCGGGTGGCGATGGCGGTGGCCGCATGGGCCGATACGCAGATCGTCAGCCAGCAGGTGGAGCCTGCGCTGGCGCTGGCAGAGGCGTTGCGGCCGCTGGTACAGGCCACGTGCCGCCATGATCGCGGCGGCGCCGCTCTGCCGCGGTTGGCGCAGCTGATCAACAGCATCATTCTGGTGGCGAACGAGCAGCCCGACATTGCACGCGCCGGTCGCATCGACGCGTTGTTCGAGGCGACCTGGGCGCTTGCGGATGCGCTGCCGCCCGCCGACCGTCGCGCCATGCTGGATGCGCTGATCATGCTGAAGGAGCCGTTGCAGCCGAACGAGATACGCCGCACGCCGCAATTCTGGGCCGGCAGGACGCTGCTTCGTGCCGCGCAGGCAATATCGGACGACATGCCGGGCCGCGCCAATCTGCTGGTGGGGCTGGCGAAGGCCGAATACATGCTCGATGGCCAGTCCAACCTCGGCGCCCACTTTGGCAGTGCGCGCATGCAGATCCACCTCAAGACCGTCGCGTTGCCGGACAGGGAGTTTGCGGTGGCCGCGGAACGCCTCGCGCTATGGTTCGCCGGCCGGCCAGCGGACCGCGCCGAGGCCCGGGCATGGGAAAAGGCGAAGTCGGCCTTCCTCGCCCGGGTGCGAGGCCTGTCAGTCGAACACCACATGGCGCGCCAGCGTATCGAGCACTGGATGGAACCGGAATGGTAGGCGATCCCGTCCCGGCTCTGCCGGCGCCGGCTGGAGAATGACGGAGTCTGAGACAATACGCCGGGACAAGACCAAAGACGTGGAGAAGCGATGAAGCTGCAGTTGTACGTGCCCGATGGCCGCTATGCGCCGTGGATCGAGGGGTTTGCGCAGGCCCTGCCCGAGGCGCAGTGCGTCACCTGGGAAGAGAGCCAGGGACAGCCGGTCGACTATGCGGTGGTCTGGCGCCCGCCGCTCGAGATGCTGAAGGGACGCCGCGACCTGAAGGCCGTGTTCAATCTGGGCGCCGGCGTGGACGGCATCCTGCGGCTGCGCGACACCGACCCGGACGCGCTGCCGGCCGGCGTGCCGATCGTGCGGCTCGACGATGCCGGCATGGGCGCGCAGATGGCCGAGTACGTGACCCACGCGGTGCTGCGCTATTTCCGCCGGCTCGACGACTATGCGGCGCAGCAGCAGGCGGGCACCTGGAAATTCCTCAAGCCGAATCGCCGCGCCGATTTCACCATCGGCGTGATGGGCGTCGGCACGCTGGGCGCGCATATCGCCCGCACGCTGGCTGCGTTCGGCTTTCCGGTGCGCGGCTGGAGCCGCTCGCCGAAGACCGTCGAGGGCGTGCAGTGCCATGCCGGCGAGGCAGGGCAGGCTACCTTCCTCGACGGGCTGCGCGTGCTGGTCAACGTGCTGCCGCTGACGCCGGAAACCGAGAACATCATCGACGCGGCGCTGCTGAACCGGCTGGCCAAGGGCGCCTATCTGATCAACGTCGCGCGCGGCCCGCACCTCGTCGAAGAGGATCTGCTGGCAGCGGTGCAGCAGGGCCAGATCGCCGGCGCGACGCTGGACGTGTTCCGCACCGAGCCGCTGCCGCCCGAACATCCGTTCTGGGGCGAGCCGCGCATCACCATCACGCCGCATATCTCGGCGCTGACGCTGCGCGAGGACAGCATCGCGCAGATCGCCGACAAGATCCGCGCGCTGCGGGACGGCCGGCCCATCGCCGGCGTGGTCGATCTGCAGCGCGGCTACTGACCCGCGCCACGAAAAACCGGACCGCCGCCGCGAGCGGCGGCCACCACCAGACGAGGAGCAGCGATGAACCAACCCAACTACGTGAAGATCGTCGAGGTCGGGCCGCGCGACGGCCTGCAGAACGAGAAGGCGATGGTGCCGGCCGACACCAAGGTCGCGCTGATCGACCGGCTGACCGAGGCGGGCTTCGTCAATATCGAGGCGGCCTCCTTCGTGTCGCCCAAGTGGGTGCCGCAAATGGCCGACGGCGCCGACGTGATGGCGCGCATCCAGCGCCGGCCCGGCACGCTGTATTCGGTGCTGACGCCGAACATGAAAGGCTTCGAGGGCGCGGTGGCGGCCGGCGCCGATGAAGTGGTGATCTTCGGCGCGGCCAGCGAGGCCTTCTCGCAGAAGAACATCAACTGCTCGATCGCCGAGTCGATCGCGCGTTTCGAGCCGGTGGCGGCCGCGGCCAGGGAGAAGGGCATCCGCTTGCGCGGCAGCATTTCGTGCTCGCTGGGCTGTCCCTATCAGGGCGAGGTGCCGGTCGCGGCGGTGGTCGACGTGGTACGCCGGATGCGCGACCTGGGCTGCGACGAGATCGACATCGCCGATACCATCGGTGTCGGCACGCCGGCCCGCGTGCAGGAGGTGATGCGCGCCGCCGCCGGCGAGTTCGCGCTGGACCGCCTGTCCGGCCATTTCCACGATACCTATGGCCAGGCGCTGTCGAACATCCTCGCCAGCCTCGACGTCGGCATCCAGATCTTCCACGCCTCGGTGGCTGGCCTGGGCGGTTGCCCCTATGCCAAGGGCGCAACCGGCAATGTGGCGACCGAGGACGTGCTGTACATGCTGCACGGCATGGGCGTGCGCACCGGCATCGACCTGGAGCAGGTGGTGCGCGCCGGCGACTTCATCTCGCAGGCGATCGGCCGCGCCAACAACTCGCGGGTGGGCCGCGCGCTGTTGACCAAATGGGCCGCCGACAAGGCCGAGGGGAACGCCGCGGCCTGCGTTTGATTCTGAGCCTGGGCCTGCGCCTGGGCCTGGGCCTGGGCCTGAGCTTGAGTCTGAGCCTGAGCCTGAGCCTGAGCTTGAGCCTGAGCCTGAGCCTGTCCGACCTATCCAACCAAAAACAGGAACGCGCGGAGACCGAAGCCCGATGCAGAACCTCGCCCAACCCTTGTCGTTGTCCGCAGGCACCGCCACCGAGGCCGCGTTGCCCGAATCCGCCCAGCGCGTGGCGCGCCTGCTCGCCGAACTGGGCCATGACAAGCCGATCGTGATGCTGCCGTCGACCGGCAAGACCTCGGCCGAGGCCGCCGCCGGCCTGGGCTGCTCCGTCGCCGAGATCGCCAAGTCGATCGTCTTTCGGCGGCTCGACGACGATGCGCCGGTGGTGGTGATCGCCAGCGGCAGCAATCGCGTCGACGAGGCCAAGGTCGCCGCGCGAGTCGGCGCGCTGGGCAAGGCCGATGCGCGTTTCGTTCGCGAGAAGACCGGCTATGCCATCGGCGGCGTCTGCCCGATCGGCCATGCGGTCGCGCCGGTGATGCTGCTCGATCGCGACCTGTTCCGCCATGACAGCCTGTGGGCGGCCGCCGGCCATCCGCACGCGGTGTTCAACCTGACCCCGCAGCAGCTGCAGGCGATCACCGGCGCGGAAGTGGCCGACGTGGCCCAGGAGGGCGCGGCATGAGCCCCGATCTGAAGCCCGGCCTGGCCTTCACCTGGCGCTATACGGTGCCGCCGAAGGCGACCGTGCCCAATCTCTACGACGACGTGCCTGGCTGTCCCGAGATGCCCGACGTGCTGGCCACCGGCTACATGGTTGGCATCATGGAATGCGCCTGCCTGCAGATGCTGCGCCAGTACCTGGACTGGCCGCGCGAGCAATCGCTCGGCACGCTGGTCAGCTTCACGCATCTGGCGCCGACGCCGGCCGGCATGACGGTCACGGTCAAGGGCGTGCTGACGGCGATCGAGGGCCGCAAGCTGCGATTCGAGCTGTCCGCCTGGGATGGCGAGGACAAGATCTCCGAAGGCGTGCACGAGCGCCATCTGATCGACGCGGCGCGCTTCAACGACAAGGTCGCCGCCAAGCGGGAACGCGCGGGCGGCGCGTAAGGATTCGGCGCCGGCGCCGAGGTCCTGAACGGGCCGTCGGGGCCATCGTGAGGCCATCGGGGTATTCAGGGATATTCGGGGGCCATCGGGGGCATCGGCGACACGGCGCGCCATGGCGTTACGTTGCTTGAAAGGCTTGCGTTTGCCGCGCTTTTGACAAGCGGCGAGGCACCACGTGGGAACAATACCGGGTCAGGCTCGCCTCCCCACGTCATGCTCACCGGCCTCGCCGGAACGCCATGCCCGAATCGTTCCACTACATCTACCACGGCCCGCCGCCGCCGCGCCTCGAAGACGTCGAACGCCTGCAGCCCGTCTTTCGCCGCGCATACCCCGTCAATATCGTCTGGCTCAAAGGGAAGCCGGTGCGTGCCGAACGCGTGCACGCCGCCGAGCCCCGATCGCCCTGGCAGCGGCTGATCGATTGGCTTCGCAGTCTGTTTGGCCTCGCGGGCGGCCGTAGCTGGGCCATCGGTGCGCGCGACGCCCGCAGCCTCGTCAAGCAGCGGCAACGGATCGAGCGGGCGTGGTGGTCCCGGCAGCCACAGGGGTCCGCCGCGACGGATCGTACCGCGGCGGGTGGGCGAGCCGAACCGGCCCCCAGTGCCCACTGCCCGCCCGTGACAATGCACGTCCCAACGCACGTTCCATCGGCCCTGTGGCGTCAGGCATGCCGATTCCTGCAGCCGGAAGACGTGCTGGCGCTCGCCATGGTCAGCAGGGACGCGAAGCGCGCCATCGTCAGCCAGACGCTGGTCGCGCGGGCCATGCAAGGGGTATCGAATGCCGCGTCGTTGTCTGCCATGCTCGCCGTCATCGCCGATATGGCCGGCTGGCATCGGCGACACGACCCCTGCTGGCCGGTACCGATGGCCGACCGGGCCTCCGTTCTCGCCGCGCTTGCCGCGCGCGTGCGTGTCCTGCTGAATGGGCAGCAGCCGGCCGCCTGCGCGGCGTTGCTCGATGCCGCGGAGCGTCTGGACCATCCCGGCGCGCGCGCCGGCGTGCTTGCCGCGATCGCCACGGCCCTCAATCCGGTTTGCCATGCCGACCGTCATGCCATCGCCGACCGTCTCCTCGGCATGATCCTCGCCTTGCCGGACGAGCTGCAATACGCCGCGCTGTGCGCGGTGCTGGGCAGTCCGAGGCCGCGGGATGTGCGATTGGCGTTTACGGCGCTCACCCGCACTGGCGGAAACTGGTTTGCCGTGGTGGGGCGGCTGCCGGCGTCGGATCGGGCGCGCGCGGGACGGAACCTGCTGTGTGCCCTGTTCGAGCGAGGCCACACTCTCGCCAGCCCGGGTGTGCTGCACGCCATGCTGGTCGATGCGCAGGACGACGCCGCGGATTGCCCCGCCTCGAAGGCGATCCTGCTGGAAACGATAGGCACCGCATGGGTCGCCAGTGGCGATGCCGCGCAGGACGAGGCGCGGTGGCGCTCGCTCTTCCAGCAAGCCTGTGCGCTGCCGGCGACGATGTTCGAACCGGTGGTGCACGGCCTGCGTGGCAGCCTGCGTGAATTGCCGGAGGCGGCGGCGGTGGCCTGCACCGCGGCCTTCCGCACATGGATCGAGACGGCTTCGCTGTCGGCATCGCAGCGGGTCGACCTCGGCGCGGGGCTGATCCACCGTCTGCCGCTGGAGGACCGTGCCGTCTATTGGCACGCCAGATGGTCCGACTGGCGCAATGGCCGGCATGACGATGAGGCGCACGCCATTCGCCTCGCCGGCAAGCTGATCAACATGCTGTGGTGCGTGCCGTCGCTGGCCGGCTGGCCAGCGCCCCTGGACGATCGCCATGGCGCTCCCCTCGCGCCCGCGCTGCGGGCCCGGCTGTTGACGATGCTGCCGTTGGAGGCCATGCGCGACGAACCCGGTTGCCTGGCCGCCGTGGTGGAGGAATCGATGCGGCTGGCAAAGCAGCACGACAGCCCGGGAGCCGCGTTGTGGTGGTACTTGGCCGGCTCGCTGTCATGGGCGCAGCGGCGCCAGGTCGAGTCGTTGCTCCGCCGAATGGAGCCGGCCAGGCTGTTCGACGCGCTGCATGACGTGATGCAGGGCGGCGAGGCCCGCTCGCCCAATGCCGCCACGCTGGCGATGAGCCGGCTGGAGAAGCCCTGCACAAGCGCGAAAGAGGCGCCCACGCGCGTCCGCCTGGCCACGCTGATGGCCTGGCATTACGAGCAGGAGATTCGCGCCGGCGGCGCACTGCGCGAGCGGCTCGGCCACGTCGGAACGTTGACCGACGAGCTGGAGGCCAGCGCGCCGGTGCAGGGGCAGGACGAATTCGCCACCGCGATGGCCGTGCTCGGCAACACCACGGCCATGGCGGCAAGCCTGGGCAAGCGCGGGGACGATGTATCGGCGGCAGATGCGATCGTGCGGCGAATCTGGTACTGGATCGAACGGATGCGGGCCTCGACGCGGATGGCGATCGTCCAGACCCTGCTCGATCGCAATGCGGGGTCACGGCGCAACACTGCCGCCATGTTCTACGACTATCTGTCCCGATCGAGCCTCGCTCATATGATAAAACTGGCCTCGCGCAGCGCTGCCCAGGTGCCGATCGCGCAGCGTGGGGAGCTGCTGGTCGAGCTGGCCAGCGCGCATATCGAAGCGGCCAGCACCGGTTTCGATGCCACCCGCCTGGCGCAGTGGAACATGTTGCGCAGCGCCGTGCCGGCGGGCCATCGTTTGCGCATGCTGGCCGCCGCGGGACCCTGGATCACGCGTGCTCCCAAGGACGACAGCCTGCGATCGATGTGGCTCGATTGCGTCGCGGACTATGCGGCGCTGTGCGATCGCCTCGCGGCCGTGGACCAGCCCTGCGTCGCCCAGTGGCGCGGCCTGGCCAAGGCGGCATTGTCCCCAGAGGCGGCGCCCGCGGGCGTCGATGCACCGAATCCCGATGCCGACCCGAGCCCAATCGCCGCGTCGGCACCCGGTTGATGGCGGGCCCCTTGCGCACTGACGAGCTTCCCCATGCCGCATCCTCCCAAGTATCTCTACGAGCCGGCCCATGCGGACAGCATTGCCGCGCTGTCCCGCCTGGGACGTCCGCCGTCGGGCGGCGCACAGACCGTTGGCGTCTTCCGTTTCCGCGGCGGTGAGCCGGTCCGCATCGAGCGTCTGGACGATGACACCTTTGTGGCGATCCGGCTCGATGCATCGGGCCGGCCGCGCCGCTTGCCCGGCAGCTTGCTTGACCGATTGCTCGATGTCATACGGTCGCTGTTTCGGCTGGAGGGCGGGACGCGGTGGACGCTGACCAAGAGTGACTGTCGCGAGATGGAGTCCTGGATGTTCGCGTTGTCCGCGCGCGCGATGCAACAGGAAGCGCGATGCCGACGCGAGCGTGCCGCGATGCGCGATCGGCGCGACGCCAGCACGCTGTCACGGTTCGAGGCGCTGCCGCTGCCCTTGCTGCACGCGATCAGCGCGAGACTCGGCTTGCAGGACTGCCATGCCCTGCGGCAGGTCTGCTCTCGCTTCGCAGAACCGATGGCGCACTGCGTGCCCTTGCTGCACGCGGAATCATGGACGACGCTGGCGGCGCTGCGCCGCGCGCTCGCCCATCTGTCGCCGAAAACGGCGGACGCACCGTTCGCCGCTCCGCCGGATCGATCGACGCGCGACAAGGCATTGAAGCGGGCGGCCGGCCGCATTTCGGTGCTGCCGGCCAGCCAGCGTCGCGCCGCCCTGCAGACCGTGCTGGGCGGGATCGAGCAGGCGTTTCCCGACGGCGACGGCGGTGCGGTAGCGCTGCGCGTGCTGGCTTCCCGGCTGGCGCAGTTGCCATGTGTCGACCGTGACGACAGACGCGAGGTACAGCGTCTGGCGTACCAGCTTTGCGGCGCGCTCGAGCGTCTGCCACTGGCCGATCGGGTCGGCGCGGCCCTGCGGCTGTGCAGGAGCCCGATGCTGTCGATCGCCGACCGCGTGCGCGCGCTGCTGGTGCCGGACTCGTGCTGGGTGCTGGCCGCGCGGGTGGTACCGGCGGCCGAGCGGCCCCGTGTCATCGACGAGCTCGTCGCGCTGGTTGCCCTTGTTGCGCAGCCGTCCCGTTTGCCACCATCGAAGGCAGTGCCGATGGCCCAGCAGGCCCTGCCCCTGGCCGAGCTCGATCCGGCCGCCGGCGCGCATGCGCTCGCGGCCCTGTTTCGCATCTCGTCGCCCGCCATGCTGACACACGACTGGCCGGCCGAGGCGCGAGGCGGCGAAACGTCGTTCCGCACTGGCGTGGCGGTATGGGAGCACCTGGTGGCAACGGCGATCACGTGGCCGACTCAGGCGGCCGCTCTTCTGCTCAAGGCGCTGTTGCAGGCGTTGTCCGCGCTGCCGAACCAGGGCGCCAAGGATAGGGCCCGCCTTGCGGCAGGCAGATGGCTGGAGAACGCGGCCAACCTGCCAGCCCATGACCGCCGCGCGATCGACGCACTGCTGTTCGCGCTGCTGGCCCGGCCCGCGCGGCTCGCCGCCTGGAACGCGATGTGGGCCGCCCTGGCGCCGCCGAAAACGCAAGACGGCGACACGGAGATGGATGTGAGCCAGATCGCGAGATGCCTGGTGTACCTGGCCGATGCCCAGCAGTGGGAGCCGATGCTGCTGCCCCGGCTCGAGCGGTTGCCGCCGCAGCAGCAGGCGGCGATGCTGGCCAACCTGCCGGCATACCTGTACACCGGACCGCATACGATGGAGCTGTTCGAGCGGGTGGTGGACCTGGCGGTCCACCATCGCCTGTTGAGACCTCTGACGTTGTGGTACCGCGCCCGCACGGCGCGGGACTACGGCCGATACAGCGATGCGCTGGACAGTGCGCTGATCTGCCTGCCGAAGCTCGAGCAGGCGGAGTGGATCGTCGCGCTGTCGCGCAATCGCGTGGTGCCCGAGCTGTGGATCGACGTGGGGCTGGCCGCGATGGAACCGCCGTTGCCGAATGCGGCGCTGCAGGCGTCGCTGCTCGGTGCCGTGGTGTCGCAGTGCCATCAATGCGGCGTCCGTCTGGACGAAGTCTGGCAACCGCGGGTCGTCGGCCTGACCCAGGCATTGGCGCAACTGGAGGGTACGGCGGCCGGCCTGGACACCAGGGCGGTCTCGGCGCTGGTCGGCATCGGCGACACCATGCTGCAATTGCACGACGGCCTGGCGAAGTCCGCCCGGCCGGCGTGGACGGCGGACGCGATCCCCGCCTTCGTCGATGCCGTATGGAGGCAAGTCGAGAAGTTGCCTTTTGCCAGCACGCTGAGCATGATCGCCAACCTGTGCGTGCCCCGCGCGCTGTTCGCTCCATCGTACGAGCGGCACTTTCATCTGACCACAGTGCGGCATGCGATCGCGCTGCTGCCGGCGTTGTCGCCGCGGCAACGCGGCGACTTGCTGCCGAGTCTGATCGACATGGAGTCGGGGCCCAAAGGCGCGCGGCCGGTCGATTGGCGCGGTTTCGACAGCTGCCGCCAGGCACTATGGCAGGCGGTCGCGGCGCTGCCTGCCCGTGAGCGAGCCCGAACCGGCCTGCTCGACCAGGTGTCGCACTGGTTCGCCCGTTCGCCTGCCGACGCGCGCAGCCGGCAGGCGTGGAGGGACGCGCGCCGCCAATACCTTGCAATGGTCGACGCCGCGCCCCCCGAGCAACGTCCGGTACTGGTCAGGCGCCGATTCGGAGTCTTCGGCTGATCCGCTGATCCGGCTGATCCGGCTGATCCGCTGATTCCGCTGATCCGGGGAAGTGCGGGGCGCCCAATCCGTAAGGCTGTGCCGTCCGCCCAATGGCGCTACACTGCGTCGATCAGCCAGGCCATTCGTCCCCATGTCAGCCGACCCCAAATTGATCGCCGACCTGCGCCGCCGCGCGCTTGCCGCCCAATATGCGAAGCCGGTCGCCTCGCCGTGCCGCGATGTCTGCCGCATGGGCCAGCACGGCTATTGCGAGGGCTGCTTCCGTACCATCGACGAGATCGCGGGCTGGGCCAATCGCAGCGAAGACGACAAGCGCGCCATCTGGCAGGCGCTGCCGCAACGCGCCGCGGCAGCGGACGCGGCCACCGCGTCCGACATGTCCGGCACGTCGGATACGTCCCGCCCGTCCGATATGTCCGACGCGTCCGACACGATGCAAGCAGGCCGGCCATGACGCAATCCACGGCAAGCGAGCCAGGCGCAGCAGGCCAGAGGCTGCCCGCCGGCATCCGCGTGTTCGAACGCGGTTGGCTGTCGGCCAACAACGTGCTGCTGATCGACGGGGACGATACCGTGCTGGTCGACAGCGGCTATGTCAGCCACGCCGAGCAGACCCTGGCCCTGGTCGAGGCCGCGCTGGACGGCAAGCCCCTGAAGCGGCTGATCAATACCCATCTGCATTCGGACCACTGCGGCGGCAATGCGCTGCTGCAGCGGCGTTGGCAGCCGCGCACGTGGATTCCCGCGGCCGAGGCGCGTGCCGTGGCGCAGTGGGACGTCGATGCGCTGACCTACCGCGCCACCGGCCAGCAGTGCGATCGCTTCGCCTTCGATGCGCTGTTGGAGGATGGCCAGTCGATGCGGATGGGCGGCATCGACTGGCAGGTCATCGCAGCGCCCGGGCACGACCCGCACGCGGTGATGCTGTTCGCGCCGGCCGAGCGCATCCTGATCTCCGGCGATGCGCTGTGGCAGCATGGCTTCGGCGTGATCTTTCCCGAGCTCGACGGCGACAGCGGTTTCGCCGAACAGGAAGCCGTGCTGCGGCGGATCGCCGAGCTCGATGTGCGGCTGGTGATCCCCGGGCATGGCAGTCCGTTCACCGATGTCGGCGCGGCACTGGAGCGCGCCAATGGCCGCCTCGACTATCTGCGTGCCGACCCGCGCCGCAACGCCGCGCACGCGCTGAAGGTGCTGGTCAAGTTCAAGCTGCTGGAGCAGCGTCAAATGACGCGCGACGCGCTGCTGCAGTGGATGGCGCAGGCACCGTTGCTCGAGCGCGTGCGGCTGCGCTATCTGGACGGCGCGCCGCTGCCCGAGGTGCTGCAGCAGGTCGTGACGGGCCTGGTCAAGGCGGGCGCGGCGACGGTCGACGGCGATACGGTTTGCAATTCGGATTGAGCGCGATGGGAACCGTGCCGATCCTGCGTGGCGACGGGTTTTCGCTGCGCCCGTTTCGACAGGCCGATGCCGAGCAGTTGGCCGCCGCCGTGCAGGAGTCGATGGCCAGCCTCGCGCCATGGATGCCTTGGGCCCACCTGCGCTACAGCGTGCGCGACGCGCAGTTGTGGATCGATACCTGCGCGGACAATCTCGCGGCCGGCCTCTCCTACGACATCGGCATCTATTCGGAGGACGGCCGCGTGCTGTTCGGCGGCGTCGCGCTGAACCAGATCTCGACCGAGAACCGCATGGCCAACCTGGGCTATTGGGTGCGCAAGAGCCGGCAGGGCGAGGGGCTTGCCACCCGCGCCGCCTGGATGATGGCCTGCTTCGGTTTTCATCGCCTGCATCTGACCCGCATCGAGATCGTCGCCGCCGAGCAGAATCTGGCGAGCCGCCGCGTCGCCGAGAAGACCGGCGCGCTGCTCGAATGCGTCGCGCGCAACCGGCTGGTGCTGCGGGGCGTGCCCTGCCGCGCGGCGATCTACTCGCTGGTGCCGGAGTCGGTGATGCCTTCCGTTCCGACCCCGGCGCCGAGCCGGACCCCGGCGCCGGCGTCGCCCCGGGCCGTCAGCGAGTAATGCTGAACGCGTAGGTGCGTTCGTCCTGGCGCGGGATCACGGTCAGGCCCTTCTTCGCCGCCCACACATTGATCTGGTAGTACAGCGGGATCACGCCGTAGTCCTTGATGCCGATCTCGGTGGCCTCCTGCAGCAGCTTCTCGCGCGCGCGGTCGTCGATCGTCGTCAGCGCGGTGCTGAGCTTGGCGTCCAGCGCCGGGTTGCTGTAGCGGCCCCGGTTCGATGCGCCCCAGCCCTTGGCGGGATCGTAGGTCGCCAGCAGCGACTTCAGCGACGAGCCGGCCTCGCCGGTGTCGGCGCCCCAGCCGGCCAGCATGAACGAGAAATCGAGCTTGTTGGCGCGCGTGAAGAAGCTCGCCGACGGCATCGCCTCGACGCGCGTCTGGATGCCGATGCGGGTCAGCATCGAAGCGATCGCCTGTGCCACCTGCTCGTCATTGACATAGCGGTTGTTCGGCGTATGCAGCGTCAGCTGGAAGCCGTCGGGATAGCCGGCCTCGGCCAGCAGCCGCTTGGCCGCCGCCGGATCGGCGGCATCGGGCTTCAGGCCCGGCACGTGGCCGAACAGCGAGCTGTTGACGAGCTGGCCGGTCGGCTCGGCCGCGCCTTCCATCACGCGGTCGACGATCGCCTGGCGCGAGATTGCCTTCGAAATCGCCTGGCGCACGCGCGCGTCCTTCAGCGGATTGCGGGGCAGCGGCTTGCCGGCCTTGTCGGCGACGAAGGGCGACACCTCGCGGTCGCTGTCCATATGCAGGTACATCATGCGGAAGGTCGGCACCTTGAACACCGACACGCCCGGATCGGCCGACAGCTTGCGGATATCCGAGGTCGGCACGTTCTCGATCACCTGCACGTCGCCGGCCAGCAGCGCCGCCACGCGCGGCGCGTCGTTGGTCAGGATGCGCAGCGACACCGTGTCCCATTGCGGCTTGTTGCCCCAGTAGGCGTCGTTGCGCGTCAGCTCGATGCGGTCGCCCTTGCGGAAGCTGACGAACTTGTACGGCCCGGTGCCGACCATCGCCTTGCCGCTGTTGAAGTCGTCGCTGGAGGCGTTGCCCGCCGCCTGCTTCGACACCATGTAGATCGTCGACAGATCGTTGGGCACCAGCGGATAGGGACCGTGGGTGGTGATGCGCACGGTCAGCTTGTCGACCGCCACCACGTCCTTGAAGCCCTTGGTGTAGATCGTGTACGGCGAGGGACTGTTCTTCACGGTGGCCGGCCGCGCCAGCGAGAACACGACGTCCTGCGCGGTGAATTCGCTGCCGTCGTGGAACTTCACGCCGGGCCGCAGCTTGACCTCCCAGGTGGTCTCGTCGACCGCGCGCCAGCTCAGCGCCAGCGCCGGCTTGAAGCGCATCTTCTCGTCCTTGGCGATCAGCGTCTCGAACATGTGCTCGGCGACGTTCGCGTTGGGCGTGACGTTGTGATAGTGCGGATCCAGCGAGGTGATATCGCCGGACAGGCCGATGGTCAGGCTGGCCGCGTGCGCGGGCAGGGCGGCGGCGCCGAAGGCCAGGCTTGTGGCCAGCACCGCGGCGCGCAGGGTACGACGAACGAATGGCATCGGGCACTCCCGTCGGTTGAGGTGTGCGGCATTGTCCGGACCGCGCTCTTGCAGTGTCAAGACGGATAGACCCGCGGCGCGGCGCTGCACCCGAAGCAGGCAGGCCAGGCCACGGCAGGCCCCCGCGCGCCCCGGTCGAGTGCCTGTTGCACCGCGATGAAACGTCGCCCCGGTAGCCGGGAAGCGGTGCCCGGCCACCGGCGCGCACCGCTAGAACGTCGTGCGCATGCCCACCCGCACGCTGCGGCCTGCCATCGGCGCGATGTCGCGCAGGATCGAGGTGGCATTGCGCGCCTCCTCGTTGGTCAGGTTGTCGCCGCGCAGATAGAGCAGGGTTTGCGTGCGGCCGCTCCTGATCTTGTAGGTCAGCGCGACGCCCAGCATCGTGTAGGCGTCGGTGGGCGTGTCGTTGACCGGCACGCGGGTCTGCTTCGCGGCCCAGGTCAGGTCGATGCGCGCGCCGAACGGCCCGGCGCCGTAGACCAGCGCGCCGCCCAGGCGCAGCGGCGCCAGCCGCGGCAGCGGTTCGCCGGTCTCGCGGTTCTCGCCGCGCACGTAGTCCGCACGCGCCTCGAAGTCCAGCGTATCGCTGCCGGTCAGCAGCTTGCGCGCCAGCCGGGTCTTGCCTTCGGCCTCGAAGCCGTACAGCGTGGCCGGGATGCCGAGGTAGCGCAGCTCGGGCAGGGCGTCCGCGCTGCCGGGCGCCACCAGCTCGCCTTCCTCGTTGCGTGCGTTGCCCGTCGCGGACAGCGCCAGATAGTTGGAGAAGCGGCTGTAGAAGCCGGACACGCCGGCGCTGTGATCGCCCTGCTTGAAGCGCAGGCCGAGGTCGACCGAGGTCGCGCGTTCCTTGTTGGCGTTCGGATCGCCCTGCTCCCAGGCGCCGGTGGCGACGTGCGGGCCGTTGGCGTAGAGCTCGTAGAAGGTCGGCGCGCGCTCGGTGTAGGCGACGTTGGAGGTCAGCGACCAGGCCGGGCCCAGCTTGTACAGCAGGCCGGCCGAGGCGCTGCCCGCGTTGAAGCTGCGGTTGGCGTCGGCAAAGCGTTCGTTGCCGCCGGCGGTGGCCTTGACGCTGGTATGGTCGATGCGGCCGCCCAGGTTCAGCTTCAGGTTGCCGGCCGCATCCAGCGGCATTTCCTCGAATACGAACAGCGCGGCATTGTCGGTGTCGCTGCTGGGCACGAAGGCTTCCTCGCCCAGCGCGGAGAAGCGGGTCGCGCCGAACTGCGCGCCGATCACGCCGCGCATGCGGCCGATGTTGCCGTGCTGCGCTTCGATGCGGGCATCCCAGCCCTTGTTCTTGAACACCGTGCCGGTCTCGCCGCCCTCGATTTCCTTGTGCTCGTAGTCGGTATAGCCGAACTTGCCCTTGACCGATTCGAGCCAGCCGCCGGTGGTGCCGGACAGGTTGCGCGCCTCGCCTTCCAGCGCGAAGCGGTCCTGCTTCATGTTCAGCCGCACCTCGTCTTCGGCGGGCGTGCCGTAGTCGTTGCGATAGGCGCTGTAGCTCGCGCCGACGAAGCCGTCGGCCCAGGTGTAGGAGCCGCCCAGCGCGCCGCCGTGCTGCTCGGCGTTGGTGTTGGGCAGCCGGCCGCGGACCTCGGTCTCGCCTTCCTCCAGCGGCTGGTTGTTGCGCAGCCGCTCGCTGCGGGCGAAGCCGGGAATGCGCAGGTCGCTGGTCTTGCGGGCGAACGCGTCGGCGTGGATCGCGAACTTGCCGTTGCCGGCCTCGACCAGCCCGCTGGCATTGCGCGCCGCGTCGCCGTCGATGGTGGCGCTCAGATCGGTGGCGCCGGTGACGCCTTCGATCGGCGCCTTCGGGATGCGGTTGTCGATCACGTTGACCACGCCGCCGATCGCATTGCCGCCGTACATCAGCGCCGCGGGGCCGCGCACGACTTCGATGCGCTCGGCCACCAGCGGGTCCAGCGGCACCGCGTGGTCGTAGGACAGCGTGGCGGCGTCGATGCTGCTGCCGCCGTTCTGCAGCACCTTGATGCGGTCGCCGTCGAGCCCGCGGATCACCGGCCGGCTCGAGTTCGGACCGAAGTAGGTCGACGACACGCCGGGCAGGCTGTTCAGCGTTTCACCGAGCGTGCTGTTCTGGCGCACGGCCAGGTTGTCGCCCTGCAGCGTGGAGACGGCCGGCACCAGCGAATTCAGGTCGCTGCCGAGCGGGTTGGCGGTGACCACGACTTCGCCGAGGGTCGGGGCGGCTGCCGCGGGGGTGGCGGCCGGCATCGCGGCAGGGGCGGCCGGTGCGGCGCTGGCTGCAGGGGCGGCAGTGGTGGCACCGGGCACCGCGGCCGGTGCGGCGGGCGGGGCGCTCTGGCTCCAGGCGGCGGGTGCCGCCAGGCACAGCGCGACGGCGGCCAGCGGCGTCAGGCGGGTGCCAAGCCGATGCGACAGGTCTTGCGTCAGGTGTTGCAGAAGGTCGTACGTCGGGCGGACCGAAGCGTGAGAGGAACGGCGTGCGGCGGCGGTGCGTTGCAGGGTCGGATTCATGGCTCGCGATGCGAAGGACATCGGGGGGCGATCGGCGCGATCGCTGACTGATTGCCCGGCTGGCGCGGCAAGGCACGTCCCGCCGCGATGGCATGGGAGTGCGGGCCTGTCGCCAGCATGGCGCCGGGATGTCGCCGGGATGTCGGCGGCATGTCCGGGGAGTCGTGCCGGTCAGCGTGGTCGAACGTCGGGATCGCCGGGTCGTCAACAAGCGGCCGCGAGGGCGGCCGGGCTCAGGCGAAGGCGAGCGAAGCGGGTGGGGCGCGCGTCAGGAAGCTGCGCTGCGGCGGCAGGTGGGGCCAGCGCCAGGTGATGCCGGGCGGCACCAGGGGCTTGCCGTGCGACAGCAGCGGCATCGGTGGCGCACCGCAGGCGCCGGGGGCCTGCGTGGCCGCGTCGAACAGCACGCACGAGTGGGTCGATGCGCGCGCGCTGTCCGGTGCGTGGCGGTCGGTGCCGGTACCGGTGTCGATATCGGCATCGGCATCGGCATCGGCATCGGCATCGGCATCGGCATCGGCATCGGTGGCGGAGGCGGAGGCGGAGGCGTCGTCGCGCGCGGCTGTCGCGGTCGCAGCGGCGGTGGGCGATGCCTGCCCGGCCAACGTCAGCCCGGCCGACATCAAGCCGGACGACATCAGCCCGGCCGACATCAAGCCGGACGACATCAGCCCGGTCGACATCAGCCCGGTCGACATCAGCCCGGTCGACATCAGCCCGACCGGCGCGCCGCCATGCTGGATGCGGTGAACCAGGCCGGCGTGCTGGGCCAGCAACAGGCACAGCACCAGCCACAAGGCCCACAGTCCACCGGTCAGGCGGCCTGTGCCTCGGCGCCGCAGCTTGCGCAGCAACTCAGTGCGCATGTCCGCCATGGTGGCCGCAGTCGCAGGGGCCGCCATCGTGATCGTGATCGTGACGGTGATCATGTTCGTGATGATCGTGGTCATCGTCGCCGAAGGCGTCTTCCCAGCTGGGGAAGGGATCATCGTAGGCGGCCCAGGCCTCGGGCCCGGCCGCCATCTCGGCATCGGTCAGCAGGCAGGCATCGAGCGCGGCCTCGAGCGCGGCGCGGTCCATGTTCTGGCCGATCAGCACCAGCTCCTGGCGCCGGTCGCCGAACGGGGCCGGCGCGCCGTCGACTTCCGAGTCGGCGCGGATCGCGGCCAGCGTGTCGTCGTCCTGCGGCCAGTCGGCCCGATCGACCGCGGCCCACCAGGCACCGGCACCGCCATGGCGGCACACGCCGCCGGCCTGGCTCCAGCTGCCGGCCACTTCCATGCGGCTCGCCAGCCAGAAGAAGCCCTTCGAGCGCAGCACGTTGCCATGCTGGCGCAGCCATTCGGTATGGATCAGGTCGGCGAACCGGCGCGGGTGGAACGGGCGGCGGCGCCGGTAGACGAAACTGCCGATGCCGTAGGCCTCGCTCTCGGGCACATGCTCGCCGCGCAGTTCGGCCTGCCAGCCCGGCGCGGCCGCGGCGGCTTCGAAGTCGAAGCGGCCGGTGTCGAGCACCTTGTCGAGCGGCACCTTGCCGAAGCTGGCGGGCACGATCTCGGCGCGCGGGTTCAGCACGTGCAGCAGCGCCATCAGCCGCTCGCGCTCGGCATCGTCGACCAGATCGATCTTGTTCAGCACGATCACGTCGCAGAACTCGACCTGCTCGATCAGCAGATCGACCACGGTGCGGTCGTCCTCGTCGTCGCGGGCCTGGCCGCGGTCGCGCAGATAGTCGGCCTCGTCGAAGTCCTGCGGGAAATGCGCGGCGTCGACCACGGTGACGATGGTGTCGAGCCGGGCCAGGCTGTCGAGTGCGTGGCCGTGTTCGTCTTCGAACGTGAACGTTTCGGCGATCGGCAGCGGCTCGGCCACGCCGGTCGATTCGACCAGCAGATAGTCGAAGCGCCCCTCGCGCGCCAGCGCGGCGATCTCGACCAGCAGGTCCTCGCGCAGCGTGCAGCAGATGCAGCCGTTGGACAGCTCGACCAGGCGCTCGCCGGCCTGCGCCAGCACGCCTTCGCCGACCAGCCGCGCATCGATGTTGACGTCCGCCAGGTCGTTGACGATGACCGCCACGCGCTTGCCTTCGCGGTTGGCCAGCACATGCTGCAGCAGCGTGGTCTTGCCGGCGCCGAGGAAGCCGGCCAATACGGTGACGGGAAGACGGTCGGCCATGGCGATCTGGAGGATGAGGGGGGATGTCGCGCGGCGGCGCGCAGGGCGGCTCGCCGGCTTATTGCAACAAGGTTGCGACTGTAGCAGAAATGCGGGGCCGCGGCACCTTCGCTGTCGCCTCCCGGCGACGGCTCGGGTCTGTCTCGCGTACAAAAGCAAACGGCCCGGAGTTCCGGGCCGTTGACAGCGCAGATCGAGGGGCGCAGGCCTCAATCGCCGAACAGCTTCTGGCGCAGTTCGCGGCGCTGCTGGGCTTCCAGCGACAGCGTCGCGGTCGGGCGGGCCAGCAGGCGGGGTACGCCGATCGGCTCGCCGGTTTCCTCGCACCAGCCGTATTCGCCCGACTCGATGCGGGCCAGCGATTGTTCGACCTTCTTCAGCAGCTTGCGCTCGCGGTCGCGCGTGCGCAGCTCCAGGGCATGTTCTTCTTCGATCGTGGCGCGGTCCGCCGGATCCGGCACGATGACCGTTTCGCGCAGATGTTCGGTGGTCTGGTCGGCGTTCTTCAGGATTTCGTCGCGCAGCTGTTCAAGGCGGTTCTTGAAAAAGGCCAGTTGGGCCTCGTTCATGTAGTCCTTGTCGTCCATCTTCAGGATTTCAGCTTCAGTCAGAAGTTTATTGCTGCTCATGGTTGCTGCTGATTCTCTTGTTGATGCGACCGGCGGCGTCGTGTTCCGCGCGGATGCAGTGTCGGTCCGCTTGCGCGGTTCGACCGTTTCACTCTGGCTGGCTGCTGCAGTCTTGCTGCTTCGCGTGCCTCCCTTTGCCGCTCCGGTACCGGCCTGCGCCGAGCCGTTCCGGGGGGTAGGCGCAGCTTGCTGTCCCTGCGCCTTCGTCGTAGCGGCCGCAGCACCAGCGGTTTTGCTGCGGCTTTCTTTGGTTTTTGCTGCGGCTACCATGGGATCCCTTTCTCGGCGTCGGTCGACATCGGTCGGCGTCGTTGCCCCAGCGGCAACGCCTGAAACGTTGCGGCACGAGATCCCGCGCGTTCGACGGCCATCGCACGAGCACAGCGGCCGCACCGGAGGACGGCCGTCTGATGCTGACGACAACCGCCGCCCTGCATACGACGCAGGCGGCGGCAAGACCGCGCTGCCCGCATCACATCCGGCTTATTGTACTTGAACAAATTACCAGGAGATACGGTGGAAAACCGGACCGGATATTCGGTGTTTCACCGAGCCGCGCACGCTGCGTATCACCGTGCAGCGGCGGCGCCGTGTCACCCATCCGGGTGCCGCAGTGCGGCAAGCAGGGCGCCTGCATGGCGCTTGCATGACGGAAACCGAGGCCCGGAGCGGGCCTGCGGCGGGCACCGATAATCAGGCGAGGCAGTTGGCCAGGCCCTTCAGAATGGCGTCCTTGGGCAGGTCGACACCGATAAACACCATTTTGGTGCTCGGGGTTTCGTCCTCCCATTTGCCGCCGATGTCGCTGCCCATCAGCTGGTGCACGCCCTGGAATACCACCTTGCGGTCGACCCCTTCCATATAGAGCACGCCCTTGTAGCGCAGCAGCTTCTCGCCGTAGACGGTCAGGATCCCGGACAGGAATTCCTCGAGCTTGCCGTAGTGGAAGGGCTTGTCGCTGCGGAAGACGAACGAGCCGATGCGGTCGGTGTGGTGGTGATGATGGTGGTGGTTGTGGTGGCCGTGACCGTGGTCGTGCGCGTGTTCGTGATCATGGTCATGGCCGCAGTCGGCGCCGCAGTGCTCGCCATGCTCGTGGTCATGGTCGTGCTCGTGTTCCTCGGCTCGCAGGAAGTCCGGATCGATCTCCAGCTTGGCGTTCAGGTTGAAGCCGCGCAGGTCGAAGATCGAGTCGATCGGCGCCTCGCCGAAATGGGCGGTGCCGATCGGCGCGCGCGGGTTCATCTGCAGCACGCGATGGCGCAGGTCGGCCAGCTCGTCGGCCGACACCAGGTCGGCCTTGGTGATGAAGATCGCATCGGCGAAGCCGACCTGGCGCTGCGCCTCTTCCTGCTTGTCCAGCTGCTGGTTGCCGTGCTTGGCGTCTACCAGCGTGACCACCGCGTCGAGCAGATAGCGCGAGGCGATCTCGTCGTCCATGAAGAAGGTCTGCGCCACCGGGCCGGGGTTGGCCACGCCCGTGGTCTCGATCACGACCCGGTCGAAGTCGATCTCGCCGGCGTCGCGGCGGCCGATCAGGTCCGACAGCGCCTGCACCAGGTCGCCGCGGATCGTGCAGCAGATGCAGCCGTTGCTCATCTGCACGATCTGTTCGCGGCCGTCCTGCACCAGGATCTCGTTGTCGATGTTCTCCTCGCCGAACTCGTTTTCGATCACGGCGATCTTCATGCCGTGCTGTTCGTTGAGGATGCGCTTGAGCAGCGTGGTTTTGCCGCTGCCGAGAAAGCCCGTCAGGATCGTGACCGGGATCAGTTTGGACATGTTGGTTCTCCGGGATGGGGGGAAGCATCAACGGCACCGTTGGCGGGCGCGTCGGCCACGGTGCGCGCGCCGCATTCGGCGCAGATGCCGTTGACGGTCAATTCGACGTGTTCGACCGCGAAGCCGCTCGGCACGGGCGGCGCGGCCTGCCGCGGCGGCGCGCTGCCGGCGTCGAGGCAGAAGGTGCGGTCGCACCGGCTGCAATGGAAATGGCTGTGCCGGCGATGGACCTCGGCGCGCGCCGCCTCATGTTCGATCAGGCTGAAGCGGAACACGCGGTCGTTGCCGGCGCGCTTTTGCGCCAGCCCCTGCTCGACCAGCCAGTCGAGCACCCGATAGACGGTGACGCGGTCGATTGCCTCGGCGCCGCCGGGAAGGCGGTCGATCACGGCCTGGTGGGTCAGCGGAATGTCGCTGCCGATCAGGCAAGCCAGGATGCAGACGCGCGGTTGCGTGACGCGCGCACCCAACGCCCGGAGGCGTTCCTGTGCCGCATCGACGGCGGCCGGCAGGCTGGGAGTGGGCGAAGACATGGGGGCGATTTAACCATAGTGCCCCCGGAGATGCAATTCAGTTGCGAGAGCGGGCCGCCCGGGAGCCTCATGGCCCGAGCTGGCGGCCGATCGCCGCGCCTCTGTAGTTTTGACAACGCTACAGGACCGGTGGCGGGAAATATGGGAAGCGCCGGCCTGTGTCCCATGGCCGGCGCCCGGGCATGCGCCGTGCTCCGGACCATCGTTTCCACACGGGAGTGCCGCACGCCATGTCCAACCACACCATCAGCGAAGGCTTGCCGTTTCCCCTGGGCGCCACCTGGGACGGCGACGGCGTCAACTTCGCGCTGTTCAGCGCCCATGCCAGCAAGGTCGAGCTGTGCCTGTTCGACCAGAACGGCGAACGGGAGATCGAGCGCATCGCGCTGCCCGAATACACCGACGAGGTCTGGCACGTCCGCGTGCAGGGGCTGGCGCCGGGCGCGGTCTACGGTTATCGCGTACACGGGCCCTACGATCCGGCCAACGGCCATCGCTTCAATCCGAACAAGCTGCTGCTCGACCCGTATGCCAAGGCCTACGTCGGCGAACTGCGCTGGGACCCGGCGGTGTTCGGCTATGAAATGGGCCAGGACGACCTGAGCTTCAGTGAGAGCGACAGCGCGCCCTTCATGCCCAAGTGCCAGGTCGTGGACCAGGCCTTCACCTGGGAGCACCCGTTGAGCGTGCGCGTGCCGTGGGAGCGGACCATCTTCTACGAGACCCACGTGCGCGGCTATACCAAACGCCATCCGGCGGTCCCCGAGGCGATGCGCGGCACTTTCGAGGGACTGGGTCAGCGGGCGGTGATCGACCATATCAAGGCGCTGGGCGTGACCTCCGTCGAGCTGCTGCCGATCCATGTCTTCCTGAACGACAGCCACCTGCTCGACAAGGGCCTGACCAACTACTGGGGCTACAACACGATCGGCTTCTTCGCGCCCGATCCGCGCTTCTTTGCCCGGGGGCCGGGCGCGGTCGGCGAGCTCAAGCAGATGATCGACCGCTTCCACGAGGCCGGGCTCGAGATCATCCTCGACGTGGTCTACAACCACACGGCCGAGGGCAGCGAGCTGGGGGCGACGCTGTCGTTCCGCGGCATCGACAACCTGTCCTACTACCGGCTGATGCCGGACGAGAAGCGCTACTACATCAACGACACCGGCACCGGCAACACGCTGAACCTGTCGCATCCGCGCGTGCTGCAGATGGTGATGGACAGCCTGCGCTACTGGGTCACCGAGATGCAGGTCGACGGCTTCCGCTTCGACCTGGCCACCATCCTCGGGCGCGAGCCCGGCGGCTTCGACTATGGCAGCGGCTTCCTGAAGGCGTGCCGGCAGGACCCGATCCTGTCCAGCGTCAAGCTGATCGCCGAGCCGTGGGACTGCGGCCCGGGCGGCTACCAGGTCGGCGGATTTCCGGCCGGATGGGCCGAGTGGAACGACAAGTTCCGCGACACGGTGCGCGACTTCTGGCGCGGCGAGGAGGGCATTGCGCCCGAACTGGCGGCGCGCGTCACCGCCTCCGGCGACAAGTTCAACCACAGCGGGCGGCGGCCGTGGGCGAGCGTCAACTTCATCACCGCGCACGACGGCTTCACGCTGCACGACCTGGTCTCGTACAACGACAAGCACAACGACGCCAACGGCGAGGACAACAACGACGGCACCAGCGACAACCGCTCGTGGAACTGCGGCGCCGAAGGGCCGACCGACGACCCCGACATCGTCGAGCTGCGCGAGCGCCAGAAGCGCAATCTGCTGGCCACGCTGCTGTTCTCGCAGGGCACGCCGATGATGGTGGCCGGCGACGAGTTCGGCCGCACGCAGCAGGGCAACAACAACGCCTATTGCCAGGACAACGAGATCAGCTGGGTCGACTGGGAGATCGACGAGCGCGGCCGCGGGCTGATCGAGTTCGTGCGCAAGCTGACCGCGCTGCGGCGCGCATTGCCGGTGCTGCGGCGGGGCCGTTTCCTGACCGGCGAGGTCGATGACGAACTGGGGGTGGCCGACGTCAAGTGGATCAGCGCCGCGGGCGACGAGCTGACGCCGGAACATTGGGACGACGCCTCGATGCGCTGCTTCGGCCTGGTCATCGACGGCCGCGCGCGCGCCACCGGCATCCGCCGACCGGCCTCGGACGCGACGCTGCTGCTCGTGTTCAATGCCTATCACGACGTGGTCGAGTTCACCTTGCCGCAGATACCCGGCAGCGACCAGTGGACTTGCCTGATCGACACCAACATGCCGGTGCGCGAGGAGCTGCCGGAGTTCTCGTCCGGCGACGTCTACCAGGTCACCGGGCGCTCGCTGCTGCTGTTCGCCCTGGAGGCGCGCGGCGCGACGCGGCGCGTGTTCGAGCGGCTGGAAGGCGTGCTGACGGAGGACGTCGAACCGGGCCGGGGCAGCCAATGACCTCGATGCGGGGCCGATCCGGCGGCCGGCTTGCGAACGCGTCGGCTCTGCTTAGGCCGTGATTCGGCCTCGGTGCGGCCCCGCAACGGCCGCGCTTCGGCTCGCCTTCGGTGCCCGCTTCGGCCTTCGCTTCGGCCTTCGCTTCGGCGCCCGCTCCGGCCCTCGCGTCGACCCCCACTTCGGCCCTACATCGGCCCACTTCGGGCCCACTTCGGGCCCACTTCAGCCCGGGTATTTCCTGATATTTCGGGTAAGTCGCCGTTGATAGCATGGCGGCTCCAAGCCGCGGCCTCCGGTGAGGCGGCCCACGCCGCCACGGTGGCTGGGCGGCATGGCAGTCTGCACGACGGGAAGTCGGGGAAATCAGGAGAAATAATGAAACACGTTGCAAAAACCGTGGCCGCCGCCCTCGCGGCCGCCGCACTGGGTCTGCCTGGCGTGGTACAGGCGCAGGACTACCCGGGCAGCCGGCCGGTCTCGGCCGTGGTGCCGTTCGCCGCAGGCGGCCCGACCGACAAGGTAGCGCGCGAGCTGGCGCAGGTCATGTCCAAGCATCTGGGCGCGACCATCGTGATCGAGAACCTCGGCGGCGCCGGCGGCACGATCGGCGCGAAGAAGGTGGCCCAGTCGAAGAACGATGGCCACACCGTGCTGATTCACCATATCGGCATGTCGACCGCCCCGGCGCTGTACCGCAACCTGGGCTTCGATCCGCTGAAGGACTTCGAGTACATCGGCGAAATCGCCGACGTGCCGATGGTGCTGGTCGGCAACAAGAACCTGCCGCCGAACACGCTGAAGGATCTGCTGCCGTACATCAAGGCCAACGCCAGCAAGCTCTCGCTCGCCAACGCCGGCATCGGCTCGGCGTCGCACCTGTGCGGCCTGCTGTTCCAGAGCGCGATCCAGACCGAGCTGACCACGGTTCCGTACAAGGGCACCGCGCCGGCACTGACCGATATCCTGGGCGGCCAGGTCAACCTGATGTGCGACCAGACCACCAATATCGCCGGCCAGCTGAAGGCCAATGCGCTCAAGCCCTATGCCGCGATGCAGCCGCGCCGCGTCGAGGCGTTCAAGGACATCCCGACCGCGGCCGAGCAGGGCCTGTCGAACATCGAGGTCAAGATCTGGCACGCGATGTACGCACCGAAGGGCACGCCGCAGCCGGTGATCGAGAAGCTGTCGGCGGCGCTGCAGAAGTCGGTGACCGACCCGGGCTTCCGCGCCAAGATGGCCGAACTGGGCGCCGAAGCCGTACCGGCCCAGCGCGCCACGCCGGAGTCGCTGAAGACCTTCCTCGGCAACGAGATCAACAAGTGGACCCCGGTGATTCGCAAGGCCGGCGTCTATGCGGACTGAGTCGACGCGACGCTGACCGCTCCGCCGCCGCCTTCAGCGCGGCGCGGCGGACGGCAACGGCAACCGAGGCCACGCGGCAACGCGTGGCCTTTTTGTTTTGCATGGTGGAAAGCTCTGTGCCTTGAGGGCGGGGGAGCGGGAAGGGGCCGTGGCGGCCGTCTATATTGGGGAGACGCGGGCGGAGCGGGAGGCGAATGCGCCTCACCGGGCACCGTCGGCTGCCGCCCTTGAATTCCGTCAGGCCGCCGCCAAGTAGCTGCCTGAACCCAACTCAGAAGCCACCATGGAACAGTATCACGGCACTACCATCGTCAGCGTCCGGCGCGGCAACCAGGTTGCCCTGGGCGGTGACGGTCAGGTCACTCTCGGCAATATCGTGATGAAGGGCACCGCACGCAAGGTGCGCCGCATCTACAACGGCAAGGTCCTGGTGGGCTTCGCCGGCAGCACTGCCGATGCGTTCTCGCTGCTGGATCGCTTCGAGGCCAAGCTGGAGAAGTACCAGGGCAATCTGACGCGTGCCGCGGTCGATCTGGCCAAGGATTGGCGTTCCGACCGCGCGCTGCGCCGGCTCGAGGCGATGCTGATCACCGCGGACCGCGACACCACGCTGGTGATCACCGGCAACGGCGACGTGCTCGATCCCGAAGGCGGCATCGCGGCGATCGGCTCCGGCGGCGCCTATGCGCAATCGGCGGCCAAGGCGCTGATGGAGAATACCGAGCTCTCGCCCAAGGACGTGGTCGAGAAATCGCTGCGCATCGCCGGCGAGCTCTGCATCTACACCAATACCAATTTCGTCATCGAGACGCTCGAGTGAGCGTCCGGATCACGCTTCCCCGCACGTGACGCCCGCCGGGCGTCCCACCGCGCCGCTGCGCGGTAGTGGCGCCCCGGCCGGCCTTCATTGAACGGATACCCGGATACCGAGACCCATGTCCCACACCATGACTCCGTCGGAAATCGTTTCCGAGCTCGACAAACACATCATTGGCCAGAACAAGGCCAAGAAGGCCGTCGCGGTGGCGCTGCGCAACCGCTGGCGCCGCCAGCAGGTGGCCGACCCGCTGCGCCAGGAGATCACGCCGAAGAACATCCTGATGATCGGCCCGACCGGCGTCGGCAAGACCGAGATCGCGCGGCGCCTGGCCAAGCTGGCCGACGCGCCCTTCATCAAGATCGAGGCCACCAAGTTCACCGAGGTCGGCTATGTCGGCCGCGACGTCGACACCATCGTGCGCGACCTGGTCGAAATGGCGATCAAGCAGACGCGCGAGTCCGAGATGAAGAAGGTGCGCACCAAGGCCGAGGATGCCGCCGAGGACCGCCTGCTCGACGTGCTGCTGCCGCCGCCGCGCGACATCGGCTTCGCTCAGCCCGAGGAAAAGGATTCCAACACCCGCCAGGTCTTCCGCAAGAAGCTGCGCGAGGGACAGCTCGACGACAAGGAAGTCGAGCTGGAGGTCGCGGCCGCGGTGCCGAGCCTGGACATCATGGGGCCGCCGGGCATGGAGGACATGACCGAGCAGCTGCGCAGCATGTTCGCCGGCCTCGGGCAAGGCAAGAAGCTGCGCCGCAAGATGAAGGTCAAGGAAGCGTTCAAGCTGCTGATCGACGAGGAAGCCGCCAAGCTGGTCAATGACGAGGACCTGAAGCACAAGGCGCTGGCCAACGTCGAGCAGAACGGCATCGTGTTCCTCGACGAGATCGACAAGATCGCCAGCCGCAGCGAACTGGGCGGTGGCGAGGTGTCGCGCCAGGGCGTGCAGCGCGACCTGCTGCCGCTGGTCGAGGGCACCACGGTCAGCACCAAGTACGGCATGATCCGGACCGACCATATCCTGTTCATCGCCTCGGGCGCGTTCCACCTGTCCAAGCCGAGCGATCTGATCCCCGAACTGCAGGGCCGCTTCCCGATCCGCGTCGAGCTCGAATCGCTGTCGGTGGCCGACTTCGAGGCGATCCTGACGCAGACCGACGCCAGCCTGACCAAGCAGTACCAGGCGCTGCTGGCGACCGAGCAGGTCGAGCTGGTGTTCGCGCCGGACGGCATTCGCCGCCTGGCCGAGATCGCCCACTCGGTCAACGAGAAGGTCGAGAACATCGGCGCGCGCCGGCTGTACACGGTGATGGAGCGCCTGCTCGAGGACCTGTCGTTCCACGCCACCCGCTCCAGCGGCGAGACCGTGACCATCGACGCCGCCTATGTCGACGAACGGCTGGGCGACCTGTCGACCAACGAAGACCTGTCGCGCTACGTGCTGTAAGCGTCCGCGATCCCGTCCCGAAAGCGCCTCCCCGAAGTGCGCCTTCTCAGCGATGAGAAGGCGCATTTTTTTCGACCCTGTCGCGCTGCAGTGACCCGTTCATCTCATGTGGGAATCGTCTTACTCGGCTTTCGGAAGCCCCCGCCTGCTTGGAAAAGCGCTCGCCACATAACCTTCATATACGACGAGACAGCAAGGCGGACGCCAGCGTCGGGCCTTGCGGCCTCTCACCGTTTGATGACGACAGGAGCGCGACATGATGAAGAAATGGCTGTCTGCTGCAGTGTGTTCGATGATGGTTGCCGCACCGGCAGGGTTTGCGCTGGCGCAGAGCGCGCCGTCCGGCGCCCGCGCCGACTATGACGCCGCCGTCTCGCGGGCCGACGCCGACTACAAGAATGCGAAGACCCGTTGTGACGCCATGAAGGACAACGCCGAGGACGTCTGCGAGGCCGAGGCCAAGCGCGACCGCGACGTGGCGAAGGCCGAGGCCGAAGCCCGCCGCGACGGCACCGAGGCTGCCCGCGCCAAGGTGCTGAAGGTCAAGGCCGACCGCGAGTACGAAGTCGCGAAGGAACGCTGCGACGACAAGAAGGGCAACGACAAGGACGTCTGCGTGAAGGAAGCCAAGACGGCGCATGAGAAGGCGCTGGGCGAGGCCAAGACGACCCGCGCGGCCGCCGGCGGCGGCACGCGTACCGATGTGGCCGAGGCGCGCCGCGAGGCTCGCAAGGACACCAGCGACGCCGCCTACAAGGCGGACAAGGAGAAGTGCGACGCGATGTCGGGCGACGCCAAGGACCGCTGCGAGGCCGACGTCAAGGCGAAGTACAACCGCTGATGAACGGCCGGCCGCGGCCGACGCGGCCGGCTGAACATCGCCCTATCAAGCGAAGCCGTATCGGGCGAAGCACCACGCGAACGTATCGAACCTATCAATCGAGATCGAGGAGCAGATCATGAACTGGGATCAGATCGAAGGGAAATGGGAGCAGGCCAAGGGCAAGGTCAAGGAGAAGTGGGGCCAGCTCACCGATGACGACCTCACGCAGATCAACGGCAAGCGCGATCAGCTGGCCGGCAAGATCCAGGAGCGCTATGGCTACACCAAGGAGCGCGCCGAGGAGGAAATGCGCGAATGGGAGCGCGACACGCGCTGGTAATGGCCGTCTCGTGACATCCGTTGACCGCTGGTAAGCCAGGTAAGCGTTGGTAAGCACGCTGGCACGGCCGCCGCGACGATGAGATGCTTGCGCCTCGTTGGGCTGCAGGTTGGCCGCAAGCAGGAGGTCCAGAATGAAGCATATCGGTTTGATGTCGGCGGGCGTACTGGCCGGGCTGGCCGGGGCGACAGCGTTCCTGTGCGCCGTGCCGGACCGCAGCGAAGCCACGCGCATCGATGCGGCCACGGGCGACGGCAAGGTCAGGGTTTCGCATGCGGTGTTCGTCAGCGAGTCCGCCGAGTACGGCGCCCGCTCGAACCGGCATGCATTCGATGCGCTGCGGGTCAGCACGAGCGCGAATGGCGGCACGGCAGGTCCGACCGGCCTCGCCAATCGCGCGGACAACGGCGGTGCGGTCAACGGCGGCGACGACCTCGGCTGGGACTACGTGCAACTGCGCCTGTGAGCCGCCGCGCGGCGATGGCCGCGAGGCGATGAAGATGCAAGAAAAAAGGGCCTGCGATCGCAGGCCCTTTTTTCTTGCGTCCGTTTGATGCCCAACGACACGCCCAACGCCGCGCACCAGGACGCGCCCAACGCCGCGCACAACGCCGCGCACAACGCCGCGCACAAGGACGCGCACAAGGACGCGCACCAGGACGCGCCCAACACCGTGCACTAGGACGCGCACAACGCCGTGCACTAGGACGCGCACAACGACGTCGTGCGCAACGTCGCCCATCGAATCCCTACCGCGAAACCGGCCGCTTGGCGAGCTTGCGTTGCAGCGTGCGCCGATGCATGTTCAGCGCCCGCGCGGTCGCCGAGATGTTGCCGCCGTGTTCGGCCAGCACGCGCTGGATATGCTCCCACTCCAGCCGCGGCACCGACAACGGCAGCGGATCCTCCAGCGCGGCCTCGGCCGCCTCTTCCGAGATGCCAGACTTGAGCGCCGCGAGGATCGAATCGACGTTGGCCGGCTTGGCCAGATATTCGTCCGCCCCCTGTTTGACGGCCGCCACCGCGGTGGCGATGCTGGCGTAGCCGGTCAGCACCAGGATGCGCGAGCGCGGCAGCATCGCGCGCAGCGGCGCCACCAGCTGCAGCCCCGAGTCGGCCGGCGCGGTCACGCTGGCCTGGGGCCCCGCGGCCAGATGCAAATCGAGCGTGACATAGCGGAACGCGGTCCTCGCGGCCAGGGCCAGCGCCTGCTGGCGGTTGTGCGCGACCTCGACCGCGAAGCCGCGGCGGGTCAGTGCGCGTGCCAGCGTGTCGGAGAACACCGGGTCGTCGTCGATCACCAGGAAGGGGGCGCCGGTGTCGTTGCCGGTGGCAACGGCAGGGGAGAGGGAAACGTTCGACGGTAGAGTCATGCCGCATGCTCCGAAGAATCGGGGGTTGCCGGCAGCCGCAGCTCCGCCACGGTGCCGCCTTCGGGACGGTCCTGCCAAAGCAGCCGCCCGCCCATCTGGCGCGCGACGCTTTGCGCCAGATATGCGCCGATGCCCTGGCCGCCATGCGTGCTCGCCACCGGCGTCTCGCCCAGCCGCGCGCGCAGCGCGGCGGGCATGCCGGTGCCATGGTCGATCACGCGCAGCAGCAGTTCGCGCGGCGCGCTGCGCGGTTCCATCGTGATCGACAGGCGCAGGGGCAGGTCGCCGCGCCCGGCGGTCTGCTGGCTGCGGGCGGCGTTGTCGAGCAGGATCGTCAGCATCTGCCCGGTCCGCGCCGGCTCGATCGGCACGTCGGCCGCCTCCGCGGCGATCATCGTCTCGATGCGCGCCTGCGGATGGCGCAACTGCCAGCCGTCGGCGAAGGCGGGCAGCCAATGCCCGACCGGCTGCAGGGCGCTGGCGCGGTTCGCTTCGCGCAAGCGCGCGAGGATGCCGCGGCATAGCGTCAGCTGCTGCTCGACCGTATGCAGGTCGGGCAGGTAGTCGCGGATCGCGGTGCCGCCGCGGGCGGGGTCGGCGGCGTCGGCGCGCAGCTCGCCGGCAATCACGGCCAGCGTCGCCAGCGGCGTGCCGATCTCGTGGGCGACCGTCGCCGCCTGCGCGTTCAGCGACTCGACCCGCGCCTCGCGCAGCAGCCGCTCGCGCGCGTCGGCGAGCTGCGCCTCGCGCTCGCGCAGCACGCCCGACAGCCGCGCGACGAACAGCGCGATCATCACCGCGCTCGCGACGAAGTTCAGCCACATGCCGACCAGGTGGTAGACCACCGCGTTGTCCGGGTTGTGCAGGTGCAGGGGCACGTATTCGAACAGCATCAGCGAATAGCAGGCGAGCGCGTACAGCGCCAGCGCGACCACCTGCCGCCACGGCACGATGGCGGCCGCCAGCGCCAATCCCGGCAGATAGAACGAGACGAACGGGTTGGTGGCGCCACCGGTGAAGAACAGGATCGCCGACAGCGCGGTCAGGTCGACCAGCAACTGTCCCATCAGCTCGGCGTCGCCCGGCACCGAGCCGGCGCGCGCATGCTGACGCAGCCGCCAGGCGGTCAGCAGATTGAAGACGGCCTGCAGCGCGAAGATCGTCAGCAGCGGCCGGTAGGGCAGCTGCAGCCCGGCCAGCGTCTCGGCGCAGACCAGCAGCAGCGCCTGTCCGCCGAGGATGGCCCAGCGCAGCCAGTACACCCGGCGCAGGCTCAGCAGGCTGTCTGCGCCGAGGCCTTGCGCGCGGATGGGATCGCCGGCGGATGGGGCGGCAGATCTGGCGGCAGATGCGGCAGCGTGGGCGGTCGTCGTCATGCCGCGAGTGTAGCAATGGCGCCGCGTGCGGCTGTGTTGTGCGACACCATGCCGCATTGGTCACGCCGGGCGGCACTGCCAGACTGGCGGATTGCGCCGCATGGGCCCGCGTGCCGGGTCTCGCGCACCGGCCCTGGCGCCTGCGGCGGTTCATGGTCTAATCGCGTTCTTACGCGGACGTTCTTGCGCCGAGGCTCTTGCGGACGCATTTGCATGGACGCATTTACCCGGACTTCCCGCCTCCGCTGGACCGCCTCGTTTGAATGAATTGCACCGAGAAAGGATAGAGATGCAAGCCAAGCTGTTCGCCGCCGCCGCATGCTGCGCGCTGATTTCCACCTCTGCGTTCGCCCAGGTCGACATCCGCAATGCCTGGGCGCGCGGCACCGTGCCGGCGCAGACCGCCACCGGCGTCTTCATGACGCTGCACGCGCACAAGGACGCGCGCCTGGTCGGCGTGTCGACGCCGGTGGCCGCGACCGCCGAGGTGCACGAGATGAAGATGGAAGGCAACGTGATGCGGATGCGCGCGCTCGACGCGCTGCCGTTGCCGAAGATGGAGGACGTCGAGCTCAAGCCCGGCGGCTACCACGTGATGCTGCTCGGTTTGAAGGCGCCGCTGAATGCGGGCGACAAGGTGCCCGTCACGCTGAAGTTCGAGCAGGGCGGCAAGCTGATCGAGCAGCGCGTCGAGGCCGAAGTGCGCGGCCTGACCGCGCCCGCGCACGGCGGTGGCGCGGCGGCGAACCACAAGCACTGAAACACTGGCTCTCTGAAACGCGAGGGCGCGGATCGCCGGGGCAAGCAACCGGACGATCCGCCGCGGCCGATCCGCGCCGCTCGGTCGGGTCGGTCAATCGGGTCGCTCAGTCGCGCCGCTCAGTCGGGTCGCTCAGTCGCGCCGCTAATCCGCGCCGCTCACTCGCTTCAGTCGCGCCGCTCGATCGCGCTGTTCAACGGCGCAAATCAACGGCGCAGATCAACCGCGCAGATCAACCGCGCAGGCTGATCGCCTCGTCCAGCCCCTGGCCCGCGCCGACCGCCAGCAGCCGCTCGCGCAGCCATGCATGCCCCGGATCGGCGTCGTTGCGCTCGTGCCAGATCGCGCTGAAGGTAAAGCCCGGGAACGCGAACGGCGGCTCGAACACCGCGAAGCGCGGATCGTCCTCCAGCGCCGCCAGGCTGCGCCGGGCCGTGGTCAGGACCAGGTTGGTGCCGGCGATCAGCGCCGGCGCGACGCTCCAGTGCGGCACCACGCAGGCGATCTTGCGGCGCCCGCCATGCTTGGCGATGGCCGCGTCGATCGGGTCGACTTTCTCGCTGTGGGCGGCCACCAGCACGTGCGAGCGAGCCAGGTAGGCGACCTGGTCCAGCCGGCCATGGTCGCGCACCGTCGCGGCATCGACCGCGCAGCCGTACTGTTCCTCGAACAGCGCGGCCATCCGCACGCCTTCCGGCTGATAGACGAACACGCCCAGCGCCAGATCGACCTCGCCGTCCGCCACCTGCGCCGACATCGCTTCGCGGCTGCCCTGCGTCACCACCAGCTCGATGCCCGGCGCCGCCTTGCGGACCGCGCGCAGCAGGTTCGGCAGCACCACCATCGCGCCGTAGTCCGACATCGCCAGACGGAAGGTGCGGCGGGCCGTGGCCGGCTGGAAGCCCGACGGGCCCAGCAGGATGCGCACCTGCGCCAGCGCTTCGGCCAGCGGACCGGACAGCTCGTGCGCCCGTGCGGTCAGCACCAGGCCGCCCTGGCCGCGCACCAGCAGGGGGTCGTCCAGCAACTGGCGCAGGCGAGCCAGTGCGTGGCTGACCGCCGGCTGGCTCAGATGCAGCCGCAGCGCGGCGCGCGAGATATGACGCTCGGCCAGCAGGGCTTCGAGCACGACCAGCAGGTTCAGGTCGACGTTGCGCAGATTATTCATCCGGCGAATATTAAACGTTAGAAACCAGAATTGGAAATCCATCCGGCGTAGGGGCAGACTGGCGCGGTCTCTTTTTCGAACGAACAGAGGAGGTCCGCGCATGCTGTCTTCGTCTCATCCCGTCGGTCCGGTCCTGGCGGCCGCGCTGCCGGTGCTGATCGCCGCGCTCGCCGGCGCGATGATCCCGCTGCAGGCGGGCGCCAATGCCGCGCTGGGCCGCGCGCTCGGCCATCCGCTGTGGGCGACGCTGGTGTCGCTGCTGGTCAGCCTGGCGGTGGTGGTGGTGCTGATGCTGGCCCTGCGCGTCGGCCCGCCCGGCGCCGGCTGGGCGAGCGGGCCGTCGTGGATGTGGATCGGCGGCGCGGTCGGCGTGTTCTATCTGACCGCCGCGCTGATGCTGGCGCCGCGGCTCGGGGCCAGCGGCTTCATCGCGGCGGTGGTGGCCGGCCAGATGCTGGCCTCGCTATGGATGGACCATGCGGGCCTTGCCGGCTTCGCGGTGCGGGAGCTGACGGCGCCGCGGCTCGGCGGCGCGCTGCTGATCGTGCTGGGGGTAGTGGCGATGCAGTGGAGCGGACCGGCGCGCGTGGGCGCGGCGCTGGATTGAGACGGGACCGATGGGAAAGCCGGATCGCTGACCGGCTTGCACTGCGGCCCGCGCCTGCTTGGCCTTGAGACAACGGTCCGATCGAACTAGGGAGTCGCTGACCGGCTCACTCTCCGGCTTGCGCCTGCCGAGCCCGCAGGCAATCCGGGCACAGGCAGTGCTGCCCCGGCACGATCAGCCGCGCCGGCAGCAGCGGCATCGTCGCGCACCAGCAGTGCGGCAGGCCCGCGGCATGGCCGCAGACGAAGCGCGTCCCGCAGGCCGCGCATTGCTCGACGGGGCGCAACTGGCCGGTCAGCACGGCAGCAGGATCGGTGCCCGAGGCCGGACGGCCCCCGCCTTTGCCTGGCATCGCAGTGGTTTCCGTTGGCGTGGTTGTTGCATGAAAAGAACGGCCGATGGGCCGTCGGACGCACCGTTCGCGCCCTGCGCAGGCTCCGGTCGGCCCTGTCGCTAGCGCGGCACCCCGTTTCTTGTAAAATTCGGGCGCCTGCCGCGGGGCGCCGGATGCGCCGCGTTGCCATGATACCTGTCGATTTTCACGGATTGCCATGACCTCCGATACCTCCGGGCCCACCGCAACCGCAGTGGCCGCCATCGCCCCCGCCCTCAAGGCCGAGATCCTCGCCGAGGCGCTGCCCTACATCCGCAAGTTCCATGGCAAGACCATCGTGGTCAAGTACGGCGGCAATGCGATGACCGAAGAGAAGCTCAAGCATGGCTTCGCGCGCGACGTGATCCTGCTGAAGCTGGTCGGCATGAACCCGGTGGTGGTGCACGGCGGCGGCCCGCAGATCGACGAGGCGCTGAAGAAGGTCGGCAAGGTCGGCACCTTCATCCAGGGCATGCGCGTGACCGACGAAGAGACCATGGAAGTGGTCGAGTGGGTGCTCGGCGGCGAGGTCCAGCAGGACATCGTGATGCTGATCAACCAGTACGGCGGCCAGGCGGTCGGCCTGACCGGCAAGGACGGCGGCCTGATCCGCGCCAAGCGGCTGAAGATGCCGGACCGCGAGAATCCGGGGGCGTTCATCGATATCGGCTATGTCGGCGACATCGAGGCGATCAACCCGGCCGTGGTCAAGGCGCTGCAGGACGACGCCTTCATCCCGGTGATCTCGCCGATCGGCTTCTCCGACGACGGCCAGGCTTACAACATCAACGCCGACGTGGTGGCCGGCAAGATGGCCGAGATCCTGAAGGCCGAGAAGCTGGTGATGATGACCAACATCCCGGGCGTGATGGACAAGAAGGGCAATCTGCTGACCGACCTGTCGGCGCGCGAGATCGAGGAGCTGTTCGCCGACGGCACCATCTCGGGCGGCATGCTGCCGAAGATCTCGTCGGCGCTGGACGCCGCCAAGAGCGGCGTGAACTCGGTGCACATCATCGATGGCCGCATCGAACATTCGCTGCTGCTGGAAATCCTGACCGAACAGGCGTTCGGCACCATGATCCGCTCGCACTGACGTACCGCAACCAGGCGCCCGCGGCCGCTGCGGCGGCGCGGCGCCTTCCCCTCGTGCCTTCCCACGCCTCCCGCCGCTCCCCCCTCCGCCTGCGGCATCGGCCGGCCGGCAACAACGCCGGCGACACGGTCTGGCTGTTCGATCTCGACAACACGCTGCACGACGCCTCGCACGCGATCTTCCCGGCGATCAATGCCGCGATGACGGCCTACGTGGCGCGCGTGCTCGCCTGCGACGAGACCACCGCCAGCCGCGTGCGGGTCGACTACTGGAAGCGCTATGGCGCGACGCTGCTCGGCATGATCCGCCATCACGGCGTCGACCCGGCCGACTTCCTGCGCGCCGCGCACGAATTCCCCGATATCGCGCAGATGGTGCGCGTGCGCCGCGGCCTGGCCGCCCAGCTGCGCCGTCTGCCGGGCCGCAAGGTGCTGCTGACCAACGCGCCGCAGGACTATGCGCGCGCGGTGATGCGGGTGGCCGGCATCGAGCACTGCTTCGAGCGCGTGATCGCCATCGAGCAGATGTGGGTCCATGGCGATCTGCGGCCCAAGCCGGATCGGCGCATGCTGCGCCGCCTGCTGGCCCGGCTGCGGATCGCGCCCGGCCGTGCCGTGCTGGTCGAGGACACGGTCTCGCACCTGAAGCGCTATGCTGGCCTGGGGATACGCACCGCGTGGATCACCGGCTATCTGCGTTCGATGACGCCGAGCCGGCCGCATGACGTGCCCGCGGGCGCGGCCCGCGATGCAGCGCAGCAGGCGGCGTTGCGCGCCGAGGCCGAGCGCCATCCGCACGACCGCGACGCGGACCGCGCGGCCCGGCAGGAGGCGGTGACGCTGGTTGCTGCCGAGAACCAGACGCCCGGGCCGCGGCTCTCGCCCGAGACGCAGCCGGTCGGCAGCCATGCAGGCCCTGACGCAGCCGGCAGCGCAGCCGCCACGGCAACGCGCGATTGGGCTCGCAATTGGTCCCCCGATCGGACCCCCGATCGGACGCCAAACCGGACCCCAAACCGGACCCCAAACCGGACCCCGAACCGGGCCCGCATGGTGCACCGGCCGGGCTATGTGGACATAAAAGTACAATCGGTGCATCAACTCCATCGACGAATGCGGAGAAACGGGTCATGACGCAGAGCAACGAGGCAGCAGCACCGGCCGCGAACGCGGACGAGCGCGGCCAGCAGGGCGAGGGTGGCGGCGCTGCCGAGGCCGTGGTCGCGCGCAAGCGCCCGCGTCCCGGCGAGCGGCGCGTGCAGATCCTGCAGACGCTGGCCGGCATGCTCGAGCACCCGCGCTCCGAACGCATCACGACCGCGGCGCTGGCGGCCCGCCTCGGCGTTTCCGAGGCCGCGCTGTACCGGCATTTCGCCAGCAAGGCGCAGATGTTCGAGGGCCTGATCGCCTTTATCGAGCAGACCGTGTTCGGGCTGATCAACCAGATCACCGCGCAGGAGGAACACGGGCTGCGCCAGGTACAGGCGATCGTGCGGATGCTGCTGTCGTTCGCCGAGAAGAATCCCGGCATGACGCGCGTGCTGACCGGCGAGGCGCTGGTCGGCGAGCATGAACGGCTGCAGGAACGCATCAACCAGCTGGTGGACCGGATCGAGGCGTCGATCCGCCAATGCCTGAAGGTCGCCGCGACGCAGGCCGCGTTTCCCGCCGACGCCGACGTATCGGCACGCGCCGCGCTGATCGTCGCCACGGTGCAGGGGCACTGGCATCGCTATGCCAAGAGCGGCTTTCGCAAGCTGCCGGCGGGGCAGATCGACGCGCAGCTGCGCGTGCTGCTGGGCTGATCCCGTCCGATCCCGTTCGATCCCGCGTAGCCCGGCTGCGACCGTCGATATCCCGTTGCCGCGCGCGTCTTCTGCTGATGTCTATCGCTTTGCTCTATAATCTGCCGGTCGCGCCGATTTGATGACTGGCTTGCGGGCGCGCGGCGAGGGAAATTCCTCGCCACTATAAATGCGGCTAAAGAGGTTGGTCGGCGCCCCTCTCCGATTCGCGATTCGACAGGAACGCATTTTCAGGGACAACGCCACCGGCGGCGGACAGCGAAGCATCCGGCGCGACAACAACCCGACTTGGCTGCGTGATTCCAAACGCAAGACCGGTCGGGTTTTTTCATGCCCGTCGCACACGGGCCGCCTACATGACTGACGTTGCCTCGCCGTCCGTAAAGACGGAACCGGCCGCTCCCGCCGCCGTTTCCGCAGATTCCGCCGCCTCCAGCGCCGCGCTGCCGCTGCCGTCCGATTCGGTCGGCATCGTGACGCCGCAGCGCATGCATTTCGCCGAGCCGCTGCCGTTGCGCAACGGCTCGTCGCTGGCCGACTACGACCTGATGGTCGAGACCTACGGCACGCTCAATGCCGCGCGCACCAACGCCGTGCTGGTGTGCCACGCGCTGAACGCCTCGCACCACGTGGCCGGCGTCTACGCGCACGATCCGCGCGACGTGGGCTGGTGGGACAACATGGTCGGCCCCGGCAAGCCGCTCGATACCGACCGCTTCTTCGTGATCGGCATCAACAACCTGGGCTCGTGCTTCGGCTCGACCGGTCCGATGAGCCTGAATCCGGCCACCGGCCAGCCCTTCGGCGCCACCTTCCCGGTGGTCACGGTCGAGGACTGGGTCAATGCGCAGGCGCGCGTGGCCGACGCCTTCGGCATCGAGCAGTTCGCCGCGGTGATGGGCGGCAGCCTCGGTGGCATGCAGGCGCTGGCCTGGAGCCTGATGTATCCCGATCGGCTGCGCCATTGCATCGTGGTGGCCTCGACGCCGAAGCTGTCGGCGCAGAACATCGCCTTCAACGAGGTCGCGCGCAGCGCGATCCTGTCCGACCCCGACTTCCACGGCGGCAACTACTACGCGCATGGCGTCAAGCCCAAGCGCGGCCTGCGCGTGGCCCGGATGATCGGCCATATCACCTACCTGTCCGACGAGGACATGGCGGCGAAATTCGGCCGCGAGCTCAAGGCCGAGGACATCCGCTTCTCGTTCGATGTCGAGTTCCAGGTCGAGAGCTACCTGCGCTACCAGGGCGACAAGTTCGCCGAGTATTTCGACGCCAATACCTATCTGCTGATCACGCGCGCGCTCGATTACTTCGATCCGGCGCTGACGTTCGGCGGCGACCTGACCCGCGCCGTCGCGCATACGAAGGCCAGTTTCCTCGTCGCCAGCTTCACCACAGACTGGCGTTTTGCGCCGAGCCGCAGCCGCGAGCTGGTCAAGGCGCTGCTCGACAACAAGCGGCCGGTCAGCTACGCCGAGATCGATGCCCCGCATGGCCACGACGCCTTCCTGCTCGACGATCCGCGTTACCACAACCTGATGCGCGCCTATTACGAACGCATTGCCCGGGAGATCGGCGCATGAATGCCAAGTCCATCACCGAAGCGGCCAACGGCGTGCTGGCACGGCGGCCGGATTTTCGCGCGATCGCGCGCTGGATCGAACCGAATGCGACCGTGCTCGATCTGGGCTGCGGCGACGGCAGCCTGCTGCGCGTGCTGCAGGACGAGCTCGACGTGCAGGCCTACGGCATCGAGATCCGCGACGAGGGCGTGCTGGCGTGCGCGCAGAAGGGCGTGCATGTCATCCAGCAGAACCTGGAGGGCGGACTCGCGCTGTTCGAGGACAAGAGCTTCGACACCGTGATCCTGTCGCAGACGCTGCAGACGATCCACAACACCGCGCAGGTGCTGCGCGACACGCTGCGCGTCGGCCGCGAGTGCATCGTGTCGTTCCCGAACTTCGGCTACTGGCCGCACCGGCTGTCGGTGTTCCGCGGCCGCATGCCGGTGTCCGAGTCGCTGCCCTACCAGTGGTACGACACGCCCAACGTGCGCGTGCTGACCATCAGCGACTTCGAGGCGCTGGCGCCCAAGGTCGGGCTGCGCATCCTCGATCGCGTGGTGATGCACGAGGGCATCACGGTGAACTGGGGCGTCAACTGGCGCGGCAGCCTGGCGGTGTATCGGGTCTGTTCGGCCTGAGGGCCGGTCCGGGGGACGGTCTGACGAGCCGCCCTGGCTACTTCGGCCTGACTCATCGGCCTGACTGCTCGCCTGACTCCTCGCCTGACTCCTCGCCTGACTGCGCGCCTGACTGCTCGCCTGACTCCCCGGCCCGAGTCTGTTCGGCCCGGGATGGCTTCGGAGGGGGCCGCCGGCACTTGACGAGCGGCCACCCGGACGACTACCGTACGGAAATTCCGAACGATCGTTCGCTTTTCGGCGAGGCCCCATGTCCGCGACATCCGAGCTGCATCCCTTCGACGACGCGATTGCGTTGACCCCCGCCGGCGAGCACCGCTTTACCGGCCGCACCACCGAGTCGTACTGGAACATGATCGGGCCGTACGGCGGCATCACGGCGGCGACGCTGCTGCAGGCGGCGCTGCAGCATCCGCAGCGGCTCGGCGATCCGATCGCGCTGACCGTCAATTTCGCCGGACCGATCGCCGAGGGTCCGTTTACGATCGAGGCGCGGCCCGCGCGCACCAACCGCTCGACCCAGCACTGGTCGCTGGAACTGGTACAGAACGGCGAGGTGGCGACCACCGCCAGCGCGGTGTTCGCCGTGCGGCGCGACACCTGGGGCTGCGGCGAGGCCGTCTTTCCCGACGTGCCGCCGGCCGACGCCATCGCGCCGCTGCCGACCGGCTTCGCGCCGGTGCGCTGGTTCAAGTCCTACGAGATGCGCCCGGTGCGGGGCGCCAAGCCCGCGGCCGAGCCAGGCACCGAGCATCCGGACAGCCTGACCCAGTTCTGGCTGCGCGACCACCCGGCCCGCACGCCCGACTATGCGTCGATCGCGGCCTGGTGCGACAGCTTCTATCCGCGCATCTTCCTCAAGCGCGCCGGCTTCGTGCCGGCCGGCACGGTCTCGCTGACGACCTATTTCCACGCGGATGCCGCCACGCTGGCGGCGCTGGGCGATCGCCACGCGCTGGGCAGCGCGCGGGCGCAGGTATTCCGGCAGGGCTTCTTCGACCAGAGCGCGCAGCTGTGGAGCCCGGACGGCGAGCTGCTGGCCAGCTCGCATCAGATCGTCTACTACAAGCAGTAGACGCGCCGGCTGCCCTCTCCCCAGCCCTCTCCCGCTTGCGGGAGGGAGAGAGGGCAGGGCGGTTGCCTACCCTGGCATCAACCCTCGCGAACGCCCTTGCCCTGTGCCCGGCCATCTGCCGGGAGCGGAACGGCCGAAACGGCGCCGGCCTCGTCGCGCGGCGTACGCGTCTGGCTCTCGTAGCGCTCCACCGTTCCGCGCATGGCGCGCAGCAGCAGCAGCCCCGGCAGCGCCACGACCACCGTGCCCAGGTAGAACGGCGCCCAGCCGAACGATTCGACCAGATAGCCCGAGGTCGGTCCCACATAGACGCGCCCGACCGAGGCCAGCGCCGACAGCAGCGCGTACTGCGTTGCCGAGAACGAGCGGTTGCACAGCGCCATCAGCAGCGCGACGAAGGCCGCGGTGCCCATGCCCCCGCACAGGTTCTCGACCGCGATGGTCGCGCCCATCGACCACAGATGGGCCGGCGTCACCGCCAGCAGCCAGTAGCCGAAGTTCGACACGGCCTGCAGCACGCCGAACAGCATCAGCGAGCGGTACAGGCCCAGCCTGACCATCAGCGTGCCGCCGAACAGCGCGCCGATGATGGTCGCCGCCAGGCCCAGCGTCTTGTTGACGAGCCCGACCTCGCCGGCGGAAAAGCCCACGCCGCGGATCAGGAAGGTGGTCGACAGGCTGCCGGCGAAGGCGTCGCCGAGCTTGTACAGCACGATCAGGCCGAGCAGCCACCACGCGCCGGTGCGTCCGAAGAAGTCGCGCAGCGGACCGACCACCGCCTCCTCCAGCGAGCGCGGCGCGCGCGGCGGCGACTCGGCGCGCGGCGCCCACGGCAGCGTCAGCAGGCCGACCGCCATCAGCGCGGCCATCAGCAGGTACATCTGCTGCCAGCCCAGCACGCGGTCCGCCAGCCACAGCGCCAGGCCGCCCGATACCAGCATCGCCAGCCGGTAGCCGAGCACCTTGACCGCCGCGCCGGCGCCGCGCTCGGCGGGCCGCAGCACGTCGGTGCTGTAGGCGTCGAACACGATGTCCTGCGAGGCCGACAGGAAGGCCACCAGCGTGGCCAGCCCCGCCAGCAGCCACAGCGCCTCGCGCGGCGGGCAGAAGGCCATGCCGGCGATGCCGAGCACCAGGCCGATCTGCGTCAGCAGCAGCCAGCCGCGCCGCCGGTCCAGCAGCGGCGGCGTGTAGCGGTCCATCAGCGGCGCCCACAGGAACTTGAAGATGTAGGCCTGGCCGACCAGCGAGAAGAAGCCGATGGTCTTGATGTCCAGCCCTTCGACCGTCATCCAGGCCTGCAGCGTGCCCGAGGTCAGCGCCAGCGGCAGCCCCGAGGCGAAGCCCAGCGTCAGCATCGCGCCGATGCGGCGATTGCGGAAAATATCGAGATAGTCTTGGAAGGTCATGAAGGCGGGGGCAGGGGCCGGGCGCAGCAGGCGGTTGGAGCGCCTGGAGGGCCCTGGGTGGCGATCGGGCGCCGTGTATTATTGCATCAGCCTTCGTGATGTCTGTCGCATTCTGTTGAAACAATGCCCCTTCCCTTGCGTCTGGCCATGTCCGCTCCCTCCGTTGCCGTTCCCTCATCGCGTTCGCTTGCCCTCGTTGCGCCGCTGCGCCGGCTGACGCTGGCCGTGCTCGGCGCCGTGGCGCTGCTCGGCGCGCCCGCTGTGCTGGCGCAGTCCGACGGCGTCAATGTGCAGCGCGGCGGCGGCGCGGTCAGCCAGCTGGTGCCGGCCGAGGCGATCGAGCAGCAGGCCGCGCAGGAGTACGAGCAGATCAAGCAGGAGGCGCGCGCCAAGGGCGCGCTGGCGCCGTCGAACGATCCGCGCCTGGCGCGCCTGCGCACGATCTCGGAACGCATCCTGCCGCAGGCCGCCCGCTGGAACGACCGCGCCAAGGGCTGGAAGTGGGAGGTCAATCTGATCAAGGCCAAGCAGGTCAACGCGTTCTGCATGCCCGGCGGCAAGATCGCGGTCTATACCGGCTTTCTGGACCAGATCAAGCCGACCGACGACGAGCTGGCGATGGTGATCGGCCACGAGATCGCCCACGCGCTGCAGGAGCATGCCCGCGAGCGCGCCGCCAAGGCCGAGATCACCAACCTCGGCGCCAACGTGATTTCGCAGCTGTTCGGCTTTGGCAATCTGGGCAATCTGGCGCTGGGCACCGGCGCGCATCTGCTGACGCTGAAGTTCTCGCGCTCGGACGAGACCGAGGCCGACCTGGTCGGCATGGATATCGCGGCGCGCGCGGGCTACGATCCGCGCGCCGCGGTGACGCTGTGGCAGAAGATGGGCAAGGTGTCGCAGTCGTCGGCGGCCGGCGCCAGCATGGATTTCCTCTCCACGCACCCGTCGGGCCAGTCGCGCATCGCCGAGTTGCAGCGGCACATGCCCGAGGTGCTGCCGCTGTACGCGCGGGCGATCGGCACCACGGTCGAGCGGTTGCCCGCGTATCGAACCAATATGGGGGGGCTGGCCAACGCGCCGGTCGATCGCGGCGACGAGGACAAGCAGCAGCCGCTCAAGCGGTAGCGCGCCGGCGCCCGGCAGACTTGCCGGAAGCCCGGGGACAAACCGGGCATAAATGGCGCACAGACGGCGCATAGACGGCGCATGAACCCGGTACAAGCACAAACGGCCCCGAATCGGGGCCGTTTGCATCGGTGAGGCAGGAAAGCGAAAGGGTCAGGCGGTCAGCCCGGTCGCCTCATCCGCGCCGATATGCACGTTCATGCATTGCACCGCGGCGCCGGCCGCGCCCTTGCCGAGGTTGTCCAGCCGCGCGATCAGCACGATGCGGTCGGCCGAGCCGAACACGAACAGATCCACGCGATTGGTGTCGTTGTTGGCCTGCACGTCGAAGAAGCCGTTGTCCAGGTGCTCGTCGCTGGCGGCGGGCATCACGCGGACGAACTGCTCGCCCTCGTAGTGCTTGCGGTAGATCTCGGCGATCTGCTCCGGCGTGACCTTGCGCGCCAGGCGATCCGGGAACACCGGCACCGTGACGGCCAGGCCCTTGTAGAACTTGCCGACGATCGGGCTGAAGATCGGCGCCTGCGCGAGGCCGGTCTGCACGCGCATCTCGGGCAGATGCTTGTGCTCGAGTCCCAGCGCGTAGGCGCGGGGGCTGTCGAGCTTCGGATTGCCGCCCGCCTCGAAGTCCGCAATCATCTTCTTGCCGCCGCCGCTGTAGCCGGTCAGCGAGAACGCGGTGACCGGGTAGTCGGGCTGCATCACGCCGGCATCGACCAGCGGACGCACGGCCAGCACGAAGGCGCTGGCGTGGCAGCCCGGCACGGCGATGCGCTTGCTGGCGCGGATCTTCTCGCGCTGGCCGCGCACCAGCTCCGGCAGGCCGTAGGCCCAGTTGTCGGCGGTGCGGAACGCCGTGCTGGCGTCGATCACGCAGGTATTCGGATTGGTCACCAACGACACCGCCTCGCGCGAGGCCACGTCCGGCAGGCACAGGAAGGCCACGTCGGCGGCGTTCAGGAAGCGTGCTCGCTCGGCCGGATCCTTGCGCTTGTCTTCCGCGATGCGCAGCAGTTCGACATCGGAACGGCCGGACAGATAATCGAGCAGCCGGAGGCCGGTGGTGCCTTCCTGGCCGTCGACGAACACTTTGAATGCCATGGTGGACTCGCTTGGTAATACGGGTGAGGGGTGCATTGTAACGAGGATGCCCGGGCACCGCAGCGGCAATCCGCCCCGGCGGCCTGCGTCCGGGCGTTGCCGTTACAGCGGGAAGTCGTAGTCGATCGACAGCGGCGCGTGGTCGCTGAACTTCTCGTCCTTGTAGATCGAGCACGCCTTGGCGGTATCGGCGATCTTCGGCGTGGCCAGGTGATAGTCGATGCGCCAGCCCACGTTCTTCGCGTAGGCCTGGCCGCGGTTGCTCCACCAGGTGTATTGCTCGGGCCGCGGGTCCAGCTTGCGGAACACGTCGACATAGCCGTGCACGTCGAACAGCTCGCCGATCCAGGCACGCTCCTCGGGCAGGAAGCCGGAGTTCTTCAGGTTGCCCTTCCAGTTCTTGATGTCGATTTCCTTGTGCGCGATGTTGACGTCGCCGCACAGCACGATCTCGCGCCCGCTGGCCTTGAGCTGCAGCAGATGGGGCAGGAAGGCCTCCATGAAGCGGTACTTGGCCAGTTGCCGTTCCTCGGAGCTGGAGCCCGACGGCACGTAGACCGAGATCACCGCCAGATGCGGATACTGCACTTCGACATAGCGCCCTTCGCTGTCGAACTCGGCGTTGCCGAAGCCGGTGATCACGCGCTCGGGCTTGTGGCGGGTGTACAGGCCGACGCCGCTGTAGCCCTTCTTCTCGGCGTAGTGGAAGTAGCCGTGATAGCCGTGCGGCGCCAGGAAGGCCTCGGTCATGTCGGCGGCCTGCGCCTTGAGCTCCTGCACGCAGACCATGTCGGCGTCCTGCTTGCCCATCCAGTCGAAGAAGCCTTTCTTGGCCGCCGAGCGGATGCCGTTGAGGTTGGCACTGATAATCCGTAACATCTCGGGAAATTTTTTGAAGAGAGAAAAGATGACGCAGCAAACCACGCCGGCGGCGGACGACCTCAGCCAGACCTTCATCCGCTTCGCGCTGGACGCGGGCGTGCTGTCCTTCGGCGAGTTCGTCACCAAGGCGGGACGCAAATCGCCGTATTTCTTCAACGCGGGGCTGTTCAACGAGGGCGCCACGCTGGGCCAGGTGGCGCAATTCTATGCGAAAACCCTGCTGGCCTCGGGTGTCGCATTCGACATGCTGTTCGGGCCCGCCTACAAGGGCATCACGCTGGCGTCGGCCACCGCGGTGGCGCTGGCGGGCATGGGCCGCAACGTGGGCTTCGCCTACAACCGCAAGGAAGCCAAGGACCACGGCGAGGGCGGCACGCTGGTCGGCGCGAAGCTGCAGGGCAAGGTGGTGATCGTCGACGACGTGATCTCGGCCGGCACCTCGGTGCGCGAATCGGTGCAGATGATCCGCGCCGCCGGCGCCGAGCCGGCCGCGGTGCTGATCGCGCTGGACCGGATGGAGAAAAGCGGCACCGCCGAGCAGATCGGCGCCCATTCCGCGGTGCAGGGCGTGCAGCGCGAATTCGGCGTGCCGGTGATCGCGATCGCCTCGCTGGCGGACCTGCTGGCGTATCTGGACGCCGCGCAGGACCCGGCGCTGGGCGCCTCGCGCGACGCGGTGGCGGCCTATCGCCAGCGCTACGGCGTTTGAACTCGGGGCCTGCGGGGCGGGCCTCGTCAAGCCCCCGCAAGGCCCTCGGCCCTCGGGGCTGCGGGCCCCGCGCCCGTCGGGCCCCAATCCTTGCTTCCCCCGCTCGACTTCGACGACTCGACGACTACTCGACCTTCAGCTTGTCCAGCCCCGGCGCGGACGGCGGATAGGCCGGCTTGAGCCGCGCGAAGGTCTCGCGCAGGATCTCCGCGACCATCAGATTGCGGTGCGTCTTCGAATCGGCGGGAATCACGTGCCAGGGCGCCTCCGGCGTCGCCGTCGCGGCGATCGCGTCCTGGTAGGCGTCCATATAGGCGTCCCAGTGCCGGCGCTCGGCCAGGTCGTTGGGATCGAACTTCCAGTGCTTCTGCGGATCGGCGAGCCGCGCCTCGAGCCGGGACTTCTGCTCGTCCTTCGAAATATGCAGGAAGCACTTGACCAGCGTGGTGCCGGTCTCGACCAGCAGGCTTTCGAAGTGGCGGATCTGCCGGTAGCGGCGCTCGCACTCGGCGGCGTCGATCCAGCCATGCACGCGCGCGATCAGCACGTCCTCGTAGTGGCTGCGGTTGAACACCGCGATCTCGCCGGCGCGCGGCACCTGGGCGTGGACGCGCCACAGGTAGTCGCGCGCCTTCTCCTCCGACGTCGGGGCCTTGAAGCCGACCACGCGCAGCCCCAGCGGATCGAAGCTGCGGAACACGCCGCGCACGGTGCCGTCCTTGCCACTGGTGTCCATGCCCTGCAGGATCACCAGCAGCTTGCGCGACTGCTCGGCGTAGAAGATGTCCTGCTGCTCGTCCAGATGCGTCGACAGCTCGGTCAGGCGGGCCCGGTCGCTGGTCTTGTCGCCGCTGGAGAAGGGCCTGGCGCCCGCATCGAAGCGGTCCAGGCGAAAGCCCTTGCCGTTGGCGATGCGGTAGGGGTCGAGCGGCGTGGCTGGCATGGGCGCTTCTCCGCGTTGGCGCCGGGGTTCCGGCAGGGTCGCTGGGGCAGGTCAGCCGCGCGGCTGCAGCGCGTCCAGATCGATCGAACCTTCGAATACCGTGGTGGCAGGGCCCGTCATCCGCACCGGGGTTCCGTCGCCGTCCCAGGCGATGGTCAGGTCGCCGCCGTGCGTATGCACCTTGACCGGCGAGTCGAGCAGGCCGCGCCGGATGCCGGCGACCACGGCCGCGCAGGCGCCGGTGCCGCAGGCCAGCGTCTCGCCGGAGCCGCGCTCGAACACGCGCAGCCGGATCGTATTGCGGTCGACCACCTGCATGAAGCCGGCATTGACCCGCTTCGGGAACGCGGCATGGTGCTCGATTACCGGGCCGTCCTCGCGCACCGGGAAGCGCTCGGTGTCGTCGACGACCTGCACCGCATGCGGATTGCCCATCGACACCGGCGAAATCCACACGGTGCGGCCATTGGTTTCGATGCCGTACAGCGTGTCGCCGCCCTCGGTGCGCGTCGGCAGCCCCTCGGGCAGGAACGGGATCCGCGCCGGCTCGAACTCGGGCGCGCCCATGTCGACCGTGACCTGGCCGTCGTCGTTCAGCGTCAGCGTGATGACGCCGTTCATCACCTCGACGCGGACCGAGCGCTTGTCGGTCAGGCCGTGGTCGGTGACGAACCGGACGAAGCAGCGCGCGCCGTTGCCGCAGTGCTCGACCTCGCCGCCGTCGGCGTTGAAGATCCGGTAGCGGAAGTCGACATCGGGCCGGGTCGGCTTCTCGACGATCAGGATCTGGTCCGCGCCCACGCCGAAATGCCGGCTCGCCAGCGCGCGCCATTGCTCGGTGCTCAGGTTCAGGGTCTGGTGGATGCCGTCCAGCACGACGAAGTCGTTGCCGGCGCCGTGCATCTTGGTGAACTGGATTTTCATGGCGCGGTTCGGGAAAAGCCGGGACCGGTCAGGACCGGAAGCCGGAAGGCCGCGGGCGGCCGGTGTCGGTGTTCTGGGTTTGCGGCCGCCGCAATGTCGGCCGAACGTCAATATATCTCGGGTTCGCCGGGCGGGCGATGCTTGAAGCGTTTGTGCACCCAGTAGTACTCGGCGATGCGCGGGCGGATGCAGTCCTCGAAGAAGGCGTTCATCCGCCGCGTGTCGTCGGTCACGCTCTCGCCCGGGTAGTTGTCCCAGGCGGGCAGGATGCGCAGCACATAGCCGCGATAGTCGGGCAGCTGCTCGGTATAGATCGGCACGACCTTGGCGCCGGTCAGCCGCGCCAGCCGCGACACCGAGGTCAGCGTCAGCGCCTGCGCGCCGAAGAAGGGCACGAATTCCGAGTCGCGCTCGCCGAAGTCCATGTCGGAGATCAGCTGCAGCGCCTCGCCCTTCTTCAGGCAGCGGATGATGTCGCGCACGCTGTCGTTGCGCGCGATCATGTTGGCGCCGAAGCGGCCACGGGCCTGCTTCAGGAAGCCGTCGAACAGCGCATTCTTCTGCTTGGTGTAGAGCGACGCGCCCGAGCGGCCCACGTGGTCGCGCAGGTAGATCGTCAGCCGGATCGCGCCGGCCTCGACGCCGGACAGGTGCAGCGTGACCAGGATGTGCGGCTCGCCGTCGAGCGCGACCAGGTTGGCCTGGTCGTCGATCTGCACCCAGCGGCGCATCTGTGCCTCGCTGCCGGTCCAGAAGATGCCGCGCTCGGCGAAGCTGCGGAACACCGAGCGGAACGACTGGCGCGACAGCTCGGCGATCTCGGCCTCGGACTTGTCGGGGAAGGCCAGGCGCAGGTTGGCGCGGACCACCTCGCGGCGGCCGCTGGGAAACAGGTACAGCAGGCTGCCGAGACCTTCGCCGAAGCGGGCGACCAGGGGGTAGGGCAGCTTGCCGAGCACGGTCAGCAGACCGATGCCCAGCCAGGTGAAAAGACGGCTCATGGATGCGAAGTCGGGGAAGTCGGTTCCGTGGCGGACAGGTCGGCCGCCCCGGCCGCCGTGGCGGCCGTGGTGGCGCCCGATGCCGGCGGGGCGGGCGGCGTGGATGGCGCGGGCGCCTCGGGCGGCCACGGCGGCGGCAATTCCGCGCCGGCCGGGTGCTTGTAGCGGTTGTAGCCCCACAGGTACTGGGTCGGTGCCAGCCGTACCAGCTCCTCCACCACGCCGTTGATCACGGCGGCGGCGGCGGCCGGATCCTCGGGCAGCGGCTCTTCGATCACACGCAGAAAGGCACGATAGCCGCCGCCGCGCGGCAGACGGATCGAGGCAACGATGGCGACCGGCGCGCCGCTCCATTGCTGCAGCCGCTGCACCAGCGTCATCGTGTACGCGGGACGGCCGAAGAACGGCGCCCACGTGCCCTCGCCGCCGATCGGCACCTGGTCGGGCAGGATGCCGATGGCCTCCTTGCGCTTGAGCGCCTTGACGAGCATGCGCACGCCGCGCGGATTGGCCGGCGCGCTGGTCATGTTCGGGCGGTTGCGCATGCGTTCGACCCAGTCGCGCAGCCAGGGCTGGTGCGGCGGCTTGAACAGCACCGTGACGGGCCGGCGCATCGCATACGACTGGGGCAATACCTCGAAGCAGCCCAGGTGCGGCGTCAGCACGATCACGCCGCGTCCCTGGTCCTGCAGCCGGTCCAGCGCCGGCCAGACCACCTCGTTGAAGTCGTACAGCTTCGCCTTGATGGTGTGCCGGGTCCAGAAATAGGGCATCTCCAGGATCATGCGTCCCATCGAGCGGGCGGCCTCGTTCACCATCTCGTCAGTGGCGTCAGGAAAGGCGTGGCGGAAGTTCTCGGTCAGGCGCGTACCGTAGCGGCCCGGCCACTTGGCTGCCAGCAGGCCCAGCGCGCCGCCGATGGCCTGCAACCAGGCCAGCGGCAGGCGGGAAATCAGCCAGAACAGGTAAGTCATGGGAGTCTGTCACGCGGCTTGGGGCGGGAGCTCCGCACCCGCCGGGTGCTTGTAACGGTTGTAGCCCCACAGGTATTGCGTCGGCGCTTCGGCGACCAGCGATTCGACCGTGCGGTTGAGCACGGTGGCGGCCGCGACGGGATCGTCCGGCAGCTTGTCTTCCAGCACCCGCATGTGGGCGATATAGGTGGCGCCTTGCGCGGTGCGCTCGGCGAAGACCATCGCGATCGGCGCGCCGGTCAGTTGCTGCAGGCGCTGCACCAGCGTCATGGTGTACGCGGGCTTGCCGAAGAACGGCGCCCATACCCCTTCGCCGCCCTTGGGCACCTGGTCGGGCAGGATGCCGATCGACTCGCCGCGCTTGAGCGCCTTGACCAGCGTGCGCACGCCGCGCGGCGTGGCCGCCGCCATCACCAGATTGGGGCGGGTGCGCATGCGCTCGATCCAGTCGCGCAGCCATGGCTGGTGCGGCGGCTTGTACAGCGCGGTCACCCTGTGGCGCAGCGCGTACGCCTGCGGCAGTACTTCGAAGCAACCGAGATGGGGGACCAGCATGATCAGCCCGTTGCCCTTGCCCAGCAGCCGGTCGAGCTCCGGCCAGGTGTGTTCGGAGAACCCGGCCAGCCGCGCCTTCAACGTCCTGCGGCTCCAGAAGTACGGCATCTCCATCACCATGCGGCCGGTTGAGCGCGCCGCCTCGGCCAGCATCTGGTCGGTGGCGTCGGGATAGGCCTGGCGGAAATTCTCGGTGAGTCGCCTGCCGTAGCGGCCCGGCAGGCGCGCGGCCAGCAGGCCGAGCACGCCGCCAATGGCTTGCAGCCATGCCAGCGGCAAGCGGGCAATCAGCCAGAACAGGAAGGTCATGGAGTCCCAACAAGGGGCCGGCCCCGGGCCGGCGTGGTTCATTCTTCCGCGGTTATTGTTTCGCGGCCGCCGCCGATCGCCTCGGCGAGCGCCGATGGCCTCGGCACACCGTTGCGGCGGCGCGTGTGCGGCGCCGCGCAGGCGCGTATAATACCGCGCATCGCCGAGTTAACTGACAACTTGCGGGGCGATACCGTCTCATCAGGACGTGCTGAAAATACCGCTAAAGCGTCGCCGCCCGGACTGAACATGGTTGGCACGCAATAGCTAACCTGGAGAAAAAGTTCGTGGCAAACGACTTCCTCTTTACTTCGGAATCCGTCTCCGAAGGCCATCCCGACAAGGTCGCCGACCAGATTTCCGACGCCGTCCTGGACGCCATCCTGGCCCAGGACAAATACGCGCGCGTCGCCGCCGAAACCCTGTGCAATACCGGGCTGGTGGTATTGGCCGGGGAAATCACCACCACGGCCAACGTCGACTATATCCAGGTCGCGCGCGAAACCATCAAGCGCATCGGCTACGACAACACCGATTACGGCATCGATTACAAGGGCTGCGCCGTGCTGGTGGCCTACGACAAGCAATCGCCCGATATCGCGCAGGGCGTCGACCGTGCCTCGGACGATTATCTGAACCAGGGCGCCGGCGACCAGGGCCTGATGTTCGGCTATGCCTGCGACGAGACCCCGGAACTGATGCCGTTCCCGATCTACTACTCGCACCGCCTGGTCGAGCGCCAGTCGCAGCTGCGCCGCGACGGCCGCCTGCCCTGGCTGCGTCCGGACGCCAAGTCGCAGGTCACCGTGCGCTATGTCGACGGCCGTCCGCACAGCGTCGACACCGTGGTGCTGTCGACCCAGCACGCGCCGGACATCACCCAGGCGCAGATCCGCGAGGCGGTGATCGAGGAGATCATCAAGCCGGTGCTGCCGCCCGAGATGCTCAAGGACACCAAGTACCTGGTGAACCCGACCGGCCGCTTCGTCATCGGCGGCCCGCAGGGCGACTGCGGACTGACCGGCCGCAAGATCATCGTCGACACCTATGGCGGCGCGGCGCCGCACGGCGGCGGCGCGTTCTCGGGCAAGGACCCGTCCAAGGTCGACCGCTCGGCGGCCTACGCGGCCCGCTATGTGGCCAAGAACGTGGTGGCCGCGGGCCTGGCGCGCCAGTGCCAGGTGCAGGTCAGCTACGCGATCGGCGTGGCGCGCCCGATCAACGTGACGGTCTACACCGAAGGCACCGGCAAGATCTCGGACGAGGCGATCGCCAAACTGGTGATGGAGCACTTCGACCTGCGGCCCAAGGGCATCGTGCAGATGCTGGACCTGCTGCGCCCGATCTACGAGAAGACCGCCGCCTACGGCCACTTCGGCCGCGAGGAGCCGGAATTCTCGTGGGAAGCCACCGACAAGGCCGCGGCACTGCGCGCGGCGGCCGGGCTGTAATCCTTCCTGGTGTTCTCCCCTCTCCCGCCCGCGGGAGAGGGGCCGGGGAGGGCAGCGGCGGCCCAAAGGCCACCGCCGCCCTCACTCTCACCCTACCTTCACTTCGATCCGACGCGGCTGCGCTTCGGCCTGCTTCGGAATCCGCAGATTCAGCACGCCGTCCTTCAGCACCGCCGAGATCGCGCTGCTGTCCAGCTCGCGGCTCAGCGTGAAGACGCGCTTGTAACGGGCGATCTGCACCTCGGCATAGACCGGCTCCAGCCCTTCGGGCATCTCCTGGCGAATCTCGCCCTCGATGGTCAGGCTGTCGCGGTCGGCGCGCACCTGCAGCGTGTCGCGCGACACGCCCGGCAGATCCGCCAGCAGCGTGATGCCGGTCGAATCCTCGGTCACGTCCACGCGCGGCAACAGCGTCGCGTTGGCGGCCGCATTGCCGTTGTCGTTCTTCCCGCCGACGTTCGCGTTCACGTTCAGGTTCCGGTCCTGGTCGGTCCGGGTGACGGCTTGATCGTTCATGATGAACCTCCTGCTCGGTGCAATCATCGGGTCAGTTCACGGTGATCCGGCGCGGCTGGGCCGATTCCTGGCGAGCGATCGAGATCCGCAGCAGCCCGTCGCGATAGGTGGCGTCGATCCGGGCGGTATCGACGTCCTCTGGCAGCGAAATCACGCGCCGGAAGCTGCCGTTGAAGCGCTCCCGCACATAGACGTTGGTGTCCTCGCCCAGCCTTGAAGAGCCCGAGCCCGAGCCCGACTGGCCCTGCTGGTCGGCCTGCTGACTGGCCGACGGGTCGGTCTGCCCGCTCTGCGCGGTTTGTGGCTGCGTGCCCTGCATCTGCGCGCTGCGCTGGCCGGCGATGGTCAGCAGGCCGCGGTCGACGCTGACGTCGAGCGTGGACGGATCGATACCCGGCGCGAAGGCATAGACCTCGACGCTGGACGGCGTCATGCCGATGTTGACGGCAGGAAACGCGCCGCGCGCCACCGCGCGGATGCTGCTCGGCGTCGAGAGGAACTGTTGCAGTTCGCGCTGCAGCCGGTCGAACTCGGCAAACAGGCTGCCCGGAGAACTCAGCAACGATGCGTACATGGCATTACCTCCTTGCTCCTTGCTACTCCTAGCGACTCGTATTCGGACCGGCGCGGCCGGCCCCCCGCGTGCCGGCGCTGGCCGGCGCGCTTCGTCACGAATGTAGTGTCGGACGACGTCGCTTCAAGAGCCGAAAACATGGCGCGACGCTGGCGCGCCAAGCGTGCCGTGGCGCGGCGGTAGAATCGCGCCATCAGGCGTGGCACACGCCAGCATGCCGAGGAATCCCATGTCCGTTCAAACCGCTGTCCCTCCCGTCGCGCCTTCGACCGGCGCGGCGCCGTCCGCCGCTGCCGGCGGGCTCGACCTGATCCGCCCGCAGCCTTATACCGACTGGGCGCCGCAGCTGCGCGCCGAAACGGCCGCGGGCCTGCGCCGCGAGCTCGAGCAGGGCGCGGTGCTGTACTTCCCCGACCTGCATTTCCGCTTCGAACCGGGCGAGGAGCGCTTCCTCGACAGCCGCTGGTCGGATGGCAAGTCCAAGAACATCAACCTGCGCGCCAACGACACCGCGGTGCGCGGTGCCGTGGGCAGCCCCCAGGATCTCGCCGACCTGTACGCGCTGATCCGGCGCTATGCCGAATACAGCGAGCGGCTGGTGCTGGCGCTGTTCCCCGAATACGGCCCGCATCTGGAGCGCGCCGGCACCTCGCTGCGGCCCAGCGAAATCGCCGGGCGCCCGGTCAGCTGGCGCAAGGACGATACGCGGCTGCACGTGGACTCGTTCCCGTCCAATCCGATGCTGGGCAAGCGCCTGCTGCGCGTCTTCCACAACATCGATCCGCAGGCGCCGCGGGTGTGGCGCGTCGGCGAGCCGTTCGCCGATTTCGCCAGGCGCTTCGTGCCGCGCACCAAGGGCATGTGGCCGGGACAGGCCTGGCTGATGAAGCAGCTGCATATCACCAAGCGCGAGCGCTCGGAATACGACCACCGCATGCTGCAACTGCACGACATGGCCAAGGCCGACCTGGACTACCAGGCCAAGGTGCCCCAGCAGGAATTCCACTTCCCGCCGGGTTCCACCTGGATCGTCTTCAGCGATCAGGTGCTGCACGCCGCGATGCGCGGCCGCGCGATGATGGAGCAGACCTACTACCTCGATCCGCGCGCGATCTCGGACCACACGCACTCGCCGGAAGCGGTGCTGTCGCGGATGCTGGGCAAGCCGATGCTGAAGGCGTAATACCGGCCGCAAGGGCGGGGCGCGCGCGCGTCCTGCCTACTTTTTCCTGCCATTCCCCCCGCCTTTTCCCGGCATTCCCGCCATTTCCGCCGAGCGTTCGCCGCGTTTCCCCCCGCGTTTTCGCCGGGCTCGATCGGCCCCTCCGCGTTCTCCTTCTGCCCCTCGACAAAGCGCCTACACTGGGCAGCATAGACCGCGTTCGCGCCCCGTCCGCCGGCCCTGCGTGGCGGCCCGATGCGCGAAGCAAGCGGCGCGCCGACTTGCCATCGTGCGAGGGGACAAATGGACACCAGTTTCGATTACATCGTGATCGGGGGCGGCGCGGCGGCGTGCGCGCTGGCCGGCAGGCTCGCCGACAGCGGCAGCGAATCGATCGCCCTGCTCGAGGCCGCCTGGCCCGACGATGACGCGCCGGACTGGGGTCCCTATCTGCGCGGCGCGCCATCCGACTACGACGGCTGGGCCGAGGCCGGCTGCGACGGCTGGTCCTGGGACGACGTGCTGCCGTGCTTTCGCCGCGCCGAATGCAACACCCGCGTGATGGGCCGCGACGATGACCCCTGGCATGGCGGCAACGGTCCGCTGCATGTCGGCGATCCCTCCGCGCCTTCGCCGCTGGCCCGCTACTTCGTCGAGTCCGCGGCCCACGCCGGCCACCCGCGCAACGACGACTTCAATGGCCCCCGGCAGGAGGGCGTCGGCTGGTTCCAGAGCGCGCGCCATCGCGGCGAGCCGTGGAGCGCGGCGCGTGCCTATCTGCATCGCGGCGTCGGCGGCAACCTGCAGGTCCTGCACGGCATGCAGGCGCAGCGCATTCTCTTCGAAGGCCGCCGCGCGGTCGGCGTGCAGGCGCTGCGCCACGGACGCCTCGTCCAGTTGCGCGCGCGGCGCGAGGTGGTGCTCGCCGCCGGCGCGATCGGTTCGCCGCAACTGCTGATGGTCTCCGGTATCGGGCCCGCCGATCATCTGCGCGAGCACGGCATCGGCGTCGTGCAGCATCTGCCCGGCGTGGGTTTGAATCTGCAGCAACCGGTCGGCATGCTGCTGCACAAGCGCGGGCCGACGCCGCCGTCGCTGCGGCAATCGTTCGGGCCGCGTTTTCTCGGCGGCGATTCGTCGATCGGCAGGTCGCTCGCCGCGGCGTGGCACTGGCTGCGGCATGGGGCCGGACTCGGCGGGCGGCGCAACACGCTGGCGCAGGCGGAGCCCGTCAGCGCGGGCGCGCTGCTCAGGAGCCAGCCCGAACTGTCCGAACCGGATCTGCAACTGCGCTTCGTGGTCGGGCCGGGCCATGCGCGCGGCGATGGGGACTGGCATGGCCAGAGCTACGGCTGCCGCGTGCTGCTGCTGCGTCCGCGCAGCCGCGGACGGTTGCGGCTGGCGGGCAGCGATCCGCAGCGGCGGCCGCTGGTCGAGGCCGGCCTGCTCGGCGATGCGCAGGACGTGCGCGACCTGATCGCGGGCGTGGCGCTGGTGCGGCGCATCCTCGCGCAGCCGCCGCTGGCCGCGTTCGGCGGCAAGGCGCTGTATTGCGGCGGCGTGCGCGCCGATCCCGATGACGACGCGGCCATCGACGCGCTGGTCCGCGCCCATGCGGAAGGCGCGGAGCGGCCGGCCGGCACCTGCCGGATGGGCATCGATGCGCTGTCGGTGGTCGATCCGCAATTGCGCGTGCGTGGGGTCGAGGCGCTGCGCGTGGCCGATGCATCGATCATGCCGACGCTGGCCGGCGGCGATGCCGATGCGCCGGCGATCATGATCGGCGAGCGCGCGCACGATCTGATCCGCCACGGTCCGCGGGTACGGCTGCGTGCGCTGGAGACCTTGCTGGCGCGCGCCTGAGCGGCGCGCTGCGAAAGGCGGCCGCCGGTTTTTCCAACAATTGCCGCATTCCTTTCCCTTTTCGGTACGCCGGTACAGGCGCAGCGGCCCGCTTGGCCCGCGCGGCCGGGCGGAAGCCTTACCCTGTGGGCCCACCATGGAAGGGAGAGCCACCGTGCAATACACAAGGACAAGCAGGGCCGCGGTCTCGCATGCCGGCTGGCCGGACGTGGACACGCGCCATCGCCAGCCGCCCGCCAGCACCGCCAGCACCGCCAGCACCGCCACCGCCGCCACCGCCGCCACCGCCACCACCGCCACCACCGCCGCCACCGCCGCCACCGCCGCCACCGCCACCACCACCACGGCCCTGCTGCCGTCCCATCGCATCGACTGGATCGAAAGCGACGGCAACCACGCCCCCGATCCTGGCGCCGACGGATTGCGGCGTGTCTGGATCGCCCTCGGGGCCTTGACGCGCCATCATCGCGCGCTGGCGACCGTGGTCATGGCCACGGCGATGTCGCTGCCGATCGGCCTGGCGGGCGCCGTTGTGCTGGTCCGCGGCGACCCGCGATCGCTCAACCCGGGCGTGGCAATGATCATCGCGGCCACGGGCCTGTGGTGCGGCACCTGCTGCCTGTCCTGTCTGGATGAATGCCGGCGCCTGCTGCGCGACAGCGAGTCCAACGAGTAGTCCTGAGCGCAACGCCTGCAATCAAGCCGGCCAGGCCCGCTCGATCAGTCGTCCCAGCTGCGCCGCGCTGCCGTCGAGCGTGCCGAACACGCGCCCATGCTGCCGCTCGAGCCGGCTGGCGACGAAGCGCTCGGCGCTGTCGGCATCGGCATGCGCGAGCATCAGCGCCGCCTGCGCGGTCAGCACCAGGCCCTGGGCGAAACGGCGCGCGCAGGTCTCCTGCTCTTCCGACGCGGCGCGCAGCATCGCCTGCAGCGAAGCGAGTTCGGCACGCACCGCGGCATGCCCGCCGGCGCGCTGGCCCAGGTCCTGCAGCAGACGCAGCGCATCGTCGGGACTGCGCTGGATCGCGCGCAGCACGTCCAGGCACATGATGTTGCCCGACCCTTCCCAGATCGAATTGACCGGCGCCTCGCGGTAGAGCCGCGCCATCGGCCCTTCCTCGACGTAGCCGTTGCCGCCCCAGACCTCCATTGCCTCGCCGGTCGCCTCGATCGCGCGCTTGCAGATCCAGAACTTGGCGGCGGGCGTCACGATGCGCTTCCACGCCCCGGCCAGCGGGTCGGTGGCGGCATGCTCGAACGCATGCGCGAGCTCCATCATCAGCAGCGTCGCGGCCTCGCTCTCGAGCGCGAGATCGGCCAGCACATTGCGCATCAGCGGCTGATCGGCAAGCCGCTTGCCGAAGGCGCTGCGATGGCGCGCATGGTGGATCGACTGCACCAGCGCGGTTCGCAGCAGCGCCGCGCTGCCGATCACGCAATCGAGCCGGGTATTGGTGGCCATCTCGATGATGGTCGGAATGCCGCGGCCTTCCTCGCCGATCAGGATGCCGCTGGCGCCGCGGAATTCGACCTCGCTGCTGGCGTTGGAGCGGTTGCCGAGCTTGTCCTTGAGCCGCTGGATCTGGATCGCGTTGCGGCTGCCGTCGTCGCGAAAGCGCGGCACGAAGAAGCACGACAGCGGTCCGTCCTCGGCGCCCGTGCGGGCCACCACCAGATGCGCGTCGCACATCGGCGCGGAGAAGAACCACTTGTGGCCGGTCAGCGCGTACTCGGCGCCGCGACCCTCGCCGCGCACCGGCCGCGCCACCGTGGTGTTGGCGCGCACGTCCGAGCCTCCCTGCTTCTCGGTCATGCCCATGCCGATCATCACCGCGCGCTTGTCGCGCCAGGGCAGGTCCTCGGGATCGTGCGCGGTGGCGTACAGCCGCGGCGCCAGTTCGCTGAACAGCGCGGCCTCCTTCTGCAGCACAGGGATGCTGGCGAAGGTCATCGTCGCCGGGCACAGCGAGCCCGATTCGAGCTGCGCCTGCAGGAAATAGCCGGCGGTGCGCGCGGCCCAGGCGCCGGGACGCGGCTGCGCGAACGGCAACGCGTGCAGCTGGCGGCTGCGCAGCAGCGACAGCAGCGCATGCCAGCTCGGGTCGAAGCGGACCTGGTCGATCCGTTCGCCGGTGCGGCTGTGGGTGTGCAGTTCGGGCGGATGGCGATTGGCCTGGTCGGCCCAGGCCTGGACCTCGGGCTGGCCCAGCGTCGCGCCGAACTCGCGCAGTTCGCCGGCATGCCAGCCGCCGCCGAGGCGTTCGAGCGCGGCGCCGAGCGCGGTGTCGATGGCGAACGGATTGTGGTGCGCCAGGTCGGGGACCTGGTTGAAGACGCGGTGGGTGGCGGCGTCGCTGGTGCTCATGGTGTCTCCTGTGGCGGACGGTCCTGTCTCTGCCCATGCCGTTGCCGTTGCAATCGTTGGCGGCCTGCGATCGTTGGCGCCGGATCCGTCGGCGGCCAATCGTCGGCGACCAATCCTCGCCGGCCCGGCGCGCGTGCGCAAGCACGCTGTCTGCATGGTAGAGCAACGCGCGAGCCGCCGGCTGCGGCGGACGCAGGCGGCCCGGGCGTCACGCCGACGGCCGATCCGATACCGCAGCGCACCACAGTCCGAATGAAACAAGGCTGGCGCAGCCAGTCCCCTTGTGCTTAAATTGGCCCCGTTGGATGAAACAGGGGTGCCGTGCGGATTGGCCGCGCGGCTGAGAGAGTCCCTTCGAACCCGATCCGGTTAGTACCGGCGTGGGAAGTTTCACTGAAGACCGCAGTTCCCGCCGGCGCGCATTCCAGCCGCGCCAGCATGGTCCCCGAGGGACATGCTCACAGGACTCCTGGTTTCGTCCATCCCCCAAAGAGAGAGGACGATATCCATGGCCCGCAATCACGCCGCCCCCGCCGCATCCTTCGAATCGCTCGAAAGCGATCTCGACCAGAAGTTCGCCTATCCCGCTTCGACCAAGACCTATCTGACCGGCAGCCGTCCGGACATCCGCGTGCCGATGCGCACCATCCTGCAGACTGCCACGCGCACCGAGCACGGCGAGATGCCGAACCCGCCGATCCCGGTCTACGACACCTCGGGCCCGTACAGCGACCCGGACGTGCGCATCGACCTGAAGGCCGGCCTGCCGCCGGTGCGAGCCAAATGGATCGAGGAACGCGGCGATACCGAGGTGCTGCCGGGCCTGTCGTCCGAGTACGGCCGCGCGCGGGCCAACGATCCGGCCACCGCGCACCTGCGTTTCGCGCAGCTGACCAATCCGCGCCGCGCCAAGGCCGGCGCCAATGTCACGCAGATGCACTACGCCCGCCGCGGCATCGTCACGCCCGAGATGGAATACATCGCGCTGCGCGAATCGCTGAACCTGCAGGCGCTGTACGACAAGCCCGAGTACAAGGCGCTGCTGCGCCAGCATCCCGGCAATGCGCTGGGCGCCGGCCTGCCGCTGCGGCCGGAGGACATCACGCCGGAATTCGTGCGCCAGGAAGTGGCCGCCGGCCGCGCGATCATCCCCGCCAACATCAACCACACGGAACTCGAGCCGATGATCATCGGCCGCAATTTCCGCGTGAAGATCAACGGCAACCTGGGCAATTCGGCGGTGACCTCGTCGCTGGCCGAGGAAGTCGAGAAGATGGTCTGGTCGATCCGCTGGGGCGCCGACACCATCATGGACCTGTCCACCGGCAAGCATATCCATGAGACGCGCGAATGGATCCTGCGCAATTCGCCGGTGCCGATCGGCACGGTGCCGATCTACCAGGCGCTGGACAAGACCGGCGGCATCGCCGAGGACCTGACCTGGGAGATGTTCCGCGACACGCTGATCGAGCAGGCCGAGCAGGGCGTGGACTACTTCACGATCCACGCCGGCGTGCTGCTGCGCTATGTGCCGCTGACCGCCGACCGCGTGACGGGCATCGTCTCGCGCGGCGGCTCGATCATGGCCAAATGGTGCCTGGCCCACCACAAGGAAAACTTCCTGTACACGCACTTCGACGAGATCTGCGAAATCATGAAGGCCTACGACGTGTCGTTCAGCCTCGGCGACGGCCTGCGTCCGGGCTGCATCGCCGACTCGAACGACGAGGCGCAGTTCGGCGAACTGCGCACGCTGGGCGAGCTGACCGCCAAGGCGTGGAAGCACGACGTGCAGGTGATGATCGAAGGCCCGGGCCACGTGCCGCTGCAACGCATCCAGGCCAACATGGACGAGGAACTCAAGCACTGCTACGAGGCCCCGTTCTACACGCTCGGACCGCTGGTCACCGACATCGCCCCCGGCTACGACCACATCACCAGCGGCATCGGCGCGGCCAATATCGGCTGGATGGGCACGGCGATGCTGTGCTACGTCACGCCGAAGGAGCACCTGGGCCTGCCGGACAAGGAAGACGTGCGCGAGGGCATCATCACCTACAAGATCGCCGCGCATGCCGCCGATCTGGCCAAGGGCTGGCCGGGCGCGCAGCTGCGCGACAACGCGCTGTCGAAGGCGCGCTTCGAGTTCCGCTGGGAAGACCAGTTCAACCTGGGTCTCGATCCGGAGCGCGCGCGTTCGTTCCACGATGCGACGCTGCCGGCCGAGGGCGCCAAGATCGCGCACTTCTGCTCGATGTGCGGTCCGAAGTTCTGCTCGATGAAGATCACGCAGGACGTGCGCGACTACGCCGCGTCGCTGAAGGAGGCGGGCGCCGACGAGGCCGAGCGCGGCATGCAGGAGAAGTCGATCGAGTTCGTCCGGCAGGGCGGCAAGATCTACTCGTAAGGGACGGGGCCGTCGTTCCCGCGAAGGCGGGAACCAGCGAGCTGGCTCTCCACGAGGGGCAGGGGCGCTGGGCTCCGCGCGCGCGGGGCGACGGCCGTTTCCCGCTCCGCCCTGACGTTCCCCGGCTCCCCATGGCCGGGCTGGCACAATACACCCCATGAAACAGCAGTTTGACGTCGCTATTCTCGGCGCCGGCCTGGCCGGACGCCTGGCCGCCTGGCGCCTGGTCCGCGGTGGCCTGCGCGTGGCCCTGGTCGAACGCGCCGGTCCCGACGGCGCGGGCGCGGCCGCCCATGTCGCCGCCGCGATGCTGGCGCCGCTGGCCGAATCGGCCATCAGCGAGCGCCGCATCGTCGAGCTGGGCATCGCCAGCGTGGACCTGTGGCGCGCATGGGTGGCCGAATTGAACGCCGAACAGGCGGACGAGCCCACCGCGGTCGACCCGGTCTTCTTCCAGCAGGACGGCACGCTGGTGGTCTGGCACGCCCACGACCGCGGCGAGATGCCGCTGTTTACCAGCCGGATTCGCGCCGTGTCGCCGCCGGAACTGGTGGCCGAACGGCTGCGCCGGCTCGACGCGGCCGGCATCGCGTCGCTCGAACCGGCGCTGGCCGGGCGCTTCCAGCAAGGGCTGCTGCTCGAGGGCGAGGGCCAGCTGGACAACCGCGGCACGCTGCGCGCGCTGCTGGCCTGCGCGGTCTCCGCCGGCGTGCATTGCGTCTGGGAAGCGGGCGAGATCGACGAGCGCGACCTGCCGCGGCTTGGCATCGACGCGCGCGTGGTGCTCGATTGCCGCGGCCTGGGCGCGCGTGCCGCGTGGCCCGCCGAGGGCGCTATTGGAGGCGGCGGGGGCGGGATGCCGGGCCTGCGCGGCCTGCGCGGCGAGGTGGTACGGGTGTTCGCGCCCGAGGTCTCGCTGCACCGGCCGGTACGGCTGCTGCATCCGCGCTATCCGATCTATATCGCGCCCAAGCCGAACCACCTGTACGTGATCGGCGCCACCGAACTGGAAAGCGAGGACGACTCGCCGATGAGCGTGCGCTCCGCACTGGAGCTGTTGTCGGCTGCGTATTCGCTGCATCCGGCCTTCGGCGAGGCGCGCGTGCTGGAGCTGAACGTGCAGCGCCGGCCCACGCGTCCCGATCATCTGCCGGCGGTACGGGTCGACGAGCAGGCGCGCGTGGTGCGCCTCAATGGCCTGTACCGGCACGGCTTCCTGATCGCGCCGGCTGTTGTGGAGGCGGCCTGCGAGGTCGTGCGCGCGCTGGCCGACGGCGATCCCGCCGCCCATGCGGTGCCGGCTTCGGCCCGCTGGCCCGGCATGATCGCGCCCGTGCATGGCAATGCGGTGCTGCATTGATGGCCGCAACGATGCCCACACCGAGGCCTGCGTTGATGGCCGCATCGATGCCAGCGTTGACGCGCTGCCGCGCGACGCCATCCCGCGCCGCCGAATCCGACGCAACCGCGCACGGCTTTCGCCTGCGAGCGTCGCCCGGCCAAGCTCGTCCCAACCGATGACACACGCGCTGAACACCATGGAAATCCTGCTCAATGGCAAGCCGCTTGCGCTGAACGCGCCGGCCACGCTCGCCGACGCGGTGGCCGCGGCGCAGATCCCGCCACCGTTCGCCGCCGCGCTCAACGGCCGCTTCGTGCCGCGCGCCGCCCATGCGGATACGCCGCTGTCCGCCGGCGACCGCATCGATCTCGTGCAACCCGTTACCGGAGGCTGATCCCATGACCTTCCCCACCCAGGATGCCGTGCGCGATCCCTTCGTGCTCTACGGCGAATCGTTTTCCTCGCGCCTGCTGCTCGGCACGGCGCGCTATCCGTCGCCGGCGACGCTGCAATCGGCGGTCGAGGCTGCACGGCCGGCCATGCTGACGGTCGCGCTGCGCCGCCAGGGCGCGGTCGGCGACGGCGAGGGCGGCCAGGCCTTCTGGCAGATGCTCAAGTCGATGCAGGTGCCGGTGCTGCCCAATACCGCCGGCTGCATGGCGGCGCAGGAGGCGATCACCACCGCGATGATGGCGCGCGAGGTGTTCGAGACCGACTGGATCAAGCTGGAGCTGGTCGGCGACGACTACACGCTGCAGCCCGACACGCTGAACCTGCCGGCCGTGGCCGAGACGCTGATCAAGGAAGGCTTCAAGGTGCTGCCTTATTGCACCGAGGATCTGGTGCTGTGCCGCCGCCTGCTCGACGCCGGCTGCCAGGCGCTGATGCCGTGGGCCGCGCCGATCGGCACCGGCAAGGGCGCTGTCAATCCGCACGCGATGCGGGTGCTGCGCGATCGCCTGCCTGACACGCCGCTGATCGTCGACGCGGGCCTGGGTCTGCCCTCGCATGCGGCGCAGGTGCTCGAATGGGGCTACGACGGCGTGCTGCTCAACACCGCCGTGGCCCAGGCCGCGTATCCGATCGAGATGGCGCGTGCCTTCGCACGGGCGGTCGAGGCGGGGCGCCTGGCCTATCTGGCCGGACCGATGCCCGAGCGCGAGATCGCGCAGGCCAGCACGCCGGTGGTCGGCATGCCGTTCTGGCACGCACAGGAGCACGCATGACACGCCAACCGACGCCGATGCCGGTCGATACGGCGCTGCAATCCGCGCTGGTGGCGCGCCATGGCGAGACCTTCGGCGTGGCCGACCGCGGCTGGCGCGCCTGGCGATTGCAGGACGCGCTGACGGCCGATGCCGCCGAGCCGCTGGGCCAGGCCGACCTGCTGCTGGCCGACGGCGAGGTCGATGCCGCGACGATCGACCGGGTCGCCGCGCGCGGCGCGATGCTGATCCAGACCGAGCGCGAGGGCGGCCAGTGGATCGACACGGTGCGCTCGCCGATGGGGACCTGGGTGTTCGCCACGCAGGCCGATGCCAACGACGATGCCGCGCAATCGCCCGCTTTCGTCGCGACGCTGCTGGCCACGCTGGCGCTGCATTTCCCCGCGCACGATGCGCTGTGCCTGGCGCGCGCCTGGCAGCCCGGCACGCTCGACTGGCCCGCCGAGTTTTCCCGCTTCCCGCGCGTGCGGCACGCCGCGCTGGTTGCGCCGGAGCAGTCGGCCGAACCGTTCGTGCCATGCCCGGCGCGCCTGGGCCTCTACGCCGTGGTGCCGACCGCCGACTGGATCGAACGGCTGGTGCCGCTCGGCGTCCCGACCGTGCAGCTGCGCTTCAAGTCCGACGACGCGGCCGCGGTGCGCGAGCAGATCGCCCGCTCGGCGCTGGCCGCGCGCGGCAGCCGCAGCCGGCTCTTCATCAACGACCATTGGCGCGCCGCGCTGGACTACCACGCCGCGCACGGCAACGACAGCGCGGGCAGCGGCATCTACGGCATCCACCTCGGCCAGGAAGACCTGGACGAAGCCGACCTCGACGCGCTGCGCGCCTCCGGCCTGCGGCTCGGCGTTTCGACGCACGGCTACGCCGAGATGCTGCGCGTCGCGCCGCTGCGCCCCAGCTACCTGGCGCTCGGCGCCATCTTTCCGACCACCACCAAGGTGATGCCGACCCAGCCGCAAGGGCTGGGACGCTTCTATGCCTATGCCCGCCTGATGCGTGAGCAGGTACCGGCGCTGGTCGGCATCGGCGGCGTCGACGCGAGCAATTTGCCGCAAGTACTGGAAGCCGGCGTCGGCAGCGCGGCCGTGGTGCGCGCGATCACCGAGGCCGCCGACGTGCCGGCGGCGGTGGCGCGGCTGATGGCGGCGTTTGGGGAGGCGGACTAAGGGCAGGACCGGCGTTGTATTCCGGGCGATTCCATCGCCCGGAAAGCGCTGTCGCCTACGCCGGTTGATTAGATCCTGCGGTAAAAATAAACCAAGAGACGACGGACGGAGCGGAATCCAATCCTCTTGCGCCTTCCTTGATTAGATGTGGTGCTATTCTTCAACCATGGTTGAAGTTTCCCGCTACCAGATAATCAAACGCCTGCAGACCGGCCTGCACCGCGGGGCGCCATTCGACCTCGCGACGCTGCGCCAATTCGGCGTGTCGCCGCAGCTTGCCGCGCGATATGCGGACGGCGGCTGGCTGGTTCGTCTCGCCCAAGGCGTCTACGCCTTTCCCAACGACGACTTCGGCATCGAAGGCGCCCTTCGCTTCCTGCAGAAGCAGGTGCCCGGCTTTCATGCCGGTGGCAGGACGGCGCTCGCCTGGCAGGGGATGCGACACAACCTCGGCAGCCGCGAAACCCTGGTGCTTTGGGGCGACACTCGTTTTGCGCTTCCGGGCTGGTTCACGGAACGGCATCCGGCGCGCTATGTGCATGCCCGTTTGTTCGACTGGCCAGATGCGGGGCTGGCGGAGCGAACAGTGGTAACGCCGCCCGGCATGTCGGAGGGCGTGCGCGTCGCCGCCCCGGAGCGTGCGGCACTTGAGATGCTTTACGAAGCCGGTGTTAAGCAAAGTCTGGAGGAGGCGCGTAACGTCTTCGACGTTTTACGTTCCCCTCGCAAGGACCTGCTCGGACAATTGCTATCGTGCTGTACCAGCGTCAAGGCCGTTCGGCTTTTTCTGACGTGGGCTCGAGAGACCGAACTGGTCGATGTCGATGCCCTGCTGGCACAGTACCCGGTGCGCTCAGGCAGCAACAAGCGATGGATCGGCCGTCTCGACGACGGCACGTTGCTCAGCCTGAAGCCCCATGGATAACGCCTACGCCGATACCGTCCGCCTCCTGCTTGCCGTTGCGCCCATCGTTTTTTCCGGCGATCTGTTCGCCATGAAAGGTGGCACCGCAATCAACCTGTTCGTTCGCGACATGCCTCGCCTCTCCGTGGACATCGACGTGGTTTACCTTCCGCGCGACGTGCCGAGAGAGGACGCAATACGCGCCATCCAACTCGAGCTCACCGCCATCGCGCAACGCGCCGCGGCGCTCCGCCTGCGCACAAGGCTGATCGGCGCACGCGATCAGCGCGAGACCAAGTTGATCGTCGGCAACGACGTTGCCCAGGTGAAGGTCGAGGTCAATCTGGTATTTCGTGGCACCGTGCTGCCGGTCGAGCGGCGAGTGTTGAGCACGAGGACCGCCGATCTGTTCGGCGTCGAATTCGACGTGCCGGTTCTCGCTCCCGACGAGCTGTACGCCGGCAAGCTGGTGGCTGCGCTGGACCGGCAGCATCCCCGCGACCTGTTCGACGTATGGCAACTGTACGAATCGGGAGGGATCTCGGACGGCATGGTGGAATGCTTCGTGATCTATCTCGCCGGCCACAATCGCCCTGTCCACGAGGTGCTGTTCGGCAACGACAAGGACATTGCAGCCGAGTATGACCGCGCCTTTGTCGGCATGACGGAGGTCGAGTGTTCGTTGAAGACACTGCTCGATACGCGCATGCGGCTGAAGGAAGAACTGCCAAGGCGGCTCAGCGAGCGGCACAAGCAATTCTTGGCAGGACTGTCCCGGGCCACGCCTGATTGGTCGCTGCTTCAATGCGCGCATGTCGCGCAGCTGCCGGCACTGCGATGGAAACTCGGCAATCTGGAAACGTTCCGCGAGCGGCGCCCCGCCGAGTTTGCGAGGCAGCTGGAATTGCTGGAGGCGGGACTCGCGGCGCACGGACGGTGAATCGGCGCAGGACCGGCCGATGACCTCGGGCCTGGCGCGCTAACGGTCGCTTCCGCCCCCCGCCCCCCGCGCCAGCAGCGTGTACAGATGCGAGCGCGAAATCCCCAGCGCGTGCGCGGCGCGCTTCTTGTTGCCGCCATGTTCGGCGATGGCCTTGAGTGCGGCTTCGTAGGCCAGTTCCCGCAGGGCGGAGGGGCGGGAGGCAGGGGGACTCGAAACGGGCGCCGGGGTCTCGCCGCGCGGGTCGTCTTCCCACTCGTGTTCGGCATAGCTTCTCGCCAGCGGGTGCGGCGCTGCATCGGTGGCCAAGGCCGCTGACGCCGCCGCGCTCTCGTCGCCGCGGGCGAAGTCGGCCACGCGCAGGCGGCCGCCGTCGCAGAACACCAGCGCTTCTTCGATCTTCTGCCGTAGCTGGCGGATGTTGCCCGGCCACGGCCGTTCGGCCAGGTGGCGGGGGACCGCGCCGTCGATGGTGGGCACCGGCACGTTGTTGCGCGCGCAGAAGGCCTGCACGAAGTGCTGCAGCAGCGCGGGGATGTCCTCGCGGCGCTGGCGCAGCGCCGGGATGCGCAGTACCACGCCGCTGAGGCGGTAGTACAGGTCCAGGCGAAAGCGGCCGGCGTCGATCAGCGCCTGGATATCACGGTTGGTCGCCGCCACCAGCCGGAAGTCGATGCGGCGCGCCTGGCGGCTGCCGATGCGCTCGACCAGGTGGTCCTCCAGCACGCGCAGCAGCTTGACCTGCATCTCCATCGGAATGTCCGCCACCTCGTCGAGAAACAGCGTGCCGCCGGCCGCCTGCTCGAGCTTGCCGGCCTGGCCCTGGCGGCGGCTGCCGGTAAAGGCGCCGGGGGCATGGCCGAACAGTTCGGATTCGATCAGCGTGGCCGGCAACGCGGCCAGGTTCAGGCTGACCAGCGGCTTGCCGTCGCGTGTTTCGCGGCCGTCGCGCTGGCTCGCCTCGTGGATCGCGCGTGCGACGAGCTCCTTGCCGGTGCCGCTCTCGCCGAGGATCAGCACCGGCACGTCGAGCCGCGCGACCGTCTCGATCTCGCGTCGCAGCCGCTGCATCGGCGCGCTGTCGCCGATCAGCCGGCCGGGGCCGCCGCGCAGGTCGTCCAGCGCGCGCCGGTAGTGCGCGACCTGCGAGCGCAATTCGCTGACTTCCTTGTGCATCCGCGCGATCGCCTCGGGCTCCTTGAACAGGACCTGGCCGATCGCGCCGACCACTTCGCCGTGCTGCACGATCGGAATGCGGTTGACCACGCGCGTGACGCCGTTCATCCGCTGCAGCTGGCCGATCTCGGCCTTGCCGCTGGCCGCGACCTGCGGCAGCCGCGAGTTCGGAATCACGCGCTCGGCCGGCTGGCCGATGCCCTCGCCTGTGCGCAGCCCCAGAAAGCGCTCGTGCACCGGGCTGATATAGCGCATGCGGCCGTCGCGGTCCGCCACGGTAATCGCCTGGTACGGATTGGTGATGAAGTGCTCGAGGATGGCGCCGGCAAACGGCACGGCGCCGAGGAAATCGAACAGCGCGGTGGCGGCGCCGGGCCGGTGCAGCAGCACCAGCGTCGTGGTGCCGTCGTCCAGCGCCAGTGCGATATGACGCGTGGCTTCGGCGCCGGGCGCCGTCACCTCGAACAGGTGGGGGCGAATGCCGCCGTCCTCGCGGGCGGGTGCGCCGGGGGCCGGACTATCGGCCGCCGTGATCTCGGCGGCGGTCAGCTCTGCCAACGCCGCTGCCGCGGCGCGGGCGAGCGCGTCGTCGCTGGCGATCCCGGTTGTTGCCAGCACCTGCCCGTCGCGGTCGATGACCAGCGCGCCGAGGGCGTCCGGGGCGTCGGGCGCGTTCGGGGCGTTCGAGGCGTTTTCAGCGATCGCCGATGTCTCCGCCTGTGTCTTCAATGACGACAAAGCCTGTCTCCGATGCGGACACTGCCGTGTCCTGATATGTCGTTATGGCGGACACCCTAACAGCCGCGGATTTCGCGCGCAAGGTTTTCCTCAAGCCAATCAACGGCTTGCAGCAGGCACGCGAGCTGGCACGGTTGCTGCGCTGGGTCTCCCCAACAGCAAACCAGCAACAGGAGACAACGCGTGTCGTGGCAACCCGAAATCGATGAACTGGCCTACCGCCGCCAGCTGGCGGCCCAACTGGGCGGGCCGGACAAGGTCCAGCGGCACAAGGACGCCGGCAAGCTGACGGTGCGCGAGCGCATCGATGCGCTGGCCGACCCGGGCTCCTTCCATGAGGTCGGCAGCCTGACCGGCAGCGGCCAGTACGACAGCAATGGACGGCTGGTCGGCTTCACGCCGGCCAATCTGGTGATGGGGCGCGCCCGCGTCGACGGCCGCCCGGTGGTGCTGGTCGGCGACGACTTCACCGTGCGCGGCGGCGCCAACGACGGCGCGGTCGGCGACAAGCTCGTTCACGCCGAGAAGATGGCGCGCGACCTGCGGCTGCCGATGGTGCGGCTGGTCGACGGCACCGGCGGCGGCGGCTCGGTGCGCAATATCGAGACCAAGGGCCATACGCTGATCCCGACCATGAAGGTGTGGCAGCACGTGGTCGAGAACATGTCGCTGGTACCGGTGGTGTCGCTGGCGCTGGGCTCGGTGGCCGGCATGGGCGCGGCGCGCGTCGCGGCCAGCCACTACTCGCTGATGGTCAAGGAGACCTCGCAGCTGTTCAACGCCGGCCCGCCGGTGGTGGCGCGCATCGGCCAGCATCTGACCAAGAACGAGCTGGGCGGCAGCCATATCCACACGCGCAACGGCGTGGTCGACGACGAGGTCGCCAGCGAAGAGGAAGCCTTTGCGCGCGCCCGCCAGTTCCTGTCGTATCTGCCGACCTCGGTGTTCGAGCTGCCGCCGCGCGCCGAGCCGACCGACGATCCGGCGCGCCGCGACGACTGGCTGCTGTCGGCGATCCCGCGCGACGGCCGCGCGGTCTACAAGATCCGCCCGATCGTGCAGACGCTGGTCGACTCGGGCTCCTTCTTCGAGATCGGCCGGCATTGGGGCCGGGCCATCGTCACCGGCCTGGCGCGCGTCGACGGCTGGCCGGTCGCGGTGGTGGCCAGCGATCCGTACTACTACGGCGGCGGCTGGGACAGCGCGACCGCGGAGAAATTCACGCGCTTCGTCGACATGGCGGAGGCCTTCCATCTGCCGGTGATCAACCTGGTCGACATCGCCGGCTTCCAGATCGGCCTGGAGGCCGAGAAGGCGGGAACCATGCGCTACGGCGTGCGCGCGCTGTCGGCCGTCTACCAGGCCACGGTGCCCTGGTGCTCGGTGATCCTGCGGCGCGCCTACGGCGTCGCGGCTGCCGCGCACCAGCATATGGGCCGCTTCAACTTCCGCTATGCCTGGCCGTCGGGCAACTGGGGTTCGCTGCCGATCGAGGGCGGGCTCGAGGTCGCCTACAAGGCCGAGATCGAGGGCGCCGACGATCCGGTGCAGAAGCGCGCCGAGATCGAGCAGCGGGTGCGCAGCCTGACCTCGCCGTTCCGCAGCGCGGAGGCCTTCGTCATCGAGGACATCATCGATCCGCGCGATACGCGGGCGCTGCTGTGCGAGTTCGCCAACCTCGCCGCGCCGCTGCGCGAAGCGGGCGTGCGCAAGTTCGGCATCCGGCCATGAGGCACGGCTGCCGCGCGGGAGCGGCAAGGACGGCGGCAACCGCAACGCCGACGACAGCGCCGACCACAACCACAACGACAACAACGACAACCAACATCAAGGAGACCACCATGATTCGAAACCACCGCCCCCTGCGGCGCACCACGCTGGCGCTGGCCGCCCTTGGCGCCCTCTCCGCCGTCGCGGCCATCGCGCCCCGCACCGCCGCCGCGCAGGAAAACTGGCCGAGCAAGCCGGTCACCATCATCGTGCCGTTTCCGGCCGGCGGCATGACCGACCTGCTGGCGCGCCGCATTGCCAAGGACATGGCCGTCGACCTGAAGCAGCCGGTCGTGGTCGAGAACCGCGCCGGCGCCAGCGGGCAGATCGGCACCGAGATGGTCGCGCGCGCCAAGCCCGACGGCTACACGCTGCTGGTCTCCGCGACGCACCACGTGATCAACCCCGCGGTGCGCGGCTCGCTGCCGTACGACGCGGCGAAGGACTTCACGCCGATCGCGCTGCTGGCCACCACGCCCAACGTGCTGGTCGTCAACAACAACATCCCGGTTTCGACGCTGCCCGAATTCCTCGCCTATGCGAAGAAGCAGAAGGAGGGGCTGTCGTTCGGTTCGTCGAGCATCGGCGGCGCGACCCACATGTCGGGCGAGCTGCTGAAGCTGATGACCAAGGCGCCGATGGTCCATATCCCCTACAAGGGCGCCACGCCCGCGATGGCGGACCTGCTGGGCGGCCAGATCCCGGCGCTGTTCCACGATGCGATGACGATGGCGCCGTACGTCAAGGACGGCAAGGTCAAGGCGATCGGCATGACCTCGGCCAAGCGCAGCGATGCGCTGCCGAATGTGCCGACCATCGCCGAGCAGGGCGTGGCCGGCTACGAGGCCACCACCTGGATCGGCTTCTATGGCCCCGCCAACCTGCCCAAGCCGATCGTCGACCGGCTCAACCGCGAGGCGGTCAAGAGCATGAACGCGCCGGACTCGAAGGCGAGCCTCGCGCAGTCGGCCACCACGCCGGGCACGATGTCGGCCGAGCAGTTCGGCGGCTTCGTGCAGGCAGAACTCGCCAAGTGGAAGCGCGTGGCCAGCGAAGCGAAGGTCAAGGTGGAATGACGCGATGACCAATCTTCATGCCAATCCGGCGGCGCCGGCCGACGACGGCAGCGCGCTGCTGTCGCTGCTGTCGCCGCGCTCTGTCGCCGTGCTCGGCGCCTCCGACAACACGGTCAAGGCCGGCGGCCGGCCGATCGACTACATGCGCCGGCACGGCTTTGCCGGCGCGATCTATCCGGTCAATCCGAATCGCGCGACGATCCAGGGCCTGCCCGCCTATCCGTCGCTCGACGCCTTGCCGGCCGCGCCCGATCTGGTCGTGATCAGCGTGCCGGGCGCCGAGGTCGAGCAGGCGATCGAGCGCTGCCTCGCGATCGGCGCGCGCGGCGCGGTGATCTATTCCTCCGGCTTCGCCGAACTGGGCGAGGCCGGCGCGGCGCAGCAGCGGCGGCTGGTCGAGCGCGCGCGTGCCGGCGGCCTGCGGCTGTTCGGTCCGAACACGCAGGGCCTCGCCAACTTCGCCAGCGGCGCGATCGCGCATTTCTCGACGATGATCAACGAGGAGGCGGGCCAGGACGGTCCGGTCGCCATCGTCAGCCAGAGCGGCGCGGGCTCGGCGATCGTCTATGGCGGGCTGCGCCGCAGGGGCATCGGCGTGCGCTATATGGTCGCCACCGGCAACGAGGCCGACGTCAGCGCCGCCGAGGTCGTGCGCGCGGTGCTGCATGACGAGCAGGTGCGCGTGGTGCTGCTGTATATCGAGTCGCTGCGCGATCCGCAGGTGCTGGCGCAGGCCGCGCGGCTGGCGCACGAGCGCGACGTGCCGATCCTCGCGGTCAAGGCGGGCCGCACGCGCGCCGGCCAGTTGACGGCCAGCTCGCACACGGGCGCACTGGCCGGCGAGGACGCGCTGGCCGATGCCTTCCTGCGCCGGCATGGCATCGTCCGCGTGGCCGACTTCCGCGAGCTGGCCGAGTATTGCCACGTCTTCGTCGGCGGCCAGCGCCCGCGCGGCGATGGCGTGGTGGCGATCAGCAATTCGGGGGCGACCTGCGTGCTGGCGGCCGATGCCGCCGAGGACGAAGGGCTGCGCCTGGTCGAGTTCGACGCGGCCGGCACCGAGGCACTGCGCGCCGTGCTGCCCAGCTACGTCAGCGCGCGCAATCCGATCGACATGACCACCGCGCTGCTGGGCCAGCCGCAGATCTTCGGCCGCACGCTCGACGCGGTGGCCGAGCGCGGCGCCGCCGACATGATCCACGTCGGCTTTCCGATCGGCGGCGAGGGCTACGACTTCGACGACTTCTCCGCGCAGACCGGGCGCTTTGCCGCGGCCAGCGGCGTGCCGGTGGTGGTCAGCGCCAATCAGGAGTGGGTCGCGCAGGCCTTCCGTCGGCATGGCGTGCCGGTGTTTGACAGCGAGCGCGCGGCCATGCGCGCGCTGGGGCTGCTGTCGCGCTATGTGCAGGCGCGTGCCGCGGTGCTGGCGGCGCCGGGGGCGGTACCGGCATCAGTGGCATCAGCGGCATCACCGGCATCACCGGCATCACCGGCATCACCGGCATCAGCGGCGCCAGCGGTATCGGCAGCATCACCGGCAGTGCCGGCTTCGTCGAGCGGTGCCGCTACGTTCGCCACCACCACGCTCGACGAAGTACAAAGCCTTTCACAACTGGCCGCGGCCGGGTTGCCGGCGGTCGCCCATCGCCTGTGCCGCGACCGCGAGCAGGTGCGGCGCGCCGTTGCGGAGCTGGGTTTGCCGGTGGTCGCCAAGGGCGTGTCGGCGTCGATCACGCACAAGTCCGAGTACGGGCTGGTGCGCCTGGGCCTCGACAGCGAGGAGCGCGCGCTGGCCGCCTTCGACGAGCTCGATGCCAGGTTGGCCAAGCTGGCCGCCGAGCGGGGCGTCGAGCATGGCGGCGTGCTGATCGCGCGTCAGCACAAGGGGGCGTTCGAACTCGCGGTCGGCGCGCATCGCGATCCGGTCTACGGGCCGGTCGTGATGATCGGTCAGGGCGGCGTGCTGGTCGAGGCGCTGGACGACGTGCAGTTCCTGCCCGCGCCGTTCTCCCCCGCGCAGGCGCGCGAGGCCATCGCCCGGCTGCATATCGCCCGCGCGTTCGGCGCGGTGCGCGGCATGCCGGCCGTCGATGTCGAGCGGCTCGCGGCGATGCTGGTGACGCTGGGCGACTGGTTCGCCGGCAGCGGGGCCGGACGTGAGGCCGGACTTGAAGCCGGACATGAAGCCGGACTTGAAGCCGATTCGGTCGATGCCAATCCGGTGATCGTGCCGCGCGGCGACGCCGCCCCGGTGATCGTCGACGCCGTGGTCGTGCGGCGCGTTGCCGATGGCGAGGTGCCGCGATGACCCCCAAATTGCAGATCCGTCCGCTGCGCCGCGTGCTGGTCGCGAACCGCGGCGCGGTAGCCGCGCGCATCCTGCGCGCGCTGAACGCGCAGGGCATCGAGTCGATCGCGGTCTATTCGGACGCCGATGCCGAAGCGCCCTACCTGCAGCAGGCCACGGTGCGCGTGCGGCTGGGCGAGGCACCGCCGCTGCAGAGCTATCTGAACCAGGACGCGTTGCTGCGGATCGCGCGCGAGCATGGCGCCGACGGCGTGCATCCGGGCTACGGCTTCCTGTCGGAGAACGCCGGCTTCGCCGAGCGCGTCGAGGCGGCGGGCCTGTGTTTCATCGGTCCGTCGTCGCGCTGGATTCGCCGGCTTGGCCACAAGACCGAGGCGCGCGCGCTGATGGCGACCCACGGCATGCCGATGACGCCGAGCAGCGCCGTGCTGTCCGACGATCCGGACGTGGTCGCCAGGGCCGCCGCGCGCATCGGCTATCCGGTGCTGATCAAGCCGGCCGGCGGCGGCGGTGGCATCGGCATGCTGCCGGCGCGCGACGAGAGCGAACTGGCCGCGGCATGGCAGCGCGCGCGCTCGGTCGCGCAGCGCAGCTTCGGCCAGGCCGAGCTGTATCTGGAGAAGCTAATCGAGCGCCCGCGCCATATCGAGTTCCAGGTGCTGGCCGACCGCTATGGCGGCGTGCGCGTGCTCGGCGAGCGCGACTGCTCGGTGCAGCGGCGCCACCAGAAGGTCATCGAGGAGGCGCGCGCGCCCAACGTGCCGGCCGACGAGATCGACGCGATGGCCAAGCGCCTGGCCACGCTGCTGGCGGCGCTCGGCTACGACGTGATCGGCACCGTCGAGATGCTGTACACGCCGGCGACCGGCTTCGTCTTTCTCGAGCTCAATACGCGCCTGCAGGTCGAGCATGCGGTCACCGAGCAGGTCACCGGCATCGACATCGTCGCGGCGCAGTTGCGGCTGGCGCGCGGCGAGCCGATCGAGGCGGTGCTGCCTGCGCCGCTCCGGCTGCGCGGCCATGCGATCGAGGCGCGGGTCTATGCCGAGGACCCGGTGCGCTTCCTGCCGTCGCCCGGGCCGCTGACGGTGTATCGGCCGCCGGTGGGCGAGGGCGTGCGCGTCGAGACCGGCTATGCCCAGGGCGGCCGTGTCACCTCCTACTACGACCCGATGCTGGCCAAGGTGATCGCCACCGGCGCCGATCGCGCGCAAGCCATTTCGCGGCTGCGCGCGGCGCTGGACGCCTTCGCCATCGAGGGCGTCAAGACCAATATCCCCTTCATCCAGCAGGTGCTGGCCGATGACGACTTCATCGCCGGGCGCATCGATACCGGCCTCGCGCAGCGCGTGCTGGCCGGCGAAGCCATGGCAGAAACAAGGGCACCCGGCGCGGCGCCGGCGCCCGCCTCCACCCTGACAACCTGATCCCCGGAGTTCCCCATGAAGCAAATCGAAGCGGCCGTCGCCGGCCATGTCTGCGCCGTCGACGTGCAAGTTGGCGCTACCATTGCGGCCGGCGATGCCGTGATGACCATCGAGTCGATGAAGATGGAGATCCCGCTCGAGTCCGAGCAGGCCGGCGTCGTCAAGGCCATCCTGGTGCAACCCGGCGATGCGGTCGCCGAGGGCCAGGTCGTGATCGAACTCGAGTAAGGAAGTGGTTTTGGAAAGCAGCGCGCAAATCGTCCCGCAAATCGTTCCCGTTTCGCCGGGCACGGCCGAAAAGCCCTATTTCGGCATCGACGTCCCGCTGATGCGGCATCTGGGCCTGCAGCCCGTCCATATCGAGGACGGGCTGTGCCGGACGCGGCTGCCGGCGCATCCGGCCCTGGTCAACAGCCGTGGCGACGTGCATGGCGGCACGCTGATGGCGGTGCTGGACTTCACGCTCAGCGGCGCGGCGCGCTCGCATGCGCCGCTGGAGACCGGCGTGATCACGATCGACATGTCGACCCACTTCCTGGCCGCCGCGCGCGGCGAGCTGACCTTCGAGGCCCGCTGCATGCGGCGCGGCGCGCGGATCGCGTTCTGCGACGGCGAGGTCAAGGATGCGGCCGGCAACGTGGTGTGCGTGGCGCGGGCAGCGTTCAAGCTGGTGCCGCTGGCGGCCGGGGGGAACTGACGGGGCGATCAGCCGCGTCGGCTGTCGAGGCGCCCTTGCCCTCTTCCGCAAGCGGGGGAGGGCAAGGGGAAAGGGCCAGGGGAGAGCGCAATGCAGCGCCCGGCAATACTCTCATCATCCCAATACCCGCGGCGCGAAGCCGTGGTTCAGCGGGCCGTTGCCGGCCCCTAGCCGCAGGTCCGCGCCAGCCGCGATGGCTTCGGCGACGAAATCCAGCGCGGTGCCGACCGCCTGCTCCAGCGCGTCGCCGCGCGCCAGCTGCGAGGCGATCGCGGCGGCCAGCGTGCAGCCGGTGCCGTGCAGGTTGCGGGTAGCGATGCGCGGATGGCTGAACACGCGCACGCTGCCGTCGGCGCTCATCAGCAGGTCGTCCAGGCTGTCTTGCTCGCCCCCTTGCTCGCCGGTTTCCGCCAGATGCCCGCCCTTGAGCAGCACCGCCTGGCACCCCAGTTCGATCAGCTCCCGCGCGGCGCGCTCCATGTCGGCGCGGCGCGTGACCGGCCGGCCCAGCAGATAGGAGGCCTCGGGCAGGTTGGGCGTGACAAGCAGCGCGCGCGGGAACAGCAGCCGCACCATCGCCTGCGCGGTGGCGTCGTCCGACAGCGTGGCGCCCGAGGTGGCGACCATCACCGGATCGACCACCAGCTTGCGCAGGCCGTGGCGATCGACCGCCGCGGCGACCGCCTCGACGATCGCCGCCGTGCCCAGCATGCCGGTCTTGGCGGCGTCGATACCGATATCGGTGGCCACCGCGTCGATCTGCGCCGCCACCATCTCCGCCGGAATCGCATGCACGCCGGTCACGCCGAGCGTGTTCTGCGCCGTGATCGCGGTGATCGCGCTCATGCCGTAGCAGCCGAGCGCGGCGAAGGTCTTCAGGTCGGCCTGGATGCCGGCGCCGCCGCCGGAGTCGGAGCCGGCGATGGTCAGGGTACGCGGGGGAAAGGCGGTCATAGCGAGTCGAAAGGCGAGGTCCGGGAGGGCCGGCGGCGGGTTGCCGAGCGGGTCCGGACCGGCCGAAAAGAATTCGGAGAGCGGCACACCGTCGCCGCGCAGGGCAGGTACAATACCGCCACTCCGAGGAGCGTTGCAACGGACGGCGCGCGGGCCCAACCCCGCATTCTGCCATCCGCCAGGCTCGGAATGTCTTCAACGGCGCTCGCTGAACCGTGGTTCGCACGGTGGCGAGTCGACCTATCCGCACGCTGCACCCAGTCCCTGGGCCCGCAGCCGTCCCGGACCCGTCCCCTCTTTCGTCACCGGCGTCCCACTCTTCGACGGAGTGAAACATGAACGCTGTGACCGATCTGAAGAACGATTTCCTGGTGGCCGACATCGGCCTGGCCGGCTGGGGCCGCAAGGAAATCGCCATCGCCGAAACCGAAATGCCCGGCCTGATGGCCATCCGCGAGGAATTCGCCGCCAGCCAGCCGCTCAAGGGCGCCCGCATCGCCGGCTCCCTGCACATGACGATTCAGACCGCGGTGCTGATCGAGACGCTGAAGGCGCTCGGCGCCGACGTGCGCTGGGCCTCGTGCAACATCTATTCGACCCAGGACCACGCCGCCGCCGCGATCGCCGCCTCGGGCACGCCGGTGTTCGCCTTCAAGGGCGAATCGCTGAAGGAATACTGGGACTTCACCCACCGCATCTTCGACTGGGCCGACGGCGGCACGCCGAACATGATCCTGGACGATGGCGGCGATGCCACGCTGCTGCTGCACCTGGGCGCACGCGCCGAGCGCGATCCGTCGGTGATCGCCAAGCCGGGCAGCGAGGAAGAGACGTACCTGTTCGCCGCGATCAAGGAAAAGCTGGCGCAGGATCCGGGCTGGTACAGCCGCAACCTGGAAGCGATCCGCGGCGTCACCGAGGAAACCACCACCGGCGTGCACCGCCTGTACCAGATGGCCCAGAAGGGCGAGCTGCGCTTCCCGGCGATCAACGTCAACGACTCGGTCACCAAGAGCAAGTTCGACAACCTGTACGGCTGCCGCGAATCGCTGGTGGACGGCATCAAGCGCGCCACCGACGTGATGATCGCGGGCAAGGTCGCGGTGGTGTGCGGCTACGGCGACGTCGGCAAGGGCAGCGCCCAGGCGCTGCGCGCGCTGTCGGCGCAGGTGTGGGTCACCGAGGTGGACCCGATCTGCGCGCTGCAGGCCGCGATGGAAGGCTACCGCGTGGTGACGATGGAATACGCCGCCGACAAGGCCGACATCTTCGTGACCTGCACCGGCAACTACCATGTGATCACCCACGACCACATGGTCAAGATGAAGGACCAGGCGATCGTCTGCAATATCGGCCACTTCGACAACGAGATCGACATCGCCTCGCTGGAGAAGTACCAGTGGGACGAGATCAAGCCGCAGGTCGACCACGTGATCTTCCCCGACGGCAAGAAGCTGATCATCCTGGCCAAGGGCCGACTGGTGAATCTGGGCTGCGCGACCGGCCACCCGTCGTACGTGATGAGCAGCTCGTTCGCCAACCAGACGCTGGCGCAGATCGAGCTGTGGCAGGAGCGCGATAGCGGCAAGTACCCGGTCGGCGTCTACACGCTGCCCAAGCACCTGGACGAGAAGGTCGCGCGCCTGCAGTTGAAGAAGCTGAACGCGCAGCTGACCGAGCTGACCGACCAGCAGGCCGCGTATATCGGCGTGCCGAAGGAAGGCCCGTACAAGGCGGATCACTACCGTTATTGACGTGGTTTTCTCCCTCTCCCGCACGCGGGAGAGGGTTGGGGAGCGGGCAGCGGCGCCAGGCATCGGCAAGACAGCGAACATGACGACCGCCGCCCGGGCCCTCTCCCCCGGCCCCTCTCCCGCCAGCGGGAGCGGGAGCAAACCAACCGACAAGGAGTTGCCATGAGATTGCTGGCGGTATGGATCATCAACGCCCTGACGCTGTTCGCGATCAGCGCGGTGGTCGACGGCATCGAAGTGCGGGGCTTCGGCTCGGCGATGATCGCGGCGGCGGTGCTGGCCATCATCAATACGCTGATCCGGCCGATCCTGGTGCTGCTGACGCTGCCGGTCACGCTGCTGACGCTGGGCCTGTTCATCTTCGTGATCAACGCGCTGCTGTTCCTGTTCGTCGGCAATCTGCTGTCGGGCTTCACCGTGTCGGGCTTCTGGACCGCGCTGCTCGGTTCGCTGCTGTACAGCGTGATCTCGACCCTGCTGGCCGGCCTGCTGCTGCGCGATCGCGAAGTGGCCTGACGCCGGGCACTCCCCTTCCCAGCGCCGCCTCGGCGGCGGCGCCACCATCATGCAAGACCGCTACTACAGCTTCGAGTTTTTCCCGCCCAAGACGCCCGAGGGCCGGGAAAAGCTGCGCAATACCCGCGCACAGCTGGCCCCGCTGGGGCCCAAATACATCTCGGTGACCTTCGGCGCCGGCGGCACCACGCAGCAGGGCACGCTCGACGCCGTGCTGGAGATCCAGCGCGACGGCATCGACGCCGCGCCGCACCTGTCCTGTGTCGGCTCCACGCGCGAGGGCATCCGCGAGATCCTGCGCACCTACCGCGACAACGGCATCCGCCATATCGTCGCGCTGCGCGGCGACATGCCGTCCGGCATGGGCGAGATCGGCGAATTCCGCTACGCCAACGAGCTGGTCGAGTTCATCCGCGCCGAGACCGGCGACTGGTTCCAGATCGAGGTGGCCGCCTATCCGGAGTACCACCCGCAGGCGCGCTCGCCGCGGCACGATCTCGAGAACTTCGTGCGCAAGGTCAAGGCCGGCGCCGATTCGGCGATCACCCAGTACTTCTTCAACGCCGACGCGTACTTCCGCTTCGTCGACGACGTGCGCGCGATGGGCGTGGACGTGCCGATCGTGCCCGGCATCATGCCGATCACCAACTACTCGCAGCTGATGCGCTTCTCCGAGATGTGCGGCGCCGAGGTGCCGCGCTGGGTCGCCAAGCGGCTGGAGAGCTTTGGCGACGATCGCGAGGCGATCCGCGCCTTCGGGCTCGACGTCGTCACCGCGCTGTGCGAGCGGCTGCTGGCCGGCGGGGTGCCGGGGCTGCATTTCTACACGCTGAACGCGGCGGGCGCCACCAAGGCGATCTGGCAGCGGCTGAAGCTGTAAGGCGCGGCGCCGCGACGGCGGCCATGCGGTGCAGGGCGCCGATGGCATACTGTGCCGCATGGTTACCGCCACGTTCCGCTTCTACGAGGAGCTGAACGATTTCCTTCCCCCGGCGATGCGCGGACGGGACTGGTCCTGTCCGTGCGCCCGCGCGGCCACGGTCAAGCACATGATCGAGGCGCTCGGGGTGCCGCACACCGAGGTCGAGCTGATCCTGGTCAATGGCCAGTCGTGCGGCTTCGACCGCGTGCTGGCCGACGGCGACCGGGTCTCGGTCTACCCGACCTTCGAGGCGCTCGACGTCACGCCGCTGCTGCGGGTACGGCCCGCACCGCTGCGGGTCACCCGCTTCGTCGCCGACGCCCATCTGGGCGGGCTGGCCGCGCTGCTGCGGCTGACCGGCTACGACACCCTCTACGACAACCACTTCGACGACCGCGAGATCGAGGCCATCGCCGCGCGCGAGGGCCGCATCGTGCTGACGCGCGACCGCGAGCTGCTCAAGCGCGGCAGCATCACGCATGGCTGCTGCGTGCGCGCGCTCAAGCCCCAGGCGCAGCTGCGCGAGATCTTCGCGCGGCTGGACCTGCGCCGGCAGGCGCGGCCGTTTTCGCTGTGCCTGAGCTGCAATGTGCCGCTGCGCGCCGCGTCGAGCGACGAGGTGGCCGGGCGCGTGCCGCCCGCCGTGCTGGAGCGGCACGAGCGCTTCTCGACCTGCGAGGCCTGCCGGCGGGTGTTCTGGGAAGGCTCGCACTGGCGCCGGATGCGGGCGCTGGTCGATTCGCTGATGCTGCCGGAGGGCACGGCGTCCGCGCCCGCGGATGGCTGACGAGGCCGACCGGCCATGCTGTCGTTGCCGCGAAAGCGGGCATCCAGCGTCTTCAAAGGCCACTGGCCCACCGCATTCGCGGGGACGACGCCAAGGTGGGCAGGCAGGGACCCTAGAAGCGCCCGGCCTCGGTCACCATCCAGTCCATCGGGATGTCATGCGCGGCCGGCGCCAGCGCGATCCGGCAGCCTTCGTAGCCGATGCCGATCGCGACCGGCCTGGCCGGCAGCGCGGCCAGCGTGCGGTCGTAGAAGCCGCCGCCGTAGCCCAGGCGGAACTTCTCCGGGCTGAAACCGACACAGGGAATCAGCAGCGCGTCGGGCGTCACCGCCGGCGTGCCGTCGGGCACCGGGATGCCGTAGCGGCCTTCGCGCATGGGCGTGTCGGGCGTCCAGCGATGGAAGTCCAGCGGCACGCCCGGGCGGCTGACCGCCGGCAGCGCGGCGTCGCGCCTCGGGGCGCCCGCCAGCCAGCGCGCCACCAGGGCGCGCGCGTCGAACTCCTGCTGGATCGGCCAGTAGAACCCCAGGCAACGCACCGGCAGCCAGTCGAGCAGCGCGGCCAGCTCGGCCTCGATGCGCGCGTCCAGCTGCTCGCGCTGCGGCAGGCTGGCGCGACGCTGCAGCAGCGCGGCGCGCAGCGCCCGGCGCTCGGCGGCGGGATCGGCCGCCGGATCGCCGGACGGCGACGACGGTGGCGGGGACGTTGGCGAGGGATCGAGCGGACCGGTCGGTGCGTTGGCCATGAGCGGAAGAAATACGGGCCGAAGCGGGGCGTTAGTCCAGCGTCGGCCGGTGAGAAGTGCGTGTGATAATGTCCGCGGACTATTGGTTTTCAAGCGGTTCGGCAGCCACATGGAGGGCCGGCCGGGCCGCCACAACAAGGAAAGACAGGATGCGCAAGGGAGTATATCGGCAGCGTGCGGGACAGTTCGCATTGACGGCGATCGCCACCGCATTGAGCTGGACGCTGCTGGCAACGCCGGCCGCCGCGCAGAAGCGCACGGTATCGTCGAACGGGCAGGGCGCCGCATCGGCGATGATCCCGAGCAATCCGGACGACGCCTTCCGCGCGCTGCGCGAGGCCGCCCGCAAGAACGACGTGGCGCGCGCCTATGCGATCTCGGCCACGCTGGTCGACTACCCGGTGCCGTCGTACGTCGAATACTTCCGCATCAAGCCGCAGCTGTTCGACGCCAGCGGCCTGGCGCGCATCGACGCGCCGGACGACGAGGTGCGCGCGTTCCTGCAGCGCTACCAGGGCGAGGCGATCGCCGACCGCATGCGCAACGACTGGCTTCTGGTGCTCGGCAAGCGGCGCGACTGGGCCAACTTCGACGCGCAGTATCCGCAGTTCGTGCTGAAGGACGATACCCAGGTCGAGTGCTATGCGCTGCTGTCGCGCGCGCTCAAGGGGCAGAACGTCGCCGTCGAGGCGCGCGCGCTGCTGACCGAGCCGAAGAACTATGGCGAGGGCTGCGTCGACCTGATCGGCTATCTGTACCAGAGCCGCCAGATCACCCGCGCGGACGTCGCCTTCCAGGCCCGCACGGCGCTGGAGCAGAACTACACCACGCTGGCCGGGCGCATTGCCGCCACCGTGCCGGACGGCGCCGTCGACGGCGATACGCTGGCCACGGTGGTCAAGATGGCGCGCAACGATCCGGCCCAGGCCGCCGCCTACCTGACCGCCAGCTCCGGCAGCCTGTCGCGCGACGAGCAGGGCGCGGGCTGGGGCGTGGTCGGCCAGTTCGCCGCCAAGAAGCTGCTGCCCGACGCGGCCGGCTACTTCCGCCGTCAGGTCGAGCTGGGCGGCAACCAGTGGCTGTCGACCGAGACGCAGGAATGGCGCGTGCGCGCGGCGCTGCGCCAGGGTGACTGGAAGCTGGTGCGCCTGGCGATCGAATCGATGCGCCCGGAATTGCGCACCAAGGATCCGGCCTGGACCTACTGGCTGGGCCGGTCGCTGGCCGAAGCGGGCCGCAACGACGAGGCCCGCCAGCAGTACCAGGCCATCGCCAGCGGCTTCCATTTCTACGGCCAGCTGGCCAGCGAGGAGCTGGGCCAGCGCATCACGCTGCCGCCGCGTACCCAGGTCAGCGATGCCGAGGCCATGGCGATGCGCACGCGCCCCGGCTTCCAGCGCGCCAAGGCGTTCTACGACATGGACCTGCGCTTCGAGGGCAACCGCGAGTGGAACTGGGAGCTGCGCGGCATGAGCGACCGCGAGCTGCTGGCCGCGGCCGAGTACGCGCGCCGCATCTCGCTGCTGGACCGCACCGTCAACACCGCCGACCGCACGCAGTCGCAGCACGACTTCTCGCTGCGCTTCCTGATGCCGTTCCGCGACATCATGCAGCGCGCCACCGACGAGGCCGGCCTGGACATGGCCTGGGCCTACGGCATCATCCGGCAGGAATCGCGCTTCATCATGAACGCGCGCTCGTCCGCCGGCGCGCACGGCCTGATGCAGGTGATGCCCGCCACCGCCAAGTACGTCGCCCGCAAGATCGGCATGACGGACTTCACGCCGTCGATGATGAGCGATCCGAACGTCAACATCCTGCTCGGCACCAGCTACATGAGCATGGTGCTGACCGACCTGGACAGCTCGCAGACGCTGGCCTCGGCGGCCTACAACGCCGGCCCGGGCCGGCCCAAGAGCTGGCGCACCAGCCTGTCGCGGCCGGTCGAGGGCGCGATCTTCGCCGAGACCATTCCGTTCACGGAGACGCGAACCTACGTCAAGAATGTGCTCTCCAACGCCACGTACTATGCTGCATTGATGCACGGACATCCGCAGTCGCTGAAGGCGCGGCTGGGCACCGTGGTGCCGTCGCAGGTGACCACCACCAGCCTGCCCTGATGGTGCGCTGAAGGCGCGCTCGCGCGATGTCCGCCGCTGTGTCCGGCCTGAACCGAAAGCAGGCCGAACGCAGCGCGAACGCTGGGTCGAAACCCGCCGCGGCAGCCGTGCCGCGGCCACCGTGCCACGGAGGACATCATGCTGACGAGCAATGTACTGGTGATCGGCGGTTCCGGCTTTATCGGCAGTCATCTGGTCGCGCGCCTGTCGGGCGTGGCCAACCACAGCAACGCGCCGCTCGAGCACGCGACGGTGGTGATCCCGCCGATGGACCCTGAGCGGATCGTGGTGGCAACCCGCAACGAGGACAATGCGCGCGATCTGCTGGCCCTGCCGCGGGTAGAGATCGTGGTGCTCGATGTCACCGACGAGGCGGCGCTCGACAGCGCGATCGGTTCGCTGGGCATCGAGGGCATCGTCGTCAATCTGGTCGGCGTGCTGCACGGCGGGCGCGGCGATCCTTACGGGCCCGGGTTTGCTGCGGCCCATGTCGAGCTGCCGCGCCGGCTGATCGACTCGATGCGGCGCACCGGCGTTCGCCGGCTGCTGCATATGAGCGCGCTCGGCGCCGACAGCGCTGGCCCGTCGATGTATCTGCGCAGCAAGGGCGACGGCGAGCGCGCGGTGCGCGAGAGCGGGCTCGACTGGACGGTCTTCCGCCCCTCGGTGGTGTTCGGCCCCGACGACCATTTCCTCAATCTGTTCGCCAGCATGCAGCGGCTCGCGCCGGTGGTGCCGCTGGCCTGCGCGCAGGCGCGCTTCCAGCCGGTCTACGTGCAGGACGTCGCGCAGGCGATGGTCAATGCGATGGCGACCCCGGCCACCATTGGCCGCTGCTACGAGCTGGGCGGCCCGCAGGTCTATACGCTGGAGGAACTGGTGCGCTTCGCCGGCGAGGCGTCGGGCCATCCGCGGCCGGTGCTGGCGCTGCCCGATGCGCTGGCGCGCCTGCAGGCGGCCGTGCTGGAACACATGCCGGGCGGCCCGGTGATGTCGCGCGACAACCTCGATTCGATGCGTCTGGACAATGTGCTGAGCGGCCCCATGGCGCCGGAGCTGGGCGTACATCCGACCAGCCTGGAGGCGGTGATGACCGAGGCGCTGTCGGGCGGCCGGGAGACCCGGCTGGAGGCGCTGCGCTCGAGCGTGCATCGGCGGTGAGGAACACGTTGGCGCGCCGCCTATGTGACCCGGATTGACACCGCTTGCGAGTCCAATTCGTTTGGTCCGGTCCGGAGCCGCTGGCTACAATGTTCGGCCTGAAGCGCAGAGTGGCGCGCCGAGCCGTCTCCCCGGCATGCCATCCACGGTGCGCGCCTCGCTCTCTCCCTCTCGAAGGACTCGCAAATGAAGCTCGTCATCGGCAACAAGAACTATTCCTCCTGGTCGTTGCGTCCCTGGCTGCTGATGTCGCATGCCGGCATTCCGTTCGAGGAAGTGCCGGTGCGCCTGTTTACGCCGGGCTTCGCCGAGGAGATCGGCCGCTATGCGCCGGCCAACAAGGTGCCGGCGCTGATCGACGGCGATATCCTGGTGTGGGACTCGCTGGCGGTGGTCGAATACCTGGCCGAGCGCTTCCCCGACAGGCAGCTGTGGCCGCAGGATCCGGCCGCGCGCGCGTTCGCGCGTTCGATCTGCGCCGAGATGCATGCGGGCTTCGGCAATCTGCGCAGCCAGATGCCGATGAACCTGAGCGCGATGCTGCCCGGCATGGGCTGGAACGTCGCGGTGCAGCGCGATATCGACCGCATCGTGCAGCTGTGGCAGCAGGCGCGCGAGCGCTTCGGCCAGGCCGGCCCCTTCCTGTTCGGTGCTTTCTCGATCGCCGACGCCTACTATGCGCCGGTGGTGTGCCGCTTCGCGACCTACGGCGTCCATCTGCCGGAACCGGCCAAGGCCTACGCGGACCTGGTGCTGGAACTGCCGGCGCTGCAGCGCTGGATCGCCGCCGCCCGTGAGGAGCGCGATTTCCTCGCGCCGGACGAGCCGTATCGCGTCGCGCCGGATCGCGACGACGCGGTCGTGGTCCATCACTGAAGGACCGGACCGGGGAAGGAGCTTCATGCAGATCTACGCCGTCGGCGGCGCCATCCGCGACCAGCTGCTGGGCACGCCGAGCCAGGACCGCGACTACGTGGTCGTCGGCGCGACCCCGGCGCAGATGGAGGCGGCCGGCTTCAAGCCGGTCGGCAAGGACTTCCCGGTCTTCCTGCATCCGCGCACGCGCGAGGAATACGCGCTGGCGCGCACCGAACGCAAGACCGCCGCCGGCTACAAGGGCTTTGCCTTCTATTGCTCGCCCGACGTCACGCTGGAGGACGACCTGATCCGGCGCGACCTGACCATCAATGCGATGGCCCAGGCGGTCGACGAGCACGGCGAACTGGTCGGCCCGGTGATCGATCCGCACGGCGGCCAGCGCGATCTGGCCGCCCGGGTGTTCCGCCACGTGTCGCCCGCCTTTGCCGAGGACCCGGTGCGCATCCTGCGGCTGGCGCGCTTCGCGGCGCGCCTGCCCGAGTTCACCGTCGCGCCGGAGACGCTGGCGCTGATGCGGTCGATGGTGGACAGCGGCGAGGTCGATGCGCTGGTCGCCGAGCGGGTCTGGCAGGAACTGGCGCGCGGGCTGATGGAGGCGCGCCCGTCGCGGATGTTCGAGGTCCTGCGCGAGTGCGGCGCGCTGGCGCGGCTGATGCCGGAACTGGACCGGCTGTGGGGCGTGCCGCAGCGCGCCGAGTATCACCCCGAGGTCGATACCGGCGTCCACGTGATGATGGTCATCGATACCGCCGCCGCGATGCAGGCGCCGCTGACCGTGCGCTTCGCCGCGCTGGTCCATGACCTGGGCAAGGGCACCACGCCCGCCGACGTGCTGCCGCGCCATATCGGCCACGAGCAGCGCAGCGTGGCGCTGCTCGAAGCGGTCTGCAAGCGGCTGCGCGTGCCGACCGATTGCCGCGACCTCGCCGTGCTGGTCGCGCGCGAGCACGGCAATATCCATCGATCCGGCGAATTCGGTGCCGCGGCGGTGACGCGGCTGCTGGAGCGCTGCGACGCGCTGCGCAAGCCCGAGCGCTTCGCCGAGGCCCTGCAGGCCTGCGAGGCCGACGCGCGCGGCCGGCTCGGCTTCGAGCAGCGCGACTATCCGCAACCGGCGCGCCTGCTGGCCGCTCGCGAGGCCGCCGCCGGCGTCGATGCCGGCGCCATCGCGCGCGAATGCGCGGGGCAGGTCGAGCTGATCCGCGAGCGCGTGCACCAGGCACGCGTCGCCGCGGTGGCAGGCGTGCTGGGGCAAGCCGGGGCCTGACGCGCTGCCGGCCGGGGGCCTGACGCGCGGCCCACACAAAGCCACAGGCGGCCCTGCAGGCGCGGCCGTGGCAGCAAGCTGCCGCTGCAAATCGAAAGAGAGCGTCCGGCGAGGCCAACACAATGGCGCCTCGCTCGAATGCGGGGTCCCTTGGCCCGCCGTCTGGCATTCGAGCCGATCGTCGCCGACGCCTGCCCTCCGAGTGCATCGTCCCTTCATCATGGCGGACCCCCACCGGGCACGGCAGCCACGCGTCGGCGTTGTCCTCTCCGAGGTCATACGCCATGCCAGATCCCATCGCTCCGTATTTCCCCGCCTGTCCGATGCCTTCGGCATCGAACGAATCCGGCGCCCAGGCAACCGCCGATGTCCATGCCGATGCCAATGTCGGTCTCCCTGCCAACTCCCATGCCGACGCCGATGCCGGGCCCGATGCGCAGACCAGCACCGGCTGGCATCGCCTGCCCGCGGAACTCGTCGCCCATGTCGGCAGCTTCCTGCCATGGCAGGCGCTCGATGCGCTGCGCCTGACCCACAAGCGCACGCATCAGGCGCTGGCATCGTGCACCGTGACGGCCCGCGTCGGCTGGCGCATCGCCTGCGTGTCGAGCCTGTCGACGCTCAGGTACACCGTGCGAGCGCTGCGCGACCCGCTGCTGTCCGATGCCAACCGGGCGAACGAGCTGTGTGCGCTGGCCGAACGCCTGCCGAGGCTGGATGGCGGCATGGTCGCGGCCGCACGCGATGTCCTGCTCGAAGGCATTGCGCGGCTGCCTGCCCCGCTGCGGGCACGGCCCGTGGTCGGCGTCATGCAGGGCCTGGCTCGTTGCGAGGAACTGGTTTGCCATCCACGCGGCGCCTTGCCGCTGTTGCTGGCGGTGGAGCACCTGCCGCCCGCGCAGCGCGCCGAGCCGCTGATCGCATGCCTGCGTATCGCCTCGCTGACGCAGGACGCGATGCCGGATGTCGACGAGTGGATCGATGAGGCGCTGCAGCTGCCCATGCCCGACCGCGGTGCCGTGCTGGCGCAGATACTGCGGCGTTTTCCGTTCGTCCGCGCAACGCGCGCCGACGAGCGCGTGCAGCAGTTCCTGCAGGCCCGTGCCCGACTGCAGACGCCCGACGGCGAGCCCTCATGGAGCGAGCAGGCTGCCGTGCTGGCCGGCCTCGCGGATACGCTCGACGTTCAGTGGGAAGCGGGTTATGTCCGGGACGAGCCGGCAGCGCATCGACTGTGGTGCGATCTGCTGGAGGCCGCGCGGGCCTTGCCCCCCGGTCCCGCGCTCGACGTGATGGTCGCCCTTGCCGGACCCGGGTCGCAGCGGCTCAGCGACAGCGCCGCGCAGCGCTGGCCCCTGCTGTGGAACGCGGGCCAGCGTTTCGCCGCCGATCCGGCGCGGTGGACGCGCTGGCTCGGCGCACTGGCCGCCCATCACGGATGGGCGGAGCCACCGGATGCCTGGGACCGCCTGTTCGACGCGGCAGCAACGCTGCCGCCGGACGGGCAAGGCCCGGTGCTCGCCATGCTGGCGCGCGGCGTCGCGGTGCCGGTCGAGGCGGCCGACCGCGAGGCCCGCTGGCACGCGCTCCACGAGCGGATCGTCGCGGTACCGGCGGCGTCGCGGGCCGGGCCGCTGGCGGAACTGGCCGATGCCTTGCTGACCGACGAGGCGGACATGGAGGACCCTCGCTGGCAGCGCCTGCTCGACGCGCTGCGCCCGCTGCCGGCGGCGTCGCAGGTCAAGGTATTGCTCGCATGCATCGAAATCGGCAACGTGGAGCGGTTCTGGGCGCCGTGCCACCGGATCATCATGACGCGCCTGCCGATGGAAGAGCGGGCCGGGGTACTGACCCAACTGGCCGACTGGATTGCCCAACTCGCGCCGCATGCGCAGCGGGCCCCGGCGTGGTGGGACATCGCCCGATCGGTGCCGGCCCTGCCGCCCGCGCAGCGGCATGCGCCGTGGCAGATGTTGTTGCGGCGTGTGCATCGGGTGTTCGAGTTCGACCCGGAAGGGCATCGACGCGCGTGGGACACGCTCGCCGAATTGCTGGCCGGACAGCCGCCCGTTGCCCGCCAGCAATGCCTGCTCGGTGCGACCTGGAATGCCGACGCCGGACGGTGCGAATTGGGTCCTGATGCAGGTACGCGATCTGCCCGCCGCGCTGCAGGGCGAGGTGCTGGCCCGGCTGGCGCGTTGCGCCGGCGCGCAGGGCCCCATGGCCTGGCATGCCAGCGAACGCGTGACGGCATGGATGGAACTGGTGCGCGCGGTACGGGAATTGCCGACGCACTATCGCGGCGCGCCGCTGCCATCGCTGGCGCGCTTGCTGGGCGAACTGCCCCACGGCATCCGCCTGGCGGCCCGCTCGCACTTCGTCGCGCTGCTGCGCGGCGTGGCGCCCGACGACATACCGGCCGGGTTCCAGCCGATCGCTCCCTTTGCGGAATCCGCGCTGGTGCGCCGTGTATTGAAGCGGCCGCGGTATCCGGTGGCGATGCGGGCCATCGCGCCGAAGCGCGAGCGGATCGACGAGACCTGGCCCTGAGCCGTTTCACGGAGGCACCATGCTTCGGCAAATCGATGCTGGCTTCATGACGCACCAGGCGTTCGCGCCGACCGCGGCTCCTGGGCAAACCGGGCCGACGGGGCAACGCGAGCCGGGCGGGCCGGGCAGGCAGACGCGCGCCACATGGCACGAACTGACAACCGATCTGTTGCGGCATGTCGCCGGCCATCTGGACCATCGCCCCCTTTGCGGGATGGCGCAGACCGACCGGCGCACGCGAGTAGCACTCGCGTCGATGATCCAGTCGGCAAGGATCGACTGGTGCATCGGCCGCGTGTCCAATCTGTCGACCTTGCAGGCTGCGCTGCGGGAAATCGATCGAGGCGTCATTGCGCCGAACCTCCGCGCCGGCCATATGGCCGCACTGGCCGAACGCCTGGCGTCGATGCACCCGTTCGTGAGCGCGAGGGCGTGCGGTCCGATGATCGAGGCGGTCGCGACGCTGCCGGCCGACCTGCGCCAGCGCCCGCTGTGCGCATTGCTGTCGTGCTGCGGCAAGTTGGCGCACCTGGCCACGCGCCAACGCATCGTCGACCACGTGGAGATGACGCGGCACCTGCGCTCGCTGCAGGGATCGCTGTTGCAGCTGGTGTGCGGACTGCCGCCGCCGCAGCAGTCCACGGCGCTGCTGGCCTTTTGCACCGAATTTCCCCGCTTGACGCAGGAGGCGGCCGCCGCGTTGCCGGCATGCCTGCAGCGCGCCATGGCGGTGCCGGGCGCGCAGGTTGCGCCGTTGATCACGGCGATGTGTTGGGCGGTACGTTCGCTCGGCAGGGCCCCGGTCGAGCTGCTGGCCACCGTGCAATCGGCCTACCCGGCATTGGCGCAGCAGGAAGGCGCGGCCGCCATGGCACAGCGCACTGCCGTGCTGTGTGCGCTGGCGGACGCAGCGGGGCCGGCGTGGCTGCATGCCGACGACATCGACCTGTCGGCCCAGCTGCGGCAGTGGGTATGGGAGGCGCTGCGGGATCTGCCTGGCGAGAGCCGGCTTCAGGTGCTGAGCCGGGTCGCCGCGTGGAGCCATGCCGGATCGTCGCGCGAGCAGGTGCTGGAATGCAGCAACCGCCTGTGGACCGAACGGCAGCACGCGTGTACCGATGCGGCGGCGCGGGCCCATTGGCTCGCGATCGTCTGCAAGGCGGCGCCCGGCGTCTGTGTGGCGCCGCGTCTGTGGGGCGACCTGTGGGCGGAGGCGGGCAGGCTGACACCGCCGAGATGCGCGGTCCTGATCGCGTCGCATGCTTCCTCGCTCGGCCTGCTGCCCCATGAGGCCAGGCGCGACGCCTGGTCCGGGCTGTTCGGGCATGCCGTCGACGCGCTGCCGATCGACCATCGCGCGGGGCCGCTGCAGGCCCTGGCCGCCGCGCTGGCGGAATTGAGCGGACCCTATCCCGATGCGCGCTGGAACGCGATGACCGACGCCGCCGCACGGTTGCCGCCGGCAGGACGCGCGCCGCTGCTGTACGCGTTCTGCGCCGCCTTTCCGGACCAGTGCGAGCGCCACTGGGAGGGCTATCTGGACCTGTTGGCGCAGTTGCCGCCCGCTGCCTTGAACCGCGAGCTGCAACGGGCCTGCGATCAGCTGCGTCGGCTATCGCCGGGGATGGCGGCGCGCGCGGTGCCGCGCCTGGCCGCCTTGCTGCCACGCCTTTCCGCCGATCACCGCGAGCAACCCTGGCTGGCGCTTTGGCGGCTGACCGGGGTGATCCTCGGCCCGGCGGAGCGGGCACCGGCATGGGCGGCCTTGCTGCGGACGATTGCCCCGCAGCCGCCGGCCCTTGAGCAGCGGTGGCTGGTGGCAGCCGCGGCGATCGACCACGCCGATGCTTGCCTGCTGTTGCTCGAGCGCGCCGCCGGCCTGCCGGCCGCTCGGCGCGCCAGCGTGCTGTCGGAACTGGCGCGTGGCTCCGTGGCGGGGCGCCCGCGAGAGACGTGGCCGGAAATATGGCAGGCGCTGGTGGAGGCGGTGCGGCGCTTGCCGCCGGCGTATCGCGGTTCGCCGCTGCACGCGCTCAGGGAATTGCAGATCGCGTTGTCGGAAGCGGATGGCGGGCCGTGGCCCGAGGGGCTGAGGGCGCTGACGGCGCTGACTACGCTGTACGACGGGGTGCCGCCGATGGACCTGCCGCCGGCACCCGGCGCACCGTCATAGCAGCCGGCCGACCAGCAGCGCGATCAGCGACAGCAGCACGGTCGACGCGAACGGCAGCACCCATTCGCGGCCGAACAGCCGGAAACGCACGTCGCCCGGCAGGCGGCCCAGTCCGATCTTTTGCAGCCACGGCAGCGCGGACGACAGGATGATCACGGAGAGGAAGATGGTCAGTGTCCAGCGCAGCATGGGGGCGTTCCGTGGCTACAGGGTGTGGCTGCGGTCGCCCGCGGCAAAGCCGATCGGCACGCTGTCGCCCAGGCCGCGCGTCAGCGCGATGGCCTTGAACAACTCGCCCATTTCGGCTTCGGACAGCAGCTTCTGCACCGCGTTGGCGGCCGGCAGGAAGCTGCGGGCATCGTTGGGGTCCAGCGACATCAGCAGTTCGGTGATGCCGGCATTCATCAGCAGGCGCGCCTGCGAGGCGAAGCCCGCAACCTCCAGGCCCGCGTCCACCGCCGCCTGCGCGATGCCGCTGAAGTTGACGTGGGCCGTGATGTCCTGCAGCCCCGGATAGAGGAACGGATCGGGGTGGGCGTGATGGCGGTAATGGCACATCAGCGTGCCGCCGGTGCGCTGCGGATGGTAGTACTCGCTGGCCGGAAAGCCGTAGTCGATCAGCAGCGCCGCGCCGCGCGACAGCATTGCGCCGAGCGAGCGGACGAAGCCCTCGGCCTCGGCATGGGTCTCGGTGACGATGTCGTGGTCGCCCGGAATCGCGGCGACGGCGGCGGGCACGTCGGCCGCGCCAAGCGGCCGGTCGGCGAAGCGGAAGCGCGCATCGTTGCCATGCTCGCCGCCATCGCTGCGCGCGACCCCGCGCTCATGCCAGACACCGCCAACCCGCGCGTAGAGCCGTACCGGCATCGCGTCGAGGACCTCGTTGCCGATCGCCACGCCCGCGAAGCGCGCGGGCAGGGCGTCGAGCCACTGCACCCGGGCGGCCAGATGCGGGGCGCGCGCGGCCAGCGTGGCCTGCTGGCGGGCGCGCAGCTCGCCGGACAGTTCGACGATCCAGTAGCGCGAGGGCAGCCGGCCCTCGGTTTCGAGCGCCAGCAGCAGATCCGCCGCCAGCCGGCCCGTGCCGGCGCCGAATTCCATCACCTCGTCCAGGCCCTGCTCGAGCCATTGCGCCAGCTGGCGCGCCAGCGTACGGGCGAAGAACGGCGTCAGTTCGGGGGCGGTGATGAAGTCGCTGCCGTCGCGCACGTCGCGGCCGAACTTGGCCGCGCCGCCGCTGTAGTACCCGAGCCCGGGCGTGTAGAGCGCCATCGCCATGTAGCGATCGAAGCCGAGCCAGCCTTGCGCGGCGTCGATCGCCTCGCCGATGCGCGCGGCCAATGCCGTGGAGGCATCGAGCGCGTCCGCGGAGGGAAGGGGTAAACTACCGGTTTTCTGCATCCCGCGATTGTAGCAATGCCAGATTTCACTTCTTCCGACGCCGCGCCCGGTTCGACGACGGCCTCGTCCTCGGCCTCGTCGACGCAGGCGGTCGCGCCCGGCCCCAGCCGCGGCATTGCGCTGGTGACGGGCGGCGCCCGCCGCATCGGCCGCGCGATCGCGCTGGAACTGGCGGCGCGCGGCTGGGATATCGCGGTGCACTGCCATCGCTCGCGTGACGAGGCCGAGGAGGTCGCCGGACAGATCCGCGCGCTCGGCCGCCGCGCCGCGGTGCTGCAGGCGGACCTGGCCGACGAGGCGGCGACCGGCGGGCTGATCGCCGCCTGCACCGCCGCCCTCGGCACGCCGACCTGCCTGGTCAACAACGCCTCGCTGTTCCAGTACGACGTCGCCACCAGCTTCTCCTACGGCTCGCTCGATACGCATATGCGCACCAATGTCGCCGCGCCGCTGCTGCTGTCGCGCGAGTTGCACCGGGCGCTGCCGGACGATGCGCGCGGCGTGGTGATCAACCTGCTGGACCAGAAGCTCGACAACCTGAACCCGGACTTCCTCTCGTACACGCTGTCCAAGGCCGCGCTGCAGACGGCGACGATGCAGCTGGCCCAGGCGTTGGCGCCGCGCCTGCGCGTGGTCGGCGTGGCGCCGGGCATCACGCTGGTGTCGGGCGACCAGTCTGGCGGCGGCTTCAAGCGCGCGCACCGGATGACGCCGCTGGGCCAGTCGTCGACGCCCGACGATATCGCCCAGGCCGTGGCCTATCTCGCCGAGGCCCGCGCGGTCACCGGCACTACGCTGTACGTGGACGGCGGCCAGCACCTGATGCCGCTGGCGCGCGACGTGATGTTCCTGACCGAATGACTTCCCTGGAGCCGCGGCCGCCTGTACCATCGGCGGCCTTTGCCGGTTCCAGATTCCCGATTTCCGGCTCCCTTCTCTCCCCCGTCTCCCCTTTCTCGCCCACGCCGCCATGTCCGCCGCTCTTTCCCATCCCAGCCTGCAAGACTGCCGCCGCATGTTCCTGCGCAACTACGAAGTGCAGATCAACATCGGCGTGCACGAGTTCGAGAAGAAGGGCGAACAGCGCGTGCTGATCAACATCGACCTGTACGTGCCGCTGGCGGAAAGCACGCCGCACGACGACAAGCTGCACGAGGTCGTCGACTACGACTTCATGCGCAATACCGTCGCCGAGCGCATGGCGCTGGGCCACGTCCACCTGCAGGAGACGCTGTGCGACGACGTCGCCCGCGCGATGCTGCGCCACCCCAAGGTGCGCGCGGTGCGGGTGTCGACCGAGAAGCCGGACGTGTATCCTGATTGCGATTCGGTCGGGGTCGAGGTGTTTCATATCAAGAGCTAGGCCGGCGATCGGCCCGCCGTCGAGCCGGGCGCCAGGCTTGCCGCTGGGTCGCGCGTCTTCGTGATGCCCCCGGCACTTGATGCAGCCGCTGGGGCGCTCCGCTAAAATACCCGGTTCGATTGCGCCCGAACGGCGCCCCGCCCGTTGCCTTCCCTCCCGCCATGACCGAAACGACCCACTCCAGGAACTTCTACCGCCTCGAGACCTATCTGCAGTCGCAGACCGGCCGCGCGATCGGCGACTTCAAGATGATCGAGGACGGCGATACGGTGCTGGTCTGCCTGTCGGGCGGCAAGGACTCGTACACGATGCTGTCGGTGCTGATGGCGCTGCAGAAGCGCGCGCCGATCGACTTCAAGCTGATCGCGATGAATCTCGATCAGAAGCAGCCGGGCTTCCCCGAGGACGTGCTGCCGCGCTACCTCGACAATATCGGCGTGCAGTACGTGATCGTCGAGGCCGACACCTATTCGATCGTCAAGGAGAAGGTGCCGGAGGGCAAGACCACCTGCTCGCTGTGTTCGCGGCTGCGCCGGGGCGTGATCTACCGGACCGCGAAGGAGCTGGGCGCCAACAAGATCGCGCTGGGCCACCATCGCGACGACATCGTCCAGACCTTCTTCCTGAACATGTTCTTCGGCGGCAAGATGAAGGCGATGCCGCCGAAGCTGGCCACCGACGACGGCCAGCACATCGTGATCCGCCCGCTGGCCTATTGCTCGGAGAAGGACATTGCCGCCTATGCGCGCGCGATGGAATTCCCGATCATCCCCTGCAATCTGTGCGGCTCGCAGGAGAACCTGCAGCGCAAGAAGGTCAAGGAAATGCTGCTCGAGTGGGAGCGGCAGAATCCGGGCCGCATCGACAATATCTTCTCGGCGCTGAAGAACGTGGTGCCGTCGCACCTGGCCGATACCGAGCTGTTCGACTTCAACGGCCTGGCGACCGGGCTGGCCAAGGTCGACGAGGCCTCGCTGTTCGCCGACTCGACCTTCTCGCAGCAGCCGCTGGTGTTCGCCGGCGGCAGCGCCGAGAACCGGATGGAATTCGTCCGTTTCGAGAGGCCGGGGGGGCGGGGCGCGCAGGCCGAGGGCGCGGCGGTGGCCGCTGCCGCGGCGGCCGCGTCGGCGGCCGAATAAGGCCTCGGGGACTCGGCACCGGTTCGTTCAGGCTTCGGCGGTCCAGCACCGGTTCGTTCAGCGCGCCTTCGGCGCTCCTGCGGGCTCTCTCACAGCTCGCCTTCCGCTCTCCTTCGGGTTTCCTTCGACTTTCTTTCGGCGCCGCCTCAGTTGGCCGCGCGCGACGGCACCGTGGCCGGCTGCCGCGGCGCCTCGCGCATCAGCGACTGCGTATCCTCGATCCACTTCTGGAAGCGCTCGACCGCGTGGCGCTTCTGCTCCGGCGTGGTCATGTTGGCGATCTGCGCCGCCACCGTCAGTCCGGCCTCGGTATTGGCCTCGTAGCTGACGCGGCGCTCGCGCGTCGGCGGCGCCTGCCACTGGTCGCCGAAGCGCTGCAGCAGCGCGATCACGCGGGCCTTGGGCGGGTGTTCCGCCTGGACCTGCCGGACCAGCGCCATCCAGGCCTGCTGGCGTTTCACCCGTTCGCCGAAGCGCGACTCGGCGTTGTCGACCACCGGGCGGAGCGCGGCGCGGATCGCGTCCTGCTGCTCGCGCGAGAAGCGCCCGTAGATCAGCGTGGCCCACTCCATCACCTTGTCGTAACGGGCCTCGAGGCGATCGTCGGGGCTGCCGCGCAGGAATTTCCTGCGGTACTTCTCGTTGCCGTCGGCGAACTTGCGCTCCATCCGCTTGATCTGGTCCGGCGTCAGTGTCAACAGCAGATCGGCGACATCCGGGATCGCATGGTCGAAGGCGACGCGGGCCATCCGTTGCGTATCGTCGCGCACGCGCTCCAGCTGGGCCTCGGTCACCGGCCCTTGCACCTCGCTCTTGGCGCGTTGCAGCAAGGCGGCGATCTCGGGCAGCTGCTCGCGCCGGTGCCAGGCGAAGAAGCGGGCGATCGCATCCCGGGTCTGCGGCTCCTGGTCGTCGGTGACGTCGACATAGTTGTCGATCCACCAGTAGGCCAGGTGGTCGCCCTGCTGGTAGCCGAGCTTCATCGCATTGCAGGCGGTCAGCAATACCAGCATCCCCGCCGCGATCAGTTCGCGCCACCGCACATTGTGAATTTGCGCAACAGCCGTCAAGCGGCGGATACCCCCCATGCTAGAATCGCCGGACGCGCCAACGGCACCTCTCCGCCGCCCGCCAGGCAAGGTCTGGCAACGGTTTGCGGACGATGGCGGGGTGCCGGCGACGGCTTCCGCATGGCTCCGTCCATGGCGGGATGAGGCCGATGAACGGTCCACCGTCCGCCAGTTGCGCCAACGCCCGGCTGTCACGTCGGGGCTGGTCGCGCGTCTTTCCGATCCGGATGTCAATTCGGGCGCACTCACTTAGGAACCTCCTCGTGAACATCGTCATTCTCGCCGCCGGCATGGGCAAACGGATGCATTCCGATTTGCCGAAGGTGCTGCATCCGCTGGCCGGCCGGCCGCTGCTTGCTCATGTGATCGATACCGCGCGTACGCTGTCGCCGACGCGGCTGGTGGTGGTCGTGGGCCATGGCGCCGAGCGGGTACAGGCTGCGGTCGCCGCGCCCGATGTCGCCTTCGCGCTGCAGGCCCAACAGCTCGGAACCGGCCATGCGGTGATGCAGGCGCTGCCGCTGCTCGATCCGGCCCAGCCGACGCTGGTGCTGTACGGCGACGTGCCGCTGACCCGGGCCGACACGCTGGCCCGTCTGGTGGAAGCCGCCGGGCAGGACCGCTTCGGCATCCTGACCGTCGAGATGGACGATCCGACCGGCTACGGCCGTATCGTGCGCGACGCCGCCGGCAGCATCGCCCGCATCGTCGAGCAGAAGGACGCCAGCGAAGCCGAGCGCGCGATCCGCGAGATCAATACCGGCATCGTGGTCTGCCCGACCGCGAAGCTGACCGAGTGGCTGTCCACGCTGCGCAACGATAACGCGCAAGGTGAGTACTACCTCACCGATACCGTCGAGCGCGCGGTCGCCGATGGCGTCGAGGTCGTGTCCGCCCAGCCGGGCGCGCTGTGGGAGACGCTGGGCGTCAACAGCAAGGTGCAACTGGCCGAACTCGAACGCCTGCACCAGCGCAACCAGGCGATGCGCCTGCTGGAAGCCGGCGTGACCGTGCTCGACCCGGCCCGGATCGATATCCGGGGCGAACTGACATGTGGCCGAGACGTCACGATCGACGTGGGATGCGTGTTCGAGGGACGGGTTCACCTGGAAGACGGCGTGCAGATCGGTCCTCACTGTGTGATCCGGGATAGCCGCATCGGTTCCGGGGCACGCGTGCTGGCCTTCTGCCATCTGGAGCAGGCGCAGGTCGGCGCGGACGGCCGGATCGGGCCCTATGCCCGGCTGCGTCCCGGCACCGAACTGGGCGAGGACGTCCATATCGGCAACTTCGTCGAGGTCAAGAACAGCCAGATCGCCGCGCACAGCAAGGCCAACCATCTTGCCTACGTCGGCGACGCCACGGTCGGCTCGCGCGTCAACATCGGCGCCGGCACCATCACCTGCAACTACGACGGCGTCAACAAGCACCGCACGGTGATCGAGGACGACGTCTTCATCGGCTCGGACTCGCAGCTGGTCGCGCCCGTCACGGTACGCCGCGGCGCGACGCTGGGCGCCGGCACCACGCTGACCAAGGAAGCGCCGGCCGACCAGCTGACGCTGTCGCGCGCCAAGCAGACGACCATCCCCGGCTGGCAGCGGCCGGTCAAGCAGCCCAGGCAGGGCACGAAGTAAGATAGGCGCACCGCGCTGGCCGGCGCGCAAGGCCCGGGGCGGGCGGCACAAGCGCCCGCCAGCCAGGACATCGAACAAAGCATCAACGCAGGCGGTCACGAGCCGCGGCACCCAGGGAGAGCAACATGTGTGGCATCGTCGGCGCGGTTTCGACGCGCAATATCGTTCCGGTTCTGATCGAAGGCCTGCGCCGCCTGGAATACCGCGGCTATGACTCGTGCGGCGTGGCAGTGGTCCGCGAGGACACGCTCGAGCGCGCCCGCACCGTGTCGCGGGTGGCGGACCTGGACGAGCAGACGCGCGGCTCCGGCCTGTCCGGCACGATCGGCGTGGCCCACACGCGCTGGGCCACGCACGGCAAGCCCGACACCATCAACGCCCACCCGCACTTCTCCGGCGAGACCATCGCGCTGGTGCACAACGGCATCATCGAAAACTACGAGCCGCTGCGCGACGAACTGCGCGCCGCCGGCTACGGCTTCGATTCGCAGACCGATACCGAAGTGGTCGCCCATCTGGTGCATCAGGCCTACACCTATCCGAGCAGCGCCACGCGCGGCGACCTGTTCGCCTCGGTGCGGGCGATCACCAAGCGCCTGCACGGCGCCTATGCGATCGCCGTGGTCGCCAAGGACCAGCCCGACTGCGTGGTCGGCGCGCGCGCCGGCTCGCCGCTGGTTGCTGCGCTCGGCGAAGGCGAGGCCTTCCTCGCCTCCGACGCGCTGGCCGTCGCCGGCACCGCCAACCGCGTGATCTATCTGGAAGAGGGCGACGTGGTCGAGGTGCGCCGCGACGCGATCACGATCCACGACGTCAACGACGAGCCGGTCGAGCGCGAAGTGCGCGTGGTCGAAGCCCATGCGGCGGCCGTCGATCTCGGCCCGTACCGGCATTTCATGCAGAAGGAAATCTTCGAGCAGCCGCGCGCGCTGGCCGACACGCTCGAGGGCATCGAAAGCATCGAGCCGAGCCAGTTCGGCGAACGCGCCGCGCAGGTGTTCGCCAATATCGACAGCGTGCTGATCCTGGCCTGCGGCACCAGCTATTACTCGGGCTGCACCGCCAAGTACTGGCTCGAAGCGATCGCCCGCATCCCGACCCAGGTCGAGGTCGCCAGCGAATACCGCTACCGCGAAACGGTACCCAATCCGCGCCAGCTGGTGGTCGTGATCTCGCAATCGGGCGAGACCGCCGACACGCTGGCCGCGCTGCGCCATGCCAAGGGCCTGGGCCACGAGCACACGCTGTGCATCTGCAACGTCGCCAGCAGCGCGATGGTCCGCGAAACCGAGCTGCGCTTCATCACGCGCGCGGGCACCGAGATCGGCGTCGCCTCGACCAAGGCCTTCACCACGCAGCTGGCCGCGCTGTACATGCTGACGCTGGCGCTGGCCAAGCTGCGCGGCACGCTGTCGGAGGAAAGCCAGGCCAGGGCGCTGGCGAACCTGCGCCACCTGCCGGCCGCGCTGCACGGCGTGCTGGCGCTGGAGCCGCAGATCATCGCCTGGTCGGAGGACTTCGCCCGCCGCGAGAACGCGCTGTTCCTCGGCCGCGGCCTGCACTATCCGATCGCGCTGGAAGGCGCGCTGAAGCTGAAGGAAATCTCGTACATCCACGCCGAGGCCTATCCGGCCGGCGAGCTCAAGCACGGGCCGCTGGCGCTGGTGACCGAGGCGATGCCGGTGGTCACGGTGGCGCCGAACGACGCGCTGCTGGAAAAGCTGAAGTCGAACATCCAGGAAGTGCGTGCCCGCGGCGGCCGGCTTTATGTGTTCGCCGACGCGGACACGCACATTACGTCGACCGACGGCATCCAGGTGATCCGCCTGCCCGAGCACTACGGCGACCTGTCGCCGATCCTGCATGTGGTGCCGCTGCAATTGCTGGCGTATCACACCGCGTGCGCGCGTGGTACCGACGTCGACAAGCCGCGCAATCTGGCGAAGTCGGTGACGGTGGAATAAGGAAATCGGCAAGGCGTTGCCCTCAGCAAAAAGGGCGCTGCGGCACCGGCCGCAGCGCCCTTTTTCATGCCCGTCAGCTGGTCCGCGGCGGTCAGCACTCGGTCAGTCCTCGGTCAGTCCTCGGTCAGTCCTCGGTCAGTCCTCGGTCAGTCCTCGGTCAGTCCTCGGCCCATCATCCATCCGCTTCGGAAACCGCAACGCAAACCGCGTCTTCCCCCGCTCGGACCGCACCGCGATATCCCCGCCGTGCGCCAGCATGATGGCCCTGGTAATCGACAGCCCCAACCCCACGCTGTCCGATTCCGGCCTCGTGCGGGACTTGTCCCCGCGAGAGAAGCGGTCGAAGATCGAAGGCAGCAAGGCGGCGTCGATCTCGGCGCCGTCGTTCTCCACCGCGACCTCGACGTGTTCTCCGGCGTCCGCCACCTCGACGACGATCGTGCCGCCGGGCGGCGTATAGCGCAGCGCATTCGAAATCAGATTGCTCAGCGCCCGCCGCAGCATCAGCCGGTCGCCCTGGATGCGGCCGTCGCCCCGCAGATCCAGTCGCACCGCCTTGTCCTCGGCCAGCGCCTCGTAGAAGTCGAACAGCGCGCGCACCTCGTCGGCGATGCGGATCGCCTCGGTGTTCGGCAGATCGAGCCCGTGTTCCATCTTGGCCAGGTACAGCATGTCGGACACCATGCGGGCGAGGCGCTGCAGTTCCTCGGCGTTCGACGCCAGGATGTCGCGGTAATTGCCGGCATCGCGTGGCTGCGACAGCGCAACCTGGGTCTGCGTCATCAGGTTGGTGATCGGCGTGCGCAGCTCGTGCGCCAGGTCGGACGAGAATTCGGACAGCCGGCGGAAATCGTCCTGCAGCCGCGCCAGCATCGCGTTCAGGTTCGCCGCCAGGTCCGCCATTTCAACCGGCACCGCTTCGACGGGCATCCGCTCGTACAGCTTGCTGCCCGTCACGGTCTGCGCGCGCGAGGCCATCGTGCGCAGCGGCGACAGCCCGCGGCGCGCCGCCCACCAGCCGAGCACGCCGCTGGCCAGCGCGGCCAGCGCGATATAGAACACCAGCGACTGGCGGAACGCGTGAATGAAGTGATCGTGGATCTCTGTGTCCATGCCGACCAGCATGCGCAGCGGCTCTCCCGTGCCCGGATCGCGCACCGTGCGGACCATGCCGCGATACAGCTGGCCGTTCTGCCGCCATTCGAGCCCATTGCCCTGCGAGCCGTCCGCGCCATCGGCACCGTCCGCAGCGTTCGCACCGGCCGCGCCGTCCGCATCGAGGCGCGCCCCCGCATCCGTCCGCGCCGCCGCCTCGAGCGCCGCGCCGAAATCGAAGCCGGGGCTCGCAAACAGCGGCTCGCCTCGCTTGCCTTGCACATGGATCAGCAGGCCGCCGTGGTGCTTCTGCGCGTCGGCCAGCCGCGCCGCGATGCCGTCGGACGGGCCCGTCGCCACGATCCGTTCGACCATGCGCAGATTGTCCCCGAGCAGCGCGTAGTCCTGATCGGCGAAGTGCCGGTCCATCGCCCAGAAGATCAGCCAACCCAGGCCCAGCAGCACGCAGGCGGAGGTCAGCGAGAACAACGCGGTCAGCCGGGCCGTCAGCGAGAGGCGCGGCATCAGTCGCCGTCCTCCGGGTTCTCGAGCACGTAGCCCATGCCGCGTACCGTCTGGATCAGCTTGAGGTCGAAGTCGTCGTCGATCTTGGCGCGCAGGCGGCGGATGGCGACGTCGATCACATTGCTGTCGCTGTCGAAGTTCATGTCCCAAACCTGCGAGGCGATCAGCGAGCGCGGCAGCACCTCGCCCCGCCGGCGCGCCAGCAGTTCGAGCAGCGAGAATTCCTTGTTGGTCAGCACGATGCGGCGGCCGGCGCGGGTGGCGCGGCGGCGGGCCAGGTCGAGCACCAGGTCGGCGATCTGGATGCGGTCCAGCGCTACTTGCGTGGCGCCGCGGCGCAGCAGCGTGCGGACGCGCGCCAGCAACTCGGCAAAGGCAAAGGGTTTGACCAGATAGTCGTCGGCGCCGAGCTCCAGGCCCTTGACGCGATCGGCCACGCTGTCGCGCGCCGTCAGGAACAGCACCGGGACCCGGTTGTCGGCGGCCCGCAGCGTCTGCACGATGCGCCAGCCGTCGACGTCGGGCAGCATCACGTCGAGCACGATCAGGTCGTACGGCTCGGTCATGGCCAGATGCTGGCCATCCAGGCCGTTGGCGGCCAGGTCCACCACGAACCCCGCCTCGGTCAGCCCCTGCCGCAGGTATTCCCCGGTCTTGGCCTCGTCTTCGACTACCAGCAATTTCATCGGCGCTTCCTGCTTGCTACTCTCTGCTTCCCGCTTCCCGCTTCCCGCTTCCCGCTTCCCGCTTCCCACTTCCCACTTCCCGCTTCCCACTTCCCGCTTCCCACTTCCCGCTTCCGGCTTCCTGTGCCGCGCGTCGGGCTTCGGCTTCCTGTTTTCCGCGTCCCGCTGTGGGCTGTGCCCTGCGCGCGTCGCCGGCCATCGGCGCCTGGCGCAACCGTCGCGATAGTGTAGGGCGAGGCGGCCCAACATGACGCCAACCTTACCGGAATGTAATGTCGGGGTAATTGGTTGGTTACTGCCTGGTCCTTATCCTGCCGAGGCCATTTGCGATTGACGATCACCGATTGAAGCGTCTCCGACGCCGATCGTGCGATCGTCGACGCGGGTGGTCGACGCCGATCGCCGACGCCGATCGCCGACGCCGATCGCCGATAGACCACAAGGACCGCCTCCATGCCCCGTAGCGCCCCAACCACCCTGGCCCTGCCGCCTCATCTGTCCCGCCGGCGCTTCGTGCAAGGGCTGGTCGCGGGCGGCGTGCTCGGTGCACTGTCCGGCGTGCCCGGCGCGGCATGGGCGCAGCGCGCGGACCGTCCGCGGCGGGCGGGCAGCGGCAGCGCGCCGGTGCTGACCGGCACCGAGTTCGACCTGTTCATCGAAGAGGCGGTCGTCAACTTCACCGGCAAGCCCGCCATCGCCCACACCATCAACGGCATGCTGCCGGGCCCGACGCTGCGCTGGCGCAAGGGCGATACGGTGACCATCCGCGTGACCAACCGCCTGCGCGAGCCGACCTCGATCCACTGGCACGGCATCATCCTGCCGTTCGAGATGGACGGCGTGCCCGGCATCAGCTTCCCCGGCATCGCGCCGGGCGAGACCTTCACCTACCGCTTCAAGGTCGTGCAGAGCGGCAGCTACTGGTACCACTCGCACTCCGGCTTCCAGGAGATGACCGGCGTCTACGGCGGCCTGATCATCGACGGCGACGACGATCCGATCCGCGCGGACCGCGACCATACCGTGCTGCTGTCCGACTGGACCGACGAGGACGGCATGCGCGTGCTGTCCAAGCTCAAGACCCAGAGCGACTACTACAACTACAACCAACCCACCGTCGTCGACTTCTTCCGCGATGTCGCCAACGACGGCATCAAGGCCGCCGTCGACAAGCGCCGCATGTGGAACCAGATGCGGATGAGCCCCACCGATCTGGCCGACCTGTCCGCGCATACGCTGACCTACCTGACCAATGGCGTGACGCCGGCCGGCAACTGGACGGGCCTGTTCAAGCCGGGCGACAAGGTTCGGCTGCGCTTCATCAATGGCAGCGGCAATACCTTCTATGACGTGCGCATTCCGGGGCTGAAGCTCAAGGTCGTGCAGGTCGACGGCCAGAACATCGAGCCGGTGACGGTCGACGAATTCCGTTTCGGTCCCGGCGAGACCTGCGATGTCCTGGTCGAGCCGCGCGACGAGGCCTACACGATCTTCTCGCAGGCGATGGACCGCACCGGCTACGCGCGCGGCACGCTGGCGACGCGCGAGGGGCTGCAGGCCGCCGTGCCCGCGCTGGACAAGGCCGAGTGGCTGACCATGACGGACATGATGGGCGACATGGGGGCGATGGGTGGGATGGCTGGGATGAGCCATGGCGGCGGGCACAACCACGGCGCCATGCATGGCACGCACGGGACGGACAGCGAGCGCGGCATGCACAGCACGCATGGCGCGCATGGTACGCACGGCACGCATGGCATGCACAGCATGCACGACACGCACGGGGCGCACGGCATGCACCACGGCGGCATGGCGATGGACCACGGCCAGCACGCCATGCCGACGGTGCCGGCAAACGGCTCGCTGAAGATCCCCAGCAGGACCGCCCGCCACGCGCGCACCGAATACGGCCCGAGCACCGATATGCGGGTCGACATGGCACGGACCAACCTCGACGACCCCGGCATCGGGCTGCGCAACAACGGACGCCGCGTGCTGACGCTGGCCGACATGCGCACGGTCGGCGGTCCGATGGACCCGCGCGGGCCGAACAGGGAAGTGGAACTGCACCTGACCGGCAATATGGAGCGCTACACCTGGTCCTTCGACGGCCTGGAGTTCGGCAAGTCCACGCCGGTCCATTTCCGCCACGGCGAGCGGCTGCGCGTGATCCTGCATAACGACACGATGATGACCCACCCGATGCATCTGCACGGCATGTGGAGCGAGCTGGAGGCGCCGGACGGCTCCTTCCAGGCGCGGCGGCACACGATTCCGGTGCAGCCGGCCCAGCGCATCAGCTTCCTCGTCACGGCCGATGCGCTCGGCCGCTGGGCCTGGCATTGCCATCTGATGATGCATATGGACGCAGGCATGTTCCGCGAAGTGCTGGTGGCCTGACTGGCCCGATGTTCCATCCAAATTCCAAGACGCACGGGGCCCGAGCCATGCCATCGAACATACTTCTTGCCATCCTGCTGGCAGCCGCCGGCATCGGGGCTGCTTGGGGGCAGCAGCCGCACCAGCACGATCACGGTGACCACCAGCAGCATCAGCAGCACCAGCAGCACCCGCAGCACCCGCAGCACCAGGAGCATCAGCAAGACCAGCAGCACCGACAGGACCAGCAGCACCAGGAGCATCAGCAAGACCAGCAGCACCGGGAGCATCAGCAACACCAGGAGCATCAGCAGCATCAGCACGGCAGCGCCGCGAAGCCGGCAATGGACCACGGCGACATGAAGATGCAGGGCGGCAGCGCGCCGCCCGATGCCCGCGATCCGCACGCCTATTCCGGTGGCCATCGCCTCGGCGTCGGGCAGTACGCGCTCGGTCCCCATCGGCAGCTGCATATGGCCGACGAGCACCTGTTCGGCTCGGTACTGGTGGACCGCCTCGAATGGGCGCGCGGCAGCGACACCAACGCGGCCGCCTACGAGGCGCAGGCCTGGTTCGGCGGCACCTATGACCGGCTGGTCATCAAGGCCGAAGGCGAGGTCGAGCGCGGCAAGGTCCACGAGGCCCGCACCGAACTGCTGTGGGGCCACGCCATCGCCAGCTATTGGGACACGCAGCTCGGCATCCGCAACGACGCCGGCCACGGTCGCCCCGCACGCAACTGGCTCGCATTCGGCGTGCAGGGGCTGGCGCCCTACTGGTTCGAGCTCGACGCCACCGGCTACCTCGGCACCGAAGGGCGGACGGCGCTGCGGCTGTCCGCCGAGTACGAGCTGCTGGTCACGCAGCGCCTGATCCTGCAGCCGCGCGTCGAGGCCAATTTCTACGGCAAGAACGACCGCGAGATCGGCGTCGGCAGCGGCCTGTCCAACGGCGCGGTCGGCGTGCGCCTACGCTACGAGTTCAGCCGCCAGTTCGCGCCGTACATCGGCGTCGAGCGCTACCAGACGTTCGGCAATACCGCCGACATGGTGCGCGCCTCCGGCGGCCGCAGCGGCGAGACGCGCTTTGTCGCCGGCGTGCGCGTCTGGTTCTGAGCCGCCCGCCGACAACGGTCCGCGGCCTGCTGCGCGGCCCCCACAGGTCCGCCGAACAGGTCCGGTAGAGGTTCCGTTTGCAGCATTGACAATACCTCGTGCAGATTCTGCGACATCGACTGCCTTACCGAAGCGGACGACGCCTACGCTGCGCACGATAGGTCTCCCCACGCCGGTATCACGCCCGATCGGCGCGCTGGCACGCTCGATGCATCGGTTCGAGTCCGGACGTCTTGTCCGCACATCCGGAGACCATCATGACTCAGCAACAGCAAGGCCAAGGCCAGAAGAGCGGCAGCAAGCAGCAGCAACAACAGCAGCAAAGCAAGGGCGGCCAGCAGCAGCAAGGCGGCCAACAGCGCGAGCGCAAGCAGCAGCAACAGAAGTAAGGCAGTGCGGGAGGATGCGGCGGCGAATGCCCGGAGGGCTTCGCCGCCTGCTTTTTTTTTGCGGGCGGCAAGAAGAAACCTGCCGTCGCCGCTAGCCTTTCGCCCCCAGCTGCTCCGCCAGGAACGCCTTCATCGCGGCCCAGGAGCGCCTGTCGGCCCGCGGGTCATGGACGATGCCGCGCTCGGGGAAATTCGCGCCGGCGAAGGTGAAGGCGTGGCGGGCGTGGCCGTAGGCGTGCAACTGCCAGTCCGCTCCCGCGTCGGTCAGTTCCCTGGCAATGGCCAGCACATCGGCCGGCGGCGCGACCGGGTCTTCCCAGCCGTGCAGCAGCAGGACGCTCGCGGAGATTGGCCGCTGCGGGCCGATCCGTGGCGGCTGCAGAACGCCGTGGATGCTGATGGCGGCGACCAGGTTCGGCGGCGCCGCGCGTGCCAGGTCCAGCGCGCACAAGCCGCCGAAGCAGTAGCCGACCGCGGCGATGCGGCGCGGGTCGACGCCGGGAAGCGCCGTGGCGGCATCGAGTCCCGCCAGCAGCCGGCGCTGCAACAGGGCACGGTCGGCCAGCATCGGATTCATCAGATGCGAGTTGTCGCCCATCGGGTCGCCGCGCACGCCCTTGCCATAGACGTCGGCGGCGAAGCAGACGTAGCCCAATGCGGCGAGCCGGCCGGCGCTGCGCTTGATGGGCTCGCTCAGGCCGCTCCACTCGTGGGCCAGCAGCACGCAGGGCGCGGATGACCCGAGGCCGGCGGGCCGGGCCACGTAACCCTCGAAGGTTGTCGCGCCGTCGGTGTAGTCGACGAGCGTTCGTTCCAACGCAATCTCTTCAACGTCCATACGTCCCTCCTGTCGAGTGCCGCAGGATGCCGCGGCGCGGACGCGCCGTATTGAACGTTTGGGACCGTTTTGAACCGCTGGACCGCCTCGACCGCCTCGACCGCCTGGGACGACTTGGGACTCGGGACTCGGGACTCGGGACTCGGGACTCGGGACTCGGGACTCGGGACTCGGGACTCGGGACTCGGGACTCGGGACTCGGGACTCGGGACTCGGGACTCGGGACTCGGGACTTGCGACTTGGGACTTGGGACTTGGGAGTTGGGACGGCCGGAGACGGCCTGGGACGGCCGGAGACGGCTTGGGACGGATTGGGACGGCTAGGGACGGCCGGGGACAGCTTGGGACGGCTGGGGATGGCTGAGGACGGCTCGGGACAGCTTGGGACCGTTCGCGACGCTTCGACCTCGCCCCGTCAGAGATAGAAGGCCGGGCCCTCTCCCGGTTGCCGGCCGAAGTATTCGGCCAGTGGCGAAGGCCCGCCGCGGGCGTAGCCGCCCGGTGTCTGGGCCAGACGCCGCCGCCAGTTGCGGATCTGGTGCGCCTGGTCGCTGTAGCCGGACAGCGCGTCCCCATCGCCGCGTTGCACGGCCTGGATGCTCGACTGCAGCCGTTCCAGGTCCATCAGCTGCTTGGGGCCGACGCCGAGATGCCGCTCGAACCATCGATGCAGTTGGCGCCGATTGACGGCGATCAGCCGGGCGATGTCCTGCACCTGCCGGCCCTGGCGCAACAGCGCGTGGGCCGCGGCGAGCGTCGGCAGCTCGATCGGCGCGCGGGTGGCGTCGAGGCGCCGCAGCAGCCAGGCGTCCAGTTGGCCGGCGATCCGGCGCGGCGCCCAGGCGGCGCTGAGGTCGGCCGCAAGCGAGCAGGCCCTTCCATCGCCCAGATAGGCGGCAAGGTCCATCAGGCGATCCTTGCAGTCCGCGCCAATGCCGGGGAACAGCCGCGCCAGCCCAATGCCACTGAGCATCGCCATGACGAAATACGTGTCCGACCACGAGCGCCAGCGACGGCTGTTCGACTGGAAGCCCAGCAGCGAGACTTTGGGGACCGTGGGCCCGCCCTCCATCGCATTGGGACGGCCGAAGTTCACCGACAGCACCGCGCCCGGGTAAGGACAGGTCTCGATGGGCTGCCCTTCGTACACGCCCTCCAGGTCCTGGACGAACCAGTAGCCGTTGACGTAGGGCGCCAACGCGGGGCAAGGGGCGAGCACCAGGAACATGGCGGCGTGGTCGGGAAGGCGGTACGCAGGCGGAGGACAGGCGACGAGTGATGGCTCGCGCAAGCGATGACGCCGAACATACCAGAAGCCGGGGGCGGGGGCGGGGGCGTTGCCCACGCCAGGGCCGCGGATTGCTTCCGGCAGCCGCACGACCCATTCGCGTCGTCACGCCCATTCGCGTCGTCACACCCAATCGCGTCGTCGCGCCCAAACGCGTGGTCGCACGCCATCGTGTCGTTACGCCTCGATCGCGCGCCACGCTCCTATCGCGTCTCGACGTACCGACTGCGTCGTCACGCCTCTATCGCGTGATCACGCCCCCACCGCGTCGCCACGCCCCTACCGCGTCGCGACGCTGGTGCCGTGCAGATACGGCAGGATCACGGCCTTCCAGCGCGCATAGCCCTCGCCGTTCAGATGCACGCCGTCATAGGTATAGGCGCGATCCAGGTTGCCGTCCCGGTCCGCCAGCGCGCGGGCGACATCGATCCATTCGACCCGATCGTCGCTGGCCGCCAGCCCGGCCAGCAGCGCATTGAACTGCGCGACGCGGCCATTGTCGCGGCCGGTGTCGCGTACCTCGCGATTGACCGGCAGCGTGCTCTGCAGATAGATCCGCGTGCCGGGCGACACGCGCCTGACCGTGTCGACGATCTGCCGATAGCGGTCGAACACCTCGCGCTCGTCGAACGCGCCGAGATCGTTGATGCCCGCCATCAGGAACAGCTTGGACGGCCGCGTCTTTGCCACCGACTCGATGCGATCGAGGATGCGTGCCGTCGAATCGCCGCCGATGCCACGATTGACCACATCGTGGTGGCCGAGAAACTCGCTCCATTCCCCGGCTTCGGTGATCGAGTCGCCGACGAAGACGATCTTGCCGGCGGGCAGCGCGGCATCGAGCGAGCGCAGATGCTGCAGCCGTCCGGCGCTGTAGCCGGAGCCGTCGTCGCGGTGCTTGAGCTTGAAGGCGAGATAGCCGATGCCGCCGAGGCGGTGGATCGCCATCACGGTGGCGCTGACGAACGCCAGGTTCAGCAGCAGCGACGCCACCAACAGCAGTCTGATCGGACGCATGGCCGACTCTCCCGATGAGCGGAGGCTGGGCGGCCGATCTCCCTTCGGCACCGGGCGGCCGCGGCCATGGAAAGCTCCGCGAAAGCCGATGGTCGGCGGCCCGTGGGCCTTTGTCCGTGCGACAGCAAACGCTTCTCATTTCAAAGGCGGGTTACGTTGGCAGGCCACGGCGCCTCGAGTGCGGATCGATATACATCTAATTCATATAGATGAGTTGGTTGACCTTTATGATTTGACCACCTATGATCCGATGCACGCACCAACCCACAGAGGAGACACAACGATGATTCACGTCGTATTGCACGACGCCAAGGACACGGTGGCCGTGGCCGTGGTGGAAGGGATCGAGGCCGGCACCGAGCTGAACGCCTGGATCATGGACGAGGACCGCACCATCACGGTGACCGCGCGCCAGCCGATTCCGATCGGCCACAAGGTGGCGCTGCGCGACATGGCGCCGAACGACACGGTCTACAAGTACGGCGTCGACATCGGCAAGGTGGTCGCGCCGATCAAGGCCGGCGAGCACGCTCACGTGCACAACATCAAGACCAAGCGCTGGTAAGCGGCGCCGCCCGGCAGTCCGTGAGGAAAAGCCTTTCGGTCCAGCCATCCCCGCCATCGCCGCTCTTGCAGCCATCGCAGCCCATCGAGGCGATTCCAGTCATTCGAGAACCGAACACCACGCCATGTCCATCATCGATCAAAACACCACCTTCTGGGGCTACCGCCGCGACAACGGCCGGGTCGGCGTCCGCAACCACGTCATCATCCTGCCGCTGGACGACCTGTCCAACGCCGCCGCCGAGGCGGTCGCGCATGCGATCAAGGGCACGATGGCGATTCCCCATCCCTATGGCCGCCTGCAGTTCGGTCCGGACCTGGATCTGCATTTCCGCACGCTGATCGGCGCGGGCAGCAATCCGAACGTCGCCGCCGTGGTGGTGATCGGCATCGAGGACGGCTGGACCAAGCGCGTGGTCGACGGCATCGCGAAGACCGGCAAGCCGGTGGTCGGCTTCGGCATCGAGGGCCACGGCGACCACGAGACCATCAAGCGCGCATCGAAGGCCGCCAAGGAATTCGTGCAGTACGCCACCGCGCTGCATCGCGTCGAATGCCCGATCGCCGACCTGTGGGTATCGACCAAGTGCGGCGAGTCGGATACGACGTCGGGCTGCGGCGCCAATCCGACCGTCGGCAATGCCTTCGACAAGCTGCATCCGCTCGGCACCACGCTGGTGTTTGGCGAAACCTCGGAGCTGACCGGCGGCGAGCATATCGTCGCCGCACGCTGCGCCAACGACGAGGTGCGCCACCAGTTCATGGCGATGTTCGAGCGCTATCAGGCCATGATCGACCGCTGGAAGACCACCGATCTGTCGGAATCGCAGCCGACCAAGGGCAATATCGCGGGCGGCCTGACCACGATCGAGGAGAAGGCGCTCGGCAACATCCAGAAGATCGGCAAGAAATGCACGGTCGACGGCGTGCTCGACAAGGCCGAGGAGCCGACCCATCCCGGCCTGTGGTTCATGGACTCGTCGTCGGCCGCGGCCGAGATGGTGACGCTGTGCGCGGCATCCGGCTTCGTCGTGCATTTCTTCCCGACCGGGCAGGGCAACGTGATCGGCAACCCGATCGTGCCGGTGATCAAGCTGTGCGCGAACCCGCGCACCGTGCGCCTGATGAGCGAGCACATGGACGTCGATTGCTCCGGCCTGCTGCAGCGCGAGCTGAACCTGGACCAGACCGGCGACAAGCTGCTCGAGTGCATGCTGGCGACCGCCAACGGCCGCTGGACCGCGGCCGAGGCGCTGGGCCACCGCGAGTTCGTGCTGACCCGCATCCACGAGTCGGCCTGATGAAGCGGATCTGCATCAGCGAGTTCATGGACCCGGACGCGGTGGCCGCGCTGACGCCCGGGTTCGAACTGCGCTACGAGCCCGACTGGGTCGATCGGCGCGCCGAGCTGCTGGCGGCGCTGCCTTCGGCGGACGCGCTGATCGTGCGCAACCGTACGCAGGTCGATGTGGCGCTGCTCGACAGCGCGCCGCGCCTGCGCGTGGTGGGGCGGCTCGGCGTCGGCCTGGACAACATCGATGTCGAATCGTGCAAGGCGCGCGGCATCCGCGTGATCCCGGCCACCGGCGCCAATGCGCGTTCGGTCGCCGAGTACGTGGTCACCACGGTGGCGATGCTGCTGCGCGGCGCCTATCAGGGCAGCGGCGAGGTGATGCAGGGCAAATGGCCGCGCGCGCGTCTTTCGGAGGGGCGCGAGGCGCTGGGCAAGACGCTGGGCCTGATCGGCTTCGGCGATATCGGCCGGCAGACCGCGGCGCTCGCCCAGGCCTTCGGCATGCGCGTGGTTGCGCACGATCCGATGCTGCGCGATGACGATCCGGTCTGGCAACGCAGCGGCGTCGCGCCGCGCGGCCTCGATGCGCTGCTCGCGGAAGCCGATGCGGTCAGCCTGCACGTGCCGCTGGTGCCGGCGACCCGGCATCTGCTCGACGCGCGGCGGCTCGCCGCGATGCGGCCGGGCGCGGTGCTGGTCAACACCGCGCGCGGCGGCGTGGTCGACGAGGGCGCGTTGGCTGCGGCGCTGCGCGAGGGCCATCTGGCTGGCGCCGCGCTCGACGTGTTCGAGCGCGAGCCGCTGCCGGCCGGCTCGCCGCTGGAGGGCGTGCCCAATCTGGTGTTGACGCCGCATATCGGCGGAGTCACGCGCGAAGCCAATGCGCGCGTGTCGATGCTGATCGCGCAGCAGGTGCGGCAGGCGCTTGAGGAGGGAACTGCATGAGCGCTGCCAATACGAGCGCCAACGCAAGCGGCAACGCACGCGTCAACCCGGGCGCCGATGCCGGCGCCAATTCCGGGGCCACCGCAAACGCCAACGCAAGCGCCACCGCAAACGCCAACGCAAGCGGCAACGCCAACGCAAGCGGCAACGCCAACGCAAGCGCCAACGCAAGCGCCAACGCCAGCACGGTCGATGCCGCACGCCTGACGCGTTTGGCCGAAGCCGCGCTGCGCCGCGCCGGCGCGAGCGCGCTGCAGGCCGAAGCCACTGCCGCCGCGCTGGTGCGCGCCGATGCCGTCGGCCTCGCCTCGCACGGCGTGTCCCGGGTGCCGATGTATGTCGCGCATCTGCGGCGCGATCGCGTCGATGGCGCGGTGGTACCGGTACTGCGCACGCCCGGCGAGCCGGAGAGACAGGGCGGACAGGGCGGACAGGGCGGACAGGGCCGACAACAGCGTGCCGCGCTGCTGGTCGACGCCCAATGCGGCTTCGCCTTCCCGGCCTGTGCGATGGCGATCGAGCACGCGATCGCCCGCGCGCGCGAGCTCGGCGTCTGCGTGGCCGCGGTCACCAACAGCCATCACTTCGGCGCCGCGGCCTCCCATCTGGAGCCCGTCGCCGCCGCCGGCATGATCGGCATCGCGCTGGGCAACTCGCCGGCGGCGATGCCGGCCTGGGGCGGACGCAAGCCGCTGTTCGGCACCAATCCGATCGCCGCGGTGTTTCCGCGACGCGGCGCCGCGCCGGTGGTGATCGACCTGTCGCTGTCCGAGGTCGCGCGCGGCAAGATCATGGTCGCCGCCAAGGCCGGCCAGCCGATTCCGCTGGGTTGGGCGCTCGACGAGGCCGGGGAGCCGACCACCGACGCGAAGGCCGCGCTGCGCGGCTCGATGCTGCCCGCGGGCGGCGTCAAGGGCGCGATGCTGGCGCTGCTCGTCGAGCTGCTGGTGGTGTCGCTGGCCGGGGCGCAGTTCGGCGCCGAGGCCGATTCCTTCTTCGAGGATGCCGGCGGCCGGCCGCGCATCGGCCAGGTCTTCCTGGTGCTGGACCCCGCCGCGTTCAGCGGCGAGCAGGTCTATCACGATCGCGTCGAGGCGCTGCTGGCGGCGATGTTGGCCGACCCGGGCACGCGCCTGCCGGGCGCGCGCCGCGAGGCATCGCAACGACGCGCCAGCAGCGAGGGCATCGCCGTGCCCGCCGCGCTGCTGGCCGAACTGGAGGCGCTGGCCGGGGAGGGTAGTCCGGCCTAGCAAGCGTCAGCTCATGCCGGCCCCGGGGCAGCGTCGTCCAGGCGATGCCCCCAGGGGCCGCCCCACAAGCCGAGGTCCGCAAAGTACGGATGGCGGCAAACAAAGGAGACAAACCATGCATCGCCTGTTGATTCGCTCCATGCTGCGGCATGTGGCCGCGTTGTCCGTTGCATTGTCCGCCGTCGTTGCTGTCACCGCGCCCGCGGCGGCCCAGGGTCCCGCCGACTATCCGAGCAAGCCGATCCGCTATGTGGTGCCGTTCGCGCCCGGCGGCCTGACCGACATCATGGCGCGCATGGTCGGCCATCAGCTGTCGGAGGAGTGGGGCAAGCCGATCGTCATCGACAACAAGCCGGGCGGCAATGCCAATATCGGCGCCGACCAGGTGGCCAAGGCCCCGGCGGACGGCTATACCTGGCTGGCCGTCACGCTGACGCACGCCTCCAACGTCACGCTGTTTCCGAAGCTGCCGTTCAACATGCAGAAGGACCTGGTGCCGGTGGCGCGCATCGCCTCGTCGCCGATGACCGTGGTGGTGCCGGCCAATTCGCCGATCCATTCGATGAAGGACCTGGTCGAGGCCGCGCGCAAGGGCAAGCTCAATGCGGGCTCGAGCGGCAACGGCACGCCGCCGCACCTGACGCTTGCACTGTTCGAGAGCCTGACCGGCACCAAATTGACGCACGTGCCGTACAAGGGTGGTGCACCGTCGATGACCGACCTGATCGGCGGGCAGATCGACGTGGTGTTCTCCAACTTCCCCGAGTCGCTGGCCTACGTCAAGGGCGGCAAGCTGCGCGCGCTGGCGGTGACCACGCGCGAGCGCCATCCGCTGCTGCCGGATGTGCCCACGGTCGGCGAGGTCGGCTTCCCCGACCTGCTGGTCGAGAACTGGACCGGCCTGATGATGCCGGCCGGCACGCCCAAGCCGGTGATCGACAAGGTCGGTACGGCGGTGGCGAAGATGGTCGAGATCAAGTCGGTGCGCGACCGTATCGTGGCCGCCGGTTTCTCGCCCGCGCCGCAGGCGAGCGCGCCCTTTACCGACTACTTCCAGGGCGAGGTCGCGCGCTGGGCCAAGCTGATCGACCAGAAGGGCATCCGGGCCGAGTAGGTCGATTCGAGCGTCGATCGCCTGCGCCGGCCGTATGCGCCGACCGCAGGCGTTGATCGCAGGGGGCGACGCGCGGGCGTGCGAGCGCGGGCACCGAACCGAAGGGCCCGGCCCAGGCGTTCGAAACGATTTTCAACACGGCGGGGGGCGGGTGACGGCAGTCATCCATGTTATATAGACGTTCCGATCCAGCGCCGCCGGGCAAGCGGCGGCGGCGCGGAACCGGCATCGTGCCAATCCATCCGTCCAGGGAGATCGTTGAAGGTGGGCGCAGAATTCGAAGCAGGCGCGGCAATCGGCGGCGTGCTGTACAAGGACGTCAAGCGGGCCATCCTGGCCGCGCTGGCCGCGGGCGAGTGGAAGCCGGGCGAGGCGATTCCGGCCGAACGCCGGCTGGTGGAGCGCTTCGGCGTGTCGATCGGCACGCTGCGCAAGGCGATCGACGAACTGGTGGCGGAGAACATCATGATCCGCCATCAGGGGCGCGGCACCTTCGTCGCGACCCACCGCCAGGAGGACCATTTCTTCCGCTTCTTCCGCGTGGTGCGCGAGGACGGGCATCGCGCCTTTCCCAGCGTGCGGCTGGCCAAATTCCGGCGCGGCAAGGCCAGCAAGGAGGAGGCACTGGCGCTGGGCATCGCGCCGGGCGAGCGGGTCTTCCATTTCACCAACGTGCTGTCGCTGGACGGCAGGCCGGTGATGACCGATGCGATCACGGTGCCCGAGGCGCTGTTCGAAGGGCTGACCGAGACCATGCTGCGCGAGCGGCCCAACACGCTGTACAACTTCTATCAGGACGCCTTCGGGATCAACGTGATCCGCACCGAGGAGCGCCTGCGCGCAGTGCTGGCCGACGAGGACGACCATCGGCTGCTGGAGGTGCCGGTGGGCGGCCCGCTGCTGCAGATCACGCGGATCGCCTCGTCCTATCACGACCGGCGCGTCGAGCGTCGCGTCTCGCGGCTCGACACCACCGCGCACGAGTTCGCGATCTCGCAGCCGTAGCAGGCGCGGCGGCCGCAGCAGCCGCAGCAGGCGTCAACACACCACCACGTCGTTCCCGCGCCCGCGGGCATTCAGCGACTCCGACCCTGCAAGCCGCCGGGTCCCCGCCTTCACGGGGACAACGCCTTTTCCTGCCGCTCAGTTCGTCCGGCGCTTGCCCGTCTTCTTCGTCGCGCATTCGATGCAGCGGCCGCGCAGCGTCAGCTCGTGCTGCTCGACCACGAAGCCGGGCGGCGTGATCTCTTCCAGGTGTCCGGGGCACCCTTCCAGCGGAAACACGCGGTCGCAGGTCAGGCACTGGAAGTAGTGCTTGTGCACGACCGCGTCGGGCGCGGCCGCGACCTCGTAGCGGTCGGCCTGGCCCGGCAGCGGCACCGCCACCAGGCCGCCTTCCTGCAGCATGGCGCGGATATTGCGGTAGACCGTCGCGAGTCCGAGCGTCGGCACCGTGCGCTGCGCGGCGGCCAGGATCTCGGCAGGGCTCAACGGCCGGGCGGCCTCGCGCAGCGCGCCCAGCACGGCCTCGCGTTGACGGGTCATGCGTTCCATAGCTAGAATGATAATGAAAATTCGTTCTCAATAAGGCGCGCCGTCGCTCGGCAGCGTCACCGCAGACCGTATTGTCGCCGCTTCTTGTCTTGCTTGCGGCTTCCCTTGCCGGCCGCGCACGTAGCGGGGCATGGCGGTCGTGGTGGTCGCGCGTCGTTGTTCACCCTTCGTCCAATCATGTCCACGCCGACTTCATCGCCCGCGCGGCTGCCCGTGCGTTTGCCTGCGCGTTTGCCCGCGAACCTTCCTGCGCGCCTCTCCATGCGGCCATTGCGCGCGGTCCATCCCCTGCCGCCGCTCGCCGCCGCCCTGTTCGCCGTGGCGGCGCTCGCAGACGCTGCAGAGGCCGCCGAGCGCGAGGAAGCCATGCTGCCCGAGGTCGCGGTGGTCACCTCCGGCGCCGCATCGTACAACCTCGACGAGGCCAGCGGCGCGACCCGCACCGACACGCCGCTGCGCGAGGTGCCGCAGGCGGTGCGCGTTGTGCCGCGCGCGATGATCGACGATATCGGCGCGACGCGGCTGGAGCAGACCTTTGACTACGTCAGCGGCATCGCGCGCCAGGACAGCTTCGGCGGACTGTGGGACAACTTCGCGGTGCGGGGCTTTGCCGGCAACGAGAACACCGGCACCGGCTATCTGGTCAACGGCTTCGTCGCCAATCGCGGCTTCACCGCGCCGCGCGACGTCGCCACCATCGAGCGCGTCGAAGTGCTGAAGGGTCCGACCTCGTCGCTGTATGGCAGCGGCGACCCGGGCGGCACGCTGAACCTGGTCACCAAGCAGCCGCAGTTCAAGCCGGCGCAGAACTACGAGCTGGAAGTCGGCAACCGCGACCGCTACCGTGCCGCGGCCGATATCACCGGACCGCTGGGCGAAAACGTCGCCGGCCGGCTGATTGTGGTGGGCGACCATCAGGGCAGCCAGCGCGCCTTCGTCGACAGCCAGCGCTATCTGCTGGCGCCCTCGCTGACGTGGACGCTGGGCGCCGATACGGTGATCCAGTACGCCGGCGAATGGCAGCGCTTCTCGACGCCGCTGGACCGGGGCATCGTCGCGGTCGACGGCCGGCTCGATGCGGTGGGCCGCAAGACCTTCCTCGGCGAACCGAGCGATGGCGACATTCGCCTGGACAGCCAGTCGCATCAGCTCGGCATCGAGCACCAGTTCTCGCCGTGCTGGAAGGGCCGGCTGTCGCTGGCCTATCGCGGCGGTTCGCTGGAAGGGTATTCGACCGAGCCGTTCGCGCTGGCCGCCGACGATCGCACGCTGCGACGCCAGCGCCGATACCGCGACTACCAGTCCGACGACGCCGCGCTGCAGGCCGACCTGACCGGCCGCATCGACACCGGGCCGCTGTCGCATACGCTGCTGGTCGGCTTCGACGCCTATCGCTTCAGCAGCAGCCAGGTGCAGTTGCGCGGCAACCCGACCGCCGCGACGCCGTACCCGATCGACATCTACGAGCCGGTCTACGGGTCGGCGCCGCCGCCGCTGCTGCCGAACACCGATGCCCACGAGCGGCAGACCAATATCGGCCTGTACGCGCAGGACCAGATCGCCATCGGCGAGCGCTGGCGCGTGCTTGGCGGGCTGCGGGTCGACTCGTATCGCCAGACGCTGGACAACCGCCTGCGCGGCACCCGCGTCGAGCAGGACCAGACCGCGGTGTCGCCGCGCCTTGGCCTGGCCTACCTGGCCGGCAACAACGTGACGCTGTTCGCCAATGCCAGTCGCTCGTTCCGTCCCAATCCCGGCAGCAGCGCCGCCGGCGAGCCCTTTACGCCCGAGCGCGGCCGCGCCGTCGAGGCCGGCCTGAAGTTCGAGACCGACGATCGCCGCCTCGGCGCGACGCTGAGTGCGTTCTCGATCCACAAGCGCAATGTGCTGACCGCCGATCCGGCCGATCCCTCGTTCTCGACCACCGCCGGCGAAGCGCGCAGCCGCGGCCTCGAACTCGATGTGGCCGGCCGCGTCGGCCAGCATTGGCGCGTGTCGGGCAGCGTGGCGCTGACCGATGCCGAGATCACCGCCGATACCCGGCTGCCGGCCGGCACGCCGCTGCGCAATATCCCGCGCACCAGCGCCAGCGCGCTCGCCGTCTACGAGGATGCGGCGCCGTGGGGCCAACGCTACGGTATCGGCGCCGGCGTGCGCTACATCGGCAAACGCTCGGGCGATGCCGCCGACAGCTTCACGCTGCCGTCGTACACACTGGTCGATCTGCTCGCCTACTGGCAGCTCAGCAAGCAGGCCCGGCTGACGCTGAACGTGCACAACGTGTTCGACCGCGACTACTACGCCAGCTCCTACAGCGCGCTGTGGATCGCGCCCGGGGCAGGGCGCACGGTGCGGCTCGGGCTGCGGCTGAGCTATTGACGCGATGCGACGGCCTGCCGCGATGCCTGCGATGCTCCCGATCGAATCGACGCCACCCGGTTCCCCGCGTTCGCCACGCCGCCGCCGGCTGCTGGGCGCCGGCGCGGCCGCGCTGCTGTCGCCCGCGCTGGCGCAAGGCGCCGGCACGGGCGCTGGTTCTGGCTCGCGCTCAGGCTCAGGCTCAGGCTCTGGCTCTGGCTCGGCCACGAAGACCGCAGCCGACCGCACCGTGCGCGTGATCGGCCCGTGGGAGCTGTCGAGCCTGGACCCGCTGCGCGGCGGCTATCTGTTCGCCCGCATGCAGGTCGCCGAGACGCTGGTCGACTATGACGCGCAGGCGCGGCCCATCGCCGGGCTGGCATCGCGCTGGCAGGGGTCCGGCGACGGGCTCGCATGGCGCTTTGCACTGCGCGAGGGCGCGCGCTTTCATGACGGCTCGCCGGTGCGCGCCACGGACGTCGTGAACGCGCTGCGACGCGCCCTGCATCCGGCCGGCGTACTGGGCCAGGCGCCGATCGCCGCGATCGATGCAGTGTCCGATGCCGCGACCGATGCGAAGTCCGGCGCGGTGGTGCGGATCCGCCTGCGCCGGCCCTTCCCCGCGCTGCCGGCCCTGCTGTCGCACAGCAGCACGCAGATCCTCGCGCCTGCTTCCTTTGGCGCCGATGGCGCGGTGCGCGCGATCGTCGGCTCGGGGCCGTACCGCATCGTCACGCTGGAGCCGCCGCAGCGCTTCTCGGTGGCGGCCTTCGATGGCTGGCAGGGGCCGGCCCCGGCGGTGCGCCGCGCCAGCTATCTGGCGGTCGGCCGCGCGGAGATGCGGGCCCTGATGGCCGAGGCCGGCCAGGCCGAACTGGCCTACGGCCTCGACCCGGGCAGCGTGGCGCGGCTGCGGCGCGGCGACGCGGTGCGCGTGCACCAGCAGCCGATTCCGCGCACCACCGCCCTGAAGCTCAACGCCGGCCATCCGCTGCTCGCCGACCCGCGCGCGCGGCAAGCGCTGTCGCTGGCGCTGGATCGGCGTGGCATCGCGCAGGCGGTGCTGCGCGAGCCGTCGCTCGCCGCTACGCAACTGTTTCCGCCGGCGCTGGCCGGCTGGCATCGCGCCGATCTGCCCGCGCTCGCGCACGATCCCGTACGCGCCCGTGCGCTGCTCGCCGAACTCGGCTGGCGGCGCGGCACCGACGGCGTGCTCGCGCGCGACGGCAAGCGTTTCGCGCTGACGCTGCAGACCTTCCCCGATCGTCCCGAACTGCCGGTGATCGCCGCCGCGATCCAGGAGCAGCTGCGCCTGGTCGGCGTGCAGATCCGCGTGGCGGTGGGCAACTCCAGCGAGATTCCGCTTGGCCATCGCGACGGCTCGCTGGAGATGGGCCTGATCGCGCGCAACTATGGCGCGGTGCCCGATGCGTTCGGCGCGATCGCGCAGGACTTCGGCGCGGCGGAGGGGAAGGCCGGCGAGGAAGGCGATAAGGGCGGCGATAAGGGCGGCGATAAGGGCGGCGGCAAGAGCGGCGGCGAGGGCGGTGACAAGCGCGGCGGCGATTGGGGCGCGATGGGCTGGTCGTCGCCGACGCTGACGCGAGCCCTGGCCGCGATGTCGTCGACCGCCGACGCCGCGCGTGCGCAGGCGCTGCGCGAGCAGATCGCCGGCGCGCTGCATGACGGCCTGCCGCTGGTGCCGGTGCTCTGGTACCAGCAGACGCTGGCTGCCAGCCCGCAGCTGGCCGGCGTGTCGATCGACCCCTTCGAACGCAGCTACCGGCTCACCGACTTGCAATGGACCCGATGACGCCACCGAACCCCCAGGCCACCCGACTCGCCGCGGCAAGCGTCGGCGAATCCGTATCGGCATCGCGCGATGCGCAGCGCCCACCGCGGGCCAACCCCGCCGCACGGCTGATCGCCCGCGTGCTGCTGCAACGCGGCCTGCAGGCCGCGGTCGTCGCCGCGCTGGTCGGCAGCCTCAGCTTCCTGATGATGCGGCTGTTGCCGGGCGACATGGCCTTCCGCATCGCCGCCGGCCGCTATGGCTACGACATGGTGACCGCACAGGCCGCCGATGCGGTGCGCGCGGAACTGGCGCTCGACGGCCCCTGGCTCGACGGCCTGCTGGCGTGGTGGTCGCGGCTGCTGCATCTGGATTTGGGCACCTCGACCGTGACCGGCGCGCCGGTCGCCGCCGAGATCGCGCATCAGCTCGGCCACACGCTGTGGCTGGCGCTCGCCGCGCTGGCCGTGTCGACGCTGATCGCGCTGCCGCTGGGCTTTGCCGCCGGCAGGCACGCCGGCGGCCACACCGATCGCGCCACGCTGGCGCTGTCGGTGCTGCTGCGCGCGCTGCCGCCGTTCGTGCTGGGCATCCTGCTGGTGCTGGCCTTCGCGGTCGAACTCGACTGGCTGCCCGCCGGTGGCCACGGCGAACACGGCAGCTGGGTCGCGCCGGCGCTGACACTGGGACTGGGCCTGGCCGCCACCGCGATGCGCGTCGCGCGCGATGCGATGGCCGGCGTGGTGGCCGCGCCGTACTGGTTGTTCGCCCGCACCAAGGGCCTGTCGGACCGCGTCGCGATGGCGCGGCACGGGGTGCGCAATGCCGCGGTGCCGGTGGTCGCCTATCTGGGCGTGCAGCTGGTCTATCTGCTCGAGGGCGTGGTGGTGGTCGAGACGCTGTTCGCCTGGCCCGGCATCGGCCATGCGCTGGTGCACGCGATCTTCGGCCGCGATGTGCCGATGATCCAGGGCACCGCGCTGACGATGGGCCTGCTGTTCGTCGCCTTGAACGCGGCGGTCGACCTGGCCTGCATGGCGATCGATCCGCGGCTGCGCGCGACGGTCGGGCGATGAGCGAGATGGCAAGCCCGACCTGGAAGGGCGCATTGACGGTCGCCACGCCGCGCCGGCGCATCGCCTTGCTGCTGATCGTGCTGCTGGCCCTGTTCGCCATCGCCGGCCCGTTGGCCGCGCCGCGCCAGCCCTTCGAGCAGGACCTGTACGCCGTGCTGCAGGCGCCGACGATGGCCGAGCCGCTGGGCACCGACCATCTGGGCCGCAGCGTGCTGGCCCGCACCGCGCATGCCACGCGGCTTTCGCTTGGCCTCGCGCTGCTGTGCGTGCTGTCGGCCGCGCTGCCCGGCACGCTGCTGGGGCTGTTTGCCGCGTGGCGCGGCGGCTGGGTAGATCGCGTGGCCGGGGCGCTGGCCGACGCGGTGCTGGCGCTGCCGGGTTTGCTGCTGGTGCTGCTGCTGGCGGCGCTGGCGCCGGGCGCGATGTGGCCGCTGTATCTGGGGCTGTCGCTGGTGCTGTGGGTCGAGTATTTCCGCGTCGCGCGGGCGAGCGCGCAGATCGTGCTGCGGAGCCACCATGTCGAGGCCGCGCGCCTGCTCGGCTTCGGTCCGCTCCATATCGCGCGCCGGCACCTGCTGCCGGAGCTGGCGCCGGTGCTCGGCACGCTGGGCAGCTTCGGCCTGGGCGCGGGGGTGCTGGCGCTGGCCGCGATGGGCTTCGTCGGCATGGGCGTGCAGCCGCCGATGGCCGAGCTCGGCCTGATGATGACCGAGCTGCTGCCGTATGCGGCCGAGGCGCCGTGGGCGATCGCCGGCCCGATCGCGGTGCTGGCGATCGCCATCCTCGCGCTGGCGCTGCTGAACGAACGCCCGCGTGCGGGGGTGTCGCCATGAACGCGCGCAACGACCTCGTCATCGAGGACCTGCATGGCGAGCGCGTCGGCCGCCTGCTCGGCGTGCGGGACCTGGCGGTCGCCAGCGCCGACGGCGTGCTCCTGCAGCCGGTGTCGTTCGAACTGCAGGCCGGCCGCGCGCTGACGCTGCTGGGCGAGACCGGTTCCGGCAAGAGCCTGCTGGCCCATGCGGTGATGGGTTCGCTGCCGCCGGGCCTGCGCGCGAGCGGCCGCCTTGCCGGGCACGGCTGGGATTGCGAGGCCAACGACATGCGCGCGCGCCGGCCGCTATGGGGCCGCGAGCTGGCGCTGCTGCCGCAGGAGCCGTGGTTCGCGCTGGACCCGCTGATGCGCGTCGATGCGCAATTGGCGGAGACCTATCGCTGGGTTGCCGGCGAATCGCGGCAGAGCGCCGCACACCACGCCGCGCAGGCGCTGCGTGCGGTCGGGCTGGGGCACGCCGCGCGTGCCTGGCCGACCGCCTTGTCCGGCGGCATGGCGCAGCGCGCGGCGTTCGCGATCACCCGGGCCGGCGATGCGCCGATCCTGATCGTCGACGAACCGACCAAGGGCCTGGACCGGATCTGGCGCGACGACCTGGTGGCGCGCCTGCGCGCGGCGCTGGAGCAGGGCTGCGCGGTGCTGACCATCACGCACGATATCGGCGTGGCGCGGGCGCTGGGCGGCGACACGATGGTGATGCTCGATGGCCGCGTGGTCGAGCGCGGCCAGACCCACGCGGTGCTGGGCGCGCCGTCGCACGAGTACACGCGCGCGCTGATCGCCGCCGAGCCCGCGGCATGGCCGCGCCGGGCGATGCCTGCCACGGGTGGTGAAGTGCTGCGCGCCAGCGGCCTGAGCAAGCGTTTCGGCGACCATCTGCTGTTCGACGGACTCGAGCTGACGCTGCACGCCAGCGAACGCGTGGCGGTCACCGGACCGAGCGGCAGCGGCAAATCGACGCTGGGCAATGTGCTGCTCGGCCTTGCGCGGCCGGATCGCGGCAGCGTGCGCCGGGCCGACGGCATCGCGCGGGTTCGCTACCAGAAGCTCTACCAGGACCCGGCCGGCGCGTTCGCGCCGCACGTACCGCTGGGCCGCGCGCTGCACGACCTGATCGCGCTGCACCGGCTCGAACGCGCGCCGCTGCGGCCCTGGATGGAGCGGCTCGGACTTTCCCCCGATCTGCTGGAACGGTTGCCGGGCGCGGTGTCCGGCGGCGAACTGCAGCGCTTCGCCTTGCTGCGCGCGCTGCTGCTGCGGCCCGCCTTCCTGTTCGCCGACGAGCCGACCTCGCGGCTCGATCCGGTCACGCAGCGCAATACCATCGACCTGATCGTCGAGGCGGCGCAGGAGTCGGACTGCGCGCTGATGCTGGTCACGCACGATCCCGATCTCGCCGCGAACGTGGCGGCGCGCACGCTGGCGTTCTGACGGGCATTCCGACGCGCGTCTTGACGAATACGGCGCCCCGAGGGGCGCCGTGCGGTCACATCTGCGTCGAGGATCGTCGATCGAAGCGGTCGATCGAAGCGGTCGATCGAAGCGGTCGATCGAAGCGGTCGATCGAAGCGGTCGATCGAAGCGGTCGATCGAAGCCGGTCGATCTACGCGGTCATTCGAAGCGGGCCACATCCCCGGGGTCCCCTGGCATACCTCGGTGGATCGAAGCCGGTTACTCGAAGCCGGTTACTCGAAGCCGGTTACTCGAAGCCGGTCACTCGAAGCCGGTCAATCGAAGATCTCGTGCCAGATGCTCTTCTTGCGATAGTGCTTCTGCTCGCGGTAGCGGTCGTCGTCGCGGTAGCCGCGCTGGTCATAACCGCGGTCGTAGCCGCGCGGATCGACCGGCCGTTGCGGCGCGGCGGCCTGGGGCGCCTGCGCGACCGGCGCCTGTTCGGCCGCGGCACGCTCCAGGATCTTGTCGAGCTCGCCGCGATCGAGCCACACGCCGCGGCATTTCGGGCAGTAGTCGATCTCGACGCCCTGGCGTTCGGCCATCACCAGCGTGGTCTCGGTACAGACGGGACATTGCATCGCAGCTCTCCTTGATTGCGTGTTCAACGGCTAACGCCTGTCAGACCGTCGCCCGGCGGCTTGGTTCGGCAGCACGGATTCCCGCTGCCCGCTTGACGGGCCGTATGGGGCTCATCTGAATCTTCAAGTTCGGCTTGATGATTCGTACAGAACTTTTCGTTTCCGGAAGGCCCGGCAGCTGGGCGATAGTTTGCGCTGCTTGACGATCACATACAGTAGCGCGGCATGTCAGCCGAATCGAAATCGAAGTCACACATTGCCCACCTCGACGGCCGGCCCGCCTCGGCGGCGGACCTGGCGCCGCTTGCCTTCGCCGGTTATGCCCACTTCACCGCCATGCAGGTGCGAAGCGGCCGGATTCGCGGCCTGGACCTGCATCTGTCCCGCCTGCGAGCGGCATCGATGGCGCTGTTCGGCACGGCGCTGTCCGACGAAGCGGTGCGTGACCGCTTGCGGGCGGCGCTGCAGGCGAGCCCCGCCGATCTGTCGTTGACGGCGACGGTGTATTCGCCGGAAGGGGAATTCACGGCGCGCGGCATCGGCGCGCCCCGATTGCTGATCCGGACCGGGCCGCCTTCGTCGGGGCCGACAGGACCGCTCGCGCTGGATACGGTCGAGCATGAGCGGGTGCTTCCCGGCATCAAGCACGTCGGCGAAATCGCTAAGACGTACTACATGCGGCAGGCAGTCGAACAGGGCTTTGACGATGCGGCGTTCGTCGACCGCCAGGGGCGGCTCAGCGAGGGCACCATCTGGAACCTCGCGTTCTGGGATGGCGAGGCGGTGGTGTGGCCGGAAGCGCAGATGCTGACCGGCACCACCATGGGCATCCTTCGGCGTCAGCTGGACCGCCTCGGCATCGCGCAGCGCACGCGCGAGGTCAGGCTCGCCGACCTGCCTTCGCTCGGCGGCGCGGTCGTGATGAACTCATGGACGCCCGGCGTGCCGGTACGACGCATCGGCGAGGTGCCGATCGCCGCTGCGCCGGATTTCGTCGCGCTGCTGCATCGGGCCTACGAGATGGAGCACGCGGTGGCGCCGTGAGGCGTCTCACCGCTTCGGCCTGTGCCTCGGGCCGTTGCAGCAGCCACACTGCTCCGGCTCACCGCTCCGCCGACGCCCTTGTTCAATGCGCCGGTCCAATGCACCGGCTCAATGCCTCAGCTCGATGCATCGGCTCACTGCTTCGGAATCCCCGCCAGCGTGGCGGCCGCCGACCAGCGCTTGATCTCGTCGAGCTGGAACTTGCGCAACACGTCGGCGCCGCCGGCGAAGATCTGGCCGTTGGTGCGGCCGATGAACTCCGCGGCCTCCTTGCTGTTGAAGATCTCGACCGCGGTGCGGCTGAGCTTGTCGACGATCGGCTTGGGCGTATGGGCCGGCGCGAACAGCGAGACCCAGTTGATCATGTAGTAGTCCTTGAAGCCCAGTTCCTGCAGCGTCGGCACATTGGGCTGCACGTCCAGCCGCTTGTCGCCGGTGACCGCCAGGATGCGCGTCTTGCCGGTCTGCGCCAGCGCCGCCGCGGCGGTGTAGTCCGACAGCGCGAAGTCGACCTGGCCGCCGGCGAGGTCCGCCACCGCCGGTGCCGCGCCCTTGTACGGAATCGCCACCGCCTTGACGCCGGCCTGCTTCAGGAACAGCTCGGTGGCGATCTGGTACGAGGCCGAGCCCGAGCCGTAGCTCAGCTTCCCCGGCCGCGCCTTGCCGTCGCGGATCAGGTCCTGCACCGTGCGGTACGGCGAACTGGCCGGCACCGACAGCACCATCGCGCCGTAATAGAGCCGCGCCACCGGCGCGAAGTCCTTGACCGGATCGTAGGGCAGCGATTTGAACTGCACCGCGTTGGTCGCCATCGGCGAGTTGCTGGCGACGAACAGCGTGTAACCGTCCGGGTCCGCGCGCGCCACCGCCTGCGCCGCGATGAAGCTGTTGGCGCCTGGCCGGTTCTCGACCACGAAGGGCTGGCCGAAGCGCGCCTCGAGCTTCTGCGCGAGGAAGCGCGCGGTGCTGTCCGAACCGGTGCCCGGCGGGAAGGACACCACGATCTTGACCGGCTTGGCGGGATAGCCGGCGGCATCGGTCGCCGCATCGGCGGCCCGCGCCGGCGAGGGCAACAGCATCGCCAGCACGGCCATCGAGCCCGTGGCCAGCGACACCAGCCGCGCAACGGTCCATTTGTTCATCGAATCATCACGCATCGCTCTGTCTCCTTGCGGACGGTGTGACCCCGCCCTGTCGAACCAGGCCACAGCCTAAGCGCCGAGCGGCAGCGAGGGCAACTGTCCCGCGGACATATCGCTTATGCGCGGGACGTATGGAACGCTTCTCCGCTTGCGTACGCGCGGGCGTGCACAAGGGCCCACCGGATTTTTGTTATGCCGCCGCCGCGATGGGCGGCCCGTGTCCGCGTCGCTAAGCTGCCTCCCATCGCTGCATCGACGAACGCAGCACACCAATCGACAGGAGGGGAAATGGACACGGCCAGCCAGATCGTGATTCGACCGGCGCAGCCCGATGGGGACCTGGCGCCATTGCGGGCGCAGGTGCGCGCCTTTCTCGCCGACACCGTCGGCGACCGGCCGCCGCAGAAGCGCGCGCAGAGCTGGTCCGGCTATGACCCCGCGTTCAGCCTCGCGCTGGGCGCCAAGGGGTGGATCGGCATGACGTGGCCGAAGGCCTTCGGCGGACAGGAGCGCTCGATGCTGGAGCGCTATGTCGTGCTGGAGGAACTGCTGGCGGCGGGCGCGCCGGTGGGCGGCCACTGGGTCGCCGAGCGGCAGAGCGGTCCGCTGCTGATGCGCTACGCGGACCCGGAAGTGGCGCACGAGATCGTGCCCCGCATCACGCGCGGCGAGGTGCGCTTCTGCATCGGCATGAGCGAACCCGATTCGGGCTCGGACCTGGCATCGATCCGCACGCGCGGCGATCGCGTCGACGGCGGCTGGGTCGTCAACGGCACCAAGCTGTGGACCTCTAACGCGCATCGCTCGCACTACATGATCGCGCTGGTGCGCACTGACCGCAGCGCCGACGACAAGCACAAGGGCCTGTCGCAGCTGCTGATCGACATGCGCTCCGAAGGGCTGCAGGTGCGGCCGATCCGCAATCTGGCCGGCGAGGAGCATTTCAACGAAGTGGTGTTCGACAACGTCTTCGTGCCCGATCGCATGGTGATCGGCGAGCCGGGGCAGGGCTGGGCGCAGGTCACCGCCGAGCTGACCTTCGAGCGCAGCGGCCCGGAGCGCTATCTGAGCAGCTATGCGCTGCTGGCCGAGATGGTGGATCACGCCGATGCCGACGACGCGCGGCACGCGGTCGAGCTCGGCTACCTGGTGGCCGAGCTGAGCAATCTGCGGCAGATGTCGCGCGGCATCGCGGCGATGCTTCATCGCGGCGAGAACCCGCAGCTGGCGGCGGCCAACGTCAAGGATCTCGGCGCGCTGTTCGAGCAGCGCATTCCCGAGGTCGCGCACCAGCTGTTCGGCCACGAGCTGCGGCCGGACGGCTCGCCCTTCGTCGCCACCCATTGCCATCTGACCCAGACCGTGCCCTCGTTCTCCCTGCGGGGCGGCACGCGCGAAATCCTGCGGGGAATCATTGCGAGAGGCCTGGGGGTCCGATGAACGAACGCGAACTGGAGCTCGAACTCGAGCAGATGCTGGCCGACAGCGCACAACGGCTGTTCGGCAACGAAGTGACCACCGCGCAGCTGGAAGCGGCCGAGCGCGGCGAATGGCAGGCGGACCTGTGGCGCACCGTCGAGGACAGCGGCCTGACGCGGCTGTTCGCCGGCGAGGACGACGGCGGCGCCGCGGCCGACTGGCAGCAGGGCCTGCCGGCGCTGCTGGCGGCCAGCCGCACGCTGGCGCCGGTTCCCTTCGTCGATACCGCCGCGTGCGGATGGGTGCTGGCGCGCCTGGGCATCGCGATGCCGGACGGACCGATGGCACTGGCCGCGCACGCCGGCACCGAGTCGGAGGGGGCGGTGGCGCGCTCGAGCGCCGAAGGCTGGCGTCTCGATGGCACGGTGGACGTGCCCTGGGGCCGGCACGTGCGCCATGTGGTGGTGCGTGCGGTGGACCGGCAGCCGTTCGGACGTGCGGTATGGCTGCTGGTGCCGACCGCCGGCTGCCAGATCGAGACCGGCGCCAATCTGGCCGGCGAGCCGCGCGACCGGCTGCGCTTCGACGACGCGCCGGCCGCCGCCGCGGTGGTGGTCGAGAGCCCGGCCGACGAGGCGATGCTTGGCGCCGGCGCGGCAACGTCGCAGCCCTCGTCACCTTCCCCGCTCGGCGCGCTGATGCGTTCGATCCAGATCGCCGGCGTGCTCGAGCGCGTGCTGAACCAGACCGTGCAATACGCCACCGAGCGCATCCAGTTCGGCCGCCCGATCGCCAAGTTCCAGGCGATCCAGCAGCAGTTGGCGATGCTGGCCAACGAGGTGGTGGCGGCGCGCATGGCGGTGGCCAGCGCCTGCGCGGCGATGCGCGCGCCCGGCTGGGACAGCCAGGCGATGGTGGCCAAGGTGATCTGCGGCAATGCCGCCGGCCGCGCCGCCGCGATCGCGCACCAGGTCCATGGCGCGATCGGTTTCACGCACGAGCACTCGCTGCACTGGTCGACCCGTCGGCTATGGAGCTGGCGCGCCGAGTACGGCAGCGAGGCGCACTGGGCGCGCGAGATCGGCACGCGCGCGATCCGCGAGGGCGGCGCCGCGCTTTGGCCGCGGGTCACCGCGCCGCAGGCCGCCTGAGGCGCGTGGCGAGCACGCACGCGGCCACCGTGCACGTGACCACCGCGCGCGCGACCACCACGTGCGTGACCACCACGTGCGCGACCACCACGTGCGCGACCACCACGTGACCACCACGTGCGCGGCGTATCGCGCAGGAACACAGGGATAACAAGGGCAAACGAGCCCTCCCACGACAGGAGACATCGATGCGAGTACCGGGTTTGTTTCGGGCGCTGCTGCTGGCCAGCGCCGCCTTCACCAGCGCCGTCGCGAGCGGCATTGCCGCCGCCGAATCGGCCAGCGAGTTTCCTTCGCGGCCGCTGCGGATCATCGTGCCGTTCACCGCGGGCAGCGGCTCCGATTCGTCGGCCCGCTACTACGGCGAAGCGCTCGGCCGCGCGCTGGGCCAGCCGGTGGTGGTCGAGAACCGCCCCGGCGCCAACGGCGTGATCGGCATCCAGGCGTTGAAGAACGCGCCGGCCGACGGCTACACGATCCTGCTGGCGAGCAATTCGCCGCTGTCGGTCAATCCGATCGTGCTGAAGAACCTGCCCTACGATCCGCTGGCCGATCTGCGTCCGATCGCGGGCCTGAGCCGGAACATGAATGTCTTCCTCGTGCCGATCGATTCGCCCTGGAAGACGCTGGCCGATGTGGTCGCCGCGGGCAAGGCCAAGCCGCTCAGCGTGGGCACCTATTCGGCGGGCTACCGGCTCGCGGCCGCCTGGTTCGGCAATCTGGCCGGCATCAAGCTGGTCAATATTCCCTACAAGGGCCAGGCGCAGATCATGACCGACATCATCGGCAGGCAGCTCGATCTGGCGGTGGTCGACACCAGCGGCGCGCTGACGCTGATCCGGCAGGGCAAGGTGCGCGCGCTGGCGGTGTCCGGCGAGAAGCGCCATCACGAACTGCCCGAGGTGCCGTCCGTGCGCGAGCTCGGCTATCCCGATTACGTGCAGTACAGCTGGGTGTCGTTCTACGTGCGGGCGCAGACGCCGGACGACATCGCCGGCAAGCTCGCCACCGCGATGCAGTCGATCCTGAAGACGCCCGAGTCGACCGCCTTCCTGGCGACCAAGGGCAGCGACCCGATGCCCTATCCCCCGCAGACCATGCGCTCCTTCCACCAGGCCGAAATCGCGCGCTTCCGGCGCGTGGCGCAGGCGGCCGGCATCCAGCCGGAATGATGGCGTGAAGCTACACCGGCAGGCCGCGCGCGACCTCGGTCAGCAGCGCGCGCAGCAGGGAGACGAAGGGATGGGTATGGACATTGTTGTGCCAGCACAGATGGACCGGAATGGCCAGCGCCGGGTCGTCGATCGGAATGAAGCGCACGCCCGGATGCCGGCACAGTACCGGCGCCAGATAGCGCGGCACCATCGCATACATGTCGGTACCGGTGATCGCGTCGGCGACGGCCAGATAGCTGGTCATCGTGCAGGCGATATGGCGCTGCTCGCCGTGCTTGGCGAAGTAGCGGTCGACCATGCGCGTGACCACGCCGAACTGCGAGATGTCCAGGCAGGGCAGCGGCGCCAGTTCGGCCGCGCCCGGCGTGTTGCCGAGATGGGCATTGCCGGCATCGCACAGGCAGCCGAACGGCGCCGAGAACAGCAGCTCGGAACGCAGCGCCTCGGATTCGACCGGATAGAAGGCCACCATCACGTCGATCGCGCCGCTGGTCATCGCGCTCAGTCCGCTGGGCATCGGCACCGGATGCATGCGCACCCGCGCGCGCGGCGCGACCACGCGCAGCCGGGCCAGGAAGGCCGGGGCGATCAGCGCCTGCAGCGAGTCGTTGATGCCGATCGCGTAGGAGCCGGTCTCCTGCGCGGGATCGTAGCGCTCGCTCTGCGTGTAGATGCTCTCGATGGTGCGCAGCGCGGCGTCGAGCGCCTGCTGCAATTCCTGCGCGCGGCGCGTCGGCAGCATCCTGGCCGCGCTCTTGATCAGCAGCGGATCGCCGAACTCCTCGCGCAGCCGCTCCAGCATGCGGCTGGTCGACGGCTGGCTGCTGTCGAGCCGCCGCGCCGCCTCGCTGACGCTGCGGCTCTCCAGCAGCGCGGCCAGCACGACCAGCAGGTTCAGGTCCTTGTGCCGCAGTTCGGCCAGCGGCAGCCGCCGCCGGTCGTTGGCGGGCGTCGGCTCGCCCTCTCGATGGTCTCCGCTATGCATCGTCGATTCGCGTTGCGCTCCTGGTGAGCGGGTATTGCCGGCCAGATGCCGGCGCCCGCTTTCGATTGGCCGATGAATCCGTCCGGCGAGGTGCCGGACACACGGGCTCCATTATCCGGGCGCGGCTCCCGGCGATCCATCGGCAATTTCCCACGCCGCCCATTTACGCCGCTTGTTCGCGCCGCTGCTTCTGTCACCGCTACCACCACCGACCTTCTACCGCCATGGATACTTCATCCCCTGTCTCGCTGCGCCGGATGCCGCAGGACCACGTCGCGCACGTGGTGCTGCAGCGCCCGCCCCATAATCATGTCGACGCCGATTGCATGGCGGCGCTCGCCGATGCCCTCGAACAGCTCGATCGCGACGACGATTGCCGCGCCATCGTGCTCGCGGCCGACGGCAAGTCGTTCTGCGCCGGCGCCGACTTCGGCGCCAGCGATCCGTCGATCCGGCGCGATCCCAGCCCCTTCTATCGGCAGGCGATGCGGCTGTTCCGCACGCGCAAGCCGATCGTGGCGGCGGTGCATGGCGCGGCGATCGGTGCCGGCGTGGGGCTGGCCCTGGTCGCGGACTTTCGCGTGACCTGCCGCGAGGCGCGCTTCAGCGTCAATTTCAACCGGCTGGGCTTCCATCCGGGCTTCGGCCTGAGCCTGACGTTGCCGCGGCTGATCGGCGAGCAGCGTGCGGCGCTGCTGTTCTACACCGGCCGCCGCATCGACGGCGCGACCGCGGTCGAGATGGGGCTGGCCGACGAGCTGGTCGAACAGGCCGACGTGCGGGCTCGCGCCCACGCGCTCGCCTGCGAAATCGCGCTGTCCGCGCCGCTGGCCGTCGAAAGCACGCGCGCCACGCTGCGCGCCGGACTTGCCGACCGCGTCGCCGAGATCAACCGGCACGAGCTGCAGGTCCAGCTGACGCAGTTCCCGACCGAGGATTTCCGCGAAGGCGTGGCCGCGATGGCCGAGCGCCGCCTACCCAATTTCCAGCGCCGCTGATGCGGCATCACAGGAGTGCGTCAGTGAACGAACACAAGCAGAGCGGCGGCAAGACCGCCGTGGCGGGGCCGCTGGACGGCGTGCGGGTACTGGACCTGTCGTCGGTGGTGCTGGGGCCGATGGGCACGCAGGTGCTGGCCGACATGGGCGCCGACGTGATCAAGATCGAGGCGCCAGAGGGCGACCTGATGCGCGCCAATGGCGTGGTCGAGCACGCGGGCATGAGCTCGATCTTCCTCGCGCTGAACCGCAACAAGCGCTCGGTGGTGCTGGACCTGAAGGACGAGCAGGGCGCGGCCGCGCTGCGCGCGCTGATCCCGACCTGCGACGTGCTGGTCCACAACATGCGGATCGGCGCGATCGAACGGCTGGGCTTCGGCTACGACGCGGTCGCGCGCCTGCGGCCCGATATCGTCTATTGCGCCGCGCCCGGTTTCGGCCAGGACGGTCCGGACCGCGACAAGCCCGCGTTCGACGACATCATCCAGGCGGCCTGCGGCTTCGTCGGCGCGGCGAGCGCGGCCGGTGCCGAGCCCGACTACCTGCCCAGCCTGATCGCCGACAAGACCACCGGGCTCGCGGTGGCCAACGCGGTGCTGGCCGCGCTGTTCCGGCGCGAGCGGCACGGCGAGGGCCAGTACGTCGAGGTGCCGATGCTGGAGACGATGGCGGCCTTCGTGCTGACCGAGCACATGGGCGGCATGATGTTCCCGTCTTCTACCGCCAAGGCAGGCTATGCGCGCCTGCTCGAAGGCGGCCGCAAGCCGGTGCGCACCGCCGATGGCTGGATCAGCATGCTGCCCTATACCGAACGGCACTGGAAGGCGTTCTTCCACGACCTCGGACGCGACGACCTGGGCGAGCGCTATCAGATCGCCAGCCGGCGCGAGCGCAACGCGAACATCAAGGCGCTGTACGGCCATCTGGCCGAGCTGGCGCCGCTGCGGACCACCGCGCAATGGATGGCGCTGTGCGAGCGGCTCGATATTCCCGCCACGCCGATCTACCGGCTCGAGGACCTGCCGGGCCATCCGCATCTGTCGGCGGTGGGACTGTTCGAGGAATCGGTGCATCCGGCGGTCGGGCCGATCCGCCAGGTCCGCCCGACCACGCGCTTTGCCCGCACGCCGACCGCGATCCGCCGGCCCGCGCCATCGCTGGGCGAGCATACCGAGGAGGTGTTGCGCGAGGCCGGCGTCGCGCCGGAGCGGATCGCCGCGCTGCTGGAGCCCATTAAGCCAAAACCCCGCTGAATCCATCGAGATTATCCATTTCTCCTGAATCAATTCGCTTCCTAGACTTGGCGCCAACGCTCCGTCAGTGGGCGTGAAGACAAGCGACCCGAAGAAGAACCACCAGGGCAGGAGAAGACATGGAGATCAGGCACGCTCGCCGCGTCGGCACGGCGCGGGCGATGGGATGGCGATTGGCTGCGGTGACCGCGGTCGCCGCGGCAACGCTGCTGGCCGGTTGCGGCGGCGACGACGATGGCGGTCCGTCGACCGGCGGTCCGCCCGGAGGCGGCGGGCAGGCGGCGACCCCGGCGATCACGCTGACGATTTCCGCGCGCGAGGACTTTCCCGGCAGCTTCGGCAGCGTCGGCGCCTACGAGAAGCTGACCGGCTCGCTGCACGGCGAGGTCGATCCGAAGGACCCGCGCAACGCGGTAATCCAGGACCTTGAGCTCGCGCCGGTCAATGCGCGCGGCATGGTCGAGTACACCACCGAGTTCGTGATGCTCAAGCCGAAGGACATCGGCAAGGCCGGCGGCGTGCTGCGCTATGACGCCCCCAATCGCGGCAATATCCTGACCATGCCGAACCCGGCCGCGGTGCCGGGCGATGCGGTCTATTTCGAGCGCGGCTATGTGTTCCTGTACGCGGCGTGGCAGGGCGACGTGCCCAAGAGCTCGCCGGCGCGGCTGACGCTGAGCGTGCCGGTGGCGCGCAACAAGGACGGCAGCAGCATCACCGGCCCGTACGCGGCGGAGCTGGTGCCAAGCGCCGCGACCTCGACCATGAGCCTGCCCGGCGGCGTGTTCAACGGCTCGATGATTCCCTATGCGCCGGCCAGCCTCGACAACACCCAGCCCGGCTACACGCTGACGCGCCGCGTCAACGAGACCGATCCACGCGTGCCGATCGCGCCGTCGGAATGGAAGTTCGCCGACTGCGGCCCCGGCGGCGCGCCGTTTCCCGGCAAGCCCGACGGCAGCAAGGTCTGCCTGAAGGACGGCTTCCAGCCAGGCTATCTGTACGAGATCACCTACGTGGCCAAGGATCCGAAGGTGATGGGCGTGGGCCTGGCGGCGCTGCGCGACACGGTGACCTTCTTCCGCCATCGCAGCGCCGACGCGGCCGGCACGCCCAATCCGATCGCCGGCGCGATCCGCTACGCGATCGGGCAGGGCACCTCGCAGTCGGGCAATGCGATGAAGACCTTCCTGCATCTGGGCTTCAACGCGGCGCTGGACGGCGGCAAGGTGTTCGACGGCATCTTCGCGCATGTGGCCGCGCGCCAGACCAATATCAACACGCGCTTCGCGGTGCCGGGCGGCGGCGGTGGCCTGCGCACCGACCATCGCGCCTTCGGCCAGACCGCGCCGCGCGGGCTGGCGGCCGACTACGAGGACGCGGTCGCGGGCCGCACCGGCGGCGTGATGAAGCGCTGCAGCGAGACGCGCACCTGCCCGCGCTTCTTCCTCGGCCTGTCGGGCACCGAGTTCTGGCAGCTGCAGGGCTCGCCGGTGCTGACCGACGCCTACGGTTTCACCGACCTGAAGCAGCCGGACAATGCGCGCATCTACTACTACGCCAGTACGCAGCACGGCGGCCGCTCCGCGCAGATCAACTACAACCCCGCGCAGACGGTCTATCCGGCCGGCTCGATGATCGACTTCGCCGATACCTTCCGCGCGCTGTTCATCGCGCTGGAGGACTGGGTCGCGCGCGACATCGCGCCGCCGGACAGCCAGGTGCCGCGCATCGCCGACGGCACGCTGGTGCGGCCCGACCAGTTGCAGGTGCCGGTGATCAAGGGTGTCAGTTTCGCCGGCCCGAGCGGAACGGTGCCGATCCCCGACTTCCAGTACCTCGGCCGCTACAACGGCTTCCCGCTGCTCGACTACGGCCCGCAGTACCGGCCGCAGGACGAGTCCGGCATTGCGACCGTGGTGCCGCCCGCCTATCTGGGCCGCGACTACGCGATCCTGGTGCCGCAGCTCGATCCCACCACCGGCCTGGCGAAGGCGGGCATCCGCGCGCTCGACGTGCAGGCGCCGGTCGGCACCAGCCTCGAGTTCAACTACGTGGCCACGCCCGGCATCGTCGATCTCGTCAATCTGGGCGGCAGCTACATCCCCTTTCACAAGACCGAGGCCGCGCGCACCGCGGCCGGCGACCAGCGGCCCTCGCTGGAGGCGCTGTATGGCGACCAGGCCGGCTATCTGGCGAAGCTGCGCACGGCCGCCGACGCGCTGGTGTCGCAGCGCTTCCTGCTGCCCGCCGACGCACAGCGCGCGATCGCGCGCGCCCAGGCCAATCCGGTGCTGCCGTGAAGCGGCACCGGCGCAACGGAAGGAGAGACATCATGACCAAGCCAGGACCCTGGCGTGTCCATGCGGCCGCGCTGGCCGCGGCAGCCGCGGCGGCCGTGACGCTGGTCGCCTGCGGCGGGGGCGACGATCCGCCGCCTGAGCCGCCTGAGCCGCCGCAGGCCGGCAATCCGCAGCCCAGATCGTGCGCGCAGATGGCGGCAGCGGTGCTCGACGGCGCCGCCGTGCAGTCGGCCACCGAGATCGCCGCCGGCAGCTTCTCGCCCAATGCCGGCACCACGCTGACCGTGCCCGCCTTCTGCCGCGTGCAGGCGGTGGCGCGGCCCAGCAGCGATTCCGAGATCCGCTTCGAAGTGTGGATTCCGGCCGCCGCGCAATGGAACGGCAAGCTGCTGGTGACCGGCAATGGCGGCTACAGCCCGGCGCTGGGCTACCGCGCGATGGCGATGGGGCTCGCGCGCGGCTACGCCACCGTCGGCGGCGATACCGGCCATCAGTCGGCCAATCCGAACGACATGCTGTTCGGCGTCAACCATCCGGAGAAGATCGTCGACTGGGGCACGCGCTCGATCCATGCCATCACGGTGCCGAGCAAACGGCTGGTCGCCGACATGCACGCGCGCGACATCGAGCGCGCGTACTTCTACGGCTGCTCGACCGGCGGCCACCAGGGCTATGCCCAGGCGCAGCGCTATCCGGACGATTTCGACGGCATCATCGCCGGCGCGCCGGGCAACAACCGGGTGCGGCTCAATGCCGGCTTCCTGTGGCAATTCCTCGCCAACCACCGTCCCAACGACAATCTGTCGCCAATCATCCCGGCGGCCAAGCTGACGATGGTGACGCGCGCCGCGGTGGCGGCCTGCGATGCCGACGATGGCGTCACCGACGGCGTGGTCGACGATCCGCGCCAATGCGGCTTCGATCCGGCAACGCTGCAATGCAGCGGCGCCGACGCGGACAATTGCCTGACCGCCGAACAGGTGTCGGCGCTGAAGGCCATGTACGCAGGGCCGCGCAATCCGCGCACCGGGGAGCAGGTCTATCCCGGCTGGCCAAAGACCAGCGAGGCGCTGTTCACGGTGGCCGGCGCACCGGTAGGCTGGAACACCTACTGGGGCACGACCGAGCCCACGCGCGCCGATTTCTGGCGCTACTGGGTCTTCGACAATCCGCAATGGAACTGGTGGACCTTCGATTTCGATCGCGACCTGGCCTATGCCGACGCCAAGGTCGGCACGATGGTCGATCAGACCAACGCCGATCTGTCGGCCTTCAAGGCCGGCGGCGGCAAGCTGCTGGTCTACAACGGCTGGCAGGACCCGGTGGTCAACGCGGTCGATACCATCGCCTACTACGATCGCGTCAAGGCGGCGCAAGGCTCGCAAGCCGCCACCGACGCGTTCTTCCGGCTCTTCATGGTGCCCGGCATGGGGCACTGCTCGGGCGGGCCGGGTACCACGCAGTTCGGCAACGGCGATACGCCGGCGCCGGTGGTCGATGCGCAGCATGACATCCTGGAGGCGCTCGATGCCTGGGTCACGCGCGGGACGGCGCCGGAGCGCATCGTCGCTTCCGCGGTCAGCGGCGGCGCGGTGACGCGCACCCGGCCCCTGTGCCCGTATCCGCGCAAGGCGGTCTATCAGGGCAGCGGCAGCACCGACGATGCGGCCAATTTCACGTGCCGCTAGCGGGCAGCGTCCGCTGGAAGGGAGGCAGAAGTTGCAAGGCATGTAAGACCGTTCCGGGCCGGGACAAGGCACGGATCGCGACCGGCGGGGTCGACAACGCCCCGCCGCCGTGGTCCGCGCCTTGCTGCATGTCGGCTGGCGCCGATCCGGCGTCGACCGACCGAGGAGGGATGTCATGCCTCACGAGCAATATCAAGCCTGTATCGATGCCTGCACGCGCTGCGCGCAGGCCTGCCGTCACTGTGCGGCGTCCTGCCTGCAGGAACACGATGTGCAGAAGATGACCGACTGCATCCGGCTGGACCTGGACTGTGCCGGCATTTGCGAACTTTCGGTGGCCTATATGTCGCGCGGCAGCGAGCATTCGCGCCAGCTATGTACGCTGTGCGCGCAGATCTGCGAGGGCTGCGCCGAGGAGTGCGCGCGCCATCAGGCCCAGCATTGCCAGCAATGCGCACAGGCCTGCCGCGATTGCGCGCAGGCGTGCCGGCAGATGGCGGCGTGACGGCGGCTTGCCGTTTGCGGTTTGCGGGGCTGCGGGACCTTGCAGGGCCGGCGGAACCTGCCGCCAGGGAGTGGAGCGATGGCCGATGTCACCCATGATGCGGCACTGTGTCACATAGTGCACCGGCGCGTGGCGGTATATCGTCGCGCACCGGTTTCGCGTCCGCGACTCGCCATTCCGTCAGAACCTCATGCCCCGCGCCGCTCCGCCTTGCCCTGGACCGACCTCGCGCTACCGCGCATCCCATGCCGTTTCCGCGGCGCTGACGGCAGCGTCGCTGGCGTGGACATTCCCGCTGCTGGCGCAGACGGCCGACCGGGCCACTGACGGTCCCGCCGACAGCGCCCCCGGCGGCGCCACTGACGGAGCGCCCGACGGCACCGTCACGCTGCCCACCGCGACCGTCACGGCGGCCGCTCCCGGCTCGCCGACGGTGCCGGCGGTGGTCCGGCAGCGCGCCACGCTGTTCGGCACCGTCGGCTCGGTCGGCTTCGTCGATGCGCAGTCCCATGCGGACAGCTATGCCAGCAATGTGCGCGATGTCCTGAAGGACACGCCGGGCGTCTACGTGCAGGAGCGCTATGGCCAGGAGCTGCGGCTGTCGATTCGCGGCTCCGGCATCGCGCGCGGCTATCACGTCCGCGGCATCGACGTGCTGCAGGACGGCGTGCCGACCAACTTCGCCGACGGCAGCGGCGACTTCTATCAGATCGATCCGCTCGCGCTGCAGGCCACCGAGGTGTACAAGGGCGGCAACGGCCTGGCCTATGGCAGCACCACGCTGGGCGGCGCGATCAATTTCACCACGCCCACCGCGCTGACCGCGCCGGCGCCGAACCAGCTGCGGCTCGAGGGCGGCAGCTTCGGCACCGCCCGCGCCAGCGCGCAGGTGTCGCGCCAGTTTGGCGCCTTCGATTTCCTCGCCAACCTGAGCGTCAATCGCGCCGACGGCTATCGCGAGCACCAGCGCGGCCAGTACCAGCAGTTCAATGCCAACTTCGGCTATCGCCTCAGCCCGGATGTCGAGACGCGCTTCTATCTCGGCGTCTATGTGGTCGACCAGGACCTGCCGGGCACGCTGTCGCTGGCCGACGCCCTGAACCAGCCTCGCCGCGCCTCGGCCGGCGCGCTGGCGCTCGATCAGGCCCGCGACACGCGCACGGAGCGCCTGGCCAACGTGACGACCATCCGGCTGGGGGAAGGGCAGCAGCTGGACCTGCGCAGCTGGGTGATCCACAAGGACCTGCATCACCCGATCTTCCAGGTGATCGACCAGGACAGCTGGACCTATGGCTTCGCGCCGCGCTATACCGGGCGCGGCAGCGTCGGCGGCATGCGCAACGAGCTGATCGTCGGCGGCCGTTTCTTCGGCGGCACCGGCGATTCCCGCCACTACCTGAACCAGGGCGGAAGCCGGGGCGCGCAGACGCTGAACGCACGCCAGCAGGCGGCCAACTACGAGGCGTATCTGGAAAACCGGCTCTATCTGCTGCCCACGGTGGCGCTGATGGCCGGGGCCAAGGCTTATCGCGCCGAGCGGCGCTATACCGACCACGGTGGCCTGGCGGCCAATCCGGTGGCCAAGTCCGACCGCGATACCTTCAGCGGCATCAACCCCAAGATCGGCGTGCTGTGGGAACCGGCCCCCGAGGTGCAGGCCTTCGTCGATATCACGCGCAGCGCCGACGTGCCGGACTTTTCGGATCTGCTGCAGACCATCGGCAGCGCCCAGCGCTTCGTGCCGCTGGCGGTGCAGCGCGGCTGGACGCTGGAGATCGGCACGCGTGGGCGGCGCGAGCGCTTCGGCTGGGATGTCGCCGCCTACCGCTCGCTGGTGCGCGACCAGATGCTGCAGTTCGCCACCGGCCCCGACATCCCGGCCTCGACGTTCAACGCGGGCCGCACCACGCTGCAGGGCGTGGAGCTGGGCGTCGATGCCGATCTGCTGCGCGGCGTGCTGACCCCGGGCGATCGCCTCAACGTGGCGCAGCTATGGAACTACAGCGATTTCCGCTTCCACAACGACCGGCGCTACGGCAACAACCGCATCGCCGGCGTGCCTGAGCATGTCCTGCGTACCACGCTGACCTACGGCGTGGGCGAGCGCTGGCGCATTGCCGGCACGCTCGACTGGGTGCCCAGCGGCGCCTGGGTCGACTATGCCAATACGATGCGCGCGCCGGGCTACGCGCTGTTCGGCCTGCACGCGTCCTACCGCTTCGGCGGCGGCGTGACGCTGTTCGTCGATGCCCGCAATCTGGGCGACAAGCGCTATGTCAGCGACTTCGGCACGGTGGCCGACGCGCGCAGCGCGAACACCGCGGTGTTCTACCCGGGCAGCGGGCGGGCCATCTACGCCGGGCTGCAATATCGCTTCTGAAGCGGCGGCGCGCAGCCAGCGCGACGCCGTTCCCGCGGGGCACGCCAGCGGCCCGGCAGGCCGCGGGGTCGCCGCCGTGCCGCCGGGGCGACGGCCTGCTCAGTGTTCGTGATGCAGGTACTTGGCCTGGCGCGGCAGCCGCAGGCTGACCAGGAAGGCCACCACCATCATCGCGGTCACGTACCAGTAGAAGGCGGACTCGTGGCCGACCGACTTCAGGCCGAGCGCGACGTATTCCGCCGAGCCGCCGAAGATGGCGTTGGCGATCGCATAGGCCAGGCCGACGCCCAGCGCGCGCACTTCGGGCGGGAACATCTCGGCCTTGACGATGCCGCTGATCGACGTATAGAGGCTGACCACCGCCATCGACAGCGTGATCAGCACGAAGGCGACCGCCGGATTGGTGATGGTATGCAGAGCGGTCAGCACCGGCACCGTGATCAGCGCGCCGAGCGCGCCGAACAGCATCATGTTGGTACGCCGGCCGATGCGGTCCGACAGCGCGCCGAACACGGGCTGCATGCACATGTAGACGAACAGCGCGCCCGTCATCACGTAGCTGGCGGTCTTGATCGGCATGCCGGCGGTGTTCACCAGGTACTTCTGCATGTAGGTGGTGAACGTATAGAAGATCAGCGAGCCGCCGGCGGTGTAGCCAAGCACGGTGAAGAAGGCCGCCTTGTGGTCGCGCAGCAGCGCGACCACGCTGCCGGCGTCCTTGGTGTTGCGCGTGTCGGCGCTGGACGTTTCATGCAGCGTACGGCGCAGCAGCAGCGCCACCACCGCGGTGATCGCGCCGATCACGAAGGGAATGCGCCAGGCCCAGGTCCTGAGCTCCTGCTCGGTGTACAGCTGCTGCAGCACGACGACCACCAGCACCGCCAGCAACTGGCCGCCGATCAGCGTCACGTACTGGAACGACGAGAAGAAGCCGCGCCGGCCCTTGAGCGCGACCTCGCTCATGTAGGTGGCGGTGGTGCCGTATTCCCCGCCGACCGACAGGCCCTGCAGCAGGCGCGCCAGCAGCAGCAGGGCGGGCGCCCACATGCCGATGCTGTCGTAGGTCGGCAGGCAGGCGATCATCAGCGAGCCGGTGCACATCATCACCACCGAGATCAGCAGCGAACTCTTGCGCCCGTGGCGGTCGGCGATGCGGCCGAACACCCAGCCGCCGATCGGCCGCATCAGAAAGCCCGCGGCGAATACGCCTGCGGTATTGAGCAGCTGCACGGTGGGATCGGACTGCGGGAAGAAGGAGTGCGCGAAATAGATCGCGCAGAACGCGTAGATATAGAAGTCGAACCATTCGACGAGATTGCCGGACGACGCGGCGACGATCGCGAACACGCGGCGGCGGCTGTCATGTTCCCGGTCATGGTCCGTCTTGCCGGCCGGAATGGTGGTGCTGGTCAGTTCTGTCATGGGAGATCGCTGAGTAGGACGCCGGCGCTCAGGCGTGGACACGCGTGCGCCGGCGTCGGGCGAAGCGTGCGGCGGGGCACCGCCGCTGCAACAGAGGCCGCCCGCGGCCAGGGAGCTGGCGGGCGGACGGCAGGGCGGTATAAGGGTAACCCCTAGGGCGTGATCCTGCACGGCACGGCGGTGCGGCCGTCGGAAAGGGGCGATGGCGAGCCCAGGCATGGCGCGGGATGGCGCGCGATTGTTCGGGATCGCGAACACAGTGTCTGGTGGAGCGTCTGCGCAAGGGCGGGCGCCGGCCCTCTCCCCCGGCCTTCTCCCGCGCGCGGGAGAGGGCCGGGGGAGAGGGTAAAGGGCAGGGCCCCGCTACACCGCTACGAGCCCACCATGACCCGGCTCTGTCCGCCCGAGAGCCTGCGCACCTCGATGCGCGTGCCGATGCGCTCGGTCATCTCGTGCACGTGCGAGATCACGCCGACCTTGCGGCCCTGGGCCTGCAGGCTGTCGAGCGCGTCCATGGCGACGCGCAGCGTGTCCGCGTCGAGGCTGCCGAAGCCCTCGTCGATGAACAGCGATTCGACCCGCACGCGATGCGAGGACAGCGATGCCAGCCCCAGCGCGAGCGCGAGCGACACCAGGAACGACTCGCCGCCGGACAGCGAATGCACCGAGCGGGCCTCGTCGGCCATGTCCTGGTCGATCACCAGCAGCGCCAGGCTCTGGCGCACGCGTTCGAGCCGGTAGCGGCGCGACAGCGTGGCCAGGTGCCGGTTGGCGTAGCCGAGCAGGATGTCCAGCGTCATCTGCTGGGCATGGTTGCGGAATTTCTTGCCGTCGGCCGAGCCGATCAGTTCGTTGAGCACCTGCCAGGTGTGCGCGGCGGCCTGCTGCCGGTCGATGCGCGCGATCAGGTCGCTGGCCTGCGCGCGCCGCTCGTCGTCGCGGCGCAGCGTGAAATCGGCCTCGGCCAGCGCCTGCTTGGCGCGTTCGAGTTCGGCGCGGGCCGCCGTCAGCGCGGCCTGGACGGTGGCCGCGTCGCCTTCGCCCAGCCGGCGTGCCAGATGGCGTTCGCGTTCGGCGCGGCGCGTCTGCACCACGGCGCGGGCTTCATCGACCTCGCGTTGCAGCGCGTGCAGCGCCTCTTCCTCGCGCGCCAGCCAGTCGGCATCGAGCGCCAGCAGCGCGCGCAGGGCGGCTTCGTCGAACGGCGCGGTCGCGGCGGGGCCGATGTGTCGGACGTCTGCGTCGAGGCCGTCATGCCCGTCGTGTCCGTCGCGTCCATCGCGCCTGTCGCGGCTGTCGTGCCCGTCGTGCCCATCGTGTCCGACGTGCCCGTCGCCCCAGGCCTGCAACCACGCATCGAGCCGCGTCGCGGCGTCGCGCGCCTGCTGCTCCAGCGCCTGGGCTTGGGCCTGCGCCTGTTCGGCGCGCGCGGTCTGCCGCGCCAGCTGCTCGCTGGCAGCCTGGCTCGCCCGCTGCGCCGCGTCGACGCGCGCCGTGGCCTCCGCCCCGGCTTGCGCCAGACGGGCGGCGATGGCCTCGACCGCCAGGCCCGCATCGGGCGTGCCGGCAAACAGCGCATCGCGGCGGGCGCTTTGCTCGGACAGGCGCGCGTCGGCGAACGCCAGCGACTCGGCGGCCTTGCGATGCGCTTCGACGGCATGCTCGTGCGCCTGCGTGGCGGCGGCCAGTGCGCCATCGAGCTGCACGATGCGCTGGCGCTGCGCGTCGCGTTGGACGCGGTGCCGCGTCCATGCGCCGGCGTCAGCCTCGCAGCGCGCACGGAATGCCGCCGGATCGTCGTGCCACTGCCGGCGCCAGTCGAGGCCCGCGGCGCGCTCCAGCGCGCCCGCGTCCAGTTCGCGCAGGGCCTGGTCGCGCTGCGCCGCC
>NZ_VWRN01000026.1 GCF_008632125.1 Cupriavidus cauae
GCGCTCGGCGCGGCGGGCCGCGCCTGGGCCGAGCGGCATCTGGACCGCGACGCGGTGCTGGGCCGCTGGGAGGCCGCGATGCGGGCCCTGTGCGGCGAGCACGCGGCGGTCAGCGTGCCGGCCGCGAGCGTCGGCACCGAGTAACGGACGGCGTTTCGGGTGTTTCGGGCGTTTCGGGCGTTTCGGGCGTTTCGGGCGTTTCGGGTGTTTCGGGCGTTTCGGGCGTTTCGGGCGGCGTTTGCCTCAGCGGTCACTGCCGCTGGTCACGCCGCCCCCGCCCGTGCCGCGATCCGATGTGCCGCTGCCCTGGGTCGCCCCGGACGGCGTGCTGGCCTTGCCGCCGCCGGCGCTGGCGCGGCTGCTGCCCTGGGTCGAGTCGGACACGCCGCCGGCGCGGCGCGAGCCGCTCGCCGGCTTGCCGCTGGTCGCGTCGCCGCCGATGTTGGCAGCGGTGTTGCCCGCGTTGTTCCCCGCGTTGTTCCCCGCGGTCTTCCCTGTGCCGCCACCGGGCGCGGCCTTCGCGCTGCCGGGCGGCTGACGTCCGCCCGACGGCGAACCGGTGGTCGGACTGCCGCCATGCTCGACATCGCCGGCGCGGGATTGACGGGAGCCGCCGGCGCCGGCTTGCGCGCCGCCCTGGGCCCCGCCTTGCCCGCTGCCTTGCGCGCTGCCTTGCACGCTCGACTGGGCGCCCTGTCCGGGGCCGACCGCGCCGCGCGCACCGCCGCTGACGGGAGCGCTGGCGCCGGCCGCGGTACCTGCGCCAGCGCCGGCGCTATCGCTCATGCCGGTCGATCCTGCCTTGCCGCTGCCGCCGCTCGAGCGGCCCTGCGCCATCGCGAGCTGGCTCGCCAGCGCGAGGCAAGACGCGGCCACCACCAGCAGATCTCGTGGTTTCATGCTGTCCCTCCTGATTGTCGTGGTGATCTACCCGCTCGCCACGCAAGCCGCATGCCGGTATTTGCGAGCCACCTGCAACATGGGGCTCCTGCGCCGCGCTGCAGCGCTTGCAGAAATTGCTCCACGGGCTTGCATATTTGGGGCCGGCGCGCATCGCGCGTCATCGGCGCCCGGGGGCGATCAAGGCGCCGTGGCAAACGCGCGGGCCGGCACGCGCGCCGAGCGCCGCGACAGCCGTTCGAACTCGACCACGTCGTGGCCGCAGCAGACCGTCATATGGCCGTCGCGCCGTTCCTTGAGCTCGCGCAGATGCCGTTGTGTCGCCAGGCGAGCCTCACGGTCCTTTTCCATCATCCATTGATAGAAGCGCAGCCCCGGCGTGCAGTAGGGCCGCACCGGGTCGAGCTCGCCGTGATGGAAATAGGCGTCGCCCGCCTGCAGCAGCCATTCGCCCTGAGCCTGCACCGCGATGCCGGCATGGCCAAAGGTATGGCCGGGCAATGCAACCATCGCGATCTCGGGCGGCAGGCCGTCGAGCGTGCGGACGCGGTCGAAGCCGTACCAGCGCTCGCCGACGTCCGGTGCGTAGGTGCGCCAGCGTTCCTGCGTCGACCACTGCTGCGGCCGGAAGCGCTGGCGGTCCAGCCACGTGCGCTGCAGCCGCGCATAGTCGCGCTCGGCCGCCATCAGGTGGACGGTGGCCCAGGGGAAGTCGTCGAGTCCGCCGGCGTGGTCGAAGTCCAGATGCGTCAGCACGATGTGCCGCACGTCGCGCGGATCGAAGCCGAGCGCCTCCACCTGCCGGTAGGCCGTCATCTCGTCGCGGAAATCGGGCCGCAACAGCGTCAGGAAGAAGCCGCTCAGGCGCGAGCGCGGGTCCTGCACGTCGCGCCGCCCCATGCCGGTATCGACCAGCACCAGGCACTCCGGCAGCTCGACGAGCAGGCAGTGGCAGGCCAGCTCGCCGCGCTCGAGGATCGAACGGGAACGTCCGTCCATCAGGCGCCCGCCCAGCGGACAAGTCGAGATGCAGTTCAGATGATGGATCCGCATGAATGGTCTCCTGCACGATCCACCGCTCGTGCAAGTCCCATTCCAGGCCGCCGGGCATCCACGGCGCGGGGTCTGTGACCGGCCGCACCGACCGTCGGCGTGTCCCGGCACACCATCGTCCCATGCGCGCCGCGCGCTTACCGGGACAGCCGATGCTGATTACGCAAGACGATCCGACCATGGGCCCCTCGTTCTCGCTGGGGAACCGCGTGCAGCGGCAGATCTGGAACTGGGTCTGGCTGTTCCTGTTCCGTCCCAGCCCGCGGCCCGCACACGCCTGGCGCGCCGCGCTGCTGCGGCTGTTCGGCGCGCAGCTCGGGCGCCATGTCCATGTCTACCCGGGCGTGCGCATCTGGGCACCGTGGAATCTGCGCATCGGCAACAATGCCGGCGTGGCCGACGGCGTCACGCTGTACAACATCGAGCGCATCGACATCGGCGAATACTGCGTGGTGTCGCAAGGCACGCATCTGTGCACCGGCTCGCACGACTACAACAGCCCGAACTTCCAGCTGATCGCCTCGCCGATCACGCTGGCGCCGCGGGTGTGGATCTGCGCTGAGAGCTTCGTCTCGCCGGGGGTGTCCGTGCCGGAAGGCGCGGTGGTCGCGCCGCGCTCGGTGGTCACCAAATCGCTGCCGACGCCGTGGACCGTCTACGGCGGTACGCCGGCGCGGGCAATCGGCACGCGCAAGCCGCAGGGACGCTGAGTCGCAGGGACTGAACCGCCGAGCCGCGGCGCAGGGTGACGCGGCGGCGCGACGCCGCGCTCACGAGCTCAGGAGCTCAGGTGTTCAACTGCTCAGGCGCTCAGGCGCTCAACTCCATCACGATCTGCTGGTAGGTCTCGGCGAAGCGGCGACGGCGCCGTGCCAGGTCGTCGCGGGCAAGGCGCGCCTGCTCGGCGTCGCGCTCGGACGAGGCCGGACAGGCAAGCGCCTGCGCCATCGCGTCGGCCAGCGCGGGCGCATCGTCCGGGGCGAAGAAGACCCCGCGTGGCGGCGCCTGTTCGCGGTGGACCTCGATATCGGACAGCAGGATCGGCTTGTTCAGCGACCTGGCCTCTTCCACCGTGGTGCTCCATCCTTCGAAGCGCGACGGGTTGATCAGCGCGGCCGCGCCACGCATCAGGCCGGCCAGATCGCCGTGCGGGACCACGCCGAGGAAGCGGAAATTCCGCTGCAGGCCGGCCTCCGCGACGCTGCCCAGCAGGCGCTGGCCATAGCCGGGCTGCCGATGGTCGGCGGTCTGGCCCGTCGACAGCACCAGCGCTTCGATCCCGCGCTGCTTCAGCAGGCGCAGTGCCTCGACCACGATGCCGTGGTTCTTGTGCTGCCACAGCTGGTTCGGCAAATGGAAGTAGGGACCGCGAAAGCCGTAGCGGCGCTCCAGCTCGGACACCGGCGGCGCCGGCGCCAGCGGATTCATGTTGGCCACGAACTGCAGCACGCGGGCGCGATGCGCCTGCGCCGGAAAGCAGCGCTGCAGATCGCGGCACGCGGCGTGGCTGCTGACCAGCACGCGCGCCGAGCCCTGGCACAAGGACGCGAACAGGCGGTCGCGCATCGCGATCTCTTCGGCGGAGAACATCTGGGGCAGATGCAGATGCTGGAAATCGGGAATCCAGCCCAGCGTCGGCACGCCGGCGCGCGGACCGAGCGGGTTGTGGTGCGACAGCACCGCGATGCCGTTGCGGGCCAGATAGCGGGCCAGCAGCAGGTCCGTGCCGCTTGCCACCTGGCAGGCCTTGCGCACGTACCACCACGGACGGCGGCGATCGAGCAGCGCCGTGCGATGAACCGGCAGCGGCGGCATGCCTTCGAGCAGGTCCGCCGGCGTGCGCTCGCCGGTCAGGATCACCGGATCGATCGTGCGTCCGGGCAGTGTGTGCAGCGCCCACAGCAGGTTGCGGAAGTAGCTGATGCCGCCGAGCCAGCCGCGATCCTGGAAGGCGAAAACGAAACCGACCCTAGTCATCGCACACTGCCTCGAACCATTGGGCATAGCGCCGCACGCCCGTTTCGAGCCGGATCTGCGGGGCCCAGCCGGTGCTCAGCGTATGACCGATATCGGCGCACTGGTCGCAAGGGTCGCCGTGACGGACCGCCAGCGAAAAGCGCGGATGGCGCGACGGCGCCAGGTCCCGATACAGCAGCGTCAGCACCTGCCTGACCGTGGTGGTCGTGCCGCTGGCGCCGTTGTAGATCGGGCAGGCCGGCGACGCCTGCGCCGCCACCGCGGCCACCAGGCGCGCCGCATCCTCGGCATGGAGCCAATCGCGGCTCTCCTCGCCCGTGCCGCAATAGAGGTCGTCGCGCTGGCCGATCTTGCGGCATGCGTCCCACAGCAGCTGCTTGCGCTGCCCCTCGCCAAAGAGCGAAAAAAAGCGCACCACCGCCACCGACACGCCGAAGTGCGCGCCATACGACGCGCACAACTGCTCGGCCATCAACTTGTGCATGCCATAGGGAGAGGCCGGCCGCAGCGGCGCCGTGCTGCCTTCGCTTGCGGGCAGATGCGCGGCGTTGCCATAGACCGCGGCGCTGGACGGATAGACCACCGGGGTGCGTGGGCAATGCCGCCGGATGTATTCGAGCACGGCGGCGGTCGTGTCGACGGTGCGGGCGTGATCGCCGAAAGGATCGCGCAGCGATGCCGACACCGACCCGCCGCCGGCGCAGTGCACCAGCAGATCCGGCTCGATCTCCAGCCGCTCCAGGCGCTCGAGACTGACCGGGGCCTGGTGCCAGACCACGCGGCCGGCGCAGGCGCTGCCCGGGCTGCCGTGGCCGAGGCCGACCACACGCCAGCCCGCGGCAAGATAGTGCTCCACGACGTAACCGCCGAAGAAGCCTCTCGCCCCGGTGACCAGTACGGTCTTTTCAGTCATCGTCGATCGCCCTGCAACGTGTTGCGAACCAAAGGTCCTCTTGTGCAGACAATGTAGCGTCCAACATGGCGTCGCACTGTTGCCTCGACCTCATAAAAGGTCAAGTTACTTTTCGTGGGATGCCCGCGCAGTGTGGCGGCCGCGCGTGCCGCTAGGCGCAATGGCTGCGCAGCAGTTGCTTGACCTGCTCGCCGGCGCTGCGCCAGTTCAGCCGTTCGGCGTACTCCCGGTACGCGCCGCGGGCGAGCGCGCCATAGTGCGGCGCGGACTGGAACACGCGCTCGATGTAGTCGCACCACTCGGCCGGATCGGCCTGCAGCTCGAAGGTCATGCCGTTGCGGCGATCGCGTACCGCGGTCGGAATGCCGCCGACCCGCGTGGCCAGCGACGGCAGTCCGAAGGAGCTGGCCTCGGCCAGCACCACGCCGTAGCACTCGGCGGTCGAGGGCAGCAGCAGGAAATGGGCCTCGCTCATCAGCCGCTCGAAGCGGCGCCGGCCCGCTTCCGTGCTCTTGGGCACGAAACCGTGCAGCTTGACGAAGCTGGGTGGTTCGTACGGCGGACGGCAGCCGACCACATGCAGCTCGGTCGGAAGGCCGCGGCGATTCAGGCATTGCGCCACGGCCAGCGCGGTCTCGCCGCCCTTGCGCATCCAGTCCACGCCGACCATCAGCAGCCGGCAGACGCGGTAGTCCTTGCCCAGCACGATCCGCTCGATATCCTGCGAGGTGCGCCTGCATTCGAGGTTGGCGCCGAACGGCACCACCTTGACCTTGGCCGCATCGACGTCGTAGTGGCGCAGCGCGGTGGCCGCGGCCCATTCCGAGCTGAAGATCGCCAGGCGGCAGCGCGACAGCGCCTGCTGCTCGAGCCGATGGCCGTCGCGCAGCGTTTCCTTGCAGAAGTTGCTGAAGCCGGGATAGAAGCCGACCATGCCGTCGAAGGTCGCGTCGGTCCAGATCGCGATCGGACGGTCCGTGTCGAGGCACGACACCGGCAGCGTGCCGGGGCTGAGCACCGCGTCGCAGTGCGCGCCCTCCAGGCGGCGCTGCACGCGCTGCGCGTAGCGGCGCGCCACCGTCGGCGAGCGGTCGCGCTGGTAGTCGCGCCGCAACAGCCGCCGATAGGCCAGCGCCTTGGCGCGCAGCAGGCAGGCCAGCACCGGCCCCTCGTCGACCTTGTCGATCACCTCGGTCTCGATCGCGCTGCTGCGCAGCGCGCGCGGGATATAGCTTGCCGATCCCGACCAGGCGTGGGGATCGGAAGCGTCGTACGTCGTCACGTAGGCCACTCGCATGGTTCTCTCCAGCGGTGGCGGCGCACGCCGGCTACAGGGGTAACTGCATCGCCCGTCTTCGCTGCTCCTGTACCTTCAGCACCACCATGTATTCGTAGATCGATACCAGCACGCAGTAATGAAATCCGGCCTTCCCGTCGATGAAACCGAACTTCAGCAGGTACAGGTACAGAAAGCGCGCCACCGGCCGCATCGGCAGGCGGAACGACAGCTCTTTCAGCGCCCGCCGGCGCGCCGGCGGATCGGAGGCCAACAGCGAGGAAAAACGGAACTTGTCCTCGTCCAGACTGCGGATGGTCTCCAGCGCCTCCCCCATCGAATATTTGTTGTGCTTGTCGAACCAGGCGTCGAAGCCCTTGTTGAAGCTGTAGTGCAGGAAATGATGGCGCAGGAAGCCGACCGACCCGTCGACCACCGGCGCCGGATTGACCAGCCGCTCCCAGCGCACCTTGTCCGGCTGGAAGAAGCGCAGCACCCAGATTGGATAGCCGCCGGCGAAGCGGATCCATTTGCCGAGAAAGTAGTTCTTGTAGCGCACGCGGTAGGCCACGGGCGCTTCGGCCTCGTCGCCCGGCACCCGGTCGGCGATCTCGCGCAGCTCCACCGCCAGCTCCGGGCTGACCACTTCGTCCGCGTCGGAGTAGTAGACCCACCGATGCTTGAAGTCGATGTTCTCGTTGGCCCAGTTCTGATGGGCCGACCAGTTGTCGAACTTGCGCTGGAACACGCGCGCGCCGTGGCGCCGCGCGATCTCCAGCGTCTGGTCCGTGCTGTACGAGTCCAGCACGACGACATCGTCGCACCACGACACCGACTCCAGGCACCGTGCAAGGTTCTTCTCCTCGTTCAGCGTCAGGATCAGCACCGACACCTTGGCGGTCTTGCACGGCACGGCATGCGCGCCGTCGGCGGCGGCCTGCGGCGTATCGGGACGCGTCACCGCCTGCGCCGGCAGGCTACGGGCCAGCGGAGCGGTCATTGGCCGTACCTCCGCAGCGCGATGCCCGCGCGCTGCAGCGCCGTGCGCAACTCGGTGGCGCTGACCAGCGGTTCGGTCTCGCAGCGCCGCCAGGGCTCCGCAAAGCCGGGATGGACAGAGATCTCGGTGAGCCCGTCGCGCAGCAGCTCCGGCAGCCGCGCGGCCCAGTCGGTGTTGTCGTGATTGATCGCGCCGTAGTAATGGGTATGGCGCAGCCCGTTGAAGTAGCGCTGGCAATAGTTGTTCATCACCGCCTGGCGCGGATTGGCGGTGAAGTAGAAGTTCTGCGGCCGCCGTACCCATTCGAGGCCGGCCCGTTCGAGTTCGGTGCGCAGCGCGCTGATCACGATGGGAAACTTGTGCAGATGGCCGTGGCTGTCGACATGGGTCACCTCGACGCCGTGGTCGCGCAGCTCTTCGAGCTGCACGCGGAACTCGCGCGCGATATCGTCCTCCGACAGCATCCAGGCGAGCGCGCGCACGCGCTGCCGATGGCTGGCGCGAAAGCGCCCGTCGGGCGTGCACAGCGACGAGGGCCGGCCCGCATGCGGCAGATGGCCGTCGACCATGTTGAAATGCAGGCCGAACGAGAAGCGCCCCCGGTTGCGGCGCGCGTAGTCGTACGCCTGCTGCGACGCCGGCCGGCCGGTCATGATGGTGGCGCTGGTCAGCAGCCCGGCCTCGAAGCAGGCAATGGTGGCGTCGCAGGTATCGGCATCCCAGCCGAAATCGTCGGCATTGAGGATCAGTTCTCGCATGTCAGTCTCCCGGTCAACCGCTAAGGGGCCGCATGCGAAAGCGCCGGTCCGGAATCGCGGTCGGCCGGCGGCGCGCCATCGGCGCGGCCCTGAATGATGTCGAGCAGGCGTTGTCCGACCTGCCTGCTCTGGAAGCGCCGCGCGAACGAGGCCGGCGCGGCGGCGCGCATGCGCGCGCGCGTGGCCGCGTCGGCGGCCAGCCATTCGCGCAGCGCCTGTTCGGTGCCGTCGACCGTGTCGGTGCGCACGATGCCCGCGCCGTCCGCCTCGATCTCGCGCCAGATATTGACCTTGTCGGAGATCAGCACCGGCACGCCGCAACCGAGCGCCTCGACCACCGCGACGCCGAAGTTCTCCTGGTGCGAGGGCAGGCAGAACACTTCGGCGGCATGGAAGGCACCCCACTTCTGCGGGCCGGACAGCATGCCGGTCCACACCACGCGCGGGGCGACGCCGACCCGCTCGGCCAGCATCTCCAGGTCCTCGCGCAACGCCGGCGCGCCCGGGCCGGCAATCACCAGCTGCAGCGCGGGATCGACGTTCGCCACGCGCGCGAAGGCCTCGATCAGCAGATCGCAGCCCTTCTTCTCGTGGATGCGCCCGAAGAACAGCACGATGCGCTTGCCCTCGGTCTGCGGAAAGGCCGCGTGAAAGGCCGCGCGCAGCGTGCCGTCGTCGGCCGGGGGCTGCGCGGTGCCATAGGACGCGATGCGTTCGGTGCAGTGGTACCAGGGAAACGACAGGCGCGCGCGCCGGCGCTCTTCGTCGCAGGTGAACAGCACCCCGGTGGCATGGCGCAGCGCGCGGCGCTCGAACAGCAGCCAGTACACCAGCTTCTTCAGATGCTTGAGCGGATAGCGGGTCTTGAACCAGGGGTCCAGCATGCCGTGGGTGAACACGTAATACGGCACCTTGCCGCGCAGCACCCAGAGCGCGGCCAGGCTGTGGAACTGCCAGAGACCTTCGATGATGACCGCGTCGTAGCGCGTGCCGTGTTCGCGCAGCCACGGCAGCAGGCGCGGGTTATAGGTGTAGATGCCCTTCGAAGGCCCCAGCGCGATCACGTTGAGCTCGCTCTCGCGCACCCATGGCGCATTCGGATCGTCGCCGCAGACGACATCGACATGCACGCCGCGTTCGACCAGCGGCATGCGCAACTGCCGCAAGCCTTCGATCGGGCCGCCGCCGGCCGGATTGATAGTCGCAATGATGTGAAGAAGCTTCATGGCCCTGACCGTATCGGCATGCAGCAGGATGGGATGGCGCACAGTGACGAACATGCCGCGCCAAGACGCGCCGTGCTGGCGGGCGGCGCTCCGTGCCACAAAGCGTAGGCAGCGCGATGGGCAAGCTCTGTTCGTTGGCGCACCCAGCGGGGCGTGGCGCGACAGGGTCCCGCGCCGGGCGGATGCCCTCCGCACGAACGGCGGCAGGACGGCGGCAGAAGGGTGGAAGCAGGGTGGAGGGAGGGACGATGCGCGCTGCCTCGCGGTCATCATCCTGATGGTGGAGAACCCACTCATCCATTTGGCGGGCCCCCCGTTCGCGGGGCCCCGTCCGTGTGCGCGGCGCGATCCGTGACGGTGCGGGCCGCTGCTGTTTCAGCGCTGTATCGATGGCCCGGGCGGGGCTGGATCTACTGCGATGGGAACGCCATCGGCGATGACACGAGTTTCAACGCTGAAACATTATCGAACAAGCGTTGTTTCATTATTGAAACTCTAATGGGCGCATTTATTCTCACCCATTTGGGGAGGCTGGAAACGCTTATGGATCAAGGGTTACCGGATTATGAAAAGTGGGGGTAATCCCATCCTTCCGGGTCCCTGGGAGGTGACTTGATTTCGACTGACTCAACCCATAAGATGCCCTAAACGGATTAAAGATAAATGTTTTGGGGTGGGGAACAGGGTCGGCTATCGGGGCCGGCGCACCACAGTGGCCTGGTGATGCCGAGACCGACAGACGGGGGGAAGGCCTGAGCCGCTTCGCCGGGAAGTCGCCTGCGATGAGGCAACTGCATTCACCAGTGTATTTACCTGTTTTCCGCCCACAGATACGGGGGAAAAAGAACATGAATGCACTGTTGATTGAAAGCCATCCCTTGCTCCGGCTGGGCCTGCACCAGATGCTGGAGCGCATCGAGGGGATCGATCAGGTCATCGCGATCGATCCCGCCGATGTCTCTCTTCTTGACGGCACCGACGGCGATACCGACCTGATGGTGTTCGGCATGCCGCAGGATGTCGACGCCGGTTGGCAACTGCTGACCCAGGTCCGCCGCGTGCTCAACGCCCAGCGCGTGCTGCTGCTCTCCGATATGGTGCCGCTGCAGGTTCCGGCTGCCGCCATGGCGCAGGGCGTGTGCGGCTGCCTGCCGAAGTCCGCCTCGCTCGCCGTGCTCGAAGCGGCCATTCGCCTGGCGATGGTTGGCGGCTATTTCGTGCGCGGCAACGGCGCGGCGGGCACGCTGTCGTCCTCGCTGCCGGCCGGCTATGGGGGTCCGGTGGTCGCGCCGCCCTCGCTCGGCGTGCGCCCCACGATGACGGGCAGCGCCACGGTGTCGCCGCATCCCGCGATGCCGGCGTCTTCGCGCAGCGGCATCGTGCCGCCGCACGCTGCCGCGGCCGCGCCGCGTCCCGCACCGGTCGACACCGGCAGCGCGGAAGCGACCTACTACGACGAAGCCGAAATGCTGCAGATCACGCCGCGCCAGTACGAGGTGCTGGTGCTGCTGGCGCGCGGCCATCCGATCAAGACCGTCAGCCGCATGCTCAATATCTCGGTGGCCACGGTCAAGAGCCACGCCTGCACGCTGTACCAGCGTCTGAAGGTGCGCAACAAGGGCGAGGCGGTCTACACCGCGCTGCAACGCGGTGCCAAGCTCGAATGGGTCAACGGCGACGGCGCGGCGCCGGTTGCGTCGGTCACGCGCATGCCGCGTCCGGCGAACGAACGCGCGGAGATTACCGAACTGCCGCTGCAGGCCGGAGGCGGCATGCGCTGACGCCGGGCGGGGTTCGAACGAAGGCGGGCCGGATGAAATCCGGCCCGTTTTTTTTGCGTGATACGCGCGCTTGCGCGAGTTCGAACACTGGCAAGCGCGTCCTCGCCAACCCCTTTCGTTCCCCTTGCGTTGGGCTCCCGATCCACTCCGCATCAAATGTGTGACAACGCACCGATACCCAGTGCCTGCGCGGACACGATGGCAGCATCCGGGGGACATGGCCGTGCGCGTGTCCATGTGCAAGTCGCAGTGGGGGGAGGTTGCCATGAAAGCATTGGAACAGCATCAGCAACGCGGTCCACGCAGTGTGCGCCGCGGTCGAGCAGTGGCGGGGCTGGTCGCGGCCGGCGCGATGGGAGCGGCGGCGCTGCTGGCCGGCTGCGCCAGTTCGCCGGGCATGTATTTCGACAAGCAGGCGCCGGTCTCCGCCATCGGCCCCGATGCGGTGCCCAAGATCACGCCGATCACGATGGACCTGGTGCGCGAGCTGCGCAACAACTCGCGCCGCGAGAACGAGAACGTCGAGGAGCTGTTCGCCGCGCCGCAGCCGTATCGCGTGGGCCCGGGCGACATCATCTCGGTGGTGGTCTGGGACCACCCGGAGCTGGTCTTCCCGACGCAGACCTACAGCATCGGCCAGGCCTACGAGCTGCCCGCCACCGGCGGCAGCGCCAACGTGCCCGGCTATGTGGTCAGTCCCAACGGCGACATCCAATTCCCGTACGCGGGCGTGATGAAGGTTGGCGGCAAGACCGCCAACGAGGTGCGCGACCAGATCGCCAAGGCGCTGTCGCGCGTGGTGCGCGACCCGCAGATGACGGTGCGCGTGCTGGCCTTCCGCAGCCAGCGCGTCTATGTCGACGGCGAGGTCAAGACGCCCGGCATGCTGCCGATCGACGACGCGCCGATGACGCTGGTCGAGGCGCTGAACCGCGCCGGCGGCGTGCTGACGCAGACCGGCGACAGCAGCCGCATCCGCGTGACGCGCGGCGAGCGCAGCTGGTACATCAACATGCCGGCGCTGCTGGCCAAGGGCGTCGACCCGTCGCGCATCCTGCTGCGCAACGGCGACATCGTGCGCGTCGAACAGCGCGAGGACAGCAAGGTGTTCGTGACCGGCGAAGTGCTGCGGCCCACCGCGCTGCTGATGCGCAACGGACGCATGACGCTGAACGAGGCGCTCGGCGATGCCGGCGGCGTGAATCCGAGTTCGGCCAGCGCCGACCAGATCTACGTCATCCGCAAGACCACCGCCGGCGAAGAGCCGAAGGTGTTCCACCTGGACGGCAGCTCGCCGGTGGCCCTGGCCATCGCGGAAGGATTCGAGCTCGAGCCGAAGGACGTCGTCTATGTCGATGCCCGCGAACTGGTGCGCTGGAGCCGCGTCATCAACCTGCTGATTCCGTCGACCCAGCCGGTGATCGGCACGGCCGGCGTGGTCCGATAGGCGGGCGCGATGATCCGAACCATATTGGTGGTCTGCATCGGCAATACCTGTCGAAGTCCGATGGCCGAAGCGCTGCTGCGGCAGGCGCTGCCAACGTGCGAGGTGGCCTCCGCCGGACTGGCACCGCCGGTCGGCGCGGCGGCGCATCCGTGCGCGATCGCGCTGATGGCCGCCGAGGGGCATGAACTGCGCGGGCATCGCGCCCGCGTCGTCGACGCGCAGCTGGTGGACTGGGCCGATCTGGTGCTGGTGATGGACCTCGAGCAGCGCGACGAGGTCGAGCGCCGGTTTCCGGATGCACGCGGCCGCGTCTATCGCATCTGCGAGTTCATCGCGGCCGACGTGCCCGATCCCTTCGGCGGTTCGCACAGCATGTTCGCCATCGCACTCGGCTTGATCAAGACGGGCATCGAATCCTGGTCGGTACGCATAAGAGCCATTGCGCCGGCCGAATGTCACGGGGAGGCATCATGAATAGCAACAACATCCGGAGCACCCACTCCGAGCGCGCCGACGAGCGCGATGGCATGGTCGATCTGACCTCCTGGTTCGACGTGCTGGCGCGATACCGCTGGACCTTCCTGACGGTGGCGGGCCTGGTCATCGCGCTCGGTGCGATCTATGCGCTGATCGCGCGCCCGGTCTATCGCGCCGACATCATGGTGCAGGTCGAGGAGAGCACCAACACCACCGCGGCGACCAACCGCGTGGCCGCGCAGATCTCGCCGGTGATCGAGGTCAAGTCGGCCGCCTCCGCCGAGATCGAGCTGCTGCAGTCGCGCATGGTGGTCGGGCGCGCGGTCGACAACCTGATGCTGAACATCGAGGCGTCGCCGCGCTACTTCCCGATCGTGGGCCGCGCGATCGCGCAGAACAACAGCGAGCTGTCGCAGCCGGGCCTGTTCGGCTGGGGCGGATTCGCCTGGGGCAGCGAATCGATCGCGGTCAGCGAGCTGACGGTGCCGGCCGAGATGGACGAGCGCAAGATCACGGTGACCGCGCTCGGCAAGGGCGATTACCGCGTCAGCTTCGCCAGCGATCCGGCCCGGGCCAACGGCAAGGTCGGCGAGCCGCTGACGGTGAAGACGGCCTACGGCCCGGTCAACCTGACCATCAGCAAGCTCGATGGGCGTCCCGGCGCGCAGTTCGAACTGCGCCATCTGCCGCGGCTGGCCGCGATCGCCCGCCTGCAGCAGCAGCTTCACATCATGGAACGCGGCAAGCAGAGCGGCGTGATCGGCGTCACGCTCGAAGGCGATTCGCCGCAGCTGACCGCGGCGATCCTGAACGAGATCGGCATGGAGTATGTCGAGCAGAACGTACGCCGCAAGGCCGCCGAAGCCGAGAAATCTCTCGAATTCCTGCAGGGCCAGATGCCGCAGCTGCGCCAGCAGGTCGAGGCCGCCGAATCGCGCTATAACGCGATGCGCAACCAGCGCGGCACGGTCGACCTGAGCGAGGAATCGAAGCTGATCCTGGCGCAGTCGGTGCAGATCCAGACCCGCCTGCAGGAACTGAAGCAGAAGCGGCAGGAACTGGCGATGCGATTCGTCGGCGACCACCCCAGCATCACCGCGATCGACAGCCAGATCGACAGCCTGACCGCGCAGCTGAACGGCGTCACCGGGCGCATCCAGCGCCTGCCCGATGTCGAGCAGAACGTGCTGCGCCTGATGCGCGACGTCAAGGTCAATACCGAGCTGTATCAGGCCCTGCTCAACGACGTGCAGCAGCTCAAGCTGATGAAGGCGAGCAAGGTCGGCACCGCGCGCCTGGTCGATCCGGCCAGCGTGCCGCTCAAACCGGTGCGGCCGAATCGCCCGCTGATCGTCGCGGTGGCGGTGGGCCTGGGCGTGCTGGCCGGCCTGCTGATGGTGGTGGTGCGTCGCTCGCTCGACGGCGGACTGACCGATGCCGACGAGATCGAGCAGCATACCGGCCTGACGGTCTACGCGACGATCCCGCAGAGCCAGCAGCAGGCGCGCAAGTTCGGCGGCGCCAGGCCGCTGCCTGGCCTGCTCGCGCTGCAGGAGCCCGAGGACCCGGCGATGGAAAGCCTGCGCAGCTTCCGCACCGCGCTGCAGTTCGCGCTGGTCGGCAGCCGCAACCGCATCGTGGTGATCACGGGCCCCGCACCGGGCGTCGGCAAGTCCTTCATCGCCGCGAACTTCGCCGCGATCCTCGGTGCCGGCGGCAAGCGCGTCGCGCTGGTCGACGCCGACCTGCGCCGCGGCGGCCTGAACCACCGCTTCGGCTCGCGCCGCTCGCCGGGGCTGAGCGACGTGCTGCTCGGCACGCCGCTGGACAAGGTGGTGCAGCGCCAGGTCGCGCCGGGGCTGGATTTCATCCCGACGGGGACGCAGGCGCCACAGCCGGCCGACATGCTGAACAGCCCGGGCATGGAGGCGCTGATCGATGAACTGAAGTCGCGCTACGACGTGGTGCTGATCGATTCGCCGCCGGTGCTGGCGGCGGCCGATGCCGGCATCCTGGCCAGCAGGGCGGGTGCGGTCTTCCTGGTGGCGCGCGCCGATGTCACCACGGCGAGCGAACTGCAGGCGACCGACAAGGCAATCCGCCATGCCGGCGGCGACGTCAAGGGCGTGCTGTTCAACGGCCTGCATGTCGAAGGCCGCTGGTACCGCTCGCACTACCACTTCGGCAAGTATCGCTATATGAACCAGTACAGCGCGATCAAGGCCAAGCGCGCCTGATCCGCACGGGCTGGCACCCTACCGTCGTATCAACGCCGATCCCCGCTGCGCGCGGGGATCGGCGTTTTGTAGGACAGCCGCCGCGCGCCGCGTAGGAACGCGCTGTCGGTCTTTCGGCCATTTGTAAGGAGTTGTTGAAAGGCGGAAACGGCGACGAGCGCTTGCCATCAAAAATCGAGCGGGCGGCAGCATCCTTCGATCGCGTGCCGCCACCGTCGTCCCCGCGGCCCCATCGGCCGCGGGCTTCGTTCGATAACAACTCAAGAGGTCCGATATGTCCCGAAACCTGACTGTGCGCACCCGAACCGCCCTGGCGGCGCTGGCCGCGGGTCTGATCAGCGCGACCGCCTTTGCGCAGGCGCCGATGGCGCCCTCCACCGGCACCGGTGCCGATACCAGCGTTGGCGCGGGCGCCGCCGCTGGCGCCGGTGGTACTGGTGTCGGCGCTGGCGCTGGTGCCAGTGTTGGCGCCGGCGCCGGTGCCGGCACGATGGCACCCGCCGGCGCGGCCTCGACCATGCCGACCACCGGCCCCGCTCCCGGCAGCGTTCCGGCAGGCATGGTCGCCACGCCGTACGGCCCGGGCGTCTACCAGCTCCAGCCGAAGCTCGATCCGCTGGTCGAGCGGCGCATGGCACGCGCCGAGGCACGCGGCGAGTACCGCGAGCGCAAGTCCGAAGCGCGGCAGGAATACAAGCAGGAAGTGAAGGCCGCCAAGCAGGAACGCAAGCAGGAGATGCGCGAGGCCAACGAGGAGGCCAAGCGCGAACTGACCACGCCGCCGGCGCGCTGATGCGTCGCGGGCCGCCCCTGGCCCCGGACGAAGGCCAAGCGCCAGTCCGGGGTCTGCGGGGCGGGCCTGCGGGCTAAGCGGCCGAAGACGCGGCCAGCGAAGACGTGGATGTCGCCGCCACCGGCGCCCCGGACGCCGCCAGATGCCGCATCAGGCAAGCCGCGAATTGCGCGCGGCTCTCCGCGAGAAACAGCGAATGGTCCAGCCGCGTCAGTACATGGGCGCGAATGCCGCTCATCGGCGCCAGCGCCTCCAGATGCCGGCCGAAGCGCGCACGCGCTTCTTCCAGGCCGATATCCCCCGCCCCATACAGCAGATCCACGCGCACGCCGCGGCGTTGCAGGCTGTGCATCGCCTCGCGCGCATACACGTCCAGGTCCTGCGTGCCCGGCTCGGCGCCGGCACGGCTCGACAATAACCGCCGCGCCAGTGCGGCGGCATGCGGCCACGGATCGATCTCGCCGCGCAGCAGCCGCAGCCATTGCGCCGGCTTGCGTGCCGCGGCCAGATAGACTCGCGTCGATTGCGGCTCGGCATCGACGTCGGCTTCCGCTCCGGCTTGGGCTTCGGCATTTGCCCCTTTGTCGCCACCGCAGCTGTCCCAGCGGAACTTCAGCAGGTTGGCAAGCACCAGCCCATCGATCGGCGCGGCCGCCAAGGCCGCCTGCAGCGCGATAAACCCCCCCGAGCAAACCCCCGCCGCCACCACGCGCCGATAGCCGCGCGCCTTGAGCCACACCGCCGCGGCCGCGACATCGCGCCATGGCTGCTCGCCATAGAGCGCCGCGATCCGCATCGTGCGAGCGGCCAGCGGACTGTCGCCCAGTGCCGATACGTCGAGCCGCAAGGCCGCGACGCCGGCATGCGCGAGCTGGCGCGACAGCGTGACGAACAGCCGGCAGTCGCCGACATGATGGTTGCCGCCGGTGTTCGGGAACAGCACCGCCGTGCCGGTCGTCTCGCCGCCATCCTCGGGCGTGCACAGCACGCCGAACTGGCGGCCGCCATCGAGCCACACCGGCCGCTCCACCGTCCCCTCGAGCCGCAGCACGGCATCGTCCGGGACGTCGCACGCCGGCTGGCCACGGCGCGCCACCGAAGCGGCCGGACCCAGCCATTGCGCGATCTGCTGCCACGCATGTTCGGGCACGCTGCTGTTCTCGGCCGAGCGCATCATGGCCGGGTATTCGTCGAAGTCGAGCCGCGTCACCTGCGCGCCCTGCGCACGATATCGGCCCGCCAGCGCGGCGACCGGCGAACCGGCGCCGGGCCACGCATCGAGCAGCAGCACGCGCGGCGCGGGACAGGTGGCACGGCGTTCGAGCCGCAGGCTCTCGAGCAAGGCCACCGCGTCGGACGGCAACCGATAGCCCAGCACCTCGCAGCTGCCATCGCACGGCGGCGCCACCGGAATATCGGGGATCGCGTTATTGCACCAGCTGCGCTGCAGCGCGCGCAGCTCGCGCAGATAGGTGCGGCCGGTCACCGGCGGCGCCAGCAGGATCAGTCCGTCGGGACGCTGCCCGCCGTCGGCGGCCATCGCCTCGGCGGCCAGCACCGCAAGCGTCGCACCCAGGCGCAGACCGCACAGCACCACGCGCTCGACCCCGGTATGCGCGCGCAGCGTCTGCGCGGCGCGCACGATGCTGTGCGCACAGGCGCTGAGACGATCGGGACCCTCGTCGGAACCCGCCGAATCGCCGCAGCCGGGATAGTCGAAGCGCAGCACCGGCATGCCGGCGCTGGCGAGATCCGCGGCCAGATGCCGCCAGGCGCGATGCGACCACATCGCTTCGTGGCCCCACGGCGCGCACAGCACCACGCCGGTTGCGCCGGGGCCGGCATGCAGCCAGCCGACGCAGTGGTCGAACGCCACTCGCTTCATCGGTCTTCCCCCGGATGCCGACAAGGCGCGCGGGCAAGAGCCCGCGCATGCCTCTTCGAAACCTTCTTGCTGCTTCTGCAATCCTGCCCGGCGCCTACGCAGAAACGGGTACGCTGCCCGCTTCATGCCACCTTCATGTCTTCATGCCTTGCCCGCTGCTGCCGCCACCGGACGTTCGAGGGCACGGGCCGCCGGTGTGGCTGGCGGCAGCGGCATGCCAAGATACGGATTGATGGTGGCGAAGTCCGCGCGGTTGCTGCGGCGCTGGGCCACGCCGTTGATGATGCCGCCCGCGATGCGCGCGTCGGCGCGCGCAAGCCGCTTGAGCGTGTCGTCGACCTGGCCGGGCAGCGTCACGTCGGCGCGCATGACCAGCAGCGTCGAGCCGGCCAGGCTGGCGATCAGCATCGCGTCCGCGACCGACAGCACAGGCGGCGTATCGACGATGACCAGGTCGAAACGCTCCTTGCACTGCTGCAGCGCGTCCTTCAGCGTCGGCAGCATCAGCAGCTCCGACGGATTGACCGGCGTGGCACCGGCGCCGAGGATGCACAGGCCGGCGACCACGGTCGGCTGCACCGCCGCCCCCACCGGAATGCGGCCGGCCAGCACGTCCGACAATCCGGGCTCGGCCGCCTGGCCGAACCACGTCGCGACCTTGCCGCGCCGCATGTCGGCATCGATCAGCAGCACGCGTTGGCCGGCCTCGGCGAACAGCACCGCAAGGTTGACCGCGGCGAAGGTCTTGCCCGCGCCCGGCGCTGGACTGGTGATCGCCAGCACGCCATCGGGGGCGCCGCGCAGGCCGAAGTACAGCGAGGCCCGCACGCTGCGCAAGCCCTCGACCGCCAACGCATGCGGCGAGCGCCGCGCCAGCAGGAAGCGATCGTGCAGCCCGTTGGCGCTGCGCGCGCCGGCCTGCGGATCGGCGCCGCCTTGCGCCTCGGCCAGCGCGGTGCCGGGCGCGGGCGCGGCCAGCC
>NZ_VWRN01000027.1 GCF_008632125.1 Cupriavidus cauae
GGGGTGCGGGGGTGCGGGGGTGCGGGGTGCGGGGGTGCGGGGGGGTGCGGGCGATCAGCCCAGGCCCGGCAGCGTCGTCAGGTATTCGCTGATGCCCGTCATCATGATCTGCACGCCGATGCACAGCAGCAGGAAGGCCGACAGCCGCGTGACGACGTTGGTGCCTTCCGGTCCCAGCACGCGGGCCAGCAGTTCGGCGCGGCTGTAGACCACATAGACGACGATCGCCACGGCGACACTGACCGTCACCGACACCACCGCCGATTCGATCGCATCGCGCCATTCGCGGCTGCGGCTGGCGTTCAGCGCGATCGCGGTGGCGATCGAGCCGGGGCCGGTGGTCAGCGGAATCGTCAGCGGGAAAAACGCCATCTGCGTGACATCGCCGGTCGAGACCGATTCGATGCGCTTCTCGGCGGGCTGCGTCGGCGCGTTCAGCATGGTCCAGCCGCTGAACGCCACCACGAAGCCGCCGGCCAGGCGCAGCGCCTGCAGCGAGATGCCGAAGAAGCCGAGGATGGCGGTGCCGAGGAAGAAGGTCACCAGCAGCACGATCAGCGAATTGATCGCGACCTGGCGGCTCAGCTTGCGACGCTCCTCGACGGTCAGGAAGCGGGTCCGGTCGAACAGCACGAATGCCATGCCGAACGGGTTGATGATACTGAGCAGCGCGGAGAACGCGAGCAGGAACTCCGCCACCAGATTGCTCAAGCTCAGGATGCCCATTGTGCGCGCCTATCCTCACCAAATCGCGCAAGCATAGCGCATGGGGCACTGCGGCGACTACTGCGATCAGCCGGGGGCATTGGGGCTCGCCGCGCCGTTGGTGGGCGGCGGTAGCGGTGCCGGCGTTGGGGTTGGGGCCGGTGGCGGGGCCGGTGCGGATGGCGGTGCCGACGGCACGGCGGGCGGTGCCGCCTGCGGCAGCGGCGCGGCAGACGGTGCAGGCGACGGCGCGGGCGCCGCCGGCGTCGGTGGTGTTGCCGATGGCCGTGCACCGGCCGATCCGTTCGCGGCCCCTTGCGCGGCCCCGCTGCCCTGCCCCGCCGGCGGCGAAACCGCGGGAGGCGGGGCGTTGCCAGTGCCGACGCCCGGTGCCGGATAGCTTCCCGGATAGCTTCCCGGATAGCCCCCCGGATTCGGCCCCGCATTCGTGCCGGCGGCGCCAGGCGTACCGGTTCCATTGATCGCCCCAGGCGCCGCCCCGGCCGATGCCGGCTGGCCGGCCCCGGCAACCGGCTCCCCGAACGGCGCCGATGCCTGCGGATCGGTCGGCAACGGCAGCGGCTCGGCCTCGTCCAGCACCTCAGGCTCGGAGGCCATGCCGCTGTCCACCGGCGTCTCCTGCCGCGCGGCCGGCGCCGGCGTGACGTGGACCTCGGCCGCCGCCTCCGGCTCCGACGCCGGACCGAAGGTGCGCGCCCACCAGCCTTCCACCGACTTCAGCCACGGATCGAGCATGCCCGGCTGCTGCTGGTTCTCGAAGCGCACGCGCTGATCGATGGCGCGCGTCTGCAAGGCGCGGCGGAACACGTCGCCGACGATCGGCAGCGCGCTGTGTGCGCCCTGGCCCCAGTAGTCGCTGCGCAGCGTCACGCGCGCGTCGTTGAAGCCGACCCAGGCGCCGGCCACGAGCTGTGGATGCATCAGGATGAACCAGCCGTCGGCGTTGTCCTGCGTGGTGCCGGTCTTGCCGGCGACGTCGGCATGGATGCCGTAGCGGGTGCGAATGCTGGCGCCCGTGCCGCGGGCAACCACATCGCGCATCACGTCGAGCAGCGTGTAGGCGACCGCGGGCGGCAACACGCGCTCCGGCGATGCCGGGCGGAAGGACTCGAGCACATGGCCGTCGCGGTCCTCGATGCGGGTCACCATGGTCGGTTCCTGATAGGCGCCGCCGTTGGCGATGGTGCCGTAGGCCGCGACCATTTCCTTCAGCGTCACGGGACTGGTGCCCAGCGCCAGCGACGGCACCGTGTCGAGCCGGCTCTGCCGCACGCCCATCGCCCGCGCCAGGTTGGCCACGCGCACCGGGCCGACCTGCTGCATCAGCTGCGCGGTGATGGTGTTCTTCGAATAGACGAGGCCGTCGCGCAGCGTCAGTTCGCGTCCGCTCGGCGGGCCGCCGTCGGTCGGGCGCCAGATCTCGCCCCCGGCCAGCCGGATCTCGACGGCCTCGTCGCGCAGCGTCGTGTCCGGGCCGATGCCCTGCGCAAAGGCCGCGCCGTAGACAAAGGGCTTGAAGGTCGAGCCGGGCTGGCGGCGCGCCTGCTGCACGTGATCGAAGGCATCGTCGGCGAAGTCGCGGCTGCCGACCCACGCGCGGATCTCGCCGTTGCGCGGATCGATCGCCAGAAAGCCCGCCTGGATGCGCGTCTTCTGTTCGTGCAGTTTCTGCATCGCGTCGGCGTCCTTGCGCACTTGCGCCAGCGCGTCGGCATCGGCGAGGCCCGCCTCGCGCGCGGCACGGTATTGGGCGGTCTCGCGCATGAAGGCCTCGACCAGCGCGCGATTCGCGCTCCAGCCGCCGCGCGGGGACCACGCCGCATTGGCGATCCCCTGCAGCCGCGCGCCCTGGCGCGCCACCGCCTGGTTGGCCATCGCCTGCAGGCGCGAGTCGATGGTGGTATGGACCACCAGGCCGTCGGTGTAGATGTTGTAGTCGTTGCGGTCGGCCCAGTCGATCAGCCACTTGCGCAGCTGCTGCGCGAAATGCGGGGCCGGCCCCTCTTCTGGCGATTGCCGCTCGAAGTCGATCCGCAGCGGGCGCTTCTTCAACGCCTCGAATTGCGCGGGCTTGAGCTTGCCGCGCTTGACCATCTGCGCCAGCACCGTATTGCGGCGCTCGACCGCGCGCTCGGGATTGAGCACCGGGTTGTAGTAGCTGGTGCCCTTGAGCATGCCGACCAGCGTGGCGCTCTCGAGCACGTCGAGCCGGTCGGCCGGCTTGTCGAAATAGGTGCGCGCCGCCATCTCGATGCCGGTCGCGTTGTACAGGAACGGCACCGTGTTCAGATAGGTCTCGAGAATCTCGTCCTTCGAATACAGCGCCTCGATCTTCAGCGCGGTGATCGCTTCCTTGATCTTGCGCGTCACGCTGGCGGCGCGGCCGATCTCCTCCGGATACAGGTTGCGGGCCAGCTGCTGGGTCAGCGTCGAGCCGCCCTGCCGATCGCCGGACAGCGTGTACCAGGCTGCCGCCGCGGTGCGCCGCCAGTCCAGGCCGAAATGCTCGTAGAAGCGGTGGTCCTCGGTGGAGATCAAGGCCGCGACCACGTTGGGCGAAATCTTGTCCAGTGGCACCCAGTCGCGGTTGGCGCGCTTGAACTCGGCCAGCACCTTGCCGTCGGCCGACAGCACCTGCGCCGGCCGCTCGGACTTGGCCTTGCGGATATCGCTGATGCCGGGCGTGAACGGCACCAGCACCAGCGTATAGGCGAGAAAGAGGACGGGCACCGCGGCCACGCCCCAGGCGATCTGGCGGCCGGTCGGCCGGCGCAGCCGCGCCCGCCAGTCGGCAAAGGTGCTGCGCAGACGGTCGCGCATCATGGCGCGCGCTCGCCGGCGTGGCCGGCGCTGAGTAGGAAAAGACGCTTCACACGGAGTACTGCGAATTCGGGAAGCGTGCATCGTACCAAAACGGGCGGTGGCCGCCGCCGAAGCCCGGCGCGGGACCGTCCCTACGCGTTGCCGGCAAAGGGCTTATGATCGCCTCTGCCCGCCGCGGCGGTCGCGATGCACGGCGCCACCGTCGATGCCAACCTCGGCGCCTTCGCCGGCGCCTCCCGGTGCCCTCCGGTGGCACCGCCCGGCGCCATCGCCATCCGCGGCGGCAACCGTCCCGTCAAGCCAGGACCAAGACCAAGGAACCATGCCCGATCTTTCCGCGTACCCGATCACCCGCAAATGGCCCGCCCAGCATCCCGACCGGCTGCAGCTGTATTCGCTGACGACGCCCAACGGCGTCAAGGCGTCGATCATGCTGGAGGAAATCGGGCTCCCCTATGAGCCGCACCTGGTGCGGTTCGACGCCGACGATCAGCTCTCGCCCGAATTCCTGTCGCTGAATCCGAACAACAAGATCCCCGCGATCCTCGATCCCAACGGCCCGGGCGGCAAGCCGCTGGCGCTGTTCGAGTCCGGCGCGATCCTGCTTTACCTGGCCGAGAAGACCGGCAAGCTGCTCCCCGCCGATCCGGCCGCGCGCTATCAGACCATCCAGTGGGTGATGTTCCAGATGGGCGGCGTCGGCCCGATGTTTGGACAGGTCGGCTTCTTCCACAAGTTCGCCGGCAGGGAGTACGAGGACAAGCGCCCACGCGACCGCTACGTCGCCGAATCGCGGCGCCTGCTGGGCGTACTCGAGAAACACCTGGCCGGGCGTGACTGGATCATGGGCGAGCAGTACACCATCGCCGATGTCGCCACCTTCCCGTGGATCCGCAACCTGATCGGCTTCTACGAGGCCCGGGAGCTGGTCGGCTTCGACGATTTCCCGCAGGTGCAACGCGTGCTCGATGCCTTTGTCGCGCGGCCGGCGGTGATCCGCGGGCTGGAAATTCCCAGGCGCGGCTGACCGGCGGCCACCACCGTCCTTGGAGCGGCCGCCCGCAGGAGCCGCCTGCAGCAGCCGCCCGGCATTTCGCCAGACGAAACGCTGGGCGGCTTTTCTTTTACTTTTCGTCTCCTCGTCTTTAGACTTCGTGCACGGTCGTTCGTTTTCGTGACGAAGCGATGTGGCAGTGCGGCATGAAGGCGAAGGCCTCCCCAGTGTCCAAAACGAGATAACGAGGAGACAACCATGCAGCTCACCAAGCGCGCCGCCCTGGCGCTGGCGCTGGCCGCCGCATTGCCGCTCGCTGCCTGCGGCGGCGACGACGACGATCCGCCGCGCCAGCCGGAAGAGACCCGCGCCCAGGACAGCCGCACCTTCACCGTCAACGAAGCCGCCCTCGCCTTCCCGGCGCTGGCCGACGCGCCGGAGACCGACCGCTGGACCGGCACGCTGAAGGGCTCCGGCTACCGCATCGAGGTTCCCAAGCAGTGGAACGGCAAGCTCGTGATGTACGCGCACGGCTATGCCGGCACCGGCGCGGTGCTGGGCGTCACCACGCCGAGCATCCGCCGCCATCTGATCGAGGCCGGCTACGCGTGGGCGGCGTCGAGCTACAGCAAGAACTACTACGACGTGCGCGCCGGCGTCGAGGACACCAATGCGCTGGCGCTGGCCTTCGTGCAGATCGCCGCGCAGAATCGGCGGCCGCTCGCGCCGCCGAGCCGCATCTATATCATCGGCCATTCGATGGGCGGCCATATCGCCGCCGCGGCGGTGGACCAGGAGACGCTGGATACCGCCAACAACAAGGTCCGCTATCACGGCGCAGTGCCGATGTGCGGCGTGCTCGGCGACACCGAACTGTTCGACTACTTCGCGGCCTACCAGCTCGCCGCCCAGCAATACGCGGGCCGTCCGGCCACGGCGTGGCCGGTAAACAACTGGGCCGAGATCGCACCGGCGGTGCGCGACGCGCTGTTCACCACCTTCCCGAGCGCAACCACCGCGCAGGGCGACAAGGTCAAGGCGATCGTGCAGAACCTCACCGGCGGCGCCCGTCCCATGTTCGATCAGGGCTTCGCCGGCCCGGTGCAGAACACGGTGTGGGGCACCTTCGGCGGCGACGGCACCATCAACGGCATCCTGAACCGCAACGGCGTGTCGACCACCAGCATCGTCTACCAGCTCGACGGCGATCCGGCGCTGTCGGCGGAAGAAACCACGCTGAACGACACCATCCTGCGCGCCAGGGCCGATCCCGAGGCCAACCGCCTGCGGCGCGACGGCCTGCGCTGGATCCCGAAGACCAATGCGCGCATCAACGTGCCGGTGGTCACGCTGCATACGCTCGGCGACATGTACGTGCCGTTCAGCATGCAGCAGATCTACAAGCGGCGGGCCGATGCGCAGGGCACCGCGCAATGGCTCGTGCAGCGCGCGATCCGTGGCGTCAGCCATTGCGATTTCACGGTGGCCGAGCAGAAGGCGGCGTTCGATGCGATGGTGCAGTGGGAACAGGGCGGGCCGAGGCCGGAGGGCGACAACGTGCTCGACGCCGCCACCGTGGCGCGGCCCGACTACGGCTGCAGGTTCACCGACAACACGGTGAGCGCGGACGATTCGCCGGCCATCGCGCAGGGCCGCCCGCAGATCGCCGCAGCCCTGCCGTGTCCGGCGTCGTAAGGCGAGCCGCGTAGTGGAACCGCGGCGGCGCGTCGATCAGGCGCGCCGCCGCACGGCCGGCAGCTCCAGCGCAATGCGCTGGAAGTCCTCATGTCCGGCCAGCCTCTGCACCAGAAAATCCGCCAGCAGCCGGTTGCGCCGCGGCACGTGCGCGCGTGCCGGCATGTACAGGAACACCCCGTAGCGCTCGGTCGCATGCTGGGGCAGCACCGGCACCAGCCGCCCGGCCCGCAGGTGCTCCGCCACCGCGTATTGGAAGAACTGTCCGATCGCCGCGCCGCTGGCGACCGTCTCGACTTCGGCATCGACGTCGTTGGTCGCGACGAACGGCGCAAAGGTGCGCGTCTCGATCGCGCCGTCGACGAGGAATTCCCACGGAAACACCTTGCCCGTGCGCGGATGCAGGAAGCTGGTGCAGCGGTGCCGCTCCAGCTCGGCGATGCTGCGCGGCACGCCGTGCCGCTCCAGATAGGCCGGCGCCGCGCAGACGATCAGCTGCAGCGGCGCGATGCGGCGCGCCACCAGCGAGCTGTCAGGCAGGCTGCCGGTACGCAGGCCGATATCGATGCCCTGCTCGATCACGTCGGTCAGCTGGTCGCCGACCAGCAGCTCGACCGCGACGTCGGGATACGACTGCACGAATTCGGCGACGGCCGGCGCGACATAGCGGTGCGCCAGCGAATACGGCGCCGCGACCCGCACCACGCCGGCCACCTGCTCGCGGTCGCCATCGATATGACGCAGCGCCACTTCCAGCGATTCGACGGGGCGCTGGCACTGCGACAGCAGCTGCTCGCCCTCGCGAGTCAGCCCGACCTTCTGCGTGGTACGGTGCAGCAGCCGCACGCCGAGCATGCGTTCGAGCAGCATCACCTGCTTGCTCGCCGCCTGCGGCGACATGCCGAGCTCGCGCGCGCCCTGGCTGAAGCTGCGGGCCTGGGCCACACGTACGAATACCGTCAGCGCTCGCAAGCGGTCCATCAGGCGATCCTCTTCGTGCGGTTCGATATGGGCAATGTGGGGATGCTCGGGGGCGTCGCGGCCTGTGTCGATCGCGCCCGGCGGTCCCTGGCTTGCAGTATCGCGGCAGCGCGCTGACAAGCCGCTGACCCGAAACTGTCACCACGCTGACAGCGTCGTGACGATGCGCTGACGGCGTCGCCGCCAAAGCCAATGCCCGCCTCGTTCCTCGCCATCCGGTTGAAGAGGTTTCAACCGCGCCGAGGCTACCACCCGATCCAGCGATTGCGCAAACTGCGCCGCATCGCGCTGCTGCCGCCTCGGCCCCTCCATGGCAGCACCGCGCCCCGCCACCTCGACTCGGGAGCACCCCATGGGAAATCGCCACGACGACACAGGCACGCCACGGCTCAGCCGGCGCGCGTTTCTCGGTACCACGGTGGCCGCCGGCGGCATCACGGTGCTGCCCGTCCCGCCGGCCGTCGCGCAAACACCGGGCGCCGCGGACAGCGCGCCGATGCCGGCCGCAGCCGGCGAACCCGGCAGGCCGGGCGCACCGAACGCACCGGTCACGCTGACCGTCAACGGCCAGCGCCATCAGCTCGCGCTCGATGTCCGCACCTCGCTGCTCGACGCGCTGCGCGAGACGCTGCATCTGACCGGCACCAAGAAGGGCTGCGACCACGGGCAATGCGGCGCATGCACGGTGCTGCTGAACGGCCGCCGCATCAACGCGTGCCTGACGCTGGCGGTGATGCACCAGCAGGACGAGATCACCACGATCGAGGGCCTGGAGCGCGGCGGGCAGCTGCATCCGGTGCAGGCCGCCTTCATCGCGCACGACGGCTTCCAGTGCGGCTTCTGCACGCCCGGGCAGATCTGCTCCGCGGTCGGCATGCTGCGCGAGGTCGCCGACGGCGTGCCCAGCCATGCCAGTGCCGACCTGAGCGGCGCCCGCACGGTATCGCTGCAGGACCTGAGCGAGGCCGAGGTGCGCGAACGCATGAGCGGCAACCTGTGCCGCTGCAGCGCCTATCCGAATATCGTCGCCGCGATCCGCAGCGCGGCCGGGAGCCAGCGATGATCCCATTCACCTACGAGCGCCCGACCGCGCTCAGGGAGGCGGTCGCGGCAGCGGCCCAGCCCGACGCGCGCTTCATCGCCGGCGGCACCAATCTGCTCGACCTGATGAAGCTGCAGATCGAGCGGCCCACGCGGCTGGTCGACGTCAACGCGCTGCCGCTGCAGGGCATCGAGGCCGGCGCCGACGGCACGCTGCGCATCGGCGCGACCGTGCGCAACAGCGACCTCGCGGCCCACCCGCTGGTGCGAGAACGCTATCCGCTGCTGACGCGCGCGCTGCTGGCCGGCGCCTCCGCGCAGATCCGCAACAAGGCCACCACCGCCGGCAATCTGCTGCAGCGCACGCGCTGCCCCTACTTCTACGACACCGCGATGCCGTGCAACAAGCGCTCGCCCGGATCGGGTTGCGCGGCGCTGCGCGGCTTCAACCGCATGCATGCGGTGGTCGGCCACAGCGAGGCCTGCATCGCGGTGCATCCATCGGACATGGCGGTCGCGCTGAGCGCGCTCGACGCGCGCATCGAGACCGTGCAGCCCGATGGTCGCATGCGCGTGATCCCGATCCAGCAGCTCTATCGCGCGCCGGGACAGACGCCGCATCTGGAGACCAACCTGGCGCCGGGAGAGCTGATCGGCGCGGTGGTGCTGCCGCCGCCTCCGCCCGGCGTGCAGTCGTACCGCAAGGTACGCGACCGCGCCTCGTTCGCGTTCGCGCTGGTATCGGTGGCGCTCGTCGCGCAAGTCGACGGCGGTCGCATGCAGAACGTGCGCGCGGCCTTCGGCGGCATCGCCTATCGGCCGTGGCGCGTTCCCGAGGTCGAGGCGATGCTGACCGGCAAGGCGCCGTCGGCCCGGCTGTTCGCCCGGGCCGCCGACGCGGCGCTGGCCGGCGCGCGCGGCTTCGGCGGCAACGATTTCAAGATTCCGCTGGCCAGGCAGTTGCTGCAGGCCAGCCTGACGCAGGCATCGCAACGCGACGGAGCCCACCATGGATGAACTTCAGCAGCGCCAGCGCAGCGGCCAGCAATGGATCGGCGCGCCGGTCGATCGGGTCGAGGGGCGCCTCAAGGTCACCGGCCGCGCGGTCTATGCGTGCGATCACGTGCCGAACGGCCGGCTCGCCTACGGCTATCTGGTCGAAAACACGATCGCGCGCGGCCGCATCGCCGCGATCGATACCGAGGCCGCCGCGCAGATGCCCGGCGTGATCCTGATCGTCACCCATCGCAACGCGCCGGCGCAGTCGCCCTATGGTCCGCCCAAGGTGGCGCGGCGCTTCGAACGGCCCAAGCCCATGCTCGACAGCGACCGCGTACGTCACTACGGCCAGCCGGTCGCGCTGGTGATCGCCGAATCGTTCGAGGCCGCGCGCGACGCCGCGGCGCACGTACGCGTGCGGTACACGCCGGAATGGGGCGCGAAGTTCGACATGACCGCCGAGCTGCGCAACGCCTATGTGCCGGACGGCATCAATGCGGGCATGCCGCACGACACCGCGGTCGGCGACTTCGACGCGGCGTTTGCCGCCGCGCCGGTGCGGATCGACGCCACCTACACGACCCCGTACGAACACGTCAATCCGATGGAGCCGCACGGCACCGTCGCGCAGTGGTCGGGCGACCGGCTGTTGATCCATACCTCGACACAGATGGTCGATACCTGCCGGATCGCGGTGTCGCGCACGCTGAACCTGCCGACCGAGAACGTGCGCGTGGTCTGCAAGCATGTCGGCGGCGGCTTCGGCTCCAAGGTGCCGACCCATGCCGACGCGATCCTGGCGGCGATCGGCGCGCGGATGACGGGCCGGCCGGTCAAGGTCACGCTGACGCGGCAGCAGATGTTCGCCAACACCAACCACCGCACCGAGACGCGCCAGCGCATCCGCCTGGCCGCCGGCCGCGACGGCCGCATGACGGCGCTGGCGCACGATGTCATCGAGCAGACCGCGATGTACGACGAATTCGCCGAGCAGACCGCGGCCTTCACGCGCTCGCTGTATGCCGCGCCGAACCGGCGCACCAGCCATCGGCTGGTCCGGCTCGACCTGCCGCCCTCGGACATCATGCGCGCGCCGGGCGAGGCGCCGGGCGCGCTGGCGCTGGAGTGCGCGGTCGACGAGCTGGCGCATGCGCTGCGGATGGACCCGATCGAACTGCGTATCCGCAACGAGCCGCGCGTCGATCCCGAACGCAACGTCCCCTTCTCCACGCGCGGCCTGGTCGCCTGCATGCGCGAGGGCGCCGAGCGCTTCGGCTGGTCGCGCCGGCCCTCGACACCGGGCAATATGCGCGAGGGCCGCTGGCTGATCGGCTATGGCATGTCGGCGGCGATCCGGCCGAACTACCTGCAGGCGTCCAAGGCGGAGGTCACGCTGTATCGCGATGCCACCGCGCGGGTGCGGCTGTCGATGACCGATATCGGCACCGGCACCTATACGATCCTGACGCAGATCGCGGCGCAATCGCTTGGCCTGCCGTTGCAGGCGGTGCAGGTCGAGATGGGCGACAGCGACTTCCCGCCGACGCCGGGCTCGGGCGGCTCCTGGGGCGCGGCCAGCACCGGCTCGGCGGTGTTCAATACCTGCGCGGCGCTGTGCCGCAAGCTGGCGGAAGTTGCCGCGGCCGACCGCGCCTCGCCCCTGTTCGGCAGCGACCCGGCGCAGGCCAGGCTCGCGGACGGCCGTCTGCACGCCGGCGGCAAATCCGAACCATTGGGCGCCCTGCTGGCGCGCACGATGCCCGACGGGCTCAGCGTAACCGGCGAGGTGCAGCGCGGCCCGGAATATCAGACGTACTCGCAGCACGCCTACGGCGCGCATTTCGCCGAAGTCGGCGTCGACATGGACACCGGGGAAATCCGGCTGCGGCGCATGCTCGGTGTGTTCGCCGCCGGCCGCATCCTGAACCCGAAGACGGCGCGCTCGCAGATGATCGGCGGCATGATCTGGGGCGTGGGCGCGGCGCTGATGGAAGAAACCATGGTGGACCCGCGCTACGGCGCCTTCGTCAATCGCGACCTGGCCGGCTACCACGTGCCCGCGCACGCGGACATCCCGGCGATCGAGGCGGTCTTCCTCGACGAATACGACGACAAGGCCAATCCGCTGGGAGCGAAGGGTGTCGGGGAGCTGGGCATCTGCGGGGCCGGGGCGTCGCTGGCCAATGCCGTGTTCAACGCGACCGGCATCCGGCTGCGCAGCTATCCGCTGACGCTGGACAAGGTGCTGGACGGCATGCGGGCTTGATCGGGCGAAGGACAGGCATGGCACGCGCTTCGCATCGGCGACGTTAGAATGCATCGGCTGCGGCGCCGGCCAGCCGCGCCGCGAGTCGACCTGCGAGCCCAACCGCAAGCCCAATGCAAGTCGAACCGCAAGCCGACCCGCAGACCGCACCGCAAGCCAATCGCCAAGCGACCGTCATGCCCGTCCATGCCACCGATGCCGGGGATTCATGGGTACCGTCCCCGGATTCCCCCCAGGCCCGTGCCCTCGCCCATGTCGCCGCGCGCAGCCTCGGCGAGCCGATCGAACGCGCGCTGCGCGTCACGCTCAATTTCCATCCGGACCGCCTGCATCGCGGCGAGCCCTTCCTGCAGGCGCTCGCACGCGACGACGTCTATCGTTCGCAGTTCGAGACCGGCACCAGCAATGGCGGCCTGACCGCGCATCCGGGCGGCGACCGCTGGCAGTGGGAGAGCCGCCTGTTCGGCGGCGCCTACGATGACGCCGCGCCGGCCGAGCGTCCGAAGTACGGGGCGCTGAATTTCCGCGGCCGTGCCACCGGCGGCTCGCCGCGCTTCGGCTCGGCGCATCTGCGGCTCACCGGCGCGGTGCTGGCGCGCACGACCTTCTGCTATCCCGACAGCGTCTACGAACCCACCGCCTTCGGCGTCGCCGAGCGCATGGGGCTGATCGCGTTGGCCGCCACGCCGCAGCCCGACCCGCTCGACGACTATATCGAGGCGCAGGTGCACGGACCGGTCGAGCTGGCGCGCGATGTCGAGGCGCTGGTGCTCGATCCCTGCTATCGCGGCACGGAGATCGAAGCGCTGGCACGCACGCTGCCTTGCGCGATCGAATGGCATGCCGGCTTCCGGCTGTCGGTGGATGAACTGCGCCGCCATCCCGACTATCGCGGCGCGCGCTACGTCGAGCTGGGCTGCGCGCTGGCGCGCGGTGGCTGGCTGACGCCGGCCACGATCGGCGAGGCCGCCCGCGGCGGTGACCACGATTCGCAGGACCTGAAGAAGGTGTGGCACTACCTGGCGCGCTTCGGCGACATGAATTAGCCGGGTCGCTGGCGGCTGTCCCAAATCGCGGGGGCGACCCGCCCCCAGACTCACGGCCCCTGATGCCTGCCCTGCTCCTCCGGCCGCCCCCTGAGCTCCTGCGGCTCGACGTAGCGGCCCGGTTTCACCGCCACCGTGCGCTCGGCCGGCTGCTGCCCGCGCAGCGAGCCGTAGCGATGCGCGTACAGCCAGGTGAATTCCGCACCGAGCAGGAAGATCTGCGCGGAGTAGTAGACCCACACCAGCAGCACCACCAGCGAACCCGCGGCGCCGTAGCCCGAGGCCACGCCGGTCTTGCCGATATACAGGCCGATCAGGAACTTGCCGAACGTAAACAGCAGCGCGGTCACCAGCGCGCCCAGCCAGACGTCGGGCCAGCGCACGCGGGCGCGCGGCATGATCTTGTAGATCATCGCGAATCCCGTGGTGATCACCGCCAGACTGAAGACGAAGTCGACGGCATGGGCCACCGCCTCCTCTTCCCCGAACAGCGGCGCCCATCCGCGCGACAGCGCGGCCAGCGCGGCGCTGGCCAGCAGCGACACGATCAGCAGGAAGCCGATGCCGAGGATCATGCCGAACGACAGCACGCGCGCGCGCAGCAGTCCCCACAGCCCCGAGGTCTTCTGCCGTTCCGGCACGCGCCAGATGCGGTCCAGCGCGCTCTGCAGTTCCGCGAACACGGTGGTCGCGCCGATCAGCAGCGTGACCAGCCCGGCCAGCGCCGTCAGCGTGCTGGTGGCCGGTTCGCTGACCGCCGCCAGCATGTCCTCGATGGCCTTCGCGCCCTCGGTGCCGAAAAAGCCCTGCAGTTCGGCGACGATGGCCCCGCGTGCGGCGTCGGCGCCGAACACCACGCCCGCCACCGAAATGACGATCAGCAGTAGCGGCGCCACCGAGAACACCGTGTAGTAGGCGATCGCGGCGCCCATGCTGGGCGCGTAATCGTCGATCCAGGCGCTGACCGTGTCCTTCAGCAGTCCGTAGAGATTACGGACCGCGCCCACCACGCGGCGCGGCATGGCGGCCTCGCGCTCAGCTCGCGGCCTGGCCGCCGGCCCGATCGCCGGCGAACTTCGCGGCGAACAGCCGTTCGGTCAGTTCGCGCTCGGGCAGATGCACCAGGTCCTTGTCGACTTCCTCGGTCACCACGTTGGCGACCTGCGCGGGCAGATGCTTGCGCAGCAGCCCCAGGAAGCGCGGCGCGGCGGCGATGCGCAGTTCGTCGTAGCGCTGCTTCTGCAGCGCCTCGGCCAGATGCTCGGCCACGCGCCGGGCAAAGCCCTCGGCTTCGAGATGGAGTTCGTCCTCGCCGGCCGACGACGTGACGCTCGACGGCGCACGCTGGCGGCCCGTGCCGCCGCCCACGGCCGGCCCCGCGCCGGGACCCGCTCCGGCGCCTGCGCGGCGTCCGTAGGCGTCGCGGCGCAGATCGGCGGCATCGGCATGCGCGCCGGCGTCGGTCAGTTCATCGATGCAGGCCAGTTCCTGGCCGGGCTTGTGCCCTTCGAGAATACGGGCGATGGCCTCGTCGGCCACCAGGACCCAGGTGGTTTTCATCGGGTGCTCCTCTGCTTGCTCAGCGGTTGACGCCTGACGCATCGGCGCCGAAAGCGCCCATGGCGCCCATCGCGCCGTGGACCTGCGTCGGTGCGCCGCGGCAATCCATTGCTACTGGCTGGTCGCGTCCTCGTCCCCATGTTCGTCGCCGGCGACGGCGATCTTCACGGGGCCCTGCTGGCCCTTGTCTCCCTTGTTGTCGTTCTGGCTGTCCTGGCCGTCCTCCGCTTGCTGGAGGACCTTGCGCTCCTCGACGTTCTCCGCGCCGCCGGAGGTCATGCCATCGCCCAGCGTGTTGCCGCTGCCGGACACGCCGCCCGCGGCGCCGCCCGACGCGCTGCCCGCAGCGCGCTCCTCGGCCTGCACGGTCTCATCGGTATTGGCGGCCTCGGGATCGGGACGCTGCGCCGGATCGGTGGCGGGATTCTGCCCGGGGTTCTGCTGGCCCCCGCCGCTGCCGCCCTTTCCGCCTTGCGGTTGCTGTGCCATGGTGTCCTCCATTCGTCACGATGCCTGCAGCGGAAGCTGCAAGAAGCCTGCCATTGGCGGCGGCGCATGCGCAGCGGGGGCCGCAACCGCGTCAGGACGGGCTTGCGGCGGGAGGAAGGCCTGTGCGGGCCGCATCGGCTCCCGCCCGCGCATCGGCCCCGTGAGTAACAAATACCCGGGCGGTAAGGTTCTTCACGCGGTCCTTGTCGAGGCTTCGCCGGCCTGCGGACGGTACTTTCCGCCGAACCAGCGATGCACCGCGACATAGAACAGCGGCACCCAGAAGATCGCCAGCACCGTCGCCGTGATCATGCCGCCGATCACGCCGGTACCGATCGCATGCTGGCTGCCCGAGCCGGCACCGACCGACGTGGCCAGCGGCACCACGCCGAGCACGAAGGCCAGCGACGTCATCACGATGGGCCGCAGCCGCATCCGGCTCGCCTCGATCGCGGCCTCGACGATGCCCTTGCCCTGGTCGTGCAGCGCCTTGGCGAACTCGACGATCAGGATGGCGTTCTTGGCCGACAGCCCCATCGTCGTCAGCAGGCCGACCTGGAAGAACACATCGTTGGGCAGGCCGCGCAGCAGCGTCGCCGCCAGCGCGCCGACGATGCCGAGCGGCACCACCAACATCACCGAGAACGGAATCGTCCAGCTCTCGTACAGCGCGGCCAGGCACAGGAACACAACCAGCAGCGACAGCGCGTACAGCGCCGGAGCCTGCGCGCCCGAGAGCCGCTCCTCGTACGACAGTCCGCTCCAGGAGTAGCCCACGCCGGCCGGCATCTGCGCCATGATCGCCTCCACCGCGGCCATCGCTTCGCCGGAGCTGTGGCCCGGCGCCGGCTCGCCCAGGATCTGGATCGCCGCCACGCCGTTGTAGCGCTGCAGCTTGGGCGAGCCGTAGCCCCAGCTCCCGCTGGCAAACGCGGTGAACGGCACCATGGCGCCGCGGTCGTTGCGCACGAACCATTTGGCCAGATCGTCGGGATTCATCCGCGCGTCGGGCCTGCCCTGCAGATAGACCCGCTTGACGCGGCCCTGGTCGATGAAGTCGTTGACATAGCTCGAGCCCCAGGCGATCGACACCGTGCCATTGATCTCGGCCAGCGACACGCCGAGCGCGCGGGCCTTCTCGTCGTCGATCTGCAGCCGGTATTGCGGCTCGTCGTTCAGGCCGTTCATCCGCACCCGCTGCAATTCCGGGCGTTGGGCGGCCAGCTGCAGGAAGCGGTCGCGCGCCTGCATCAATACCTCCCTGCCGACGCCGGCCCGGTCCTGCAGATAGACGTCGAAGCCGGTCGCATTGCCCAGCTCCATCACCGCCGGCGGCACGAAGGCGAAGGCCATCGCATCGCGCATGCCGCTGAACCGCGCCTGCGCGCGCCGCGCCAGGTCGAACACGCTGGTCGCCTCGCCGATGCGTTCGTGCCACGGCTTGAGCAGCACGAACGCAAAGCCCGAGCTCTGGCCGCGGCCGGCGAAGTTGAAGCCGTTGACGGTGAACAGCGACTGCACCACGCCGCCCTCTTCCTGCAGCAGATACTCGCGCAGCCGGTCCAGTACCTGCTGCGTGCGCTGCGCCGACGCGCCGGGCGGCGTCTGCACCTGCGCGAACAGCACGCCCTGGTCCTCGTCGGGCAGGAACGAGGTCGGGATCCGCGTGAACATCCACGCCGCCAGCGCTAGGATCAGCAGGTAGACGGCGAAATAGCGGCCGCGGCGTTTGAGCACCGCCACCACGCCGCGCTCGTAGCCGCGCGTGGCCGCGTCGAAGGCGCGATTGAACCAGCCGAGCGGGCCGCGTTTCGGCGCGCCGTGCCCATGCCCATGCCCTTGCCCTTGCTCTTGCCCTTGCCCATGCTGCGGCAGCGGACGCAGCATCGTCGCGCACAGCGCCGGCGTCAGCACCAGCGCGACCAGCACCGACAGCACCATCGCCGACACGATGGTGATCGAGAACTGCCGATAGATGACACCGGTGGAGCCGCCGAAGAACGCCATCGGCAGGAACACCGCGGACAGCACCAGCGCGATGCCAATCAGCGCGCCCTGGATCTGCCCCATCGAACGGCGCGCGGCTTCCTTCGGCGACAGCCCTTCCTCGGCCATCAGCCGCTCGACGTTCTCGACCACCACGATGGCGTCGTCGACCAGCAGCCCGATCGCCAGCACCATGCCGAACATCGTCAGCGTATTGATCGAATAGCCGAACGCCGCCAGCACGCCGAAGGTGCCCAGCAGCACCACCGGCACCGCAATGGTGGGAATCAGCGTGGCGCGCACGTTTTGCAGGAACAGATACATCACCAGGAACACCAGCACCACCGCTTCGAGCAGCGTGCGCACCACGCCCTCGATCGAGGCCGAGATCACCGGCGTGGTGTCGTACGGATAGACCACCTGCATGCCGGGCGGGAAGAACGGCTCGAGCTCGCCCAGCGTCGCGCGAATCGCCTTGGCGGTATCGAGCGCATTGGCGCCGCTGGCGAGCCTGATCGCGATGCCGGAGGCCGGGCGGCCGTTGTACTGCGCATTGATGTTGTAGTCCTGGCCACCGAGGCCGACCTCGGCCACGTCCTTGAGCCGGACCTGCGAGCCGTCGCCGTTGACCTTGAGCAGGATCTCGCGGAACTGCTCGGGCGTCTGCAGGCGCGTCTTGCCGACCACCGTCGCGTTCAGCTGCTGGCCGGCGACCGACGGCAGTCCGCCCAGCTGGCCCGACGCGACCTGCACGTTCTGCGCCTGGATCGCGGTCCTGACGTCCGACGGCGTCAGCTGGTAGGCGGTGAGCCTGGCCGGATCGAGCCAGATCCGCATCGCGTACTGCGCGCCGAACACCTGGAAGTCGCCCACGCCCGGCGTGCGCGACAGCGGGTCCTGGATGTTCGAGACGATGTAGTTGGCGAGGTCTTCGCGCGTCATGCTGCCGTCGCTGGACACCACGCCGACGATCATCAGGAAATTGCGCACCGACTTGGTCACGCGGATGCCCTGCTGCTGCACCTCCTGCGGCAGCAGCGGCGTGGCCAGCTGCAGCTTGTTCTGGACCTGCACCTGGGCGATGTCCGGGTTGGTGCCCTGCTCGAAGGTGACGGTGATGGTCATGTTGCCGTCGCCGTTGCTCTCGGACGAAATATAGCGCAGGCGGTCCAGCCCATTGAGCTGCTGCTCGATGACCTGCACCACGGTGTCCTGCACGGTCTGCGCCGACGCGCCCGGGTAGTTGACCTGGATCGCGATGGTCGGCGGCGCGATGGCCGGATACTGGCTCACCGGCAGCGCGCCGATCGACAGCGCGCCCGCCAGCATGATCACCAGCGCGATGACCCAGGCGAAGATGGGGCGTTCGATAAAGAATCGGGACATCGAGGCGCTCCGTTCAACGCTGGGAGACGACGGCGCTGGCCGCGCTGCTTGCGTTGGCCGTGTTGGCCGTGTCGGCCGGCGCCACCGCCGTCAGCGGCAGCGGCCGCACCTTCATGCCCGGCCGCACGAATTGCACTCCGTCCACGATCAGCCGTTCGCCCGGCTGCAGGCCGCCGCTGACCAGCCAGTTGTCGCCGATCACGCGTTCGGCCTCGATCCGGCGCAGCTCGACCTCGTCGTTCTGATTGACGAGCAGCGCGGTGGCCTGCCCCTTCGCGTCGCGCGTGACGCCGCGCTGCGGCGCCAGCATGGCGGCGGGCCGCACGCCCTGCTGCATCCGCGCCCGCACGAACATGCCGGGCAGCAGTTCGTGGCGGGGATTGGGAAACACCGCGCGCAAGGTCACCGAGCCGGTGCCGGTGTCCACCCCCACCTCGGTGAACTCGAGCCGGCCTGGCTCGGCGTACTCGCTGCCGTCTTCGAGGATCAAGCGCACGCGCGCGGCGTTGTCCCCCGCGGCTTCGAGGCGGCCGGCCGCGAGATCGCGCCGCAGCCCGAGCAGCGCGGACGACGGCTGCGTGACATCGACATAGATCGGATCGAGCTGCTGCACGGTGGCCAGCGCGTTGGCCTGGCCGTTGGTGGCGAGCGCGCCCTCGCTGGCGAAGGAGCGGCCGATGCGCCCCGAGATCGGCGCGAGCACCCGGGTGTAGCGCAGGTCGATCGCCGCGCGGTCCACCGCCGCCTGCGCCGTCAGCCAGGCCGCTCGCGCCTGCTCGTATTCCTGCTGGCTCACCGCCCGATCGCGCGCCAGCCGCTCGTAGCGCTGCGCGGTCTGCCGCGCGGACTCCAGCGTCGCCGACGCGCTGGCGTGCGCGGCCTGGTAGATGGACGGATCGATCTGGTAGAGCTGCTGGCCCTGCCGGACCTCGCTGCCCTCCTTGAACAGCCGCTTCAGAATGATGCCGTCGACCTGCGGCCGAACCTCGGCGACGCGGTAGGCCACGGTACGGCCGGGCAGTTCGGTGCTGAGCGCCACCGGCTGGTGCCGCAGCGTGACATAGGCGACCTCGGGGGTCCGGGCGGCGGCGGGGGCCTGCTCCTTGCCGCAGGCGGCCAGGGTCAATGCCGCCAGCAGCAACGGCAACAGCAGCGGCGCGGTGGCTGGCAGCCTCGAAGAAGACGATGCCGGTGAAGACGGCGAACGGGATGCGGCGAAGGCGGGGTCGGCAGGCATGGCGGCAATCGGAGAACATCGGGCGGCACCGATGCTATCCGTCGCTGCCGGTCAAGCCGCTGGCGCCAGGCTGACGGTTTTGTCATGTATCGCCCGGCACGGCTCAGGCGCCTTCCGTGCGCCGCCACAGGACCGCGACCGCCACGCGTACGAGCGGCGGCCTACGCCTCGCGCCTCAGATAGCGCGGCACAAAGCGGCGGATCGTGCCGTCCGGGAAGCGCACATCGACGCGTTCGCGCGTGGTCGCCACCACGGTGCCGACGCCATGACGGCGGGCGCGCACCTTGTCCCCTTCGGCGAAACGCAGCGCGCTGGCGCCGGTTTTCGTTTCGGGCAGCGGCTTGACCGGATGGCGCGCGGCCTCGGCGGCCCGCACGCAGCTGTCGCAGGTGCCGCAGCGTTCCGGGCCGCCGTGCTCGCCGTAGTACTCCAGCAGCATCGCCCAGCGGCAGCGGCCGCTGCGAGCGTAGTGCAGCATGGCCTCGAGCGTGGCGCGGTCCTTGTCGCTGCGTTCGGCGTACTGCGCCGCGATGCTGCGCACCGCCTCGGCATCGTTCTTGTCCGGCTGCCGGCTGTAGCTGCCGTCCTGGTGGCGGCGCGCGATATCGGCCTCGCACAGCATCGTCAGCGCGACCTGCAGCTTGCGCCGGGCCACGTTGGGCAACGCCTGATGCAGCGCGTCGAGCGACAGCGGCGCGGCGGCATCGCGGCGGCCGCCCATCGCCGCGACGATCTGTTCGAGCGTATCGGCGCCGGGATAGCGGTTGGCCAGGAAGAACTGCTGGACCCGCTTGTCGCGCTCGTCGTGCAGCAGCGTGCAGCGTGCCGGCTCGCCATCGCGACCGGCACGGCCGGTCTCCTGGTAATAGGCATCGAGGCTGCCGGGCAGCTGGGCATGGACGATGAAGCGGACATCGGGCTTGTCGATGCCCATGCCAAAGGCGTTGGTGGCGACCATCACGCGGCAATCGCCGGCCATGAAGGCGGCCTGGCTGTCGCGGCGCTGCGCGGCGGTGCAGCGGCCGTGATAGAGGGCCACGTCCTGCCCGGCCTCCTTGAGCCCGGCATGCAGCCGCTCGGCCTCGCGCACCGTGGCCGTGTAGACGATGCCCGCGCCTGGCTCGCGCGCGACCAGGCTGCGCACCTGCGCCAGCCGCTCGTCGTCGCCGGCGACATGCTGGACCGCATAGATCAGATTGGGCCGGTACAGGCCGGCCTTGACCACGCACAGCGACTGCAGGTCCAGCTGCGCGGCGATATCGTGGATCAGCGCGTCGGTAGCGGTCGCGGTCAGCGCCAGCACGGGCGGGCGTCCGAGCGCGCGCACCGCATCGGGAATGCCGAGATACGCGGGACGGAAATCATGGCCCCACTGCGAGATGCAGTGCGCCTCGTCGACGACCAGCAAGGCGACGCGATTGCGCTGGATCGACGCGATGACTTCGGGGTCCTGCAGCTGCTCCGGCGTGGTCAGCACGATCCGCTCGTCGCGGCGGGCCAGGCTGTCCAGCGCGGCATCGGCCGCGGCATCGCCGACCGCGCTGTTGACCACCGCCGGATCCAGCTCGAGTCCTTCCAGCTTCTCGGCCTGGTCCTGCATCAGCGAGATCAGCGGCGAGACCACCACCGTCAGGCCGTCCAGGCACATCGCCGGCACCTGGTAGCACAGCGACTTGCCGCTGCCGGTGGGCATCACCGCCAGCGTGTCGTGGCCCTGGAGCACGCTGTCGATGACTTCGGCCTGCCCGGGGCGCAGCCGCCGGATGTCGAAGCGTTCGCGCAGCAGGCGCCGGATGGAATCGGGCAGCGAGGTCGTCATGTCGGAGCGGCCGCTGCAATTTCCGTGCCGCGCCCTCCCGGCCGCGCGCGTTCCACGATGCGGCCGCGGCGGTCCGTCTTTGAGAAAAATTGACACCCCCAAACGGACGGACTTACGCTCGGTCGTCCCTGGACATGCCCCGCACGCCGCCTCGCGCCGCCGCGCCGCAAGCCCTTCCGGGCACCGCAGTCCCCCATACCCATAACGACAAATCTCTCCGAGACAGCCCCGCCGTGCCTTCCTCCCGCCTGAACCCCTCGCTGCTCAGCGAACTGCGTCCCGCCCTGCCGATCCTGATCGGCGCTTCCGTGATGTTGAGCCTGGCCATGGGCCTGCGCCAGAGCCTGGGCATCTTCATGCCGCCGCTGACGCGCGACATCGGCATCTCGGTATCGGACTTCACCGTGGCGATCGCGGTGCAGAACCTCGCCTGGGGACTGCTGCAGCCGATCGCCGGCGCGTGGGCGGTGCGGGTCGGCTTTCGCCCGCTGATGATGAGCGGCGCCACGCTGTATGTGCTGGGGCTGGCCCTGCTCGCCGGGGCGGAGGGGATGATCGGCGTCACGCTGGGCGCCGGCGTCGCGATCGGCGCCTCGATGGCCTGCACCGGCAGCGCGATCGCGATGGCGGTCGCCGCCCGTCCTATCTCGCCGACGCTGCGCAGCACGGTGCTCGGCATCGTGTCGGCCGCCGGGTCGCTGGGCGCGCTGATCGCCGCGCCGATCGGGCAGGTCGTCGCGCAGGGCTACGGCTGGCGCGTCGGCATGGTGGCCTTCGTCGTGCTGGCGCTGGCGATGCTGCCGGCCGCGTGGTTCGCCGGCCGTGTGGACCGGCTGCCCGCGCCGGTGTCGACCACCGGGATCGAGCAGAACGCACGCCAGGCGCTGGGCACCGCGCTGCGCCATGCGCCCTTCCTGGTGATGGCGCTGGCGTATTTCGTCTGCGGCATGCAGCTGGTCTTCCTGACCACGCATCTGCCGTCCTATCTCGATGTCTGCGGCATGGACGCGATGCTCAGCGCGCAGGCGCTCGGCGTGATCGGCGGCTTCAACGTGCTGGGCAGCCTGTTCTTCGGCTGGGCCGGCGGCCGCGTCAACAAGCTGCTGCTGCTCGGCGGCATCTACACGGTGCGCTCGCTGGCGCTGACCTGGTACTTCTCGTCGGCACCGACGCCCGAGAGCACGCTGGTGTTCGCCGCGGTGATGGGCTTCCTGTGGCTGGGCGTGGCGCCGCTGGTGGCGGGCTGGATCGCGGAGACTTTCGGCCTGCGCTGGCAGGCCATGCTGGGCGGCGTGGCGTTCTTCAGCCACCAGATCGGCAGCTTCGTCGGCGCCTTCGGCGGCGGACTGCTGTTCGACGCGCTCGGCTCGTACACGCTGGCCTGGCAGGTCGGCGTATCGCTGGGCCTGGCCGCCGGCCTCGCGCAGATCGCGTTCGCCGTGGTGACGCGGCCGCGGCCGCCGCGGGTAGCGACGGCCTAGGCCGCGCCACCGCGCGACACTCGGAAGCGCGATGGCGACACTGCCTGCACGCCGGCATCCGCGCCGGCGTGCGCGGCGTCCTTATTGCGCCGGCCGGATGTTCTGATTGCCGCGGAACAGATTGTCCGGATCGTATTCGCGCTTGATCTGCGCCAGCCGCGCATAGTTGCTGCCATAGGCCGCATCGACCCGCGTGGTCTCGTCCTGCGTGAGGAAGTTCACGTAGACGCTGCCCAATGCGAACGGCGTCAGCGCATCGAACAGGCCGCGCGTCCACTGGATGCAACGCTGGTCGTCGGCGGGCTGCTGCCAGCGGCCGTGGATGTTCATCACGAAGTTGGCATCGCGATGCGCATAGGCCGTGGCGTCCACCGGCACGCGGCCAACATGCCCACCGAGCGCGCCGATGAAGATCTCGCATTCCGGCGACGGCAGCGTCGCCAGGCCATCGTTCAGCACCGCCAGCATGCCGTCGTCCAGCCGCGCGAAATTGTGCGACTTCCAGTAGTTGCGCGCGCCCGGCGTCAGCAGCGGATCGAAGGCCTTCTGCCACGCGGTATAGGGCATCGCGCCCAGGTGCTCGCCATAGGGCTGGCCGAATTCGCGCAGCGGCGCGACCGCGTCCGCCCCATCGGCCGACTGGCCGATATAGCAGCTGGCCAGCACCATCACCGGTTTGCCGTGCACCTCGGCCGGCAGGAAAGGCAGCGGCGGCGCCAGCCGGAACACCGCCCATACCGTCAGTTCGTCGGGCGCGGCCTCGATGAAGTCGCGATAGCGCGGGAACACCTGCGCCGCCTGTTCGAACGGATACACCACCAGGCCGCCGTAGATTTCGGGGCCGACCGGATGCATCTCGAACTCGAACTGCGTGACCACGCCGAAATTGCCGCCGCCGCCGCGGATGGCCCAGAACAGATCGGGATCGTTGTCGGCATCGACACGGCGGAACTTGCCGTCCGCCGTGACGATGTGCGCGCCCAGCAGATTGTCCACCGTGGTGCCGTACTTGCGGCTGATCCAGCCGAAGCCGCCGCCGAGCGTCAGCCCCGCGACGCCCGTGGTCGAGTTGATGCCCAGCGGCGTCGCCAGCCCGAAGGCCTGCGCCTCATGATCGAAATCGGCGAGCGTCGCGCCTGGATCGACCCAGGCCACCCGCGCCTGCGGATCGACCACCACGGACCGCATGGTCGACATGTCGAGCACCAGTCCTTCGTCGCAGACCGCCGTGCCGGCGATGTTGTGGCCGCCGCCTCGCACCGCCGCGCGCATGCCGTTCTGCCTGGCAAAGCGGATCGCGCTGATGACGTCGGCGGCGCCGGCGCAACGGGCGATCGCGCCCGGCCGGCAATCCACCGTGGCATTCCACACCTTTCTCGCTTCCTCATAGCCGGGATCGTCTGCCTGCAACACCGCTCCCCGCATACCCGACTTCCATTGGTCGATGGTTTCCCTGGTCACACTGGTCATGGCGCACCTCGTCTTGCTTTTGACGCAGCGCCCTCGACAGGCTGTCCGGCCTGGGGCCGCGCGGTGGCGGGGTGATGGCCATCACGTGGTGTGCGTGCCCGGATCGATCGGGTCTGGGACCTGGGAGGATGAGGGTAGAAGGCGGGATCGGCGGAGGGCGCTGGTGCGGAACATTTAAGGCGGGGGGTTGGCAAATGTAAAGCCGGGCTGTTTGCGTGCCATTCCGCGCGCCATTCACGCCATTCCATGCGAAGGCAAGCGGAATTTGCGGGTGCCGACCTCGTGCGGGATAATCGCGGCGTCGAAAAAGACAGCGGCGGTATCGGTTAGTCCGCCCGCCCCGAATCAGGGGTTCTGTCGGCACCCGCCGACCCGCGACCTTCGCCCGCAGATCCGTGGGCAGGGCCGCGTGCGTCCACGTCGACACGTCGACTTGCTGTCCATCCCCGGTCTCGGCGCGAAGCCTTTTCGTTCGACGCTGTGTCGGCTGCCCCATCGGCATGCCGTGCAGCCTTTTCAGCGAGGCCATCATGAAGCAAAGCATCTCCGTCGTTACCCTCCCCGTCGCCGATCTTGACCGCGCCAAGGCGTTCTATTGCGGTGGGCTGGGCTGGTCGCCGGTATTCGACAACGGCGACATCGCGTTCTTCCAGTTCAACGGCTTCATCGTCGGGCTATGGAACAAGACCTCCTTCGAGGCGGAAATCCATGGGCCGTCGAGCCCCGGCGCACGCGGCTCGGCGCTGGGCCACAACGTCGAATCGCCCGAGGAAGTGGACCGCCTGATGGCGCAGGCCGTGGCCAGCGGCGCCGAACTGGTATCGGCGGCGCGCGCCTTGCCGTGGGGCGGCTATTCGGGCTATTTCGCCGATCCGGACGGACACCTGTGGGAGGTGGCCTACAACCCGGCCTGGCCGATCTCGCCCGAGGGCTACGTCACCTTCGCGAGCTGAGGGCTGCCGGCCGCGGCGTCGGTGTCGGAATCGGCTGACAGCCGATGCGGCCCGACGCCGGTGTCCCGCGGTAGGCGCTCCGGCCTATGCTGGCGGCGTTCGGCCTGCATGGGCCGACACGCAACCGGGAGAGGCGATGGACTGGATCGACATGCTGCAATGGCCGGCGATGGCCATCACCGTCGCGGCCACCTGGCTGATCGGTTCGCGCATCGCCACGCGCCGCAAGGTCGGCTTCTGGGTCTTCCTGCTCAGCAATGTGCTGTGGGTTGTCTGGGGCCTGCACACCAGCGCCTATGCGCTGGTGGTGCTGCAGTTCGCGCTGGCCGCGCTGAATCTGCGAGGGATGCGCAAGGCGAAGCAGGTCGAACAGAACGGGGCAACGCAGGCAGGACCGGCAGGGAGTGCGGAGGCGCAGTAAGCGCCGGTTCGGTCCAATCGGCTTTGCTGGCTGTCCCATACCCACGCCTTCCACTACACTTGCGCCTCATCCACCGCCGCGCCGGTATGGTTGCGGCGAGAGCCCGATCGGCCCGCCCGTCGGACCACAAAACAAGAAACCGTGTCGTCTCCCGCTTCCCAAGACCGTTCCACCGTGCTCGCCGTGCTTGCCCTGATGGGTTCGATGGCCTCGCTGTGCATCGGCACGTCGTTTGCCAAGAGCCTGTTCGATGCGGTCGGCGCGCAGGGCACCACCGCGCTTCGCGTCGGGTTTTCCGCGCTGATCCTGCTGATTGCGTGGCGGCCGTGGCGGTGGCCGCTGAAGGGGGCCGATGCGCGTGCCATCGCGCTGTACGGCGCGGCGTTGGGTGCGACCAATCTGATGTTCTACATGTCGCTGCGGACGGTGCCGCTCGGGTTGGCGATTGCGATCGAATTCACGGGCCCGCTGGCCGTGGCGATCGCCTCGTCGCGGCGTGCGATCGATTTCCTCTGGATCGCCTTTGCGGTGATCGGATTGCTGTTGCTGCTGCCGTTGCGCGAACATGCCGGCAATCTGGATCCGGTCGGCATCGGCTATGCGCTCGCGGCCGGGGTCGGCTGGGCGCTCTATATCATCTTCGGCCAACGCGCGGGCAATGCCCACGGCGGCCAGGCGACCTCGCTGGGCTTGCTGATGGCATCGCTGGTGGTGTTTCCGTTCGGTTTCGCCCATGCGGGCACGGCGCTGTTCAGCCCGGCGCTGCTGCTGGCCGGGCTGGCCGTAGGCGTGCTGTCCAGCGCGATTCCCTACTCGCTGGAGATGGTCGCGCTCAAGCGGCTGCCGCGGCGGACCTTCGGCATCCTGCTCAGCATGGAGCCGGCGATGGGGGCGCTGGCGGGGCTCGTCATGCTGCACGAGCAGCTGAGCGCCATGCAGTGGCTGGCGATCGGCTGCATCATCGTCGCGTCGATCGGCTGCACCGCGACGGCCGGTGCGCGCCGCCCGGCCAAGGCGGAGGCGCGGGGCACCGGCTCGGCCGCGTGAAGGCGCTGAAGGCCCCGCCGTCGCGCGGCCGCAGTCACGCTCAGGCGACCTTGTAGCGCTCGAGCCATGCGCGTAGGGCGCGCTCAGGGCCCCGCCGCAGCGGGACCCTCGTCGCGCTCAGGCAACCTTGTAGCGCTCGAGCCAATGCGCGGAGGGCGCGGACAGCGCCCCGCCGCGGTGTGGCCTTCGTCGCGCTCAGGCGACCTTGTAGCGCTCGAGCCAGTGGGCGTAGGGCGCGGGCAGCGTCCACGCGGCGCGCTCGACGCCGAGCACCTTGGCCGCGTGATACGGCCAATGCGGATCGGCCAGATGGGCACGCCCAACCATCACGAGGTCCATCTGCTGCTGGGCGACGACGCGTTCGGCGAGCTGCGGCGTATCGATGCCCCAGGCCGATGCCACCGGCAGGCCGGTCTCGCGGCGCACCCGCTCGGCCACCGGCGCGAGGAACGCCGGACCCCACGGGATATTCGCCTCCGGCGTCGAAAAGCCGACGCTGACACTCAGCATGTCCAGCCCTTCCTGCTTGAGCCGCTGCGTCAGCGCGATGGCATCGCTCAGCGTTTCCTCGTCGCGGCCGTCGTATTCGATCACGCCGAAACGCGCGGTCAGCGGCAGGCGCTCCGGCCAGACCTTGCGCACCGCCGCCAGCGTCTCGACCAGGAAGCGGCCGCGATTCTCGGCCGACCCGCCGTAGGCATCGTCGCGCTGGTTGGAGTGCGGCGAGAAGAAGCTCTGCGCCAGATAGCCATGCGCGAAATGCAACTCCAGCCATTCGAAGCCGAGGTCGCGCGCCCGCTCTGCGGCGGCGACGAAATCGGCGCGCACGCGGGCGATATCGTCGAGCGTCATCGCACGGGGCACCTTGGGCAGCCCGGCACCGAACGCGATGGCGGAAGGCGCGATGGTCTGCCAGCCGCGCGGATCGCCTTCGGGAATATGGTCGTCGCCTTCCCACGGCCGGTTCGCGCTGGCCTTGCGTCCCGCGTGGCCGATCTGGATGCCGGGCACCGCGCCGGCGGCCTTGATGGCGCTCACCACGGGAGCGAATGCCTCGGCCTGCCTGTCGTTCCACAGGCCGGCGCATCCCGGCGTAATCCGGCCTTCGGGCGAGACGGCCGTCGCCTCCGCGATCACCAGACCCGCGCCGCCGCGCGCGATGCCGGCCAGATGGACCTTGTGCCAGTCGTTGATGACGCCGTCCTCGGCGACGTACTGGCACATCGGCGGCACCGCGATACGGTTGCGCAGCGTGACATCTTTCAGTTGGAACGGTTGGAACAGCGCGGACATCTATTGTTTTCCTTCAGTGAGATCAAAACAGGAGCGAACTTGGGCAAGAGGCGTCTGGCACGAAGTGCCCTCAGCGGCCTTGTGCCGCCAGCGCGCCGAGCAGCGCGTGCGCGACCGGCTCGGACGAAGCCGGGTTCTGGCCGGTGATCAGCAGCCCGTCGGTGACGGCGTACGGCTGCCAGTCCGCGGCCTTTTCATAGCGGCCGCCATTGGCCTTGAGTACGTCCTCGACCAGGAACGGCACCACGTCGGTCAGGCCGACCGCCGCTTCCTCGGTATTGGAGAAGCCCGTCACCGCCTTGCCCTGGACCAGCGGCTTGCCGTCCGGTCCCTTGACGTGGCGCAGTACTCCGGGCGCGTGGCACACCGCCGCGACCGGCTTGCCGGCGGCGATGGCCCGTTCGATCAGCGCGATCGAATGCCGGTCTTCGGCGAGGTCCCACAGCGGGCCGTGGCCGCCGGGATAGAACACGGCGTCGAAATCGTCGATCGACACCTCGGCCAGCTTGCGCGTCGACGCCAGCGCGGCGCGCGCCTCCGCATCGGCCTCGAAGCGCCGGGTGGCGTCGGTCTGGGAAGCCGGGTCGCTGCTCTTCGGGTCCAGCGGCGGCTGCCCGCCCTGCGGCGAGGCCAGCGTGATATCGACGCCCTGGTCGCGGAACACGTAGTACGGCGCTGCCAGTTCCTCCAGCCAGAAGCCGGTCTTCTGGCCGGTGTCGCCGAGGCGGTCGTGCGAGGTCAATACGATCAGCAGTTTCATGATGCGAATCCTTGTCGGTCGATTCGGTGAAATGGAGGTGACTGAAACGGAGATAACCGAAACGGAAACGCCGGAATTAGACCGGTCGTCTAGTAACGAAGCCAAAAAAAGCGACGCCTCATTGCCGCGTCGCCACCGGCGGGTTGTCCGCCGGCCCTGCTCTTCTACGACAGCTTCAGCAATTGCCGCGTCGCGGCCATCGCCAGCGCGAACGGCTTGCCGTCCTGCCGAAACTTCCCCAACAGCGTGGCGCCGAGCCACAGCTGGTACAGCGTCGTCGCCAGCCCATGCGGGTCGTCGATCTCCCGCAGCGAACCGTCGCGCAACCCTGCCTCGATGCATGCCGCCAGCCGCTGGACGATCTGCCCGGTGCCGCGCTCCAGCGCGCCGCGCATCGCCTGCGACAGGTCGCAAACCTCGGCGCCGAGCTTGACCGCCAGGCACTTGCCCTCGGGATCCTCGGTACCCTGCGCGTTCTGCCACTCGGTCCAGTAACGCAACAGCCGCTGTCCGTGATCGCCCTGCCCGCGCACCAGCATCTGTTCGAGGTGGGCCAGATAGTCGGCGAAATACGATTCGAGCAGCGCCTCGCCGAACGCTTCCTTGGAGCCGAAATAGTGATAGAACGACCCCTTCGGCACCCCCGCCGCCTGCAGGATCTCGTTCAGCCCCACCGCCGAGAAGCCCTTGCGGAGCATGATCGGCTTGGCCGTGTCGAGGATGTGCTGGCGGACGTCAGCGGTAGTGGTGGTTGCCATGGGGTGGGATGATAGCAGAATTAGACCGGTCGTCTAGTGTCTTAATACCCTCTCTCACAGGGGTCTGTGCAGGCGGCCCCGATCCCCGTTACCCTGTCCGCCCTTGCCTTGAAACCGGCTTCGCGCCGAGCAACCAGGATTCCCCATGCCCCCAGCCTTGAAAATCGACTTCGTCTCCGACATCGCCTGCCCCTGGTGCGCGATTGGCCTGTCCTCGCTGCAGCTGGCGCTGTCGCACCTCGGAGATGAGGTCGACGCCGAGGTCGTGCTGCACCCGTTCGAGCTGAACCCCGACATGGGGCCCGACGGCGAGGCCATCGTCGATTATCTCGGCAACAAGTACGGCCGCACGCCGGCCCAGATCGCCGAGACGCAGGCGATGATTCGCGAGCGCGGCGCCGATGTCGGCTTTTCGTTCGGTCCGCGCGAGCGCGTGTACAACACCTTCGACGCGCATCGGCTGTTGCATTGGGCGCGGCTCGAAGGCCATCAGTTGCCGCTGAAGCTGGCGCTGCTGCGGGCCTATCACGGCGAGGGCAAGGATCCGAGCGACCATGACGTGCTGGTCGAGACGGCGCAGTCGGCCGGACTCGATGGTGCCGCGGCGCGGCGCGTGCTGGAAGGCGGCAACTATGCCGACGAGGTCCGCGCCGAGGAAAGGGAATACCAGTCGATGGGCATTCACTCGGTGCCGTCGATCATCTTCAATGGGCGCTATCTGGTCACCGGCGGACAACCGGCCGAAGCGTTCGAACGGGTGATCCGGCAGATCCTCGCCGAGGGCGCGGAAAGCGCCGTAGGTCCTGAAGGAACCAAAGGCGCTGAAGGCGCCAAAGGCTGAACGCCGCGCCGCCGCGGCTCAGCGCATCGCGAACCAGTCCTCCGGCAGCCACTCGTTGGTTTGCCGGGCCGGCGCCAGCGTCAGCATGGCCTCGTGCAGCAACGCGTCGCCGGGATGCAGCCGCACGGAGAAGCCGTGCTCGCGCAGGATCGCCAGCATGCGGCGGTTTTCGCTCAACACCTCGCCACGCAAGGCGCGCAGGCGCTGAGCCCGGGCGCCCTGCACCAGGGTCTGCACGAGCCGGCGTCCGATGCCGCGCCCCTGCCAGCGGTCGGTCACGACCAGGGCCAATTCGGCCACGCCGCCTTCCCCAGCCACGTATTCCCCATTGGCGACGATGCGTTCTTCGGCGCCATCGCCCTCCCCCCGCGTGGTCAGCACCAGCGCGCAGCGGCTGCGGACGAACTGTGCGATGAACTCGTCGGACACCAGCCCGCCCGTCAGGAAGCGGTAGTAGCGGCTCTCGCGCGACAGCCCGTCGACGAAGGCACGCTGGCGGGCAAAGTCGTCCGGCCGCACCGCACGGGCCGTCAAGGTCTGCCCACCCTTGATGGTCCAGGTCTGCGGGAAGTCGCCGAACGCCAGGGGCTTGGCAAACAGGAAGGGAGCGATTTCGGCGGCACGCAAGACGGCGGGCATGAGTGGCATCCTGACTTCATTTGTCGTAGCCAGAGTATAGGCGGAAACCTGACTTTTGCAAATGAAGTCAGCCTGCTATGCTTCGGTCATGGAACTGACCCACGAAGACCTCCGCCATTGCTCGATCGCCGGCACGCTCTCGCTGATCGGCGAGAAGTGGTCGATCCTGATCCTGCGCGATGTGCTGAACGGCGTCGGCCGCTTCGACGACCTGCTCGGCCGGCTCCAGTGTTCGCCGGCGGTACTGTCGGCCCGGCTGAAGACGCTGACCGAGGCCGGCCTGCTGCGCCGGGTCGGCTATCGCGAGCCCGGTGAGCGGGAGCGCTTCGCCTACCGGCCGACCCGCGCCGCGGTCGAACTGCTGCCGGTGCTGATCGGGCTGATGCAGTGGGGCGACCGTCATCTGAAGGATGGCTGCGGGCTGATGGAAGTGCGTTCGGTCAGCAGCGGGCTCAAGGTCCACGCCGCGTTGCTCGATGAGGCCGGCAACGAGGTGCCGCCGAACCAGCTGAAGGTGGTGCGCGCACGTTATCCGGACGCGGATGCGGCGCCGGGCGATGCCGCCCGCTCCCAGCCATCGCCGTCCGAAGCCCGCTAGCCCGACGGGCCCCGCCCTCTGGCCCTGGCCCTGGCCCTGGCCTTGGCGCTAGGCCCAGCCCTAGGCTTAGCCCTAGCCCCTAGCCCCTGGCCTTGGCTGGCCGTAGCCCTGCCCTACCCGGCCTTTGGCCCTGCCCCTGGTCCGAGCCGACCCAGGCCAGCGACGTCACGAAGGCGACCGACGCCACCCGGCCCTCCAGCATCCCCGGCCCCTCCCACGCCGACCAGGCGGCCGCACCGCAGCCGCGCATTGCGCCGCACCATCGTCGTGCCGCCCCGCCCCATCAGCGCGCATCGCGTGGCGTATGCCGCGCCGCGGCAGCGCCGTTTCTGCATCCCACAGCACAAAACCCCCTGGCATGCCGCTTGCTGAATTGTGACGCGAGCGGACCAACGGCGGCCCGCTCCAGACACACAGCGCGTCGGCGGTTTTTACCGCCGACGTCAGGACAACGGCGTCCCCTGAACCGATCGCATTACCGCCTCGGCTCTCGGGACGCCTTTTGTTTTCTTGGAGCCAGCATGGCAGCGACCCCCAGCCCGGATGCAAGCCTGAATTCCAGCGCGCAAGGCAAAGCGACCCGCATCGCGCTGTTCACCTTCCGCACGCCACAGATGCGCGCCTTCCATATGACGTGGATGGCGTTCTTCATCTGCTTCTTCGCCTGGTTCGCCTGCGCGCCGCTGATGCCGATGCTGCGCGGCGAGTTCGGCCTGACGCCCGATCAGGTCGCCAACATCAATATCGCGGCCGTCGCGGTGACGATCCTGGTGCGGCTGATCATCGGTCCGCTGTGCGACCGCTATGGCCCGCGCAAGGCCTATACCGGCCTGCTGGTGCTCGGCGCGATTCCGGTGCTGGGCGTGGCGATGGCGCAGACCTACGAGGCCTTCCTGTTCTTCCGGCTGCTGATCGGCGCGATCGGCGCGAGCTTCGTGATCACGCAGTACCACACCTCGGTGATGTTCGCGCCCAACGTGGTCGGCACCGCCAACGCCGCCTCGGCCGGCTGGGGCAATGCCGGCGGCGGCGCCGCGCAGGGCCTGATGCCGCTGCTGCTGGCCGGCGTGCTGATGCTCGGCGTCAGCGAGACGATGGGCTGGCGCGTGGCGCTGCTGGTGCCCGGCGTCGCGATGCTGCTGATGGCCGCGCTGTACTGGCGCTTCACGCAGGACTGCCCGCAGGGCAACTACGCCGAGCTGCGCGCGCAGGGCATTGCCATCGATGGCGGCAAGAAGGGCGGCTGGGCCAGCTTCGTCGCCGCCAGCGCCAACTACCGCGTGTGGCTGCTGTTCGTGACCTACGGCGCCTGCTTCGGCGTCGAGATCTTCATCCACAACGTCGCCGCGATGTACTTCGTCGACAAGTTCGAGCTGTCGCTGAAGGCCGCGGGCCTGGCCGCCGCAAGCTTCGGCTTGCTGGCGCTGTTCGCCCGCGCGCTGGGCGGCTGGGCCTCGGACAAGGTCGCGCGCACCCATGGCTTGAGCGCCCGCACCACGCTGCTGTTCGTGCTGATGCTCGGCGAGGGCCTGGGCCTGCTGTGGTTCTCGCAATCGAATTCGGTCGCGCTGGCGGTGATCGCGATGCTGGCCTTTGGTCTCTTCACCCATATGGCATGCGGCGCCACCTATGCGCTGGTGCCCTTCATCGATCGCAAGGCGCTGGGCGGCGTGTCCGGAATCATCGGCGCGGGCGGCAACGTCGGCGCGGTGGCCGCCGGCCTGCTGATGAAGAGCCTGGGCAGCCTGCAGCAAACGCTGATGGTGCTCGGCGTGCTGGTCGTGCTGTCGGCGCTGTGCGCGGTGGCGGTGCGCTTCTCGGCCGAGCACAAGGCCCGTGAGCAGGCGCTGCTGGAAAGCGCGCTCGCCAGCTAGCCGATCCCGCCCGCCCCACTGCCCGCGAGAACGGACCGGAACGCAAGAACAGATGCCCACGCAGGCGCCCACGAACAAGGAACGCATCATGAAGCTCGTCATCATCGGCCACGGCATGGTCGGCCACAAACTGCTCGAATGCCTGGCGCAGGCGCGCGACGAAGGCGGCCCCAACCTGCAGGTCACCGTGCTGTGCGAGGAGCCGCGCCCGGCCTATGACCGTGTGCACCTGTCCGAGTTCTTCGCGGGCAAGAGCGCCGAGGACCTGTCGCTGGTCGCGCCCGGCTTTTTCGACGAGACCGGCTTCGCGCTGCGGCTGAACGCGCGCGCCACGGCGATCGACCGCGCCGCGCGCACGGTCACCGTGTCGACCGGCGAGACGCTGCACTACGACAAGCTGGTGCTGGCGACCGGCTCCTATCCCTTCGTGCCGCCGGTGCCGGGCCGCGATCGCGCGGACTGCTTCGTCTACCGCACCATCGAGGACCTGGAAGCGATGCGCGAGTGCGGCGCCCGCTCGCGCACCGGCGTGGTGGTAGGCGGCGGCCTGCTTGGCCTCGAATGCGCCAAGGCGCTGCGCGACATGGGTCTGGAGGCCCACGTGGTCGAGTTCGCGCCGCGGCTGATGGCGGTGCAGGTCGACGACGGCGGCGGCCAGATGCTGCGGCGGAAGATCGCGGCGCTGGGCGTCACCGCGCATACCGGCAAGAACACCGTCGAGATCGTCGACGGCGACGACGGTACGCACCGGATGCGCTTTGCCGACGGCACGCATCTGGACACCGACATGATCGTGTTCTCGGCCGGCATCCGTCCGCGCGATGAACTGGCGCGCGCGGCGGGCCTGGCGATCGGCGAGCGCGGCGGCATCGTGATCGACGACCAGTGCCGCACCTCCGACCCGGACATCTTCGCGATCGGCGAATGCGCGCTGTGGCAGGGCAAGATCTTCGGCCTGGTCGCGCCCGGCTACGACATGGCCCGCGTGACCGCGAGCCAGCTGCTCGGCGACGAGGCCGCCTTCACCGGCGCCGACATGAGCACCAAGCTCAAGCTGATGGGCGTAGACGTGGCGAGCCTCGGCGACCCGCACGGCCACACCCCCGGCGCGCGCGTCTACCAGTTCGCCGACGAGCGCAAGGAGGTCTACAAGAAGCTGGTGGTGTCCGAGTGCGGCACCTATCTGCTCGGCGGCGTGCTGGTCGGCGATGCGACGGAATACGGCACGCTGCTGCAGATGATGCTGAACCGCATCCCGCTGCCGGAATCGCCCGAATTCCTGATCCTGCCGCCCTCCGACGGCAAGGCCAGATCCGGCCTCGGGGTCGATGCACTGCCCGACGGCGCGCAGATCTGCTCCTGCAACAACGTCTCCAAGGCCCAGATCTGCGCCGCGGTCGGCGACGGCGCCACCAGCATCGGCGCGCTGAAGTCCTGCACCAAGGCCGGCACCGCGTGCGGCGGCTGCGTGCCGCTGGTCACGCAGCTGATGAAGGCCGAGATGAAGAAGCAGGGCCTGGCGGTCAACAACCACCTGTGCGAGCACTTCGCCTACTCGCGCCAGGAGCTGTATCACCTGGTCCGCGTCGGCGGCTTTCGCACCTTCGACGCGCTGCTGGCCGCGCACGGCAAGGGCCAGGGCTGCGACATCTGCAAGCCGACCGTCGCCAGCATCCTGGCCTCGTGCTGGAACGAATTCGTGCTCAAGCCCGAGCACGCCAGCCTGCAGGACTCCAACGACTACTTCCTGGCCAATATCCAGAAGGACGGCACCTATTCGGTGGTGCCGCGCATGCCGGGCGGCGAGGTCACGCCCGACGGACTGATCGCGGTAGGCCGCGTCGCCAAGAAGTACGGCCTCTACACCAAGATCACCGGCGGCCAGCGCGTGGACCTGTTCGGCGCGCGCGTCGAGCAGCTGCCATTGATCTGGGAAGAGCTGATCGAAGCGGGATTCGAATCGGGCCACGCCTACGGCAAGTCGCTGCGCACCGTGAAGTCCTGCGTCGGCTCGACCTGGTGCCGCTATGGCGTCGGCGATTCGGTGGGCCTGGCCATCGACCTGGAGAACCGCTACAAGGGCCTGCGCGCGCCGCACAAGATCAAGTTCGGCGTGTCCGGCTGCACGCGCGAATGCGCCGAGGCGCAGGGCAAGGACATCGGCGTGATCGCGACCGACAAGGGCTGGAACCTGTACGTCTGCGGCAACGGCGGCATGAAGCCACGCCATGCCGAGCTGCTGGCCAGCGATCTGGATCGCGACACGCTGGTCCGCTACATCGACCGCGTGCTGATGTTCTACGTGCGCACCGCCGACCGACTGCAGCGCACCAGCGTCTGGCGCGACAACCTCGAAGGCGGCCTCGACTACCTGAAGGCCGTCGTCGTCGACGACAGCCTCGGCATCGCGGCCGAGCTCGAGGCGCAGATGCAACTGGTGGTCGATACCTATGAGTGCGAATGGAAGAAGGCCGTCACCGATCCGCAGACGCGCCAGCGCTTCCACCATTTCGTCAACAGCGAGCGAGGGGACGAGCATGTCGTGTTCGTGCAGGAGCGCGGCCAGATCCGTCCGGCCACGCCAGAGGAACGGAAGCTGCAACGCGGCGCTGGCGGCGGCATGCCGGCGCAGCGCCCGGTGGCGGTGCCGCTGGTCCGCATGGATCGGGTCGCCGAGGCGGACCCGGTAGCGTAACCGGACCCTTTCGCCAGCCGAACGACACCAGCCACGTCAGCCGCCACATCTGTCGCCACATCTGTCGCCACATCAGCCGCCATGCCCTACGCAGCCGAGGAAACCATCATGAGCCAGTCTGCCACGCACGCTTCTTCCGAACAGTGGACCGCGGTCTGCGCGCTCCGCGACATCGTGCCGAACACCGGCGTCTGCGCACTGGTCGGGTATCAGCAGATCGCGGTGTTCCGCGTCGGCCCGGACAACCAGGTCTTCGCGATCGGCAACTACGATCCGAACGCCGATGCTTCGGTGCTGTCGCGTGGTCTGGTCGGCAACCTGGGCGACCGGCTGGTGGTGGCCTCGCCAATCTACAAGCAGCATTTCGACCTGCGCACCGGCGAATGCCTGGAGGCGCCGGAGCATTCGGTGCCCGCCTATCCGGCGCGCGTCTACGACGGCAAGGTATGGGTGGCGGCATGACGCGAACCGACAAGCCCCGCCTGGTGGTGGTCGGCAACGGCATGGCCGGCATGCGCACCGTCGAGGAGCTGCTGGCGCTGGCGCCCGACCTGTACGACATCACCGTGTTCGGCGCCGAGCCGCACGGCAACTACAACCGCATCCTGCTGTCGCCGGTGCTGGCCGGGGAAAAGACCGTCGACGACATCATGCTGCATCCGCGCGAGTGGTATGCGCGCCATGGCATCACGCTGCTGGCCGGCGATCCGGTGGTGGCGATCGATCGCCCGCGGCGGCTGGTGCGTTCGCAGTCCGGCAAGGAGGTCCGCTACGACCGGCTGCTGCTGGCGACCGGCTCGCGTCCCTTCATCGTCCCCGTTCCCGGCCATCAGCTCGACGGCGTGATCGCGTTCCGCGACATCCAGGATGTCGAGACCATGCTGGCGGCGGCACGCGCGCATCGCCATGCCGTGGTGATCGGCGGCGGGCTGCTCGGGCTGGAGGCGGCCAACGGCCTGCTGCGCCAGGGCATGGACGTCACCGTGCTGCATCTGGGCGATGCGCTGATGGATCGCCAGCTGGACGCCAACGCCGCCGCGCTGCTCAAGCGCACGCTGGAACGGCGCGGCCTGCGCATCCTGCTCGGCGCCAATACCAGCGAGATCCTTGGAGACGAGCGTGTCACCGGCGTGCGCCTGGCCGACGGCGCGCGGATTCCCGCCGATCTGGTCGTGATGGCCGCCGGCGTGCGTCCGAACGCGGAGCTGGCCCGGGCCGCCGGCCTGCATTGCGAGCGCGCCATCGTCGTCGACGACACGCTGCAGACCTACGACCCGCGCATCTATGCCGTCGGCGAATGCGTGCAGCACCGCCAGGCCACCTTCGGGCTGGTGGCGCCGATCTGGGATCAGGCGCGCGTGTGCGCCGCGCACCTGGCCGGTGCCGGACACCGCCGCTATGTCCAGCATGCCACGGCCACGCGGCTGAAGGTCAGCGGCGTCGAGCTGTACTCGGCCGGCGACATCGTCGGCGGCGAGGACAGCGAGGACCTGGTGCTGCGCGACCCGCGCCGCGGCGTCTACAAGCGCCTGGTGCTGCAACAGGGCCGGCTGGCGGGCGCCGTGCTCTACGGCGACGTGCAGGACGGTCCGTGGTATTTCGAGCTGATCCAGAACGGCACGCCGATCGGCGCGATGCGCAACCGGCTGCTGTTCGGCAAGGCACAGTGCGAGGCGGTAGCCGCGTGATCGCGCACAGCAGCAAGCCAGCAAGGGGCAAGGTGTGAAACTCTCCGATATTCCAGTCGCCATCGCCGCGGGCGCCATCACGCAAGACGGCGCCGCGGAAGACGCCGCGGCGCCGTCCACGCCGGTGGCGAGCGTGCAGACCACCTGCCCCTACTGCGGCGTCGGCTGCGGCGTGCGCGCGCAGCGGCACGCCGACGGCACCGTCGAGGTCGCCGGCGATCCCTCGCATCCCGCCAACGCGGGACGCCTGTGCGTCAAGGGCTCGGCGCTCGCCGAAACCGTCGAGCTGAACGAGCGCCTGCTGCATCCGCAATTGCGCGCGGCCGACGGCACGCTGCGGCGCGCGTCGTGGGACGAGGCGCTCGATCGCGCGGCCTCCGGCCTGCGCGACATCATCGCGCGCCACGGTCCGGAGTCGGTCGCCCTCTATGTTTCCGGGCAGTTGCTGACCGAGGACTACTACGTCGCCAACAAGCTGATGAAGGGCTTCATCGGCACGGCCAATATCGATACCAACTCGCGGCTGTGCATGTCCTCGGCGGTGGCCGGCCACAAGCGCGCGTTCGGCGAGGACATCATGCCCGGCTGCTACGAGGACCTGGAGATGGCCGATCTGGTGGTGCTGGTCGGCTCGAACACCGCGTGGTGCCATCCGATCCTGTTCCAGCGGCTGGCCAGGGCCAAGGCCGAACGCCCGCAGATGAAGCTGGTGGTGATCGACCCGCGCCGCACCGCCACCTGCGATCTCGCCGACCTGCACCTGCCGATACGGCCGGGCACCGACGTCTGGCTGTTCAACGGCCTGCTGCATCATCTGCACCGCGAGGGCGCCATCGATGCGCAGTTCGTGCAGGCGCATACCGATGGCGACGACGCGCTGGCGGCCGCGTTGCAGGCCGCCGCCGGCGAGGCCGATCCGGCTGCCGTCGCCCGCGCCTGCAAGGTCGATCCAACCGATCTGCTGACCTTCTACCAATGGTTCGCCGAGACCCCACGTACGGTTACCGCGTACTCGCAGGGCGTCAATCAATCGTCGGCTGGCACCGACAAGGTCAACAGCATCATCAATTGCCACCTGCTGACCGGCCGCATCGGCAAGCCCGGCATGGGCCCGTTCTCGCTGACCGGCCAGCCGAACGCGATGGGCGGACGCGAGGTCGGTGGCCTGGCCAACATGCTGGCCGCCCATCTGGATCTGACCGAGCCGCGCCATCGCGAACTGGTGCAGACCTTCTGGGATGCGCCGGCCATCGCGGATCGTCCCGGGCTGAAAGCGGTCGAGCTGTTCGAGGCGATCGAACAGGGCCGCATCAAGGCGGTGTGGGTGATGGCCACCAATCCGGTGGTCAGCCTGCCCGACGCCGACCAGGCTCGCCGCGCGCTGCAGCGCTGCGAACTGGTGATCGCGTCGGACATCGTCACCCGCACCGATACCAACGACAGCGCGCATATCCTGCTGCCGGCGCTGGGCTGGGGCGAAAAGGACGGCACGGTGACGAACTCCGAGCGGCGCATCTCGCGCCAGCGCGCCTTCCTTCCCGCGCCCGGCGAGGCCCGCGCCGACTGGTGGATCGTCTGCCAGGTCGCACGCCGGATGGGATTTGCCGGCTTCGACTATGGATCGCCGCGCGAGATCTTCGACGAGCATGCGCGGCTGTCGGCATACCGCAATGACAGCAACGACAGCCACGAAAGCAACGACAGCGACGAAAGCAACGAGAACGGCCATGCCCGCAGGGAAGACACGGTCCCGCGCGCCTTCGACATCGGCGGCCTGGCCGGCCTGGACGCCCACAGCTACGACACGCTGCAACCGGTGCAATGGCCGGTGCGCGCCAGCGGCAACGGCAATGGCACGACACGGCTGTTCGCCGACGGCGGCTTCTCGCATCCGGACCGGCGCGCGCGCTTCGTCGCCACCGCGCCGCGCAAACCCGTCCACGCTACCGACGAGGACTATCCGCTGATCCTGAACACCGGCCGCGTGCGCGACCAATGGCACACGATGACCCGCACCGGCAAGTCGGCGCGCCTGGCCGAGCATCTGCCCGAACCCTTCGTCGACATGCATCCGCAGGACGCGCTGCTGTGCGGCGTCGGCGAAGGCCGCCTCGCGCGGGTGTCGACGCGCTGGGGCGCGATGGTGGTGCGCGTGCGCCATGGCGGCGGCATTCCGCGCGGCAGCGTATTTGTGCCGATCCACTGGAACGGGCAGTTCAGTTCCGACGCGCGCGTCGGCGCGCTGGTCAATCCGGTGGTCGATCCGGTGTCCGGCGAGCCCGAGTTCAAGCACACGCCGGTCCGCATCGATCCCTTTCCGGTCTCGTGGCACGGCTTCGCGCTGGCGCGCGACACGCTGGACTGCGGCGCGCTGACCTGGTGGACGCGCGTGACCGGCCGGCAGTTCCAGCGCTATGAGTTCGCCGGCCGTGAGTCGGTCGCCGATCGCGCTGCGTGGGCGCGGCAGCTGCTCGGCGCGGCCGACCCGGAGGCAGACTGGATCGAGTACGAGGACCGTTCCGCCGGCGTCTACCGCGCCGCCCTGGTCGTCGACGACCGCCTGCAGGCCTGCGTCTACGTCTCGACGCGGCCCGACCTGCCGGCCCGGGCCTGGCTCGGCAGCCTGTTCGCCAAGGACCGGCTCGTTGACGACGACCGCATCGGCCTGCTGATCGGCCAGGCCGCCCAGCCGGGCGTCGATGCCGGCCCCACCGTCTGCTCGTGCTTCGGCGTCGGCCGCAATACCATCTGCGACGCGATTCGCGAACACGGCCTGCGCAGCGCGGCCGAGATCACCGCCTGCGTCAAGGCCGGCGGCAACTGCGGATCGTGCGTGCCCGAACTGAACGCCCTGCTGGCCGCGGCAAAGGTGGATCGGGACGAGCCGGTGTTTGCGGGGTAGGCGACGTCGTCAGGGGAAACCGGCTTCCTGCCTTTTGCGGCGTAAGCCCGCCCTGCCGTGTCAAGAATTCCGGGCATCGCCCCGCCTCTGCCGGCGAATGTCCGGTAAAACGAACACGGCGGACATAGCCTCGATGTGTTCCCCGGGTCGGCCGATGCAGTTTCATCCCGCGAAACTTTGACGCGCCGCAAAATGACGCGGCCCTCCAGCCGCCCTATAACGGCATCTGCGGTTTCATTCCGCAAAATGACCAGAACAGGGAGACGGCCGGATGACGACGCAGGGATCGTCGCTGCGCAAGGCGTGCCAGCTGCTACGGGCGCTGTCGGACCCGCGTAATACGCGGCTGACCGACCTGGCGCAGGCGTCGGGCGTCGACAAGGCGTCGGCGCTGCGGCTGCTCGACACGCTGGCGGCCGAAGGGCTGGTCTCGCGCGATCCCGCCACCAAGGCCTTCAGCCCCGGCCCCGAATGGCTGGTGCTGCGGGCGGCCGCGCTGCGGCGCCTCGACATGCGCCCGCTCGCCCGTCCCGCTCTGATCCGCCTGGCGTGCGCGTTCGAGGACACCGCCATCCTGTCGGTGCCGAGCGGCTGGGAATCGGTCTGCACCGAACTGCGCTTCGGCAATTTCCCGATCCGCGCCAACTATCTCGATATCGGCAGCCGCCGCCCGCTCGGCGTGGGCGCCGGCAGCCTGGCCTTGCTGGCCGCCCTTCCCGACGACGAAATCGACGCGGTACTGCGCTGCGTGGCGCCGGCGCTCAAGCGCTATCCGCGGCTGAGCACGGCCGCGCTGCTGCGCCATGTCGAAGCGACGCGCGAACGCGGCTATGCGGTGCTGCTCGATGTGGTGGTCGAGCGCATGGGCGGCATCGCGATCGCCCTGCCGGGCCCGGACGGCTATCCGCTCGGCGCGCTGAGCATCGCCGCACTGAACGAGCGCATCACCGAACGTGAGGCCGCGATGGCCAAGGCGCTGCGGCGCGAGGCCGACGGCATCGTTGCCAATCTCGGCGCCATCGAGGCGTCGCTGCCCGACCGTTGGCCGCATCGCGGCACCGCGGCACGCACGGGCGGCGCCACGCTGTCGCCGGCCGATACGCCCTAGCCGAGACGGCGCGGCAGTCCCTCTGCACGACCCTCAACAAGAAAAGGACCACGGATATGGAGACATCAGGCATGCGCTGGAAACAACGTCCGCAGGGCTCCACCTGGGGCGACTTCGGGCCCGACGACCAGATCGGGCGGCTCAATCTGATCGGCGCCGAGCAGGTACGCAGGGCCGCGCAGGAGGTCCAGGCGGGCCTGAGCTTCTGCCTGTCGCTGCCACTCGACTATCCCGGCGGCAACAAGCTCAATCCGCGCCGCCATCCGCCGGTGCTGCGTCCGACCTTCCGCGACGACCTGCCTTACGTCAATTTCCCGCTGGCCAAGGTCGACCCCGAGGCCACCGACGTGATCAGCGACGACCAGGTCCTGCTGTCGCTGCAGTACTCGACGCAATGGGATTCGCTGGCCCACGTCGGCGCGCTGTTCGATGCCGACGGCGACGGCCGCGCCGAGCGGGTCTACTACAACGGCTATCGCGCCAACGAGCATATCGTCGGTCCGGTCGACTATGCCGACGACGATCATTTCGCCGCGCATGGCTGCAATCACGAACACAGCGAGGCGCGCGCGCTCGGCATCGAAAACTTCGCTGTCAAGGGCATGCAGGGCCGCGGCGTGCTGGTCGATCTGGCGCACTGCTACGGCACCGACTTCCGCGATATCGGCTACGACGAGCTGATGCGCGCGATGGAGGCGGACCGCGTCGAAGTCGAGCGCGGCGACATGCTGCTGCTGCGCACCGGCTTCGCCGAGGTGGTGCTGTCGATGCAGCGCGAGCCCGACGAGAACGTGCTGCACCACAGCTGCAGCGCGCTGAATGGACGCGACGACAAGCTGCTGCAGTGGATCACCGACGCCGGCATCGCCGCGCTGATCGCCGACAACTACGCGGTCGAGCGCTATCCGGCGCAGCCGGCCAGCGGCCCGGGCCCGCATCCGCTGCTGCCGCTGCACCACCACTGCCTGTTCAAGCTTGGCCTGCCGCTGGGCGAGCTCTGGTATCTGCGCGACCTGGCGCAATGGCTGCGCGAGCACGGCCGCACCCGCTTCATGCTGACGGCGCCGCCGCTGCGCCTGCCCGGGGCGGTCGGTTCGCCCACCACGCCGATCGCCACCGTCTGAGTGGCGACACCAACGATCCGGAGGAGACCTACGATATGAAGCCATTTCCCGCACGCCGGCGCATTGCCGGCCTTGTTTCCCGCACGCTCGCCGGCATGCTGGGCGCATGCGCGCTGTCGCTCGGCGGCACCGCCTACGCCCAGGCTCAGGCCCAGCCCAAGGCCACCCTCTCCGACGATCTGGTCAAGATCGGGCTGATCCTCGACATGAGCGGCCTCTATGCCGATGTGACCGGCCGCGGCAGCGCCACCGCCGCGCAGATGGCGATTGACGACTTCGGCGGCAAGGTGCTCGGCCGCAAGATCGAACTGGTGGTCGCCGATCATCAGAACAAGGCCGACATCGCCGCCAACAAGGCGCGCGAATGGTTCGACACCGACCGGGTCGACGCGATCCTCGATGTCGCGGCGTCGGCGCCCGCGCTTGCCGTGCTCGAAGTCGCCAAGCAGAAGAACCGCATCGTGGTGTTCTCCGGCCCCGGTACCGAGCGTCTGACCAACGACCTGTGCACGCCGATCTCGGTGCACTACGCCTACGACACCTATGCGCTCGCCAATACCACCGCGCGTGCGATGGTCCAGCGCGGCGGCAAGACCTGGTATTTCCTGACGGCGGACTACGCGTTCGGGCACACGCTGCAGGACTCGGCCACCACCGTGGTCACCGAGGCCGGCGGCAAGGTGCTCGGCGCGGCGCGCCATCCGATCGGCGCCAGCGACTTCGCCTCGTATCTGCTGCAGGCGCAGGCCAGCAAGGCGCAGGTCGTGGGCCTGGCCAATGCGGGCGGCGACTCGGTCAACGCGATCAAGGCCGCGCACGAGTTCGGCCTGACGCGCGACAACAAGCAGAAGCTGGCCGGCCTGCTGCTCTATATCAACGACATCCATGCGATCGGGCTGAAGACCGCCGCGGGGCTGGTACTGACCGAGGCCTTCTATTGGGACATGAACGACGCCACCCGCAAATGGTCGCGCCGCTATTTCGACAAGCTCAAGAAGATGCCCAACATGAGCCAGGCGGGCGTCTATTCGTCGGTGATGCACTACCTGAAGGCGGTGCAGGCGGCCGGCACCGATGAGACCGTCGCCGTGATGAAGCAGATGAAGACGATGCCGATCCAGGACTTCTTCACCGCCAATGGCCGTATCCGCGAGGACGGACGCATGGTGCACGACATGTACCTGTTCGAGGTGAAGACGCCGGCCGAATCGAAATATCCATGGGACTACTACAAGGTCCTCGCCACGGTGCCCGGCGACCAGGCCTTCATCCCGCCGTCGAAGTCGAAGTGCCCGCTGCTCAAGCGCTGACATGAGCGACTCCCTTCAACGCGGCGCCTGGTTGCGCGGCGCCGGCAATACGCGCTTCGGCAGGCTCGCGGGCAGCACGCCGCTGACGCTGATGGCGCAGGCCGCCGATGCCGCGCTGGCCGAGGCGGAACTGTCGCGCGCCGAGATCGATGGCGTGCTGTGCGGCTACGCGACCACGCTGCCGCATCTGATGCTGGCCGACCGCTTCTGCGAATACGCGTCGCTCCAACCCGCCTATGCGCACGGCATGGCCGCCGGCGGTGCCACCGGCGGGGCGATGGCGATGCTGGCGCGCGAACTGGTGCGTGCCGGCCGCTGCCGCCATGTGCTGGTGGTGGCGGGCGAGAACCGCCTCAGCGGCCAGAGCCGCGACCAGTCGGTGCAGACGCTGGCCCAGGTCGGCGAGCCGCAGATCGAAGTGCCCAACGGCGCCTCGGTGCCGGCGTACTACGCGCTGCTGGCCTCGCGCTATCTGATGGAGACCGGCCTGCCACGCGACGCGCTGGCGGATTTCGCGGTGCTGATGCGCAAGCATGCCGGCGCCCACCCCGACGCACATCTGCGCGAGCCGCTGACCGCGGCCGCCGCGTGCGCCGCCAAGCCGGTAGCGACGCCGCTGCTGCTGTCGGACTGCTGCCCGATCTCCGATGGCGCGGTGGCGCTGGTGGTCTCGGCGGAGCCGGGGCCCGGCCGGCCTGTGCGCATCGCCGGCGCGGGACAGGCGCATCGCCATCAGCATCTATGCGCGATCGACAGCGTGATGACGACCGGCGCCGGCGAAGCGGCCACGCGCGCGCTTGGCGAGGCCGGCATCGGGGTCGATGGCCTCGACTATCTGGCGATCTATGACTCGTTCACCATCACGCTGCTGATGCTGCTCGAGGAGATCGGCGTGGCGCCGCGAGGCGGCGCGCCTGCGCGGCTGCTGGCCGGCGACTTCGATGTCGATGGCGCGCTGCCGCTCAATACCCATGGCGGCCTGCTCGCGTTCGGCCATTCCGGCGTCGCGGGCGGCCTGATGCATCTGGCCGAGGCGACGCGGCAGCTTGCCGGACGTGCCGGCGACCGCCAGATCGGTCCGCGTCGCCGCGCGCTGTTCCATGCCGATGGCGGCGTGCTGTCGTCCCATGTCAGCCTGGTGCTGGAGGCCCTGTGATGGCGATCTCAGCCGAATCCGCCCTGCCCGAAGGGCTTCATCCCTATGCCGAAGGCCTGGAAGCGGGCCGCGTTCGCTACCAGTCGTGCGGCGACTGTGGCGCGGCGCAATCGCTGGAGCGCCATGCCTGCCAGCGCTGCGGCAGCGTCCGGCTCGCCTGGCGCGATGCCGCCGGTGTGGCCACCGTCTACGCCGTGACCACGGTCGCGCGCGCGCCGGACGACAGCTTCCGCACGCTGGTCCCGTACACGCTGGTGCTGGCCACTCTCGACGAAGGGCCGCGCGTGATGGGCCATGCCGAGCCCGGCGTGGCGATCGGCGACCGTGTGCGCGCCGGGTTTTTCCGGCATGGGGAGCGGACGCTGTTGCGATTCGAGCGGGAGTAGTGAGCCGGAACCGCGGACCGAAACAGCCAGCCAGGCACGACAACAACCAGATGGAGACACCTATGCAGCCGAATCAGCAGCATCGGCGGGCCGCGCTCGCCCGTCCGTTTTCTTCAACCAGGCGGCACGCGTTGCGCGCCGTGCTGCCGGTGCTCGCGCTCGGCACGCTGTGCGCGGTATTGCCGCGGCCCGGCCAAGCGGAAACCTGGCCTGCAAAGCCGATCCGCATGATCGTGCCCTACCCGCCCGGCGGCCCCACCGATATCGTCGCGCGCGTGGTCGGACAGAAGCTCGGCGAGCGGCTCGGACAACCGGTGGTGGTCGAGAATCGGCCGGGTGCGGGCGGCAATATCGGCGCGGAGGCCGCCGCCAAGGCCGCGCCCGACGGCTATACCCTGCTGGTCGCCACCACCGCGCATGCCATCAACATGACGCTGTTCCGCAAGCCGGGGTACGACACGCGTCGCGATTTCGCGCCGGTCAGCCTGCTGACGCGCGGACCGCTGGTGCTAGTGACCGCGCCATCGACGCCGGCGCGCAATGTCGCCGAGCTGATCGCGCTGGCCAAGGCAAAGCCGGACCAGGTGAGCTTCGCCAGTTCGGGCAATGGCCAGTCGACCCATCTGTCCGCCGAACTGTTCAACGCGATGGCGGGCGTGCGCATGACGCACGTGCCGTACAAGGGCAGCGCGCCGGCCCTGACCGATGTGATCGGCGGCCAGGCCACGGTGATGTTCGACACCATGCTGTCGGCGATGCCGTTCGTGCGCGACGGCAAGCTCAAGGCCCTGGCCGTGACCAGCGCCAAGCGTTCCCCAGCCGCGCCGGATGTGCCGACCGTTGCGGAGGCGGGTCTGGCCGGCTACGAGGCGACCGCGTGGAATGCGCTGCTGGCGCCAGCCGGCACGCCCGCTCCGGTGATCGACAAGTTGAGCCAGTCGCTGCGCGCCGTGCTCGACGATGCCGAAGTCCGCTCGCGCTTCGCCACGCAGGGCTTCGGCGCGGAATGGACGTCGCCCGACGCGACCGGCCGCTTCCTCGGCGCCGAGATCGACAAATGGGCCGGCGTGGTCAAGACCTCCGGCGCCACCATCGACTGAGCCTGGCTTGCATGGAACCGATGCATTGAACAAGTGCATTGAACCAGTGCATTGAGCCCAGGCATTGAACGACTTCATTGAACCGATCGACTACAGGACTACGACATGTCGGCTTCTCTCCCCCGCGGCCTGCAGGCCCTGCTGACGCCGCGCTCGATCGCGGTGATCGGCGCCTCGGACCATATCCACAAGATCGGCGGCCGGCCGATCCACTACATGCAGCAGCACGGCTACGGCGGCACGCTTTATCCGATCAACCCGCAGCGCGACACGATCCAGGGCCTGCGCAGCTACGCCTCGCTGGACGCGCTGCCGGAAGCGCCGGAGCTGGCCATCGTCGTGGTCGCCGGCGAGGCCGCCGTGCAGGCAGTCAGCGATTGCGCGCGGCTCGGCGTGGCGGCGGCCATCGTGATCGCCTCGGGCTTCGGCGAAGCGGGCGAGGAAGGCCGGCGCCAGCAGCAGAAGATGGTCGATATCGCGCGCGCAGGAAATCTGCGCATGGTCGGCCCGAACAGCCAGGGCCTGGCCAATTTCGGCAGCGGCGCGATCGCCAGCTTCTCGACGATGTTCATCGAAGTGCCGCCGCAGGATGGGCCGGTCGCGGTGATCAGCCAGAGCGGCGGCATGGGCGCGATGGTCTACGGCCTGCTGCGCCACCAGGGCATCGGCGTGCGGCACATGCATGCGACCGGCAACCAGGCGGACGTCACGGTCAGCGACCTGGCGCTGGCCGTCGCGCACGATCACGACGTGCAGCTGATGCTGCTGTATCTGGAGACGCTCAACGATCCGGCTACGCTGGCGCAGGCAGCCGCGGTGGCGCGCGCACGCGGCGTGCCGATCGTCGCGGTCAAGGCCGGCCGCACCAGCGCGGGCCAGCGCGCGGCGGCCTCGCACACCGGCGCGCTCGCCAACGAGGATCGCGCCGTCGATGCCTTCCTCGCGCATCACGGCATCTGGCGCGTCGACGACGCCCATGCGCTGGCGCGCTGCGCACCGCTGTATCTGCGCGACTGGCAGCCGCAGGGGCGCGGGCTCGTCGTCGTCAGCAATTCCGGCGCGAGCTGCGTGATGGCGGCCGACGCCGCCGAGTCATGCGGACTGTCGATGGCGCCGCTGGCGGCACAGACCCAGTCCGCGCTGGCCGAACGCCTGCCCGGCTTTGCCGCCACCGCCAATCCGGTCGACGTGACCGCCGCCCTGCTGACCAACAGCGCGCTGTTCGGTGATGTGCTGCCGGTGATCGCGGGCGACGCGGCGGCGGACATGGTGCTGCTCGATATTCCGGTGGCGGGCATGGGCTACGACATCGAACGCTTTGCCACCGATGCGGCCGCCTTCGCCGATACCAGCGGCAAGCCCATCGTGGTGGCGGCCTGGCAGCAGGGCGTGGCCGCGCCGTTCCGGCAGCGCGGCGTACCGGTCTACGCCAACGCCGGCGAGGCGCTGCCGGCGCTGAGCCAGTGGCGCGCGCACCGGTTGCGGCTGGCGGAGCTGTTCGCGCGTCCACCGGCACCGCCCGCGGCGGTGGCGCCCGATGTCTCGTCGCCCTCGGCGACGCTGAGCGAAGCGGCCAGCCTCGCACGCCTGGCCGAGGCCGGCGTTCCGGTCGTCGCGCATCGCCTGTGCCGCAGCGCCGATGAGGCGGTGTCGGCCTGGCGTGCGCTGGATGGCCCCGTCGCGGTCAAGGCCTGCGCGGCCGCGGTGCCGCACAAGAGCGAACACGGTCTGGTGGCGCTCGGCTGCAACGACGCCGATTCGATCGTCGCGGCATTCGAGCGGCAGATGGCCACGCTGGCCGGCATGGGTGTCGAGGCCGAGGGCGTCATCGTCGCGGCGATGGTGCGCGGGCAGCGCGAATGCATGATCGGCGCGCACTGGGACCCGGTGTTCGGCGCGGTGCTGGTGGTCGGCGACGGCGGCAAGTATGTCGAGGCGCTGCGCGACACCGCGGTGCTGCTGGCGACCTGCGAGGAAGAGGATGTCGCCCGCGCGCTGCGCACGCTTCGCATCGCCCCGCTGCTGGCCGGCGTGCGTGGCGAAGCGGCCGTTGACATGGCGGCGCTGTGCCGCACCGCGGTGTCGGTCGGCAGGATGGTGCACGCCGCGGGCGGCGCGATCCGGTCGGTCGACCTGAACCCGGTGATGGCGAGCCCGGATGGCGTGGTGGTGGTCGATGCGTTGATGGAAGTGGCGGCTTGACGATGGCGGGCCGGGTATCCGCGAAAGATGCCCGGCCCTCCATCCTCGCCCTCCATCGGCATTCCCGCAAATAAATTTCTTGCTATTCAATCGCGTACGATCTATATTCTGCTCCATGAACGCCGCATCGAACTCCCGGATCGACCCTGCCACCGCGCTGCTGCTGGACCGGCAGTTCTGTTTCTCGGTCTATTCGGCCTCGCTCGCGCTGAACAAGCTGTACCGCAAGCTGCTGCGCCCGCTGGGCCTGACCTATCCGCAATACCTGGCGATGATGGTGCTGTGGGAACAGGACGGCCTGACGGTGTCGGAGATCGGTGCCCGGCTGAATCTGGATTCGGCCACGCTGACGCCGTTGCTCAAGCGCCTCGAGACGCAGGAGCTGGTCTCGCGGGCCCGCGCGGCGGCGGACGAGCGTCAGGTCATCGTCAGCCTGACCAAGGCCGGCCGCGCGCTGAAGACACAGGCCGGCAAGGTCCCGGAGTCGGTGTTGTGCGCGTCGGCGTGCAGCGTCGAGGAACTGACCAGCCTGAAGCGCAAGCTCGACAGCGTGACGGCGAAGATCGCCCGGAACGCGGTCGACTGAGCCGCACGGGATGGCGACGCTCCCTGACTTGACGAATTTATATAGCACGCTATGTAATAGCGCACTATGTTAAAGCAAAAACCCGAAGCAAAACCTTGAAGCAAAACCCTGAAGTCCAACCCTGAAGCAGAACCCGGCCATCAACCCGAAGGAGCCAACCATGTCGATCGAAAAAGTCCTGTACCGTGCCCAAGCCCAAGCCACCGGTGGCCGTGACGGCCGCGCCGTCTCGTCCGATGGCGCGCTCGAGGTCAAGCTGAGCACGCCGCGCGAACTGGGCGGCGCCGGCGGTCCCGGCACCAACCCCGAGCAGCTGTTCGCCGCCGGCTACTCGGCCTGTTTCCTTGGCGCCCTGAAGTTCGTCGCCGGCCGCGAGAAAGTCGCCCTGCCCGCCGAGACCACGATCACCGGCAACGTCGGCATCGGCCAGATCCCGACGGGCTTCGGCATCGAGGTCGAGCTGCAGATCTCGATTCCGGGCGTGGCGCGCGAGACCGCGCAGGCGCTGGTCGACAAGGCCCACGTCGTCTGCCCGTATTCGAACGCGACGCGCGGCAACATCGACGTGCGCCTGACGCTGGTCTGATCCGGACCACGCCGGCACAAGGCCGCGGCGGGTGCTCAGGCGCCGCCGCGGCCTTGTGCAATCAGCGCGCGCAGTTGCGGATCGCGCGGCTCGAGCACGTCGAACAGCCCCAGCGCGGTCAGGGCCGGAATCAGCGCGATCAGGTCCTTTCTCGCCGCGGCACGGCTCTCGTTGGATTGCGCGGGATCGGACAGCACGCGCCAGCTGGCGAGGAACGCGCCGACACTGCCCTTGCGTACGGTGATGCCGTCGGCCTGTACGGCATCGACATGGTCGGGGAGCATGGCTTCCGGCTTCATGCGCGGTCTCCGTGGGTCTCGGCGAACGGTCGGGATGGCGTGGCAGATGTCATCGAATGGCTCCGTGAGTGGCCGGTATCGGGCAATGCAGGCAGTCTAGGGGGCGCACGCCTTGCCCGCCAACGCTAGAATGTCAACCGATAATGCAATCGGGCCAACCATTCGATCACCGTGTCGCTGAAGCACATCCGCCGGCTGTCGCACGCCGGCATCCGCGAGCGCCGTCCGCATCGTCATGACGACGGACAGCTCTTCACGATCCGGACGGGCGTGGTGGCCATCGAGGCCGACGGCGGCCGATGGGTGATGCCGACGGGCTGCATCGCGTGGATTCCGCCCGGCATCGTGCATGGCGCTAGCGTGCAGGGCGGCATGGTCGGCACCAGCCTGTATTTCGACGGTACGTGGAGCCGCGCCGCGATGCCGGACACGGTCAAGGTGGCCAGGCTGTCGCCGCTGCTGGACGCGCTGCTCGGCGCGCTGACGAGCAACGAAGCGCCCACCGGCACCGCCCTCGATCACTACCTCGCCGTGTTTGCCGACGCGTTCGCGCGCGAGCCTGCGCAGACGCTGTTCCTGCCGATGCCGCGCGAGCCGCGGCTGGTGCGGATGGCGACGCGGATGCTGGCCGCGCCGGACGACAACACCGGTCTCGATGGCTGGGCCGCACGCATCGGCATGAGCCGCCGCACGCTGACACGGCGCTTCCAGGCCGAGACCGGTTGGACCATCGGCCAGTGGCGGCAGCAGATGCGGCTGCTTGCGGCGATGGAGCGGCTCGCCGCCGGCCACAGCGTCACGGCGATTGCGCTCGATCTGGGCTATGCCAGCGTCAGCAGCTTTATCGCGGTGTTCCGCCGCTATCTCGGCACGACGCCGCGCGCGTTTATGCCCGCGGGCGGCGCCGCGCGCTCACGATCGCTCCGCTAGCCCGCATGCGTGCTTGCGGGATGCATGCTTGCGGCATGCAGCCTTGCGCGGTCCGGCCGGATTGCGCTTGCCGACCAGCACCAGACTCAGCACGGCCACCACCACACAGCCGATGCCGACGAGCTGGCTCGTGCCGACCGGCTCGCCCAGCAGCAGAAAGGCCATCGCCACCGCCGATATCGGCGCCAGCGCGGTGAACAGCGATGCCTCGGTGCCGGTCGTGCGCGCGGAGCCCGCATACCACAGCACGAAGCCCGCCACGGTGGGCACCAGCGCGTAATACAGCACCGCCGCCAGCGCCCCGCTCGGCAGTCCATGCCGCCATGGCGCCTCGAACAGCGCGGGAACGATGGACGCGGCCAGGCCGATCGCCGTCATCACGGTCGACAGCGCCAGCGGCTGCAGCGGTTGGCGCAGCCGCTTGTTCAGCAGAATGAACAGGCTCTCGCAGACCACCGCGCCCATCACCAGGGCGTTGCCAAGCCACGTCCCCCGGCCGCCGTCGGCGCCCTCTTCCGGTACCGCCACGGCAAGCACGCCCGCCGTCGCCAGCCCAATGGCCAGCAGCAAGGCCACGCCCGGGCGCTCCTTCAGTACAACGATCGAGACCAGCGCCGACACCACGGGCAGCGTGCCGATGATCACGCCGGCGTCCGCGGCCGAGGTCATCCGCAGGCCGGAGATCAGCAAGGTGGTATAGCCGACGCTGCCGGCGACCGCCTGCAGTACGAGCAGCAACCCGTCGCCACGGCCGATGGCCGGCATGCGCGTGCCGGTCAGCTTCATCAGCAACAGGAAGCCGGGCAAGGCGATGGCAAAGCGCAGCGCCGTCGCAGTGAACGGCGGCAGCCCCGCCGCGATGACCTTGCTGGCAATGACGGTACTGCCGACCAGGATCATGGCCAGCGCCAGATAGAAATAACCTTCGGTTTTGCCGGACATGGCCGCCTCCGCATCGTTGGATGCCTAAGGCTAGGCCGCGGCGTGGCGGGCGTCTTGAACGAAATTGCAGCGGCGCGGAAAGCGGGCGTCTGGACGGTCGTCGTCAGCGCAGGGACCGGCCGGTGGCGACGGCGGCATAGGCGCTGGGAGACAGGCCGTATTTCTTCACGAAAATGCGCGTCATATGGCTCTGATCGGCAAAACCGCTGCCGATTGCCGCATCGGCCAGCGGCTCGCCGCGCGCGATCAGGCGACGCGCGAGGTCGATCCGCCGCTGCACCAGATAGGCATGCGGCGTCAGTCCGGTGGCCCGGGTAAAGGCGCGCAGCACCTGGAAGCGGCTCAGGCCGCTGGCATGGGCGAGCTCGTCCAGCGTCACCGGCACCGAGGGATCGTCGTCGATGCGCGCCAGCGCATGGGCAATCGCCGCCGGGGTGCCGTCGCCGTCCCGCATGCCTTGCCGGCAATCCATCGTGCTCGCGACCAGCATCAACAGCAGGCTGTCGCGACGCAAGGCCGTATCCGGGGCATTGCCCCCGGTCATCGCGTCGAACAATTGCGTGAAGACCGTGGCCGAGGCACGATCGCTCAGCACCGGCAGCACGAATTCTCCGAGCCGCGCGGCCCCTTCGCTCACATCGTGACAGACCGGCGCCACCACCTCGGGATCGAAATACAGGATGCGCCACGACCGCCCGGCCTCGTCCAGCGGCAGGCCGTCGTGCACCTCGCCGGGATTGACCGTGATGATGTCGCCGGCTACCGCCTGCACCTCGCCACGGCCGCTCGCCGAGCGCTGCGCGCCCCGCTCGACCACGCCGATGCCGAACTGTTCGTGCGTATGACGGGCGAAACGGTGCCGCGAGCTGGCCTGGACGGCGAGCACACCGGGCAACGCGCAAGGGAGGAGCTGGAACTGGCCGGCAGGCATCGGATTGGGAGGAAACGGTATTGGAACCATAGCACGGGCCCCGATGGACAGTGCCGGTTGAATCGATTCCAATGCAGACGCCACGGAGCACGTGCTTCGTCCGATACTGTCCAGCGCCCTCCCTCGATGCAAGACAAAGACCGCCTGCTTCGCACCTTTCTCGCCGTCGCGCGCGCCGGATCGCTGCGCGCTGCCTCCACTTCGCTCGGCATCACGCAGGCCGCCGTCAGCAAGCAGATCGCCGCGCTGGAAACGTTCCTCGGGGCGCCACTGTTCGACCGCCACGGGCGCGGGATGCGGCCGACACCCCTGGGAGAACGGCTGGTCGGCGATATCGATCAGGGATTCGGCATGGTCGACAGCGCGCTGGACGTTGCGCGGCAGGCCTCGGCCGGCGGCCATGGGCGCGTGACGATCGCCACCGTCAATACGCTGGCGGCCTATCTGATTCCGGAGGTCGTCGCCTCGCTGCGGGCCGCGCACCCGGGCATCACGCTCGGCGTGTTCAACGCCAGCTCGCCCGATGTGGTGGAACGGGTCGAACGCGGGCTCGCCGATATCGGCCTGGTCTACGACCTCGCCGTCGATACCGACGCGGTGGCGCTGCGGCGGCTGTGCATCGAGCAGATCGCCGCCTATAGCCGCGAGCTGGGCGCGCCGACACCGGGAACGCTGAGCGTCGCCGCGCTGGCACAGCGGCCGCTGATCGTGCCGCCGCGCCCGTACGCGCTGCGGCGCGTGATCGAACGGGAATTGCCGGCGCCGTTGTCGATCGCCGTCGAGAGCAATTCGGTCAGCATGTCGCTCGACCTGGCGATGCAGGGCGTCGGCACCACGATCCTGCCGCGCGATCTGCCCGACATCGCCATCACGGCGCGCGGGCTGCATCGCCTCGCCATCGAAGGCGCCAACCTGCATCGCCATGTGGTGCTGATCCACCGCAGCGGCACGCCCCCGAGCCAGGCGGTCAGCCGGGCCATCCGCGCGATCGAGGCGGCCGCGGCCCGCATCGCGACGCGATAGCGCGCGGCCCATGTATCAACGGCGTAGCGTCGTTTTCGCCTGGCGGACCCAGTACGCAAAGGTCGCGTTGACGATTGCCGGCTGCAGCAGGAAGTCGTGCGCCTCGCGCGCAGCCGCCGGATCGACCTGCTGCAGCGGCCCGACGGCCAGCGCGTCCAGGCACATCCGGGCATTGCGCTCGGCGAACACGTTCAGGTAGACGGCCTCCTGCAGCGTCGCACCGGTGCAGACGGCGCCATGATTGACCAGGAAGGCGGTACGCCGCCCCGCCAGCGCGCCCGAGATCAGTTCGCCTTCGTCGTCGCCGGTCGGCACGCCGGGCCAGTGGGCCAGGAAGCCGCAGTCGTCGTGGAACATCGCCGCATCCATATGCGCCACCGGCATCGGCATGCCCAGCATCGACAGCGCCGACAACGCCGGCGGATGGGTATGCACGATCGCCTTGACCTCCGGATGGTGGCGATAGATCCAGCTGTGGAAGCGCACGCCGGGATTGGCCCGGCCCTTGCCCTGCAGCGTGTTCAGTTCCGCATCGACCAGCAGCACATTGGCGGCGCTGGCCTCTTCCATGCCCGTACCGAGGGCGAGCGTAACCATGCCGCCGGAGTCGGGATCGCGCATCGTGATCTGCCCGGCCAGCCCCGCGGCATGGCCCTGGGCGGCAAGGATCAGGCAGGCATCGACGAAGGTATCGAGATCGGCGCCGACGGTGGCGCCGGGGACGGCATCGAGCAACAAGGTCTTGGTCATGGGAGCGAGCGATAAGGGTTCGGCGGTGGGCGGGTGCTGCGGCGGTTCAGTTCTCGAGCCGGATATTCCGTTCGCGGATCAGCGTGCGGCGGGCCTCCAGATCCTGCCGGATCAGTGCCGCGAACGCGGTGCTGCCGCTGGCGAAGGGCTCGAAGCCGCTGCCTCGCACGCGCGCCAGCAGGTCGCGGTCCGCGAGCACCGTCTGCAGCGCCTGCGCAATGCGCTCGGCCACCGGCGCCGGCAGCCCCGCCGGTCCCACCACCCCGACCCACGGCGCGAATTCGAAGCCCTTCAGGCCGGCCTCCTCGAAGGTCGGCACGGCCGGCAGCAAGGGGCTGCGCTGGCGCGTCGACACGGCGATCGGCTTGACGCGGCCCGTCTTCGCATACTGGCTGCCAAGATTGGTGTCGATGAAGGTCAGGTGCACATGGCCGGCGACCACATCGGCCAGGGCCGGCGCACCGCCGCGATAGGGCAGATGCGCAACGATTGCGCCCGACTGTTGCTTGTAGGCTTCGAAGGCCAGGTGCGGCGGGCTGCCGACGCCCGCCGACGCGTAGCTCAATGCCGACGGATGGGCCTTGCTGTAGCGCGTCAATTCGTCGGACGTCGCGACGTTCAGCGAGGGATGCGCCACCATCACCAGCGGGATGCGCGCAACGGTGCCGAGGTAACTGAAATCCTTGAGAACGTCGTAGGCAATCTTCTTCTGCAGCACCGGATTGACGGTCAGCGCGCCTTCGTCCAGCAGGGCCAGCGTGTAGCCATCCGCCGGCGCGCGTGCCACGGCCTCCGCCGCAATCATCGCGCCGGCGCCCGGCCGGTTCTCCACCACCACCGGCTGCCGCAGCGTGGCGCCGAGGCGCTCGGCCAGCATGCGGGCGATGGTGTCCACCGCGCCGCCGGCGGCCTGCCCGAGCAGCAGGCGGATCGGGCGTTCCGGGTAACCGGCGCTGGATGACGATGAGGACGATGATGACGATGCGGACTGCGCGATCGCCAGCGGCGTGGCAACGGCCAGCGCCAGGCAGGCGCAAAGCCGGCGCAAGGATGGAAGACCGATCATGGGCGCAGCCTTTTATGGTGTGGGTCGGACAGGACGAAGCCAGTCTAGGACGGCTTGCCCGCCCCACGCGGCATGGCTGCCTTGAACGCAGGTTAAGGCTCGAAGGCGCGATGCGGCAGCCCCGAGCGTTCAGGCCAGGGTCTCGATCAGGAAATCGACGAAGGCGCGCACCTTCGAATTGAGATACCGCCGCGACGGATAGACGGCATAGACATGCGTCTCGACGGTGGACCATTCGTCCAATACAGTGACGAGCCGCCCCTGCTCGATATCGTTGCGCACATAGACCAGCGGAATCAGGCTGATGCCGAAGCCCGCCAGCAGCGCCTCGCGCACGGCAAGGCTGGAGGTGACCTTGTAGCGGCCGTCGATCGGCACGTCGACCTGGATATCGCCCTGCGCGCCATGCTTTCGAAAGCTCCATAGCCGAGCGTGGCCGGACAAGCTGAATTGCACGCATTCGTGCTGGCGCAAGGCTTCGGGTGAATCGGGCACGCCATGCCGCGAAAAATACGCCGGCGCGCCGCACAGCACGTGCGTCATCGACATCAGCTTGCGCGCAACCAGGCTCGAATCCTCCAGCTTGTCGCTGCCGCGTATTGCAACGTCGAAGCCCTCCTTGACGAGATCGACGCGGCGATCGTCCAGGCGCAGATCCAGCGACAGCTGCGGATAGCGGCACAGGAACTGCGGGATCGCATCGGCCAGCTGCGTCAGCGTCAGCGACATCGGCGCACTGACGCGCAGCGTGCCGGTGGGCTCGCTCTGCATCGGCCCAGCGCGCGATCGGCCTCGTCGAGGTCGTCGAGAATCTGCGCAATCTGCGTGTAGTACTGCTGGCCGGCCTCGGTCAGGCTGAGCCGCCGCGTGGTGCGGTTCAGCAGCCGCGTGGACAGATGCGCCTCCAGCTCGCCAATGTTCTTGCTGACCGCCGCCGGAGACAGGCAAAGCCGCCGCGCCGCCGCGGCAAAGCTGTTGCGCTCGACGACTTCCCGAAATACGCGCAGCGCCGTCAAATGGTCCACGGTTATTTCACCCGATTATTCACTGCCGGTAAAGATTGTGGTGAGCATATCGCATATTTCACCGCGCGAGGATGGCGATTAATCTTTGACCGTGAATAAACGGCCGTCCCAATGGCCATTGCGCCGATCCTGACACCACGACATTCGGCGACATCCAACGACATCCAACGACACCATTTCGGAGCTGGAACGACCATGAGCCATCCCGTCATCGACGCCATCGAGCAGCGCATCTCCGCCAACTTCTTCGATGCCGCGCGTCCGCTGTCCGACGCGCAAATCGAAGCGCTGACCGCGCTGGCCACTCGCGCGCCCACCGCCTACAACCTGCAGAACTGGCGCTTCATCGCGGTCCGGACCGCCGAAGCCAAGGCACGCCTGCGCGCGGTCGCCTGGAACCAGCCAAAAGTCACCGATGCGGCGGTCGTCTTTATCGTCTGCGGCGTGCTGGCCGATCCGGCCACGCTGGCGCAGCGGCTTCAGCCGTCGGTCGAAGCCGGATTGATGCCGGCCGGCATGGTGCAGACCTGGGTCGATGCGGCGCGCGGCCAATATCTGGAGCAGCCGCAGAGCCGGCGCGACGAAGCGATCCGCACCGCCTCGCTGGGCGCCGCCACCCTGATGCTGGCCGCGCAGGGCATGGGCCTGGCAACCGGTCCGATGACCGGCTTCGACCCGCAGGGCGTGGCACGCGAATTCGCGCTGCGGCCCGACGAGGTGCCGGCCATCCTGGTGGCGGTCGGCCATGCGGCGCCGGGCAACTGGCCGCAAAAGCCGCGCCGCCCCCTGGCCGAAGTACTCGATTTCGCCTGAGGCAAGGATCATGAACCGCGCCACCGACCTGCTGCTGACCGGCCTGGCCCCGGCGATCTGGGGCAGCACCTATGTCGTCACGACGGGCCTGCTGCCCGACGGGTATCCGCTGACGGTAGCGATGTTGCGCGCGCTACCGGCCGGGCTGCTGCTGTTGCTGTGGGTCCGCCAATTGCCGCAGCGCGGCTGGTGGCTGCGGGTATTCGTGCTCGGCGCGCTGAATTTCTCGGTGTTCCAGGCGATGCTGTTTGTCGCCGCCTATCGGCTGCCGGGCGGCGTCGCGGCGACGCTGGGCGCCGTGCAGCCGCTGATCGTGATCCTGTTCTCCCGGCTGCTGCTGGGCAACGCGATCCGGCCGGTGGCCGTGGTCGCCGCGATCGGGGGCATGGCGGGCGTGGCGCTGCTGGTGCTGACGCCCAAGGCGGCGCTCGATACCGCAGGCGTGACCGCCGGCCTGCTGGGCGCCGCCTCGATGGCGCTCGGCACGGTGCTGACGCGGCGCTGGCAACCGCCGGTATCCGCGCTGACCTTCACCGCATGGCAACTGGTGGCGGGCGGCATCCTGCTGCTGCCTGTCGCGCTCTGGTACGAACCCCCGCTCGGCCCGCTGACACAGGCCAATGTGCTGGGATTCCTCTATCTGGGACTGGTCGGCACCGCGCTGACCTATGTGCTGTGGTTTCGCGGCATCGCGCGGCTTGGGCCGCCGGCGGTGGCGTCGCTGGGCTTTCTGAGCCCGGTGAGCGCAGTGCTGCTGGGATGGGGCTTGCTGGATCAGTGGCTCAGCGCGCCGCAACTGGCCGGCATGGTGCTGGTGCTGGTCAGCATGTGGTTGAGCCAACGCGGGGCGGCGGTCCGGACGGGGGCGCCAGCGATGGAGCAGGCGCCCTCTTCGCCTCCTTCGCCTCCTTCGCCCCCTTTGGCTGCTTCGACTCGCTCGCCCTCATCGGCCTCCAGCCCCAGCCCCGACTCGCCGCGCGCCTGATGCCGTTATGACGGGTCCTTGGTCCGGGTGCGCGACACCGCGCCCATGATGCCAAGGCCCAGCACGATCACACAGGCGATGGCGACGTAGGTCTCCGGCACGCCGGCCGTGATCAGGCCCCAGGCAATGCCGCCGACAAGGATCAGCAGTCCAATCAGGAATAGTGCAAACGACATAACCGAGCTCCTGGCAATTGCCGCGATCCGCTGCGGCTTAAGTGCAATGTAGGGGCCATGCCGCGCAGCAGGGATCGGTCGGCAACGGAGACTGGCGTAGGCCGGTTCCTACGCGCGCGGTGGATGTCGCGGCACCTGTAATTTGCCGGCGCTCGCGTATGATCGTCCATATCGATCATTCGTCGCCCAGCGAAGCCCTCGCCACCACGCAAGGCGAATGGGCGCTCGCCGGCGCAATCCGATGACTATTCGAATCGGCATCTCGGGGTGGCGCTACGAGGGCTGGCGTGGCGTCTTCTATCCGAAGGGACTGGCCCAGGCGCGCGAACTCGAATTCGCCGCGCGCGCCGTCGACACGATCGAGATCAACGGCTCGCACTATTCGCTGCAGACCATCGGCAGCTACCGCGCCTGGTACGAGGCGACGCCACCGGGCTTTGTCTTCGCCGTAAAAGGACCGCGCTATCTGACCCACATGCTGCGTTTCCGCGACGAAAAGGCGCGCCCGGCCATGGCAAATTTCTTTGCCTCGGGAGTGCTGGCGCTGCAGGAAAAGCTGGGACCCTTCCTGTGGCAATTCCCGCCGAATTTCAGCTTCAAGCCGGACCGGCTGGAACGCTTCCTCGCGATGCTGCCGCGCACCACCGACGAAGCAAGGAAATTGGCCAGCCAGCACGATGGCCGCGTCAAGGATCCCTGGTGCGAGCCGACGCGCAAACGGCGCCTGCGCCACGCCATCGAGATCCGCCATGCCAGCTTCTGTACGCCGGAATTTCCCGCGCTGCTGCGCAAGCATCGCGTCGCGCTGGTGGTCTCCGATGCGGTTGCCGACTGGCCCTACGTCGAGGACGTGACCGCGGATTTCGTCTATCTGCGGCTGCACGGCACGGAGACCTTGTACGGCGGCGCCTATTCGGATCCCGCGCTCGATCGCTGGGCCGATCGCCTGAGCGCATGGGGTGCCGGCGGAGAGCCGGACGACGCCAAGCGCATTTCGCCGATCAAGCCGCGCAAGGCGGCGCGGCGCGATGTCTACTGCTATTTCGATAACGATCAGAAGGTGAAAGCGCCATTCGATGCGCAACGGCTGATGGAACGGATCTCACCCGATCGGCATCGCGCAGAAAGCTAGTTAGTCGCCTCGTTGGTAGCCCACGGTGGTAGCCCACGGTGGTAGCCCTCGTTGGTGGCCCTCGTTGGTGGCCTTGTTATTGGCCTGGTTGTCTTCCTAATTCGCCGACTTGGCCAGCTTGCTGAAATCCCGATCCAGCCGGGCCAGCGATGCATCGATCCGGCCGCGCTTTTCCTTGATCCAGGCATCCTGCTGCGCCAGCGTCTGTTTTGCCGCCTTCAGCATCCGCTCCATCTCCGCAGGCTGCGGACCACCTACGGTGGCGCGATGGCGAACGATCGCCACGGGATCGAGCGTGGCGCGGAATTCCGCTTCGCTCATCGGCAATTGCGCCGGCCCCTGGCCCTTGACCGCTTCCGCATAGATGCGCTGCGCCTGCGCATACGGGAATTCGCTGGGCCGGATATTGTTGGCCTTCGCATAGTCGACGATCTCCGATGCGAAGTGATGGCCCACGCGGAATGGCAGCTTGTATTTGCGCATCAGCACATCGGCCAGTTCCTGCGAGGCAGTCCAGTCGCTGTTCAGCTCCTCCAGCGCACGCTCGGGGCTGATCACCAGCGCGTTCAGGATCTTGTCCCAGCCCTGCAGCACGCGGATTGCGCTCTGCACCATTTCGCTGTTGGGCTTGACCTCCTTGGCGTCGCCCATTCCCGGCGTGATGTTGTGCGCCTGAATCACCGGCCCCATCGCCAGCGTGACCGCGGTCGAGGCGTGCCGGCGCGTCGTGTTCAGCAGGCCGGGATTGCGCTTCTGCGGCATCGCGCTGGAGACATAGGTATTGCTGCCGCCCTCCTGCAAGAGCATCCACGGACGCGATTGCGCATACTGCGTCATCACGTCTTCGATGAAGTTGCCCGCATGCAGCGCAATGCTGGTGACGATGGCGCCGACCTCGACCGGCTGTTCGGTCGAGGAAATCTGCGCGGCATCGTAGGCGTTGTCGACGATCGCCGAGAAGCCCAGATAGTCGGCCATGCGCGCGCGATTCAGCGGCCAGCTGGTGCCGTTCAATACGGTCGTTCCCATCGGCGAACGATCGATGCGCGCATAGGCCTCGCGAATCCGCTGTGCGTCGCGCTCCAGTCCCGCCGCATGGCCGAGCAGATAATGGCCCAGGCTGTTCGGCTGCGCCGCCACGCCGTTGGTGTAGTTCGGCACGATGGTATTGGCATGCTTCTCCGCCAGCGACACCAGCGAACGGCTGGTCTTGTTCAACTGGTCGGCCAGGCTCAGCAGATGGTCCCGCAGGATCGCGGCGCGGTAGGTCGCATGCATGTCCTGGCTGGACCGCCCCGCATGCAGCAGGGTCACCTCGACGCCCGCGGCCTGGATCAGCAACGGCTCGAAGGTGATCACCGTGGAAGGACGCTTGCCGCCCGGCCGATTGCCGTCTTCCAGCACCTTGACGATGCCCGAGGCAATGCGCGGCGCGAGCGACTTGTCCAATAGCCCTTCCTCCGTATTGATCACGGTGGTGGCCTTGTTGATTTCGCCGAGCCAATAGAACTCGTCGCGATTCACTGCGGATTGGGAAAAGGCGGGAATGGCGTGGGCGGAAATCGCCAGAGCAAGAATGCCAATTCGGGTTTTCAACACGGCTGGTTCGCTTGTCTCGTTATTCGGTCATTGTCGGGCGACGCCGGTGAAAAAAAGGCGCCACGGGATTACAGCCGATTGCGGACGCAGGCGCAAGGCTATACATTCAGCAGACAATGACAGCGTCCCTTCCCACAAGAGGGCCCCATGCCGGCCCCTGCCGGCCATGACGAAACGTCGTGCCAAGAGCCCCGATTGGGTGCATCGCGCCGAACCGGCGCAGGGCATCGAGCGCATCGAGGCCTTCTTCATCGGCAACGCCTATGCAATGCACCGGCACGATACCTATGCCATCGGCCGTACGCCGGCCGGCGTGCAGTGCTTCCAGTATCGGCGCAGCGCCGTGGCAGCCGGCTTTGCGGACCAGAGCCACATGACGCGGCACTTCACCAAGGCTTACGGCATTCCGCCGGCCAGATGGCTGCGCATGGTCCAGTCGGCCAACGGCCGCTGATTCGGCTCGCACAATCGTTCAAGACGCCGCAGCCGCGTCCGCATTACGCTGCGCTCTCCCGCATTCACGGAGAGAACCCATGCAAGCCACCCAATCATCGGCCCCGGCTTCCCGCGGTCAGGGCGTCGCAATCGACCTGCTCTCCTTTATCTTGACATTCGGCGTTTCATGTAACACCATAAGTTCCATGAAACGCGATAGCAGACTGTCAGGCGTGCTCCACGTCCTGTTGCACATGGCCGAGCACGATGGCCCGGTCACTTCCGAGGTTCTCGCCAAGGCGATGGAAACCAATCCCGTGGTCATCCGCCGCGTGATGGCCGGCCTGCGCGAGCAGGGCTATGTGCGCTCGGAAAAGGGCCATGGCGGCGGCTGGACGCTCGCCTGCGACCTGTCCAGGGTCACGCTGCGCGACGTCTATACCGCGCTTGGCTGTCCCTCGCTTCTGGCGATCGGCAACCGGACCGAATCACCCGGTTGCCTGGTCGAGCAAGCCGTCAATGCCGCGCTCGACCAGGCCTTCAACGACGCGGAAGCGCTGTTGCTCGCGCGGCTGGGCGAGGTCACGCTGGCGATGCTGAGCGCCGATTTTCACAAACGGATGGTCGCCCGCGGCGGCCGCCACGATCTGGAGCACGTCCATGCGGTATGACGCCATCGTCATCGGCGGCAGTTTCGCCGGCCTGTCGGCAGCCACCTATATCGCGCGGGCAAGGCGCTCGGTCTGCATCATCGATGCGGGCGCCCCGCGCAATCGCTTTGCCACGCATTCGCACGGCTTCCTGGCCCAGGACGGCAGCAATCCCGCCGCCATGCTCGCGACCGCGCGACAGCAGGTGGCGGCGTATCCCACGACCACGTTTATCGAAGGTCGAGCCATCGGTGCGTCAGGAGAGCTGGGCGGCTTCTCGGTGAGCCTCGAGAACGGCGAGGTGGTGGAAGGCGCCAGGCTGGTGCTCGCGTACGGCATCTCCGACGAACTGCCCGACCTGCCGGGACTGAAGGAGCGCTGGGGCAAGTCGGTGATTCATTGTCCGTACTGCCATGGCTTCGAATTCAGCGACCAACGCCTGGGCGTGCTCGGCATGTCGCCGATGTCGGTCCATCAGGCCATGCTGATCGCCGAATGGGGACCGACCACACTTTATTTGAATGGGGAGCCGGCCGCCGACGAAACCGCGCTCGCGGAGCTGGAAAAGCGTGGTGTCGCGATCGAAGCGGCGCCGATCAAGGCGCTGCACGGCGAGGGCACGGCGCTATCGGCAATCGAGTTTGCCGATGGCCGAACCACCGCGGTCGACGCGCTCTATCTCGCCGTTCGCAGCCGCCAGAACAGCGACATGGCACAGCAGCTGGGCTGCGAAATGGAAGACATGCCGTTCGGTTCGATCATCCGTACCGATGCGCAGAAGAACACCACGGTACCGGGCGTCTACGCCGCGGGCGATATCGCCCGCGGCATGCAGAGCGCGACGTTCGCCAGTGCCGATGGCGTGATGGCGGGCGTGGCCGCGCATCAGTCGCTGGTGTTTGGGGCGCGATAAGGCGATTGGCGAACTTCGGGGCCGCGAGGCGCGCTAGCACCCGCCGTAGTTCTTGCGACCGCTAGCGGTAATCGTATAGGTGCCGCCGCGCGGCCCGCGATAGCAGGTAGGGCCGGTGGACGAACCTTGGCGGGCCATGAAGGCATTGGCCGATGGGTGGGTCCTGGCGCCAGGTGACGGCACCGCGCGGACGCCGGTATGTCCGCTTCCTCTGTGGCAGTGGTACTCGCCAGTTTTCCGGTTCGTGTGACAACCCTCGGCGTTCAGTCCGCCCCCATGGGCACTCGCCGCCCCCGTGAACAAAAAGAAAATGGCTCCTGCCCCCCACTGCAGGATCGTCGCCCCAACATCGCGTCCACCGATGTGAAGCTCCGAAACAGCGCTGAATACACGCATGCGACCCTCCCGTTCTAATCGTTATCGTCCTGACGTGGCGCGATGCCAACACGAAGACGTACGATTGTCGGAGGCGGGCTCGAATCTCGCCATACCGCCGAAGGGGGAAACACCTCAGGGCAGCGACAGGCCGCGAGCCAGAACGCTACGGTCGCTTTCGAAGCCGAGCAAGCACGATCAATCGCCGGACTTCTCCGGCGGCACCGCCTTCCCCAGCAATTTGCCAAGCAGGCCAGTCTTGGCCGCTGCCGAGCCGCGGCGCTCGGTCTTCGGAGCCGGGCCGCCGCGCTTGGCGCCGGCCTGTTTCATGCTGTTGGCGATCTTCAGGCCTTTGTTCTTTTCGAGGTCGGTTTTCTTCACGGGATCATCTCGGTAGTCGAGGCCGGCATTGTACGCAGGTGAACGGACGATGTCCGAGCCGGCACCTTGGCAGGCGGCCGGTCCTCGCGATCTCGCCGCAGAGGCAGCCTCCTTTCATGTCTCGCTCCTGTCGTCGCCGGCGCGCCCACACTCTACCCCGTCACCCAGAACGCCTCGTCATACTCCACCGTCCCCGCCGGCCACTCGCCTTCGAAGCGTACCGCCTGGAAATATTCCGGCGGGACGTCGGGCAATACGAGGTCCGCACGGCAAACGAAGCCGAAGCGGCTGTAATAGGCGGGCTCTCCAAGCACCACGCAGCCTCGCGCGCCGCGCCGGCGCAGCGCGTCCAGTGCCGCATTCATCAGCAGCGTACCGACGCCTTTCGACTGCCAGGCGGGAAGCACGGCGATCGGTCCAAGGCCATACCAGTCCGCGCTGCCATCGGAAATCGCGACCGGGGACACCGCCACATGACCGACGATGCGGCCGCCGAGCTGATCGGCGTCCGTGGCCACCAGTGAAATCGACAGCTGCCCTCGCGCGCGCAATGCATTGACGATCAGCGGTTCGGTACCGCTGGCATGCGTCGCGCTGCGGAAGGCTTCGGCGACGACCGACTCGATCACCGGAATATCGGCGGGGACTTCGTCACGGATCTGGATTGGCATAGTCGGTCCTCTACAAGGAGGTGGGATGGCGATGCTGGCACCGGATCATCGCCCACGGATCACGACGCGCGGTGCAGCGTCTCTTCCGGCCGAAGCCACTGGTACAGCAATGCATGCAACTGCGCAGGCTCCACCGGCTTGCGCAGCACCACATAGCCCTCGCGTTCGGCCTGCAGCAGGGCGGGCGAATCGAATTCGCCGCTGACCATCGCGCCGCTGGCGCCGGGACAGCGCTCCAGCAGCTCCTTCAGCACCTCGAAGCCGCTCTCGCCGGATCGCAGGCGCTGGTCGCACAGGATCACCTGCGGACGCAGGCCGGCATGGAGCAGCGCGATCGCTTCCGTCGCCGAGGCCGCGCAGTGTGCATCGACATGCCATGCCTGCATCAGGCTCCCCCACGCCCTGACGACGACCGGATCGTCCTCGACGATCAGACAGCAACCGCTCAGCGGCGGCAGCGCGCTCGTCGGGCGGGCCTGGGACTCGGCCGCCATCGCGTGCACATGGGCCTGCCCGGGGTCAGCGGCCGGAAAGCGCAGCCAGAATCGCGAGCCGCGACGTTCGACGGAGTCCAGCCCGTAGGCGGCACCCATCATGGTCGCGCAGCGGGCAACCACGGCGAGACCGAGGCCATGACCCGCGCTATCGATGCGCCAGGCGTATTCGTTGCGATAGTACGGTGAATAGATCCGGCTCTTGTCCTCGTTGGCCACGCCGATGCCGGTATCCCAGACTTCCAGCAGCCAGTCCGCTTCGCGGCGCCGCGCCGACAGCAGCACGCCGCCACGCTGCGTGTACCGCAGCGCGTTGTGGACCAGGTTGACCAGCGACTGGCGCAGCAGCGAAGCATCCGCCAGCACCGCCGCGGCCTGCTTCGGCACCCGCACGCGCAGATCGAGATGGCGGCTATGCGCTTCCTCGCGGAACAGCGCGGCGACTTCCTCCATGATGGGTGCGAGCGCCACCGGTGCGCTGCGCGGCATCGCCATGCCCTGCTCGATCTTCGACAGGTCAAGCAGCGAGTTGAACATCAGATGAACGGATCGGACGCTGCGCCGCAGGTCCTCCAGCGGCGGATTCAGCGCCGGATCGCGATTGCGCTGTGCGATCGCTTCGATCAGGAACCCCATCGCATGAACGGGCTGGCGCAGGTCGTGGCTGGCGGTGGTCAGGAACAGGTTCTTGGCGCGCAGCGCATCCTCGGCCGCCTCCTTGGCGAGCCGATAGCTCTCCGCAAGCCGGATGCCGTCGTCCTCGAGCTGCACCTGCTGGCGGAAGAATTGATTGGCGATCAGCGCGTGCCGATAGATCGCCACCGCGTACAGCAGCGTCAGCGGCAGCACCACCTGCCAGTGATGGGGGAAACTCCATGGCACGTTGACCGTCACCACACCCCAGCACGCAAAGAAGAACCGCTGGAAAGCGCCCAGTATCGGCGTCTGGTGCGTGGCATTGGCCGCAAGAATGGCGGCCAGGCTGATATGCAGCAGCAGCGCGAAGTCGAACGTAACCTGGCCCGCGGTCAAGACCGTCGCCATCGACAGGCACAGGCCGTGGACCAGCGCGATGCGCCGAACCACCGGCAGCCAGCGCTCGGCCATCGCCGCGTCGTCGGACTGCGCGCGCTCGCGCCGATAGTGGCGGCGCTCCAGCTGCATCCAGCCGGCGGCGAGGCAGTAGGCGAGCGTCCACACCAGCAGCGAACGGGCATCCCTGCCCGTGACATGAAGCCAGACGACGAACGGCAGGCCGACGAAGGGAATCGCGTTGACGCTGAAGACGAGGCGCTCGAACGTCATGTCGACCAGGCGCGCGCGGGCACGCGGGCTGACGCTCGATTCGGCGGCGGCGGCACGCAGGCCCAGCCGTTGCGAGATCGACCCGCTCACGGTTCGAGCCGGCGTCCGTGCAGCAGCGTGATGGCCTCGACGCGATTGCTGACGCCCAGCTTGCCGAGAATGGCCGTCACGTGTTCCTTGGTGGTCTGCTCGGAAATCGCCAGTTCCTTGGCAATCTGCTTGTTGGGCAGGCCGCGCAGCATCAATGCAAGCACCTGGCCCTGCCGATCGGTCAGGCCGAGATCGCGCGGACTCAGCGGCAGTTCGCGGCGCAGGGCCGGCGTCAGTTCCGCCGCGGGCACGGCCGGGAACCAGGTGCCGCCCTGCCGCAGCGTGGCCACCGCCTGCGCGAACGTCTCCGGCGGCTCGCTCTTGCGCAGAAAGCCGTGCGCGCCCGCCTCCATGGCCTTGATCTGTACGCGTGCGTCTTCATCCCCGCTCATCACGAGCAGGCGGCACGATGGCAGCTTTGCCGCGGCCTCGCGCAGCAGCGCCAGGGCGGTGCCGCCGGGCAGCCAGAAATCGACCACCAGCAGGCTGGGCGGACCGTCGCTATCGATCCGTTGAAAGCACTCCTGCGCATTCGCGGCATAGTGCGCCACCGCGTAGTCGCAATGCGTTGTCAGATATCCCGCAATACCGCGCGCCACCAGCGGATGGTCGTCGACGACGATGGCATACGACTGGCGCGCCGGGGCCATGCCCGACGCAATTCGACTCTTCACCAAGCTTTGGCTCCTGACCCCTGCCGAAATAAAGCTTATTTTTTGCGCCAGTGTAATTGATTTCGCACAACGGAATTCGCGTGGCGCCGCGTTACCCCTACTACGGTAGGTGTTCGAAATATAATTAATCGTCAATGAGCTGACAGAAACGCAGCGAATTACCGAACGGGTCGGCCACCTGCATTTCCTTGCCCCAGTCCATCGTTTCGACGCCGGGGCGCGCATATCGGTACGGCTTCGCCGCCAATTCCCGATGCAGCGCTTCGATGTCATCGACCCGCAGGAATATTGCCGTTCCGGGCGTGCCATCGCCGTGATGCTCGCTCAGATGCAGCAGCAATTCAGAGCGCGATATCTGCATGTACAGCGGCAGGCTTTCCTCGAAGCGATGCTCCCAGTCGACGGAAAATCCAAGGAAATCGAGATAGAACTCCCTGGCCTTGTCCACCGAGAAGATACGCAGAATTGGAATGGCGGGAGAGAGCTTCATCGGATTGGTTCATTCAATGCAATGACACAAGGATAACCAATGCGCGTCCAAATCCGTAAGTTCCAACATTAATGCAATTACCCTCGGACCGCTGGAGAATCGCTGGAGAATCGCTGGCAAACCGGCTCACGGAGCGGCGGCGTTGGGCCCGGATTCGAGCAGGAAGGCGAGCGCCTGCCCCCACCACTGTGCATCGACGCGGTCGAACCAGTCGTTGTGGTCGGCACCCGGCACCACGCGCAATTGCCGCCGCATGCCGAGCGCGTCGTGCAGTGCGCGGCCGAAGCGTGCCGGCACGATGCGATCGCGTTCGGCCACCACTACCAATACCGGCCGATCGAATGCGACCAGATTGGCGACGCTGTCATAGCGGTCGCGCAACAGCCAGGAGGTCGGCAGCCATGCGTAGTGATGGGCGGCGATACGGGCCAGCCGATCCCACGGGGTGATCAGCATCAGGCCGGCGATCCGGTCGCGTTGCCGCGCGGCGGCTGCGGCCACCACGCCGGCGCCGAGCGATTCGCCGATCAGCAGCAGCGGCGCGCCGAAGCGCGCATGGGCCAGTTCGATGGTGCGCTGCGCATCGGCGACGAAGCTGGCCTCGCCTACCTCGCCATCGCGCGGCCCATAGCCCGGATATTCGGCCAGGATGACCCGCACGCCGTGCTGCACCAGCGCGTCCGCATAGACCTTGCGGTGGCCGGCATGGCCCGCGTTGCCATGGAACACGATCGCGGTGGCACGCGCCGGCCCGCTGGGCTCGGCGAGCAGGCCCATGAAGTCGTCTTCACCGGGCCAGGGGCGCAATTCGTCGGAAATCAGCGCGGCCAGCGGTGCCTTGCTCGGGAAGTACAGGAAGTGGTCCTGCAATGCCGCCAACGTTGCCGTCGGCGCCATGCCGGCGAAACAGACCATGCCGAGCGCGATGCTGGCGATGCGGGCAGCAAGGGGAAAACGGTGTCGGACTGCGGTCGGCATGCTTTCCTCCCGATGGCCGCTGGCGGAACCGCCACGATCTGAATATTAGGCAACGCGAATTGCCGGGCGGCGGCAGGAATCGCCATGTTGCGTCGCGCCATGGGGGAGACCATGCGCGGGCCGCGCCAACGGGTGCCCTACACGGTGTAACACGTCATTGACGTGGCATTGAGGCGCATGGGCGAAAGGCCGCGCCTTCAGGCCCATTCCCGCGCCAGCCAGGCCAGAAACGCCCGCACCGGCGGATGCCGCTCGCGCCCCGGCACGCACAGCGCGGTATAGGCGGCGCCGGCTACCGTGATATCGGGCCGATACGGCAGCAGCAGCCCATTGCGCACGCTGTCGGACACCATGATGGAGCTGGCGAGCACCAGCCCCTGTCCCGCGACGGCGGCCTGCAGCGCATAGCTCTCCTCGTCGTAGGCGCGCATCGTGGCGCCTTCCTGCAGCCAACGCACGCCGGCCGCATCGCACCACGCCTGCCAGCCATCGTCGTACAGCGTCGAATCGGTCCATCGCACCGTGATCAGTTCGGGCGTCTCCTGGCCGGCAGTTGCGATCCGCGCCGGCGATCCGTAAACGCCGAACGTTTCGCCGAGGCGGCATGCGTTCAGCAGCGAGGGCCAGGCGCTGGTGCCATAGCGGATCGCCACATCGATGCGCGCGTCCTGGTGCAGGTCGACCGGCGCGCCATCGCTGTCGATCCGCACGTGCACATCGGGATGCGCCTGATAGAAGCGCCCCAGCCGCGGCACCAGCCACAGCGCGGCGAACGACATGGTGGTGGTCACCGTCAGGGACCCCGCCGCCGGCTGCGGAAGCAGCTCGTCGATGGCCTGGGCCACATCGAGCAGCGCGCCATGCATCCGATGGAACAGCCGCTCGCCTTCGACCGTCAGCGCCACGCCGCGCGGCAGGCGCGTGAACAGTGCCACGCCAAGGCAGGACTCGAGCCCGCGCACCTGATGCGAGACGGCGGCCGGCGTCACCGACAGCTCGGCCGCCGCGGCCTTGAAGCTCAGATGCCGCGCGGCGGATTCGAATACCCGCAGGGCGGCGATCGGCAAGGAAGCGAACATGCATTGCGCTCCAAAAAAATGCGCAGGAAACCCAGAGATGAACCGAATTTGTTCGACGCAAGAATTGCTCGTTTGTCGCGCCGCAGCCGCCATCCTACAGTCGCCGTGTCCCTACCACGCAATGCAAGGAACATGATGACGGATACGACTTTCTACCAAACTCTTCCTTCCGGGCCGGTATTGATCCTGGTGGGCAGCCCTCGGCGCGACGGCAATTCGGCGGCGATGGCGCACGCGGTGCAGCGCGGCGTCGAGCGAGCGGGCCACCCGGTCAAATTGCGCTTTCTCGACGACCATATCGGCGGGCTGCTGCGCGACTGCCGCCAATGCCGGCGCGCCGACGGCAGCTGCGGCATCGACGACGGCTATCGCGACCTATTGCTGCAGGACTTTCTTCCCGCGGCCGGCGTGGTGTTCTGCTCGCCGATCTATTGGTATGGCCTGTCGGCGCAGACCAAGGCCTTCTTCGACCGCATGTTCTGCTATTACGCCGCCTCGCATCCGGATTCGGCCACCGTGGTGCCGAAGCTGGCCCGCAAGCGCCTCGGCCTGGTGCTGGCGTCCGAGGAAAGCTATGCCGGCGCGGCGCTCGGCATCGTTCATCAATTGCAGGAGTATGCCCGCTATACCGATTCGCAATTGGCGGGCGTGGTGCGGGGTACCGGCAATCGCCGCGGCGAGGTGGTACGCGATCCGACCGATGCGATCGCGCAGGCCGAGCGACTCGGCGCCGAGCTGTTTGCGCGGACCTACAGCGACTATCGTTTCGATACGCCGCGCGATACGCGGGTCTGGCCGCTGGATCGGGCGGCATGATGGCCGCAGGTATCGCACCGACATCGCACGGGCATCGCACGACATGGCGAGGCATGGCGGGCGCAATCGCGATCGTGAATGCATGCGCTGCATGGCGGCCATGTCGCCGAGCAGCGATCGGGCAAAAAAATACCCGCAGCCGGGAGGTGCGGGTACTTCAAAGTGGTATGAGCGAGTCGCGGTTCCGCTCAGGACGCATCCTCGCATCACGCGCCAGCCACGCCAATAATCCATCCGGACTAGGCAACCCGGATCGGCAGGCATGGACAAGCGGTCGGGAATCGATTCCAATCCACCACTGGCAAGGGCCGCCGGCCGCCATCCGCGCGCCTTCACCCTGCCATGCGATACCCCGACCGCAAGGTTCTAGCGGCCCGCCACGCCGATGACCGGCCCTTATCGACCGCCATGCCCGATGCCTGCCTGCTGCTGATCGACGACCATACGCTGTTCCGCACCGGCCTGCGGCTGCTGCTGGCCGACAGCGCCAGCGTGTCCGCGATCGTCGAGGCCGGCACGGTGATGGAGGCGGTGCAGGACCATGCCGGAGCCGCGGTCGATATCATCCTGCTCGATATCCAGTTGCCGGGCCTGAACGGCATCGAGGGCGTGCGCGTGCTGCGCCGGCATTTTCCCGCGGCGCGCATCCTGATCGTCTCGGGTACCTCGGGCCCGGACGCGATTCCCCCCGACGTGCGGAAGGACGTGGCCGGCTTCCTGCCCAAATCGGCGGACGCCACGCGCATCGAGAAGGCGATCGCGCGCTGCCTGCAGGGCGGCAGCTACTTCTGCCATGCGGATGACGCCATCGCGCCGGACCCGTCCGCCACGGATGCGGCCCGCTACCGTCCCAGCCAGCTGACACCGCGCCAGCTCGAGGTGCTGAGCCAGCTGGCGCTGGGCCGTTCCAACAAGATCATCGCGCACCATCTCGGCCTGTCGGAGAACACGGTGCGGGTGCATGTCGCCGCCATCCTCGATCACCTTGGCGTGGTCAGCCGCGTCGAGGCCATCATCGAGGCGCAGCGGCGTGGCCTGATCCAGGCCGCGCGGTGAAGCGCGCCAGCGGCCGCCGGCGGCTGCCCTTGCTGCCGCGCTTCGACGAGGGACGGCTGCTGGCCGCCCAGATGGATCTGCTGGACCAGAGCTTCAGCGTCGCGATGATCGGCTGCGCGCTGGCATCCTGGTTCCTGACGGCCGGGCTGGTGCTGTCCGGCGATCGCCCGCTGGCGTTGCCGTGGGCCATCGCGATGACGCTGGCCTGCGCCTACGGCCTGGTCGGCCGGCAGCGGATGCCGGAACGCACCACCGAGGCCGCAGCGCCTTGCTACGCGCGCTGGATGACGATGCTGCTGACCTGCATTGGCTCGCTGTGGGGAGTGATCGCGCTGCTCTATCTCGATGTCCGCGAGCCGCCGATCGTCATTTCGGTGCTGTCGCTGATCGCGGGCATGAGCGCCGCGGCGCTGGCCGTGTTCTCGGCCTGCCTGCCGGTCGCCGTCGGCTTTTTCGTGCCGGCGATCCTGCCGGTATGGATCAGCTTCCTGGCCACCGGCGACCCCGACTATCTGCCGATGTTCCTGGCGACGCCGCTCTATCTGATCGTGCTGATCGTGTTCGCGCGCAACTACGCCCGCGTGGCGCGGCATTCGATCGCGCTGCGCTTCGAGAATATCGAACTGATCGGGCAGCTGCGCGAGCAGACGGCGCGCGCGGAGTCCGCCCAGCGCGCGGCCGAGCAGGCGAGCCGCGCGAAATCGGTGTTCCTGGCATCGGCCAGCCACGACCTGCGCCAGCCGCTGCATGCGCTCGGCCTGTTTCTGGTCTCGCTGAGCCGCACTTCGCTGGATGACAAGCAGCGCCAGCTGCTGACGCATATCGAGGCGGCCTCGGACGCCGCGCGGGAAATGCTGAACACCTTGCTGGACTTCTCCAAGCTCGAAGCCGGCGTGGTGCAGGCACGGCCGATGGCGTTTCGCCTGCAGCCGCTGCTCTACCGGCTCGAGAACGAGTTCGCGCCGCTGGCGGAAGCACGCGGGCTGGTCTACCGGACGCGCGAGACGACCTGCGCGGTGTTCGCCGATCCGGCGCTGGTCGAGCTGGTGCTGCGCAATCTGATCGCCAATGCAATCCGCTATACCGAGCGCGGCGGCGTGCTGGTGGGCTGCCGCCGGCGCGGCGAGCATGCGGTGCTCGAGGTATGGGACACGGGGATCGGCATCCCGGCGTCGCAGCACGCGGCGATCTTCCAGGAGTTCCATCAGCTCGGCAATCCCGAGCGCGATCAGCGCAAGGGCCTGGGACTCGGGTTGTCGATCGCCAGCGGCCTCGCGCGAACGATGTCCACCGATGTCACGCTCGCCTCGACGCCACAGCGCGGCTCGGTGTTCCGCATGGCGCTGCCCTGGGTCTGGCTGCCGCCGGCCGGCATGGAGGCGCTGGTACATCGGCTGCCGAGCGATGCGCCGATGCAGCTGGAACCGCTGCCGGGCGTGCGGGCGCTGGTCATCGACGACGATCCGCATATCCGGCTGGCGATGACCGAGCTGCTGTCGGGCTGGCAATGCAACTGCCGGGCGGCGGAGTCCGAGCGCGACGCGCTGGCCTGCCTGCCGGCGTTCCGGCCCAACCTGATCGTGGCGGATTATCGGCTGCGCGGAAACCGGGACGGCCTGCAGGCGATGGCGGCACTGCGCAAGCAGCTGGGAGAGGCGGTACCGGCGATCGTCATCACCGGCGATACCGCGGCGGACCGGCTGCGCAGCGTGCATGCGAGCGGCACCGTGCTGCTGCACAAGCCCGTGGTCGCCGCGGAACTGCATGCGGCGATCGTGGGGCTGGTCCCGCCGCTCGCGGCCCAAGCACGCACGGTGCGCCCCGGCGAGGGAACGGACGGACCTGACGAACAGGGCGAGACCGAGCAGCCAGATAGACCCGGCAAATCGGACGCGTCGGCGCCATAACTTTTTCGGATAAATCAATCCAATCTATTAATTGGACTTTGATCCAAGCCTTGCGGACACTGAATCGACACTACACCGGGTCGATCCCGTGAGGAGCCATCATGCCGTCGCCTCTGCCGCCAACGAGTTCGCTGCCCTCCCCGAATTCACCGATCTGGCCCAATTCGTCCTCGCTACCGCGCCACGACCTACTGATCGGCGCCGAACGTATCGCGCCGATGTCCGGCACCTATTCGACCGATATCGATCCCGCCACCGAGACACCGATCGCGCTGGTCGCGCAGGGCGGGGCCGCCGAGGTCGATCTGGCGGTGCAGACCGCGCGCCGCGCGCTGAAGGGCTGGAGCCGCATGCGCGCCGCCGAACGGGGCCGCATCCTGCAGCGTTTCGCCGACCTGCTCGAGGCGCATCGGGACGAGCTGGTTGCGCTGGAGAGCCTCGACGCCGGCAAGCCGCTGGCCGCGGTACGCCGGCAGGACCTGCCGGCGGTGATCGACACCGTGCGCTACTACGCGGGCTGGGCCGACAAGATCCACGGCGACGTGATACCGGCCCGCCCGGACGCGCTGACTTATACCGTGCGCGAGCCGGTCGGCGTGGTGGCCGCGATCGTGCCGTGGAATTTCCCGCTGATGATCGGCATGTGGAAGATCGCGCCGGCGCTGGCATGCGGCTGCACCGTGATCGTCAAACCCGCGGAAATCACGCCGCTGTCGGCGCTGCGCGTCGGCGAACTCGCGCTCGAAGCCGGCCTGCCGCCCGGCGTCCTCAATATCGTCACCGGCAAGGGCAGCGTGGTCGGCGATGCGCTGGTAGGCCATCCCGGCATCGACAAGGTGACCTTCACCGGCTCGCCGGGCGTGGGCCGCGGCATCATGCAGGGCGCGGCGGGCAACTTCAAGCGCGTCACGCTCGAGCTCGGCGGCAAATCGGCCAACCTGATCTTTGCGGACGCGGATCTCGACGCGGCGGTACGGGCCGCGGCATCGGGCATCTTCTTCAACGCCGGCCAGGTCTGCTCCGCCGGATCGCGCATCCTCGCGCAACGCGCCATCTACGACGAGATGGTCGAGCGGCTCGCGGCACGGGCCAACGCGATCCGCGTCGGCGACCCGGCCTCGCCCGAGACGACGATGGGACCGCTGGTGTCGAAGGCGCAGCTGAAGACGGTGCTGGACTATATCGAGATCGGCAAGCAGGAAGGCGCGTCCGCGGTCGCGGGCGGCATGCGGGTCGGTGAGCGCGGCTACTTCGTCGCGCCCACGGTGTTCGCCAACGTCGCGCACGAGATGCGCATCTCGCAGGAGGAGATCTTCGGCCCGGTGGCCGCCGTGATTCCCTTCGATGACGAGGCCGATGCGATCCGCATCGCCAACGGTACCGCGTTCAGCCTGGCGGCCGGCGTCTGGAGCGCGGACATCGGGCGCGTGCACCGCGTCGCCGGCGAATTGAAGGCGGGCACGGTATGGATCAACACCTACGGCTATACCGATGTCCGGCTGCCCTGGGGCGGAGCCGGCGATTCGGGGCTGGGCCGGGAACACGGCGACGCGGCGCTGCAGAACTTCACCGAACCGAAGACCGTCTGGCTGTCGCTGCGATAGGCGATCGCCGAATCCGGTCGTCGCATTCGGTGGCCGCATTCGGTGGCCGCATTCGGTCGCCGCAGACGATCGCCGCGGACGATCACCCCGTCAGAACTTCGGAATCCGCAGCGTCTTGCTGATCATCAGCGAGCCCGACAGCACGAACAGCAGCACGAGCGGATGCAGTACCGCCGGGCCGAGCGTCCAGGCACCGCCGAACAGCGCATCGCCGATGCGGCCCTGCCAGGAGCACAGCGCCAGCACGCCGGTCAGCACCACGCTGGTCGGGATCGGCGTGCCCTCGAAATAGGACACCTTGCCGCTGGCTCCGGACAGCGATTCGGCCGTGACGTTGAAGCGCGCGAGCCGGCTGACACCGCAGCAGACGAAATAGATCAGCGCCAGCAGATCCCAGCCGCCGCGCATGCCGGCGGCAAAGGCCAGCGTCGCGGGACCGACGCCGAACGAGATGATGTCGGCCAGCGAATCGAGCTCGCGGCCCAGCGCCGAATGCGCATGGCGCCAGCGCGCGACGCGGCCGTCGATCACGTCGAAGAAGAAGGCGGCGGGCGCGAAGGCCGCCGCGATCAGGAAGTGCCGCAGCGACTGGCTGTCGATGTAGAACATCGCGAAGAACACCGACGCCATGCCGCAGGCCGCATTGGCCAGCGTAAAGACGTCGGCCAGCGCCAGTTCGCGGATCATCGAGAAATGCCGCGGCCGTGCGGATGGATCGGCCGATGATCGGGTCGGATCGTTCGATTCAGGCATGTCTGGCTCCTCGCGTGGTCGGTCTTCGAGAGTCCCCCTGGGCCCTCTCGTCCCCTCGTTCCGCTTGTTCCCCTGGCGATCCCCCTGTCCTCCCCGATGCACGGGCCGTGCCTGCATCAGGCGCCGGTCATCGCGGCGTGCCGCGTCGGCGGGCCAGGCTTGCGGCCAGATAGGCGACGATCGCCACGTTGGCGACGGCCACGCCGATGTGTATCCAGGTCGGATGCCGCGCCGCTTCGTAAAGTTCCACCGGAATATAGATCGCACCGGACCAGACGCCCAGCCATTGGGCCCAGGCGCGTTCGTGCCACAGGCCGTAGGCCTCGGCGAATCGCATCGCCGCATAGAGCGCGGCCGACGCGCCGATGGCCCACAGGCGCGGATCGTCGGGATGCGCGGCCAGCGACAGGAAGATCGTCGGATAGCGGCTGCCGGGATTCAGGTGCAGCCGCGCGACGATGGCCTCGGCCAGCGCCTGCGCGTCGCGATGCAGCAGCGCCGCCAGGCCGATGCCGGCCAGCACCACCAGCGCGCCCTTGGTCGCCTCCAGCAGCGCGATGCCTTTCAGCCCGAGGGTGCCTTGCCTGCCTGCCATGGTTCAGCGCTCCGTGCGCATGGGACGCGGTCCGCCGCTCAGGAGAAGCTCAGGAGAACACGCGGTTCTTGTCGGACACCTGGTCATTGAGCGTCCAGAAGTCGTACAGCACGCCGATCAGGAAGAAGCCGCCGGTCACCAGATACAGCAGGCCGGTCAGCCATTTGCCCATATACATCCGATGCACGCCGAAGATGCCGAGGAAGGTCAGCAGAATCCAGGCGATATTGAAATCGACGCGGCCCGAGGTAAAGCGGCGGTCGGCATCCCGGTCCATGCCCGGAATCAGGAACAGGTCGATCAGCCAGCCGATGCCCAGCAGGCCGAGCGTCAGGAACCAGATCGTGCCGGTCACCGGTTTGCCATAGTAGAAGCGATGCGAGCCGGTAAAACCGAAGATCCAGAGCAAATAACCGATCAGCTTGCTGTGCGTGTCCTGAAGCATGTCCATCCTCATGTTGTCGTGCCGGAATGATGCCATAGGCATCTGTCGGACCCGCCGATTCGCCAATCGCATCGAAGAGGCTTCACAGGCAAAAAAATCGGCGTTATACTTGCGCCCCTCGCGACGCAAAACACAGCGTCAATGCGAAACGGTTCCAGTCCCCTTCGTCTAGAGGCCTAGGACATCACCCTTTCACGGTGAGTACAGGGGTTCGAATCCCCTAGGGGACGCCAGCTTGACCGGATGCCATGCATCCGGACGCCGACTGGACCGATCGCTGCAATGCCGGCAACCATGCCAGCCATTGCAGCGGCACCAGCAGGCAAGCCGACAAGGAGTGGTAGTTCAGTCGGTTAGAATACCGGCCTGTCACGCCGGGGGTCGCGGGTTCGAGTCCCGTCCACTCCGCCAGCAAAAGCAGAAAACCCGCCAATCGCAAGATCGGCGGGTTTTTTGTTTTGGCGCGGCGTCTTCGCTGCTGACCGATAGGCGCATTGCATTGGTATCGGCCTGGTATCGGCCTGGTATCGGTCTGGTACAGGCCTGGTATTGGATTGGTATTCCGCCGGCCAGCTTCCACAATAGGAACCTCGATCCACCACTCCTGGATATGAGGTCGCCATGCATCTGGAAGGCTCCTGTCATTGCGGCGCGGTGCGTTTCAGCGTCGAGTCGTCTTCGTATTACCCCTTCATGCATTGCCATTGCTCGATCTGCCGCAAGACCGCGGGCTCCGGCGGCTATGCGATCAATCTCGGCGCGGACGCCAACACGCTGCGCGTACGCGGCCGCAAGCATCTGGGCATCTATCACGCCGTGATGCGCGAGCCCGGCAAGCGCGCGACCCGCTCGCCGGCGTCGCGCCATTTCTGCCTGCAATGCGGCAGCCCGCTGTGGCTGTGGGACCCGCGCTGGCCGGAACTGGTCCATCCCCATGCGTCGGCGATCGACACCCCGCTGCCGCGCCCGCCGGAGGTCGTCGAGGCGGCGCTGGACTATGCCGCGCCCTGGGTCGACGTGCCGCGCGGCAAGGGACATGTCCATTGCCGCCAGTGGCCCGACGAATCGCTGGCGCAATGGCATGCCCGGCATGGCCTCGGCGACGGCAATGGCGAGCGCTGACGCCGTCGGACCACCGGCCGGCAAGGGCCGCATGCGGCCCGTCCTTCACACCGCTTCCGCATCGCATATAACTAGCTGAAGAGGGCGGCGCCGCTACGCGCCGCCCAAAAAAATTTTTGCCGGGCGGCTCTTGAAGGTCACACAGCCGCCCTTAATTTGGCGTCGGCCCGTCTTCTCTGGAACGGCACCCACGCCGCATCGGCCATCGCGGCCGTGCGGCTTCCGGACAGTCAACTTCGCTTGAAGAGGAGGTTTGCTGATGAAGATTGCCCAGATCGCCCCGCTTGCCGAGCGTTGCCCGCCCAAGCTCTACGGGGGCACCGAGCGCATCGTGTCCTATCTGACCGAAGAGCTTGTCCGCCAGGGTCATGACGTGACCCTGTTCGCCAGCGGCGACTCCAGGACCGCCGCCCGGCTGGTACGCGGCTCCGACATCGCGCTACGGCTCGATCCCAGGGTGAAAGACCCGATCCCCTATCACATCATGATGCTGGACGAGGTCCGCCGGCGTGCCGACGACTTCGACGTGCTGCACTTCCACATCGACTTGCTGCATTTCCCGCTGATCCGCGACATCGCCGAGCGCACCGTCACCACGCTGCACGGCCGGCTCGATCTGCCCGATCTGGTGCCGTTCTATCGCGCCTTCCCCGAATTTCCACTGGTGTCGATCTCCGACGACCAGCGCCGCCCGATGCCGCCCGTCAACTGGGTCGGCACGGTGCACCATGGCCTGCCGCGCGACCTGCTGCCTTTCACCGCCGAGGCGAAGGGCGGCTATCTGGCCTTCCTCGGCCGCATTTCGCCCGAAAAACGGCCCGATCGCGCCATCGAAATCGCCGCGCGCACCGGCATGCCGCTGAAGATCGCCGCCAAGATCGACAAGGCCGACCAGGCCTATTGGGACGAAGTCATCGCGCCGATGATCGCCGCGCATCCGAAGGTCAAGTTCATCGGCGAAATCAACGAGCATCAGAAAGCCGAATTCCTCGGCAACGCGCGCGCGCTGCTGTTCCCGATCGACTGGCCGGAGCCCTTCGGCCTCGTGATGATCGAGGCGATGGCCTGCGGCACGCCGGTGATCGCCTATCGCTGCGGCTCGGTGCCCGAAGTCATCGACGAGGGGGTGACCGGCTTTATCGTCGAGGACATCGAGCAGGCCGCGCAGGCGGTCGGACGCATCGACGAACTGGACCGCGGCAGGATCCGCGCGACCTTCGAGCAGCGCTTCACCGTGGAACGAATGGCGCAGCAGTATGTCGAGATCTATCGCAGCCTGGCCGATGTCAGCGCCGGTGCGCTGCTGCGCCGAGCCATGGGTGCAACGGTGGGCGGCGTGACCGGCAGCGACCGTGTCGGCCTGCCCGCCCTCGCCTGAACCGCAAAGGATCGCGACGATGCCAACCGCCAGCACTGTTGCCGCCTCCCACGCGCCGGCGCCCACCGGGCCCGGCGGTACCCAGCTCGCCCAGTTCTTCATCCCGGCCGCCGCGTCGTTGCAGGAGCGCAGGCCGCGCACGCTCAAGCATGGCGACACCTTCGCGGTGTTCGATCACAACGGCGATGCGCTGTCCGGCCCCGGCAGTCCCGAGGGCATATTCCATCGGGACACCCGCCACCTGTCGCACCTGTTCCTCTCGATCGACGGCGCGCGGCCGATGCTGCTGTCGTCGACGCTGCGCGACGACAACGCGACGCTGACCTGCGACCTGACCAATCCCGATCTGTTCGACGGCGATGGCAAATTGATGATCGAACACGATCTGCTGCATCTGCGCCGCTCGCGCTTCCTGTGGAACGCGACCTGCTACGAACGGCTGATCATCCGCAACTTCGACGAGGAGCCGCGCCGCATCCAGCTCGAACTCGCGTTCGCGGCGGACTTCGCCGACCTGTTCGAGGTCCGCGGCTCGAAACGCGAGCGCCGCGGCGAACATCATCCGCCCCGCATCAGCAACAATCGGGTCATCCTCGGCTATACCGGGCTCGATCAGCAGAGCCGGCACACGGCGCTGCTGTTCGATCCGGCGCCGACCCGGCTGACCGGCAACTGCGCGCGCTTCACGCTCGATATCCAGCCGAAGGAGGCGCGCCTGCTGTTCGTCGAGATCCGCTGCGGTATCGGCGAGATTCCGCAGCAGACCCGCTGCGCCTTCTTCAGCGCGCTGCGCGACGCCCGGCGGGCGCTGCGCAACTCGGCCTCGCGCGCGGCCTCGATCGTGACCTCGAACGAGATCTTCAACGAGGCGGTCCGGCGCAGCGTGTCGGACCTGTACATGCTGATCACCGATACGCCGGAGGGTCCCTACCCTTATGCCGGCATTCCGTGGTTCAGCACCGTCTTCGGCCGCGATGCGCTGATCACCGCGCTGGAGACGCTGTGGCTGGACCCGAATATCGCGCGCGGCGTGCTCGGCTATCTGGCGGCCAACCAGGCCACCGAGAACGATGCGGCCGCCGACGCCGAGCCGGGCAAGATCCTGCACGAGGTCCGGCACGGCGAGATGGCGGAGCTCGGCGAGGTGCCGTTCCGCCGCTACTACGGCAGCATCGACTCGACGCCGCTGTTCGTGATGCTGGCCGGCGCCTATCTGCATCGCACCGGAGATCTCGGCACGCTGCAGCGGCTGTGGCCGAGCCTCGAGGCCGCGCTGCAATGGATCGAGCGCTATGGCGACCGCGATGGCGACGGCTTCGTCGAGTACGGCAGGCGCACCACCGAAGGGCTGGTCAATCAGGGCTGGAAGGACAGCCAGGACTCGGTCTTCCATGCCGACGGCACGCTGGCCAGGGGCCCGATCGCGCTGGCGGAGGTGCAGGCCTACGTCTACGGCGCCTGGCAGGCCGGCGCCGATATCGCCGCGCAACTGGGCATGACCGAGCGTGCGACCCAATGCGCGGCGCGCGCCGAGGCCCTGCGCGCGGCCTTCGATGCGGAGTTCTTCGACGAGGCGCTCGGCACCTACGTGCTCGCGCTCGATGGCGACAAGCGCCCATGCCGGGTGCGCACGTCGAACGCCGGCCATGCGCTGCTGACCGGCATCGCGCTGCCCGAGCGCGCCCCCGCGGTGGTACGTACGCTGATGTCGGGAACGTCGTTCTGCGGCTGGGGCGTGCGCACCGTGGCGTCGACCGAGGCGCGCTACAACCCGATGAGCTATCACAACGGCTCGGTCTGGCCGCACGACAATGCGCTGATCGCGGGCGGCATGGCGCGCTACGGCTTCCATCGCGAGGCCGCGCGGATTTTCGAGGGCCTGTTCGCGGCCTCCACCTATATCGACCTGCGCCGGTTGCCCGAGCTGTTCTGCGGCTTCCCGCGCCAGGGCACGCAGGGCCCGACCTTCTATCCGGTCGCCTGCACCCCGCAGGCCTGGGCCGCGGCCGCACCGCTATACATGCTGCAGGCCAGCCTCGGGCTCGGCTTCGACACCGAGCGCGTGCATATCACCTTCGACGAGCCGGCGCTGCCGGCCTTCCTCGACGAGGTGGTCTTCCGCAATCTGGCGGTCGGCGGCGGCTCGGCCGACGTCGCGCTGCGGCGCTCGGGCCGGCATGTCGTCGTCGACATGCTGGAACGGCGCGGACCGGTGCGGGTGCTGACGACGAATTGACGAGGGACTGACGAGGAGCTGACGAGGGATCGACCGGGATTCCGGGAGCCCTGGCACCGAGGCTGGCTGTACGCGAGAGCGCTTAAGTGATAGTGTGAACCGCTCCGGCACCGGCCTCGGCAGTCAGCATTTTCGGTACCGTCCCATCTTTCCCCTCTTTCCCTCTTCTGCAAGGAGCCGCCCGTCATGACCCCGGTTTCCCACGCCAGTGTCCGCGCCGCCGGACCGAACTACCGGCACGAAATCACCACCGGCAAGCATCAGCTGGTGGCCGACGAGCCTGCCAAGGCGGGCGGGCAGGATGCCGGGCCGGCTCCGTACGACTATGTGCTGACCGGGCTCGGTGCCTGCACGGCGATCACGCTGCGCATGTATGCGGACCGCAAGGGCTGGGACCTCGGCGATCTGCGCGTCGAGCTGACCTTGCTGAAAAACCGCGACGGCGATACGCGCATCGAACGCACGCTGCACGCGTCGGCGGCGCTGAGCGACGAGCAATGGGAACGCCTGCTGGAGATCGCCGGCAAGACGCCGGTCACGCTGACGCTGCAGGCCGGCGTGTCGATCGCGACCACCAAGGCAACCGCCTGAGTCCGCGCCGATCGGCGAACACCGCGGCAGCCTGACCCCGTGTCGATCCTGCGCAGGCGTTCGGGGTGGTTATGGGTCGCGGCCTTCGCGGCGGCGGCATGGTGGGCCTGGCCACGCGTCCAGCCGGTGCTGGACCGCGTGTTCTACAGCATGCGCCTCGCGGCGATGCCGGCGCCCAAAGCGCTGCCGGTGCCCGTCGCAGGCGTACCGGCCAACGCCTTGCGCGATACCTGGAACGCCCCGCGCTCCGGCGGCCGGCAGCATCAGGGCATCGACATCTTCGCGCCGCGCGGTCGCGAGGTCGTGTCGGCCACCGAAGGCATCGTGTCCCGCGTCGGCACCAACAATCTCGGTGGCCAGGTGGTCTGGGTCATGGGACCGGGCCGGCAGATGCACTACTACGCCCACCTCGACCGCTATGGCGAGATCGCGCCCGGCGATCGCGTCACGCCCGGCACCGTGCTCGGGTATGTCGGCAATACCGGCAACGCGCGCGGCACGCCGCCGCATCTGCACTACGGCATCTATACGCCGACCGGTGCGATCAATCCCTATCCGTTGTTGACGGCGCGCATCGCGACGTCGAAGTAAGCCGGCACGCGCCCGGCCGTCCATGCTTCACCATTCGCAGCGCCCCGAAATTCCAATCATCCAGGAAGAAGCCAATGTCGGCACCAAGCTTCAACCAGACCGAAGACCATGCCGCAGCCGGCGTCGCCGGCCATATCGACCGCCTGATCGTCTTCACCGGCGGCCCGGGCTCGGGCAAGAGCACGCTGATCGATGCGCTGGAGCAGCTGGGCCATGCCCGCTCGGAGGAAGCGGGCCGCGGCATCATCCAGGACCAGGTCGCGATCGACGGCCCGGCGCTGCCATGGCGCGACCGGCAGGTCTTCGCCGAGGCGATGCTCGGCTGGGAACTGCGCTCGTATCGTCTGGCGCAGCGGCATACCGGCCCGGTGCTGTTCGACCGCGGCGTGCCGGACGTGATCGGCTATCTGCGGCTGTGCGAGCTGCCGGTGCCCGACCATCTGCTGCGCGCCGCGGCGACGTTCCGCTATCGCCAGCAGGTCTTCATCGCACCGCCCTGGCCGGAAATCTACCGGCAGGACGCCGAGCGCAAGCAGAGCCTGGACGAGGCCGAACGGACCTATCACGCGGTGGCACAGGCCTATCGCGATTGCGGCTATACGCTGATCGAGCTGCCGCGCGTCGACGTGGCGGCGCGCGTGCGTTTCGTGCTCGAGCGGATCGGCACCGCGCGCGCGGTCATTTGAGTCCGCTGTCGCGCTCCCACGGCGGGATATCGCCGAAGCGCTCGGCCAGGAAATCGACCAGCGCTCGCACGCGCGGCGGCACCAGTCGTCGCTGCGGCATCACCGCATAGATGCCCGTGTCCGGGATCTGGTAGTCCGGCAGCACCTGCACCAGACGGCCGGCACGCAGCATCGGGCAGACATGCCAGTACGAATGCAGCGCGATGCCGAGACCGCCCAGCGCCGCGTCCGACAGCAATTCGCCGGTATTGGCCTCGATCCGGCCCCGCACCCGCACAGCAATCTCTCGGCCGTCACGGTCTTCGAGCCGCCACAGGTCCTGCCTGCCCTGGCTGCCCACCAGCACCAGGCATTCGTGTTGGGCCAGCTCTTCCGGCGTGCGCGGGGTGCCATGCCGGCGCAGATAGTCCGGCGACGCGCACAGCAGCCGCCGATTGTTGGCGAGCTTGCGCGCGACCAGCGTCGAATCGTCGAGCGCGCCGATGCGAACCGCCAAGTCGAAGCCCGCACTGACCAGATCCACCACGCGGTCGTCCAGATGAATGTTCAGCCGAAGTTGCGGATGCCGCGCCATGAATTCGGGCAGCAGCGGCGACAGGTACTGGCGGCCGAACGACGATGCCGTGGTCACACGCAGCGTACCGGTGACCTCGCCACCGGCCCGGCGCAACGAGCTGCCGAGGGCCTCCAGTTCCTCGACCAGCCCCCGGCCCTGCTCGGCCAGCGCCGCGCCTTCGGGCGTCGCGTGCAGCCGGCGCGTCGTCCGGTGCAGCAGGCGTACGCCCAGGTCCTGCTCAAGCCGCTTCAGGCGCTGGCTGGCCACGGCCACCGACAGGTCGAGACTGCGCGCGGCAGCGCTGATCGAGCCGAGGTCCAGTACGCGCAGGAACAGCGCGATATCGCCGATTCGGTCCATGACTATCAATCGGATATTGAAACTGATTCATGATACCGCCGGTTTTTCAAAAAGATGCGGGCGAGCAAACTGCGAGCCTTCCAATAGGAGAGTTGTCATGGCCGCCCCGCCTACCGCCACTACCCCGTCCACCACCCCGTCCACCACCCCACCCACTGCCAAGCCTCCTGCCAAGCCCGCGCGCGCAGGCATGCCGCTGGCGCTCTACGCGCTGACCGCCGGCTCGTTCGGCATCGGCTGCGCCGAATTCGTGATCATGGGCCTGCTGCTGCAGGTCAGCGCCGACCTGCACGTGTCGATCGCCTCGGCCGGCATGCTGGTGTCCGGCTATGCGTTCGGTGTCGCCGCCGGCGCGCCGATCCTGACGCTGCTGACCCGCCGCATGCCGCGCAAGGCCGTGCTGCTGGCGCTGATGGTGATCTACACCGTCGGCAACGCGGCCTGCGCGCTGGCGCCCGACTACACCACGCTGATGATCGCCCGCGTGATCACCTCGCTGACGCATGGCACCTTCTTCGGCGTCGGCGCCGTGGTGGCGACCGGCCTGGTGCCGGAAGACCGCCGCGCCTCGGCGATCTCGGTGATGTTCTCCGGCCTGACGCTGGCCACGCTGCTCGGCATGCCCGCCGGCGCCTGGCTGGGCCTGCATCTGGGCTGGCGTTCGACGTTCTGGGCGATGACGCTGATCGGGCTGGTATCGCTCGTCGTGATCGGCATGCTGGTCAAGGCCAGCCGCGACCACAGCGCGCCGGCCTCGTTGAAGGACGAGCTGGCGACCATGGTGCGGCCGCAGGTGATGCTGGGCCTGGCCATGACGATCCTGCAGGCCATCGGCATCTTCGCGGTGATCACCTACGTGCAGCCGCTGCTGACCAAGGTGGCCGGCTATGGCGAGGCGGCGGTGTCGCCGATCCTGCTGCTGTTCGGCGCCGGCATGATCGTCGGCAATCTGCTCGGTGGCAGGCTGGCGGACCGCCGTCCGGTCGCCGCGGTGCTCGCCACGCTGCTCTCGCTCGCCTCTGTGCTGGCGCTGATGACCTTCGCCATCCACCACCAGGTCGCGGTGGTGGCCTTCGTCGGCATCCTCGGCATCGCGGCCTTCGCCACGGTGTCGCCGCTCCAACTGCGCGTGCTGCGGCACGCGCGCGGACCGGGCCAGAACCTGGCGTCGAGCTTCAATATCGCCGCCTTCAACCTCGGCAATGCGCTGGGCGCCTGGCTCGGTGGCATGGTGATCGACCACGGTCCAGGCCTGACCGCCCTGCCCTGGGTTGCCGCGCTGGCTCCGCTGTCGGCACTGGCGGTCGCGGCCTGGAGCGTGCGGCTGGAACGGGCACGGCCGTCGTTGCCTGCGTGTGCGGCGGGGGCCGAGGCCGGTTGATGGGGCACAGTTGCTCCCCGGGGACCGACACGTGAGGACGCGGCCATGGATCCGCTACGATATGGGGCAACCGCGACAAGGCGACGAGCCGCCGGCAAGCGCAGTTGCGGCCCCCTTATCTCCATGCACCCCGAAGACCTGCAACTCCTCGTCACCCGCACCATGCCGTTCGGCAAGTACAAGGGCCGGCTGATCGCCGATCTGCCGGGCAATTACCTGAACTGGTTTGCGCGCGAAGGGTTTCCGCCGGGTGAGATCGGGCGGTTGCTGGCGTTGATGCAGGAGCTCGACCACAACGGCCTGTCGCATCTGCTCGCGCCGCTGCGAAAGCGCTAGCCGGCTGCGCGGTCGACGGTGGCGCCGCCACGGCGCACCGGGTCCATGTGGGTCATCACGTCGAGCACGTCGCGGTTTTCCATCGCGCGCCGGCGGGCCTCCATCGCGATCGCGTGGCCCTGCTCGACGGTCAGCATCGCCTCCATCTCCAGATGCACGTCGACCAGGATCAGGTCGCCCATCTTGCGCGTACGCAGGTCGTGTACGCCCAGCACGCCCGGCGTGGACAACAGGCTGTGCCGGATTGCCTCGACGGTGTGCGCGTCCGCGCCGCGGTCCATCAGGTCCTGCATCGCATTCCAGCCAAAGCGCCAGCCCATGCGGATGATCATCAGGCCGACCACCATGGCGGCGACGGGATCGAGCCAGCGATAGCCGAGCAGGCTGCCGCCGATGCCGAGCGCGACCACCAGCGACGACGCGGCATCCGAGCGCGAATGCCAGGCGTTGGCCGCCAGCATGCTCGAGCGCACGCGGTGCGCGACCGACAGCAGATAGCGGAACAGCGATTCCTTCAGCACCAGCGTGCCGAGCGCGACCCACAACGCGGCCATGCCGACCGGCGGCGTGTCGCCCGCGGGATCGACCTTGCCGGCCGCCGACCACAGCATGCCCACGCCGACGGCAAGCAGCAGCACGCCGAGCGCCAGCGAAGCCGCGTTCTCGAAGCGTTGGTGGCCGTACTGGTGATCTTCGTCGGGCCCCTTGCCGCTGTGCATGCCTGCGAACAGCACGATGAAATCGGACAGCATGTCCGACAGCGAATGGACGGCATCGGCCAGCAGCGCCTGCGAGCCGGCAACGATGCCCGTGACGGCCTGCGCGACGGTCAGCACCAGATTGGCCGCCACGCTGACCAGCGTGCTGCGGCGCGCGGCGCGCTGCCGCAGCGCGGCATCGTCATGGTCGTGGGCGGGCTCGATGGGACGGGGCTTGCTCATGGCCTCGACTGTACCGCAGCAACGTGGGCAGTTCACGCCGCGGGCGGCCTGCCAGCGTCTTGCGGAGGCTATCCGGCAAGGCAGGGCACCAGCGTCACGGCAGCGGTTCGAGATGGGGTTCCAGGACCTGCGCGATCCAGTCCATAAAGACGCGCACGCGCCGCGGCAGATTGCGTCGCTGCGCATAGAGCAGCGTGACAGGCATCGCCGGCGGCCGGAAATCCGGCAGGACTTCGATCAGCTCGCCTGCGGCCAGCCTGGCCTGCATCGCCGTGGCTGGCGCCTGGATGATGCCCAGTCCGGCGACCGCCGCGGCTTCGTACGCGGCGCCGTTGTTGACGGTGACGGCGCCCGCCATCGGCATCGCCGCATGGCCGGCGCCATCGGGGTATTCGAAGCCGAGCGGGCGCTGCCCCAGTGTGCTGGCGTAGTGCACCAGCCGATGATCGCGAAGATCGTCGATGGTGCGAGGCACGCCATGGCGACGCAGATAGCCGGGACTGGCGCAGTTGATCAGCCGCATCGCCCCCAACGGCCGCGCCACCAGGCTGCTGTCCTCCAGCGTGCCGACACGCACCACGCAGTCGAAGCCTTCGCGCACCACATCGACACGACGGTCGGTCCCGCTGATTTCGATGGAAAGCTCGGGATGCCTGTCGAGGAATTCCGGAAGCCGCGGAATCACGAACATCGAGGCCATGCCGGCCGGCATGTCGACGCGCAGCCGGCCCCTCAGCGCCCCGCCGTCGCGCTGGAACATCCCGTGCAGCTCGTCCATGTCATCGAGCAGATCGCGGGCACGCTCGTAGAACGCCTGCCCGTCGGCGGTCAGCTGGACCCGGCGCGTGGTCCGATGGAACAGCTGGGTGCCGAGGCTCGCCTCCAGCCGTTGCACCGCGATCGATACCGCGGCCTTCGACAGCTCGAGGCTGTCCGCGGCCCGGGCGAAGCCGCCGAGTTCGGCGACGCGCAGAACGATGCGCAGCGTGTCGAGGGAGTCCATGGGTGGGCGGTCCGATCGATTGTTTATCGATAGAAAACAGAGCTATCGCGCCACGCCAGTTTATGCGTCACGGACGAATCAATAAAGTGGATTCACGCGGCTCGACCGCGATCCGCAACGCGAAACCCCCAACCCCCTTATCCGGAGTCCACTTCATGACCACAACTTCCACCATCGCCGTCATCACCGGCGGCAGCCGCGGCCTGGGCCGCAATGCCGCGATCCACCTGGCCCGCCAGGGCACCGACGTAATCCTGACCTACCGGGGCCAGCGCGCCGAGGCCGACAGCGCGGTCGCGGAGATCGAGCGGCTGGGCCGGCGCGCCGCCGCGCTGCAGCTGGACGTGGCCGACAGCCGCGCTTTCCCCGGCTTCGCGGCACAGGTCGAGTCGGTGCTGGCCGGCTGGGGCCGCAGTCGTTTCGATTTCCTGCTGAACAACGCCGGCATCGGCGTGCATGCCGCCTTTGCCGATACCACCGAAGAACAGTTCGACGAACTGATGCGCGTCCATCTGAAGGCGCCGTTCTTCCTGACGCAGGCTCTGCTCGGGCTGATCGCCGACGGCGGGCGCATCCTCAATGTGTCGACCGGCCTTGCCCGCTTCGCGCTGCCGGGCTACTCGGCCTACGCGACGATGAAGGGCGGCGTCGAAGTGCTGACGCGCTATCTGGCAAAGGAGCTGGGCCCGCGCGGCATCAGCGTCAACACGCTGGCGCCCGGGGCCATCGAGACCGACTTCAGCGGCGGCGTCGTGCGCGACAACGAGGAAGTCAACGCCTTCGTTTCTTCGGTGACCGCATTGGGCCGCCCCGGCAAGCCGGACGATATCGGCGCCGTGGTGGCGGCGTTGTTTGCCCCGGGCACCGGCTGGATCAACGCGCAACGGGTCGAGGCCTCGGGCGGCATGTTGCTTTGATCCTGGATGAAAAAAAGAGGCCGGTCACGCCGGCCTCTCCCCTTGTTGCGGCACGCCCGCTGCCTGCGCACAGCAGACAGCGGGCGTGCTGCTTTATTGCCTCGCCACGATCACGCTGGCCACGATCACCCTGACCGCGATCACCCTGACCGCGATCACCGTGCCGCCGCGTCGCTCGACGCCTGCACCGGCCCCCAACCGCCGCCGAGGCTGCGCACCAGCGCCACGGTGGCGGCGGCGCGCAGGCCCGCCACCTGATTGGCCGCGCGCTGCGATTGCAGCACGGTGCGGTCCGCATCGATCACGGTCAGATAGTCGACCGCGCCGGCATCGTAGCGGCTGCGCGAGATGCGTTGCGCGCGGCGCGCCCCGGCGAGCGCGCTGTCGAGCGCGCTGGCCTGCTGCGACAGCCAGCGGACATCGGCCAGCCCATCCTCGACCTCGCGGAACGCCACCAGCACGGTCTGCCGGTAGGCAGCGACCGCTTCTTCATGCTGGGCGCGCGCCGCGGCCAGGTTGGCGCGGTTGCGGCCACCGTCGATGATCGGCGCCGCGATGGTCGAGCCGATCAGCGGCCCGAGCAGCCAGGCGCGCGAGGACCAGCGGAACAGATTCGACAGCTCGCTGGACTCGAAGCCGAACACGCCGGTCAACGAAATGCGCGGGAAGAACGCCGACTTGGCCACGCCGATGCGCGCGTTGGCCGCCGCCATCAGGCGCTCGGCCTGCGCGATGTCAGGCCGGCGCTCGAGCAGGTCCGACGGCAAGCCGGCCGGAATCGCCACCGGCGCGGCGTCGAAGGGACGTTCGGCCAGCGCGAATTGCGACGGCGGCACGCCGGTCAGCACGGCGAGCGCATGCTCCTGGTTGGCGCGACGGCGCTCGATATCGGCCAGATCCGCGCGGGCGGTACCAAGCTCGGCCTCGGCGCGTGCCGGATCGAGGTCGGTGGTCTCGCCGGCATCGAAACGGCGCTTGAGCAGGCGCACCGCGTCCTCGCGCAGCGCGATCGTCGCGCGCAGCAGCTGGCGCTCGGCGTCGAGCGTACGCAGCACGAAATAGGCCTGCGCAACGTCGGCCTGCAAGGTCAACTGCACCGAGCGGAACAGGTCCTCGGCCGCTTCGCCCTCGGCGCGCGCGGCGCGCACGCTGTCGGCCACGCGGCCGAACAGGTCCACCTCGTAGCTGGCGATCGCACGGGCCCGCAGCACGGTGCGCGGCGACACCGGCGTGCCGTCGGGCAAGCCGAGCGAGGCCGCGGACGGCTGACTGCGCGTCGGATCGAGGCCGACGCTCAGTTGCGGATACAGGTCGGCTTCGGCCACGCCGGTGAAGGCGCGCGCCTGCTTGACGCGCGCGGCCGCCGCCGCGAGGTCCTGGTTATTGCTGTTGGCCGCGTCGATCAGCCGATCGAGTTCTGCGTCGCCGAATACCTTCCACCATTGGCCGCGTTCGACGCCCTCGGCCGGCGTCGCCACCTTCCACTGGGCGCCTTCGGCCTGCGCGGCCTCGGCCTCCTTGAAGGCCGGGGCGGTCGCGGTTTCCGGCACCTTGTAGGTCGGCGCCAGCGAGCAGCCTGCCAGCACCAGCGCGGCGGCCAGCGTGGCCAGCCGCGGCATCCACGATTGCAGGTTTGCTGTCATGTCGTTGTTCCTTGATTCTCGTTCTTTGGCTCGTTCGGTGTGCTCCCTCCCCGGGGGAGCGAGCACACCTTCACTGCGACTCAATGTTGCGGTTCAGCCAGTGCCACGCTGTTGTCGGGCTTCGGCTCCGGCGCCGGCTCGGGCTGCGCCTTGCCGCGCGTGGCCAGCTTGCGCAGCGCCACGTAGAACACCGGCGTCAGGAACAGGCCGAAGAACGTCACGCCCAGCATGCCGGCGAACACCGCCACGCCCATCGCCTGGCGCATCTCCGCGCCCGCGCCGGTCGACACCACCAGCGGCACCACGCCCATGATGAAAGCGAACGAGGTCATCAGGATCGGGCGCAGACGCAGGCGGCTCGCCTCGATCGCGGCCTGCACGATGGTGCGGCCCTGATGCTCCAGCTCGCGGGCGAACTCCACGATCAGGATCGCGTTCTTCGCCGACAAGCCCACCAGCACGATGAAGCCGATCTGCGTGAAGATGTTGTTATCCCCACCCGACAGCCACACCCCGGTCAGCGCGGCCAGCAGCGACAGCGGCACGATCAGGATCACCGCCAGCGGCAGCGTCAGGCTCTCGTACTGCGCGGCCAGCACCAGGAATACCAGCAGCACGCACAGCGGGAAGATCCACACGCCCGCATTGCCGGCCAGGATGTCCTGATAGGTCAGCTCGGTCCATTCGAACTTGATGCCCTTCGGCAGCGTCTCCGCGGCAATGCGCTCGGCAGCGGCCTGCGCCTGGCCCGAGGAGAAGCCGGGCGCCGGTCCGCCGTTCATGTCCGCGGCGGTAAAGCCGTTGTAGCGCACCACGCTGTCCGGACCGAAGCCCTGCTTGACCTGCACCATCGACGACAGCGGCACCATCTCGCCGGCGGCGTTGCGCGTCTTCAGCTGCAGGATGTCCTCGGCATGCTGGCGGTAGCTGGCATCCGCCTGCACCTTGACCTGGTAGGTACGGCCGAACTTGTTGAAGTCGTTGACGTAGGCCGAACCGAGATAGGTCTGCAGCGTGTCGAACACGTCCGTCACCGGCACGCCCAGCTGCTTGGCCTTGACGCGGTCGAGCTGCACGTCGAGCTGCGGCACGTTGACCTGGTAGTTGCTGAAGATGCCCGCCAGTTCCGGCGTCGCGCGCGCCTTGGTGGCGAACGCATTGGTCGCGGCAAACAGCGCGTCATAGCCGAGCGCGGCGCGGTCCTCGATCATCAGCTTGAAGCCGCCGATGGTGCCCAGGCCCTGCACCGGGGGCGGCGGGAACACCGCGATGAACGCGTCCTGGATCGCGCCGTACTGCTGGTTCAGCTGCGCCGCGATCGCATTGCCGCTGAGGTCTTCCGACTTGCGCTCCTCGAACGGCTTGAGCGTGGCGAACACGATGCCCGCGCTCGGGCTGTTGGTGAAGCCGTTGATCGACAGGCCCGGGAAGGCCACCGCCGATTCCACGCCCGGATGCTTCAGCGCGATCTCCGACATGCGGCGGATCACGTCCTCGGTCCGATCGAGCGTCGCGCCATCGGGCAGCTTGGCGAAGCTGACCAGGTACTGCTTGTCCTGCGCCGGCACGAAGCCCTTCGGCACCATCTGGAAGATGCCCCAGGTCAGCGCCAGCATCACGGCGTAGACGCCGAACACCGCGCCCTTGCGGCGCACCACGCCCTTGACACCCTGCCCGTACCGTTCGGAACTGGCGCCGAAGAAGCGGTTGAAGCGCTTGAAGAAGCCGCCCAGCACGCGATCCATCGCGCGCGCCAGCCAGTCCTTCGGCGCGTCATGGCTGCGCAGCAGCAGCGCGGACAGCGCCGGCGACAGCGTCAGCGAGTTGAACGCCGAGATGATCGTCGAGATCGAGATCGTCAGCGCGAACTGCTTGTAGAACTGGCCGGTCAGGCCCGTCATGAAGGCCAGCGGCACGAACACGGCGCACAGCACCAGCGCGATCGCGATGATCGGGCCGCTGACTTCGCGCATGGCCTTGTAGGTGGCCTCCTTCGGCGACAGTCCTTCCTCGATGTTGCGCTCGACGTTCTCGACCACCACGATCGCGTCGTCGACCACGATACCGATCGCCAGCACCAGGCCGAACAGCGACAGCGCGTTGATCGAGAAGCCGAACGCGTACATCAGGCCGAACGTACCGACGATCGACACCGGCACCGCCAGCAGCGGAATGATCGACGCGCGCCAGGTCTGCAGGAACAGGATCACGACCAGCACCACCAGTGCGATCGCCTCGAACAGCGTGTGCGTGACCGCCTCGATGCTGTGCCGCACGAACTGCGTCGGGTCGTAGACGATGCTGTAGTCGACGCCGTCCGGGAAGTTCTCCTTGAGCTCTTCCATGGTCTTGCGCACATCGTCGGAGATCTGGATCGCGTTCGATCCCGGCGCCTGGAAGATCGGAATCGCCACCGCCGGCTTGTTGTCGAGCAGCGAGCGCAGCGCGTATTCGGACGCGCCCAGCTCGATGCGCGCGACATCGCGCAGATAGGTCACGCCGCCGTCCGGCGAGGTGCGGACGATGATGCCGCCGAACTCTTCCTCGGTGTTCAGGCGCCCCTGCGCGTTGACGGACAGCTGCAGGTCGGTGCCCGGCAGCGACGGCGAGGCGCCGATCACGCCGGCGGCCACCTGCACGTTCTGCTCGCGGATCGCGCGCACCACGTCGCTGGCGGCGAGCTGGCGCTCGGCCATCTTCTCGGGATCGAGCCACACGCGCATCGCATAGTCGCCCGAGCCGAACAGCTGCACCTGGCCCACGCCCTGGATACGCGCCAGGCGATCCTTGACGTTGATCACCGCGTAGTTGCGCAGGTAGGTCATGTCATAGCGATCGTTCGGCGAGACCAGGTGGACCACCATGGTCAGGTCGGGCGAGCTCTTGACGGTCGTGATGCCGAGCCGGCGCACGTCCTCGGGCAGGCGCGGCTCGGCCTGCGAGACGCGGTTCTGCACCAGCTGCTGGGCCTTGTCCGGGTCGGTGCCCAGCTTGAAGGTCACGGTCAGCGTCAGCAGGCCGTCGCTGTTCGACTGCGAGGACATGTACAGCATGTCCTCGACGCCGTTGATCTGCTCTTCCAGCGGCGAGGCGACGGTTTCGGCGATCACCTTCGGGTTGGCGCCCGGATACTGGGCACGCACCACGACCGACGGCGGCACGACTTCCGGATACTCGGAAATCGGCAGCTTGAACATGGCGATCGCGCCGATCAGGAAGATCAGCACCGATAGCACGCCGGCGAAGATCGGCCGGTCGATAAAGAATTTCGAGAGGTTCATGACGGGTCTCGATAAAAAAGGGAGCCCCCTGGCGGTCCGTTTTCTGGACGCCATGGAAACGCATTTGGGCGATGCAGCTGGCTGACTGGGTCAGCTCAGGATGCCGTGGCTGGCGGGGCTGGTTCTCCCTCGCCAGCCCGCGGGCGAGGCGAGAAAATCAGGCTGGCAAACGTCATCCGACCGACTCCTTCTTGGCCGGCTCCGGCTGGTTGTCCGCGCTCTTTTCGGTCGCATTGCCGCGTTCGAGCTCGCGCTTGAGCGCCATGCGCACCGGCGTCGGCGCGACCGTATCGCCGGGCCGTACGCGCTGCAGGCCGTTGACCACGATCACCTCGCCCGCCTTCAGGCCGGAGCGGATCACACGCAGGCCGTCGTAGTTGGGCCCCATCTGGACTTCGCGATAGTTCAGCTTGTTGTCCTTGTCGACCACCAGCACGAACTTCTTGCCCTGGTCGGTGCCGATCGCACGGTCGTTGATCAGCACCGCGTCATGCGGCGCGTTGCCGCCGAGCTTGACCTTGGCGTACAGCCCCGGCAGCAGGCGTCCGTCCGGGTTGTCGAACACCGCCCGCACGCGGATCGTGCCGCTGCGCGGGTCAAGCCGGTTGTCGACCGACTGGATGCGGCCCTCGTGCGGATGGCCTTCCTCGTTGGCCAGGCCCAGATACACCGCCATGCCCTTGCCGTTGGACCCGCCCGCGGCGCCCGGCGCCGTGTAGCGCAGATAGCTCTGCTCATCGATCTCGAAGCTGGCGTACACCGGCGACACCGACACCACCGTGGTCAGGGCCGGGGCATTGGCGCCCGGGGCGACCAGATTGCCCACCGTGATCTCGGCGCGCGAGACGCGGCCGGTCACCGGCGAGGTGATGCGGGTGTAGGCCAGGTTCAACTTGGCGGAGTCGAGCGCGGCCTGCGCGGCGCGCACGTTGGCGCTGGCCTCGCGCGCCGCATGGATGCGTTCGTCGAATTCGCGGCGCGAGATCGCGTTGTCGTCCAGCAGCCGCTGCGCCCGCACCTGCTCGCTCTGCGCGTGGCTGGCGCGCACCTGCGCCGCGGCCAGCGCGGCTTCGGCGCGGGCCACCTCGGCCGCGTACGGCCGCGGGTCGATGGTGAACAGCAGATCGCCCTTCTTGACCATCGCGCCTTCGCGGAAGTGCACCGCGTCGATGGTGCCGCCGACGCGCGGACGCACCTCGACGCGGTCGATCGCCTCCAGGCGGCCCGAGAATTCGTCCCACTCGGTGATGGTCTTGCCGATGGCGGCGGCGACATCGACCGCCGCCGCGCTGGCGGCGGGGCTCGGCACGGCTTGCGCCTCGCCGGCATGCCAGGGGCGCAGGATCGAGGTCGCCAGGCCGGTGCCCAGCACGACCACGATGGCGACGGCGATCAGGCTACGTCGGGATTGCAGCTTCATTTCTTCACTCCGTTTCGGGTTTTCTTCAACCGGAAAAGCAAAAGGACGAACGCCGCCCGCCGGGCCCGTTCGGCGCCTTGCGGGTGAGCACACCCTGGGGCGCCGACGCGGGGTCCGGAGACATTCACACGCGGCTGACTTCTCGAATGGCGGCCGGCGCTAGCGCGATGAACGCTGGCGCGGCCGCAGGCACGTCACGGCGCCCAACCGGAAGGCTTGGCTGCCGGCCGGCGTTCGGCCTGTGGCGAGGCATCGTCGCTGTCCGCGAATCGTTCTCGCAGAAAGCGCGCGCCTTCATCGACCCATACCTGACATCGGTCGTGGGATGCTTCGACACCGGCGCCACAGGCGCCGGGCATGATTCGGGTTTCCGCCGCCACCCCGCGGTCGAGCAGCTTGCGTCCGAAGGCCTCGCCTTCGGGCCGCAGGGCATCGAGCTCGGCCACCTGGATCAGCGTCGGCGGCAGGCCGGCCAGGCGCATCGCATGCGCCGGCGCGGCGTAGGGGTGGACCGACGCAGCGGGGGTCGGCAGATAATCGCGATAGCAGACGGCCATGCGCTGCAGCGTTTCCAGCGGCACGTGCGCCTGGCCGGCGCAGGAGGCGTGCTGCAGGCAGGGGTCGGTGACCGGGCGGATCAGCCATTGCGCGCGCGGCGCGGGCAGGCCGCGATCGCGCAGCATCTGCGCCACCGCAATCGCCAGATTGCCGCCGGCTTCCTCGCCGACCAGCGAGAAACGCATCTTGTCGACCTTGAGCCGGCGCGCCTGGCGCAATACCCATTCGGCGGTATTGAAGGCGTCCTCCGGCGCGGCCGGGAACGGATGGTCCGGGGCCAGCGAGTATTCGGGCGCCACCACCACGGCCGGCACCGCGCCGGCCAGCTGGCGGGTCAGATGGGCCGCCTTCTCGATGCCGCCGTCGACGAAGCTGCCGGCGTGCAGATACAGCAGCCACGGCAGCGGCGCCGGCGCCCAGGCGGTCGGATACCCGGCCGGATAGCACACGTGCACAGCAATGGTGCGCTCGCCGCTGGCGATCTCATGCCGCACCACGCGCGCCGCGGCGCCGGCCTTGGCGGGCTGGGATGCGGTGGCTTGCGTCGGTTTGGTCATGGTGTCGGTCCCGTTGCGCCGGCCGGGAAAACGGCTCGACGCATGGTTTGCATGTTGCGTTGCATCGAATTATGGTGATTGACGTAGACGGGATAAAGGCGCAGTTTGCCAACGCACTATTCTGCGGATGGAATAATCGCGCCGGCCCGTGGTCTGTTCCGGTAGATCGTCCCCATTCGGCGAATAACCGCTCCACTGTTGCGGTTATGCCAATGAAAGACCCTACCGTGCATACGACCGACAGAGTGAGTAAGATTCGCCCTCGCCAGCCGCGCGGCGCCGTCCGCTCGCTATGGCTTCTAATTGGACAGCCGCCATGGACCGCTTCGTCTCAATGCAAGCCTTTACCCGCGTCGTGGACGTCGGCAGTTTCGCCCGCGCGGCCGAATCGCTCGATTTGCCCAAGGCCACGCTGACACGGCTGATCCAGAATCTGGAAACGCATCTGGGCGTCAAGCTGCTGCACCGTACCACGCGCCGGATCAGCGTGACTTCCGAAGGCGCCGCCTATTACGAGCGATGCGTGCGCATTCTGGCCGATGTCGACGAAGCCGAGCAGTCGCTGACCCATCAGAACCAGACCCCGCGCGGCACGCTGCGCGTCGATACCGTGGGCGGGCTGGCGCGCCTGGCGCTCGTGCCCAATCTGCATGAGTTCTTCGCGCGCTATCCGGACCTGAAGGTCGAACTGACCATCAATGGCAAGCCAATCGATCTGCTGAAGGAAGGCGTCGACGTGGTGATCCGCGTCGGCGATACCGTCGACGATACGATGGTGGCGCGCCGCATCGGCCAATTGCGTCTGGCGTTCTACGCGTCGCCGATTTATTTAAAGCAGCACGGCACGCCGACCACGCCCGAAGAATTGATGCAGCATCGCGCGATCAATTACCTGTCGACGCGCACCGGCCGGGAAATGCCATGGATCCTGACGCGCGGCGACGAACGCCATGAATTGCTGCTGCCGTCGGCGATCTCGACCAACGATCCGGAGGTCTATATCGGCTGTGCGCTGGAAGGACACGGCATCGCCGTCATTTCGCGCGTGATGGCGCAACCGTATCTGGAAAGCGGCCGGCTGGTCGAAATCATGGGCGACTGGCAGGAAGAGGTCATGCCGATCTCGGCCATGTATCCGCAGAACCGGAATCTGTCGGCCAAGGTGCGGGTTTTCGTCGACTGGGCCGCCGAGATATTCGCGCGAGATCCGGAAATGGGCTATCGCGATTCGTTCCCGGGCCCGCGCCCGGTCGTGGCGCCGGTGCTCGAGGCGGTGTCGTAGGGCGGGTCCGCCGAAATCCCTCGGTACGGTATCAGACGTGCCGCACCGGCCCGGGATATCGCGCGACCACCGGATCCGCCGTAATCAGCGCCATGTCTTCCACGATGGCTTGTGCGACCAGCACGCGATCGAACGGATCCTTATGCAATAGCGGCAGGTCTTCCAAAGCCATGGCGTGTTCCGAGACGATCGGCAATTCGCGATAGCCGCTTTCCAGCAGACCCCGTCGCATGATCCTGGGGTCAACATCGAAACTGCGCCGGCACAACGACGCCTTGATGGCGATTTCCCATATGCTTGCCGCGCTGAATACGGGCTCATTGAGGTCGTCTTCGATCAGCAGGCGCGCGCCGGCAGGAAGCCGTCCGGGCTTGACCAAGGCCCACAGCAGGATATGCGTATCGAATAGCAGCTTCATATCCGGCCAGTGAACAGCACTTCAATTTCGTCACTGCACAGCCGGTCGAAATCCTCGGGCACCTCGAACCGATCCTGCAGAATGCCAATCCGCTTTTCGCCGGAGCGATGCGTCGCATGGACCGGGACGACTCTGACCATGGGCTTGCCGCCTTTGGCGATGACGAACGACTCTCCCTGGGCCGCCATCTCCACGAGGTGCGGCAAGTCGGCCGAAGCTTCATCAATGTTGATCGTGCGCATGTTGGCCCTCCAAAGTCGATGGGCCAATCTAGAGGACGTGCGAACGCGCCGCAAGTCTGCGGCGCGCTTTTGCGAAAAGTCGCACACGGAACGCGTGCAACGAGGGGCGCCGGCGCGGATACCCCGCAGGGGGCCGAGCTCAATGCAGCTTGCCCAACTCCCGCGAAATCTCTGCCGGCGAATCGTAGTCGCGCTCGGGCAGTTGTTCCAGTTCGGCCATCACTTCCTCGCTGGCGCCGCCGTCGCGGGCGCGCGAGAGGATGTCGTCCTTGGTGGCGGGAAAGTCGATGCCCTTCAGGGACTTCTGCACATCGATCGGGCTCGGCTCCTCGCGTCCGCCTCCGCCATCCTTGCCACCCTGCGCGGCGCCCTTGCCGCTCGATCCGCTCTTGCCCTGGTCGGTCTGCTTCTGGGTCATTGCATGCTCCTGTGATTGCTGTTGCCCGAGCCCGGCGCCCGGGCCGGGTCCGAAGATGCCGCCGGCGTGTCGGCGCCGTCGAGCCGGGTATCGATCAGCCGCCGGCCCTCGAGCAGGCAGGCCTCGATCGCCGTGGCCGCGTTGTCGAACGCCGTGTCGACATCGGAGGCGAAGGACGTCGGCAGGTCCTGCGTCGTGGCCGCACGCGCCCCGGCCGGCAGGATCTCGCCCTGGTAGCCGTAGCGCACGCCCGCGCTGGCGCCGACCGGCACCGCGTGGGCGGCGATCAGATGGTCGCGATAGAACATTTCCTTCATGCGCTCTCCTTCAGGCGGGGGGATGCCGCGGCGCTGGCGCGGCAACCGGCGCTGGTGCTGGTGCTGGTGCTGGTGCTGGTGCTGGTGCTGGTGCTGGTGTTGGTGCCGGTGCGCCTCGTATTACGTCGCTTCGGTGATGACCGCGCGCTCCAGCCACTGCCGGATCGTGGCCATGTGCTGCTCTTCCTCCGTCAGCGCCTGCTGGAACTTCTGCGCCATCTCGGTATGACCGGTCTCGGTCGCGAGCTTGATCAGCAGCTCCCAGCCGGCGTTGTCGGTCATCTCCGCGGTCAGCAGCGCATTGAGGCATTGCGCGAAGTTCGTGCGGGGATCGGCGATGGTCTGCAGCACGCCCATCGCGGTGACACCCGCCACGTCGGCGCAGGGCGTGACCGCGGTCGGGTCCGCGCCGATCGCGCGCATGGTCTCGTCGACCATCGCGAAGTGCTCGGCCTCTTCATCGTGGAAATGCATCAGCGTGCCGAGCACGTCCGGATCGACCGCGCTGGTATCCATCTCCTTGCACTTGGCGATCATCAGTTCGTAGAGGCGCGTACCGGTACGTTCGAAAGCCAGGCGCTCGCCGAGCTTGTCGATCAGCACCTCGGGACGATTGCCGGTCAGCTTGTCCACGGTCGTGCTCATCGCGCCCTTGAGCGTACCGGGCAGCGGCACCGAACCGACCGGATCGGCCGCATCAATATATTGGGCACGCATGTCGGCGGCGGGCTGCGATTCGGCCGGCACGTTCATATCGTCGATACCGCTGTCCGGACCCATGTTTTCGGCATAACGCTCCATGGTCTCGGTGTCGATCGGCGACATCTGCGCGCCGGTGCGGTTGACGCCCATCTGGGTGGTCTGTTGCATGCGTTCTCTCCAGTTTCGGTTGTCCTGCTCGATAGTCAGGCTCGATAGTTCAAGCGATCGTTCGGCTCGGTAGTTCAGCGTGCGGGCCTCGGCAGCCGCCTCGGCAACAAACGCCTCAGGCGCTCGTGTGCATCCGCGCCAGTTCCGTGCCGGGCGTCCACACATAGCCGGCGGACACCAGCTGCGACGGCGAGCCTTCGGCATTCATCACGCGGCGGTATTCGATCGAGGCGGGGCTGTCCTTGTCGAGCGGTACGAAATCCATGCCGTTGGCGCGCAGGTCCACCTCGTCCGCGAGCACCTTGCGCACGAAATCGCGTTGACTGGCGAAGTCGATCGGCTTGGGCAGCGGCCCGGACAAGATCTCGGCCGGATCGCGATTCTCGTGGCGCTTGAGCATTTCGCAGGCGACATGCAGATGCCCCAGCTCGTAATCGAGGAAGCGTTCCCAGATCGCCTTGATGCGCGGGTTGCTCTCCTGCTGCACGCAGCTGTAGTAGTTGTAGGCCTCCATCGCTTCGTGAATCACCCACTTCTCGATCATGCTTTCGTCGGGGTCCATCAGCGAGCCGTACTGCGTCACGTGCTGCTCCTCGATCGAGGCGATCTCGGCGTACAGCTGGCGCGCCAGCGGATCGGTGAACAGCGGCCCGATGTTCATGTAGTAGTCGTGGGTCTGGTACTCGGCCGCGGTGATCATCGCGGCGTGGATCTTGGTGATCAGCGCGGCGTTGGCGCGGTCGTAGCTCTCGCGCACGTCGTCCTGCGGCGCGCGGTGTTCGACCCAGGTCGAGCGCCCCGGCACGATGTCGGTATGGCCCTGCGTGATCGCGTTCGCGTCCTTGCCTTCGAGCCGGTCGAGCAGCGCGCTATAGCGGTACAGGTGATCGAAGTCCTCCAGCAGGCCGAAGCGATAGGCCTGCGCCTGGTAGGGATCGGGCTCGGTCTGCGCGACGGCCGCGGTGACCTCGATGGCTACCTGCTCGTAGGCGATCGTGGTCTCCAGCGGGGAATGGTCGGCGCCGATCAGCCAGTTGATCATCGTCGCCTGGTGATGCTCGACGCGGCGGATCTGCGCGAGCGGAATGCGCAATTCCCGATTGCAGCGGGACATGATGTGCTTGAGCCGCAGCGCATCGGATTCGATGCCATTCATCAGAATGATCCGGACGCGAGTGAATGCGTCGTCGTCCAGCTTGCTGATCGGCGCCTGGACCAGGTCCTTCCAAGTGAAATGTTGCTGGCCCAGCGGGCAGCCCTTGGCATCCAGCAGATCGGTCAAGGTGTCCATGGAAACTCCATTGTGGGGTGAGCGAAAGACGCCGTGCGGCATGCCGCCGGCGACGCGTTTCTTGCTCTAGCAACGGGCGTGCCGATCCCGCTGCGCGCCAGCGCAGGCGCCACGTTGTGAATCCGGAAGACAATCCCTGCACGCCTTGCAAAACTTGCGCTGGCGGCTCGCGCAGCGTTGCGCAAAAAAATGCGCGCGCCGGTTTCTTGCCGGCGGGCGCATTGGACAAGCGGTATGGCGCGGGTTTTAAGCGGAACGACTGCGAAACGGAATTGCCGCGGAATGGAATTGCCGCGGAATGGGGTTGCCGTGAAATACGACTGCCGCGGAATGCGACTCCCGCGCAGTGGACTACCCCGCTATTGCTTGCCGATTTCCTGCAGCATGCGCGTCATCAGATACAGCCGCGGCACGATCGAGTCGATTTCGATGTACTCGTCGCGTGCGTGATAGCCGAACCCGGCGAGGCCAAAACTCTCCACCACGGCGGGCTTGCCCGACAGCGCGGCATAGCCGGCGTCGGTGCCGCCGCCGGTCCCCTCCGCCAGCGCGAGCGGGCGGCCGTCCAGTTCGGCGTAGATCTGCTGGGCCCGCTTCGCGAGCGCGCGGCCCTTTTCGTTGACGACAAAGGGCGGACGGCCCTCCTCCATCGACACCGTGGTATGCGTATCCGGAATCAGCCTGCTCTCGGCGACCTTGCGCTCCAGCGCGGCCTTCAGCTTCTGCGGACCGTCCTTGACCGTGGTGCGCACATCGGCGGTCGCCACCGCGACTTCGGGAATCTGGTTGCGCACGACGCCCGCCTGCGCGCCGGTCCAGTTCAGCTGCGTGCCGGGCACCGACTTGGCGATATCGCGCGTCTGCTGCAGCTGATGGGCGAGTTCGAGCAGCGCGTTGCGGCCATGCTCGGGCGCCGCGCCCGCATGCGCGGCGCGTCCCTTGACCTCCATCGTCGCACTGGCGGTGCCGCTGGCGCCGAGCAGCAGCGCCTCGGCCTTGACCACCGCCTTGGCCGCGGTCGGCTCGCACGACAGCACCACGTCGTGCTGCTCGCCGAGCGCGGCAATCAGCTCGCCCGAGCCCTCCGAGCCGATTTCCTCATCGGCGTTCAGCAGCACCGTGATGCGCGCATAGTCGCGCCAGCCGCTCGCCTGCAGGATCTCCAGCGCGTGCAGGATCACCGCAATGCCGCCCTTGTCGTCGGCGATGCCCGGCCCGTACAGCTTGTTGCCATCCTGCCGGATCGGCTGCGTGGCCAGCGTGTTGGGAGGATAGATGGTGTCCATATGCGCGATCAGCATGATGCGGGCCTTGCCGTTGCCCGTCAGCGTCGCCTTGACGATCGGACTGTCCCCGCTCTTCGGCTTGACGCGCTCGACGGTCGCACCCAGCGCCGCGAGCCGCTTCTCGGCATACGCCGCCATCTGCGCCAGTCCCGCCGCGTTGCGGCTGCCCGATTCGATCGACACCATTTCCTTCAGCGATTCGATCAGTTTCGGCTGCGCGGCGCGCGCTGCCTCGAACAGCGTCGCGTCGGGCGCGGCCTGCACCGCACTGGTGGCGGCGGCGGTGCAGACGAACAGCGCGGCCGCGGCGAGGCGGCGTACGGCGGGGGGCAGACGTGGCTGCATGAAGTCTCCTGGTGAGGGCCCGGGGTAGGAATGTCGTGGCGGCAAGGGCCGCCTTGTGCCGGGAGTCAATCCGGGATGCTAGGGCTTGTCCGTCGCACAGGGGAGGACCAATATCGCCATTTCCGATGCCGATCCCGCCAAGTCCGTGTCCCGCCCGCCCTGCCAAGACGAAGATGCTGCCGCACACGATTTCCCCGAACTCGGCCTGCTGCCGGCGACGGATCGCCCCGCGCCCGAGCTGCATGTGCGGCTGCTGTGGCTGCCCCACGCCATGCCGGGCTCGCTGTTTGCCGCGCTCGACGTGCTGCGCACGGCCAGCGGCATCGCGCAATTGCAGCGCCCCGGCCGCGATTGCGGCCTCAGCTGGCAGGTGATCGGGGAAACGGGACGCGCGCTGCCGATGCCGGTACCGGGGCTGGCCCGGGCGCGCCGGCGCTCGCGCCCGGCGGAGCGCGGGGACAAGCGCGGGGACAAGGGCGCGGACAAGCGCGCCGTCGAACGCGCTGTCGAACCCCCTCCCCAGCCTGCCGAAGCGCATTCACTGCTGGTGATCCCCGGGGTGATGGCCCGCAACGCCCCGCATCTGGGCGAGCTGTTCGAACAGCAGCGCGCGGTGCTCAGGCTGGTGGAGCGGCATGCGCAGGCGGGCGGCTGGATCGCCGCGTCCTTCAACGGCATCGCCTATGCCGCCGAACTCGGCCTGCTCGACGGCGCGCGCGTGAGCGCGCCGTGGCTGTACCAAAGCTGGATGGCGCGCCGCTATCCGCTGTGCGACTTCACGCACGACGAGCCGATGGGCGTGCACGGGCGCGTCTTCCACAGCGTGGCGCCGGCTCTGCAGACCGAATTCATGCTGCGCGTGCTGGGCCATCTGCACGATCCCGATCTGGCCCAGGCCAGCGCGCGCGTGCTGCTGTTGCAGGCCGAACGCCAGCAGCTGACACCGGCGCTGACGGCGCAGCGCTGGCTCACGCCCACGGCGGACAGCCCGGTGTTCCGCGCCAAGCGCTGGCTGCAGGACCATATCGGCGCGCCATACCGGCTGGCCGAAGTGGCCCGCGCCGCCGCGGTCAGCGAGCGGACCTTGCTGCGGCATTTCCGCCAGGTCACCGGCGCGACGCCGCTGGCCTGTCTGCATGCGCTGCGGATCGAACGCGCGAAGACGCTGCTGGAGGTATCGCTGCACGGCACGCAGGCGATCGCCGAAGCGTGCGGCTACAGCGATGCGGCGACCTTCCGGCGGCTGTTCCAGCGCGCGACAGGGATGTCGATGTCGCACTATCGCGCCCGCTACGCGCTGCGGGCGCGGCGCCGCTATTGGCGCGTGGAGGACGCGCTGCGCGAAGGCGCCGCGGCCTGAAGGACCGGGGCCCCGGGGCCCGGGGGCGGGGGCCAGGGCCCGGGGCGAGAAACAGCACAAACCCTTCGGCAGCGCTTCTCGCGCGTTCGGACGTCAGACGGCGTCGGGCCGGCGCTCGATCCGGTTGACCACGTCCTCGACGCCGTGCAGATACCAGGCATCGCGTTCGGCCTGGCGGCGCGCGCCCTCGCCCGCATAGCCCTCCAGCGTGACCACGCGGTTTTCGGTGCGGATGACGATCTGGTCCGCATTGACCAGCGGGTCCGACTCGAGCACCAGGCGCAGCGCCTCGGTGATCTCCTCGTCGTTGTCGCGCTCGGCCGGCGCTATCTCCAGCTCATTGACCACGCACTGGCAGCCGGGCGACCACCAGGCCAGCACGCCGGCCAGGCGCATATGGGAAAGGCTGATCACCTGTCCGCGCAGGGTCACGATGCCATCGACGGTATTGACCTCGATCCAGCCGCTGCGCTCGCCCACCGCCTCGCGCAGCGTTTCCAGCCGGCCCTTGGCATGCACGCAAATCTTGCAACTGCGGAAATCCACCGCCTGCAGCAGTCGCTGGCAGACGGCATTGCGCAGCTCGCCATCGCCTGCGGGCGCGGCGCCGTTGGCCACGCGTAGATGGTCGATCACGCACGATACGCCGTCGATCTTGCGCATCCGGGCCGCGGCCCGGGTCTTGGCGACGATATCCGGCACGTCGCCCTCGAGGATCAGAGCGCCGTCGGACAGGCGCAGATTGATGGTGGGATGGAGATGCTGGCCGTGGAACGGCAGATTGGCCAGCGCCGCGCGGGCCTGCGTGAGCACCGCTTCGCTGCTCTGCATGATGTTGCCTCCTGAGGTGGCGGGCAGCAGCGCCGGATGGCGGGGCGCTGCGCCCTGTCCATTATAGAAAGCGCGTTTCGCGCCCGGTTCCCGCGAATCTCGCCGCCGGGCCATGTTGGCGCGGCACGGCGGCGGACCCGGCCTCAGGCATTCAGGGTGGCATTCATCGTGATCGGCGCCTTCATCAGCTTGGACACCGGGCAGTTCTCCTTGGCGGTCTGCGCGCACTTGTCGAAGGCGGCCTGGTCCGCGCCGGGGATGCGCACCGCCACGTCGAGATGGATGGCCGTGATACTGGAGCCGCCGCCTTCCTTTTCCAGCGTCACGGTGGCCTTGGTGTCGATGCTGTCCGGCACCATGCCCGCCTCGCCGAGGATCAGCGACAGGGCCATCGAAAAGCAGCCGGCATGCGCGGCGCCGATCAGTTCCTCGGGGTTGGTGCCGGGGCCGCCCTCGAAGCGCGCCTTGAAGCCGTATGGCGCATCCTTGAGCACGCCGCTCTGGGTCGAGATCGTGCCGCCGCCGTCCTTGATGCCGCCTTGCCATCTTGCCGATCCAGTCTTCTGCATAGCCTTGCGCTCCGTCGAAGTTGTTACAGATCAAGGGCCGGCCGCGCACCGTCCGGACCGACCCAACCACGTCCCACAATAGGACGCGAACGGACGATCGGCCAGCGCAGGGCCCCAATCGCCGTGTTGTCCGCCGGGCGCACAGGGTGCGCACGATCCTTGCTAGCAGTGATCGTTCCGATTCCTGCTGCCCCGAGCCGATGCTTCACCCTCCCCGCGTCTATCTGTACCTCGACACCGTGGCCCGCTGCGGCTCGATCCGCAAGGCGGCCGAACAGCTGCATGTCGCATCCACCGCGCTGAACCGCAAGATTCTCGAGGTGGAACAGCAGATCGGCACGCCGCTGTTCGAGCGGCTGCCGCGCGGCGTGCGCCTGACGTCGGCCGGCGAGGTCCTGGTGGCCACGATCCGGCGCAGCCTGGCCGACCTGGACGCGGCCGCGGCGCAGATGGCGCAACTGCGCGGGCTGGTGCGCGGCTCGGTGCGGATCGCGTCGGCGGAGTCGGTGGCAACCGATTTCCTGCCCGATGCGATCGGCCGCTATCAGGCGCGCCATCGCGGCGTGCAATTCCATGTGGCGATCGGCGGCACCGATGCCCTGATGGATGCGCTGAAGCAGGACGACGCCGACCTGCTGCTCGCGCACGATCCGCCTGCCAGTCCGCTGCTGCAGGAGCTGGCGGCCGCGCCGCAGCCGTTCTGCGCGATGATGCGGCCGGACCATCCGCTCGCGGCCCGGCGCACGCTGCGGCTGGCCGACTGTGCGGCGTTTCCGGTCGCCCTCGGTCCGGCCAACTTTGCCAGCCGCCGGCTGATCGAGGCCATTGCCGCGCGCAATCGGCTGCATCTGTCGGTGATGCTCGAGGCGACCACGGTCGAGACGCTGAAGGGTTTCGTCCGGCAGACCGATGCGATCTGCTTCCAGTTCCATGCCGGCACGCTGCGCGAAACGCGGCAGGGCACGCTGACCGCGGTGCCGCTGAGCGATCCGGAACTGGCGCTGGGCCGGCTGGTGCTGGCCACGCGGAAGGGCCGCGCGCTGCCGCCGGCCGCGGCCGCATTCGCCGAACATCTGAAGACCGCCATCGGGGCGCTGCACCCGCCGTTGACGTTGGTCGCGTAGTGGCCGGCCGGTATCCGCTCGACAGCCCCTCGGTGGCCACTCATTGGCCGCTCATTGGTGGCTGCCCATTGGCCGCTCATTGGCGGTTCATTTGGCACTCGGTAACCGCGTAGCCTCGGTAGCCGCGTAGCGCCCGGCGTCGGCTCTGCGCGCCGATCCGGCTGCACCGTCCTTGCCCCGGCACCGCACACATTTTGCGCTCGCGTCGCGCGAAAAATGATGGTGGTCGGTCCCGCCCGATTTCCGCACACTGATCCGAACGCCCCGTCCTACGGCCGAGCCAGCCGAGCGGGGCCGACGCGCACGATCACGGCGACGTCACGACAAAAACATCACAACGAAGCACGAGAGAAATCAGGGTCAACGATGGAGGTTTGCATGACAACAACGAAATCCAGGCCGGCGCGCGCGCTGGCGGCCGCCATGGCGGCATTGGCAAGCGGGGGCGTGCTGGCGCAGTCCAGCGTGACGCTGTACGGTCAGGTCGACACCTACGTCGGCAGCAACAAGGCGGTCGGCGGCGATCGCGCCTATGTGCTGGGCGCCGGCGGCATGCAGACCTCGTATTGGGGCATCAAGGGCACCGAGGACCTGGGCAACGGCCTGAAGGCGATCTTCGACCTGAACGGCTTCTATCGCGCCGACGGCGGCCGCGCGGGCCGCTTCGATGCGGACGGCATGTTCACGCGCAGCGCCTACGTCGGGCTGCAGAGCGACAGGGCCGGCACTCTCCGGCTCGGGCGCAATACCACGCCCTATTTCCTGTCGACGATCCTGTTCAATCCGCTGGTCGATTCGTACCACTTCTCGCCGACCATCTTCCACACCTATGTCAGCAGCAATGGCGGCACGGTCTACGATCCGGGCATCGTCGGCGATTCGGGCTGGAGCAATTCGCTGGTCTATTCGTCGCCGAAGTTCGGCGGGCTCAGCTTCAACGCGATCTACGCCTTCGGCGAGCAGGCCGGCGACAACGGCAAGAACAAGTGGGGCGGCAACGTGCTGTACTTCAACGGCCCGTTTGCCGCGACCGTCGCCTTCCAGCAGGTCAAGTTCCACAACACGCCGGGCGACGTGACCTCGCCGGCCGCGATGGTGGGCTTTCGCAAGCAGAACGCCGTACAGGCCGGCCTGAGCTACGACTTCAAGGTGGTCAAGCTGTTCGCGCAGGGCCAGCACATCCGATCCGATATCGACAGCGCGACCGGCGACATCAAGCACACGAACGGGCAGATCGGCGCTTCGGTGCCGATCGGCGCGGGCAGCCTGCTGCTGTCGTATGCCTACGGCAAGGTCAAGAACGAGGTCGCCGACGTCGAGCGCAACACCGCGGCGGTGGCCTACGACTACAACCTGTCAAAGCGCACCGACGTCTATGTCGCCTATTACTACGACAAGGTCGGCGGCCTGTCCCACGGCAACAACTACGGGGTCGGCGTGCGCCATCGCTTCTGATCGCCCGGTGTCGCCGGTGTCGCCGGTGTCGCCGGTGTCGCCGGTGTCGTCGGTGTCGTCGGTGTCGTCGGTGTCATCGGTGTCGTCGGTGTCCTCGGTGTCGGCCTGGGAGCGCGCGGCGCCTCTGGTCAACCGGTGACGTCGCGCGTCAGTTCGCGCGTCAACCAGGCCTCGAAACGGTGCACCGCGGGCCGTGCCTGTGCATGGTCGGCGGTCACGACCTGGTATTCCATGCCGTCGATTCCGGCATCCGGCAGTACCACCTGCAGCTCGCCGCGGGCGAGCGGCGGCAGGATCAGCGGCGTGCGGCCGATCGCGACGCCCGCGCCTTCCGCGGCCGCGGCGACGACGTGCTCGTAGCGCGAGAAATACAGGCACGGCTGGCTGGCCACCGGCGTCAGGCCCAGGCGGCGATACCACTCGCCCCACGACATCCAGCCGAAACGCGCATTCGGATCGTGATAGACCAGCAGCGTCGCGGCACGGATGTCGTCCGCCCGATGAATGCGCGCGGCGACCTGTGGCGCCGCCACCAGCATCAGCCGTTCGCGCAGCAGCGCGGTGGGGGCCTGCCCCGGCTGGCTCAGCCGGATCGCCAGGTCGAAGCCATCCCTGTCCAGATTGGCGATCGCCTCCGAGGCGTCGATGCGCACGTCGATCTCCGGCGCCTCCGCCTGGAACCGCGCCAGGCGTGGCACCAGCCAAAGCGAGGCAAATGACGGCGTGGTGGTGACGGAGATCGCGCTGCGCTCCGGTGCGATCAGGCGCTCGACGGTGCCGGCCAGCCGTTCGATGGCCTCCCTGGCGGCCTGCTGCAGCAGGCGTCCCTCGGGCGTCAGCGACAAGCCCTTGGCCCCGCGCCGGAACAGCGGCACGCCGAGCGCGTCCTCCAGGCTCTTGATCTGCTTGCTGATGGCCGACTGCGTCAGGCACAACTCGTCGGCTGCGGCGGTAAAGCTCAAATGCCGCGCCGCGCTGTCGAATCCGCGCAGCGCATCGAGCGACATCGCGCGCAGGGCATGGGAAGCGGCCTGGCTGATTGGCGTCATGGCGGGCTGATGCGGAAAAACGCGCGACCAAATGCGCGGACAGAGGCCGGCACAAATGCCCGGACAGAGGCGTGGACACAGGCGCGGACCGAAGCCGATAGGGATATGGCCCCGATGGCGTTGTCATCGGCGGTGGCCATGATCCGCCGGAATACCGGGGATGACGAAACATCCGGCCAGCGAATCAGGCGGGTGGCCACAATGACAAGGCGCCCTTTCTCGATGCGGGGCACGCCAGGAGACTGCCATGCATGCATTCGCTGAACTCGACGGAATGGATGGGACCGACCGGATCGGCAGGATGGGTCTAATTGGCCGGATTGGCCGCATTGGCACCGAACCGCTTCGGCTGGTGATCGGCCAAGGATACACCGTCGTTTGCCTGCAAGGCGCGGTATGGCTGACCTGCGAATCGGAGGATCGCGCCGAAGCGGCGCAGGATATCGTATTGGCGTGCGGCGAGCGTTTCGATGCGCGGCGCACCGTTACCGTTATCGTTTCGGCAATTCGGCGGCGGCCGGCCCGTATTGCGTTGACCCGGCGCAATACGGAGGATCGGCTCGATTGTAAGAAAAGACTTAATTGAGTGCCGTCAATGTCTTGCACATTGTCTTGTCGCAATGTCTTCTTGCAAGCAGACTTGGCGGAACCGGTGCAAAACGCGGGAATTCCCGCAAAACACCAATGGGTATGCTGGCGCCCGTGGATCGGCTATCGCACAGAATCGCAGGCGGGCCGGCGGCAAATCGCATCCCCTGGCAGGACATCGGCCGCGTCGGATATTGCGATTCGACGCATTACCGTTCGCGAAATGCAATAACGCACGACCTTACACGCCCGGACTTACACGCACGACCTTACTCGGCGATCAGGAAGCGATCGCGATTCTTGCCCAGCCATGCCGGTGCGCGGCCGCGGCCGGACCAGGTCTTGCCGGTCTTGGGATCGCGGTATTTGGCCGGCGCCGGCGTACCCGAGCGTCCCGCCGATTTGCGAGGACGGCCACGGCGGCGCGGTGCCAGATCCTCGGCCGTCAAACCATAATCCTCCATCAGCTGCTGGATCTGGGCGATCACCGTCGCCACTTCGGTTTGCCTGGCTTCCTCAAGTTGCGCTTCGAGTTTTTCCTTTTCTGCCAGTAATTGTTTGTAAGTCGCCATCGTCATTCCTTGCCAGTTGTAGGGTGCCGTTATGCTAGCTCACGGTTATGTGCGCGTCACTATAAAAAATGTAATCCAATAAGACAGAATCACAATATTCGGCAATTACATAATAATGCGCACCCCCGCAATGTCGAGGCGGGGATGCGCGGCAAGCCGCATAACGGCAATGGCAAGGAACGCCGCCACGGCGGCATTTAACCGGCTCAGGCGCGCAGCCGGGCCTGTGCGTCGCGCAACGCGGTGCGCAATCCTTCTTCGATCACGGGGTGATAGAACGGCATCGCCAGCATCTGATCGACGGTCAATTGCTGCTGATAGGCCCATGCCAGCAGATGGGCGATATGTTCGGCGCGTGGCCCGATCCATTCCGCACCGAGAAAACGCCCGCTCGCCTTGTCGGCATAGACATGCATCAGCCCGCGATTCTTCAGCATCACGCGGCTGCGCCCCTGGTCCTCGAAGCTGACCTCGCCGGTGACGAAGCTGTCGGCCGGCAAGTCGGCATAACGCTGGCCGACCATGGCCAGTTGCGGATCGGCGAACACCACCGCGATCGGCGCACGGCGCGGCACCGGCGAGACCTGCGGCCAGGCGGCGGCATTCTCGCCGGCGCTCTTGCCCTCGTCGGCGGCCTCGTGCAGCAGCGGCAGGACATCGTTGGCGTCGCCGGCGATGAAGACCGGCGCCGAGCCGCATTGCAGCGTGGCAGGGTCGAACACGGGCACGCCGCGCTCGTCCAGCTCCAGCCCGGTGTTTTCCAGGCCCAGATTGCGCACGTTGGGCTGGCGGCCGGTGGCGGCCAGCACATAGTCGAAGCGCTCGGTGACCGCATTGCCGTCGCGGTCGATGAACGAGATCACCGCCTCGTCGCCTTCGCGCGCCATGTCCGTGACCTTGGCATCCGGGTCCAGATAGAACTCCTGCTGGAAGGCCTGGGCGGCATAGGCGCGAATCGCCGGGTCGGTCAGCGGACCGACGCCCCCGCGCACGCCGAACACGCGCACATGCACGCCGAGCCGCGACAGCGCCTGGCCCAGTTCGAGGCCGATCACGCCGGGGCCGAACACGGCCACGCGGCGCGGCAGGTCCTGCCAGTCGAAGACGTCGTCGTTGACCACCAGCCGGTCGCCGAACACGCGGAAGGGCTGCGGCACGGCCGGGCTCGAGCCGGTGGCAATGACCACGCGGCCGGCGCGAACCACGGTGCCGTCGGCATCGTCGCCGACCTGCAGCACCGTGTTGTCGATGAAGCGGGCATAGCCGCGCAGACGGTCCCGCTCGGGAATATTGTCGACGCCACGGACCACGAAGCCGACGAAGCGATCGCGCTCGCGCCGCACGCGGTCCATCACCTCGCGGCCATCGATGCGGATCTGTCCATCGACATGGACCCCGAACGGCGCGGTATGGCGCAGCTCGTGCGCGGCCTCGGCCGCCGCGATCAACAGCTTCGACGGCATGCAGCCGACGCGCGCGCAGGTGGTGCCGTATTCCCCGCCTTCGATGATCACGGCCCGCTTGCCGGCGGCCTTGGCGGCGCGATAGGCCGCAAGGCCGGCGGTGCCTGCGCCGATCACGGCGATGTCGGTGACGATGGTTTGCATGGCGAAATTCCTGTTCGGAGAGACGATGGGTGAATTCGAGCTATTCGGGATGTTCGAAGTATTCGGGGCGGTTCAATCCACGGACCCGAGGGCGGCACGCCGCCATCGGGTCCGGCGACTGCCGGACCGCGCCACGGAAGAATCAGTGGAATCGGGGGATAAAGGCGCTGCGGGCGATCAGGCGGCCAGATACTGCTCGACCTGCTCGGCGCCGCCGATCAGCTTGCCGTTGATGAACACCTGCGGGGCGGTCATCGTGCCGGACACCGCGCCAAGCACCTTGCCGCGGATCTTGTGTTCCAGCGGCACGTCGATGTACTGGTAGCCGTTGTCCGCCAGCAGTTGCTTGGCCTTGGCGCAGAACGGGCAGCCTTCCTTCGAGAACACCACGACCTGGTCCGGCTTTTTGGCGTCCGGGGCGACGTAGGCGAGCATCGTGTCGGCGTCGGAGACCTTGAACGGGTCGCCCGGCTCTTCCGGCTCGATGAACATCTTGTCGACCACACCGTTCTTGACCAGCATCGAATAGCGCCAGCTGCGCTTGCCGAAGCCGAGGTCGGTCTTGTCCACCAGCATGCCCATGCCGTCGGTAAATTCGCCGTTGCCGTCGGGAATCATCACGATGTTCTCGGATTCCTGGTCCTTGGCCCACTCGTTCATCACGAAGGTGTCATTGACCGAGACGCACAGGACCGCGTCGACGCCGTGTTTGGCGAAAACGGGCGCCAGTTCGTTGTAGCGCGGCAGGTGGGTCGACGAACAGGTCGGGGTGAACGCGCCGGGCAGCGAGAAGACCACGACGGTCTTGTTGTCGAACAGCGCCGCGGTGTTCAGGTTCTTCCATTCATTGTTCTCGCGGACGCGGAACGTGACATTGGGGACGCGTTGGCCTTCACGGGATTGCAGCATTGGGATCGCTCCTGGTTGGGTAGTAGGTTCGGGTTTCCGGGGTGAGATTCTTGGTGCTGCGTGGTTATGTGTCGCAGCGAAGGCCCCATTCTGGCGACGCCCCCTCCATTTGTACAATTTATCGTTTAAACCGTTGTCATTAGATATAGCTATTGACCGCCTTCAGGCGTGGCTGCCGCCTTGCCGGGGTCCCCGGCCCCGCCTGCGTCGGGCCAGGCACCGGCATAGACCTCGACAAAGCGGTCCGGGTCCAGATAGCGCCGGATCGCCGCATTGACCTGCTCGACCGTAGTCTGGTCGATGCGGCGCTCCAGCTCTTCGGTGAACGCCATGGTCTGGCCGACGAACAGCTGATAGGCCAGCATCGAGACCAGCGCCTCGTCGCGGCTGCGGGTGACCACCCCCTGCTGCCGCAGTCCGCTCCTGGCCTCGGCCAGTTCTTCCTCCGTCACGCCCTCGCGCAGGAAGCGCCGCAGCTCCCGCTGCACGCCGGCCTTGAGCCGCGGCAGGTTCTGCGGGGCAAAGGAGGCCTGGATGCCGAAGCGGCCGGCGGTATCCAGCGCGCCGATCCGCAGGTAGCTGGTGGCGCCATAGCTGATGCCCTCCTGCTGGCGCAGCCGGTCGGCCAGCCGGCTCTTCATCGAGCTGCCGCCGAAGATCCGGTTGGCGATCGCCAGCGCCGCATAGTCGGGATGGTCCATCGTCATGCCGATCGGCAGCGCGGCGATGAAACTGGCATTGGCCTTGTGCGGCGTCGGCACGGCCAGGCTGGCCGGATGCAGCGGCAGGAAATCGCGCTCGACGCGGGCGAACGGCATCGGCGCGCTCCAGTCGCCGAACAGCGCCTGCACCTGCTGCCGGGCGGCTTCGGCATCGAAGTCGCCCACCAGCGCGAACTGCGCATGGCTGGCGCCGTAGAAGCGCCGATGGAAGTCGCGCAGTTGCTCGAGCTGGACCGCCCGCAGCTCGGCGATCGATTCCTCCAGCGTGGGCACATAGCGCGGGTCGCCCTTCGGATAGGGATTGCCGTGCCGGCCCAGCACGACCGGAGCAAGCGCCTCGGGCTGCCGTACCTGGCTCTGGATGCCGGCGACCGCAGTGGTGCGCAGCACCTCGAATTCCGCGGCGGGCAGGGTCGGTTCGCGCAGCACATCGCGCAGCAGCGTCAGGACCTGCGGCAGATGTTCGCGCGGCGCCTGGAAGCTGACGGTGACGCGTTCGGCGTCGCCCGAAACCCCGACCGTCGTCCGCAGCGCCTCGAAGGCATCGATCAGCTGCTGCCGATCGCGTCCGCCGGCGCCGCGCATCAGCATGCCGGCGGTCAGCGTGCCCACCGCGTCCAGGCCGCGCAGGCTGTCGACATCGCCCATGCGCAGCACCAGTTGGCCGTGCACGCGCGCACCGCGCGTGGGCTTGGGCAGCATCGCCATGACCATGCCGTTCGGCAGCGTCGCGCGCAGCGTATGCGCCTCGATATTGGCGGGGGTCGGCGCGAACGGTGCGACCGGCGCGTTGCCGGGCTTGCCGCGATAGCCGCGCGTCAGCTCGGCCAGGTCCGGCGCCGGCGGAATCGCGACGTAGCTCGGCACGTCGACCGGAATGAACTGGCCCAGCGTGCGATTGGTGCGCTGCAGATAGTGGCGGGCGACGCGATTGACGTCGTCGACCGTTACCCGCTCGATCTGATCCCGCGTAATCAGCATCAGCCGCCAATCGCCCTTGGCGATGGCTTCCGACAGCGCCACGCCGTAGCTGGCCGGGTCGTTCAGCATGCGTTCGTAGCCGTTGCGCGCGCGACGCTGCGCGCGGTCGAGTTCCTCCTGCGTGATCGGCTGGGCCGCGATGCCTTCCACCAGCTCAAGCAGTCCGGTGCGCGCCGGCTCCAGCGATTGCGCCTTGCCGACCTGCGCGAGGAACACCACGCTGCCCGGCTGCTTCAACGCTCGCAGAAAGCCCGTTTGCGACGCGGCCTTCTTCTGCTCCACCAGTCCGCGATACAGCCGGCCTCCCGGTATCGCGGTCAGGATATCGACCAGCAGCGTCATCGCCGCGGTATCCGGATGCGCGCCCGGGCCAATGTGGTATTGCGCGGCCACGACCTGGATATCGCCGGGCCGCTGCAGCAGGATCTCGCGTGGTCCTTCCTGCGGCGGCTCGACGGTGTACTGTTCCGCCAGCACGCGGTTGGGCCTGGGGATCGCGCCGAAATAGCGGCTCACGCTGGCCAGCGTGCGGGCTGGATCGAATTGCCCGGTGATCACCAGCACCGCGTTGTCGGGCTGGTAGTAACGACGATAGAAGGCCTGCAGCGCATCGATGCCCACGTGCTCGATATCGCTGCGCGCGCCGATCGGCGCCTTGCCGTAGTTGTGCCAGTGGTAGGCGCTTGCCGCCAATTGGCGAAGCAGCACGCCAGTCGGGCTGTTTTCCCCGCGCTCCAGCTCGTTGCGCACCACCGTCATCTCGCTGTCGAGCGCACTGCGCGAGATCGTGCTGTTGACCATGCGGTCCGCTTCCATTCGCAGCAGCCAGTCCAGGTTTTCCTCGCTGGCGGCAAAGGTGGCGAAGTAATTGGTGCGATCGTGCGCGGTGGTGCCGTTGAACTGCATCCCCCGGCTCGCCATCTGCCGGCCGATCGCGCCATCGGGAACGCTCGGCGTGCCCTTGAACAGCAGATGCTCGAGCAGGTGGGCCATGCCGCTTTCGCCGTAGCTTTCGTGCCGGCTGCCGACCAGGTAGGTGATGTTGATCGTGGTGGTCGGCTGCGCCGCATCCGGGGCGAGCAGCACGCGCAGTCCGTTGGGCAGGCGGTACTCGGAGATGCCTTCGGCGGTGGCGACCGGCGTGGGCAACGCCGGCGCCGCCTCGCCGGCTGATGCGGGCGGCGGCACGCCCGCCGTTTCCACCGACGCAGGCGCGGCATGCGCCACGCCAGGGCCGCAGAACGCGGCGCCAAGTCCCGCGGTAAGCACGGCGCTCAGGACGGCGCCAAGGACCCTGATCGGGATGGCGGACAGGACCGGGCCGGCAGCGCTGCAACGCATGGGATCTCCGTGGTGGATCAGACAGACAGGTGGACGCGCCTTTGGGTGCCCACCTTCGGGTGCCCGCCTTCGGGTGCCCGCCTTCGGGTGCCCGCCTTCGGGTGCCCCTTCCGCGGCGCGCATCGCATCGGATGCGCGCCGTCACTGATCGTACCAAACCCCATGCCTCAGCGCGGTGGCCAGCGGGGGCCGGCGGCGGCCGGCGGGGCGCCGGCCTGCCGCGCCGCGATCCCCCTCAGACCACGTTCACCACCGCCGAACCCGCCGGCACCTCGACCGTGGTGACGCGCGCCGTCGCCGGCTGCGGCGGCGCATTGCCGTCGACCAAGCCCTTCATGATATGGAAGGCGCAGTTCAGCTTGTCCGGCGTCAACGTGACGATCGCATAGCCGGTGACATTGGTCTCCGCGTACCGCATCCACGGATTGAAATGCTGCAGCGTGCGATTGAGGGTATTGACGACCGCGCCGCTGACCTCCTCGTAGATCAACGCCTTGATCTCGGCAAAGCGCGGGTCGTTGTCGACCACGCTCTTGTACGTGCTCATCAGCGTATTGCTCGACAGCCCTGCCCCGACCAGGTCGACCATCACCGGCGTCGGCGTGGCCGCATCGAAGTCGTCCATCACCACGCCGGCAAAGAAGGCGTGGATATCTCCGGTCAGCGCCACCACATTGCGGACGTTGTTCGTCTTCAGGAAGGCCATCAGGTTCCGACGTTCCGCGTCGTAGCCATCCCACTGGTCCGCGTTCAAGACATAGGTGGCCAGCAGCGAGGCCGGTGGCAGGCGGCTGTCCAGCGTCGGCTTGATATTGGCGTCGAAGGTCGCGCTGTCGATGCCGGCCTGCGTGGACAGCAGTTGCCGCAGATTGGTGTAGGCGACGTTGTTCGGATAGGTCCCGGACGATAGCGCGGCGCGCAGGTCCGCGGTCAACGCCGTTTCCATCTGGTCGCGCAGCGGCGTCAGCGCCGTATTGCTTGCGATCAGCCGCAACACCATCAGCTCCGCGATGGCTTCGGTCAGATCGATCTGCATGCGCAGCAGCGAAACCTGGTTGCCCCACAGCTTCCACGTCGTCGCCGCACCGCCCACACGGTCCTGCCACCACGCGCGCTGCGCATCGCCCAGCATCGATACCTGCGTCAGCGCACCGCCGGCCGCGGCGATCTTGGCGTCCTCTGCCGCCTTCAGCGCATCGCGCCGGATGAAGAAGCGGCTGCCGACATCGCCGCCGGCATTGGCCTCGGAAATCAGATGGTCGGCGCGATACAGCCGCTCGTCCGTCATCAGCAGCGTCGCCAGATTGCCGAACGTGAACGCGCGATAGATCTGGATGTTCTGGAACGAGGGGTTGTTCAGGTCCAGCGTGACATCGGCGGGCAGGTACTCGAACCAGGCCTGGTTGGCGCTGCGCCGCCGCGCGGTCTGCGGCGACTGGTCGTCGTCGGCATCGTAGCTCTGGCGGTCCTGCCAGCAGTCGTCGGAGAACTCGTGGTCGTCCCAGATCGCGATCATCGGGAAGCGCGCATGCAGCGCCTGCAGGCGCGCGTCGCTGCGATAGGCCTTGTACAGATAGCGGTAGTCCTCCAGCGTGGTCGCGTAGCGGAAGCCGCTCGGCAGCGTCGTGCCGTCGGGCAGCGACAGCGGCGTATGGCGGCTTTCGACCAGATTGACCGGCGCGCCGTCGGCCACGGCCTCGTAGATGTAGTCGCCTGTGTGCACGATGAAATCGAGGTCCTGCTGGGCAAGCTCCTCCATGCCGGCCCAGTGGTTGATGCTCCAGTCCTGACAGCTGACGAAGGCGAACTTCAGCTGCGACAGCGGCGTGCCGGCCGCGGGCGCGGTGCGGGTGCGCCCGACCGGGCTGAAGCGGCTGCCCACGCGGAAACGGTAGTAGTAGGTGGTGGCGGCGCTCAGGCCGGTGACCTTGGTGCGCAGCGTGTAGTCCCACTCGGGCAAGGCGCGCAGAAGGTCATTGACGACCAGCGTGGAAAAGTCCTCCTGGGTCGACACCTGCAGGCGCACATTGACGTGGCGCCTGCCGTTGTCGCCTTCGACGCGTGTCCACAACACGACGCTGTCGGGACGAGGATCGCCGGAGGCGACCCCGTGGCGGAAGTCGAACAGGTCGGGTTCGGGCGGATCGGGATTGTCATCGCCACCGCCGCAGCCGGCCAACCCTGTGGTGGCGACCGAGACGGTGATGAAGCTTCCCCATTTCAAGAACTGGCGGCGATCCATGTTGTTCTCCTTGTCAGGACAGGGACAGGTGAGGGGACACAGGCAGCATAGGAAATCGATCCGCCGATCGCGAGGGGGTGACCCCCGATGCGGATGCGATGCCGCGACGCACAGGTCCGCACCATTGGGGTACTGCCGGCAATTGCCGCTATCCGCCCGTGTTCGGCAGCGATTTGCCGCACAGGGGCGAATTCGTATAAGGTGCGCCTCATGGATGAACAGAAACGCAACCCGAACCGCAATGCGAATCGCAATGTGAATCACCACGCGAATCACCACGCGAACCGCAGCTTGTTCCGGCAGGTCCTGATGCACCTGCCCTGCAAGACCATCGGCGCCGCCGCCGTGCTGACGGCAGCCGGCTTTCTCAGCTACTGGACCTACCTCGGCATCAATCAGGGCCGCCTGCTGTTCGACGCGAGGCGGCGCCCGCCGCGCGAACTGCCGGAAGGCATCACCGCCTATTCGCACACCATCCCCGGCGGGATGCTGCGCGGCTACGTGTATCGCGGCGATGCGCACTGCGCCGTCACCGATCTGTTGTTCTATTTGCCAGGTCGCGGGGAAGACGTGCTCGAGACCATGCAATTTCTACATTGGCTGCCGCCCGAAGTCGGCTTCGCCACGTTCGACTATCGGGGCCTCGGCCATTCCGACGGGAGCCCGTCGGAGGCGGCGGCCGTCGCCGATGCCAGCCAGTTCCTGCTGCATCTGCGGCGCGTGCTGCCGGGCACGCGGGTCCACGTGGTCGGCCGCAGCCTGGGCACGGGGGTCGCGATCCAGCTGGCCGATCTGCAGGACTTCGAGAGCCTGCAATTGATCACGCCCTACGATTCGCTGCTGGAACTGGTGCGCAAGCGGTTTCCGCTGGTGCCGCTGCGCCAGCTGATGCGTCATCACTTCGATTCGATCTCGCACTGCAAGAAGGTGGTGCAGCGGACCAAGGTGCTGCTCGCCGAGGTCGACGACGTCGTCCCGCATGCATGCTCCGAGCGCCTGATGGCGGCGTGGCCGGGGCCGGTGGCGGTGGAGACCATTCCCGGCAGCAATCATTCGGACATCATCGCGCACCAGAGCACGTGGCAGGCACTGAGCGACTTCGCGCTGCTGTTCGCGCGCCGGCCGGACCTGGACGCGCATGGCAATCGTCTTGACGAGACGCCCACGCCGGCCCCGGCACCGGACGAGCGCGTCGCTGCCAACGATACGGGCGGCGGCCAGGAGCCTCCGGGCTTGCCGGTCGCCGCCGCGCCGCTGCGTACCGACGGCGCGAGCTGAGGCGCGCGCTGCCGGCGCGCACCGGCCCTGCCCCGTGCCTCGTCGCATGGCATGGGCCAGCCGCCTGCCGCTCATTTCGACAGGTAGATCACGATCGCGATCAGCCCGATCGCGGCGAGGGTCAGCAACACGAAGGTGAGCACGGCGCCACGCTGTCAGTCGTTTTCCCCGGAGTATTCCGCAGGACACCGGTCAGCGGCGTCGGAGGGCCGCTGATTACGGCAAGGATTCGTCCTACAAGCAAGGCCAAGCTTGCTTTCGTCCGGCGTTCGTCGGCTTTCGTCCGGAAGGCCCCCGGCGCAACGTTATGCGTATTCGGCATGACCCCGCGCAAGCCGCTGTGGAACAATGCTTCATCCTGTTCTCCACGCATCCAACACCATGACTTCCAGCTCCGACGCCATCGTTTATCTGAACGGCGAATTGACGCCGCTGTCCGAGGCGCGCATCCCCGTGCTCGACCGCGGCTTTATTTTTGGCGACGGCGTCTACGAGGTGATCCCGGTCTATGCCGGCAAGCCGTTCCGCGCGGCACAGCATCTGGCCCGGCTCGCGCGCAGCCTCGATGCGATCGGTATTCCGAATCCGCATGACGAGGGCCAATGGACGGCGCTGATCGCGCGCGTGATGCAGGCCAATCCGATGCCGGACCAGATGATCTATATCCAGGTCACGCGCGGCGTCGCCAAGCGCATGCACGCCTTCCCGAAGGAAGTCACGCCGACCGTCTTCATCATGACCAATCCGATGTCGCTGCCGCCGGCCGCCGCGACCGAGCGCGGGGTGGCCTGCGTCACGATGGAGGACAAGCGCTGGCTGCACTGCCAGATCAAGTCGACCTCGCTGCTGGGCAATGTGCTGGCTGCGCAGAATGCGGCCGAGCATGGCGTGACCGAGGCCATCCAGTTCCGCGACGGCATGCTGACCGAGGCCTCGGCGTCCAACGTCTGGGTCGTCAAGAATGGCGTCGTCGCGGCGCCGCCCAAGGACAATCTGATCCTCGAAGGGATCCGCTATGGCCTGATCGAAGAGCTGTGCGCCCGCTTCGAGATTCCGCTGGTCTCCCGCCCGGTCACCCGCGACGAGGTGTTCGCCGCCGACGAAGTCCTGCTGTCGTCGGCCAGCAAGGAGATCCTTCCGGTGGTGACGATCGACGGCCAAACAATCGGCAAGGGCGTGCCGGGACCGGTGTTCCAGCGCCTGTACAGGGCCTATCAGGAGGCCAAGACGGCCTGAAGCCGATTCGACGGAGGGAGCTGGCGGCGTGCCGGCTCCCACCCCACCGTGCCAAAGCCGCCGGCGGCGATGCGCCCCGGCGGCTTTTCCATTGCGGCTGCGGTTCTTGCTCCGGTTCTTGCTCCGGTTCTTGCTCCGGTTCTTGCTCCGGCTGTTACTTCGCCGTGGTAACCAGCACCTCGGCCTGCGCCCGCCCTGCCGTGCGAATGCGGTGCGGCAGATCGGCATCGAAGTACAGCGAATCGCCGATCGACAACGCGATCGTTTCCTCTCCGAGCATCACCTCGACCTGGCCCTTCAGCACGAACAGGAACTCCTCGCCGCTGTGCGCGGAGCGCGCTTCGTCGGGAAACTCCCGCGGCGGATACATGATGAAGGGCTCCATCGCCTTGACCTTGCGCTGCGCGGCAATCGCCTCGTAACGATAGGTCCCCTCGCGTTCCGAGGGTAACAGCGGCTCGCGCTCGCCGGCGCGCGAGATGCACACGACTTCGTGCGCGCTGTCGCGGGCATCGCCCAGCAGTTGCCCCGTTCCCATGCCGTAGGCATCGGCGATCTTCAGGATCGTGGCGATCGATGGCGAACTGAGCCCCCGCTCGAGCTTGGACAGATAGCTGCGCGTCAGGCCGGTCTGCTCGGCCAGCGTTTCCAGCGAAAAGCCGCGTTGGCGGCGGAGGGTGCGGAGGCGATGCGCCAGATTGACCATGACGAGGCGGTAGCGAAAGCGACCGCGGCATTATATCGACGCTCCGGGTACAACATGTCCTACTTGACACAACACATTCCATAGGACACATTGTGTCATGCCGGCAATCACATGACACACAACGGAGAGTTCCAGATGAAAGCGCCCCGATGGATGATGGCGGTGGCCGGCTGTTGCCTGCTGACCGCCAATGCCTTATCCGCAGAGCCGTTCCCCGCCAAGCCGATCCGGCTGGTGGTGCCCTTTGGCGCCGGCGGCATCACCGACAACATCGCCCGCCTGGTCGGGCAGGAATGGTCCGGCGCGCTGGGCCAGACCGTGCTGATCGAGAACCGGCCTGGGGCCGGCGGCCTGATCGCCGCGCAGGCGGCCGCCAAGGCGGCGCCCGACGGCTATACGGTGTTCATGGGCACGGTGGGCACGCAGATCGTCAATCCGCTGATCTACCCAGCCGGCAAGCTGCCCTACTCGCCGGACAGCCAGTTCACGCCGCTGGGCATGGTGTCGAAGTCGCCCTTCATGCTGGCGGTGGCCGCCAGCGTGCCCGCGCGCGACCTCAACGAATTCCTCGCCTATGCGCGCAGCCATCCGGACCGGCTCGACTACGGATCGGCGGGCAGCGCCAGCGCGCCGCACATGAGCATGGAACTGTTCAAGCTGCTGAGCGGGACAAAGATCAATCACGTGCCGTACAAGAGCGGCGCGGAAGCCGTCAATGCCGCCATCGGCGGCCATGTCGCCGCGGTGATCGACGCCGTGCCGGTGGTGATGCCGCAGGTCAAGGCCGGCAAGCTGCGCGCGCTGGCGATCGCCAACGGCACGCGCTCCAGCGCCGCTCCCACGGTGCCCACGAGCCAGGAAGCCGGCTTGCCATCGTTCGAGACCAGTTCATGGAATGCGCTGTACGTCCCGGCCGGCACGCCGCCGGCAGTCGTCGACAGACTGGCCACGACGCTGCGGACCACGCTGGCGCGCCCGGGCTTGCGCAGCCGGCTCGCGGCGCAAGGCAGCGAGGCGCTGGCCGGCACCCAACAGGAATACGCCGCGACGATGGCCGCCGAAAAGAAGAAGTGGGCGGCGGTGGTCGAAGCGGCAAAGATCAAGGCCGAGTAAGGGCGACCGCAACCGGACGACCGCAACCGGCCCCTCGACATCCCAACGGAGCATCCAACATGGCTGATACCTTCGACCTGAAGAAAGACGAGCTGATCGCCCGCGCACAGGGCGAGATGCAAACCCGGCTGACCGTGCCGGAACGATCGCTGCGCGAAAAGGTGGCGCTGACCTGCCGCATCCTGTTCGACGGCGGCCACGATTCCGGCCTTGCCGGCCAGATCACGGCTCGGGCGGACGCACCCGGCCGCTACTACACGCAGCAGCTGGGGCTCGGCTTCGACGAGATCACCGCGGAAAACCTGCTGCTGGTCGACGAAGACCTGCGTGTGCTCGAGGGCGGCGGCATGGCCAATCCCGCCAACCGCTTTCACTCGTGGATCTATCGCGCGCGGCCGGACGTCAACTGCATCATCCACACGCATCCGTTCCACGCGGCCACGCTGTCGATGCTGGAAGTCCCGTTGACGGTGTCGCATATGGATACGTGCGTGCTGTATGGCGATTGCGCGTTCCTGGAGAAATGGCCGGGCGTGCCGGTCGGCAACGAGGAAGGCGAAATCATTTCGGCGGCGCTGGGCGACAAGCGCGCGATCCTGCTGGCCCACCACGGCCTGCTGATCGCGGCCACCTCGGTCGAGGAGGCCTGCGTGATGGCGCTGCTGTTCGAGCGCGCGGCCCGCATGCAACTGGCCGCGATGGCGGCCGGCACCATCAAGCCGCTGCCCGAGGCGCTGGCCACGGAGGCGCACGACTGGATCCTGACGCCGCGCCGCTCGCAGCTGACGTTCGAGTACTACGCCCGCCGGACGCTGGCGGCGGCACGCGGCTGAGTGGTGGCGCCTGGCGTCCGGCGTCCGGCGTCCGGCGTCAGCCGTCAGCCGTCAGTCAGGCGTCAGGCGTCTGCCGTCTCGCGCCTGGCGCCTCCACGACGCCAGGCTATCGCGCTTCCCCCACGCTGGCGCACAGCACCCGCAGGCCCCCGCCGGCGGTCTGCAGGCCGTCCTTGCGGCGAGGGAAATAGCGCGCATTCAGCGCCGGCGCGTCGAGATCCGTCACCTCGGTAAAGCCCATGGCGGTCAGCCGTTGCACCAGTTGTTCCGGCACAAACTCCGACAGCCAGGGCTCGCCCAGCGCGGCCACCTGCTCGGCCATATGCGCCGCCATCACGCGCTCGAATGGCGGCAGCACGCCGGCATCGACGCGGTAGTCGAACACGATGCGCGTGCCCGCCGGCAGGCTGGCGACATGGCGCAACGTGCTTTCGATCGCGGAGTCCGTCAGATACGGCGTCACGCCAAGCCATACGAAGCAGGCGGGCCGGTCGCGGCGAAAGCCCGCTCGCTCCAGCACGCCCTGCAGCGATGCATGCTGAAGGTCGGCCGGCACGGCGGTCACACCGTCGGGCATGCTCAGCCCGGCCTGCCGCATCAGGTCTCGCTTCCACGCCTGCGTGGCGGGATGGTCGACCTCGAATACGCGCATGCCGTCATCCGCCGCGGGCACGCGCCACGCCAGCGTATCCAGGCCCGCGCCGAGCACCACGCATTGGCGCACGCCGGCGCGAACGGCCTCGGCCAGCTCGGCATCGGCGACCATCGCGCGCGCCACCACCGCGGCGCGCATCGGGCGCGCCATCGGGTCGTTATGGCGATAGGGATCGTCCCGCACGGCGCGTTCGAGTTCGGGGCCAAGAATTGGCAAGGCAATGGGATCGGGCAGCACGAGCGGATCGTCGAGCAACTGGTGAACGGCGCGCGCAATGGCCATCATCAGCGCTGTCGTGCTGGGCCGGCCCTGGGCCAGCGCGGTGGTGTCGGTGTGGGACATGGCGGTCTCCTGCTGCGAAAGCGGGGCAGCATAGACCCTGACGTGGACGTCAGGGTCAACCCCCCGCGCGTGCCGGTTCCCGCCATGTCACGGCGTGACCCGATCGTCAGCGCCGCCGCGGCGGCGCCTTACCGGCGTGCGTGCGCACCGCCTCGACAAACTCGCGCACGCCGGGATCGACCATGTGCCCGACCTGCAGCAGCGGCTCGTCGCGATAGGCCTTCAGCAGCTTGTCGCGCAGCCCTGCATCGTGGCCCACCATACGGTCGACCAAGGCATCCCAATCGCGCAACAGCGTGCGGCTCGCCGCCGCGGAAGGATCGGTGCCAGCCGCGATCAGCGCACGGGCGCGCTGCGCCAGCGCCCGCCATTCGGGTTCGAGCCGTTTGTCGAGCCGCGCCAGTTCGTCCGGCGACAGGTGCCGCAGCCACGCCGCCATGCGCAGTTCGACGGCCGCCTCCATATAGCGGACCATCGCCGCGTCGATGCCGCCAAAGCCCTGTTGCGCGGCCTGCTTGATCATCTCGCCCCAACGGATGGCCCGTGCCATGTCGCCCTGCATCCAGCGCATGGCCAGATGCATCCAGCGAGCCGCCAGCGCCTGCGTGCCGATCGCATCCGCGGGCCATTGCCCGGCCATCGCCTCGCGGATCTCGTCCAGCAGTGGCTGCCATTCCGCCTCGGTGGCGATCCAGTCGCGGAAGATCGTTTCGAGCTCCGCCTCGCTGAAGTACTCGCGATAGGCCCGCATCTGGCGCAGGGCCGCAAGCCAGTGCTCGATCTCGGGCTCGCCGCCCGCGGCCAGCACCGTCTGCAGCAGCACCAGACGGCCACGCAGTTCGGTCGCCCGGGCAATCTCGCGATCGAGCGCCTCGATCTGCTGCGTGACGATGCGATGCCGCGGCGGCCCCTCGCCCGCCAGCAGCGCGCCGATGGCGGCCAGCGACAGGCCGGACTGGCGCAAGACCTGGATCGCATGCAGCCGCGCCACGTCGTCGCGGTTGTAGAGGCGATAGCCCGCGGCCGAACGCCCGGAAGGCTTGAGCAGGCCGATGCGGTCGTAGTGATGCAGGGCGCGGACCGTCAGGCCCGTCTGCCTGGCGAGCGCGCCGACTTTCAGGAGCATGGGCGAAGCGAGGGGGAGTTCAATCGACAAACGGCATTGGCGCGGCGCCTGTGGCCGCGACGGGCGTCATTGTCGCTCAGTCGCGCTTCACCTGGCGGCGGTGGCCTTCTTGGCGGTGGCTTTCTTTGCTGGGGTGGCTTTCTTTGCCGGGGTGGCTTTCCTGGCCGTAGTGACCTTCTTTGCAGCGGTAGCGTTCTTTGTATCGGTGGATTTCCTGGCCGCAGTGACCTTCTTTGCGGCGGTAGCGTCCTTTGTACCGGTGGCCTTCTTGGCAGCCGTGGCCTTCTCCGCAGCGGTGCCCCGCTTGGCAGCCGCAGGCGCCTTCGCGATAACCGCCTTCGCAGCCGCGGCCCCGGTCGTGGCAGCCTTCTTCGCCGGCGCCTTCGCCGCCGCCTTCGACGACGCCCGACGCCTTCCCGCGCCACCACCGAACTCCAGCGTGATCCACGCCGGCGCATGGTCGCTCGCCTGCGGCGCGCCGCGGACCCAGCGATCGACGCCGGCCTCGCGCAACGCCGGGGCCAGCGTCGCGTTCAGCAGCAGATGGTCGATGCGCAGCCCCGAATTGGTCTGCCAGTGCTGGCGGAAATAATCCCAGAAGGTATAGATCCGCTCGTCGGGATATTTTTCGCGCAAGGCATCGACCCATCCCTGCTCCAGCAGGCGTCGATAGCAGGCGCGGCTTTCGGGCTGCAGCAAGGCGTCCTTGAGCCAGGAACGCGGGTTGTAGATGTCCTCGTCGGTCGGCACCACGTTGTAGTCGCCAGCCAGCACGACCGGATGGCCGCTGTCGTAGAGCGTGGCCGCATACTTCAGCAGGCGCTCGAACCAGGCCAGCTTGTAGTCGAACTTCGGGCCCGGCTGCGGATTGCCGTTCGGCAGATACAGGCAGCCCACCAGCACGCCATGCACCGCCGCCTCGATGTAGCGGCTCTGCTTGTCGCCATCGTCCCCGGGCAATCCACGCCGGCTTTCGATCGGCTCGGTTCCGCGCGACAGGATCGCCACGCCATTCCACGACTTCTCGCCATGCCAGATCGCGCCATAGCCGGCGGCACGAATCGCATCGATCGGAAAGCCGGAATCGACGGTCTTCAATTCCTGCAGGCAGACGACGTCGGGCGCCTCGCGCTCCAGCCATTCCAGCAATGCGGGCAGGCGGGCGCGGATGCCGTTGATATTGAAGGTGGCGATCTTCAGCATGGCACGTGTGAATGGGCGAATGGGGGAATGGGCGGATGGGCCAAATGGCTGGCTGGACAGGCTTGTTGGCTTGCCGTTGTTCCCTTTTTAGGAGAGCCACGCGGGCCCGGCAATCGGGCGGTGTCCCACAGCCCGCAAATCCGTGCCGCATTTTTTTCGCGGCAGGCTTGTGCGCACGCAAAAGCTTCTCTATAATCCGCGCCTTCCACAGGCTCGTAGCTCAGCTGGTTAGAGCACCACCTTGACATGGTGGGGGTCGTTGGTTCGAGTCCAATCGAGCCTACCAACGCAAATCGACGACGGCACCGGAGGCATCGCCATCCGGTGCCGGCGACGACGTTGCCCACCGCGATCGCGTTCTGCATCCCGGTTTTCCACGCAGTTGTTTCCCCCGACGGGCTAACCCCGTCCTCGCCGCCCCAACACCCGCCGCACGGCCGCCTCGAAGCGCGGATCCAGCACCGCGCCCACATTGAACCGCGCCCAAGGCGACCGGGCCTCCGGATCGACACGGAACACGCGGCCGGGCGCGATCATCACCTTTTGCGCGAGCAAGGCCTCGGCCAGCGCCAGCGAGTCCGGCGCGTCCGGAAACGCGGCCCACAAGTACAGGCTCTGCGGCGGACGCACCCATACGTCCGCGTCCAGCCGATCGAACAGCGCCAATGCCTGCTCGGTGGCGGCGGCCAGCCGCGCCCGCAGTTTGGCGAGATAGCGCTGGTAATGGCCTTCGCTGAGGATCACGTCGACCGTGCGCTCGCAGTACTCCGAGCTGCTGACATGGATCAGCGCCTTCAGGTCGGCCAGATCGCTGGCCAGCGCGTCGTTGCACGCGATATAGCCGACCCGCAGCGCCGCCGAGAAGGACTTGGAAAAGCTGCCGATATAGATCGTGCGCTGCAACTGGTCCAATGCGGACAGCCGCGGCAGCGTGGTCGGCTTGAAGTCCGCCAGCGCATCGTTCTCGACCACCAGCAGATTGAAGCGCTCGGCCAGCTGCAGCAGGCGATAGGCCATGGCCGCGGAAAGATCCGAGCCGGTGGGGTTGTGGCCGACCGATTGGGTGAAGAACAGCCGCGGCCGCTCGCGGGTCAGGATCTGCTCCAGCGCGTCGATGTCCGGGCCATCCGCGAGCCGCGGCACGCCGACGATGCGGGCGCCGGCAAGCTTGAGCTTGCCGAACAGCGGGTAATAGCCGGGATCGTCGACCAGCACCGTGCCGCCGGCCGGCACGAAGTAGCGGATCACCAGGTCCAGCGCCTCGTTGGCGCCGTGCGTCAGCACGATCTGCCTGGCCTGCGCGCCGATGCCGACATCGCCGAGCTTGCGAACCAGATGGTCGCGCAGCGGGCCGAAGCCGAAACGGTTGCCGTAGCGGAACAGCGCGCCCAGGCCGGTGCGCACGACCTTGTGGTGATAGCGGTCCAGCCGCGCCTCCGCCAGCCATGACACCGGCGGGAAGCCGTCCCCGACCGCCAGCACGTCGGGCCGGCTCTTCAATTGCTCGCGCATCAGCCAGACGATGTCCATCGCGCGGCCCAGTGTGCCGGCATCCTCCTCGGGCGCGGGCCGGACCGCCACCTCCCGAACGAAGAAGCCCGAGCCACGCCGCGGCTCGACCAGCCCGCGCGCGACCAGCAGTTCGAAGGCGGCCACGATCGTGTTCTTGCTGTAGCCATGCAGTTGCGCCAGTTCGCGCAACGAGGGCAGGCGATCGCCGGTGCGATAGGCGCCTTCGGCGATCTGGCGGGCGATCGAGTCGGCCAGCGTGGTGGCGAGCGATGGGGATTTGCGGGCGGTGCCGGGAGCGGTGGAGGTCATCGATAGGGCGCAAATACCGGGCGGCTGGTCACTGTCCCCGCAAACTGTACCCTTATTGGCTGGTACAGTCACCCTAGACTGTCTCCATTCCATACCAGAGAACCATAGAACGGAGACCTCGATGCTTGCCTCCCTCCCCTCGTCCGATGCCGCCGCTGCCGCCGCTGCCTCCGATGCCACCGCCGCGGCCGACTCCCGCCGCAAACCCGTCGATTCCCGCCTGCCGCGCTTTCGCGAGATGACGCCGGCCCAGCGCCTGGCCGCCATCGCGGACGCGGTCGGCCTGGACGACGACGAGCACGCACGGCTGGCCGAGCCCGGCGCGCTGGGCGCGGCACGTGCCGACGGCATGATCGAAAACGTGATCGGCACCTTCGAACTGCCCTTCGGCGTGGCCGGCTACTTCCAGATCAATGGCAAGGACGTGCTGGTGCCGATGGCGGTCGAGGAACCGTCCGTCGTTGCCGCGGCCTCCTACATGGCCAAGCTCGCGCGCGGCTGCGGCGGCTTCGAGACCTCGAGCTCCGGCCCGCTGATGCGGGCGCAGGTGCAGGTGGTTGGCGTCGCCGATCCCTATGGCGCGCGGCAGGCGCTGCTGCGCCATCGCGACGAGATCCTCGCCGTTGCCAACGCGCGGGACAAGGTGCTGATCGGACTCGGTGGCGGCTGCCGCGACATCGAGGTCCATGTGTTTCCCGACACGCCGCGCGGCGCGATGGTGGTGATGCACCTGATCGTCGACGTGCGCGACGCGATGGGCGCCAATACCGTCAATACGATGGCCGAGGCGGTATCGCCGGTGGTCGAGCGCATCACCGGCGCGCCGGTCCGGCTGCGCATCCTGTCGAACCTCGCCGACCTGCGCCTTGCGCGCGCACGCGTGCGGCTGACGCCCGAAGCGCTGGCCACCGGCGAGCGCAGCGGCGAGGCCATCATCGAAGGCGTGCTCGACGCCTACACCTTCGCGGCAATCGACCCGTACCGCGCGGCGACACACAACAAGGGCATCATGAACGGCATCGATCCGGTCATCGTCGCGACCGGCAACGACTGGCGCGCGGTCGAGGCCGGCGCGCATGCCTATGCCTGCCGCGCGGGCCGCTACACGTCGCTGACGCATTGGGAGAAGGACGCCACCGGCGCGCTGGTCGGCACCATCGAATTGCCGATGCCGGTGGGGCTGGTGGGCGGCGCCACCAAGACCCATCCGCTGGCGCGGCTCGCGCTGAAGATCCTGGGCGTGCAAAGCGCGCAGGAACTCGGCGAAATCGCCGCCGCAGTCGGACTGGCGCAGAATCTCGGCGCCCTGCGCGCGCTCGCCACCGAAGGCATCCAGCGCGGCCATATGGCGCTGCACGCCCGCAATATCGCGCTGGTCGCCGGCGCCGTCGGCCAGGAGGTCGAACAGGTGGCGCGCCGGATGGCCGAGGAAAAGGACGTGCGCACCGACCGTGCAATCGAACTGCTGGCGCAGCTGCGGCAGGGATAGAGGCGCCCCCCGGCGGCGGGAGACTTCTCTCTCCCCGGCCTCTCTCCCGCGAGCGGGCAAGGGGTTAAGGGAGGGGGCAGCGACCTGCCGACCACCCCCGCTCGCCACACCAAGAAAAAGCGCCCGCCGACAAGCGAGGCGCCACACAGGAGACAACCATGCAACCACAACCCAAGGCCGCCGGCAGCCCGCTGGTCGAAGTCTGGGGCGATACCGCCAATCCGCGCCATCTCGCCTGCGCCATCGTCATCGGCGGCGCGCTGAGCCTCGCGGCCTTTGCGATCGCCAGCCGCATCCTGACCGAACTGGTCCGCACACCGGAGCTCGCGCGCGCCTATGCGATGCTCGCCGGGCTGGCCGGCTGCGTGCTGGCCGGCTTCATCTGCGCCTGCCTCTTCAAACCCAAGCGCGTGGTCACCGAGGACAGCGGAACCGATGCGAGCAGCGCAACCGCGGCCGCCGCACGCGAGCAGGCGCTCGACCGTCTTGCCGAGGAATCCGGTGGACTCGGAACCATGGCCGACCTCCCCGCCGCCACGGTGCAGGAACTGCGCGAACTCCAGCTCTACGAGCTGTTTGCCGCGCGCGAACGCGGTGCGATGGCCGCCGGCCACGCCGACGTCGCGATACCGGATGCGGACGCGGCCGCCGCTCCTGCTCGCCCCAACGCCGCCTGACCCGCCACCGCCTGGAGCGCATCATGATCGAATCCACCCCTCTGCTGACGCAGATCCTTGTCGCGCTGGGCATGGGCCTGGCCGGCGCCATCGTCTTCGCGGCGATCGGCCTGGTGTCGGGCACCGACGAGACCACCACGCTCGCGCCGCTGACGTTGCTGGTCGTGCTGCTCGGCGTGCCGCCCGCCGGCGTGTTCACCTTCTTCCTGGCCGGCGCGGTCGCCAAGCACATGACGCACGCGGTGCCGACCGCGTTGCTCGGCATTCCCGGCGATACCATGGCCACGCCGCTGATGCAGGACGCCAATCATCTGCGCAATCTCGGCGTGCCGCATATCGCGCTGCGCAAGATGATTTCCGGCGCCATCGTCGCCGCGTTCTGCGCGGTGCCGCTGGCCGTGCTGTTCGCCGTGCTGCTGGCCCCGTTCGGCGCCACGATCACGAAGGCCGCGCCGTGGATCTTCGTGGCCGCCGCGCTGGTGATCGCCTACGCGTCGCCGGGCCGCTGGGCCTCGGTGGCGACGCTGGTGCCCTTCGTGGTGGTGATCGTCGCGCTGCAGACCCTGACCGCGAAATTCGGCGTCAAGCTGAGCATCAGCTATTTCCTCGGCATCGCGATCGGCCCGCTGATCGCGGACCTGTTTTCGACGCTGTCGCCGGTCGACCGTCCGCGCATGCAGCGCAAGGAAGCCCGCACGTTTACGCTGGCACCTGACGTGAAGGGATGGAGCGGCTATTTCCCCAATCCGTTGAAGGTGATGGACGGCACGCAGACCCGCTGGACCGTGACGACGGCCGCGATCTCGAGCGCAACCTTCGTGTTCAGCCCGGTCGCGATGACCGTGGTGCTGGGCGAACTGGTCGGCTCGCGCATCAAGCACGCCTATCACCGGCTGACCACGGTGCTCAGCGCCCGCAACGGCGTCACCGAGGCGACCTATATCGCCGAGGCGCTGATTCCGCTGATCGCCTTCGGCCTGCCGCTGAGCCCGGTGGCCGCCGGTCCGGCCGCGCCGCTGTTCAATGCCCCGCCGGTCTTCACCGTCGATGCCGGCAACGGCCAGACCCACAACCTGCACAACCTGCTGAGCCACTGGGAATTCCTCGGCTACGGCCTGCTGGCGGTGCTGCTGGCGGCGATCGTGTCGTATCCGTTTGCGATGAATTACGCGCGCCGCGCCGCGCTGTTCGTATCGCGCCGCATTTCGCACGAGGCCATCGTCGCCACCTTTGTCGGGCTGATCCTGGTGATCAGCGTGTGGGAAGGTCAGCTGCTGGGCCTGCTGGTGATCGTCACGCTCGGCTCGATCGGCGGCCTGCTGTCGCGCGTGCTGGGCTTCAACACCGGCGTGCAGTTCATGGGGTATTACACGGCGGTGCTGACGGTGCCGGCGCTGATCAAGCTGGCGGGATAAGCGCACCGCCTACCGCTTCCTGCCCCTGCGGTTCGCCAGCGTCGCGGCTGGCGAACCGTGCTTCACTCGCCTTCCCAATAGTCCAGGCTCCCCTCCGCGCGGCCGATATAGGCAAACCCATTGCCGTGATCGAGCACGCCGAACTTGCCCGAGTCGGGATAGTGGCAAAGCTCCGGCGCGGTCATCGTGCTGACGGCCAGCACTTTCAGTTCCTGCGTACCGGTATTGATGATCTGATGCGCGGTTTCAGGACCGCCCGCCGGACAGGCGATCACGTCGCCGGCGCGAACGGGATGGCGCGACTCGCCGATGCGCACTTCGCCGCTGCCTTCGACGATAAAGAACATCTCCTCGTTGGCGCGGTGGCTGTGGAAAGGAAACACGCGCTTGCCGGGCTCGATCACCGTCAGGTTGTAGCCGAGCTTTTGCGCGCCGAGCATGCGCCCGATCGGCGCCATGCGGCCGCCGTAGCGGTCGGCGGGGAGTTCGGAGCCGTATTGGCGCGACAGGTCGGCGAAGTCGAGGTATTGGGCGTCGGCGATGTTCAGGATGGGGCGTGACATTGGGTCGTCTCCTTGAAGATTGTTGTCCTGACAGTCTAGTGTTGGCCTGACACCATGTTCGAACAATGGAAATCAAGGCTGGGCAGTCATCTCACCCCCGTGCGTCGGATTGCGTCCGCCCAAATCGCCACGACAAGCGTTGCGCTGCGCCGGCCAATCGGCGCGCGACGTTGCCGTCGTGCCCGCTATCGAAACTCCCCGCCGTCCCCATCGCCGCGAGCACCAGCACCACGGTACCCGTGTGGTCGAACACCGGCACCGCCAACGTATGGATGCCGGGCACCGGTTTGTCGAGTGCATCGTCGACGCCTTGCGCGCGAATGCGGGCCAGCCTCGCGGCATAAGGGGTCTTGCCGGTCCCGATGTCCTTCGTCGACGCGCCCGCCATCCGCACCGCTTCCTGGTGGAGCATTCCGCCGAGCACATCTTCCGGCAGATGCGCGGCAAACACGCGGCCGATTGCGGTATTCACCAGCGACAGCACCGTGCCGACGCGCAGGCTGACGTGCTGCGGCCGCGTCGATTCCTCGAGCCGCACGACCGTCGGTCCGAGCGGCCCGAGCACGGCCATTGCGACACTGAGGCCGGTATCCACGGCAAGGCCGCGCACTTCCGGCTCGGCCTCGCGCACCGGCGACAGGCGCTGCAACGCGATCAGTCCCAATTGCAGGGCCAGCGGTCCCGGCAGAAAGCGGCCATCGGCATCGCGCTCGAGCACGCCGGCTCGCAACAGGCTGACCAGGTGCGGAAAGGCCTTGGCGGGCACCATGCCCGCGCCGCGCGCCAGTTCGCTCAGCGCGAGCGGACCGCCAGCGCGCAGCAGCGCACCGATCAGCTGCGCGCTGGCGTCGAGCGCCTGAATGCCGCGTTGCAGCTTGCCCGTGGCCTCGTCGGTCGTTCCAGTGGCATTCGTCATGGCTCAGCCCTCTACGCGCAGTGAATCGGCGATCTGCCCTGCGGTTGCCTGCAGGGCGCGCGCAAGATCGCCTCGCCAGGTCGTGTCGATGGTTGCGGTCGGGCCGATTGCGGTAAGCAGCAGCCGGAGGGCGCCGGCGGCGTCGCGTACCGGCACGCACAGGCTGCTGACGCCGGGACTCGGGATATCGATGCTGCGGGCGATGCCGCGGCTGCGCACCTCGTCCAGTTCGGCAAGGAACGCCGCGCTTTTGGGACGCGCCGGCAGGGCGTCGAACAGCGGCACCCATTGCGCCTCGGGCATGCAGGCGCAATACATGCGGCCGGTAGCAGTAGTGGCCAGCGACATCACGGTGCCGACATGCAGGTTGACGTGCAGCGGCGCGTTGCCGCGCTCGTAGCGCACGATGGTAGGACCCTGCGGGCCCGGCACGCTGACCGCCACGCTGCAGCCCGTTTGCGCGGTCAGCGCGGCAACCAGCGGCACCGCGGCGTGCAGGCCGGGATCCAGCTCCAGCCGCATCCGCGCCAGTTGCAGCGCCAGCGGCCCGGGTTCGAAGCGATCATCGAGATGGTCGCGCTTGATCCAGCCCTGCCGCGTCAGCGATACGAGGTAGGGATGGGCCTGAGCCGGGGCGATGCCCACGCCCGTGGCGAGTTCGACCGCAGATAGCGGTGCGCCCGCCTCTGCCAGCGCCTGCAGGAAGCGACCCGCCACGTCGACGCTCTGCACGCCGCGCTGCGTCTTCTCCTGTCCCGCCTGCCCTGCCTCGCTCATGGTTGCCCTCCGAAAGGCTGGATATTAATCCAACGCCGCATGGGCGCCGCGCTTGCCACCCGCCGGTCTGTTGTTCGTTCTTTATGTTTTAGCCAATAACTTATCCATTGACTAACGCACGGAGACCTCCTACCATCCGTCTACCCCGACAACGCCGCATGCCCTCTCGCGCGCGGCCAATCCAATAACGAAGGGGCGAGACAGTACCTGTGCATTGCCGCTGCGCAATGCCGCCCGCTGCCGCGCCCCGTCACCCACGACGAGGCAAGCATGGCCAAAGCATTCGCATCGCAAGCCGACCTGGAAGCCAAAAAGGTCACCTTCACCCAGCTGTCCGAGAACGCCTACGCCTACACGGCCGAAGGCGACCCGAACTCGGGCGTGATCATCGGCGACGACGGCGTGCTGATCGTGGACACCACCGCGACGCCCGCGATGGCGCAGGACCTGATCGCCAGGATCCGCACGGTCACCGACAAGCCGATCAAGTACGTCGTGCTGTCGCACTACCACGCGGTCCGCGTGCTGGGCGCCTCGGCGTATTTCGCCGAGGGCGCGCAGCAGATCATCGCCAGCCGCGGCACCTACGAAATGATCGTCGAGCGTGGCGAGGCCGACATGAAGTCGGAGATCGAGCGGTTCCCGCGCCTGTTCGCCGGCGTCGAGACCGTGCCGGGCCTGACCTGGCCGACGCTGGTGTTCGACAAGGAAATCACGCTGTTCCTCGGCAAGCTGGAAGTCCGCATCGCGCATCTCGGCTCGGGCCACACCAAGGGAGACACCGTGGTCTGGCTGCCGTCGCAGAAGGTGCTGTTCTCCGGCGATCTGGTCGAGTACGAGGCAGCTTGCTATTGCGGCGACGCGCAGCTGGCCCAATGGCCGGCGACGCTGGACGCGCTGCAGGCGCTGGGCGCCGAGAAGCTCGTCCCGGGGCGCGGTCCGGCCTTGACCACGCCGCAGCAGGTCCGCGAGGGCATCGCCTACACCAAGGACTTCGTCAGCACGCTGTACCGCGCCGGCCAGGAAGCGGTCGCTCAGAAGATGGATCTGAAGGCCGCGATGGCGCATACCCGCAAGAGCATGGACCCGAAGTTCGGCCACGTCTTCATCTACGAGCACTGCCTGCCCTTCGACGTGACGCGCGCCTATGACGAGGCGTCCGGCATCACGCATCCGCGCATCTGGACCGCCGAGCGCGACAAGGAAATGTGGGCCGCGTTGCAGGACTGACGCGGCGGTATCGGCATCGGTATCGGCATCGATATCGGCATCCAGGATGGTGGAAGGAGACAACAAGATGGCGGTCGACTATCAACGATTGACCTTTGAATACCGGCCGTGCGCGGAGCAATCGGCTACCAACGCGATGCATCCGATCGTGGTCGTCGGTGCCGGCCCGGTAGGCCTGGCCACCGCGATCGACCTGGCCCAGCAAGGCATCGAGGTCGTACTGCTGGACGACGATTGCACACTGTCGACCGGCTCGCGCGCGATCTGTTTTGCCAAGCGCACGCTGGAGATCTTCGATCGACTTGGCTGCGGCGATCGCATGGTGGACAAGGGCGTGCGCTGGAATCTCGGCAAAGTGTTCCTGCGCGACCAGATGGTCTATGCATTCGATCTTCTTCCCGAAAGCGGACATCGCCGGCCGGCCTTCATCAACCTGCAGCAGTATTACGTCGAAGGCTTCCTGCTCGAGCGCGCGCTCGAACTGCCGAATCTGCAGATCCGCTGGAAGAACAAGGTGGTCGGCATCGAGCGCCGCGATGAGGGCGGCGCGGATGCCACCGTCACGCTGACCGTGGAAACGCCCGATGGCACATATCCGGTGCGGGCTCGTTATGTCGTTGCCGCCGACGGCTCGCGCAGCCCGATGCGCAATCTGCTGGGCCTGGACAGCAAGGGCCGCACCTTCAAGGACCGCTTCCTGATCGCGGATATCCGGATGGAAGCCGGCTTTCCAAGCGAGCGCTGGTTCTGGTTCGATCCGCCCTTCCATCCGAATCAATCGGTGCTGCTGCATCGGCAGCCCGACAACGTCTGGCGTATCGATTTCCAGCTGGGCTGGGACGCGGACCCGGTGCTGGAGAAATCGCCGGAGCGCGTCATTCCTCGCGTGCAGGCCCTGCTCGGCCCGGATGCGAAATTCGAGCTCGAATGGGTCAGCGTGTACACGTTCTCGTGCCTGCGCATGGACAGCTTCCGGCATGGCAACGTGCTGTTCGCCGGCGACTCGGCGCATGGCGTGTCGCCCTTCGGCGCGCGCGGCGCCAATAGCGGCGTACAGGATGCGGACAATCTGGCCTGGAAACTGGCCCACGTGCTGCGCGGCGAGGCACCGGACGCGCTGCTCGACACCTATGCCAGCGAGCGCGAATACGCGGCGGACGAGAACATCCGCAATTCGACTCGCTCCACGGACTTCATCACGCCGAAGAGCCAGGTAAGCCGTGTGTTTCGCGACGCGGTGCTGACGCTGGCGGCGAAGCATCCGTTTGCGCGGACGCTGGTCAATAGCGGGCGCCTGTCGGTGCCGAGCGTGCTGGCCTCGTCCCCGTTGAATACGGCCGACACCGATGCCTTCGCTGGCGCCATGATTCCTGGGGCACCGTGTGCCGATGCGCCGGTCGAGGTCGATGGCGCCGAGGATTGGCTGCTGTCGCAGCTGCATGGCGGATTCAGCTTGCTGGTCTACGGCCATCCCAACGATCTCGATGCGGAGGCCGCCAGGCAGATCGCCGCGCTCCGCCGTCAAGCCGGTGCACCACGGATGCTGTTCGTCGCGCCGGACGGTCACCGCGCTGCCCGGACATCGGACATTGCTGTGGTCAGGGATCGCGACGGCATCGTGGCGCAACGCTACGACGCGGTGCCGGGTACCGCGTATCTGATTCGTCCGGACCAGCATGTCTGCGCACGCTGGCGTGCGGTGGATGCGGAACGGGTGATGGAGGCGATGGCTCGGGCTCAAGGCAAGCGTCTGGCGGAGACTGCGCCGGCGGCGCGAGGAACACCGGCCTGCGCCGAAGCGCTCGCGGCGTGATCCCCAGCAAGCGGCAACGACATTCCCCGGAGACACCATGCCCCTTATCACCGCCCCCAACCTCGCCCGTCCCGACGACTTCTACGAAGCCTTGATCGACATGCACCGCGATCTGGACGATGCGCAAAGCCAGGCGGCCAACGCCCGCCTGATCCTGCTGCTGGCCAACCATATCGGCGACCACGAAACGCTGCTGTCGGCGCTGCAACTGGCGCGCGAGGCCGAAACGGCCGCGGCCTGATTCGACGGGATACGCGACGAGATACGCGACAACATATTCGACGAACGACAGGGCGCGCTCGCGCCAACGGTTGATACACGACGGAATCCACTCCGGGCCCACGGTGCGCAAGACACCGGCCCGTTAAGGGCGGCGCGATCCGCCCCTCTTTTTCCTCCTTCCTGCTTTACGGAGACAAAGCATGTCCCAACTCCACGCGGGCACCGCGACGCCCCCGCTCGCCCTCGCACACGAAGAAGACGCCCTGCACCAGAAGATCTGGCTGCGCATCGTCCCCTTCCTGTTCGCCTGCTACGTCATTTCCTTCCTTGACCGCGTCAATATCGGCTTCGCGCAATTGCAGATGAAGCAGGACCTCGGCTTCAGCGATGCAATGTACGGACTCGGCGCCGCGGTGTTCTATGTCGGCTATGTACTGTGCGAAGTGCCAAGCAATATGCTGCTCGCCCGCTTCGGCGCTCGGCGGACTTTCACGCGGATCATGCTGCTGTGGGGCGCCGTCTCGGTGGGAATGGCCTTCGTCTCCACGCCGGCGCAGTTCTACACGCTGCGTTTTCTGCTCGGCGTATTTGAGGCCGGCTTTTTCCCCGGCATCGTGCTGTACATGACCTACTGGTTCCCCGCGCATCGGCGCGCGGCCGTGATGGCCATCTTCTTCGCGGGTGTCGCGATTGCCGGCGTATTGGGCGGCTTGGTCTCCGGCTGGATCATGCGCGATATGGCCGGCGTGATGGGGCTGTTCGGCTGGCAATGGATGTTCGCCATCGAAGGCGCGCCCGCCGTGCTGCTCGGCTTGATCGCCGCCTGGTATCTGGTTGACAGCCCCGCCGACGCCAAATGGCTGACCGCTCGCGAGAAGGCGCTGCTGGCACGGCAACTGGAAGGCGAGCAAGGCAGCCACGCGGCCCATACGCTCGGCGCCCTGCGCGAGGCGCTGCGCAACCCCAGGCTGTATGTGTTCGCGTTTATCTATTTCGCGCTGACCTGCGGCTCGCTGACGCTGAATTTCTGGATGCCGCTGATGATTCGCGATTTCGGCATTACCGATGTCGTGTCGATCAGCTTGTATAGCGTCATTCCGAATGCCGTGGGCGCCGTCGGTCTTATCCTGATCGCGCGGCATTCGGACCGCACCGGCGAGCGGCACAAGCATTTCCTGCTGTGCTGCTGCGGCGGTGCCCTGGCGCTCGCACTGCTGACCCTGCGACTGCCGCATTTCGGCGCGATGCTGGCGATCCTGTCTGTGGCGGCGGTGCTGATCTTTGCGGCGCTGCCGATCTTCTGGTCGCTGCCACGCAGCTATTTGCCCGGGCATACCGCTGCAACCGGACTCGCGTTCATCAGCAGTGTCGGCATTACCAGCGGGATCGTCAGCCCGTGGGTGATCGGGCAGGTCAAGGTTCAGACCGGCAGCATGGATAACGCGCTGTATCTGTTGGCGGGATTGCTGGTGGCGGCCGGGATCGTCATGTGGACAGCGGTGCCGAGGGATGCGGGGCAGTAATCGTCGCCAGTTCGGCCATTTCAAGGGGGAATTGCCAACGCCGCTTCGGTCTTTGATATGGTTTCGACATGAGCAATGACTTATGCGTCCATTCCCGACAACGGCTCAGGGGACGCGGGAGGCAAGCACATGTACGTCATCATGGGCGGTACCGGACATGTTGGATCGGCGACAGCGGATGCGCTGCTCGCCCGCGGCCAGGCGGTCACCATCGTGACCCGTTCGGCCGCCCGCGCCGCGAAATGGCGCGACAAGGGCGCCGCGGTCGTCGAGGCGGACGTGGAAGACGTGGCGTCACTGCGGGCCGCGTTTCAGCGGGGACGCCGAGCGTTCCTGCTCAATCCGCCCGCCGATACCAGCAAGGACACCGATGCGATCGAGCGGCACACGGTGGCCAACATCCTTGCCGCGCTTCAGGGCTCGGGCCTGGAGAAGGTCGTCGCCGAATCCACAGGCGGCGCCCGGCCCGGCGAGCGCATCGGCGATTTGAGCGTGCTGTGGGAGCTCGAAGAAGGACTGCGCCGCCAACCGATTCCTGCGGCGATCAATCGCGCCGCTTACTACATGAGCAATTGGGATTGGCTGCTCGATACGATACGCAGCACGGGCAAGCTGCCGACGATGTTTCCTGCCGATCTACCAATCCCCATGGTGGCGCCACGCGATTTGGGGGAAGCGGCAGCAGCCAGGCTGATGTCCCCGCTCGACGATGTTGGCGTCCGCCATGTGGAAGGGCCACGGCGGTATTCATCCGAAGAGGTTGCGATGGCCTTCTCGCAGGCACTTCGGCGGCCCGTTCAGGTCGAAGTCGTGCCGCGGGAGAAGTGGAAGGAGACGTTTGTGGGGCTGGGGTTCTCGGATGCCGCTGCCGATTCCTATGCGCGGATGACCGCGGTCAGTCTGGACAGTCGGTTCGATTTGTCAGCGGAACCGATGAGGGGTGGGACGGGGCTGGAGGAATACATCGAAAGACTGGTGGCCGAGGGCGATGCGTAGGGCCACGTTCTCGCTCGCATCTCGCCGACTCTCAATCCAGCCGGGCACTTCCCGCAAATCGGCCCATCAGCAGCGAGCGTCCGCTGGTTTGATCATTTCTTCCTGCCTTTATCGTAATGCCACTTGATGGCGAAGAACATGCCCGTGCCCAACACGAGGACCTTGAACGCGATAAAGACGATAGGGAACCAATCCATCATTTGAGTACTTCCAGGCCATGGCCTGACGCTATTGATTGTGAGAAGCACGGCCCCGGAACGCTGCTTCTGCAGTTTTATTTCCTGTTCAAGCCGTCGTCGAATCCAGCTTCGATCATAACATCGCACGCGATGCGCCGTGCGCCTGGTCTGAGCGACAGCCCCACCAAGCGCTTCGATTTTTCGTCCCTATCCTCCAGCAAGACGACGGATCGCGCGTGTTGTCGCCCGTCGGAGATTGTTGCCGTTCGGTCAACATACTGAAGGCCGCCGCGACTCTACTGCCAATCGCCCCTCCTGCCTACACTCGGTGGCAACGATCGTTGCACAACCCGTGCGACGGTCGAGGAAGATGTCCGCGCAGCGAAACGGACCTCGCCTGCCGCATCGTGCGGCTTACCCACTCAATTGACAGGACTCCAGAAAATGAGCGAAACAATCCGCAATGTGCAGCCGGTTACCGTCCACCTTGGCAACGCAGGTTCCGGCGAACTCGTTCCCTCCCGCTACGCCGTGCGCATCGGTGACGTCGACGTCGTGCTGATCAGCGATGGCATTCTGCCGCTTCCGACCAGTACCATGTCGACCAACGTGAGCCAATGGGACCGCAACGAATGGTTCGATAGCCGCTTCCTGCAACGTGACATGTTCGACTGGGCGCTGAATATCGCGCTCGTGCGTAGCGGCGAACGCCTGATCCTGATCGATTCGGGCGTCGGTGACGGATTCGAATACTTCTCGCGCGCCGGTCGGTCGGTGATGCGGCTGGAATCGGCCGGTATTGATCTGGCTGCCATCACCGATATCGTCATCACCCACATGCACATGGATCATGTCGGTGGCCTGAACGTGGATGGCGTCAAGGCCCGCCTGCGGCCGGACGTACGCATTCACGTAGCGGCCGCGGAAGTCGAATTCTGGAAGAATCCGGACTTCAGCCAGACGGTCATGCCGGAAGCGGTTCCTCCCGCCTTGCGCAAGGCGGCCGCCAAGTTCGTCGAGCTCTACAGCAAGAACCTCGTGCTGTTCGATCAGACCGTCGAAGTCGCAGCGGGCGTGTCGGCGCGTGTAACGGGTGGACACACCCCGGGGCACTGCGTCGTGGATGTTGCATCGAAGGGCGAGAAGCTGACCTTCGTGGGCGATGCCATCTTCGAAGTCGGCTTCGACAATCCCGCTTGGCAGAATGGCTTCGAGCACGAGCCGGAAGTCGCTGTGGACGTGCGTATCGCGCTGCTTAACGAAGCCGCCGAGACCGGCGCTCTACTGGCCGCGGCGCATGTCGCCTTCCCGTCCATCGGTCACGTCGCAAAGAACGGCGGGAGTTTCCGCTTCGTTCCGGTGCAGTGGGATTACTGATCGATACTCGACGACAAACCGTCATCGAGTCGATTGCGACGATGATCGCGAGAAAAGCGCCGAGGGTTCAAAAGACCCGCGGCGCCTTTCTTTCCAATCACGGCAGCGCTGCCAGCCGGCCCCAACAGCGAGGCGGTTTGCCGTCAGCAATATCAGGTCAGCGCGATCCCACCATCGACGCGCAGGTTCACGCCGGTGATGAAGCTGCCTTCCTCACTGGTCAGCATCAGTGCCGCCGAAGCAATTTCCTCGGCACGCCCAAGGCGACCAAGCGGAATGGCACCTGCCAAGGCTGCCTCGAAAGCTGGCCGGTCACCGTCGGCAACGCCCAGCTTGGACAGAATCGACGTATCGACGGGACCTGGGCTGATGACGTTCACCCGAATGCCGCGCGCCTTGAACTCGAGCGCCCAGCCCTGCGCAAACGCCTCAATTGCCGCCTTGGAACCTGCATAGACGGCGTGTCCATCGAGCACCTTGGCACTGGCAATCGAACTGACAAGGAGAACGGAGCCACCGTCGCGCAACACCGGCACGATCTTCTGCACGCCGAAGAACACAGCTCGCGTATTGGTGGCGAACTGGGCGTCGTATTCGTCGATGTCAACCTGGGCGGACGGCCTGATCTGGTTCATGCCCGCGTTGGCCACGTAGATGTCGGCCCCGCCAAACCGCTTGACGACCTCTGCCGACACGCGATCATGCGTGGACAGATCGGCGATATCGCCTGTCAGGCCACTCGCGCGCGGCCCCAGTTCGGCAACCGTCGCATCAACGGCGTCCGCGCGCCGGCCGACGATGAGCACCTGGGCCCCCTCGTTGACGAACCGCCTTGCCATCGCCAATCCGATACCGCTGTTGCCGCCCGTAATCACCGCGACCGTTCCTTCAAGCTTGCCCATCGTGTACCTCGACATTCCTGTTTGATGAGAATGAAAATCTAGAGGATCCGTCGCAAGGCGAGCAGCCCTGCATTGGGCGCATGACTTGTGCCAAATTGTCTTCCATGTCGATAGAACGCCTCCATGGCCTTTCAGCCTTTGTCCGTGCGGTAGAAACGGGTTCGTTCACCAGGGCCGCCAGGCTCCTCGGCACTACGCCCTCGGCCATTTCGAAGAGCGTGTCGCGACTTGAAGCCCGATTGGGCGTGAAGCTCTTTCACCGATCTACCCGCGCCTTCGCACTGACCGACGAAGGGACCGTCTTCTACCGACGCGTCGCGCCGCTGGTACGAGGACTCGAGGAAGCAAGCGAGGGGTTGATCGCGCCGTCGGAGATGGCGGCGGCAGGTCATCTTCGCATCAGCATGCCGGCCGATCTGGGCGCCACATTGCTGGCCGCGATCGCGTCGAAATTGATGCCGCGCCATCCGCGCCTGTCCCTGGACGTCAGCTTCAGCGACCAGCACGCCGATCTGATCCGCGAGGGGTTCGACCTGGCCTTCCGCGCCGGTCACGCACCTGACAGCGGCCTGCATGCACGGCACCTGACAACCCTTCCTGTGGTGCTCGTGGCCTCGCCGGCGTACCTGGAACGTTGCGGGGAGCCTCGCACGGCGGCGGACCTGCTGCACCATCGCCATGTCCGTTATCGACTGGCCGGACAAGTCATGCCGGTCACGCTTGCCGACGGCACGCGGCTGCAGACGAAGGGATCCTTCGATGCCGACAATGGGGCCGCGATGCGCACGGCAGCGCTCAGCGGCTTGGGTATCGCGCAGCTGCTGCACGTCGCCGTGCAGGCTGACCTCGATGCCGGCCGGCTGCAGCGTGTAGTGCCAGCGTTGGCGCTACGCGCGGTACCGCTGCAGGTGCTGCACGGATTCGGTCGACGGATCCCGGCGCGCGCAAGCGTACTGGTGGACTTTGTCGCGGCGGAGCTTGCCGGCCAGACCGAAGGCGCGCGCGCGATGCGAGCGTGAGCCGATGCGAGTGCTGATGGGGGTGGCAATGTACCGATACCCTCGATCGCGCTCCGGCATCGGCCAGGGGGCAACGACTGCCGGTCCGCTTCGAAGCGGACCCGGCAGTTGTCTGCGGCTTCCGCCGATCAGGCCTTGAGGAACTCCAGGAGATCCGCGTTGATGACCTCCGCGTGCGTCGTCGGCATTCCGTGCGGGAAGCCTTTGTACGTCTTCAGGATGCCTTTCTTCAAGAGCTTGGCCGACAAGGGGCCCGATTCCGAGTAGGGCACAATCTGATCGTCATCGCCGTGCATCACCAGCACGGGTAAATTGATCTTCTTCAGATCCTCGGTAAAGTCGGTCTGCGAGAACGCCACGATGCCGTCGTAATGCGCCTTCGCGCTGCCCATCATGGCTTGTCGCCACCAGTTCTGGATAAGGCCGTCCTGAGGCTTTGCGCCCGGCCGGTTGAAACCATAGAACGGCCCCGCGGGAAGATCCCGGAAAAACTGTGCCCGATTGGTGGCCGTCTGCAATTGCAGGCCGTCAAACACCTCCTTCGGCAGGCCGCCCGGATGGGATGACGTCTTGACCATCAGCGGCGGAACCGCGGCAATCAGGCAAGCCTTCGAGGCCCGCTTCTCGCCGTGCCGCGCCAGGTAGCGCACGACTTCGCCACCGCCAGTGGAGTGACCCACGTGGATGGCGCCCTTGAGATCAAGATGGCTTACCACCGCTGCCAGGTCGTCGGCGTAGTGGTCCATATCGTGTCCTTGCCAAACCTGCGACGAGCGGCCATGGCCGCGCCGATCATGGGCAATGACGCGATAGCCCTTGGCAAGGAAGAACATCATCTGAGCGTCCCAATCGTCGGAGCTCAGCGGCCATCCATGAGAGAAGACGATCGGCGTCGCATCGGCAGGACCCCAGTCCTTGAAGAAGATCTGGACACCGTCCTTGGTAGTGACATAGTTCATGGCGAAATTCCCCTGTGAGGTTGCCGCGGTCTTCTGCGCGGTGGACGTCGTCGAAGCAGCCGTGGCCGTGAAGGGCAAGGACGCAGCTACCGCGGCACTCGTTCCGAGCGAGAGCAGTTGGCGGCGGGTGATTCCCTCAGAGACGGACGGCGATGTAGATGCAGGTTTCATGGCATCAAGACTCTTGTCAGGTCGTGCGAACAAAATGAACGGATAAAGCTCCGAGCGAAGGTCCCCCGTCTTTCACTGGACGAACGATTGGCGGAGTGAGCGAATCAGGAAAACGGATGGGCATCGCACCCACCGCCATCGCAATGGATCGATGTATTGGTACTTGACGGGTTGCGTTGAATCCTAGCCACCATTGTTTGTAGGCACTAGGCGCGCGTGTAGAAACAGCATGTTGTCCGCGCGGCGCCAATTCCCTCGCCCGATGGCGAAGCGCGTCGGGTGCCAAATATTTGGCTCGCCTTTGTGCGCGCGTGGAGATACCCGCGGAATCTCGAGAAGACAGCGAGCGATGGGGCGAGGGCTCGGACAAGGGCCCAAAAATTCAGGGTGCCGCCGTTCCGGTGGTCGCCGGCTGGCTGGCGGGGCTGGCTATTTGCTGTCGGGCGGCATCACGCCCGGGCCCTCTGCCTCAACCATCAGCAGGGGCCGCCGTGCTTCCTGGCCCAAACGAAAAACGCCCCGACAAGGCCATGAGGCCTGCCGGGGCGCGGCGATGATCGCCTTCTTCGCATACTTCCCGGTGGCCGGGTTGTATCGCGGTCGCGTAAGGTCTTGCGGGCTCTCGCGGGACAAAGGTCCCCTACGCGGTAATGCGGAACCGATCCCCCCGCGCTCCATGCATCCACCGGCTTCTGGCGAGCGGCAGATGACGGCAAACGCGGGCGATCGTCGAAGGAATTTACGAGCCGACCTTCAGCCGCCCGCCTCGTCCCAGTCCGCCCTTGACCTCCTGCGCCTTGTAGTTGCGCAGCGAGATCACCATGTTGTTGTACGCGTCCATGAATGCCGCGACGGTGGCCTTGCCTTCCGGCGTGCGAGAGAAACCACCCAGGCCGCCGGCCGTATTGCCGCCGAACGCGCCCAGGGCGGCGCCAAAGTTCGTCGCCGTCGAATTGCCTTCCGAGATGGAGACCTGCACGCCCGAACGGATGTCGAACATGGTCAGCGTCACGACCGATGCCTTGCTTTGCATGGCACCGCCCACAAGCGCGCCGACGCTGCCGAACAGGCCGCCAACACCGGCAGCCAGCTGGCCGGTGGAGTCGTTGTCGATGATGATGGCCGGCTCCATGTAGTAGTCGGCCGCTACGCGCTGGCCCTTCTGCTGGCGCGAGCCTGCGCGGAATTCACCGGAATTGCGCTGCTTGTCGGTGATGTTCGACAGCTTGCTTTCGGTGCGATTGTTGCCGATCGACGTGATCACGAAGCAGTTCGACTGCTGCACGGCCAGACGGATCAGCGGCTCGATGCTGGTGACCTTGGTGGCCGCGCCAAAGCTCGCGTACCACTCCTTGCCCCGGCCGTCGTCCACCGCCAGCGTGCCCAGCGGCGCGTCGCAACGCTCCAGGGAAGCATTGGCATTCACGCTGGTGGCGCCACCCGCGGCGCCGGTGGCAGCGGTGGGCGCGGTGCCGGTGCTGATCAGACCGCCGCCGGCCGTGGCGCAGCCAGCGAGAACCAGAGACGCGGCCAATGCGGCCGCGCGCAAGGAAATACTCTTGGGCATGATAGGGCGTTCCTGTCGAGGAAATTGACGAAAAAATCCGGGTGGGAAGGCTTAGCGGTGATACCAGCCGGAAGGGCCCCATACCCAGTAATACGGATAGCTGCTGTACCAGGCAATCCAGGAGGTGCGATAAGCCTCGCGGACTCGGTACGCGCTTTGTTCGTCTTTCTTGGCAGCCTGAGCCTGCGGAATCAACTCTTTGGCTTCCTTGCTGCCCTTGGCTGCGGCTCGCATCAGCCAAGCCTCGGCTTCGGCAGGGTCCGAACCCATTTCCTCAAAGCCCATCAGATAAATTCGGCCAAGCGCCAGTTGCGCCTGCGTATGACCGTTGTCGCCGGCCTTGCGCAGCCATTCCAGGGCCTGATAGCTGTCGCGCTTCACGCCGTCGCCGCGCAGAAGGCGCAGGCCCAGGTCGTAGGCCGCGTCCGGATTCTTCTCGGCCACGTTGGCCAATGCCTGCATACGCGGATCGGCTTCGTTCGACGCGAGTTGCGCTGTTGTTACGCGTCGATCCTGTTCGGTGCAGGCATTCCCGTCGCACAGGCGCACCGTGGACGAGCGCGGTGCCAACTGTTCTTCAGGCGTTTGCGCGCAACCGGCAAAGCCCAAAGCCGTGGCCAACAGCAATGGAACAAGAACACGCATGGATGACCCCCCGAGGTCTGCTTTTGTTCGTTTTGTATTTGTTCGCCTTTTGAGAAGGCGTATGGATTGTATTTTCGGCGTGGAATATTTGCACCCAACCGCCGTAGGTGTGCGGCCTTCGTTGCACCGTGCGAAGAGGTCGCGTAACGAGGGGCGTCCGGGGATTGCCGGGGGAAGCGCGGTCGGACAATACGCTCACGGCGCGTGACCGACCGCCAAATCAGACGTCTTACTGGCTGCAGGTGCCCGACTTTGCCAATTCGAGCTTGGCCACGTCGGCCTTGCCTTGCTCTTCGGGAATCAGCTCCAGATCGGCCCCGCCAACAAAAGCGCCGAGCTTGATGAACTGGCGGACAAAGTAGTTCTTGCCGGCTTCCATGGCCACTTCCAGGGCGTTCGGCGAAAACTCCGACTCCGTTTCGATCTTGTGCTTCTTGCCGCCTTCGACCTGCGTGTAGAAGAACACGTCCGATGCGCTTTCGCCCAGGCACTTGCCGTCCACCCAAATGTCCTTCTTCAGCGACTTGCCGACGAAGCTATTGCGGTAGACATAGAGTCCAGAGTTGCCTGCGCTGGGGGCGCTGAACTGCTTGGCCTGGTCGGACTGCTCCTTGCTCGCCATGTCGACGGACGCGCAGCCGGTCAACGCCAGGGTAGAGACGGCAAGGATAGTGATAATGCTGTGATTTATCTTCATTTTATGAATCTGGGAAGCGGTAGTGGCAGAAGGCCAGGACGAGAATAAACGCGGCAAATACGTTCGCGGGTCGCTGTGCGCCGACCGATACCGACGTGATGGCGTCGCATGCGCAACGGGAACGCTTCTGGCTATCGACCACAGTCCGCTATTTCCGTACCCCTCCATCGTTGGGTACCTGTCTCGCTGTCAGGCTGACCAGAGCTGTCATCTCAGCTTTACATCGACCGAACTACGCCGGCGCCCAAGCGCTCAGTCGAATCCTCACCTCACCTTGCGGCAACCGACACCGCGGATGCGCAGCTATCCGAGACAATCCTTCGTGAAGCTGAGAACTCGACAACACCCCTGAAGACGCCATTTGATCGAGCAGCCAAAGCAGCCCATACACCTTTCCCAGCCTGGATATAGCTTCGGCTCGCAACTCCCCGTCTCCCGTGACAAGAACGTGGTTCGGCCGTGTGGCGCAACTGAGCGCAAAGCAATCCGGCAGTGACAACTTTCGCCGTTCGGTTCTCACTCGCTGGGCGAATGCCACTTCATCGGGCGTGAGGGCCACCACTCCAAGCCCCAGCTTCCTCAAGAGCGGCCCGTTTTCCGCTTCGAGCTCCCGCTCGTAGAGCAGATCGGGCACGATCATCGTCAAGCCGCACGAAAACGAGGCTTCGAGCAATCCCCCTCGTTCCAAATCGATCAGAACAGACGTATCCGAAACGAGGATGATCATGGCGAATCAGTGGACGTGCCCCATCAAGCGGCGATCCAGTTCGCGGACGCTGATACTGAGCAGCTCAGCGCCTTTCGCTTCCGAAATGGCCTGCTCTGCGACGGCTCGCAGGCACATGCGTTCCATGCGTTGCGGCACTTCGGCCGGAAGCTTGTGAGGTTCATTGGATCCGGGGCTGTTCCAGCCCATTCCCCGAATTTGTCCCCACAGGCGGCCGTAGGCGGCCTTCGATATCACGCCAAGCTGCGAGCACCGTACTGCCAGCGACGCAACGCTGACCTGGAAAATCTTCTTCAGCTCCACCAGTTCGCCGATCGAAATGGACGTGCGATGGCTGCCCAATAGCCGAGTCATCATTTCCTTCGGCATCAGCAAGGCGCCGGCAAAGCGGTCCGCCGCCTTTTCCTGCTCCGCGTCGCTCAACTCCGCGAAGCAGAGCACCAGATGCCCAAGCTCGTGCGCCAGCGTGAAGCGTTGACGCTCGCCGTTGTGATTCTTGTTGATGACGATCACGGGGACATCGCGCTGCCCGCTTTGCTGGACGAACGCCTTGGAGCCCGAGAAACACTCTGGCAGATCGAGCGCGATCACCTTGATGCCCATGTCTTCGAGCAATTCGGTCATTGCCGGGATCGGGTCAGTCCCCAGCGACCAGAGGCGCCGCAGCGTGTCCGCGGCAGGTTCGGCATCTTCGATATCACCGATGGCGAACGCGGCGCCGCGTGGCGGAGACCAGGCGCCGTCCTCCGCCGCCAGCAGTTCTTCCAGCTCGAGATAGCGCTCGACGTGATCCAGTACCGCCGCCTCGACCGCGCGCTCCTCCCTCGCAGCCGTATGGGGCGCCTTGCGAAAGTCGACGCCGGTCAGCTCGATCTTCCGTTCGCTGAGCAGGAATTCGGGGGAGACGCGCAGCGCCTTCGCCATGGCAAGAAGTACGGTGGAACTCGGCATCATCTCGTCTCGCTCGTATTTGCCGATGGCTTGTGCAGACACCAGGCCCTCGATGGTCGCTTCGAGGTCGCGCAAGGAAAGGCCGAGCGCCTCACGTGCCCTCTTCAGTCGGTTTCCAATCATCGCACCTCCCGGGCAGGCTAGTTTACAACTATGGTGATTTCATTATTGTTTGTAAACCGATGACGGTCAAGCCGACACAAGACCCCGCTCGGGAGGACGCGGCAACAGAATCGCCCTCCAACAAGTCGCGCCAAAACAAAAAGCCCCGGAGACTTTCGCCTCCGAGGCTTTCCAACAGCAACAAATGCAAAAGCAGTTCAGCTCAGTCCCTGGGGCTCGGGACAATCGCCAACCCAAACCCCAAAGACCAGATCAAATCCCTGCCATCAAACCGTCACCGTATCCGCCACCCCCTTGAAGTCCTCGATCTGATCGAAGTTCATGTAGCGGTAGATCTTGTCGCCATTGGCGTTCAGCACGCCCATGTCGGCCATGTACTCTTCCTTGGTCGGAATGCGGCCGAGGCGCGAGCAGATGGCGGCCAGTTCCGCGGAGCCCAGATACACGTTGGTGTTCTTGCCCAGGCGGTTCGGGAAGTTGCGGGTCGAGGTCGACATCACCGTCGCGCCTTCGCGCACCTGTGCCTGGTTGCCCATGCACAGCGAGCAGCCCGGCATTTCGGTCCGCGCGCCGGCGGTGCCGAACACGCCGTAGTGGCCTTCCTCGGTCAGCTGCTTCTGGTCCATCTTGGTCGGCGGCGCGACCCACAGCTTGACCGGGATGTCGCGCTTGCCTTCCAGCAGCTTCGACGCGGCGCGGAAGTGGCCGATGTTGGTCATGCAGCTGCCGATGAACACTTCGTCGATCTTGGCGCCGGCGACGTCGGACAGCGTCTTCACGTCGTCCGGGTCGTTCGGGCAGGCGACGATCGGCTCGTGCACGTCGGCCAGGTCGATCTCGATCACGGCGGCGTACTCGGCGTCGGCGTCGGGCTCGAGCAGCTTCGGATCGGCCAGCCACGCTTCCATCGCCTTGATGCGGCGCGACAGGCTGCGGGCGTCCTGGTAGCCCTCGGCGATCATCCACTTCAGCAGCGTGATGTTGCTGTTGATGTATTCGATGATCGGTTCCTTGTTCAGGCGCACCGTGCAGCCGGCGGCCGAGCGCTCGGCCGAGGCGTCGGACAGTTCGAACGCTTGCTCGACCTTCAGGTCGGGCAGGCCTTCGATTTCCAGGATGCGGCCGGAGAAGATGTTCTTCTTGCCCTGCTTGGCAACGGTCAGCAGACCCTGCTTGATCGCATACAGCGGGATCGCATTGACCAGGTCACGCAGCGTGACGCCCGGCTGCATCTTGCCCTTGAAGCGGACCAGCACCGATTCCGGCATGTCCAGCGGCATCACGCCGGTGGCGGCGGCAAAGGCCACCAGGCCCGAGCCGGCCGGGAAGCTGATGCCGATCGGGAAGCGGGTGTGCGAGTCACCGCCGGTGCCGACGGTGTCGGGCAGCAGCATGCGGTTCAGCCACGAGTGGATGACGCCGTCGCCCGGGCGCAGCGAGATGCCGCCGCGGGTGCTGATGAATTGCGGCAGCGTGTGGTGCGTCTTGACGTCGACCGGCTTCGGATAGGCGGCGGTGTGGCAGAACGACTGCATCACCAGGTCGGCCGAGAAGCCCAGGCAGGCCAGGTCCTTCAGTTCGTCGCGGGTCATCGGGCCGGTGGTGTCCTGCGAGCCCACCGAGGTCATCTTCGGTTCGCAGTAGGTGCCCGGGCGGATGCCCTTGCCTTCCGGCAGGCCGCAGGCGCGGCCGACCATCTTCTGCGCCAGCGTGTAACCCTTGCCGGTGTCGGCCGGGTTCTGCGGCAGGCGGAACAGCGTCGACGGCGCCAGGCCCAGCGCTTCGCGCGCCTTGGCGGTCAGGCCGCGGCCGATGATCAGCGGAATGCGGCCGCCGGCGCGCACTTCGTCGAACAGCACGTCGGACTTGACCTGGAATTCGGCGATGACTTCGCCGTTCTTCAGCGCCTTGCCCTCATAGGGACGCAGCTCGACCACGTCGCCCATTTCCATCTTCGACACGTCGAGCTCGATCGGCAGCGCGCCGGCGTCTTCCATCGTGTTGTAGAAGATCGGGGCGATCTTGCCGCCCAGGCACACGCCGCCGAAGCGCTTGTTCGGCACGAACGGGATGTCTTCGCCGGTGAACCACAGCACCGAGTTGGTGGCGGACTTGCGGCTCGAGCCGGTACCGACCACGTCTCCGACGTAGGCGACCAGGTGGCCCTTTTCCTTCAGCGCTTCGATGAACTTGACCGGGCCGCGCTTGCCGTCTTCCTCGGGCTGGAACGCGGCGCCCTCGCGCTTGTTCTTCAGCATCGCCAGCGCGTGCAGCGGGATGTCGGGGCGGGTGGTGGCGTCCGGCGCCGGCGACAGGTCGTCGGTATTGGTTTCGCCCGGGACCTTGAAGACGGTCACGGTCAGGCTTTGCGGGACTTCCGGACGGCTGGTGAACCATTCGGCGTCGGCCCAGCTTTGCAGCACGGCGCGCGCATTGGCGTTGCCCTTGTCGGCCTTTTCCTTGACGTCGTGGAAGGCGTCGAACATCAGCAGGGTCTTCTTCAGCGCGTCGGCGGCGACGGTGCCGACTTCGGCGTCGTCCAGCAGCTCGATCAGCGGCGAGATGTTATAGCCGCCGAGCATCGTGCCGAGCAGTTCGGTGGCACGGGCGCGGCTGATCAGCGCGCAGGTTTCCTTGCCGAGGGCGACGGCGGCCAGGTACGAGGCCTTGACCTTGGCGGCGTCATCGACGCCGGCGGGCACGCGGTAGGTGATCAGGTCCAGCAGGGTCTGCTCTTCGCCGGCGGGCGGATTCTTCAGCAGTTCGATCAGTTCGGCGGTCTGCTGCGCGGACAGCGGCAGCGGAGGAATGCCAAGCGCGGCGCGTTCGGCGACATGGGCGCGATAGTTTTCGAGCATGGGAGCCTGCGGGGTGATAGAGGAATAGGGGTTAAACAACACCGTTGTGATCGCGATTGTACGCTCAACGCCGGTCCTCGGTCAAACGTCTTATATCTTATATAAGACTTAGGACTGACGACCTGGCAACAGCCACGCAACACTGCCCCGCCGTTACCGGGTGTAACCGCCGTAAGTCGTTGGCAACAAAGGGAAACGGCGGCCCCAGGGCGCCTCGCCACGCGGTACAACGGAGGCTACCGAATCATGGGGAGAACGGTGTGAATGCAGGAATTTTTGCCCTGCGCCGAGGGCTGGCCGCCATGGCCATGTGCGGCGTGACGATGCTGGCAGGCCAGGCACAGGCGCAGCCTGTCGAATCGGGCCCGATGACGGTGGCCGGCACGCTGGTCGTCAACGGGCCGGTGACGGTGCAGGGCCCGGTCGAGGTCGATGGCCGCGTGCGGGTACGCGGGCCGGTCACCGGGCAATGGTTCGAGACGGACGACGGCCCGTCGATGCGGGGGGCGCCGCAGCGCACCTTCAACGGCCCGCTGACCGTGCATGGCCCCCTGCGCGTGCAGGGCGACCTGATCGTCAACGGGCCGCTGGAAGCGGCCGGGCCGATCCGTGCCGCCCGCATCCGGGCCGACGGGCCGGCGCGGCAGCGGCAATACGGCGAGGACCGCCGCGGTTATCCGCCGGCCTACCAGCAGGGCTATCCGGACCAGCCATACGACGGCCGCGGCTACGACGGATACGGCTACGGGCGCTGACGGCGGCTGACGTGGCTGACGGTGGCTGACGGTGGCTGACGGTGGCTGACGGCGGCTGACGGCGGCTGACGGAAGCCGAGGAACGCCGCCAGCGCCGGCCCCCTCTTCTACTCCGGCACCACCTCGAACGCCAGCACCTGCGTGATCTGCGTCGCGTTGAAGTTGTTGTCCGACACCAGCACCAGGCTGTCGCGGCCATTGGCCAGCTTCGGCCCCCAGGCCATGCCCTCGATGTTGTCGACGGTCTTCAGCCCCAGCGCGTTCAGGTTCTGCACCAGCCGTTTCCGCACCGGCACGTAGCTGGCGCCGGCGAGCCGGTCCAGGCTGCGCACGTCCGTCGCGCCGCGGATATCGATCTGGTACAGCCGCACATAGGTAGTGAAGTTGCCATCGGCGCCCTGCACGCCGGCGCGCTCCAGCGTCAGCAGCCGGTTGTCGTCGATCGCCAGGATCTCGGTCACGCCGTTGTCGGCGCTGCGCCCCGGGGCTGGCGCGGCCGGGATTGCGTCGAGTGGATAGACAAACTGCGCCAGCACATTGCCGTTGCGGTCGTAGCGCAGCAGGCGGGAGACCGAGCCGGACGACGGCGTCGGCAGCGGCCCGTCCTGGTACAGCGGCCCTTCCATGCTGACCCACAGCGACTTGCCGTCGGCCGACAGCGACAGTCCCTCGAACGTCGCGTTGTTGCGCGAGCCGGTTTCCTGCGTGGGCGACATTTGGAACGCCGCCGGCAGCGGCAGCGTCCCGCTCAGCGTGCCGTCCGTGCGGGCCCGCGCGACGAAGGGATCGAGGCCGAGCACGCGATCGCCCTCGCTGGTCCACCACAGGCCGCCGGTGGACGGATCGAAGCGGATCGCCTCGGGATCGGGCACGACGCCGCCCGCCGTGCGGTTGGGGTAGGCGCTGCCGTCGGCCTGGCGCAGCGTCACGACGCTGGCGATCTGCACCGGCTGCAGGCGAGCCGAGTCATAGCTGATCCGCGCCGTATAGAAGCGCGCCGGCTGCTTGTCCGAGCGGTCGTCCGAGACCAGATACCAGAGATTGGCCGCCGGATCGTAGTCGATGCCGGACAGGCCGCCCACCGTGGTGCCGCCGACCTGCAGGTCGTTGGGCAGCGTCTGCTCGCCGATCAGCCGGACCGCGCCCACCGAACGCCGCGGGCCGTCGTCATGGTCGTCATCGCCCCCGCAGGCGGCGAGCAGCGCGGTCGACATCACCAGCGCGGCGAGGCCCACTACCCGGGTCCCGGCACGGCGGCCGGGCGCGCCGGCCGGCGCAATTGCGGGCGCAATGGCCGGCGCAATGGCGGGCGCATCGGCGGACGCAACGACGGCCTCGATCGAAGGATCGACGGAAGTGGCGACGAAACAGGCGGCGGAACGGACGGCGGGACGGCGCATGCGCAGGCTCTCGTGGATGGAAATCCCGCGAGTCTGGCGCCCGGCAATGACCCGCCGATGACAGCCCGCTCAAGTTCCGCCGGCCACCAACGTTAACCCATGAGATGACCGTCCGCTGCCGCCGACGGTCGCTCCCGCTCGACTCAAACGGCCAAGCTGAGCGGGTTTCCCCCTTTTTTTCGGCCCATTGCCCGCCACCGATTCACCGAGAATGGCGTGGCATTCCGATACAGGCATCTCATGGCGAAAACGCTCACGACTCCCCAGGCACCCAGCTCCAGCAAGCGCGGGGTGCTGATTCTCGCCGGTGTCGCGGTCGCGGCCGTGCTGGGCGCGGGAAGTTTCTTCCTCGGCAGCCTGCTGAACAACCGCGCACCCGCCGCGCCGGCCGCCCCCGTGGTTCCGGCGCCGATCTTTGTCGCGCTCGACGCCTTCACCGTCAACCTGAAGGGCGAGGACGGCGACCGCTTCCTGCACACCGGCCTGTCGGTCAAGGTGGCCGACACGCAGACGCAGGCGCGCATCGCCGAATATCTGCCGGAGGCGCGCAGCCGCATCCTGTTGTTGCTGTCGGCCAAGCAGCCACCGGAGCTGTCGACCGTCGAGGGCAAGCAGAAGCTCGCCGAAGAAATCAAGCAGGCGCTGGCAAAGCCGTTCGCACCGGCGCTGCCGAGCCAACAGATCGTGGATGTCCTGTTCACTTCCTTCGTGGTGCAGTAAGCCCGTGCCCTGCCCCGCTTGCCAACCCGATATGAAGCCGACCACCCGACTCTCGCCCGCCGATGCGCACCTCGCGCGCGCCCAGGCCGGCGTGCGCGCGGCGCTTCTTTAATCCAGTCGTTCATTGGGGCAGGACATTAAATGGCTTACGACAAATTCCTCTCGCAGGATGAAGTAGACGAGCTGCTCAAGGGCGTATCCGGCGAGGCCGAGACGCCCGAGGCCGTGGCGCCGGTCTCCGAAGACGGCGTGCGGCCCTACAACCTGGCGACCCAGGAGCGCATCGTCCGCGGCCGGCTGCATACGCTGGAAATCATCAACGAGCGTTTCGCGCGCCAGCTGCGCACGGCGCTGTTCAACTTCATCCGCCGCGGCGCGGATATCTCGGTCGGTTCGATCAGGATCGAGAAATACGGCGAGTTCGTGCGCAACCTGCCGGTGCCGACCAACCTGAACCTGGTCCACATGAAGCCGCTGCGCGGCACCGCGCTGTTCGTGTTCGACCCGAACCTGGTGTTCCTGGTCGTCGACAACCTGTTCGGCGGCGACGGGCGCTTCCATACGCGCGTCGAGGGCCGCGACTTCACGCAGACCGAGCAACGCATCATCCGCCGCATGCTGGATCTGGCGCTGGCCAGCTATGGCCACGCGTGGCAGGCGGTCCATCCGATCGAGTTCGAATACGTCCGCTCGGAGATGCACACCAAATTCGCCAACATCGCGATCCCCAACGAGGTCGTGGTGACCACCGCATTCCATATCGAGCTGGGCGCGGTCGGCGGGCAGATGCACGTCTGCTTCCCGTACTCGATGATCGAGCCGGTGCGCGATCTGCTGATGAATCCGCTGCAGGATGAAGTCGAGGTCGACAAGCGCTGGCTGCAGCAGCTGTCGCAACAGCTGCGCGCCGCCGAGGTGGAACTGGTGGCCGAGTTCGCGCATCTGCGCAGCACCGTGGCAGAAGTGCTGGCGCTGCGCGCCGGCGACGTGCTGCCGATCGAGCTGCCCGAGAACGTGATCGGCAAGGTCGACGGCGTGCCGGTCATGCAGTGCAGCTACGGCACGATGAACGGCCAGTACGCGCTGCGTGTGCAGCGCATGTTCAATCATCAAGACAGCGATTCCAACAAGGAAACCGACCATGACTGACGGCAAAGAGGACAAGCCGGCCGATCCGATGGACGACTGGGCGAGCGCCCTGGCCGAGCAAACCAGCGCGACCGCTGCGCCTGAGCCCGCCGCCACGGTGGCGACGGCCACGCCCGCGGCCGCGACGGTCTTCCAGCCGCTGGAGCGCGAAGCGTCGAGCGGCTTCCACAACGATATCGAGATGATCCTCGATATCCCGGTGCAACTGACGGTCGAACTGGGCCGCACCAAGGTACCGATCAAGAGCCTGCTGCAACTGGCGCAAGGTTCGGTGGTCGAGCTCGACGGCCTGGCCGGCGAGCCGATGGACGTGCTGGTCAACGGCTATCTGATCGCGCAGGGCGAGGTGGTGGTGGTCAACGACAAGTTCGGCATCCGCCTGACCGACATCATCACGCCGTCCGAACGCATCCGGAAGCTGAACAAATGAAACCCGCTCGGGGCCGCGCATTGCGGCCCGCGCCTGGCACGCGCTCGTACGCGGCCCGCTCGATCTGCGGTGCGGCGACCGGCCTGCCGGTCCTCGCGCACGCGGCCGATGCGGTGACCGGCGCGACCGGTGCCGGCGCGCTCGCGCAGGCCGGTCTCGGCCTGTTCGCGATCATTGCGCTGATCCTCGGCCTTGCCTGGCTGGCGCGCCGCGCCGGCCTGGTGCGGCATGTCCAGGGCGGTGTGATGAAAGTCGTCGGCAGCACCAGCCTGGGCGCACGCCAGCGCCTGCTGCTGGTCGAGGTCGGCGATACCTGGCTGGTGCTCGGTGTCAGCGCCGGCGAAATCCGCACGCTGCATACGCTGCCGGCCGGCTCCGCATCGCCCGGCGAGGCGATCGCCGCGATGGCCGGCACGGGCGGCATGCGCGGCACGGGTTCGACGCCGATGTCGCCGCACGCCCCGTTCGGCGACAAGGCCACCTTCGCGCAGAAACTGCTGCGCTCGATGCAACAGAACCTGCAACAGACCCTGAAGTCATGAACACCATGTACGCCGCCAGCCGGCGTCGGTCCGGAGCGCCGCTGACGCTGACGCTCGGCCTGCTGCTGGCCGCCGCTCTCGCGCTCGGCACCGATCCCGCGGCCGCGCAGGCGCTGCCGGGCATCGTCAGCCGCCCCGGCCCCGGTGGCAGCCAGACCTGGTCGCTGTCGGTCCAGACGCTGGTCCTGCTGACCTCGCTGTCCTTCCTGCCGGCCGCCCTGCTGATGATGACGGGCTTCACCCGCGTGGTGATCGTGCTCGGCCTGCTGCGCACCGCGCTCGGCACGGCCACGTCGCCGCCGAACCAGGTGCTGATCGGCCTGTCGCTGTTCCTGACCTTCTTCGTGATGTCGCCGGTGCTGGACCGGGTCTACACCGAGGCCTACAAGCCGCTGTCGGAGAACCGCATCAGCCTGGAGCAGGCGGCCGAACGCGCCGCCGCGCCGATGAAGGCCTTCATGCTGAAGCAGACCCGCGAGAAGGACCTCGCGCTGTTCGCGCAGATGGCCAAGACGCCGGAGATGCAGGGCCCCGAAGACGTGCCGCTGCGCGTGCTGGTGCCGGCCTTCGTCACCAGCGAACTGAAGACCGCGTTCCAGATCGGCTTCACGATCTTCATCCCCTTCCTGATCATCGACCTGGTGGTTGCCAGCGTGCTGATGGCGATGGGCATGATGATGGTGCCGCCGGCGACGATCTCGCTGCCGTTCAAGCTGATGCTGTTCGTGCTGGTCGATGGCTGGCAGCTGCTGCTGGGCTCGCTGGCGCAGAGCTTCCTGACCTGACGTGCCACCTTCGATGTACCACGCCGACGCCGCAAGCGCACCGGAGGCCAAATGACGCCGGAAACCGTAATGACCATCGCCACCCAGGCGATGAAGATGACGCTGCTGCTGGCCGGCCCGCTGCTGCTGGTCGCGCTGATCGCGGGCCTGGCGATCAGCCTGTTCCAGGCCGCCACGCAGATCAACGAAATGACGCTTTCGTTCATCCCCAAGCTGCTGGCGCTGTTCATCACGCTGGTGCTGGTGGGGCCGTGGATGATCAACACCTTCGTCGACTACATGCGCGAGGTGTTCGAGGGCATTCCGGGGCTGGTGCGCTGAGCCGGCCGTGAGTCGGCCACGTGCGGCACAGAAGACGACGCAGGTAGCGACGCGGATAGCGGCGCAGACAACGACAACCACGGCAAGAGGCGAGACGCGATGGTATCGGTGACCACGGCCCAGCTCTACGAATGGATCGCGGCCTTCCTGTGGCCGCTGTTCCGGCTGCTCGCGCTGATCGCCACCGCGCCGCTGTTCGGCGAGGGCACCATTCCGCGGCAGGCCAAGATCGGCCTGGCCGCGCTGATCGCGATCGCGATCTCGCCGACCATCGAGAACCTGCCGGTGGTGCCGGTCTATTCCTTCGACGGCTTTCTGCTGATCCTGAACGAGATCGGCGTCGGTATCGCGCTCGGCTTCACGATGCGGCTGGTGTTCGCCGCGGTCGAATACGCCGGCGAAATCATCGGCCTGCAGATGGGCCTGTCGTTCGCCTCGTTCTTCGATCCGAGCGCCGGCGGCCAGACCATGGTGCTGGGGCGCTTCCTCGGCATCGTCGCGATGCTGCTGTTCCTGGCGCTGGACGGCCACCTGCTGATGCTGGCCACGCTGGTCGACAGCTTCTCGGCACTGCCGATCGGCGGCACGCCGTTGTCGGCCGATGGCTGGGCGGCCGTCGCACGTGCGGGCGGCACGGTGTTCTCGTCGGGCCTGCTGCTGGCGCTGCCGCTGGTGGCGGCGCTGCTGACGCTGAACCTGCTGCTGGGCATCCTGAACCGCGCTTCGCCGCAGCTGTCGATCTTCGCGGTCGGCTTCCCGGTCACGCTGGCCGGCGGCATGCTGCTGCTGATGCTGGTGATGCCGCAGATGAACGTCTACATGTCGCACCTGATCGAGAACGGGCTGTCGTCGCTCGAGAGCGTGCTCGGCCAGCTGGCGCGCTGATCGCGAACACCGGCACGGCGCCGGTTACGGGCGCGCACGGCGATGCCATGTCTGCAATGTCTGTGCGAAAACGCGGCACGTGCGCATGATTCCAGCGCGCGCGATATACCACAACGCGGCGATTTGCGGGCGCGCGGCGCTGCGCCGATAATGTCGCCGCCCGGCGCCGGCCAGCATCGGGCCGCGCCATCGGTCCGCTCGCCGCGGCGTACTTGATGCGCGATCGCACCGGGCCGGCCAGCCGCCATCCTCGCCTTCCCCGCCGTACCGTCGATGCATTCAGATCAAGGTCTTCCCCATCCGCAACGCCAGTGGGCGATCCTCACCGTCTTCTGCGGCCTGATCATGGCCGTGCTCGACGGCTCGATCGCCAATATCGCGCTGCCGTCGATCTCCCGCCAGCTCGGCACCGATCCCGGCCATACGATCTGGGTGGTCAACGCCTATCAGCTGACGGTCACCGTCTGCCTGCTGCCGCTGTCCTCGCTCGGCGACATCCTCGGCTACAAGCGCGTCTATCGGATCGGCCTGGCGACCTTCCTGGTCGGCTCGCTGCTGTGCGCGCTGTCGGTCAACCTGCCGATGCTGGTGGCGGCGCGCGTGCTGCAGGGGATCGGCGGCGCCGGCATCATGAGCGTCAACACGGCGCTGGTGCGCTACATTTATCCGCCCACCAAGCTCGGCCGCGGCATCGGCCTGAACGCGCTGGTGGTCGGCATCACGACCGGCATCGGCCCGTCGGTCGGCGCGCTGATCCTGTCGTTCGCCAGCTGGCAATGGCTGTTCGCCATCAACGTGCCGGTGGCGGTGATCGCGCTGAGCCTGAGCCGCTGGGCGCTGCCTGTCACGCCGCCGCAGCCGCGCGCGTTCGACTATCCGAGCGCGCTGCTGTCGGCGGTGGTGATCGGCCTGTTCGTGCTCGGCGTCGATGGCCTGGGCCATGACGGCCTGCGCCGGGCGGCGGTCGGCGGGTTGATCGCGGCGCTGCTGCTCGGCTGGTGGCTGGCACGGATGGAACGTGGCAAGGCGGCGCCGCTGGTGCCGGTGGACCTGTTCGCGAACCGCGCCTTCACGCTGGCGGTGGGCACGTCGTTCTGCTCGTTCATGACGCAGATGCTGGCCTTCGTCGCGCTGCCCTTCTATCTCGAATACCAGCTCGGGCGATCGCTGCAGGAGACCGGGCTGTTGATCACGCCGTGGCCGCTGATGGTGGCCGTGATGGCGCCGCTGTCAGGGCGGCTTTCGGATCGTTTCCCCGCCAGCGTGCTGGCCGGGCTAGGGCTCGCGCTGTTGTGCACGGGGCTGGTCCTGCTGGCGATGCTCGATCGCGGCAGCAGCAGCATCGACGTGCTGTGGCGCATGGCGATGTGCGGGCTCGGCTTCGGCCTGTTCCAGTCGCCGAACAACCGCGCGATGATCGGCGCGACGCCGCCGCATCGCAGCGGCGGCGCCAGCGGCGCGCAGGCGACCACGCGGCTGCTGGGGCAGACCACGGGCACCGCGGTGGTGGCCTTGCTGTTTGCGCTGATCGGGACGTCCGCCTCGCGCACGGCGCTGGGCGTGGCGGCCTGCGTGGCGGCGGTTGGCGCGGCGGTCAGCCTGGCGCGCTTGCGCGGCGTGCCCGACCGGCTGGCGGAACGAGGTACTACTGCGCTCGAGGAATAACCGGGGCGGGGCTCCCCTCTCCCGCGCGCGGGAGAGGAAAAGGCGGTGGTGGTTTTGCGGGCGCTATTGGCAATAGCGGGCGCTGTTGCCCTCTCCCCCGTCCCCTCTCCCGCCGGCGGGAGAGGGGAGAACCGCGTCGCATGACGTAACGCTCGGTGTTGCCGATACCGCCGATTACTGCGGCGTCGTCCCCGAGTCCTTCACCACCTTCGCCCACTTCGCGATCTCGGCCTTCTGGAACGAGGCCAGCGCGTCGGGCGTGCCGAGCACCGGATCGAGGCCGAGGGTCTTCAGCTTGGCCTGCACGTCCGGCAGCGTGAAGATTCGGTTCAGCTCGGAATTGAGCTTGGCCACCACGTCCTTCGGCGTGGTCGCCGGCGCGAAGATCGCGAACCACGAGTCGGCCTGGAAGCCGCTCAACCCCTGCTCGGCCAGCGTCGGAATATCCGGGGCGGAGGCCGAGCGCTTCAGGCTGGTCACGCCCAGCGCGCGCAGCTTGCCTTCCTTGATGACCGGCAGCGCCGACGGCAGGTTGTCGAACATCATCGTGATATGGCCGCCCAGCAGGTCGGGGATCGCCATCGCGCGGCCCTTGTAGGGCACGTGCGTGATCTTGACCCCGGCCACCGTATTGAACAGCTCGCCGGCCACGTGGGGCGAGGTGCCGATGCCGGGCGTGCCGAAGGTCAGCGCGCCGGGCTTGGACTTGGCCAGCGCGATCAACTCGGCGGTGGTCTTGGCCGGCACGCCCGGATGGACCACCAGCACATTGGGCGTCGTCGCCAGCAGGATCACCGGCGTGAAGTCCTTGACCATGTCGTACGGCAGCTTGCTGTAGACCGCGCCATTGATCGAATGGGTGCCGACCGTGCCGAGCGCCAGCGTGTAGCCGTCGCCCGGCGCGCGTGCCACCGCTTCCGCGCCGATATTGCCGCCCGCGCCGGGCTTGTTGTCGACCACCACGGGCTGGCCCCACGACGGCGAGATCTTCTCCGACACGATGCGCGCCAGCGTGTCCGGCGCGCCGCCGGTCGGGAAGCCGACCACGATACGAATCGGCCGGCCCGGATAGGTTTCGGCCTGCACCGCCGGCGCGGCGAACGCGGTGGCAAGCACCGTGGCAAGCGCGGACAGCGCGCCGGTGAATGGGGAAATCCGCATGATCTTTGTCTCCTTTGTGTTGGACGCTTGTTCGGTCTCTGTCGTCTCGATTGCGGCCAATCGGGGCCAATCGTTTCAATCGGCCCGTCGCCGCCATGGGTCAATCCATCTCGAACATCGGCGTGCCGGCGGTCATTGCTTGCCGATGCCGCCGAACTCGCTCATCACCTTCTCCTGCAGCCGCCGCATGCCCTTGAGCCAGCGGTCGTAGTCCTGCCCCTTGCGGCGGTAGTACTCGAGCACCTCGGGATGCGGCAGGATCAGGAAGCGTTCGTCGCGGATGCCTTCCAGCGTCACCGCGGCCACGTGCTCGGCCGTGACCGAGCCCTCCTGCAGGAAACCCTTGCGCTCGCCGTTCTCGCCGAACAGCATCTTGGTCTGCACGCCCTGCGGGCAGATGCAGCTGACCTTGATGCCGCGATCGCCGTAGGTGATCTCCAGCCATTCGGCGAAGCCGATCGCCGCGTGCTTGGTCACCGCATACGGCGCCGAGCCGATCTGCGACAGCAGGCCCGCCGCCGACACCGTATTGACGAAATAGCCCTCGCCGCGCTCGAGCATCTGCGGCAGCACGGCATTGGCGGCGTGGATGTGGGCCATCACGTTGATTTCCCAGATGCGCTGCCATTCGTCGGCGGTGGCATCGAGGCCCTTGCGCAGGATGATGCCGGCGTTCGAGCAGAACACGTCGACCTGGCCGAAGCGGCGCGTGGCCTCGTCGGCCAGCGCCTGCACCGCGGCCGCATCGGCGACATCGGTGCGGCAGCCGAAGGTCTGGCACGACGGCGCCAGCTCGGCCGCCTCCGCGGCGACCTGCTGCGCGCCGCGCTCGTCCAGATCGGCGACCGCGATGCCACGCGCGCCCGCCTTGGCGAACGCCAGTACCAGTGCCCGCCCGATGCCGGTGGCGCCGCCCGTGACGACGACGGTCTTGTTGCTGATCTCCATGCCTGTCTCCTTGTGCTGATGATTGTGGTGGTCGAGATGTCGTGGGTATTGGTGATGGTCCCGATGGCCAGGTCCGCTCAGCCGTGGACGCGCCACAGCCTGCCCTGCAGCGCCTCGGCAAGCTGACGCACGCGCGGGCCGAGATTCGCCTCGAGGATTTCCGGCGTCAGCCGCGAGGCCGCGCCGCCGATATTGATCGACAGCACTTCGGTACCGCCTTCGAGCACCACCGGCGCGGCGGCCCCGCTGACGGTGCGGTCCCATTCGGCATGCGCGACACAGAAGCCGCGCCGCCCGTAGTCGCGCAAGGACCGTTCGAGCTTGCTCCGAATCGTCGGCCAGCGCGTCTGATAGTGGCGCTCCAGATCCCCCAGCACGCTGGCGCGCCGCGCCGCGGGCAAACCCGCGAGCCAGGCGCGGCCGATCGCCGAGGTCGCGATCGGCAGGCGCGAGCCCGGCGTCAGCCGCATCACCAGCGCGCCGCGCGGTTGGCAGACTTCGAGATAGACCATCTCGTGGCGGTCGGGCGTGGCAAGGGCAACGGTGCAGCCGGTGGCGAAGGCCAGCGACTGCATCAGCGGCTGCGCGACCTCGCGAATGCCGGAGGTCGCGAGATACCGGTGACCCAGCACCATCGCGCCCTGGCCCAGGCGGTATTTCTCCAGCGACTCGACATACACCAGGTATCCGAGCCGCGTCAGCGTATAGGTCAGCCGCGACACCGTCGGCCGCGGAATGCCGGTACGGCGCGACAGCTCCGCATTGCCGAGATAGTCGTCCTGCGGCCCGAACGCGCGCAGCAGATCGAGACCGCGCGCGAGCGCCGTGACGAAGCTGCGATCCTCGGCCTCCGCGGGATTTCCGGGACCCGCCTCGTCGGCATCGCGCAATGCGCTCGCCGGCACCGTCGAGGGCGGCTCGGCGACAACGGGAATCACGGTGGCGGTGCGCTTCATGATCGGCGGTCCAGGCGGAAATCGGGGCGGAATCGAGGCGGAAATCGAGCGGAAAGCCGGGCGCGACAGCGGCGGCAGCGGCCGAAAAGCAGGGAAAACCCGCGCGCATTTGACCGCGCTGCGACAGCGAAAAACCCCTGCGCGGCCGGGCCGGAAACCCCTATTTCGCTGTGCGAAAGACTATTCCGTATTCCTTGACTGTGCCTCAAGCCCTATGCAACAGTCAACGAAAACGAACGATCGTGCGGAGACGCTGCGACACACCTCGCAGCGGTCAGTCACGACACGAATAACCGGTATGAAAGCTGGGCATCTTGCGGCCCGGATCGACCGTTTCAGGAGACCGCCATGCAACCCTTTCCGATGCGCGCCAAGCCGCGCAGTTGACCCCCACATTGGTTGACCGGCAGGCCGCGTCTTTTTTCGCGGCGCTGTCCTGCCACGCGCATCGGTTCGCCGAAGCGCGCCCCCGTTTGCGATTTCGATCTGCATGAGGTGAGTCGGTGTCAATGTTCTTCCAACAGTTTCTGAACGGGCTGACGCTCGGCGGGGTCTACAGCCTCGTCGCGCTCGGCCTGACGCTGGTCTACGGCATCCTGCACGTACCCAACTTCGCGCACGGCGCCTTCTACATGGCCGGCGCCTACGTCTCGTATTACATGATGACGTCGCTGGGCGTGAACTACTGGCTGGCGATGGTCGCCGCGGCGCTGGCCGTGGCGCTGCTGTCGATGCTGGCCGAGCGGCTGGTCTTCCATCCGCTGCGCAACGCGCCCGAGCTGCACGACATGATCGCGGCGATCGGCATCCTCCTGTTCCTGGAAGCGGGCGCACAGGCGCTGTGGGGCGCCGACTTCCATCGCATGCCGACACCCTACGGGCAGCTGGTCGAGGTGTTCGGCCTGACCGCGCCGCTGCAGCGGCTGCTGATCATCGCCGCCGCCTTCACGCTGATGGTGGTGCTGCATCTGTTCCTGACCCGCACCGTGACCGGCTCGACCATCGTCGCGATGGCGCAGAACCGCGAAGGCGCGGCGCTGGTCGGCATCGACGCGACGCGCGTCACGCTGCTGGTGTTCGCGATCTCCGGCGCGCTGGCCGCGATCGCCGCCACGCTGTATGCGCCGATCAACCTGGTCTATCCGGCGATGGGGCACCTGGTCATCACCAAGGCCTTCGTGATCATCATCCTCGGCGGCATGGGCAGCATCCCCGGCGCGATCCTGGGCGGCCTGATCATCGGCATGGCGGAGAGCTTCGGCGGCTTCTACGTGTCGACCGACTACAAGGACATCATCGCCTTCGTGCTGCTGGTGATCATCCTGTCGATCCGGCCGCAGGGCCTGTTCGCCGGCAAGGCCGCGTGACGGCCGCCGCATCGAAGCGCACAAGGTAGGAGAACTCTCGACATGAACGCATTGCAAGGCAAGACCGGCTGGGCGTTGCTGCTGGCGCTGGCCATCGCGTTTCCGCTGCTGACGACCAACAGCTATTACCTGACGGTGATGACGCTGGCCTTCATCTACGCGATCGCGACGCTGGGCCTGAACCTGATCACCGGCTACACCGGCCAGCTCAATCTCGCGCACGGCGGCTTCATGGCCATCGGCGCCTATACGCTGGGCATCCTGACCGTCGATCACCAGATGCCGTTCTGGGCCGCCTTCGTGCTGTCCGGCGTGGTCTGCATGATCGTCGGCTATGTGGTCGGCGTGGTATCGCTGCGGCTCAAGGGCCATTACTTCTCGATCTTCACGCTGTGCATCGGCTACATCATCTACCTGCTGATCGAGAAGTGGGAAAGCCTGACGCACGGCACGGTCGGCCTGATCGGCATTCCGGTACCGGCCGCGATCGGCCCGGTAACCTTCGACAGCGTGCAGGCGCAGTACTACCTGGTGCTGTTCTTCCTGGTGATCGGCGCCTTCCTGATGCACCGGATCGTCAGCTCGCTGCTGGGCCGCAGCTTCATGGCGGTGCGCAACAGCGACGCGCTGGCCGAGGCGCTGGGCATCGACCTGATGCGCACCAAGGTGCTGTCCTTCGTGCTGTCGGTGGCCTATGCGGGCTTCGCCGGTGCACTGTATGCGGGCCACGTGCGCTTCCTCGGTCCGGACATCGCGCGAACCGACCTGACCTTCGACATGGTGATGGCGATGCTGGTCGGCGGCATCGGCACGCTGCTCGGGCCGCTGCTGGGCGCGCTGCTGGTGCCCTGGGTCACGCAGACGCTGCAGTTCCTGCAGGACTACCGCATGCTGGTGTTCGGCCCGGTGCTGATCCTGCTGATCATCTTCCTGCCCGACGGCATCGTCGGGACCTACCTGAAGCGCCAGGCGCGCCGTGCCGCCGCCGCGCGCCGCGGCCAGCGCCAGCCGGCACGCCGCGCCGCCGGAGATGAGGCAGCCGACGGCAAGGCCGCTGCGCCCGCCCCCGCTTCCGCCGGAGCCGACCATGCTTGAGATCCGCAACCTGACCAAGAAATTCGGCGGGCTGACCGCGGTCAACGATGTCTCGGTGACCTTCGAGGCCGGCCATATCAACGCCATCATCGGCCCGAACGGCGCCGGCAAGACGACCTTCTTCAACCTGGTCGCCGGCACCCATGCGCCAAGCTCCGGCGAGGTGCTGTTCAAGGGCACCAACGTGGCCGGCATGCGGGCCGACCGCATCGCCCGCCTGGGCATCGCCCGCACCTTCCAGGCCACCGCGCTGTTCGATCGCGCCACCGTGCTCGACAACCTGATCGTCGGCCATCGGCTGCGCACCCATGCGGGCCTGCGCCCACCACCACGCCGGAATGCAGGCCGACCGCGGCGATCCTGTCGGGATAGCGCAAGGCCACCACGGCCGCCATCGCGGCACCGGCGGACAGGCCGGCAAGGTACACCCGATCGGGACACACATCGCGCCGCAAGGCCAGCGCATCGATCAGCGCGGCGATCGCCTGCGCTTCGCGCGCGCCCTCGCTGGCGGCGAGGTCGAACCATTGCCAGCAGCGCTGCAACTGCCGCCGCAGCGGCTGTTCGGCATAGGCAACCAGAAAGCCCTCGCGCTCGGCGAGCGCATTCATGCGCGTGCCGGCGGCGAAGTCCTCGGCGGTCTGCCGGCAGCCATGCAGCATCACCACCAGCGGCAGCGGCCCGCGGTGCCGGCGCGACGGCTCGTAAAGCCAGTAGCTCAACTGCGATACCAGTTCGCCGGGCATTGCCGGCAGCTTCAGGCGCCACTGCGACCACTGCCCCGGCAGCGGACCGGCAGGCAGCGCGAGCGGCGGCGGAACGCGCGTGCGGGCGGTGGGAGCCGTGGTGCCCCGTCCGTGCAAGCGATCGAGCCAGTCGCCAAGGTGACGGGCCGACTGACGCGGCAGCGTGCCGATCTGCCGCCACGGACGCTGCCAATTTCCCATCAAGCTTCTTGCCATGCGCGGTTTGCGGAAGCGCGCGAACGCTCCGGGTTGATTTTTGCTGCGTTGCAGCATAGCACATGGATTTGAACGCATTTCGCTTGCCAATGTAGGACAGTGACTGACAGCACACCGGCAATCGGCTCGCTATGGTTTCGCCATGGCGAACGGGCAGCCCGCCCGCAGCCGCCATTCGAGGCCAACTCGATACCGGTATCTTCATGCGGAACTCGCTTTTGATTTCGTTGCCCCACCCCTGGCGCGCAGCCGCCCTGATCGCCTGCGCATCGTGGCCGGCGGTGGCCCAGCATGGCAACGCCGCCGCCTCGACCACCGCGCCGTCGAGCATGTCGGCACTGGCCCGGTTGCTGGTCGGGGTGGCCGACGGCCGGCCCACCGGCATGAACGGCGTCACGCGGCTGACCGGTTCCGGCAGCAGCACCGATGTGGCGCTGGGCAGCGCCTGCCGCGAGCTGACGCGCTCCGGCCCCATCCTGCTCGATACCGCCACGCGTCTGGACGGCTGCCGCGGCGAAAGCGGCAAGCGCGTGGTCTTCCATCTGAATCTCGTTCGTTTCGATGCCTCGCGCGAGGGCACCGCCGCCTTCATGGCCAGCGCCACGCCGGCTCTGGTGCGCGGCATCTGTCGCAATCCCGATGTACCGGTGCTGGGCCGCCTGGGCATCGCACTGGTGTTTCGCTACACCGGCATCGGCGACCGGCCGGTCGGCGAAATCGCGATCGCGCCCGGCCGCTGCGAACAGGATTGATCCCGGCATCGGATTCGGAGCAACGCGTCCGATAGAACACCGTCCGCGTCGAACTGCGATAGTCGCGGCATGGCGCATTGGCTAGATTCCTCCGCTTCACTGTGTCTGCCCGGAGGTCGCCGCGATGCCAACCCCTCTTGCCAACCGCACGCCGTGCATGGCGGCGACGATGCGCCGGCCGGCCGATGCAGCGCTCTGAGCGTCGGCTGTACGGGTTGATGTCGTGCGGCTGCCTGCTGTGGGCGGCGCTGGTGGCCGCGCAGCTCGGCCGCATCCAGACGCAGCGCGACGATACCGGAGCAGTGCGCGAACGGCTCGCCGACACGCTGACCAGTGCCGAACGGCGCTGGCTGGCCGCCCATCCGGTGGTGCGCTACAGCGCATCGCCGATCGGTGGGCCGATGGCCTTCGTCGGCGCCGGTGGACATGCCGCCGGCATCGCCGTACAGACGCTCGAGCAGGTCGGCCGCATCACCGGCCTGCGTTTCGAACCGGTCTGGCAGCAAGACCCCGGGGCGCGCGAAGCGGCCCTGCGCGACGGCACGGTGCTGCTGGTGCCCGCGGTGACGGCGGACTTGCCGCCGCCGGATGCCGCCGCGATGCGCGAATCGGGACGCCGGGCGCGCCGGTTGCAGCCATCGCTGCCCTATCTGATTACGCCATGGGTCATCACCACCCACGCCGCCAACGGCGCCATCCGCGATGCCGCGGGCCTGGCCGGCATGCGCATCGCCGTGCGCCGCAGCAGCCGCGGCCTGGCGGAGCGTCTCGCACAGGTTCCCAACGCCACCGTCATCCGCACCAGTTCCACGACCGAGGCTTACCGCATGGTCGCGCACGGCCAGGCCGACGCCGCGGTCGACACGCTGACCTGCGCGCACTACATGGTCCGCTACGCCTTCGCGCCATGGCTGCGCGTGGCCGCTCCGCTCGGCCCGCAGCCGGCCGCGATCGGCTTCGGCGTTTCGCCGGCGGCGCCGCAGCTGCGCATGATCCTGAACAAGGCATTGGCCGCGATCCCGCCAGCGCACTGGGACGCGCTGCAGGCCGGCTGGGTGTCGACGGCGCCGATGCCCGCTGCGGTTCCCGCTGCGCTGCCGGCGCCCGCGCACGCGCACCACGGACGTCGGCCATGGCTGCTGACCTGCTCGCTCGGCACCTTGCTGTGGATGACGGCAATGGGTGCGTGCGCGGTCGCCCTGCATCGCCACGGCCGGCGCATCGCCCGCGCCGCCACTACGCTGCACCGGCGCTTGGGCCACGCAAGCCCGGCCACCCACCGCAGCGCGGCCGGCATGCGGCCGTCCGCGGACGGCGGCCACCGTGGTCCCTCGCCTTGTGTGGGCTCTGCCGTCGGCGCTGCCGTCGGTGCTTCCCCCGGCGCTTCGCCCGATGCGGACCGCCTGAGCCTGCTGGCGACGATCTGCCATGAAATCCGGACACCGATGCACGCGGTGATCGGCATCCTCGATCTGCTCAAGCACAAGACCGCGATCCATGGCGAGGCCCGCCACTACATCGACACCGCGCACGACTGCGCCAAGTCGCTGGTCGCGCTGGTCGGCGATCTGCTCGACATGGCGCGGCTGGAGGCGGGCCGAATGGAAATCCGGCCGGAGCCGGTGCAGCTCGATACGCTGCTGCAGCAGTGGGTCCAGGCGTTTCGGCCGCTGGCGGCATCGCGCGGTCTGCGCATCCGCCTGCAGTTGGGCACGCTGCGGGCCCGTCGCCATCGGGCCGACCCGCAGCGGCTGCGGCAGGTGGTCGGCAATCTGCTCAGCAATGCGATCAAGTTCAGCGGCCATGGCGACATCACGGTGAAGCTCGAGAGCGCGGGCGAGGATGTCGATCGGGAAACGGTGCGCATCGTGGTGCGCGACCGCGGCCCCGGCATCGCCGCGGACCAGATGCCCCGGCTGTTCGAGCCGTTCTTCCGGGCCGCGGAAGCGCGCTCGACCAGCGGTACCGGCCTCGGTCTGTCGATCTCGCGCCAGCTCGCCCGCCAGATGGGCGGGGACCTCGAACTGCTCAGCCGGCCGGGCCAGGGCACCACCGCGCTGCTGACCCTGACGCTGGCCGCGGAGGCCTGTGCAGGACGCGCGCTGCGCGGCGACAGCCGTCAGGCCGCTCGCGGCCGGCCGGCGATCGCGCCATTGCGCAAGGGCTATTGCGCGCTGATCGTCGACGACCATCCGGCGGGCCGGATGCTGCTGGCCAGGCAGCTGCGTCATCTGGGTGTGGAGGCAATCGGTACCGGCGATGCCCACGAGGCGCTGGTGCGGTGCGCGGCGCCGGACCCCACCTTCGATCTCGTGATCCTCGACTGCAACATGCCCGGCATGGACGGCTTCACGCTGGCGCGCAAGCTGCGCGCGCAGGAGCGGGCCCTGGCCCGGCCGCGCGTGCCCGTGCTTGGCTACAGCGCCGACGCGCGGCCGCACAACCGCCAGCAAGCCCTGGCAGCCGGCATGGACGATTGCCTGTTCAAGCCGATCGATCTCGACACGCTCGGGCGCGCATTGCAACACTGGCTGGGGGACCCGCCGGGCGGGCGATGCCTTTCGACGCCATTTGCCGCAGCGCCCCACGCGCCGGCCCCCGATGCGGCGGTACGGGCAGCCTTGCTGGCCGGCAACACGGCGGATCTGGCCGCGCTGCGCGTCACTGTGGCGCGCGCCGACTGGCGGGCGGCCCACGCCATCGCGCACCGTATCAAGGGCGCCGCGCGGATGGTATCGGCCGATGCCGTCGCGGCGGGCTGCGAGGCGCTGGAGGCGGCGTGCCGCGACGGCGATGCCGCCGGCGTGGCGGCCGCGATGGCGCAACTGGTGCCGGCGCTCGCGCGGTGGGCCAGGACGCTGTCGAGCTGAGCGCAGCGGAGCTGACCCCGCCCTGCCGGCCGGACTCAGCCGCACACCCTCGCACCCGATCCCGTTTTGAGACTCGTCTTATCGCTTCGCGCTCCCTTGCCCACTAATCTGGCGGGGCATTGCAGCGCTTTCCGACTATTTCCCGTTTTTGGTCTGAGGGTGGGCATGTGCGCTGTCGCTGTGCCGGGCGGTAGTGTCGTCCTGTCCGTACCTCCATCGTGTCATGGGGCCGCCCGATACAGATGTCACGCGCTTTGCGCCGCACGGCATTTGCCGCGCGGCGCTTCTTTTCCGATGGACCGCACGCCCTGGCACCAGCCGCGCTCTGCGACGGGGCTCGGCACGCGGGCGCAGGAGCAATGGCATGGCACTGAACATCGTCGTCGCGGACGACCACCCCGCGATCTCCCTGGCGATCCGCAGCGTCCTGCAAGGGCACGCCGGCTGGCAGGTCTGCGCTGACGTGACGACGCCCGAGGCACTGTTTCGCGCCATCGCTACGTGTACGCCCGACGTCGTGGTCACCGACTACCATATGCCGGGCGGCCAGGCCAAGGATGGATTGCGGATGCTCGGGCAGATGCGACGGCAGCATCCGCAGATGCGCGTGGTGGTGCTGACGATGATGACCAACCCGCTGATCCTGCGCGCCATCGCGGAGGTGCCGGTGCAGGGCATCCTGCTGAAGGATTCGCCGCTCGACGAGCTCGTCCACACCCTGGTCCAGGTCGAGCGCGGCCAGACCTATATCGGCAAATCGGCGGCGCGCATCCTGGCGGAATCGAGTTCGCGCTACCCCTGTCCGGAGGAACGGGCCGGCATCGGCAGCCTGTCGGTGCGGGAAACTGAGGTGCTGCGGCTCTATCTGAGCGGCAAGTCGGTGACACAGATCGCCACGGCCTTGAGCCGCAGCGTCAAGACCATCAGCCGGCAGAAGAACTGCGCGATGCAGAAGCTGGGGGCCAGCAACGACAGGGAACTGTTCGACTTTGCCGCGCGACAGGATTTGATGCTGCCGCAGCCGTCGGCGGGCTAGCCGACGGCGTACGGTCCGGCACGCACGACTTGTTCGTGCGCCCTTGGTCGTTCCCTTATTCGGCGGAGCGCGGTGCCGCGATGACCGGCGAGACGGCGGGCTCGCCGCCGTCCTGATCGTCGCCCGGGCGGCGCTGCTTGACGCCGGCCGCACGCTGCTCCCAGAAGACCGCGTTATCGATCCCCAGCGGACCCGGCACGAAATTCGGGTCGAGGCCCTGCCGCTTCTGCGCCTCGTAGTCGCGCAGCGCCTTCAGCGCGGGCTTCTGCAGGATCACGATCGCCACGATGTTGAGCCACGCCATCAGGCCCACGCCGATATCGCCCAGCGCCCAGGCCAGCGTCGCGGTGCGCACGCAGCCGTACAGCGTGGCGGCCAGGATCGCGATCTTCAGCAGGAACACCATCCACGGGCGGTGGATCTTGCGGTTGATATACGCGACGTTGGTCTCGGCGATGTAGTAGTAGGCGACGATGGTCGTGAACGCGAAGAAGAACAGCGCGATCGCCACGAAGGCGGCGCCAAAGCCAGGCAGCACGCTTTCGACCGCATGCTGCGTGAAGCCCGGTCCCGCTTCCACGCCGGCCAGGCCGGTGTGCAGCGCTTCCTTGGCGGGACCGACCACGTTGTAGGCGCCGGTGATCAGGATCATGAAGGCCGTCGCCGAGCAGACGAACAGCGTGTCGACATAGATCGAGAACGCCTGCACCAGGCCCTGCTTGGCCGGATGCGAGACTTCGGCGGCCGCCGAGGGATGGGGGCCGGTACCCTGGCCGGCTTCGTTCGAGTAGACGCCGCGCTTGACGCCCCACTGGATCGCCAGGCCGAGCACCGCGCCGAAGGCCGACTCCAGGCCGAAGGCGCTACGCAGGATCAGGCTCATGACCTCGGGCAGCTTGCCGACGTTGAGCGCGACGATCACGCAGGCCACCAGGATGTAGCCCAGCGCCATGAACGGCACCACGATCTCGGCGAACTTGGCGATGCGCTTGACGCCGCCGAAGATGATCAGGCCGAGCAGAATGACCAGCACCGCGCCGGTCACCGCCGGATCGATGCCGAATGAATTGGTCATGCCGGCCGCGATGCTGTTCGACTGCACGCCGGGCATCAGCACGCCGCAGGCAAGGATCGTCGCCAGCGCGAAGATCCAGGCGTACCACTTGGTGCCCAGCCCTTTCTCGATGTAGTACGCCGGGCCGCCGCGATACTGGCCGTCGACCTCTTCCTTGTAGATCTGCGCCAGCGTCGATTCCACGAACGCCGTGCTGGCGCCGAGGAAGGCCATCACCCACATCCAGAACACCGCGCCGGGACCGCCGAAGGTAATGGCGGTTGCCACGCCAGCGATATTGCCGGTGCCGACCCGTCCCGACAGCGACATCGCCAGGGCCTGGAAGGAGCTGACACCCTGTGCCGAGGACTTGCCGTCCAGCATCAGGCGGATCATGCCGAAGAAGTGCCGCACCTGGGCAAATCGAGTGCGAATGGAGAAATACAGGCCGACGCCCAGGCACAGGTAGATCAGTGCCGAGCTCCAGATGATGCCGTTGACGGCATCGACGATTTCGTTCATGGCGAATCTCCGAGTCGGGTTCGGGCGAGATGGTGCCCGTCAGTCGGCGGTCGAGGCGCCCCGGGGTCGAGGCAAAACCGCCCCCCTGGAAAAAGGCGTAACCATACCGCAACCGCTCGTTGTCACCCCACCTAGGGAGAACCCGAATTCGTCGTCCGAAACGGCCTCTGGCGCGTTGTGGGATGCAGGATCGTGCACCACGAGCGGGCATGATCGGCGGGGTCGCAAGCGCCTCAAATGTGTCGCCGGGAAACAAAAGTCGGCACTGACAGGCGGTTTTTACGTCACCGAACCACAAGTTACAGAACTGTTTCATGTTGTCGCCGCCGAGGCCGGCCGCAGGCCCGATCGTGCGTCGTAACCTGAACGCTCCCCTACCGCTCCGATGGATGCAGAGGAATCTCATGTCTGAACGATTGATCATGCTCGACGTGCCCGGAGTGCTGTTCTCCGAGCGCTCCGCCGCGCGGCTGGGCGGCAAACCGGAAGCCGGCGCGGTGCGCGAACTGCGCCTGTTCGATCCGGTCGCGCTGGGCTTCGTACGGCGGCTGTTCGGGCTGGCCGGCGCCCGTGTGGTGCTGCCGCATGCCTGGAGCACCGGCGCCCGCTCGGCCCTGGTGCAACAGCTTGACCTGCAGGTACATGCCTTCGCGCCGGCGGCCAACGGCGGCTTCGGCGCCGAGGTGGCCGCCTATCTGGCCGCAACCCGGCCCGTTCCGCAGAACTACGTGGTGCTGACCGCCGATGCAGCCTCCGTCGATGCGTCGCTGCAGTCCCGCCTGATCGCACTCGATCCGGCCAAGGGACTGACGCTGGACGACTTCAAGCAGGCGCTGGACCTGCTGGGCGTGGCCTGCCCCAATGGCATGTATCCGCCGACGCAGCCCGACCCGCGCCTGCAGGCACGGCTGCAGCAACTGCGGCGCGCCGCCCGCCATGGCGCCCTGCCCGGATTGGTGCCGTCGCCGCTGGCCGAGCCGGCGCACGCCTGAGTTCGGCCCACGCCTGCCGCGGCGCACGCTTGAGCTGGGCGCAAGCCTGAGCCTGGTGCACGCCGAGACTCCGGGCACGCCGGACCTTCTCCGTCGGGATCAGCCCGCATAGGCAGTCCCGCCCCCCGTCTGCATAATGTGGCGGCATGAACCGAGGGGGCGGAGATGACAGCAGCCGCGCTGGCTGACCGACGCGGCATCCACTGGCGACGCGGCTGGACGCGGCCTCTGCCGACCGTCCTTGCCGCGACGGTTGCCGCGGCCCTCGCCCGGGCCCTTGGCGTGGTCCTCGCGGCCGTCGTTGCCGCCCTCTGGGCGCCAGGCTCGCACGCGCAGCCGGCCGGACCGCCGGCGTCCTCCGCGGCGCCTGCCACTCTCGCCAATCCGGCCCCTCCCGCCGCTGCTGCCGCTCCGGCCACCCCATCCGTCCAACCTGCCGACGCCACCGCTCCGCCGGTCTGCCAGGCACCGTGGTTCCGCAGCGGCGCCCGCGCGCAGCTCGAGGCCGATGGCCAGATGCCGATGTCGATCACGATGACGGTGCGCCATCCCGGCCCCGTGCCGGGCGGCTGCGCGGCCTGGCTCGACATCCATTCGAAGTCCGCGCTGGCCGCGATGATGGGCCCGCCGGTGGTCATGGACCAGATGCACCGGCTGACGCTGGTGCGCGATACGGGCTCGGCCAATGGCCGGATCAGCAGCCAGCACGCCACCATCAACGCCCAGGCCCGCTATGCCCGGCTGTTCGGCGAGGCCTCGTTCGAGGGCACGGGCCTGTTGTCCTATGCCGGCCACGATATCCGCGAGGGCGCCACGCTGCCCGGCGAGTCGCTGCATTCCACCGCCAGCCTGCAGATCAACAGCCTGCATTCGGGCGAAGCGGTGACCACCATCCGCGTGCCACGCGCAACCATCTACATCGGCGAGCGCCGGGTCGGCCGGCGGCAACATATCGACACGCCGCTTGGCCGCCGCGAATGCCTGCCGATCCGGTACGACAAGCAGGCCTCGCTGGGCGAGGTCCATATCGGCGACGACGTCGAACGGCCGGACCCGTACAGCATGACCGTGACCGACTGGTACTGCCCCAGCGAAGCCTTCGTGCTGCGCACGGAGATCCGCCAGGGCGACCAGCAGCAGGTCATCGAGACCACGGCGATCGGCATGCCGGAGGGCGGGCGGTAGGGCCTGCGGCAAGGCGGGCGACAGGGTTGGCGAAAGGGTTGGCGACAGGGCCGCCGGCAGGGTTGGCGGCAGGACAGGCGATCGCGGGGGCGACCGCCTCCGCTACCGCGCCGCTCACGCCGCCTGCAAGTCCTCCAGCGGTCCGAAGAACTCAAAGCGCAGGCGCTCGGGCGCGATGCCCAGGGCGCGACCGTCGGCATAGACCGAGCGCATGAAGGCCTTCGGCCCCAGCAGGTAGAAGTCGACGTCGCGGTCGGCAGGCAGCCGGCTCGCCAGCAGCTCACGCGTGACGAAGCCCACGGCGTGCGGGTCATCGCCTTCCCGCGGCGTGTCGTAGACGTAGCAAACGCTCACATTGCCGTGGTTGGCGGCGATCGCATCGACGCGCTCACGGAAGGCATGCACGCCGCCGTGCCGCGCGGCATGGATGAAGTGGACCGGCCGGCCGGCGGGCGCGGCCGCTTCCAGCATGCTGATGGCGGGCGTGATGCCGACCCCGCCGGTCACCAGCACCAGCGGCCGGTCGTTGGCCGCCTGCTCGAGCACGAAGTCGCCGCAAGGCTGCAGCGCCTGCAGGACGTCGCCCACCGCGGTATGGTCGTGCAGCCAGTTCGACGCGCGGCCGCCCGGCTCGCGCTTGACGCTGATCCGGTACCACGGCTTGCCCGGCGCATCGGACAGCGAGTAGTGGCGACGGGTCGGCGCCCCGTCGATGGTCAGCAGCAGCGTCAGGTACTGGCCCGGCCGGAAGGCGGGCAGCACGCCGCCGTCCGCGGGCTCCAGGTAGAACGAGGTAATGATCTCGCTCTCCTGCACCTTGCGCGCGATGCGCAGGCCGCGCGTTCCGCGCCAGCCACCGGGCTGGGCCGCGTTGTCGCGGTAGACCGCCTCCTCGGCATCGATCAGGATCTTCGCCAGTACGCCATAGGCCTCGCCCCAGGCGCCGACGATGTCGTCGGTCGCCGCTTCGCCAAGCACGTCGCGGATCGCCTGCAGCAGGCAGCCGCCGACGATCGGGTAGTGCTCGGGCTGGACGCCCAGTGCGGCGTGCTTCTGCACGATCCGCGGCAGCGCGCCGGCCAGCGCGTCGAGCTGGTCGATATGGCTGGCGAAGGCGAGCACCGCGCCGGCCAGGGCGCGTGCCTGCGTGCCGTGCACCTGGTGGGCCTCGTTGAAGAAGGCCTTCAGTTCCGGATGCCGGGTCAGCAACAGACGATAGAAGTGTTGCGTGATCGCTTCGCCGTGCTGCTTCAGCACGGGCACCGTGGCCTTGACCAGCGCGATGGTATTCGGGGACAGCATGAAAACGCTCCTGTGGTTGGACGTCGAGAGGTACCTTGTCATATCAAGCGGCATGCCAGGGGGGGACACCGGGCGCAAACCCTTGATTCTTATGGCATCATGCAATGCAGTTGTCCAAATGACTACGCGTCATCCGTTGTCCGAATGACAACGTTGTTGTCCACATGACCACGAATTCCGATTTCCCCACGCCCGCCGACGAAGGGCGCTTCCGCCAACTGCTGGCCGCCGCCCGTGGCATCGTCCGGTGCGATGCCGCGGCGCTGCTGCGTTTGCAAGGAGAAGTGCTGGTGCCGGTCGCCGTCCACGGCCTGAGCGACGACGCGCTCGGGCGGCGCTTCCCCGTCTCGGCTCATCCACGCCTGGCGCAGCTGCTCGACAGCGAGGACGGCGTGCGATTCGCCGCCGATTGCGGCCTGCCGGACCCGTACGACGGGCTGATCGAGGGACAGCCGGACATCCTGCCGATCCACGACTGCATGGGCGCGCCGCTGCATTGCGGCGGCCGGCTGTGGGGCCTGGTGACACTGGACGCGCTGCAGCCCGGCGCCTTCGCCGACATCTCGGCGGCGCAGATGCAGGCGGTGGTGACGATGCTCGAATCCGGCATCGAGGCCGACGAGACGATCCGCGCGCTGGCCGAACGCGCGGCGCGCGAGCGCGAAATGAGCCGCGCGCTGCAGGCCCGTGGCCAGCCGCGCGAGCTCCTTGGCAAGAGCGCGGCGATGAAGCGGCTCAAGCAGGAAATCGACACGGTGGCGGCGTCGGATCTGAGCGTGCTGATCCTGGGGGAAACCGGCGTGGGCAAGGAACTGGTCGCACAACGTCTGCATGACCGTTCGGCCCGCCGCGACCGGCCGCTGGTGCAGATCAACTGCGCGGCGCTGCCGGAGACGCTGGCCGACAGCGAGCTGTTCGGGCACAAGCGCGGGGCTTTCACCGGCGCGGTACAGGACCGCGTCGGCAAGTTCGAGTTGGCCGACGGTGGCACGCTGTTTCTCGACGAGGTGGGCGAGCTGCCGTTGCCGGTCCAGGCCAAGCTGCTGCGCGTGCTGCAGAGCGGGGAAGTGCAGCGGCCCGGCAGCGACCGGCTGCTGCGGGTCGATGTCCGCGTGCTGGCGGCGACCAACCGCGACCTCGGCAAGGCGGTGGCCGAGGGCCGCTTTCGCGCGGACCTGTATCACCGGCTGTCGGTCTATCCGTTGCGCGTGCCGCCGCTGCGCGAGCGCGGGCGCGATGTGCTGGCGCTGGCCGGCGGCTTTCTCGAGGAAAACCAGCACCGGCTCGGTGCGCGCAACCTTCGGCTGTCGCCGGACGCGGCGCTGGCGCTGATGGCGTATGCCTGGCCGGGCAATGTCCGCGAACTCGAACATCTGATCAGCCGGGCGGCGCTGCGCGCGCTGGCCGAATCGCGCCGCGGCGCGCGCTGGATCGCGATCGAGCCGCGCCACCTTGGGCTGGACAGCGGCACCAGCCGGCTCGCGCATGGCAACGAAGCCAACGAAGACGTCCGCCACCCCAGCCGCCCCACCGCAGCGCAGCGCGACGACACACCGGCCGCTCGTGCCGCGCAGTCCCTGCCGGCAAGCGCGCCGGAGGCAGATCGGCTGATAGGGAGCGGCACGCTGCGCGAAGCCACCGACGAATTCCAGCGCCGCTGGATCGAAGCCGTGCTGGCGCGGCACGGCGGCGCCTATGCCGCCGCAGCGCGCGCGGCCGGCATGGATCGCAGCAATTTCCACCGGCTGGCGCGGCGATTGGGGGTTGCGCCGGAGGCAAGGCGCCAGACGGGCCGCGACGCCGATCCGCACTAGTCGCGCGCCAGCGGCCAAACCCTGCCTGCGGCCCACCCTTCACCACGAGCGACGTCCAAGGCATACTTGGCCCTGCGAGCTGATCGCCTGCCTGCATTCGCCGACCTCGACGGCCCGGCCGGAAAATTTTCTGTCGGCGGCCCCTGTGCAAACGCCGGCTAGCGCCAATACTAGAGGTCGGAGGCGCGCGGCCCGTAGTGCGCAATGACGCTTCGATCGACCACCCATAGCACCGGAAGCGAACCGTGTCGCGTCGTGTCTGGCCTATCGTTGTCCTGCTGGTCCTGGTTGGCGGCGCCTGCTATTTCGCCGCCCATCTGATCGCTGACGAGGTTCGCACCTCGCGGTGGCAGGCGCGCTATTTTCACGATTGGGGCCAGCGCCTGACCTACACCATCGCGCCGGGCGCCAGCGACCGCATCCGCTTCCCCGATGCCGGGCCCTACGATATGCGGCTCGGCTACGCCCGCATTCCGCACTACACCGAGTTGCTGGAAGCGCGCGGCTTCGTGCGCGAGCATCAGGCGCGGATGTCCCAGGCGATGCTCGAATACCTCGATCTCGGCCTGTACGCGCCCTATCGCGAAAAGACCCGCGCCGGGCTCGCCCTGCTCGATTGCAACGACCGCAACGTGTCGGTGCAGCGCTTCCCCGAACGGCAGTACCAGGACTACCGCGAAGTGCCGCAGGTCCTGGCCAACTCGCTGCTGTTCGTCGAGAACCAGGGGCTGCTCAATCCCGAATATCCGACCCGCAATCCGGCGCTCGACTGGCGCCGGCTGTCGCGCGCCGGCGTCGACCAGCTGTTCGCCATCGTCGATCGCGAGCGCGACACGCCGGGCGGCAGCACGCTGGCCACGCAGATCGAGAAATACCGCCATTCGCCGCAGGGCCGCACGTCCTCGATCTCGGAGAAGCTGCGCCAGATGGGCTCGGCCTCGGTGCGCGCCTATCTCGATGGGCGCGATACCGTGCGGGCGCGCGAACGCATCGTGGTCGACTACCTGAACACCGTACCGCTGTCGGCGCGCAATGGTCGCGGCGAAATCCACGGCATCGGCGATGGCATGTACTACTGGTACGGCGAGGACTTCGACGAAGCGAATCGGATGCTGCACGAGATCGAGTCGAAACCACCCACGCCGCGCGAGGCGCAGGTCTTCAAGCAGGCGCTGTCGCTGATCATCGCGCAGCGCCGTCCCTCGTACCATCTGCGCCGCTACGACACCAACCTGGAACCGCTGACCGACAGCTATCTGCGCCTGCTAGCCGGCGCCGGCGTGATTTCGACGCGTTTGCGCGACGCCGCGCTGGCCGCGCGGCTCGACAAGGCGCCGATTCCCTCGCTGCCGCCCGCCGATCCCTTCGTCACGCGCAAGGCCATCAACCAGGTGCGCACCGATCTGTCGCGCCTGCTCGGCGTGTCGAGCCGCTACGATCTGGACCGGCTCGACCTGACGGTCGCCAGCACGATCAATACCGAGGCGCAGCGCCAGATCACCGCCACGCTGATGAAGCTGCGCGACAAGGAAGGCGCGCGCGAGCTCGGCCTCTACGGCCACAACATGCTGCGCGATCATGACGATCCGTCGAAGCTGGCGGCCAGCTTCACGCTGTTCGAGCGGGTCGGCAATGCCAGCTATCTGCGCGTGCAGGCCGACAATATCGACCAGCCGTTCGACCTGAACAGCGGCGCGCGGCTCAATCTCGGCTCGACCGCCAAGCTGCGCACGCTGGTCACCTACCTCGAGATCCTTGCCGAACTGCACGACCGCTACGCGGGCATGACGCGCGCCGAGCTGCAGCGCGTCCCGGTCTCGCCGCAGGATGGGCTGACGCGCTGGACGATCGACTGGCTGCTGAAGAACCCCAACGGCAATCGCCGCGCGATGCTCGAGGCCGCGCTCGAACGCAAGTACGCCGGCGGCGCCGGCGAGGCCTTCTTCACCGGCGGCGGGCTGCAGACCTTCACCAACTTCGAGCGCTCGGCCAGCGTGGAAAGCCTGACGGTGCGCCGGGCCTTCCAGCACTCGGTCAACCTGGTGTTCATCCGCATGATGCGTGACATCGTCCGCTACGAAGTCCACCGCGCGCACCCCGATGCCAGCGAGCTGCTGGCCGACCGCGATGCGCCCGGCCGGCGCAAATGGCTGGAGCGCTTCGCCGACGAGGAAGGCAGCCAGTACCTGACCGGCTTCTATCGCAAGTACAACGCGCTCGACAAGAACGGCCGCATCGCGCTGCTGCTGCAGCGTGTGAAGCCCATCGCGGTGCGCGTGGCGGTGGCATTGCGCAGCGCCGATCCGACCATGGACGAGGCCACTTTCGCCCGGCATCTGCGCGCCAAGCTCGGCACCAAGCTCGACGACGAGGATGTGTTCAAGCTCTACGACAAGTACGGCAAGGACAAATTCTCGCTGAACGACCGCGGCTACCTGTCGCGCATCCATCCGCTCGAACTGTGGTTGATCGACTATCTGGACGACCATTCCGAGGCGGACCTGAAACAGGTGCTGGAGGCCAGCGCCGACGTTCGCCAGGAGGTCTACACCTGGCTGTTCCGCACGCGCAGCAAGGCGGGGCAGGACAACCGCATCCGCATCCTGCTCGAGCGCGATGCCTTCGAGCGGATCGGCGAGCGCTGGCGCCGGCTGGGCTATCCCTTCGATACGCTGACGCCTTCCTATGGCAGCGCGGTCGGCGCCTCCGGCGATCGTCCCGCCGCGCTGTCGGAGCTGGCGGGCATCCTGCTCAGCGGCGGCCTGCAGCCGTACACCGAGACCGTGCGCTGGCTCGACTTCGCCGCCGGCACACCGTACGAAACCCGCTTCGTGCTGCGGCCCGGGCAGCGCAAGCGCCTGCTGCCCGAGGATGTCGCGGAACTCGCGCGGCGCTCGCTGCTGGACGTGGTCGAGGGCGGCACCGCGCGCTCGGCACAGGGCGCCTTTCCGGCCGATCGCGGCATGGCGCTCGGCGGCAAGACCGGCACCGGCGATCATCGGCACATGGTGTTCGGCCGCGGGGGCTACGTGATCGCATCGCGCGCCGTCAGCCGCTCGGCCACCTTCGTCTTCACCATCGGCGAGCGCTACTTCGGCACCGTCACGCTGCATGTGCGCGGCCCGCATGCGGCGCGCTACAGCTTCACCAGCGCCTTGTCGGTCAGGCTGCTGCGCGGGCTGGCACCGACCATCGTGGCGATGGACCCGCAGGCCGGACCGGCGACGCTCGCCTGCACCGGCGGTTGAACGAGCCCGAGCCCGCTGTCGCCATGGCGCGGACCTTCCGCGCGCGCGGTTGACGCCATCTGTTCGCTGCCCCACCAATCCCCCGCCGCGCCGCGCCCGAAACGTCGCGCCGCGACTTTGCCCGCACCGTCCCTGCGCTTACCATGCAAGCAAACGACGAGCATCGGCAACCGCCGATACGCAGGCAGAAAATACGTCGCCGAGGAACGGGGGGCACCTTTGAGCAGCTACATCGAAGACTACTGCGCGCGCATCCGGCAAGGCGGCGCCAACGCCGTGATGGCGCATCCGGTCGTGGTGGACAGCGACGGCACCTACGTGATGAGCTACGTGCCGTTCGAACACGTCAACGCCACCGCCCGGCTGGTGCTGGTCAGCACGACGCCGGGACACATGCATGTGCGGCTCGCCGCCGAACTGACCGAGGCCCTGCTGCGCGCGCATGCGCCAGGCCGCATCGTCCAGCTGGAAAACAAGCGCCAGATCGAGTTGGGCGGGCCGCTGGTGCGGCCAAACCTGATCCGCATGCTCGATCATTTCGGCATCCCGGCACTGGTCGGCGCCGAACGGGCGACCGCCCTGTGGGAGGACAGCTTTCACCTGCTGCAGCCGCTGGCCTTGCTGCCGCAGGCGACCATGCGCCGTGGGCTGGCCTTCGATGGCACGCTGGAAGCGCTGCTCGCCATACCGATGCTGCGCCGCGCGTTCGAGACGCAGTTTGTCGAACGGCTGACAAGGGTCCGCGACGATGCCCTCTATCTGGCGCTGGGCCGCACCGCGTGGGCGGGCCTGTGCCACGCGGCCGAGAAGGGCGTGATCGGTGCCGGCCAGCTGCTGGGCATGATGCCGGTGCCCGCGCGCGCGGGCAGCATGGTGCGCTACTTCCTTGGCGAGATCAGTGCGGCGAAGCTGTCGCCCAGAGACCCGGTCAGGCACCGCACCGCCTGGCTGGACGCGGCGCGGCGCGAATTGATCGAGAACGTGCGCCGCCACCGGCAGGCGCAGAGCGGCGCGGCGACGGGGGTCACCACTGCGGCCGCGTAGGTCGGCGCACAGGTCGGCGCATAGGTCGGCGCATAGGTGTGAGCGTACGCCGTCGCCCCGCCGACGGCCGATGACGATTGCCTGCGCTACAGCGTCTGCGCGCCGCTGACCGGCCGCAATTGCTGCGCGGCCTGCGCGGCCAGCTCGAAGGAATGCAGCCGCGCCTGATGATCGTAGATCTGCGCGGTCAGCATCAGCTCGTCCGGACGCAGATCGTCGACGAAGCGCTGCATGCCCTCGCGCACCGTATCGAGGTTGCCGACCACCGAACAGGACAGCGAGCGGCGGATATGGGCGGCCTCGGTCTCGTTCCACATCGATTCGATATCGTCGACCGGCGGACGGATGCGCCCCGGCGTGCCGCGCACCAGCGCCAGGAACTGCTGCTGCAGCGAGCTGAACAGCCGGCTCGCCTCGGCATCGGTATCGGCGGCGAACACGTTCAGGCCCAGCATCACGTAGGGCCGGGACAGCGCCTCCGAAGGCCGGAAGGTCTGCCGATACAGATCCACCGCCTGGCGCATGAAGCCGGGCGCGAAATGCGAGGCGAAGGCGAACGGCAGCCCCATCGATGCGGCCAGCTGCGCGCTGAACAGGCTGGAGCCCAGCAGCCACAGCGGCACCTTCAGGCCCGCGCCCGGTACCGCGCGCAGCCGCTGGCCGGGCCGCGGCTCGTCGAAATAGGCCTGCAACTCCTCGACGTCCTGCGGGAAGGTGTCGGCCGTGTCGTGGGTCGCGCTGCGGCGCAGCGCGCGCGCCGTCAGCTGGTCGGTGCCGGGCGCGCGGCCCAGTCCCAGGTCGATACGGCCCGGAAACAGCGAGGCCAGCGTGCCGAACTGCTCGGCGACCACCAGCGGCGAATGGTTGGGCAGCATGATGCCGCCCGAGCCGACGCGGATGGTCGAGGTTCCGTTGGCGACGTAGCCGATCAGCACCGCCGTGGCGGCGCTCGCAATGCCGGGCATGTTGTGGTGCTCGGCCAGCCAGAAGCGGCGATAGCCCCAGCGCTCGGCATGCTGCGCGAGGTCCAGCGAATTGCGCATCGATTGGGCGGCGTCGCTTCCCTCGGGAATCGGCGAAAGATCGAGCAGGGAGTAGGCAGTGGTGGGAGCGGTCATGCGGGAAGGATGCGGGAAGGCGAAGCGGGAACGGTTTTTTGGCCGGGCGTGGCGCGATCGATGGCCGACCGGCACATCGACGCATCGGCACGCCGCGGCGCCGCCAGGCGTTTTCCGTGGACGGCGATCGAGTTGGAACGGCAACTATAGCCGTTCTCTTCCCGCGTTGTCGGAAGGGTCTCCCGGCGCCAGACAGTCCGCATCGGGCTCGCTAGACCGCCAGCACACGTTCCCCTTGCAGCTGCTTCCAGGCATCGATGCCGCCCAGCAGCGCCCACGTATTGGCATAGCCGGCCGCGCGCAGCCGCTCGGCCAGCATGGCGGCGGACAGTTCGTTGGGGCAGGCGCAATAGATCACGATCTCGACGGCCGGGGGATGTTCGGCGAGTACGTCCAGCGGCGCCTCCGGGTCCACCGCCAGAGCGCCGGGGATGCGCTCGAGCGCCGCGCTGCCCGGCGCGCGCACGTCCAGCACCAGCGGCAGGCGGCCGTCCTGGCGCCGCGCCTCCAGTTCGACGACGCTCATGCGCGGAATCAGCCGGGTGCGGCGCAGCAGCCGGACCCGCTTCCACCAGCGCCAGACAATGAACAGCGCGAGCGCAAGCAGCGCCAGCATCAGCGCCAGGTGGCCATAGGTGCCGAAGGCGTCCAGCACGGCATCGATCGCATCGCTGAACGCCGCGCCGATCATCAGCGCCCCGCCGGCCCAGACCACGGCACCGATCGCGTCGTAGAACAGGAAGACCGTGAACGGCGTGGCCGTCATGCCCGCCATCGCCGTCGACAGCGCGCCCGCGCCCGGCAACAGCTTGGAGAAGATCAGCGAACGGGGCCCCAGACGCAGATACAGCGACTGCGTTTGCCGGATACAGCTGTCCTGCGACAGCGATACCTTGCAGATGGTGCGCAGCATCGGCTGGCCCAGGCGCCGGCCCGCGAGGTACCACAGCGAATCGGCGATCAGGCAGGCCACCACGACGGCGCCCAGCACCGCGCCGATCGACGGTCCGGTCTCGCGCATGCCCAGCGCCCCGGCAACCAGCAACAAAGGATAGGCGGGCACCGGCAGCCCGGCCTGCTCGATGAGCACGTTCAGAAATACCAGCGTCAGTCCGTGCTGTTCCAGCAGGACCTGCAATTCGCCCACGGCGGTCTCCCGGTGAATGATCGATGGCGCGATGATTCGCGATATGGGCGAAGTTTGCCAGCACTGCGGCCACCGCGGCCGGTCCCGGGCTGGACGATCGTTTCAAAAACTCTGAATGTCCGGTGCGCCGGACTGCTCGCCCTGCGCCCAAAGGCGTGGCAAGATGGCGCCGAAGCGGCTCGGACCCGCCGGCCGCTCGAAACTGGGAGATGCGTATGCTGTCATTCCTCGGTACGGTGATCGTCGGCCTGATCGTCGGGCTGATCGCCAGGGCCATCAAGCCTGGCGACGACAAGATGGGTTGGATCTTGACCATATTGCTTGGCATAGGCGGTTCGCTGATCGCCGGATATGTCGGCCAGGCGCTCGGCTGGTATCGCCCCGGGGAGCCGGCCGGCTGGATCGCCTCGGTGATCGGCGCGATCGTGCTGCTGGTGATCTACGGGCTGGTACGGCGCAGAGCCTGACGCCTGCCCAGGGGGCGGGGCCATTGGCGGCCTCGCCCATCGTTTTTTGGCGCCCGGTCCCGCTTCCGCCCCGCACCCATCCACTCGGCACACGGCGGCTTGCACGCCGGCCCGCCAACCGCAGTTCGCTGCGTTCGCACAACAGTGCCGGCACCCTTTGTTGCGAAAGATTGAACTGCCGACACATTTCCGTAAGAAATCGCGCTGAACCGTGCGTAGGCTGGCGTTCCCCCAAGCCCGCCACCGTTCCCGCCCACTCCCCTTGCGGCGGACGGCGAGCCAGTCCCGACGGAGGACGCCGCCATGCAGCGCAACCCATTCGAGCCCTTCCCCGACGACGCCAATGCCAGCGGGAATCCGGCGCGGCCCGCCACCGCTTCTCCGTCCGCATCGCCGTATTCTCGAACCCCTCCGTCAAGCTCCGCAAACAGTGCACTCCCCGCCGTCCATGCCGCCATCCGAAGCGGCAAGCTGGCGCTCGTACGACAGGCCCTCGCGGCCGCGCCGGACGCGCTGCAGACCTGCGATGGGCAGGGCGATCCGCCCCTGCACTACGCGGTCCGTTCGGCAGCGCCGGTCGCTCTGCTGGCATGCCTGCTGGAACATGGCGCTCGTCTCGATGCGCGCAATATGCGCGGGGAAACGGCCATGCATATCGCCTTCAGCCAGCAACACACCGATCCGGCCTGGTTGGCGTGGTTGCTCGGCCATGCCGGTCGCAAGGGCGACACCGGCGCCTGGCTCGCCGCCTTCGTACCCGATGCCGATGGTCGCTATGCCTATGAATATGGGCTGGGGGCACAGCGTCAGCCGAGGCCCGGCATGGAACCGATCATGGCGGGGCTGCAACGGCAGGATGGTTGGTACCGAGCCTATCTCGCCAACATGGCCAGGGCAGTGTCCTCGGCGGACCTCGCCGATCTGGCGACGCTGCTGTCATGCGAGATGCCGCTGGATCTTGCCGTTCAGCGCGGCAAGACAGCGCTGATGGTCGCCGCCGAACTGGGCCACGAGGCCGTCGTCGACATGCTGCTGGCCCACGCCGACGAGCACGGCATGCGCCAGCTGAATCTGGGTGCGGCAGACAGCGGCGATACCGCGTTGATGCTGGCTGCCTTTCACGGACATGTTGCCGTCGTGGAGCGCCTGCTCGCCGCCTCGGCGGCTACCGAGGTGCCAAGCCAGTGCGGCGACACTGCCCTGATGGCGGCCGCCATCGCCGGCCACGACGGCATTGTCGAGCGGCTGCTGGATGCCGGTGCCATTGTCGATACCCGCAATGCGCTGGGCCGGACGGCGTTGATGTTCGCCGCCGTGGCCGGACACCGGGGCACCGTGGAGGTCTTGTTGCGCCACGGCGCCGCGGTCGATGCCAAGGATGGCGAAGGGCGAACCGCACTGGCTTTCGCCGCCCTCCACTCGGCAACGCTGTATGCCGGGGCGTCGTTACAGGACCGCGTCACGGCAATCCATGTCGATACCATGGGTTCGTTTGCCGCCTTGACTCGTTCCGGCACACCGCAGGGCGCAAACGAGCGGCGCGACGTCGCTGCCGGCCTCGGTCCCGCCAGACACCGCGACACCGCCCGGACGTTGCTTCACCACGGCGCCGCAGTCGATTCGAGGGATATTCGCGGCGCCACTGCCTTGATGCATGCCGCCGCGAACGGCCATATCGAAATTCTGGCTGTGCTGCTCGGTGCAGGAGCCGACTGGGACCTGCGGGACAATTCCGGACGAACCGCTCTGACTTACGCTACCGCAGCCGGACACGTCCATGCCGCCCGCATGCTGAAATCCTGTCAGGGCTGAATACCGTGGGCGCGGTGTGCGGATCGGCGCGTCAGCCTGCTCCTACAGTGGCTCCGCCGGCCGGTACGCGACCTCGCCAACGCCGATCTTCTTCCAGAAGGGTTCGGGCAACCTCTCCCGCAGGAACGCCAACGCCCCTGACCGGCGTTCATACTCCTGGCGCATCGCCGTCTTTCCTTCGATGAACTCCTGAAACAGTTGCCGCAACGGTTTCAGCATGGCCTCGTCGCTACGCAGCGCCATCCCTTCCATGGCTGCCTTCAGCGCGTCGGTCTGCGCCTGCGATGCGAAACAGCGCAGCTTCTGCGAGATCTCCTCGCGGTCCCTCGCGTAGGTAGAGTCCAGCCGGACCGATGAACGCAGCCTGATCGCTTCGAGCAGGTTCGCATCCATCCCAAGCGACACGAGTGCTTCCGTCAGCGCACATCTGGTCACCGGGCGATCACCGTCAAGGAGCGCGTTCAGCATCGCCTCAATGGCCACAAATCGGTTGCTCCGCATTTCTTCGATCGTAGGTTGCCGCCGCTCTTGCAGAATGCGCTGCGCCATGGCCATCAATTCGACATCGCGATTCGCTGCGCGGCCTGCATCCTTGCGATCATTGACGAAGCGCAGGACACCCGAGGTGAGCCAAAAGACCCCGGCAGCGAGAGCGATGGCGAGCATTGCGATGGCGAATATGCCTCCGGTGCCGGTCGCCGCCAGGACAACGAAACCAACCCCTATTGCGATCGATGTCGCACCGTAGCCGATACGAAATTTCGCGCGAGAGATCTTCTTGAGTTCATCCGTCTCGATCGCCTGAAACGCCTTCTCCTGATGATGCAGCACGATGCCGATCAGCTCCTTCGCGCTCGCGGCGTCTTCAGCTTGCTCGGATGCTGATACGGCAGCGCCTGCAATATGAGATTGCCGGACAGCGGCAGATTCCGTCCGGGCGGCCTGGTCAGTCAACCATTGCCGATGATGATCCGCCGCCTCGGAGACCAGCCGCTCTGCGCCATTGGCGGTACGCAGCTCGGGCCTTCGGCTACGAGCCGCTTCAAGATCCAGCAGCCGTCGCCCCGACTGATACAAGCCGACCACGGCGGCACCGATGTGGAATGCGCCCATCGCAATGCTGAAGGCACCACTGGCGACACTGTTTGCCGCAACATCGACGCCTTGCACACCGAGCTTTACCGCGGCATCCGCCGCATTGCACGCGGCTCCGCCCAGTTGTACGACGCTGTCCCGCGCAGCGGCGACGCCCATGGCATGGAGATTGTCGGTCGCTTCGGCGAGCTGATTGGCGGCCTGCTCATAGCGGACGTAGTGCTCGAAATCCGCGGCCAGATCGAGCGCCAGTTTCTCGAGTTTTTCTTCCACCCCCTTCAGGTCGGCCCGGGTTCTCTGAAGGTTCAACGGCGATGCGGACAGATCCCGTTGCCAATCCGGCAGCAACTTCGCTTCCGCGTCGCACGGCCAGGTATTGAGCAACGTGGAGAGCGCCTGTCTCTCACCAAGCAAGCTGGCAATTTCCGGGTTGCCATTCACGAAACGGTCCCGCCCAGCGGCATGCTTGCGCAGCGCCTGGTCCAGTTCCGACTTCTTCCGCCCTGCCTTCCATACGAGGTGAGCAGTACCGATGGCCTCCATCACTGCAAACGTGCTGCCGACCAGGGCACCTTCATTCGCTGCAGGCAGATACGAAGTGGCCGAGAACGTCCTCAGTTCGTCCGTGGACGACACGGCGATGTGCATCCCCTCGCGTCCTACCGTTACCGCGCTCCATAGGCCGTAGGTAACTTCATTGAGCAGATGCCATCCCTTTGAATCGCCCCGGTTTTCGCGGAGGCTGTTTGGTTAAAGTAAAACGGCCTCGTCGGCGGTTTTGCCGAGTTGGTTGTAGTAGTTTGCCTCAGCCTCGGCGGGCGGGATATAGCCGATGGATGAGTGC
>NZ_VWRN01000003.1 GCF_008632125.1 Cupriavidus cauae
CGCCGGCGGCCACGCGCACGCGGCTCGCTGGCGGGTGCCACCGCCGCCGCGCGCGCGGCCGGATCGACGGTCTGCACCGTCATGCCCTCGCGCAAGCGGTCGGCGCCGTCGACCACGACGCGCTGGCCCGGCTGCAGGCCGCGCAGCACCGCGGTCTGTTCGCCGTCGCTGGGTCCGAGCGCGACGGTCTGCACCTTGACCTTGTTCTCCTGGTCGACCACATAGACGAAGGTGCCCTGCTGGCCGCGCTGGATCGCCGCGACCGGCACCACGGTGGCGCCGGCCAGCGTATCGACGCGCATCCGCACATTGACGAACTGGTTCGGGAACAGCATGCCGTCGTCGTTGCGGAACACGGCCTTGAGCCGCACCGTGCCGGTGGTGGTATCGATCTGGTTGTCGGTGGTCAGCAGCGTGCCGTCGGCCAGCTTGTTGCGCGCCTGGCGATCCCAGGCTTGCACCGGCAGCGTCTGGCCGGCGTTCAGCTGTCTGAGCACGCTGGGCAGGTTGTCTTCCGGAATCGAGAACAGCACGGCGATCGGCTGGATCTGCGTGATCAGCGCGATGCCGTTGGCGTCGGAGGTGCTGACGATATTGCCCGGGTCGACCTGGCGCAGGCCGATGCGGCCCGAGGTCGGCGCCTTGATGCGGGTGTAGCCCAACTGCAGGCGGGCGTTGTCGACGTTGGCCTGGTCGGTCTTGACCACGCCCTCGTACTGGCGCACCAGCGCGTCCTGCGTGTCGACCTGCTGCTTGGCGATCGAATCCTGCGCCAGCAGCGTGCGGTAGCGCTGCTGGTCGATGCGCGCGTTCTGCAGCAGTGCCTGGTCGCGCGCCAGCTGCCCCAGCGCCTGGTCGAGCGCGGCCTGGAACGGGCGCGGGTCGATTTCGGCCAGCAGGTCGCCGGCCTTGACCATCTGGCCTTCCTTGAACAGCACGCGCAGCAGCGGCCCGGAGACCTGCGCGCGTACCGTGACGTTGGCGACCGGGGTCACGTTGCCCAGGCCGTTGAGCACCACGTCCATGTCGCGCTGCACGACCGGGCTGACCACCACCGGCGCGGCCGGGCCGCTCATGCCGCGGCCGGGGCCGCCGGGTCCGCCGGGGATGCGGCCGCCCGGGCCGGGCTGGCCCGCCTGGCCGGCATCGGGCGCGCCGCGGTGGCTGTACCAGTACCAGCCGCCGCCGGCCAGCAGCAGCACCAGCAGGCCGGCGATCCAGATGCCGCGGCGGCGGCGCGGATGGCCAGGCTCGGATGGCGGGACGGGGCCGTTGCGGCGCTCGGGGCCGGCATCCGGGCGGATGGTGGGGCCATCAGCGGGGCGGTCAGCGCGGCCATCAGCGGGCCGGCCGGCGGGCGCCTCGGTGGAGGCGTCGATCGGATGATTCTCGCCGTGCGTCGTGGGTTTGGCGGGCTGGTTGGAATCGGAATTGGCCATTCACTGGGGTCCTGGAGCGGGTCCTGAAGCAGATCCGGATGCGGGGCCTGCGCACGCGGCGCTGCGCGGCCCTGTCGATCGATGGAAAGACGCAGAAGTATGCCGCAACGGTCGGAGCCGGCTCCGGATGCGGAGCGGGGGCGACCTGCGGCGACGTGGCAAGGATACGGCGTGAGGCGGGGCAGACCTATGTCGGCGGGGAAGGGCTTTATTACAGATAATTACCAGCGCGCCCCGTGTAACTTGCCGAAACAACATTGCGGCGGCCCGGCCGGCGTGCCTGTTTATCATCCGGCTATGCGACCCAATCAGCCCACCCAGATCCTGGTCGTCGACGACGATCCCGACTTGCGCGACCTGCTGCGCGAGTACCTGACCCAGCAAGGCTTCGCCGTTTCGGTGCTGCACGACGGCGACGGCCTGCAGGCCCGCCTCGAACGCGAACGCCCGGCCCTGATCGTGCTCGACCTGATGATGCCCAAGGTCGACGGCCTGACCGCGCTGCGCAAGCTGCGCGCCCGCAACGACGATATCCCGGTGATCCTGTTGACCGCGCGCAGCGACGAGATCGACCGCATCGTCGGCCTCGAGATCGGCGCCGACGACTATCTGGGCAAGCCGTTCTCCCCGCGCGAGCTGCTGGCCCGCATCAACGCGGTGCTGCGCCGCAAGCTGGCGCGTCCGGCGGCGGCGCCCGAGGACCGCGACAGCGCGACCTTCGGCCCGTTCAAGGTGGACTTCCGCCAGCGCACGCTGGTGCGCTCCGGGCAGGCGCTGCCGATCAGCGACACCGAATTCGCGCTGCTGAAGCTGCTGCTGATGCATCCGCTCGAAGTGCTGTCGCGCGAGCGCATCGTCGAGCTGATGTACGGCGCGGCCAGCGGCGTCAGCGACCGCGGCATCGACGTGCAGATCTGGCGCCTGCGCCGGCTGCTCGACGAGGACGCGCAGCGGCCCCGCTATATCCAGACCGTGCGCGGGCGCGGTTACACCTTCGTGCCCGACGAGGCAGAGCAGGCGGACCAGGCCGCGTCATGAAGCTGCGCATCGACACCCTGTTCGGCCGCATGGCGCTGCTGATTGCCGCGGTGCTGGTGATCAGCCATTTCTCGTGGCTGGCGATCCTGCGCATGGACCGCCGCGAGCAGCGCATGGAATATTCGGTCGAGCAGATGCTGTTCCAGCTCGACAGCATCCAGCGCGCGCTCGACGCCAGGCCGCCGGCGAAGCTGCCGAGCCTGGTCGAGGTCGCCGGCGAGGCCAGCGCCGAGGAACATGCGCGCGCGCCGACCGACCGCTCGCGCCGGCTGGTCGAACGCTTCTCGGGCCGGTTGCCGCCGGGCACCCAGGTGCGCATCGAGGACGAGGACACGCCGCGCATCTGGATCAAGCTGCCGACGCGCCAGGACTGGATCGCGATGCCGATCCTGTGGGTCCATAACCCGCCGCTGGACAACCGGCTGATTCCCGGGGCGATGCTGGTGGTCAGCGTGGCGATCGTGTTCGCGCTGCTGATCGCATGGCAGATCCAGCGGCCGGTGCGCGAAATGGCCAATGCCGCCGGGCAGCTGTCGCGCCAGCAGCCGGTGGCGCCGCTGCGCGAGCGCGGCCCGCTGGAGCTGCGCCAGCTGATCGAGCGCTTCAACAAGATGGTGGCCGACCTGGCGCGCATCGACCAGGAGCGCAACACGATGCTGGCCGGCATCGCGCACGACCTGAAGACGCCGCTGGCGCGGCTGCGGCTGCGCGCCGAGATGCTGGCCGATCCGAAGGCGGCGGCGGGCGTCACGCGCGACGTCGACTCGATGTCGGCGATCGTGGAGCAGTTCCTGGCCTTCGCGCAGAGCGCCGAGCCGACCGCGCGGCCGGTGCCGGTCGATCGCCGCATGGCGGAGCTGGCGGCGTCGCTCGCCGAGCAGGAGCGTCCGGTGGACCTGTCGCTGGAGGCCGGCGAAGGCTTCCGGCTGATCGCCACGCAGCTCGATCGCATCATCGGCAACCTGGTCGACAACGCCTACCACTACGGCGCGCCGCCGGTCAGCATCCGCACCGCGCGCGTGGCGGAGGGGTGGCAGCTGGTGGTCGAGGACGCGGGCGGCGGCATTCCGGAGGATGCCTTCGACAAGGTCACGCTGCCGTTCGTGCGGCTGGACCCGGCCCGCGGCGGCAATGCGCATTCGGGCCTGGGGCTGGCGATCGTGGATCGGCTGGTGCGCCAGTCCGGTGGCAGGCTGACGCTGGCCAACCGGCCCGAGGGCGGCCTGCGCGTCGAGATGGTGTTCCCGTTCGCGCAGCTGGCCAAGGCGGCCTGAGGTATGCCGTCGTCCCCGCGAAGGCGGGGATCCGGTGACTTGCGATGGATCGCGTGCGGGCGAAAGACCGGGGCCCCGCCTGCGCGGAGGCGACGAGCAACGTGCAGCCGCGGCTTACTGCTGCGGCTTTTTCTTTTCGCCGATGCGGCTTTCCTGGCCCGCCAGCAGCTTGGCGATGTTCTGGCGATGGCGCAGGATCAGCAGCGCGCTGATGGCGAGGATCGCCGCGGCAACCACGTCGGTGCCGAACATCAGCACGTAGAAGAACGGCGCGAACACGGCGGACACCAGCGCGGCCAGCGACGAGTAGCGGAAGAAGGCGGCGATGATCAGCCAGGTCGCCAGCGTGCCCAGCCCCAGCCACGGATGGATCGCGAACAGGATGCCGGCCGCGGTCGCCACGCCCTTGCCGCCCGCAAAGCGGTGGAACACCGGGAACAGATGCCCGAGGAACACCGCCACCGCGACCAGCGCGATGCCGGTCTGGTCGACGCCGTAGTCCGGCCCGAAGCGCTGCGCCAGCCAGACCGCCAGCCAGCCCTTGAGGCCGTCGCCGAGCAGCGTCAGCAGCGCCGCCTTCTTGTTGCCGGTGCGCAGCACGTTGGTCGCGCCCGGATTGCCGGAGCCGTAGGAGTGCGGATCGGGCAGCCCCATCGTCTTGCTGACCACGACAGCGAAGGAGATCGAACCGATCAGGTAGGCGAGCAGGGCGAACAGCGGATTGGCGAGATTGGCCATGGACGGGGTCGAAGACGGGGTCGAAAAAGCAGCGGAAGGGCGGAGGAGAACCGCAACGGGTGCAAAAAACTGGCGCGATTGTAGCGCGCCGGCGTGGCGCTCACGACCGTGATTACCCGGGCACGGAGGAACGCACAGGCCGGCGCGCGGGCGTGCTCAGCCCTCCGCCAGCCCGCATTGCACTGGCCTGGCGCCGAGCAGCGTAGTCAGCACGGCCGGCTCGATGCTGACCAGATAGCCGCGCCGGCCGCCGTTGATATAGATGCGCTCGAGCGCCAGCACGCCTTCCTCGACATAGACCGGCATCCGCTTGCGCGTGCCGAACGGCGAGGTGCCGCCGACCAGGTAGCCGCTGTGGCGCTGCGCGACCTCGGGCTTGCACGGCTGCACGCTCTTGCAGCCGATCTGCCGCGCGAGGTTCTTGGTCGAGACGGTGCGGTCGCCATGCATCAGCACGATCAGCGGCTGCGCCTTGTCGTCTTCCATCACCAGCGTCTTGACCACGTGGTGCTCGTCGACGCCGAGCTGCCGCGCCGATTCCTCGGTGCCGCCGTGCTCGACGTAGTCGTAGGGGTGCTCGCCGAACGCGATGCCGTGCTGGCGCAGCATCTGCGTGGCGGGCGTTTCGGAGATGTGTCTGGACTTGGCCATGTTGTGCCCGTGTCTGCCTTGTCTTGCTCTGTCTTGCTCTGTCTTGCCGGGTTCGTCTTGTCGTGCCTGGGGATGCGCCGCGCCTTGGCGCGACTATCCGCGCGGATGATGCTGCTGATGCAGGACGCGCAGCCGCTCGCGCGCGACGTGCGTGTAGATCTGCGTGGTCGAGATGTCGGCATGCCCCAGCAGCAGCTGCACCACGCGCAGGTCGGCACCATGGTTCAGCAGGTGCGTCGCGAAGGCATGGCGCAGCGTGTGCGGCGACAGCGGGGCGTGGATCTCGGCCTGGCGCGCATAGCGCTTGATCAGGTACCAGAAGGCCTGGCGCGTCATCGCCTCGCCGCGCTGGGTCACGAACAGCGCGTCGCTGCCGCGCTGGCCGAGCAGCGCGGGACGCGCGCTGGCCAGATAACGGCGCAGCCAGACGCCGGCCTCGGCGCCGAACGGCACCAGCCGCTCCTTGTTGCCCTTGCCGCTGACGACGCGCGCGACGCCCTCGTTCAGGCCGATCTCCACCGTCTTCATCTGCGTCAGCTCGGACACGCGCAGGCCGCTGGCGTACATCAGCTCCAGCATCGTGCGGTCGCGCAGGCCGAGCGGCGTGTCGATGTCCGGCGCCTGCAGCAGCGCCTCGACCTGGGCCTCGCTCAGCGTCTTCGGAAAGCGCGGCGGCTGCTTGGCGGCGCGCAGCAGCAGGCAGGGGTCGGCCTGGACCAGATGCTCGCGCAGCGCCCAGCGGAAGAAGCGCCGGAATACCGCGAGCCGCCGGTTCGCCGACGAGGCCCGCGTGTCGGGATGGCGCGCGGCAAAGTAGCCGGACAGCGCGCCGTCGTCGGCCGCCAGCAGGGCCACGCCGCGTTCGCCGCGCAGCCAGCGCGCCAGCAGCGCGAGATCGCGGCGGTAGGCGTCGATGGTGTTGCGCGCGAGGCCGTCCTCGAGCCACAGCGCGTCGCAGAAGCGGTCGACCAGCGTCAGGTCGGCGGCGATGTCGGCTTCGAGCTGGGCCTCCCGGTCGTCGTTCCGGGCGTTGTTCGGGCCACCGTTCGGGCCATTGTTCGGCACCGGCGGGTCCGCCAGCGCCGCCGTGCTGTGGTGCCGCGCGCTCACAGCAGCATCACCCGCTCGTGGCGCAGCAGCCAGCGTTTGACTTCGAGATGGAAGCCGTCCTCGCCGTGATGGGCGAAGCCGCCCAGACCCTTGGCCCCGACCACGCGATGGCAGGGCACCACCAGCGGAAAGGGGTTGTCGCCGCAGGCCTGGCCCACCGCGCGCGCGGTGCCGCCGATATTGGCCGCCAGTTCGCCATAGGTCGCGGTGCGGCCGCACCGCACGCTGCGGATCGCCTGCCAGACGCGGCGCTGGAAGTCGGTGCCGGTGCCGGCGAGCGGCACGTCGAGCGGCGCATCGGGATCGGCATAGTAGGCCTCGAGCTGCGCCGCCAGCTGCCGGATCGGCGGCAGGTCGGAGTCGCGCGGTGCGAAACGCTCGGGAAGGAAATGGATCGCGTGGACGCACTGCGCGTCCGCGCGCACGCCGATGCGGCCGAACGGCGCGGCGAGGATGGCATCGAAGCGGGCGGCGAGCCTGGCGTCGCGCAACTGCGCATTGATGTCGGTGTCGGGGCGCGGCGCGGGCGGGGAATCCGTGGACGGATCCGAATGGGAATGCATGGCGTGACAACGGTCGATCCGGATACCGGATTCTAGTGCCTTGACGCTCCCCGTGCTGATCGGGTGCCCCTTTTCCGCTGGCGGGAGAGGCGAGCCTGTTGCCTCGACCTCGCGGCTTGGCAAAAAAAAAGAGGGCTCCGCGGAGCCCTCTTCGATCCTGCAGACAGGCGCCGGCCGATGGACGGGGGCCTGCGTCAGGCCATCACTGCTCGAGCTTGATGTTCTGCACCTTGACCAGGTTGCGCATCTTGTCGAACTCCTTCTTGATCTCGGCGGCGTGCTGGGCCGGCGTGTTGCCCGACGGCTCGGCGCCGGCGGCGATCAGGCGTTCGCGGAAGCCCTTGTCCTGCAGCGCCTTGACGGCGGCCTCGTTGAGCTTCTTGATGATGTCGTCGGGCGTGCCGGCCGGCGCCACCAGGCCGTACCAGGCCGGATCGTTCGGCTCCTTCAGGCCCATTTCGCCGAAGGTCGGCACGTTCGGCAGCGAGTCCAGGCGCTTCTCGGCGGCCACCACGATCGGGCGCAGCTTGCCGGCCTTGATGTGCGGCATCGACGAGGGCAGGTTGTCGACCATGATCGGCACCTGGCCGGCCAGCACGTCGTTCAGTGCCGGGCCCGCGCCGCGGTAGGGGATATGGACCATGAAGGTCTTGGTCGAGACCTTGAACTGCTCGCCCAGCATGTGGCCGAAGCCGCAGGTGCCCGACGACGCGTACGAATACTTGCCCGGGTTGGCCTTCAGCGTGGCCAGGAATTCCTTGTAGTCCTTGGCCGGGAAGTTCGGGTTGACCGCGATCACGTTGGCGACGTTGGCCAGGTTCGTGATGGGCTTGAAGTCCTTGATCGGGTCGTACGACAGCTTCGGATTGCAGGCCGGGTTGACCGCCATCGTCGACACCGTCGAGATGCCGATCGTGTAGCCGTCCGGCGCCGCCTTGGCGATCGCGTCGGCGCCGATCGAGCCGCCGCCACCGGCGCGGTTCTCGACCACCACCGGCTGGCCCAGGATCTTGCTCATCTGGTCGGCCGCGCCGCGGCCCACGATGTCCGTCGTGCCGCCCGGGGCGAACGGAATGATCAGCTTGATCGGCTTGGTCGGATAGTTGCTCTGTGCCTGTGCCAGCGAGGCGCAGGCGGCCAGACCCAGGGCCAGGGCAATGTGCTTGGTTTGCATGAGATCGTGTCTCCCGTCGTGAAGCCGGACGGAGAGTGTCCGTCCAGAACTGAAAATGCCGGCCAGGGACCCGGTAGGGCCCGCCGCGCCGGCGCGATGCATCGGCGGCCCGTCAGCCGCCGAGCAGGCCGCGCTTCAGGTCGCGATCGACCGGGCGTTCGCCCAGGAAGATGCGCAGCACGGCCTGGTAGAAATCCTCGCCGGGGATGGGCTTGCCGCGCGGCGTGCCATTGACGGCGATCACCGTGCCGCTGTCCGGCGTGTAGTCGAAGTCGATCACGTCGCCCTTGCGCGCCGTGCCGACCTGGTTCATCGCCTGCTCCAGCTGGTGCAGGCGATCGGCGAACTTCTCCAGCTGCGCCTCGTTGTGGTTCTCCCGCATGCCTTCGTTCAGCGCCTTGACGAAGGTGCTCGATTCCACCTCGCGCAGCGGCCGGATCTGCAGCCGCTTGGGACCCTTGGCGCCCAGCACCACGGCGGCGTTGCGCACCTTCTCGGGCAGGTACAGCGCGGCGACATAACCCTTGACGATGAACACCGAGCGCAGGCCCGCGCCGTTCAGCTGCAGTTCCTTGCCACCGAGGCGCGTCGCCTCGTCCAGCCGCACGCCCTCGATCTCCATCGCGCCAGCGGCCATCGGCAGCGCGCCCGCGACGGCCACGCAGCAGATCGCCAGCCACTGGCGCAGGCGGCGTGCGGTCCGTGCGGTTCCTCCGGTCCGATCGAACGGAACGCGGGCGGAAGGGCGGCGGGGGGCGGGCATGGCGGGGCGGTACATCGAGAACGGAATGGCAGGCGGAACAAGATCGACGGAAATCCGGAGCGTGCCATCTTCCGGGTTTTCTGAAACAATACCAATCCGTATCTGCCCTAGGGCGCACTCCGGGCCGCTTCGCCTCGCTCGCGGAGCGCCGTCCGCACGGGGCTCCTGCCATCCTTCCTGACATCCTCCGACGCGCCCCCGCGTCCCGACAACAACAAGACGCCGATGTCGCCTGCTCTGCTGATGGTGCCCGATTTCAGCCTGATCCTGATCGGCTGGCTGCTGGTGCGCTATACCTCGTTCGACCGCGCTTTCTGGTCCGGCGTCGAACGGCTGGTCTACTTCGTGCTGTTTCCCGCGCTGCTGCTGCAGGCGACCAACAGCGCGGTATTCGATTTTTCGACCACCTCGGCGATGCTTGGGCTGGCGGTGCTGACCACGGTGTTCGGCATGGCCGCCGGCTACGCGGTCAAGTGGGTGCTGCGGCCGAACCCGGTCGATTTCGCCTCCGGGCTGCAGACGGCGTTCCGCTTCAACTCGTACATTGCGCTGGCGCTGGCCTCCCGCCTGGGCGGCAGCGAAGGGCTGGCGATGATGGCGGTGATCGTCGGCTGCGTGGTGCCGATGTGCAATGTCGCCGCGGTGTGGGCGCTGGCCCGGCACGGCGAGGCGCGGCTGTGGCGCGAGCTGGCGCGCAATCCGCTGATCCTGGCCACGGCCGGCGGCCTGATCACCAATCTGCTCGGCCTGCATCCGCCCGAAGTCCTTGGCATGACGCTGGCCCGGCTGGGTTCGGCCTCGACGGCGCTGGGCCTGATGACGGTCGGCGCCGGCCTGCAGATGCGCGGCGCGGTCGGCACGATCGGGCCGGTGGCCTGGTGGACCGGGGTCAAGCTGCTGGCGATGCCGGCCTTCGCCTGGGCCGTCGGCCGCCATCTGCCGCTGTCGCCGCTGCAATTGCAGATCGCGGTGCTCTATGCCGCGATGCCGACCGCCTCGAGCGCGTACATCCTCGCGGTCCGCATGGGCGGCAACGGGCCGATGGTGGCCGCGGCGATCTCGGCGATGACGGTGTCGGCGATCTTCACCGCGCCGATGTGGCTGGCGCTGGTCAGCTAGGCGGCTGGGGCGGCTGCAGCGACAGCAATAGCGGCAGCAGCAATAGCGACAGCAGCAATAACTGCAGCGGCCCCACTGCAACCGGCATCGTGGCCGTGACGGCGACCATGGTGGTGCGCGCTGCTACTGCGGCCGCTGCGCGAGGGCCCATGCCACGTGCTCGCGCACCAGCTCCGAGGGATGCCCGGCGCGCGCCAGCAAGGCCGCGCGGATGCGTTCGGCCTGCGCCGGCTCGCCGGCCCCGCGCAGCGCATTGCCAAGACCCACCGCCAGATTGCGCAGCCAGCGTTCGTGGCCGATGCGCCGGATCGGGCTGCCTTCCAGCCGCCGATTGAATTCCTCCTCGCTCCAGCCGAACAGCGCCACCATGTCGGGCGCATCGAAGCCGTTGCGCACGGCGAAGTCCGGCAGCGTCGCGCGGTGCGCGAACTTGTTCCACGGGCAGGCCAGCTGGCAGTCGTCGCAACCGTAGACGCGATTGCCCATCGGCGCGCGCAGCGGCTCGGGAATCGCGCCCTTGTGCTCGATGGTGAGGTAGGAGATGCAGCGGCGCGCATCGAGCCGGTACGGGCCGACGATGGCCTGGGTCGGACAGATGTCGATGCAGCGGCGGCACTGGCCGCAATGCGCGGAGGCGGGCGGGTCGATCGGCAGCGGCAGATCGACCAGGATCTCGCCGAGGAAGAACATCGAGCCGCCGTCGCGATCGAGCAGCAGCGTGTGTTTGCCGCGCCAGCCGAGCCCCGCCTGGCCGGCCAGCGCGACCTCCATCACCGGTGCCGAGTCGGTGAAGACGCGATAGCCGAACGGGCCGATCGCGGCCTCGATGCGGCCGGCCAGCTGCTGCAGGCGCGTGCGCAGGACCTTGTGATAGTCGCGGCCGCGCGCGTACAGCGAGATCGTTGCCGCGGTGCCGCCGGCCTCGACCTGGGCGAGCCGCGCGAATTCGCGCTCGCGCCAGTCGTCGCGATCGCCGTCGTTGCCGCCGTTGCGATCGTCTTCGTCATCGGTGGAGGCGGGCAGATAGGGCATGCGCGCGACGATCGCGCGCACCGTGCCGGGCACCAGTTCGGCCGGCCGCGCGCGCTTCAGGCCATGGTTCGCCATATAATCCATGTCGCCATGGCAACCCTGCGCCAGCCAAGCGAGCAGACCCGCTTCGGCATGGCTCAGGTCCACGTCGGCGACCCGCACGTCGTCGAAGCCGAGCGCCGCGCCCCAGGCGCGAATCTGCGCGACCAGCGCATGCGGATCCGGGCCGGTGGCGTGCTGCGCCGCTGGCGTCCCGCTGAGAACGGCGTCAGGCGCCTGTGCTGCTCGGTCGATCATCCGTCAATTGTACGCAATGCCCCTGCTCGAACAACGCACCGTGATCCTGCCCGACGAAGCGGCCACCGACCGCCTCGGCGCGGCGCTCGCCGGCGCGGTGCGCGCCATGCCGCCGCAGACGGTGCACGTCCAGCTCTCGGGCGATCTCGGCGCGGGCAAGACCACGCTGTCGCGCGCGGTGCTGCGCGCGCTCGGCCATGCCGGCAAGGTCCGCAGCCCGACCTACACGCTGTGCGAGCCGTACCAGGTCGCCCGCGCCGACGGTTCGCCGCTGACCGTCTATCACTTCGATCTCTATCGCTTCGCCGATCCCGAGGAATGGCTCGACGCGGGATTTCGCGACTGTTTTGCCGAGCCGGCCTTCAATCTGGTCGAGTGGCCGGAGAAGGCCGCGTCGCTGCTTGGGGAACCCGACCTGCACCTGTTGCTCCAATCGGACACCTCGCCCAGCGATGAGGCCGCCGATCGGCGAGTCGCGATCCTGCGGGCCTATACTCCAACCGGACTTCTCCTGCTGCACGCATGCTGATCAAGCGCCTCGCCACCGACCGTCCCGATGAACTGCTGCTCGCCCGCCGCAAATGGCTGGCGCAATGCCTGAAAGCCGGCGCCGGAACGGTCGTGCTGACGCTGGCGGGTCCGCAGATCGCGGCCGGCGCCGGCATCGTCGCGGTCCGTGTCTGGCCGGCCGAGGACTATACGCGGGTCACCATCGAATCGGACGAGCGCCTCGCCGCGGTCCACACGATGGTGCGCAATCCCGATCGGCTGGTGGTCGATATCGATGGCCTGGACCTGTCGCCGACGCTGCGCGAGCTGGTCGCCAAGATTACTCCCAACGATCCCTATATCCAGTCGGTGCGCGTCGGCCAGAACCGGCCGCGCGTGGTCCGGCTGGTGTTCGACCTGAAGGAAGACATCGCGCCGCAGGTCTTCACGCTGGGGCCGATCGGCCAGTACCGCAACCGGCTGGTGTTCGATCTCTACCCGGTCAATCCGCCCGATCCGCTGTGGAAGCTGGTGCGCGAGACCGAGGACAAGCAGCGCCGCTTCGCCTCGACGCCGGCCACCGAGGGCGCCGACAGCGTGGCCGGCGCGCCGTCGAGCAGCGAAGAGGATGCGATCGCCGCGCTGGTGCGCCAGTTCGAGGACCAGGCGAAGACCCCCGCCACGCCGCCGCTGCCGGCCAATCCGCCGGTGGCGTCCGCCAAACCGAAGCCGCCCGCCGCTACCGCGCCGAGCCAGCCGACCGCGCCGCAGGCGCCGCTGGCGCAGGACAAGCCGGGCAGGAACGACCCCGCCGACGATCCCGCGCCGTCGCGCTTCAAGATGCGCCGGCTGCTGACGGTGGCGATCGATCCGGGCCACGGCGGCGAGGACCCCGGCGCGATCGGCGCCGCCGGCTCGCGCGAGAAGGACGTGGTGCTGCAGATCGCCAAGCGCCTGCGCGCCAAGATCGATGCGCAGCCCAATATGCGGGCGATGATGACGCGCGACGCCGATTTCTTCGTGCCGCTGAACGTGCGCGTGCAGAAGGCGCGCCGGGTCAAGGCCGACCTGTTCGTGTCGATCCATGCCGATGCCTTCGTCAAGCCGGAGGCGCGCGGCGCCTCGGTGTTCGCGCTGTCCGAGCGCGGCGCCTCGAGCTCGGCCGCGCGCTGGCTGGCCAACAAGGAGAACGCGGCCGACCTGATCGGCGGCGCCAACATGAACAACAAGGACGCGCAGGTCGCGCGCGTGCTGCTCGATCTGTCGACCACCGCGCAGATCAACGACAGCCTGCGGGTCGGCAAGGCGGTGCTGTCCGAGATCGGCGGCATGCATCAGCTGCACAAGGCGCATGTCGAGCAGGCGGGCTTTGCCGTGCTGAAGGCGCCCGACATCCCGTCGATCCTGATCGAGACCGCCTTCATCAGCAACCCGGAGGAGGAGCGCAAGCTCAACGACGAGGCCCACCAGGAGCAGCTGGCCAACGCGATCCTGCGCGGCATCCGCGGCTACTTCGCGCGCAATCCGCCGCTCGCGCGTAGCCCGTCGGTGTGAGGGCGCCCAGCCATCGACGCAACGACCAAAAGAAAAAGGCCGGCAAATCGCCGGCCTTTCCTTTTGCTGACACGCTTGTCGTCCGCGCGAAGGCGGGGACCCGGTGGCTTGTCAGGACGCTGGGCTCTCGCTGTCGCGGGAGCGTCGGCACCGGCCGGCGCCGACGTCCCGGTCAAGCCCGCGCGACCGCGCCTTCGATCTGCTCGCGGTTGGCATAGCGCGACGCCATCACCGAGCAGACGATCAGCTGCAGCTGGTGATAGACCATCAGCGGCAGCACCAGCAGGCCCAGCGCCGGGTGGCCGGCGAACAGGATCTTGGCCATGGGGATGCCGTTGGCCAGGCTCTTCTTCGAGCCGCAGAACACCGCGGTGATCTCGTCCTCGACCGAGAAGCCGAGGCGGCGGGCGACGAAGGTGGTGGTGGCCAGGATCGCGAACAGCAGCACCGCGGCCAGCGCCATCACGGCGGCGATGGTCTGCCAGCTGTACTGGTGCCACAGGCCCTCGGAGGTGGCATCGCAGAACGACGAGTAGACGATCAGCACGATCACGCCGCGGTCGATCTTGCTCGTGATGGCCTTGTGCCGCCCCAGCCAGGCGCCGATTACCGGACGGGCCAGCTGGCCCAGCGCGAACGGCAGCAGCAGTTGCAGCGCCACGCCGGTCAGCGCCTTGCCCAGCGGCATCGACGCGCCGCTGGCGCTGATCACCAGGCCCATCAGCAGCGGGGTCAGCGCCATGCCGATCAGGCCGGAGATGGTCGCGTTGAAGATCGCACCGGGCACGTTGCCGCGCGCCATCGAGGTCATCGCCACCGACGACGAGACGGTCGACGGCAGCGCGCACAGGAAGAACACGCCCAGCAGCAGGTCGGCCGGCAGCTGGTCGCGCAGCGCGAACATCAGCACCGCGCCGATCAGCGGGAACACCACGTAGGTGAAGGCCTGCACGAAGGTGTGCAGGCGCCAGTGGCGCGCGCCGGCGACCAGCTTGTCGCGCGACAGCGCGGCGCCGTGCAGAAAGAACACCAGCGCGACGCCGAGGCTGGTCACCAGCCCGAGGTGCAGCGGGCCGTCGCCGGTGCCGACCTCGGGGGCGGCCAGCGCCAGCGCGATCGCGGCCAGCATGATCAGCACGAAGCCGTCGATCAGATCGTAGAGTTTCTTGAAGGGATTCAGCAGGAAGGACATGACTGCGTGGACTGAAGCGCACCGGAGCGGCGCGCCGGAACGAAGGGTTTAAAAGAAGAAGAAATAGACAGAAAACGGTGGAATCAGGGTTAACGCTGGTATTGGACGATAGTCCTGTCTAGAATGCAAATTCATTTGTCGTATTCATTGATATGGTTGGCGCATGAATTACACCTTGCGGCAGTTGCGGGTCTTCCTGGCGGTGGCGTCGCACGGCAGTTTCAGCCGGGCGGCGGACGCGGTCGGGCTGACGCAGCCGGCGGTCAGCCGGGGCGTGGCGGAGCTGGAGGAGGCGCTGGGGCTGCGCCTGCTGGACCGCACCACCCGTGAAGTGGTGCTGACCGATGCCGGCCAGGCGCTGGTGCCGGCGCTGGAGCGGCTGCTCGGCCAGCTCGACGACACGCTGGAGGAGACGCGCCAGCTCGGCGAGCGTTACCGCGGCCGGGTGGTGATCGCCAGCGCGCCGACCATCTCGGCGCGCCTGATGCCGCTGTATGTGGCCGCCTGCGCGCGGCAATATCCGGAGGTGCGGCTGTCGGTGCGCGACAACGTGCAGGCCGACGGGCTCGAGCAGATCCGCGCCGGCGCGGTCGATTTCGGCGTGCTGATCGACCCGTTGGCCAGCGAAGGGCTGGAGACCGTGCCGCTGGGCACCGATCCGTTCTGCTTCGTCTGCCGCGACGACGATCCGTTGGCAAGACGCGACACGGTGTCGTGGTCCGCGCTCGACGGGGTGCCGCTGGTGCTGCTGGATTTCGCCTCCGGCAGCCGCCCGCTGATCGACCGCGTGTTCGCGATGCACGGCGTGACGCCGCGCGTGGTGCAGGAGCTGGGCCACTCGGCCAGCGTGTTCGGCATGGTGCAGGCCGGCATCGGGGCGTCGGTGCTGCCGTCGTTCTCGCTGCCGCTGCCGGCCGCGTCGAACCTGGTGTGGCGCCCGCTGGTGCCGCAGGAGGAGCGGCGCATCGTGATGGTCCGCCGCGAGGACCGTTCGCTATCGCCGGCGGCCGCGGCGGTGTGGGAGATGGTCAGGACGATGCCGATTCCGGCGGCTTGAGGTTTGGGAGAGAGCGGAGCTTGCCCGCTCCATGACCCTGTGCCCATGAGGGGCGAGGGACAGCAACGTTGCAGCGATGGCGGTGGCCGGCTCATGCCGACGGCGCCGCTTTGCTGGCGTGTCCCGCGCGTGAAACGGGCGGGGACGGCAGCGGTGGTCGCCGTGCCGTTTCCCCCCATCGCCGCTCAATCCCCCATCGCCACCCCTTCCCGCCGCGGGTCCGCGCCGCCGAACCACATCGGCTTGCCGTTGACGCGCACGCGCATGATGCCCTGCAGGCCCGAGGTCTGGTCCATCACGCGCACGTCATGGCCGCGCGCCTTCAGGCCTTCCACCAGGGCGTCCGACACGCGCCCCTTCTCCAGCTCGGTCGGGCCGTTGCGCGATCCCACATTCGGCAGCGAGATCGCCTGCTGCACGTTCAGGCCCCAGTCGAGCGTGCCGACCAGCGTCTTGGCCACGTAGTTGATGATGGCCGAGCCGCCGGGCGAGCCGGCCGTCATCACCAGCTCGCGGGTCTGGCGATCGAACACCAGCGTCGGCGCCATCGACGAGCGCGGGCGCTTGCCCGGCTGCACGCGGTTGGCCACCGGCTTGCCGTCCTCCTCCGCGACGAAGGAGAAGTCGGTCAGCTGGTTGTTCAGCAGGAAGCCGCGCACCATCTGGCGCGAGCCGAACTGGTCTTCGATCGTGGTGGTCATCGACAGCGCATTGCCGTAGCGGTCGACCACCGAGATATGCGAGGTCGAAGGAAACTCCGGCGCGCGGTCGCGCCCCATCGCCACCGTCGCGCCGGCCGGCGTGCCCGCGCCGGCCTTGCCCATGCTGCGTTCGCCGATCTGCGCGGCACGGCTGGCCAGATAGCGCGGATCGACCAGGCTGCGCCAGTCGCCGCCGGGCAGCGGCACGAAGTCGGTATCGGCGACGTACTGGTTGCGATCGGCGTAGGCCAGCCGGCCCGCTTCCGCGAACAGGTGCGCGCCCTCGACCGAGGGCTCCAGCCCGACGGCGTTGCGCTGCGGCCTGGCCGCGCCCATCTGCCGCACCGGCGGCAGCGCCTGCAGGATGCCCAGCATCTGCGCGACCGCGATGCCGCCCGACGACGGCGGCGGCATGCCGCAGACGGTCCACTGGCGGTAGTCGGTGCAGATCGGCTGCCGCACCTTGGGACGGTAGTCGGCGATGTCCTTGGCGGTCAGTACGCCGGGGTTGGTCGGATGCGAGCGGACCTTGGCGGCGATATCGCGGGCGACGTCGCCCCGGTAGAAGGCGTCGGCACCGCGCGCGGCGACGCTGCGCAGCACCGCCGCCAGCTCGGGATTGCGCAGCACGGTGCCGGCGGCCTTGGGCGTGCCGTCGGCGTTGTAGAAGTAGGCGCGCGCGGTCGGGTCCTTCATCAGGTCCTGGTCCTGCGCGATGATCGTCGCCAGCCGCGGGCTGATCGCGAAGCCTTGCTCGGCCAGCCGGATCGCCGGCTCGAACAGCCGCCGCCAGGGCAGCTTGCCATGCTGGCGATGCGCCAGCTCCAGCATGCGCAGCACGCCCGGCGCGCCGACCGAACGGCCGCCAACCAGCCCCTGGCGGAACGGCATCACCTTGCCGTCGGGGCCGTAGAACAGCCGGTCGGTGGCGGCGGCCGGCGCAGTCTCGCGGCCGTCGTAGGCCTGGACCTGCTTGCCGTCGAAGTGCATCAGGAAGGCGCCACCGCCGATGCCGGAGGAATTCGGTTCAACCAGATTGAGCACCATCTGCGTGGCGATGGCCGCGTCGATGGCGGTGCCGCCGGCCTTCAGCATGTCGTAGCCGGCCTGGGTGGCGAGCGGATTGGCGGCGGCGACCATGAAGGAACTCGCGGTCCAGCCGGGTTTGTCGGTCCAGCCGGAGGCGCCTTCGGGGGCCGGGGGGAGGGTGGTGGTGCTTGGGGAGGTGGCGCCCGCGCTGCGGGTGGCACTGGCGCTTGCGCTTGCGCTGGGGCTGGCGCTGGCGCTGGCGCTGGCAGCGGCTGGGGTCGCCGCCGCTGTGCCGGCCTCCTTGCAAGCCTGTGGGGCGGCGCAGCCGGCAAGAAGCAACGCAGCCAGCGCGCCGGCCAGCATGGCCGTCGGCGCCAATGCCTGATGGGCGGCTGCGGTGGAAAGGAACGGCGGAACCGGCGAACGTGGCGGCATGCTGCACTCCCTTTGAGGCCTATGAGGTACAGCGATTGTAGTCACTGCCACCGGCCGCCGTGTCATGCACAGCACAATCCGCCCGCCCGCTCACGTCCCGGGCGGCGGTGAAGGGCCGCCTCGCCACCTCACCGCCGCACCGCCGCACCGCCGCACCGCCGCACCGCCTCGCCGCCTCACGCTCACGGTTCACGACTCAGGGCTTACCGCCGTGCTGCTGCTCTGCTGCTCCGCTGCCGCCGCGCCGCCGTTCCCCGGAGAGTGCCGGCTTACTTCGGCTGCATCCGGATCGCGCCGTCCAGCCGGATCACCTCGCCGTTGAGCATCGTGTTGCCGATGATCGCCTGCACCAGCTGGGCGTATTCCGCCGGACGGCCCAGCCGCGGCGGGAACGGCACCATCTTGCCGAGCGCGTCCTGCACCTCTTGCGGCATGCCCAGCAGCATCGGCGTCTCGAAGATCCCCGGCGCGATCGTCATGCAGCGCACGCCGTCGCGCGACAGGTCGCGCGCCACCGCGAGCGTCATGCCGACCACGCCGCCCTTCGAGGCGGCATAGGCGGCCTGGCCGATCTGGCCGTCGAAGGCCGCCACCGAGGCGGTGTTGACGATGATGCCGCGTTCGCCACCCTCGTCCGGCGTGTTCTGCACCATCGCCGCGGCGGCAAGCCGGATCATGTTGAAGGTGCCGATCAGGTTGATCCGGATGGTCTTCTCGAAGGCGTCCAGCGGATGCGGACCGTTCTTGCCGACGGTCTTGTTGGCGGTCGCGATGCCGGCGCAGTTGATCAGCCCGGCCAGCCGCCCCAGGCCCACCGCGGCGTCGACGACGGCCTGGCCATCGGTTTCCGAGGTCACGTCGCAGCGGACGAAGCGGCCGCCCAGCTCTTGCGCCAGTGCGTTGCCGGCGGCCTCGTTCAGGTCGGCAATGACGACCTTGCCGCCCTGTTCGGCCAGCATGCGGGCGGTGCCCGCGCCCAGGCCGGACGCGCCGCCGGTCACGATGAATACGTTGTCTCGGATCTGCATGAACTGTCTCCTCGGGGTTGGGGGGGCACCGACCGATACCGCGCCGGCGCCTGAAGGTGAGAAACATCGCACCAAACTTCACGGCGAACGTAACGCTGAATATAACGTTTACGTAAACGTCAAGCATCGCGCCGTATTGTAAAGGCCCGGCCGGCGCCCCGATAGCGGTCACGAGAATCGTAAGCCCGCAACCGTTAGCGCGAGATGTCCGCACCTTGACTGGCTAGAGTGCGCCCACGTCACACCTCGGGAGGCCTGCCGTGAGCGAGCTCCGCGCATCCTGGATTCGCAGCCGTCCGTCATCGCCAGGGGCGGATCGGTTCGAAGATTTCCCGGCCTGCGACCCCATGTCGGCGAAGGCGGCGCCACCGGCCGCCGTCATTCAGCGCTATCCGAGCGAGCCAGAGGGGAAAGCCGGCCTGTTGCGGCAGTTCATGCGCGATCTGCGCGCGGCGCGGCCGACCTTGACGTTGCATCTGGATACCACTGGCGTGTCGCTGATGTCGTCGGCCGTGCAGGAGGTGGAGCCGCTGTTCGAGGCCACTGACGCGATTTCGCCGGACCTGGTCGAGGCGAGCCAGCTGCTGCCGGCCGGCGATGCCGTGCTGGGCGTGGTAGATCTGGCCGGGACGGCGGCGGACAAGGTCAAGACCTGGCGGCGCGTCTGCGCGTCCGAGCCCGGCTATCGCCTTGCGGTCGCCTCGTTGGCCCGGGCGCGGCTGCCGGAAGAGATCGAGCGGCGCAAGGCTGCCCTGAAGACGACGCGCCACTGGATCCGCGCCTGCCTGGCGACCCCGGCTCGGCACGATGGCGCACCGGCGCCGATCCTCGCCGCGCATCGGCTCCGACAGGACGGCGCCGCGCACATTCCGGACACGTTCCGCCAGGCCCTGACCGCCGGCAACCGCGATGCCGCCGCGCTCGGCAAGGCCGCCTTGGGCGTGATCGAGCGCGAACTGGCGGCGATCGACGGGGAACGCGACGCCATCCTGCGCCAACATGCCGCCGACCTTCTCGAGCACGACGCCGCCACGCGCGCCGATCGCACAGCGACGCGGCGGCTGCGCGGCAGCGCCGTCGCCTGCCTGCGCGACAGCGGCCTGCAGGGACTGCGCGTCGGCTACGAAGCGAGTCCGCTGGCGGACAGCGCTTGGGATGCGCCGCTGGACCTGGGCCTGATCCCCGGCGACGTGTTCTCCTTCGGCCTCGGCGCCGCGATCGGATTGGCCCATGTCGGTTGCGGCATCGGCGAACTGGCGGAGGCCAGGCGGCGCCGTGGGGCGCTGCGGGAAATCGGCCAGGCGGTCGGCGACAATCTGCGCCGCTTGTCGGCCGATCCGGCCCGAAGCAAGCGGCTGCAATCGCCCGCCACCAGCGAGGCGCTGCGCTGGTTTGCCGACGGACAGCGCCGCTGGCGCCAGCGTGCGGGCGAGCTGACGCGCTGGTCCGTCGGGCGTATCGCCTATGGCGTCGGCACCGTGCTGTTGTCCGGCGCCGGCATGGCGATGGTGTCGATACTGGGCACGGCGGTGCTTGCGACTCCCGTGGGCGCCGCGCTGGTGGCGATCGGCGGGGTGCTCGGCGGCGCCTGGTTCCTGTTCACGTTGATCAGGATCGCCATGCGTTTCATGCGTGGCCGCGCCGATACGCGCGAGCGCGAACGGCTGGCGGATGCGGTCCGGCGCGGCGCCGCGCGGGGCCTGTGCGCGGACAGGCTGTCGCAATGCAGCGTGGCGCAGCTCGAGTCCTTGCGGCGCGATTGCCCGGCGCTGTCCGGCAATCGCTATTGGCAGGCCGCGGTGCTGACGCGGCGGCTGCTGATCGACGATGCGGCCGACAAGCCTGCCGGCAAGAGCGCCGGCAAGAGCGCCGACAAGACCGCCGACAAGACCGCCGACAAGGCGTCCCGGCTCGAAACGTCGGCCCTGCTGCAGGCGCTCGGCATGCCGAAGCTGTCGACCACGCTGCTCAAGCACGCCGGCTTCGAGCTGGCCTATCGAACGATCTTCCTTTACCTGCACGGCGACGGCGCCCAGGCGGCCTGGCGCGAGGGCATCTTCCATCGCGCGGAGACGGCCGACGCGCCGCGGTCCCGGGCGCATGGGGGCTAGGCGCTCCCCCAAGGGCAAGAAAGCAACCAAGGGGGACGCAACCAAGGGCAAAGCGACCAACGGCAAAGCGACCAACGGCAAAGCGACCAAGGCAAAGAAACCGGGGCGAAGAAACCGGGGCAAAGAAAAAGGCGGCCAGTGGCCGCCTTTGCTTCTTCCGGAGCGTTCTTCCGGATCGCCCGAACTTCGGCGCCTTACTTCAACGCCTCGAACACCCGCGCGGTGATCTCGTCGACCGAACCGACGCCGCTGATCTTGCGATACTGCGGCGGCGCGACGCTCGCGCCCGGGGCGCCCTTGGCGGCCCAGTCCGAGTAGTAGTCGACCAGCGGACGGGTCTGCTGCGCGTAGACATCGAGACGTTTGCGCACGGTCTCTTCCTTGTCGTCGTCGCGCTGGATCAGCGGCTCGCCGGTCTCGTCGTCGACGCCGGCCGTCTTCGGCGGGTTGTACTTCAGATGGTAGGTACGGCCCGAGGCGGCATGCACGCGGCGGCCGCTCATGCGTTCGATGATGGCGTCGAACGGCACGTCGATCTCCAGCACGTAGTCGATCGGTACGCCGGCTTCCTTCATCGCCTCGGCTTGCGGGATCGTGCGCGGAAAGCCGTCGAACAGATAGCCGTTGCGGCAATCGTCCTGCTTCAGGCGGTCCTTGACCAGGCCGATGATGATGTCGTCGGAGACCAGACCGCCCGCGTCCATCACCTTCTTGGCCTCGATGCCCAGCGGGGTGCCGGCCTTGACCGCGGCGCGCAGCATGTCGCCTGTGGAGATCTGCGGGATGCCGAACTTCTCGCAGATGAACTTGGCTTGCGTGCCTTTGCCGGCGCCGGGCGCGCCCAACAGGATCAAACGCATTTACGGGTCCTCAGAGTTTTGAATCCGGTATTGCGGGGGAATGGAAGGAGGGTAACGCCGAAACTTGACGTGTGGCTTACCGCGCGATGGTCAGGCACGCAGGCGCCGCCATGGCTGGTGACCGGCGCGGTCCGCATGCGGTTGGCATGGGCGCAAGCCGGACGGCTCATTCTTCATCTCCCCACCGAGCTTGCGTCGTCGCCCGTATTGACGGCGACAGCGGCTCTTTATTGGCGAGCATTATGCCACGAGGGAGCCCGAATCCGGCCCGCCGCGGCGGTCAACGGTGTGTAAACCGGAGCGGGCGAATGGCCCGCCCCGCGTGGGATTGCGCCCGTTTGCGCTCAGCGGCCGGGCTGCGCCGGGGCCTCGGACCACAGCGCGCGCACGCGTTCGAGATCGGCCGGGGTATCGACGCCGGGCGCCGGCGCGGCCTCGGTGACCAGCACCGCGATGCGTTCGCCGTGCCACATCGCGCGCAGCTGTTCGAGCGCTTCGGTCTGCTCGAGCGGCGCGGCGGCCAGCGTCGGGAAGCGGCGCAGGAAGCCGGCGCGATAGGCGTACAGGCCGATATGGCGCAGCACCGGCATGTCGGGCAGCGGCACCTGCGCGCTCGCGGCCGGGGCCGACGGTACGCCGGACCAGGCATCGCGCGCCCAGGGGATCGGCGCGCGCGAGAAGTACAGCGCGCGGCCGGCGCTGTCGCATACCACCTTGACCACGTTCGGATTGAAGACCTCGCCGATCTCGTGCAGCGGGTGCGCGGCGGTGGCGATCGCGCATTCGGGATGCGCAGCGAGATGCCGGGCCACCGCGTCGATCAGCGCCGGCGCGATCAGTGGCTCGTCGCCCTGCACGTTGACCACGATCGCATCGTCGTCCAGCGACAGCAGGGTGGCCACCTCGGCCAGCCGGTCGGTGCCGGTGGCATGGTCGGCGCGCGTCATGACGGCTTCGATGCCGTGCTCGGCGCAGGCCGCGCGCACGGTGTCCGCGTCGGTGGCGACCACGGTGCGGCGGGCCGCCGAGGCGTGGGCGCGCTCGGCGACCCGCACGATCATCGGCTTGCCGCCGATGTCGGCCAGCGGCTTGTTCGGCAGGCGCGTCGACGCCAGCCGCGCGGGAATGACGACGGTGAAATCCACGGAGAAATCGGCGAGCGACATCGAAGCCAGGCCTCAGGTCGGATCGATGGCGCGGCCAGGCACCGATTGGCGGGCCTCGTCGGCCAGCATCACGGGAATGCCGTCGCGGATCGGATAGGCCAGCTTGTCGGCATGGCAGATCAATTCCTGCGCCGCGCGGTCGTATTCGAGCTTGCCCTTGCACAGCGGGCAAACCAGGATTTCAAGCAGCCGGTTGTCCATCTTGGTGTTCCTTGGTGTGGCTGGCCGCGGCAGCGGCGCCGGTGGCCGCGGTCGGCGCTGCCTGGCAGCGCGCGATGACCGTGCGGCGAATTCGATCGATCAGACCCGGATCGATCACGGGCCTGGTGGGGACGACCCAGATGCGCGGGTCGAGCGGCTCGCGAAGCCGGTCGCATTTTACGGCATCCTTCTCGGTGATCAGGATCACCTCGGCGGCCTGCGCGGCCGGATGGTCGACGAACGGGTCCTCGGCGAAATCGTAATGATCCGGCAGCGGCAGCGTCTCGGGCTGCAGGCCCGCGCCGCGCAGGCTGGCGAAGAAGCGTTCCGGGTTGCCGATGCCGGCCGCCGCCAGCACGCGCCGCCCCGCGAAGGTCGACAGCGGCCGCACCATGGTCGGATCGGCGAGCTGCCACGCCTGCTCGAGCTCGAGCCGCATGCCGTAGACCTCGGGCCGGTCCGGCGTCGCGCGGAAATACGGATCGTTGATCAGCGTGGCATCACGGCGGCGCGACAGCGGCTCGCGCAGCGGCCCGGCCGGCAGCAGCCAGCCGTTGCCGCCCATGCGGCCGTCGAACATCACGATCTCGAAGTCGCGCTGCAGGCGATAGTGCTGCAGGCCATCGTCGAGCAGCAGCACGTTGATGCCCGGATGCGAGACCAGCATCGCCTGCGCGCAGGCCACGCGATCGGGATAGACCCAGACCGGCACGTCGGTCGAGCGCGCGATCAGCAGCGGTTCGTCGCCGACGTCCTCGGCCTTCGAGGTCGCCTTGACGCGGCGCGGCCGTTCCAGCTTGACGCCATAGCCGCGCGAGACCACGCCGGGACGCAGCCCGGCCTCGCACAGCGCATCGGCCAGCGCGATCACCGCCGGCGTCTTGCCGGTGCCGCCGACCGTCACGTTGCCGACCACCACCACCGGCATCGGCAGCCGCGTCGACTCGAACCACCCGCGCCGATACGCCAGCCGCCGCAACGCGCTGATCGCGCCGAACAGGCCGGCGAACGGCAGCATCAGCCAGGCGAACCAGCCGCGGCGTTGCCACTGGCGGGTAACGAAGTCGGACAGGAGATGGCGGGCAGCGGGCATCGGGTTCCAGGAAGAACGGTTATCGCCACAGTGTATCGGGTCGGGATGATGCTGCTTCCCGCCCGGGCCTTCGTGGGAAGGCAGGACGCCTAGCGCGTCCCGCCACTCTGCGTCGCGAACGTCAGCCGCGACAGGCCGGCGACCCGCGCGGCTTCCATCACGTTGACCACCGACTGGTGGCTGGCCTGGGCGTCGGCGCTGACGATCAGCACCGGTGCCTGCGCCGCCGCCGTGCCCGCCAGCGCGCGCAGCCGCTCGGCGAGCCCCGCGACATCGCGCGCCCCCACGCGCTCCTTGTCGATCGCGTATTCACCGCTGGCGGACACCGACACCACGATCTCGCGCGGCCGCTGCGGGACCGTTTCCGCCTCGGCGGTCGGCAGCTGGATGCGCAGTTCGGTGTAGCGCGAATAGGTGGTCGTGATCATCAGGAAGATCAGGATCACCAGCAGCACGTCGATCAGCGGGATCAGGTTGATCTCGGGCTCGTCGCGCCTGGCACGGGTACGGAATCGCATGGCCGCCATCCGTCTCAGGCGCGCCGCTGCGGCAGGATCGCGTCGAGGAAGGTGGCCGCGCGCGATTCCAGCTCGGCGACATAGTCGTCGACGCGCCGGCGGAAATAGCGCCAGAAGATCAGCGCGGGGATCGCGACCATCAGGCCGAAGGCGGTGTTGTACAGCGCCACCGAGATGCCGTGCGCCAGTTGTTCAGGGTTTGCGCCGGTGCCGCCCTGGCTGCCGAAGATCTCGATCATGCCGATCACGGTGCCGAGCAGGCCCATCAGCGGGGCGACCGAGGCGATCGTGCCCAGCGCGTTCAGATAGCGCTCCAGTTCGTGCGCCACCGCGCGGCCCGCTTCCTCGACGGCGTCCTTGGCGGCATCGCGCGAGGTGTCGGGCTGGGCGATCACGTGCCGCAGCGCGGCGGCCAGCACCCGGCCCAGCGGCGAATCGCGTTCGAGCGAGTCGACCACGTCCGGCGTCGCGCGCCGTTGCCGCGCCACCGTCAGCGCCTGGTCGTACAGCTTCGCCGGCAGCACCTTGCTGCGCTTCAGGCTCAGCGAACGTTCGACGATCAACGCCAGCGCGATGACCGAGGCGAGCAGCAACGGCCAGATCGGCCAACCGGCCGCTTCAATGATGGAAAACACAAGGACACCCCGAGTCGCCGGCGCGAAGGGAAGGACTGCGGCAGGCCGGCGTAAAAAAACAGGCGCCACTCTAACGCGCGGCCCCCCGCGGGGCAAGCCGCGATGGCGCGCGCCATCCACCTGCCATCCACTTCGCCGACATGTCCACACCCGGCAGGGACAGTGCTGTGGATGGATTGTGGAAAGCAGGCGGACAGCCTCGCCAAGTCCTTGATTCAAAAGGGCGAACGCCGGCCTGCTTAAAATATGGGCAGGAGCGGCGGCGGGCGCGCCGTGGTTGTCCGAGGCCACGGGACGTGCCGATCCTGCTGATGCCGCGTCCCGGCTTTCCACACCGCAGCGGGACAGGATTGTGGAACAAGTGTGGACAGACGCCTGACAAGCGTGCCAAGTCCTTGATCCATATGGCACTCCGACGCCTTGCTTAAAAATTGTGCAGATGGCTTTAAACGGCCTGCGGCGTCCGCGTTCGGCAACAAAAATTGAAAAGTCGACTTCTTTCCACATCCCAACGGGACAGTGTTGTGGAGCGCCTGTGGATAAGCGCGGGAGAAGCGAGGCAAGGGTTTGATCCGTAACGGAATTCCCCGGGCTGCCTAATAAAGTGGCAACACGGCAGGCCGCGAGCCTCGCCGCTTCCCCGAACCGGGTGCTTCGGTTTCGGTGCGAGAGCGACGTTTCGGTCACGAGGCAGTGTGTGCCGCCGTACGGTCCGTGTTACCGCTCTGTAGTTGTCCAGAGTTCCTGTGGATAACTTTGTGAACAAGCTGGTGTGGACAAATGGTAAGTGATTGACGCGTAAGAGAAATTCTTACATTGCTTAAAAAGTGATGTCCGGGAAAGTCATTAAGAATCAATGGCTTGTGTCAAGCCCCTCGATATACAGGCCGTTTCAGCCACCCTACAGCGATGGGCTTGACATAGCGGTTATGCTGTGGACATGTCCATCTGACGCCGCTTCGGCGGCGATTTGCCATGTCTGAACCATTCTCGTTTCCGCCTTCGCCAGTCTCCCGGACGGCACCCGGCGGGCGCGATGTGATCCCGGTCGGCGAATTGAACCATGCGATCGCATCGGTACTCGAACGCAACTTTCCGCTGGCCTGGGTGCGTGGAGAAATTTCCAACTTCACGCGCGCCGCGAGCGGGCACTGGTATTTCTCGCTGAAGGACGCCCGCGCGCAGATCCGCTGCGTGATGTTTCGCGGACGAAACCAGCATGTCGACTTTCCGGTGCGCGAAGGCGAGGCCGTCGAGGTGCGCGCGCTGGTGTCGATGTACGAGGCGCGCGGCGAGGTGCAGCTCAGCGTCGAGGCGATGCGGCGCGCCGGCGTCGGCAATCTGTACGAGGCCTTCCTGCGCCTGAAGGACAAGCTCTCGCGCGACGGTCTGTTCGATCCCGCACGCAAGCGGCCGATTCCCTCGCATCCGCGCACGATCGGCGTGATCACGTCGCTGCAGGCCGCGGCGCTGCGCGACGTGCTGACGACCCTGCGCCGCCGCGCGCCGCATATCCAGGTGCTGGTCTATCCGGTGCCGGTGCAGGGCGCCGGTGCCGCCGACAAGATCGCGGCAATGCTCGACACCGTCAGCGAACGCGCCGAGTGCGACGTGGTGATCCTGTGCCGCGGCGGCGGCAGCATCGAGGACCTGTGGTCGTTCAACGAGGAAGTGGTCGCGCATGCGGTCGCGCGCTGCACGCTGCCGGTGGTCTGCGGCGTTGGCCACGAGACCGACTTCACCATCGCCGACTTCGTCGCCGACGTGCGCGCGCCGACGCCGACGGGCGCCGCCGAACTGGTCAGCCCCGATCGCGCGCATCTGCTGGCGCAGGCCGCGCGGGCGCGCGACGCGCTCGGCCAATGCATGCGCCGCCAGCTGGAGCGGCGCGCCCAACATCTGGACTGGCTGGCGCGGCGCGTGCGCAGCCCGCAGGCGCAACTGCAGGAGCGGCGCGGACAGCTCGACAATCTCGCGCGACATTTGCGCGCGGCATGGCGCGACAGCGTGGTGGCGCGGCGCCATCGGCTGCAGCTGTGGTCGATGCGGTGGACGGCCCAGCGTCCCGATGCGGGCATGCGCCAGGCCGAACTGGCACGGCTCGCCGCGCGCATGCAGGCAGCCAGCGAACGCCAGCACGAACGTGCCGCGCAGCGCCTGCATCGCGCCGCCGGCGCGCTCGAACTGCTGGCGCCGCAACGCACGCTCGAGCGCGGCTATGCGGTGCTGCTGGACCCGCGCGGCAAGGCGCTGCGGGCCCCGTCGGAGCTGCGCGCCGGCGGCCGCGTCGAGGTCCATCTGGCCGAGGGCGTGGCCGATATCGGCATCGCCAGCGTGCAGGCCAAACTGCTCGATCTATAGGGCCGATCTACAGGCCGCGATGGCCGGCTGAGTTGCCCCGGAAGGTGCCCCACAGGCGCGGCGCGGCGGGGCGCGCAGCCTCATACTGCCGCGCCTTGAAGGGGTTTTGCCGCTGGTTTGCGCCACTATGGCAAGTCACCTACAATCGGTGTCTCCCGTCCCACAACCCACAGAGACAGAACAATGGAACATACTCTCCCCCCGCTGCCGTACCCCCATGATGCGCTGGCCCCGCATATGTCCAAGGAGACCTTGGAGTTCCATCACGACAAGCATCATCAGACGTACGTCACCAATCTGAACAATCTGATCAAGGGCACGGAATTCGAGAACGCGACCCTCGAAGAGATCGTCAAGAAATCGTCCGGCGGCATCTTCAACAACGCCGCCCAGGTGTGGAACCACACCTTCTTCTGGAACTGCCTGAAGCCGCAAGGCGGCGGTCAGCCGACCGGCCCGCTGGCCGACGCCATCAACGCCAAGTGGGGCTCGTTCGATAAGTTCAAGGAAGAGTTCACCAAGACCGCGGTCGGTACCTTCGGTTCGGGCTGGGCCTGGCTGGTCAAGAAGGCCGACGGTTCGCTGGACCTGGTGTCGACCTCGAACGCCGCCACCCCGCTGACCACCGACGCCAAGCCGCTGCTGACCTGCGACGTGTGGGAACACGCCTACTACATCGACTACCGCAACGCCCGTCCGAAGTTCGTCGAGGCTTTCTGGAACGTGGTGAACTGGGACTTCGTCAGCAAGAACTTCGCTGGCTGAGCGTTCTCCAGCGCAAGCAGCAAAGCCCTCCATGCGAGGGCTTTGTTTTTTTTGGATTACCGTCAGGCAGTCGCGGACGTCGCGTATCTGCCGAAGGCATCGTAGCCGTTTGCGCGCTGACGCGCCGTACCGCTCAATTCAGCGTCGCTCCCGCCTGCTTGACGATGCGCGCGTGCTTCTCCAGCTCGCTGCTGAAGAACGGCGCCGCCTGATCCGGCGTGCTGCCGATGATGACGAGGCCCTGGGCGGCGAGGTTCCGTTGCACCGGCTTCTCGTCGAGCGCGGCCTTGATCTTCGTCTGCAGGTCGGCCGTCTTGTCCTTCGCCAATCCGGCCGGGCCGACGATCGCCAGCCAGGCGTCGAAGCTGTAGCGCGGCAGGCTGGACTCGGCCAGGGACGGCACGTCGGGCAGCATCGGAATGCGCTTCGGCGTGGACACCGCGATCGCCTTCAGCTTGCCGGCCTTCAGCTGCGGCAGCACGGCCGGCACCGTCAGGAAGCCCATCTGCACCTGGCCGCTGAGCAGATCGGTGGTGTAGTTGCCCGCGCCCTTGTAGGGCACGTGGCGGACCTGGACCTTGGCCTCGCTGGCGAACAGTTCCGCGGCCAGATGCAGCACGGTTCCGTTGCCCGATGAGCCGTAGTTCAGCTGGTCGGGCTTGCTCTTGAGCAACGCGATCAGTTCCTGCACGTTGTTGGCCGGCACCGAGGGATTGACCACGAGCACCAGCGGCAGCGTGCCGATCACCGTGATCGGCGTGATGTCGCGCAGCGAGTCGAACGGCATCGAGCGGTAGATCGCGGGATTGATCACGTGGTTCGACGACACCAGTCCGAGCGTCAACCCGTCCTTGGGCGCGCGCACGATCTGCTGCGTGCCCGGGATGCCGCCGGCGCCGGCGATATTCTCGATGACGATCGGGTGGCCGAGCTGGCGGCCCATCGATTCGCTTAGCGCGCGCGCCACGGCGTCGGCCTGCGAGCCGGGCTGGGTCGGCACGATCAGCCGCAGCGGCTTGCCATCGGGCGATTGCGCGTGGGCTGCGGGCGCGGCGGCGAAGGTGGCGGCGAACGTCGCGGCGAATGTAGCGACCGCGGTCAGGGACAAGGTCAGCCGAACGCCGCGGCGCAGGGGAAGCAGGGCGTGGCGCAGGGAAGGCAAGGTGCGGCGCAGGCGGCCGACGGTGCGAAGGAAGGGGGGCATGCTGTCTCCGTTGTCGCGAGGCGGGAACCTGTGGACGGTTCCTCTGCGCGCCAGTCTAGAGCGGTCGGCTTGCCGGCAAGAAATGCTGTTGCGACGGACGGGGTATCGCGTTCCGCGATATCGGTCCCGGCAGCGTCAGTCGGGGGCAGACGCTGCGGACGGCGGCTCGGCGGCGGTTCGGTCGGCGTTTGGGCCTGCGGTTCGGCCCTCGGCTCGGCCCGTGGTTCGGCCTGCGTTCCGGCCCGGCGATCATCAGGCTCGTGGTTCGGCCGGCGGTTCGGCCCGCAACGCGGCGATCAACGCATCCACCGCCCGCAGCCGCGGCGATTTGCGCGGCGCGTAGACGCGCAGTTCGCGCTGCCGCCACGGCTTGTCCAGCGGCACCCGCACGAAGCCCCGCGTGCCCGCGTAGGCAGTGGTCGCGCTGTGCGGAATCACCGCCAGGCCCAGCCCTGCCTCGACCATCCGGCACGCCGCCTCGAAGCTCGACACCGCCACGCTTTGGCGCATCGGCAGGCCAGCTTCGGTGGCGCGGTCGCGCAGCTCGGTATCGAGCGCGCCGCCTTGCTGCACGATCACCAGCGGATACTGCAGGACCTCGGCGTAGCGCAGTCCCGCGCGGTCAGCCAGCGCATGACCGGCCGGCAGCAGCACCATCAGCGGATCCTGCGCGAAGTGCCACGATTCGAGCCCGCGCGCGCCGTCGATCGCCACGCCCACGCCGACGTCGGCCTGATTGTCGAGGCAGGCGCGCAGCGTGTCGCTGGTCGAGCGCTCGTGCAGCGCGATATCGACGTGCGGATGGCTGGCGCGAAAGGCGTGCAGCCGTTCGGGCAGGAAGCCGACGATCGACGAAGGACTGGCCGACAGCCGCACGGTGCCGGCCACCTGGTCGCCGAGGTCCTGCACCTCGCGGGCGAAGGCGGCGATGTCCTCGTTCAGCTTGCGGCCCAGTTCCAACGCGCGCACGCCGGCCTCGGTCAGCGCCACGCCGGTGGGCGAGCGCACCAGCAGCGTCACGCCCAGGCTGCGCTCCAGATCGGCGATCCGCCGGCTCAGCGCCGATTGCGCGATGTGCTCGGTTTCGGCGGCGCGCTTGATGGAGCCTTCCCGCGCGGCGGCGAGAAAGAGCTGGATGCTGACGGGATCGATGCGGTGCATGCGGACTCGGACTTCGGAGTGGGCGACGATGGGGCGAACATGGGGCGATCATGGGGCGGCCATCGGGCGTCCATGGGCGGGCCGCGGGATCGCCATGGGATCGCCATGGGACGGCGATGGGACCGCAATGGGATCACCATGGAACGGCCCGATGGCTCTTGCCTTGGCCGCGCAAGTGTCCCGCAAAACCGCGGCGCGGGACAAGGGCGGCTCGCCGCGCGCCGTTCTCGCCGGGCTGTCCCGCGGGCGGCCGGGCCGCGCGTTTACCCGGATATCTCTGCCGAAGATAACCCCGATGCCGCATCGGCGCTTGGCCGCCACGCGACGCCGCGCGTAGATTCGGCGATGTTCGGCACTGTGCCGACGTTCACCGATGAGACTGGAGAAGACCGCGATGAACCGCCTGCAGATCGATGGCCGCATTCTGTTCCTTGCCGATTGCCCGCGGACCATCGAACGGCAGTTGCACGGCGAGGCGCTGACGCTGGAGCAGGCCGGCGCGCTGCGAGACGATGTCTCGACCGACGAGATCACGCCGGTCCCGATCCTGACCCATTTCGACGACAAGCTCGGGCGCTTTCCCTATACCGGCTTTCGCGCGGGCGGCGCGCAGCCGATCGGCGTCGATGCGATCCGGCAGGGCGGGTTTGCCGTGACCGTCGCCGGCAACCGCTACGGCAAGGGCTCGTCGCGCGAGCACAGTCCCGCGGCCGAGAAGCTGGCCGGCATCCGGCTGGTGATCGCCCGCAGCTTCGAACGGATCTATCGGCAGAACGCCGACAATATCGGCCTGCTGACCTCGACGGACTTTGGCTTGATCCCGCGCCTGCTGGCGGGCGAGGCGATCGCCCTCGAGGAACTGCTGGCCGGCCGCGATGCGCTGGCCGCGCAGATCCTGCGCGAGGGCGGCCTGCTGCGCTTCGGCCAGCGGCATCTGCGCGGCCTCGCCGGCGACCGCGCGCCGGCCGCGCGGACCACGCAGTCCGCGCAGACTACGCAGCCCACGCCGCCGGCCGCTGAGCGACCGCGTACGCTGTTCGAGAAGATCGTCGCCCGCCATGCGATCGCGACCGCGGTCACGCCGGCCGATCCCGCGCCGGGCGACGGCATCTTCGTGCGCGCCGATTGGCGCTTCATCCACGAGTACTACACCGGCATGGCGGCCCATATGCTGCACGCCGCGCTGGGTCGGCCGCTTACCTTGCACGCGCCCGAGCGGGTCGTCGTGTTCGAGGACCACACCTCTTACGTCGAGCAAAGTCCCGCCCATGTGCGCGGCGGCCTGGTGGGGAACGTCATGCAGATGCGGGACGCCCAGCGGCGCTTCGTCGCGGACTACGCGTTGCGGGTCCACCGGACACTGACCGAGGACGAGGCGCTGCGCGACGACGGCAGCAATGTCGCCGGCATCTCGCATGCGATGATGGCCGAGCATTACGCGCTGCCCGGGCAGCTGGTGGTCGGCACCGACTCGCACACGCCGCACAGCGGCGCGCTCGGCTGCGTGGCGTTCGGCGTCGGCACGACCGACATGGCCAATGCCTTCGTGACGGGCGCGGTGCGCATGACCTTGCCGGCGTCGCTGCGGGTCGTGCTGGACGGCGCGTTGCCCGCCGGCGTGACGGCCAAGGACGTGGTGCTGCATCTGCTGGCCTTGCCGGAGATTCGCAGCGGCGCGGGCGTCGGCAAGGTGTTCGAGTTCACCGGCCCGGTGGTGTCGGCGCTGTCGACCGACGAACGGGCGACGTTGACCAATATGTGCGCGGAGCTCGGCGGCTTCACCGGCATCGTCGCGCCCGACGCGGAAACGGTGCGCTTCCTGAAGGCCCGGCGCGGCGTCGATTTCGCGATCGAGCCGTGGATGCGCAGCGACGAGGGCGCGGACTATGCCGCGACGATCCAGGTCGATTGCAGCGGCCTTTCCCCGATGGTGGCGCGTCCCGGCGATCCAGGCAACGGCCTGGCGCTGTCCGCGCTGTGGGAAACGCACGAGCCGGTGCGGATCGATATCGCCTACGGCGGCTCATGCACGGCCGGCAAGCGCGAGGACTTCGACCACTATCACGCGGTGCTGCGCTGGGCCGCCGATCGCGGGCTGCGGGTGCCGGCCGGCGTCACGCTATACCTGCAGTTCGGCACGACGGCGGTGCGCGACTACTGCATCGCGCAGGGCTATCTGGATGCCTTCGACGCGGTCGGCGCGAAGATCCTGCAGCCTTCCTGCGGCGCCTGCGCGAATTGCGGGCCGGGCTCGTCGACCGCGCCCGAGCAGGTCACGGTCAGTTCGATCAATCGCAATTTCCCCGGCCGTTCGGGGCCGGGGCAGGTGTGGCTGGCGAGTCCGCCGACGGTCGCAGCCAGCGCCATCGCGGGCCGCTTGCTGTCGTTCGACGATCTGCGCGCGCAATGGGAACGCGGCGATTCGCCGCGTGCCGCGGCGCCGGCTTGATGCCGTGATGACGTGATGCCGTGATGACGTAGCCGACCCGCTCGCGGCATCAAGCCGGTGCGCGCCGGCCGCGTCGCGCCGCCGCCGCCGCGATAACGCTGGCATCAAGCGGCGGCACGCTCGGTCTTCGCGACGTCGCCGCCGCGACAACGCAACCTCAAGCCGCGGCGCGCTCGCCGTCCGCGACCACGCCACCGCGGTAACGCGCCATCAGCTCGGCCCGGCGCTCGGCCGCCTTGCGCATGCTGGCCTCCTTCACCGGCCCGAAACCGCGGATATCGTCGGGCAGCGCCGCCAGAGCCAGCGCCGTGTCGATCCGCTGCGCATCGAGGCTGCGCGCAAACTCGTCGACCATCGCCAGGTACTCGTCCACCAGCCGCCGCTCCTCGCGGCGCTCCGCGGTGCGGCCGAAGGGATCGAGCGGCGTGCCGCGCAGCCCCTTGAGCTTGGCCAGCAGCCGGAACAGCGTCATCGTGCGCGGGCCGAAGCGGCGCTTGACGGGGCGGCCGTTGCGGGTTTCGCCGGACAGCAGCGGCGGCGCCAGCCAGAAATTCAGCTGATAGTCGCGCCCGGGCTCGCCGTCGAACTGCGCGCGCAGCTTGTCGAGGAAGGCCGGATCGGCGTACAGCCGCGCGACCTCGTACTCGTCCTTGTAGGCCATCAGCTTGGCCAGGTTGCGCGCGACCGCCTCGGTCAGCGGCAGCTTGCGGTCGGCGCCGAGCGCCAGCTCCGCCTGCCGTACCTTGTCGACGGCAGCCAGATAGCGCGCGGCATAGGCGTCGTTCTGGTAGGCGCGCAGCAGGGCGGCGCGGTCCTCGATCAGGCGGTCCAGCGTCGGTGGAAGCGGCAGCACCTGCGTCGGCGCGGCGCCGGCCTGGCGCGAAGCCTGGCCCGCGCCGTCGAGCGCCGCGCGTACGGCCGTCTCGCCGCGATGCGCCAGCGCGCGGCCCCAAGCGAAGGCGAGCAGGTTCTTCTGTACCGCGACGCCGTTCAGCGTGATCGCGCGCGTCAGGCTGGCCAGCGACAGCGGCACCCAGCCGCGCTGCCAGGCGAAGCCCAGCAGCAGCGGATTGGCGAAGATTGCATCGCCCAGCAGCCGGACGGCCCACGCATTGGCGTCAATGAACGCGCAGGCCTCGCCGATGTTGTCGCGCAGGTCCTGCTCCGCCAAGGCGCCGGGGAAGCGCCATTTCGGATTGGCGATCAGGTCGGCGGTCGGCGTGCGCGCGCTGTTGATCGCCGCGGCGGTGATGTCGCGCCGGACCTTGGACAGCACCTCGGCCGACGCCGACACGATTGCATCGCAGCCGATCACCAGCCGCGCCTCGCCGGTGGCGACGCGCGTGGCATGCAACGCCTGCGGCGTGGCGGCGATCTGCACATGGCTGAGCACGGCGCCGCCCTTCTGCGCGAGTCCCGCCATGTCGAGCACCGTGACGCCCTTGCCTTCGAGATGCGCCGCCATGCCGAGGATGCCGCCGATCGTCACCACGCCGGTGCCGCCCACGCCGGTCACGACGATGCCGTAGGCGCGCTCGAGCGCGGGCAGCGTGGGCGAGGGCAGGGCGTCGAGGTCGATCGCACCCGCCTTCGTCCCACTCTGTGTTCCAGTCTGTGTCCCCGCCGCAGCCGGCTTGCGCACCTGCGCGCCCTCGGCCGTCACGAAGCTCGGGCAAAAGCCGTTCAGGCAGGAGAAGTCCTTGTTGCACGACGACTGGTTAATCGCGCGCTTGGTGCCGAGCGGCGTCTCCAGCGGTTCGACCGACAGGCAGTTCGACTGCACCGAACAGTCGCCGCAGCCTTCGCAGACCGCGTCGTTGATGAAGGCGCGCCGCGCCGGATCCGGATAGTCGCCGCGCTTGCGGCGGCGGCGCTTCTCCGTCGCGCAGGTCTGGTCGTAGATCAGCACGGTGACGCCCGGCGTCTCGCGCAGGCGCCGCTGCACGTCGTCGAGTTCGTCACGGTGATGCACGGCGATGCCGGCGGGCAGCCCGCCGCCGCCGGCGTATTTTTCCGGTTCATCGGTCACCACGACGATCTCGCGCGCGCCCTCGGCCAGCACCTGATGCGCGATGCGCGGCACGGTCAGCACGCCGTCGACCGGCTGGCCGCCGGTCATCGCCACCGCGTCGTTGAACAGCACCTTGTAGGTGATATTGGCCTTCGCCGCGATCGCCGCGCGAATGGCCAGCAGGCCCGAATGGAAGTAGGTGCCGTCGCCCAGGTTGACGAACACGTGCTTCTCGTCGGTGAAATGCATCTGGCCGGTCCACGCCACGCCCTCGCCGCCCATCTGGCTGAAGGTGTCGGTATTGCGGTCCATCCACATCGCCATGTAGTGGCAGCCGATGCCGGCCAGCGCCCGCGAGCCCTCGGGCACGCGGGTCGACGTGTTGTGCGGGCAGCCCGAGCAGAACCAGGGCTTGCGTTCGACCGACAGCCGCGGACGCGACGCGTCGCGCTCCTTGGCCTCGATCAGCGCGACGCGCGCCGCGATGCGCGCGCGCACGTCGTCGGGCAGGTTGGCCTTGTCGAGCCGGCGCGCGATCGCCTTGGCGATGATCGCCGGCGACAGCTCGTAGTGCGCCGGCAGCAGCCAGTTGCCGCGCGGCACCGACCATTCGCCGCCCTCGTTGTCGCGCTCGTCGAACTTGCCGAACACGCGCGGGCGGACGTCGTCGCGCCAGTTGTACAGCTCTTCCTTCAGCGCGTATTCGAGGATCTGGCGCTTCTCCTCGACCACCAGGATCTCGTCGAGGCCGGTGGCAAATTCGCGCGCGTCCTGCGCGTCGAGCGGCCACACGCAGCCGACCTTCATCACGCGGATGCCGATGCGCGCGCAGGTGTCGTCGTCGAGGCCGAGGTCGGTCAGCGCCTGCCGCACATCGAGATAGGCCTTGCCCGCGGTCATGATGCCGAAGCGGGCCCGCGGCGAATCGACCACCACGCGGTTCAGCTTGTTGGCGCGCACATAGGCGAGCGCGGCGTACCACTTGTGGTCCAGCAGCCGCGCTTCCTGCGCCAGCGGCGGATCGGGCCAGCGGATATTGAGTCCGCCTTCGGGCATCGCGAAGTCCTGCGGCAGCACCACCTGCACGCGCTCGGGATCGATCTCGATCGAGGCGCTCGACTCGACCACGTCGGTGACGCACTTCATCGCCACCCACAGGCCCGAATAGCGGCTCATCGCCCAGCCGTGCAGGCCGTAGTCGAGATACTCCTGCACGGTGGACGGGTAGAGCACCGGAATGCCGGCGGCGATCAGCACGTGCTCGGACTGGTGCGCGACAGACGAGGACTTGGCGGCATGGTCGTCGCCGGCCAGCAGCAGCACGCCGCCGTGGGGCGCGGAGCCGGCGGAGTTGGCGTGCTTGAGCACGTCGATCGAGCGGTCGACGCCGGGCCCCTTGCCGTACCACATCGAGAACACGCCGTCGCGCGTGGCGCCGGGAAACAGGTTGACCTGCTGCGTGCCCCAGACGGCCGTGGCCGCCAGGTCCTCGTTCAGGCCGGGCTGGAACACCACGTCGCTGCCCGCCAGATGCGTCTTCGCCTGCCACAACGCCTGGTCGAGCCCGCCGAGCGGCGAGCCGCGGTAGCCGGAGACATAGCCCGCGGTATTGAGCCCCGCCGCGCGGTCGCGCGCCTTCTGCAGCATCGGCAGGCGCACCAGCGCCTGGGTGCCGCTCAGGTAGATGCGGCCCTTTTCCACGGTGTATTTGTCGTCGAGGCTGACGTTGGCCAGCGCGTCGGCGAGGGCCTGTTGCTGCGCGGGCGAAAGCGGACTGTTCATGGGGGGTGTCTCCGGCGGGGGGCGATATCTCGCCCGATATCTCGCCCGATATCTCGCTGACAAGGTCGGGCGGTATCGTTCGGTATGCGGGTTCGGTGCGCGCATTCGATCCATGGATCTGCGCGTTCTGGTTTGCCGAACGAGTGTAGGAAAGCGCTTCGCTATCGTAAAATCACAAATTCAGAGCGCTGATATTTGGAAATCGCATGGCTCCCCGACCCACTTCTCCCGCCATTTCCCCCGCCATGACCGGCGGGGCCTCGCGCGACGCCAAGACCCGTCCGGCGCCGCTGGCCCGCGACATCACGCTGCGTCAGCTGCGCTATTTCCAGGCCGCCGCCGAGACCGGCCAGTTCTCGATGGCGGCCACGCGCGAGCACGTGTCGCAGTCGGCCATCACCAATGCGGTGCTGGCGCTGGAGCAGCGCCTGGCCGTGCGCCTGTTCGACCGGCTGCCGCATGGCGTCGCGCTGACCGCCGAAGGACACCGGCTGCTGCAGCGGGTCGCGGGCATTCTCGATTCGGTCGAGGACATGCTGCGCGAACCCTCGCTGCAGGGCCCGAGCCAGCAGGGCACGGTGTCGTTCGCCGCCTCCTACACGGTGCTGGGCTATCTGCTGCCGGCCTTGCTGGCCCGCTTTCGCTCGCACTATCCGGAGATCGTCTTCGACCTGCGCGACCTCGACCGAGTCGACATCGAGGAGGCGGTGCTGTCCGGCGAGATCGAGCTCGGCGTGGTGCTGCTGTCGAACGTCTCGCGCCCGCAGCGCTTCGCCCACCGCACGCTGATCCGCTCCCGCCGTCAGCTGTGGGCGCCGCCGGGCCATCCGCTGCTGCAGGGCGGCGCGCCGACGCTGAAGGAAGTCGCCAGCTACCCGTACATCCTGCTGACGGTCGACGAGGGCGAAACCTCGACGCTGCGCTACTGGAAGAGCAAGCGGTTGACGCCGGACATTGCGTTTCGCACCACCTCGATGGAGGCGCTGCGCGGGCTGGTCGCGCACGGCTTCGGCATCACGGTGCTGTCGGACATGGTGTTCCGCCCGTGGTCGCTGGAGGGCAAGGAGATCGAGGCGCGCCCGCTGGCCGACGCGGTGCCGGACATGGAGGTCGGGCTGATCTGGCGGCGCGACGAGCCGCTGAGCGAGCCCGCGCAGCTGCTGCGCGATTTTCTGGTCTACGCTTGTGGAGCGCCGTGACGTTGCCTCGGCCGCGCGCTTTCACGGCGCTGACATACCGGGCGGCTACGCTGGCGGGCCCGCGGGCTGCGGACGACCGGCCGGCTGCCGGTTTCCGGCTTCCGGCGGCGGCCTTCGGGACCGGTGGCGGCATTGCCGGCGGTCGCCGAGGACGTGGCCGACGTGATGGACGTGAAGGAGCGCGACGATGACCCCGAGCGAAGAGGAACTGGTACGCCGCATTCACCGCGAGGTGGCGGACCACTACGATGAGGAATTCGAGCTCGCGCTCGAGGATGGCGACGCGCAGGCGTTGCTGAACTCCGAATCGCTGCCCGGAGGCGCGGCCGACCGGGAATCGCGCCGGCACTATTTCAGCGAGCTGTTCCGCCTGCAGGGCGAGCTGGTCAAGCTGCAGAGCTGGGTGGTCGCCACCGGCCAGAAGATCGTGATCGTCTTCGAAGGGCGCGATGCCGCGGGCAAGGGCGGTGTGATCAAGCGCATCACGCAGCGGCTCAATCCGCGCGTCTGCCGCGTGGCTGCGCTGCCGGCGCCCAACGATCGCGAGCGCACGCAGTGGTATTTCCAGCGCTATGTTTCGCATCTGCCGGCGGCCGGCGAGATCGTGCTGTTCGATCGCAGCTGGTACAACCGCGCCGGCGTCGAGCGCGTGATGGGCTTCTGCACCGACGACCAGTACGAGGAATTCTTCCGCACGGTGCCCGAGTTCGAGAAGATGCTGGTGCGCTCGGGCATCCGGCTGATCAAGTACTGGTTCTCGATCTCGGACGAGGAACAGGAGCTGCGCTTCCTGTCGCGCATCCACGATCCGCTCAAGCAGTGGAAGCTCAGTCCGATGGACCTCGAATCGCGCCGCCGCTGGGAGGCCTATACCAAGGCCAAGGAAATCATGCTGGCGCGCACGCATATCCCCGAGGCGCGCTGGTGGGTGGTGCATGCCGACGACAAGAAGGTCGCGCGGCTCAACTGCATCCACCATCTGCTGACGCTGATTCCCTATCGCGAGATCGAGCAGCCAAACATCGTGCTGCCCGAGCGCCAGCGCAGCAACGACTACGCGCGCCAGCCGGTGCCCGACGAGATGTGGGTGCCGCAGGTGTATTGAGGCACTGATTCAAGCGTCTATTGAGGGCTGGCCGGCTGGATCACCGACCCGAGCGCCGGCTTGAATGCGATCGCTGGCGCTGCAGCTCGGGAAACGCCCGCGGCAGCGTCAGCAGGGCGCGGTCCGGCGCACCCCGACCGCATGGATGTCAGCGGATGACCCGCGGTCCGCTACGCGGCCTTGGTGGATTGACGGCAGGGCAAGGAAGCTACTTCACCCGCTGCAGAATCTCCAAAATCACCAGCGTAAAAATCGTGGCGAGCAGCGCGGTGGCCTCGCGGCCCATGCCGGCGGCGACGCCGATGGCGGACACCATCCAGATGCTGGCGGCGGTGGTCAGGCCCTTGATGCTTTCTTCGCTGTTGAGCTTGATGATGGCGCCGGCGCCGAGGAAGCCGATGCCCGAGGCGATGCCCTGCAGCACGCGGCTCATGTCGGCCAGCGGCACGCCGGCCTGCAGCGGTACCAGCACGAACATCGCCGAGCCGAGCGCGACCAGCATATGGGTGCGCAGGCCGGCCGCCTTGCCGGCGGCTTCGCGTTCGTAGCCGATCATCGCGCCGAGCAGCATCGCCATGCCGAGCCGGAGCACGACGCGGGTCGCTTCCTCGATGTCGGGAATGTCGGCGAACTCCGTGCGCAGCGCGCTCAGCATGTCTGACCAGATGCCATCCATCGTTGCCTCCCCGAGAATCCGCCGTCGCGGCGTGGCGAGCGGGTTCGGCGCAGGCGGAACCCGGCTGCCAGCAGGCTAGCATGGCGCGCCGGGCGGCGCCGTCGGGTGGGCGCTGACAGCGGTGCCGGAAGGGGAAAGCCCGCAGCTACCTCAGCCGTTCGAGCAGCGCGGGCAAGGAGAATGACCTAGCGCAGCCGCAGCGGTTCGAGCAGCGCGGCATCGTACTGGTGCCGGTCGATGCGGCCCAATTCCAGCATGCGCAGCAGGATATAGGCTTGCCGCTGGCGCGCGCGGCGGGGATTGACGACCGGGTTGTTGGCCGACGGCGCCTTGGGCAGGCCGGCCAGCATCGCGGCTTCGGCCAGGGTCAGCTCGGCCAGCGGCTTGCCGAAATAGGTCCGCGCCGCCTGCGCGAAGCCATAGGCGCCTTCGCCGAGATAGACCTTGTTCATGTACAGCTCGAGGATCTCGTCCTTGCTGAAGGCCCCCTCGATGCGGTAAGCCAGCAGCGCCTCGTAGAGCTTGCGGGTATAGGTCTTTTCGCGCGACAGGAAGAAGTTGCGGGCGACCTGCATCGTGATGGTCGACGCGCCCTGCGACAGGTCGTCGGACAGATTGGCCACGCCCGCGCGGATCACGCCGACGTAGTCGATGCCGTCATGCAAATAGAAGCGTTCGTCTTCGATGGCGACCACGGCCTGCGTCAGCGCGGGCGGCATCTTGTCCAGCGGCACGTAGCCGGCCGAGTGGCGGAACGCGGCGATGGCGTCGAGCGGGGGCAATTGGCGGCTGGCGACCACCACCGCGAGCGTGCCGAGCAGCGCGCAGGTTGCCACCACCAGCACGAGCAAGCCCAGAAGATGCGACCAGAGACGTTTCATGGGCCGCTATTTTGCCAGCGTTGTGTGATGGAAACCGCGATGTGGGTTCGCCGGCCAAGTCTCGCTGGCTGGAGCTGGCCGGGGAGAGGGCCCGGGAGAGGACCCGTCGCTTCCGTCACCGCTTGAGCAATGCCGCCAGCAGGTCCGATTGCGTGATCAGTCCCAGCAGCCGCCGCTGCTCGTCGACCACCGGCATCAGGTGCCAGCCGCCATCCGACATCGCGCCGGCCAGCTCGACGATGGGCTGGTCGGGGCGCGCGGTCGGCAGCTCGGTCAGCATCGCGTCGCGCACCAGACCGTCAGGCCGGCGCTGGCCCTTGGCGGGGTCGCCGACGAACAGGTCCGGCAGCGCGATCAGGCCGACCAGCCGGCGCTGGCGCGGCGACACTACCGGCAGCGCCTGCAGCCGGTGGCGCGTCAGCAGCGTCCATGCCTCGCCGATGCGCTGGTCGGCGTGGACCGCGACCACGTCGCGCGACATGATGTCGCCGCAGCGCACGTCGCCGAAGCGGCGGCCGAACGCGCGCAGCTCGGCGGCGACCAGGATCTCCTCGAGGTCGTCGCGGTCGACGTCGAGGAATTCGCCGCGCGCCGCCAGCACTTCGTCCAGGTCCGCACGCGTGAAGCCGACGCGCTGGCCCGGCGGCGGATCGCTGGTGCCGTGTCCCGGCACCGGGGGCGGCGGCCGATGCGGATAGCGGCGGCCGGTCAGGTTGTTGAACGACAGCGCGATCAGCAGCATCAGCATCGAATTGAGCGCGACCGGGAACAGCACGAAGGCATAGCCGAGCTTGGCCACCGCCGGGCCGCCGAACACCGCGGTGATGGCGACCGCGCCGGCGGGGGGATGCACGCAATGCAGATGGAACATCAGGCCGATTGCCACGGCCACCGCAACGGCGGCCGCCAGTCCCGGGTCCGGAATCCAGCGGGCGCAGGTCACGCCCACCAGCGCCGCCAGCAGATTGCCGCCGATCACCGACCACGGCTGCGCCAGCGGGCTCGAAGGCACGGCGAACAGCAGCACCGCGGAGGCGCCCATCGGCGCGATGAACCAGGGGTTGTGCCCGCCCAGCATATGCCGGCTGATCCACTCCGTGCAGGCCAGCGCGAATATCGCGCCGAGACAGCTCTTGAACCGCTCACGGCTGCTTGCCGCCACCGGCATCGGAACGAAGGCGGCCAGCCAGCCGCGCCAGCGCAACCGGACTTCGCCGGCCAGGGCTAGAAGGGGAGAGGTTCGGGAGGACATGAAGGCGCCAGCGCGTGCCGCGACGCAGCAAAAAAAGCGTCGCGCAAAAAAGCCGTCAATGTATCACGTGATGACATACCTTGCCGGCGGCGCCGCGACCCGGCTTGGTTCGGCGTGGCCGGGCGTGGCTCGGCTCGGCTTGGCCAGCGGCCCAGCCCAACCGAGCCCAACCCGGCCCGGCTTGGCTCGGCCAGCACCGCCCAACGCGTCCTAGCGCGTCCCAGCGCGTCCCAGCGCGGCCCCGCCCGACCGGCGCGGTAACATAGCGCCGTTCCGACACCCTCGCGCCGTCCGTGGCGGCGCCACCCTCATGCTCGAACTACAGGGCAAGATCTGGTTTCGCGCCGGCAGCCGGGACCTCGGCGGCAAGGACCGCATCGCGCTGCTCGCGGCGATCGCCGAACACGGCTCGATCACGGCGGCCGCCAAGGCGGTCGGACTCAGCTACAAGGCGGCGTGGGACGCGGTCGACGCGATGAACAACAGCGCCGGCGAACCGCTGGTGGTGCGCGCCGCCGGCGGCAAGGGCGGCGGCGGCACCATGCTGACGCCGCGCGGCGAGGGGCTGGTGCGCACTTACCGCGCGCTCGAGGCCGAGCACCGCGCCTTCGTCGCGCAGCTGTCGCGCGTCAGCGAGCAGCTCGACGCGACGGCCGCCAACGCGCTGCAACACGATATCCATCTGATCCGGCGACTGATGATCAAGACCAGTGCACGCAACCGGCTGTTCGGCACCGTGACCGAGGTGCGGACCGGCGCGGTGAACGACGAGGTCACCTTGGCCCTGCCCGGCGGGCAGCAGGTGGTCGCCACGGTCACGCATGAAAGCGTCGAGACGCTGGGCCTGGCGCCGGGCAGCGAGGCGTTCGCGCTGGTCAAGGCGTCGTCGGTGCTGATCGGCGTGCCGTCGCCCGGGCTGCGGCTGTCGGCGCGCAATCAGTTGCCTGGCACGGTGGCGCGCATCGTGCCGGGTGCGGTCAATGCCGAGGTCGTGCTCGCGCTCGATGGCGGCGCCACCATCGCGGCCATCGTCACGCATGCCGGGCTGGACGAGCTGGGTCTGACCGAAGGCGCGCCGGCACTGGCGATCTTCAAGGCGTCGAGCGTGATCCTGGGGACGATGGACTGAGGTCCACGGTTTGTCCGTTTCCCGCTTTGGGGGAGGCTGGGGGAGGGCAAGCGGCGCTCGCAGGGCCGGCCGCCGTGGTTCGAGACCGCCCCTCTCCCCACAACGCCACTAAGCGCTCAAGCCCTGCGGCGCATAGATCCGCCCGTCGCGGATCTCCATCACATGATCGGCCAGCGCCGCGACATCGTCGGGATCGTGCGAGATGACCAGCATCGGCACCTCCAGGCTGGTCTGCAGCGCGCGCAGTTCGGCCCGCATGCGCGCACGCAGCGCCGGGTCCAGCGCCGAGAAGGGTTCGTCGAGCAGCACGATATCGGGCCGCGTCGCCAGCGCGCGCGCCAACGCCACGCGCTGCTTCTGTCCGCCCGAAATCTCGGCCGGATAGTGGCCGCGAACCTCGCGCAGGCCGAAGGCGTCGATCCAGCGTTCGGCATCGTCATGGCTTTTGCCGCGCGGCGGATTGCGCCAGCCGCGCGCGAGACCAAAGGCGACGTTCTGCGCGACGGTCAGATGCGGGAACAGCGCATAGTCCTGGAACAGATAGGCCACGCGCCGCTGCTGCGGCCGCACATCGACCCCCGCCGCCACGTCGAACAGCGTGCGCTCGCCGAGCACGATGCGCCCGCGGTCCGGCCGCAGCAGGCCCGCGATGGCGCGCAGCGTCAGCGTCTTGCCGGCGCCCGAGGGGCCGAACAGCGCGATGCGGCGGCTGGTGGACGAGAAGCCGATATCCAGCGCGAAATGCCGGTCGGCGGTATCCAGCCGTTTGCTGACTTCGACCTGCAGCGTCGTAGCCGGAGGTGCGGTGACCGGGAGGGAGCCAGGCAGGGGGGCAGACATGCAGCCTCCGTTCAACGCACCGCCTGGCGCGTGCTCGGCACCAGGCGGCCTGCGATCACCAGCAGCAGCACGCAGGTCAGCGAGGTGACCAGCACCAGCAGATTGGCGGTGTCGTCGTCGCCGGCCTGCACCGCTTCGTAGATCGCCACCGACAGCGTCTGCGTGCGGCCGGGCAGATTGCCGGCCACCATCAGCGTCGCGCCGAATTCGCCGAGCGCCCGCGCGAAGGCGAGCAGCACGCCGGCGGCGATGCCGCGCACCGCCAGCGGCAGCGTCACGCGAAAGACGATGCCGGTCTCGCTGACGCCCAGCACGCGCGCGGCGTGCTCCAGCTGCGGATCGACGCCCTCGATGGCCGCACGCGCGGACTTCAGTACCAGCGGAAAGGCGACGATGGTGGCGGCCAGCACCGCGCCCTGCCACGTGAAGACCAGTTCGATGCCCAGCGAGGACAGCCATTCGCCGAACACGCCGCGGCGTCCTACCAGCACCAGCAGGTAATAGCCGAGCACGGTCGGCGGCAGCACCAGCGGCAGCGTCAGCACGGCGTCGACCAGGTCGCGCAGCGGCGAGCGCCAGCGCGACAGCGCCACCGCGGCGGCGACGCCGAGCACCGCATTGATCGCGGTGGCCCAGCCGGCCACCTTCAGCGACAGTGCCAGCGGGACCCAGACCGATTCCATCAGCGGGTAGTCCAGGGCGACGTTCAGCGCGGCCGGAAGCCGTGGCGCGCGAGCAGCGCCTGGCCTTCCGAGGACAGCACGAAATCGACGAAGCGCGCAGCCTCGTCCTTCTGGCGCGAGCGGGCGGTCACGGCGATCGGGTAGGTGACCGCCGTGCGCGTCGGCACGTGCGCGACGACGCGGACCCTGCCCGGCGTCACGGCCGCATCGGTGGCGAAGACGAAGCCGGCATCGACCTCGCCGCGCGCGACGTAGTCCAGCGCCTGCCGCGCGTTCTGCGCCGGCACGCCCTTGGTCGAGACGGCCTGCCACAGCCGGGCATCCTCCAGCGCGTCGCGCGTGTAGCGGCCCACCGGCACCGAGGCCGGATTGCCGTAGGCCACGCGCCGCACGTCGTCGCGCAGCAGGTCGCGCGGCGAGGCGAGCTTCAGCGTGCTGTCGGCCGGCTCGACCAGCACCAGCGCATTGGCGGCGAAATCGCGGCGCGAGCCCGGCACGATCACGTGCTCGGCCTGCGCCTTGTCCATGGCCTGCTGGTCGGCCGAGGCGAACACGTCGGCCGGCGCGCCCTGCACGATCTGCTGCATCAGCACGTCGGAGGCGCCGAAATTGAGCACCAGCTTCGTGCCCGGATGCGCCTGCTCATAGGCGGTGGCGACCGCGCGGAAGGCATTGGTCAGGCTGGCCGCGGCGGACACCACCAGTTCGGCGGCCGCCGCGGGGCGGGCCGGCAGGATCGCCAGCATCGCCAGCGCCGCCCCAACGAAGGCGCCTGACAGACGCGAGCGCGCGCGGATGGGCGCGGCGGCAATGGCGGGAGAACGACGAGCAGGCATGGCAGGTGTTCCGGAGTCGGGGAGTCGGTGAGGACAGCGGCCGGGGCCATCGAAGGCGCCCAGCCGCAGAGGCAAGGCGCTGGGGGACACCCGAGTCACATCGAGCGCAATATACGGCGGTATATAGCGGGGCGTCAATGCACGCCGGCGCAGGGCAGCCGATACCCTGGACGCGGTAAATCGGGCCCCGCTCAGGGCACCTCGGGCACCAGCAGGTCTTCGAGGAAGTAGGCCGCCAGTTCGTGCCGGCCACGCAGGCCGGCCTTGGCGTAGATGTTGGTGGCGTGCTGGCGCACCGTCTTCGGCTTGCTGTCGCGCACGCCGGCGATCTCTTCCAGCGACAGGCCCTTGATCAGCAGATAGGCCACCTCGCGCTCGCTGGTGGTCAGGTTCCAGCGATCGAACTGGCTGCTGATCGCATGCCGCATCTGCAGGCCGGCCTGATGCGCGGCCGCGTCGCGCTGCGCCAGCGTCCGCTCGGCCTCGCCCAGCGAGGCGCGCAGCTGGCGGATTTCCTGATCGGTGCGCAGCCGTTCGCGCGCCAGCATGAAGACGCCGGCCAGCGTGATCGAGGTGCCGATCGCATCGATGATGACGTGCTGCAGCCCTTCGGCCTCGTCGTAGTCGAACACCAGGTCGAAGCAGGCGTACAGCGCGATAAAGACGAACAGGTAAAGAAAATGCCGTGGCATGGCTGGCGCGAGGGCGAGGCGTGGAATCGGGAAACGGGAATCGAGAATCGGCAATCGGCAAACGCGAAATCACGCGGCGCGGCGCTCCCGGGGAACGCCGCGCCGCGGCATCGGGCAGGGCGGCAAGCCCGCCGAAGGGTCTTACACGATCGGCGTCAGCACCTTGCCGGTTTCGAGGAAGGCGCGCAGATTGTCGAGCATCAGCGCCTGCATCGCGCCGCGCGTCTCGACCGTGCCGCTGGCCATGTGCGGGGCCAGCACGACGTTGTCCAGCCCGATCAGCGCCGGCGGCACGCGCGGTTCGTCGCGGAACACGTCGAGCCCGGCGGCGCCCAGGCGCCCATCGCGCAGCGCTTCGACCATCGCGTCCTCGTCGATCACGCTGCCGCGCGCGACATTGACCAGCACGCCCTTCGGCCCGAGCGCCTCGATGACCTGGCGCGACACCAGCCCTTCGGTTTCCGGGCCGCCGACGCAGGTCACCACCAGGAAGTCCGCCCATGCGGCCAGCGCCAGCAGGTCGGGTTCATGGCGCCACGGCGCGCCCTCGCGCGGACGCCGGTTGTTGTAGGCGATCTCCATGTCGAAGCCCTGCGCGCGGCGCGCGACCTTCTCGCCGATGCGGCCCAGGCCCAGGATGCCCAGGCGCTTGCCGGACACCTTGCTCGTCAGCGGGAACGGGCCCTGGTGCCAGCGGCCGTCGCGCACGAAGCGGTCGCCGTGGGAGATGCCGCGCGCGGCATCGATCATCAGGCCGAAGGCGAGGTCGGCCACGCAATCGTTGAGCACGTCCGGCGTATTGCTGACCTGGATGCCGCGCGCGCGGGCCGCGTCCAGCGCGATGCTGTCGTAGCCGACGCCGAAGCTGACGATCGCCGCCAGTTGCGGCAGCGCGTCGATGACCGCGGCGCTGCAGCCGTGCCGGGCCGAGGTAACCACCACGCGCGCCTGTGCACCATGCTCGCGCAGCCAGGCGGGCCAGTCGTCGTGCTCCCACAGCGCGGCGGCGCCGTGGCGCTCCTGCAGCGTGGCGTTGAGGTGCGGCGCGAGCGGGCCGATCTGGATCAGGTCGATGGCAGGCATGGTGTAGTGGATACGGGAAAAAGACAGCAGAGTGTATCCTGCCGGACGGCCTCTTGTCCGTGCCGGCGGCCTCGCCTGGGGGCTTGCTGGCGTGCTTGCCGCGCAGCACCATGCCGTGGCTTCCGCGAAAGGGGGAATCCGGCGTCTTCAAGCGCCACCGGGTCCCCGTATTCGCGTGGACGACCACGTTTGTCGGCAAAACTGCGTCTCTACCGCCTATCCCGAATCCGAACCCCATGCCCACCGTCTACCTCGCCGGCCCCGATGTGTTCCGTCCCGATGCGATGGCCCGTGGCCAGGCGCTGAAGGATCTTTGTGCGCAGCACGGCTTTACCGGCCTGTTTCCGCTGGACCATCAGCTGCCATCCGGCCTGGCCGGCGAGGCCGCGGCGCGCTGGATCTATCAGGCCAATGTCGCGCTGATCCGCCGCGCCGATCTGGTGATGGCCAACCTGGACGACTTTCGGGGGCCGGCCGAGCCGGATTCCGGCACGGCCTTCGAGGTGGGCTTCGCGGTGGCGCTGGGCAAGCCGGTGTGGGCCTATACCGGCGACCGCGGCACCATCGTGGAGCGCGCCGCGGTGGGCCATGACGCCGAGGGCAGGCCGCTCGACGCGCGCGGCTTTCATGTCGAGGACTTCGGCCTGGGCAAGAACCTGATGCTGGCCTGCTCGGTGCAGCTGGTGCAGGGCGGGCCGGCGCAGTGCCTGGCGGCGATGGCCGCGGCGGGCGCCGGCGCCAGGCGCTGAAGGCCCTCGGGGCGCTGAAGGACCCGGAGAGGTTGACGGACCTGGAGGCGTGAAGGTGCCGGAGCCGCTGAAAGTCCAGATAGGCTGAAGCGCCTGGCGACCCTGGAGGCGCTGACGGCGCCGAAGCGTTAAGGCTTGCCGCTGACCGTCGCCGGCTCCGTCCGCAACGACGCCACGCCGGCAGCGATCTGCGTGGCGGTGTCGGCCACCACCTGCCGCATCGCCGCGACCACGCCGGCGACGTCGTCGCCGCTGCCCGTGGCGGGCAGTTCGGCCTGCGTGCGTCCGGCCAGCGTGCGGCCATCGGGCAGGCGGCGCACGGTCCAGTTGACGGTGGCGCCGACGCGCGCGCCGGGCTGCGCATCGAGCCGCACCACCTCGGTGGTGATGCGGTACAGCGGCTGCACGCCGCTCAAGCCCTGCTGATAGACATCAACCGCCCCTAGCACTATCTGCAGGCGCTGCGACAGCGCATCGCGCCACTCGTCGGGCAGCGGCGCCGACCAGCGCGCCATGTCGAGCGGGGTCACGCGGCCGTCGGCTCCGCCGATCACGATCTGCTGGCGATTGAGCCGTTCGGGCACGCGCGCCGGCGCGACCTCGATCCACAGCGGCTGGCTGGCGGCGCTTGTGCCCGTGCCTGTGCCCGTGGGCGAATTGGCGCCGCTCACCACCGCGGTGGCGGGCATCGCAGCACCGGCCGCAGCGGCCTCGCCGCCGTGCGCCAGCGTGTAGTAGCGCGGCTCGGACGACGACGCGCAGCCGCCGAGCAGCAGGGCGCCGGCGCAGGCCGTGGCAAACGTCGCGGCACGCAGCCGGCGGGACAGGATAAGCGGGCCCTTCATCGTTGAGTCTCCGTCTTGCCGCGCAGCAGCGCTTCGGGATGGCGTTCGAGATAGTCGGTCAGCGTGCGCAGCGAGATCGCGGTGCGCGTCAGCTCCTGCAGCATGCGGCGCGTGTCCTGCTGCAGCGGCGCGTCCGAGGCCAGCGTGCCGTTGGCCGACTGGATGGTGCGGCGCGCGTCCTGCAGGGCCGCCAGCACCTCGGGCGCGACATCGCCCTGCAGCTGCGCGACCAGCTTGTCCGCGCTGGCGAGCGTCGTGTTCAGCTGCGCCACCGTCTTGCGCAGATCCTGGCCGATCTCATCGAACGGCACCTTCTCGATCTTGCCGACGATGCTGCCGAGCTTGGCCTGCAGTTCGTCGAGCGCGCCGGGCATGGTCGGCAGCTCGGCGATTGCGGTATCGGCCGGCGGCTTGACCGCCTTGGCGTTGGGGAAGAAGTCGAGCGCCACGTACAGCTGGCCGGTCAGCAGGTTGCCGGTGCGCAACTGCGCGCGCAGGCCGCGCTGGATCAGGCCCAGCATCAGCTGGCGGGCGCGCTCGCGGTCGGCAAGGTCGCGCTCGCGGAAGCCCATCCGCGACGGATAGAGCTCGACCACGACCGGCAGCCGGAACGACTTGGTCTCGCGCACGTAATCGATGCCGATCGAGCGCACCTGGCCGACCACCACGCCGCGGAAGTCCACCGGCGCGCCGGGCGCCAGGCCCCGCACCGATTGCTCGAAGTTCAGCACCGCCAGCGTCGGCGCCAGTTCCTCGGGCTCCTTCATCGCGTCGGCCTGGTCGCCCGCCAGCAGGAACTGGGTGTTCTCCTTGGCGGCCTCGGTCACGTTCGAGTTCGGCGGCGCCTGGAAGGCGACTCCGCCGAGCAGCATCGTCACCAGCGACTGCGTATTGAGCTTGAAGCCGCCCGCATCGAGCTTCAGGTCGACGCCGCTGGCATGCCAGAAGCGCGTGTCTGCGGTGACCAGTTCGTCGTAGGGCTTGTTGATGAAGACCCGCAGCGTGATGTCGCGGCCGGCCGGTTCGAGCTGATAGGCGACCACCTGGCCGACCTGCACGCGCCGGTAGTAGACCGGCGAGCCGATGTCGAGCGAACCCAGGTCCGCGGCGCGCAGCACGAACTGCTTGCCGGACGAGTCGGTGGTGACCACCGGCGGGGTTTCCAGGCCGACGAACTCGCGCTGGCTTTCCTCGGACTTGCCGGCGTCGACGCCGACATAGGAGCCGGACAGCAGCGTCTCCAGTCCCGATACGCCGCTGACGGCCAGCCGCGGCCGCACCACCCAGAAACGCGTGTCCTTGACCGCGAAGTTGTCCGCGTCCTTGGTCAGGTCGATCGTCGCGACCACATGCGAGCGGTCGGGGGCCAGCCGCACGGACTTGACGAGGCCGATATCGACGTCCTTGTAGCGCACCGGCGTCTTGCCTGGAGCCAGCCCCTCCGCGGTGCGGAAGGTGACCTGGATCTCGGGGCCGCGCTGCGACAGCGTATGGAACAGCAGCGACAGCCCGACCACGGCGGCGACGATGGGAATCAGCCAGACCACCGATGGCAGCCAGCGCGCGCGGCGCCGGCGCGCCGGCTCGCCGGGCTGTGGCGGCCGCGCGGGCGGAGGAGAGGAGGAAAGGTTGTCCGGATCGGGCATCGATAAAAGTCCAGCTTGCGTCGGTGTTCGGTATGGGTGTTCAGATCGGTGTTCGGATCGGTGTTCGGATCGGGGTTCGGTATCGGTATCGATGTTCGGCAGGCGTCGCGGCGGCTCAGTCGTTCGCCCGTGCCGAAGCCGGGGCGGCGCCGCCGGGCGCCTCGCGTTGCCCGTGGCCGGCCGCGCGGCCATGCGCGTGGTCCTCCGCGTGGTCGTGCGCATCCCACAGCAGGCGCGGGTCGAACGACAGCGAGGCCAGCATGGTCAGCACCACCACCATGCCGAACGCCGCCGCGCCGGTGCCCGGGTCGACCTGGGCCAGCGCGCCGGCGCGCACCAGCGAGGCCAGCAGCGCCACCACGAAGATATCGAGCATCGACCAGCGGCCGATCAGCTCGACCAGCCCATACAGCTTCGTCTGTTGCCGCAGCCGCCAGGTCGAGCGCAGATGCACCGACAGCAGCAGGAAGGTCAGGATCATCATCTTCAGCAGCGGCACCACGATGCTGGCGATCAGCACCACGATGGCGAGCATGCGCGAGCCCGACAACCACAGATAGATGATCCCCGACAGGATCGTGTCCTCCTGCGTGCCGAGGATCGAGCGGGTGATCATGATCGGCAGCACGTTGGCCGGTATGTACAGGATGTAGGCCGCCAGCAGGAAGGCCCAGGTCCGCGTCAGGCTGGCCGGCTTGCGATGGTGCAGCGTCGCGCCGCAGCGGCGGCACGGCTGGCCCTCCTGGTCGATCGGGCTGAGCGCGTCGCAGGCGTGGCAGGACAGCAGGCCCATCGACGTCGCGGTCGGCACCTCCGGCAGCGGCGTGCGTTCGTCGTCGTCGGCGAGCTCCTGCACGACGCCGGCGACCACCTCGCGCGAGCGGCGCAGCGCGCGCTGGCGCACGGAAGGTTTGGGATCGCCCGGAGTCATCGCTGCGCCTCCCCCTGGCGCCGCTCGGCATGGCGCCACAGGTCGCGCGGATCGTAGGTCAGCATCGTCGCCAGCACGATCACCAGCGCGCCGAACGACCACAGCGCGATGCCGGGCAGCACCTGGGCCATCGTCGAGAGCTTCACCAGCGTGACCAGCACGCCCATCATGAAGACCTCGAGCATGCCCCACGGACGGGTCTGGCGGATGCCGCGCATGATGCGTTCGAAGCCCGGGGGGACGGTGCCGCGCATCAGCGGCACCAGCAGATAGGCCATCATCAGCATCTCGGCCAGCGGGAACACGATGGTGGTGGCGAACACCAGCAGCGCCACCAGCGTCATGTTGTCGGCCTGCAGCGCCTGGACGGCGCCCCATAGCGTGGTGCGCGTGCGCACGCCCTGCAGGTCCATCTCGACGATGGGATAGGCGTTCGACACGATGAACAGGATCAGCGCGGTCAGCACCAGCGGCAGCAGCCGCCGATAGGCGCGCCGGCTCTCGTGGTACAGCTCGCCGCCGCAGCGCAGGCACTGCGCGCGTTCGCCGGGGCCGAGCACGAGGCGGCGGTAGACCGCGTCGCAATATTCGCAGGCCACCAGCCGGTCCAGCTCGGCGCGGTCGGTGACGGCAGGGCCCGGCGGGACCCGCTCCATCGACTTTTCAACCGGATTGCCGGACGTCATTCGAACAGATCTCCAACTACCCGCATTGGGAGCGGGAAACACGTCAATATATCGGAATTTCAGTATGTGGCTTTGGGATCACGAAAGCGGGGCTTCGCCGCTGGATGGCGAACGCTGCTTTCCTTCGCTGTCCGCCAATCACCCCGGCAGGGGTCAATGGCAATCGCCATCCCCTTGACCTTCGACCGCCCTCACAGCTTGTAGGTCGACAGCAGGATGCTGGTCTCCGTCGCCGCAATCCCCTCGATCAGCCGAATCCGGTCCAGCGTCCGGTCGAACGCCTCCAGCGTGTCCGCGCGCAGCTCCGCGATGATGTCCCAGCGCCCGTTGGTCGTATGCAGCGTCTGCACGTTCGGCTCGCCGCGCAGGGCCTGCAATACCTTGCCGATGCGGTTGCCTTCCACCGAGATCGTCGTCAGCGCGCGGATGCGGTGCGGCTCCGCCTCGGGCTTGAGCCGCACGGTGTAGCCGACGATCACGCCCGCCTCCTGCAGCTTGTCGATCCGGTTCTGCACGGTCGCGCGCGACAGCCGCAGCGCCTTGGCCAGCGCGGTGGTCGGCGTGCGCGCATTGTCGCGCAGCAGTGCCAGCAGTTGGCGGTCGATATCGTCCATGGCGGCTCGCAGGTCTCGCGGCGGATGGCTTCAAAAACGCCGGCCCATGCCGGCTCGCAGGTTCCCGGCGGATGGCTTGGCAAAACGCCGGCCCATGCCGGCATTCTGTCATAGGGACCGCGCTTTTTGCGCAGTTTGTGCGCTATCCGCTGGCACGCGTGTGCACCACAATCCATTCCGACAATAACCCGAACCGGAAGGAGTGCGGCGTGATCACCGAACCCACCATCCTGCTTGTCGAGCCGACCCACTACGACGTGTCGTACAGCATCAATCCGTGGATGGATCCGCTGCGCTGGGCTGCCGATCCGCAAGGCATGCATCGCGGCGCGCTGCGCGCGTTCGCCGAGCTGCGCGACGCGCTCGAAGCGGCCGGCTTCGCGGTCGAGGTCGCCGCGGGCGAGCCCGGCCTGCCCGACATGGTGTTTCCCGCCAATGCCGCGGTGGTGCTCGACGGCCGCGCGCTGCTGGCGCGCTTTCGCTACCCGCAGCGGCAGGGCGAGGAAGCGCCGTTCGCGCGCCTGTTCGCCGGGCTGCGCGAGCGTGGCCTGCTCGACGAGGTGGCGACGCTGGCCGACGGCTGCTACCAGGAGGGCGCGGGCGACTGCATCTGGGACGCGGTGCGCGGCCACTTCTGGGCCGGCTTCGGGCCGCGTTCCGCCCGCTGCGCGGCCGATGCGGTCGGCGCCTATTTCGGGCGCGAAGTGGTCGCCCTGGAGCTCGCCACCGCGCAGAGCTACCACCTCGACGTCTGCTTCTGCCCGCTGGCCGGCGGCGAGATCCTGTACTACCCGCCGGCCTTCACCGAGGCCTCGCTGCGCGAGCTGCACGCGCGGCTGCCAGCCAGCCAGCGCATCGAGGCCAGCGCCGACGACCTGCGGCATTTCAGCGTCAACGCCGTCAATCTGCACGACCGCATCGTGATGGCGCGCACCACGCCTCGCCTGCGCGACGCGCTCGGCAAGCGCGGCTATCGCGTGCAGGAGGTCGATCTCGCGCCGTTCATGCTGTCGGGCGGCGGCGCGTATTGCATGACGCTGCGGCTCGATCGCAGCAGCGGGGCACGCCAAGGGATCGAGCAAGCGCCCGGCGGCCGGGCCAGCGTCGCGGCGGCCTGACCGTACCAACGGCGCCAGGGCCATGGCTTCAGCACAGAACCACAAGGAGACGACGATGAAGGAGACCGCGATGACCCGCTTCCTGGACGCGACGGCGGTGGCGGCCCTGGTGCGCAGCATCGGCGTGCAGACCGCGCTGCGGCAGCTGGCCGAACACGTGCGGCAGGACTTCCTGCGCTGGCACCGCTTCGAGAAATCCGCGCGGCTGGCCAGCCATTCGCCGGTCGGCGTGATCGAGCTGATGCCGGTCACCGACGGCGAACAGTACGCGTTCAAATACGTCAACGGCCATCCGCGCAACGCCGCGCACGCGATGCCGACCGTGATGGCGTTTGGCGCGCTGGCCGAGGTCTCGACCGGCTTTCCGCTGCTGCTGGCCGACATGACGCTGGCGACCGCGCTGCGCACCGCGGCGACCTCGGCGGTCGCCGCCAGGGCGATGGCGCCGCACGGCACCACCGCGATGGCGCTGATCGGCAATGGCGCGCAGGCAGAATTCCAGGTGCTGGCCTTCCACGCGATGCTCGGCGTGCACGAGATCCGCGCCTATGACGTAGACCCAGCGGCGACCGCCAAGCTGCAGCGCAACCTGGCCGGCCTGACCGATACCGGCGAGCTGCGCATCCTGCCGATGGCGTCGATCGACGAGGCGCTGGCCGGCGCGCACATCGTGTCGACGGTGACCGCCGACAAGACCCGCGCCACCATCCTGCGCGACGAGCAGATCGCGCCCGGCGTGCATATCAACGCGGTCGGCGGCGACTGCCCCGGCAAGACCGAACTCGACCCGGCGCTGTTGCGGCGCGCACGCGTCGCGGTCGAATACGAGCCGCAGTCGCGGCTCGAAGGCGAGATCCAGCAGATGCCGGCGGACTTCCCGGTCATCGAGCTGTGGCGAATCCTGAATGGCGAGGTGCCGGGCCGCACCGCGGTCGAGGACGTGACGCTGTTCGATTCGGTGGGCTTCGCGCTGGAAGACTATTCGACGCTGCGCTGGCTGCACGCCGCCGCCTGCGCGCGGCACGCGGGGCGCTATGTGGAGCTGGTGGCGACGCCCGACGATACGCGGGATCTATATGGCTGGCTGATGCGGCAGGACGAAGCCGAGGGCGCGCCGGTCACGCGGCGGGCGGCCGCTTGAGGGAGCCGCGCCAACGACCTGGCTGAGCGACCGGGGTGAGCGGCGCGGCTGGGCGACTGGACTGAGATGCTTGGCTGGGCGGCTTGACTGGGCGGCTTGACTGGGCTGCTTGACTGAGCGTCTTGACTGGGCGACCGGCCCGAGCGCAAGCGCCGCCCGCGGTTCAGATCCACACCGCCGGATGGCGCATCAATCGCTGCACCCGCACGAAGGCCTCGACTTCGTCGTCGGTCGGCGCCTTCAGGAACACCATGATGCCCCAGCGCTGCAAGGTCTCCGCCATGCCGCGCGCAGCCTCGTCGGGCGCCACGACGGCGAACAGCACATGGCGCGCCGTGCAGAACGACTGCAGCTTCTCCAGCGGCTCGAGGTCGCTCTCGCGCAGGCGCTCGACCTGGCACAGCACCAGCGTCGGGTGCGAATCGCCGGCGCCCATATAGGTGATCAGGGTCGCCTTGCCGCGCGTCAGCACGGTCCTCTCGAACGGCGACCGGGCATTTGCCGCTCCGGCACAGGATCTGGGATCGGGCTTCATGGCGAGGCTTCCTGGCAGTAAGGGCCGGGCCGGGTGGCGACTTGCCCCGCAGACTCCGGCGCGCCGCAATGGGCGGCGCTTTTGGCGGAAGTATCGCGATCCGTCGACGGGCGGTCTGTTGGCTAGCCGACACAGGCGTAGCGTGCCCGAAGGCGGGAAACAGAGCGGGTCGGCGGGCGCTATTCGCGTCTTTACATTTGGCGGCGTACTGATATGCGGCCGGCCTACCGAAGGAGGGGAGGGCGGGTCGGGGTTGTGCGAAGATGGCCTATTAAGTCACATATTTCACGGATGTTGTCTGAATATGGCATGTAGATAGCGAACGACAACTGTTACTTTCTGTTGCCTTTCAAGGGGCCTTGCCCTTAACATTGCCGACTTTGAAAAGTAAACAAGCGCTGAAAAGGGCGCAGAATTCCAATAAGAAAGTAACAAATGAATACAGCGGTCATGTTGGGAGGAACGGGGCAGGACAGTATCCACGCAGAGATGCAGTCCGCCGCCGCGATGTGCAGGGAGGTCATTGTTGAGCAGGCTGGCGCACTTCATGCGCTGGCCGATACGCTGGGTCAGGAGGTCGATACCGCCATCGACCTGATCCTGCGTTGCCGTGGCCGCGTCATCATCAGCGGCATGGGCAAGTCCGGGCTGGTCGGCCGCAAGATGGCCGCGACCTTCAGCTCGACGGGCACACCCAGCTATTTCCTGCATCCCGGCGAAGCACTGCATGGCGACCTGGGCGTGATCCGCCACGACGACATCGTGGTGCTGATCTCCAACAGCGGAGAAACCGAGGAAATCCTGCGCCTGCTGCCCTCGCTGCAGGACTTCGGCAACGCCATCATCGGCATCAGCGGCCGCCACGACAGCACGCTGGCCCGGCACAGCACCGTCTTCCTGCACCTGCCGATGGAGCGCGAGGTATGCCCGAACAACCTGGCGCCGACCACCTCGACGCTGCTGACCATGGCATTGGGCGACGCGCTGGCCGTCACGCTGATCAAGCGGCGCGGCTTCAAGCCGCTGGACTTTGCCCGCTTCCATCCGGGCGGCAGCCTGGGCCGCAAGCTGCTGACGCGCGTGCGCGACGTCATGCACAAGCGGGTGCCCGTGGTCGCGCCCGATGCCCCGCTGCGCGAGGCCATCGATGCGATGACCAGCGGACGGCTCGGACTTGCGGTTGTCCTGAATAACGGCGAACTCGCCGGCATCTTTACCGACGGCGACCTGCGTCGCGCGATCGAGCGGGATGCCACGGCGCTGAGCCACCCGGTGGGCGACTTCATGACGGCCACCCCCATCACCATCCAAGCGGATGCGCGTCTTTCGGACGCAGAGGACCTGATGCGCGAGCGCAATGTGCGCGCACTGGTCGTGCTCGATGCCGACGAACAGGTTGCAGGCGTACTGGACATCTTCGACAACCTGCAATGAGTTCGGCGCGCGTTCGCTCGGAGTTTTCCGTAGCGCTATCGGTTTGGCGCGCGCTTTTCCTGCGCGAGGCCAGCGCGCGCCTGGCCACCGGCCGGGCCGCGTGGATGTGGATTCTGCTTGAACCGGCCGTACATCTGGTCTTTCTGATGGTGTTGTTCGGCGTGATCCGGCATCGGGTGATGGCTGGGGGGGTTAATACAGAAGTTTTCATCCTGGTTGGCGTCTGGGGCTTCTTTCTGGTGCGTAACGTTGCCCGCCGCGGCATGGAAGCCGTCAATGCGAACGCGGCGCTGTTTGCCTACCGGCAGGTGAGGCCCGTCGATACCGTGCTGGTCCGGGCCGCGCTCGAAGCGTTTCTCTACGCCATCGTCTGGTTCGCACTGCTCGGCGGGCTGGCGCTGTTTGGCATTGACGTCGGCCCGGCCGACCCGATCCAGGTCATGGTCGCCGCGGTACTGCTGTGGCAGCTGGGCCTCGGCATGGCGCTGGTCTTCTCGGTGGTGGGCGCGCTGTTGCCCGAAGCCGGCAAGATCGTGAAGCTGGCCTTTACGCCGCTCTATTTCCTATCCGCGGTGATGTATCCGATCGGCAGCGTGCCGCGTCCCTTGCGCGACTGGCTGCTGCTCAATCCCATCGTGCATGGTCTCGAATCGATGCGCGGCGGCTACTTCGCGGGCTACCACGGCGAAACCCATATCAGCCTGGCCTACCTGGGCTTCGTCGTGCTCGCCCTGCTGTTTCTCGGCCTGGCCTTGCATGCCCGCTTTGCGCGACGGCTGGTGGCGCAATGATCCGGGTCAACGACGTCTACAAGCGCTACCGCAACCATCACGGATCGCAGTGGGTGCTCAAGGGGATCTCCGTCGATATTCCGGCGCAGGCCCGTATTGCATTGATCGGCGCCAATGGCGCCGGCAAATCGACGCTGCTGCGGCTGATCGGCGGCATCGACCAGCCCAATCGCGGCTCGATTCAGCGCAATTGTCGCGTGTCCTGGCCGCTGGGATTGACCGGTGGTTTCCAGGGCTCGCTCAGCGGCCGGCAGAACGCTAAATTCGTTGCCCGCATCCACGGCGCGCATCAACATCTTGAAGAGACGCTGGAATTCGTTCGCGACTTTTCCGAACTCGGGGAAGCGTTCGACGATCCCGTCAAAACCTATTCCTCCGGCATGCGTTCGCGCCTCGCGTTCGCCATGTCGATGGCATTCCATTTCGATACCTATCTGGTCGACGAACTGACTGCAGTAGGCGATGCCGCCTTCAAGCGGAAATCGCAGAAGGCCTTCCGGGACCTCGCCGGCCGCGCCGGTCTGGTGATGGTCTCGCACAGCGAATCGACGCTGCGCAACTTCTGCGATTCCGCGATCTGGCTGCACGACGGCCACGCTCACTGGTTCGATACCGTCGACGAGGCGCTGGCCCGCTACCGCGAAAGCATTCAAGCATGAAATCCCTACTGAAAACGAGCCGGCTGTGGCAAGCCGCAGCGGCCCTCTGCGTGCTGGCCGCCCTCTACTGGGGGCTGATCGCCTCGGATCGCTACGTGTCCGAAGCCAAGGTCGTGATCGAGCGCAGCGATGCCATCGGCGCGAACACCAGCGATTTCGCCTCGCTGCTGATCGGCAATACCGCGCCGCAGGACCTGCTGCTGCTGCGCGAGTATCTGCTGTCGGTCGACATGCTGCAGCTTCTCGATTCGCGCCTGAACCTGCGCGAACACTACAGCACCGGCGGCCGCGATCCGCTGTCGCGCATGTGGTTCAAGGACGCGTCGCTGGAGCGCTTCCACGCCCATTATCTGAAGCGCGTCAACGTCGAATACGACGACTACTCTCGCGTGCTGGTGATCCAGGCGCAGGCCTACACGCCGGAAATGGCCCGCAACATCGCCGAAGCGATGGTGCGCGAAGGCGAACGCTTCATGAACGAGATGACCCACCGGATCGCCAGCGACCAGGTCGTCTATATCGAGAAGCAGGTGCAGGCGCAGGGCCAGCGCGCCCAGGAAGCGCGCCAGGCGCTGCTGGCGTACCAGAACGCCAATGGCCTGGTGTCGCCGCGCGGCGATATCGAAAGCCTGTCCAGCGTGGTGGCCAGCGCCGAAGCGGAACTGGCCGAACTGAAGGTGCGCCGCGCCTCGCTGAAGGATGTCTTTACGCCGCAGTCCTCCACCATCGTGCAGATCGACGCGCAGATCGCCGCGGTCGAACGCGAGATTGCCGCCCAGCGCGGTCGCATGGTGTCCACCAAGGGCAAGCGCGGCCTGAACCGGGTGATCGAGGAACAGGAACGCCTGCAGCTTGCGGCGGAATTCTCGCAGGACCTCTACAAGACGGCCCTCGGCGCGCTGGAGAAGGCGCGCATCGAGGCAACCCGCAAGCTGAAGAACGTGGCTGTGGTGCAGCAACCCACCACGCCGGAATTCCCCCTGCAACCACGACGCATCTACAACATCGTCGTCTTCGTGCTGATGACCTTGATGCTGGCTGGCGTGATCCAGTTGCTGCGCGCCATCGTCAAGGACCACCGGGATTGAGCATGTTTCGCACTTTAGTTTCCCTCTCCGCGCTGGTCGCTGCCCTGATGGGCGGTATCGGCGTTTCCCACGCGCAGACGCGCTCGATCGACCCCGCGGTCGAGGCCGCCGAAGGTGTCACCAAGGGCTACGGCAGCCAGCGCTCGCGTAGCGCGAACGCGGCGTCGTACTCGACCAATATGTCGACGATGTCGATGCAAGGCGGCATTGCAGCGCCCGGCGCTACCGGAATGGTGGGGGCCCAGGTGCAGCCGAGCGCCGCGGTCGGCGAGCCCCGCGTGCCCGCATTCGACCCAACCGGACAGGCGGCCGGCCTGCCGCAGCAGGCTGACTACAGCGCCAACCTGACCAGCGATGTGTTCGGCGCGAATCTGTTCACCGGTGCCTTCAGCCGAGACAGCGCCTCCATCTTCAATCCGAGCCATGTGGTTTCGGTGGGCGACCGCATCCAGCTGCGGATGTGGAACGGCTACAACGTCGATACCGTGCTGACGGTCGATGCCGGCGGCAATATCCTGCTGCCCGAGGTGGGACCGTTCCGCGTGCAGGGCATCACCAACGAGAACCTGCAGACCGCCATCACCGGCGCATTGCGCAAGGCCTTCGCGCGCAACGTGTCGATCTACGCCAGCCTGCTCGCCGCGCAACCCGTGCGCGTCTACGTGACCGGCGCCGTGTACCGCCCGGGCCTGTACACCGGTACCTCCAGCGACAGCATCCTGCGTTATCTGGACCAGGCCGGCGGCATCGATCCGGAGCGCGGCTCCTTCCTCGACGTGGCCATCAAGCGCGGCCAGCACACGCTGGCCGTCGTCAACCTCTACGACTTCCTGCTCAAGGGTGAGCTCGCGTCGCGCCAACTGAACAATGGCGACGTCATCTTCGTGCAGCCGCGCAAGAAGACCGTCAAGGTCAGCGGCCTTGCCGAAAACGCCAAACGCTTCGAGTTCATGGGCGATGCCACCACGCTGCAGCAGATCGCCAGCATGGCCAAGCCCCTGCCGCAGTCGACCAATGTCCGCGTGATTCGCAATACCGGCACCGTTCGCAACACCGAGTACTACCCGCTGGCGCAAGCGCCCAACGTGCAAGTGAAGGACGGCGACGAGGTCGAATTCACCGCCGACAAGCGTCCCGGCACCATCACGGTCCGCGTGGAAGGCGAACACCTCGGCCCGCAGGAATTCGTCCTGCCCTATGGCAGCCGGGTCGGCGAGCTGCTGAGCCAGATCCAGATGACGCCGCAGTCCGATGCCAACAGCATCCAGCTGTTCCGCAACAGCGTGAAGGAACGCCAGAAGCTGCTCCTGCATACCGCGCTGCGCAGCCTGGAGTCCAGCGTGCTGACCGCGCGCTCGGGCACCGCCGAAGAGGCGCAACTGCGCAAGGAAGAGGCGGCGCTCGTGCTTCAGTGGGTCGAGCGCGCCCGCAAGATCGATCCGACCGGCCAGACGTTGATCGCCAGGTCCACCAACCGCGACAACCTGCTGCTCGAGAACGGCGACATCCTGCGCGTGCCGGTCAAGGACGGCCTCGTGGTCGTCAACGGCGAAGTCCTGTTCCCGAACGCCATCGCCTTCGACCGGGGCATGGACCTCGAGGAATACATCCAGCAGGCGGGCGGTTATTCGCAAAACGCCGATACGTCGCGCGTGATCATCGCGCACCGCGACGGCAGCTTCTCCGATGGCAAGCGCGATCCGGAGATCAAGGCGGGGGATGAAATCCTGGTATTGCCAAAGGTCGATTTCAAGTCGCGGCAATTTGCCAAGGATGTGTTCCAGATTCTTTATCAGATTGCGATTAGTGCGAAGGTGGTGTTGGGGTTGTAAAAGGTAAGAGATATACCCCTTGATGCCCCGCCTCGGCGAGGAACCATCGGACGCCACCACTATAACGCCGCCAGTTCGATAACATAAAGAAACGCCTACTATGAACAAAATCTTGATTGTTGGGCATCCTTCGTCGCGATTTACGCATGTCGAACAATTGTTGAAAGAATTTGGGATGGCAACCCCTCGTCCATCTCGTAGAGAGAATCTTACTCCAGCCGAAATTGGAAGCCTTCTCTACAAAGCCCACGGTGTAAACCCATTACAGCGCTCTTACACCGGCGGAGAGTTGACTCTGGTAAATCCTGGCCCCATTTGGCAAGGGATGGTGCTGGATCTTTTGCTCGCGAATCTCGACCAGAGGTTGTGGGGGTGGGCTGACCCTCTTGCGCTCCAACTCCTAGATTTTTGGAAGTTATTGGATCCGACTGTTGGCTTTGTGCTGGTATACGATGACCCCGAGACGGCGTTCGATGTGCCGATCGACGAAAACGACTACATACAAAACCTACCCTTAATGATTGAGGAGTGGTGTTCCTACAATGATGCGCTACTCGCGTTCTACAAAGCCAATAAAGAGCGATCAATCCTAGTTCATGCGAAGGAGGTGCGTTCGTCGGCGGCTTGGTGCCTTCAAGAAGTCCGGATCCGTCTGGATGCACCCTTAGCACCATTTAGCCGGAATTTTTCGGACGACCGGTATCCCTTCGGCGAAACGGTCACCGCGCCTTTGGTAGAAAAAAGCAAAATCCCGGCGGAATCGACCTGGAGCGTTAACGCTTTGGATCGATACATAATCGGTGAAACTCTGCAATTGTACCCCCGGGCGCTTGAATTATTCAGCGAACTTCAATCGGCTGCGACCTTGCCGAGTTCCGCTCCAGCAAAGAACGTTGATCCTCTCGTCGCCTGGCAGGAGCTCAAGGCACTTCAAGTACAAATCACATCGCTTGGGGCTGAGAACAAGGCACATAAAGAACAAATTGCGTCGCTCTACTCGCTGCAGTCGACCATTGACGCTTTAAATGGAGATCTTAAGGCAAGCAAGGCACGCGAGTATGAAAATCTTCGGGAGCTCGAAAAACTGCAGAATCTCTCTTCGGAATTAAACGCCATTTCGGCACGAAGCAAGAGCGATTTGCAGATGCTACAGCAGGAAAAGGATCGCATAGAGAGCAAACTTACTGATCAGGTAAGGTTTTTGGAAAAACGGCTCGAGGAGAAGGAAAGCATCGAGGCGGAAAACACAAGGCTTCTTGCGCAGCTACATATTGTGCAGCAAGAACTGGAACGAAAATATGCTGATGTCGAGCGCCTAAAAAATGCCGGTGCCGCTTCGGCGAAACTGGTCGGTGCCGCAGACCGTGTTAAAAACCATCTTTCATATCGATTGGGTGCAGCAATGATCGCCGGATCCCGATCTTTTGGTGGATGGCTTGCTATGCCTTGGACGCTAGTAAAGGTCGTTCGTTGCTACAAGCAAGATCAAAATCAGCGGAGTCAGAAGAAACTGCCTCCGATTCACAAATACAGCGACGCTCATGAGGCAGAGCGAGTAAAACGCCACCTGTCATATCGGCTTGGCCATGCCGTGCTTGAACGTGCGCGTTCCCCACTAGGTTGGCTGGCGATGCCATTTGCGATCTGTTCGGAAATAAAAGAGTTTAGAACAGAACGTCGCGCGTGATCTGAATCGCTACAGAAAAATGGCTTGCTCCAGACGAGACGTGGTAGACCCGTATCAAGTATACCGATAACCCGTTATGCAACAATCATCGAAAAGCTTTCTTAGTCAGGCTATCGCCGACTTTAACAGCAAGAACTATAAAAGCGCTCTCGATCTATTCGAGAAAGCAGGCGCGGTTTATGGATCCCATATCGTCAGCGCCAATATCGAGCTTTGCAGAAAATTGTTGAGCGCCGCTTTGCCTTCGGAGAGTGCTAGAAAAGGTGAGCCGGCACTCGACCCTGCAACACTCCTTATGTTGCACAACTCGGGCGACGCGAAGATCGGTGCTGCGAGGCTAAATAAAGTTCTGCAGCAGTATCGTGCGGCGGTCGCAACAAAATCTATTGACGCGAAAATTAAGCCCGTCAATCCGATTCCGTCAGACTGGCCTTCCGAGTTGTTGCTCCAGCCATTACCGGAAAGCACTAACGACTATCGTTGGATGATGCAACGGAAAGTTGGCGTAAAAGAAAATAAGCTGGCCGCCCTCAGCATAGTTATACCTACGTACAATCGAAGTGCCATTCTCGACGTCACTTTGGCCTGCCTAGTAAACCAGGAAGGGTCATATCCTTTCGAAGTTATCGTTGCGGATGATGGAAGCCGCGAGCAGATTGTGGACGTTGTCAAACGATATGAGGATAGACTCGATATTCGATATGTCCGTCAAAAGGATTATGGGTATCAACTATGTGCGGTGCGAAATTTAGGGCTGCGAACTGCACGGTACCCCTTTATCGCAATCCTCGATTGCGATATGGCGCCAAACAAAAATTGGGTAGCAAGCTATGTAAATCATCTTCTCGAGAATGACGATGTAGCATTGATCGGACCCCGTAAATATGTCGATACAAGCTCCTACACCGGCTTGGATTTTTTGAGAAATCCGGATTTGATCGCGAGTTTGCCTGAGGTCATCACAAACAATAATGAGGCCGGCCTATTAAGGCGATCCGTTTCCGTAGATTGGCGGTTGGAGCATTTTAAAAAGACCGATAATCTCCGTCTTTGTGATTCACCATTCCGATATTTTAGCGGCGGAAACGTCGCATTCGCCAAAAAGTGGCTAGATATCGCCGGTTGGTTCGATGAGGAGTTTACTCATTGGGGAGGCGAGGATAACGAATTTGCGTACAGACTTTACAGAAGTGGCTGTTATTTTCGCGCCATAGATGGCGGAATGGCATATCACCAGGAGCCACCAGGAAAAGAAAATGAGACGGATCGTTCGGAAGGGAAGAAAATTACGATCAATATCGTCCGTGATAAGGTCCCCTATTTCTACAGAAAAATAGAAGACGTAACAACGGCGAAGTTGCGCGCAGTTCCATTGGTGTCGATATATGTGCCCGCATATAATTGTGCACAACATATTGTGAAATGTATTGAGAGCGCGTTAAACCAGACGGTCGTCGATTTAGAAGTATGCGTCTGTGACGATGGATCAACGGATGACACTTGGGATGTTCTATCTCGATATTATGGTGATCATCCCCGAGTTCGGCTCATGAGTAAGCCGAACGGCGGCATTGGGTCAGCCTCTAACGCTGCTGTGAAGATGTGTCGCGGCTATTACATTGGCCAGTTGGATTCGGATGACTATCTCGAGCCGGATGCGGTCGAGCTCTGCCTAAAGGAATTTTTCAAAGACCCGAAGCTAGCATGCGTCTACACCGCAAATCGAAATGTGGACAATAGCGGAAATCAAATCGAAGAGGGTTACAATTGGCCTGTCTTCTCGCGAGAAAAGTTGACGACTGCGATGATCGTTCACCATTTTCGGATGTTTACGGCCCGCGCCTGGAACTTGACTACGGGATTCGAAGAAAAAATGGAGAACGCCATAGATTATGATATGTATCTAAAGCTGAGTGAGATTGGACCGTTCCGGCATGTTAACAAAATTTGTTATAACAGACGTCTGCACGGGGAAAATACCTCAATTAAAAAATTGGCGATCCAGAAGAAAAATCACTTCGTGGCAGTCAATAAATCGCTATCTCGGCAGGGGATAGGAGATTTTCAATATCTCCCGCAGAGCGAACGCGATGACTCATGCCGAAAATATATCTTTGTGAAGCGAGGATAGGGGCGGCATGTTGAACGCCACCTTTTGCTACACGGAAGACGGAAAAGGAATTCGACTTAAAAATGAAACCAATCGGTGTTATGGGTTGTCTGCCGCGGTTACCGGTGGAGTTCCCTCTCACATATCCCGAAAACGCGGGAAATATGGTCCATGCGAATGCGCCATTCCGCATGTTCGACTCCGCGTTCTTCGTGAAAGACGTCAACTATAAGGCTCTCGGCTTCGAAAACTTCCTTTCGTTCGTGAATAAAAGATGCAGCCATTTGATCGTCACGATGGCAAACACGCTGCGTGCTGGAGAGGAAGATGGCGCGAAGTATGCCAGGATGCTCGACTTTCTAAGTAAAGTCGATAAACCAATTGTGGTCTTTGGTCTCGGCATTCAAACCAAGGAAACCAACCTGGATGGCATCTCGCTGCCGCAGGAGGCGGTCGCGTTGGTAAATCATCTTAGTTCCCGAGCGACGCTTTTGGGTGTGCGGGGTGATTTTACTAAGCGCGTACTCGAACGGCTGTGTGGAGTCTCGAACGCATATGTCACTGGTTGCCCATCACTATTTAGCCGGCCGCTGGCCTTTGCAGAATTACGCGAGAACATTAAGAATGGAACAGTGGGGCGCCCCGCGTATGCCGGTACACGTTACTTCGATACAAATGAGAACGCTCATCTCATTAATGCTATCCGACAAGGGCATTGGTTAATTGAACCGGTTAATAAGCACAATCACAATTTTTATGTGAAGACGCTCTCCGGAAGCGATTCGGTTGAGGATGTTCCATATTTCTTGCGTAGACATCTCAAGGGCGAGGAATATGGCGATCGTCACTATATGAGAAATTACTTTCTTTCGTCATATCGACTTTTTCGAAATACTGATGAATGGTTTCAATTCAATGCTGAAGCTGTGTCGTTTTCGTACGGATCCCGCTTTCATGTCAATATGGCAACTCTATTGAGCGGAAAGCCGGCGCTCTGGCTGACCCATGATGCACGAACTCGCGAGTTGGTGGAGTTTATGGGTCTGCCAAACGTCGATATCGACTCAGAATGCATGAGCGATATTAACGCTATCCGCAAGCTCATGAATTTCGAGTGCTTCTTCGATAAAATTGGTGGGCTATTTAAAAATTTCAACGAATATCTGGCGGCAAATGATCTGCCAGAAATCAGCGCACCTGTTTAACGGGGAAGGCCGTTGAGTTCCGTTGGCAAAAACTGTCGAATTTTGTCAACAAAAACGGCCGGCATGCTGACGATCGCAGTTCGGCATGGGTCACGAAGGATAAGGTTTATATGAAAATCGCAGTCGCTGGTGCCGGTTATGTTGGGCTATCCAACGCCATACTACTCGCACAGCACAATGAGGTAGTGGCACTTGATTTAGACACGGCACGGGTCCAGCAAATCAATGACAGAATTTCCCCCATTGCCGATGATGAAATTGAAAGTTATCTCAAATGTGCGCCATTGCGTCTCCGTGCAACGGTGAATCCAGCCATCGCGTACGAGGACGCAGAGTTCGTAATTGTCGCGACTCCTACGAACTATGATCCGCAGTCGAATTACTTTGATACATCGTCAGTTGAGACGGTTGTTCGCGAAGTTCGTGCATTGAACCCGGAAGCCGTTGTCATTATTAAGTCGACGGTGCCTGTAGGGTTCACGGAGCGTCTGCGTCGCGAGCATCAAACGGAAAGAATAATCTTCTCACCAGAGTTTCTTCGTGAGGGGCGGGCGTTATACGACAATTTACATCCCAGCCGTATTGTTGTTGGCGACCGGGGGGAGCTGGGTCAACGGTTCGCTTCGCTACTAAAGCGGGGAGCTATGTCAACCGAGGTGCCCGTCTTACTTACTGGTAATACTGAAGCGGAAGCCATTAAGCTTTTCGCGAATACGTTTTTGGCAATGCGTGTTGCATACTTCAACGAGCTAGACACATACGCTGCTGTACATGCCTTGGATCCGTTGGAGATAATCAAGGGCGTGTGCTTGGATCCTCGAATTGGCGGCCATTATAATAATCCGTCTTTTGGATATGGTGGTTATTGTTTGCCAAAAGACACCAAGCAGTTGCTTGCAAATTATCGCGACGTTCCCCAAAATCTTATACATGCAATCGTCGAGGCGAACAGAACGAGAAAGGATTTTATAGCGGAAGAGATCCTCGCTCGTAAGCCAAAGGTCGTTGGAATTTATCGCCTTATTATGAAGGCTGGATCGGATAATTTTCGCGCATCGTCGGTCCAGGGCGTGATGAAGCGAATTAAAGCCAAAGGCATTGATGTAATTGTCTACGAGCCTGCTTTGAAGGAAGAAATGTTCTTCAATTCGCCCGTTGTTTCGTGTTTAGATGAATTCAAACAGCGGTCTGACATTATCGTTGCTAATAGACTCGCCAATGAAATAGGCGACGTTGCAAATAGAGTATACACGCGTGACCTTTTTGGCGGGGATTGTTGAGTTATTTTTGCCCGGGATTAGGCTAATCTGCGGCATTTCCGGCTTATCCAGGGGTCGTTATGTTGAATTTGTCGCATCGGCGGGGTTTTTGCGAAAAATAGTCCCCGCGTGGTGGGTATGGGCGCTATATCGCCTCGGTTTGCATCTTTCAGTGGTAGGTACAGACGCTAGCTCCAACGCTTGGCGCTTCATATTTGCAAAAGCGGTGGCGCATGCAGCGTGCGGCGACTTTGACAAGGCTCGCATGTATGTTGACCGGATTGCGAGAGAGCGGAAGTTTGTTCGTCGCCGCGCAAACCTCGCCAAGGCAATGGCGCCGTATATGCCAGAAGTAGCAGCTGGTTTGCTTGAAGGATGCTGTGCGTCGGATACGGCACTACTGAGGGTGGCGGTATATTCGAGAGTGCGGCGCCTTTCACCCGAACAACCGACGCCGGCTGAGGTTGGCCGATGGCTGGATGTTGCCTTTGGTTTGGAGAAAGACCTTCATGCTCAGAACATTGCCGTACAGCGGCCGGAATTGCAGATGGAAGCGTTTAATCGTTTCTTAAATTCACATGACCTGCTGCCAGTGTCGTTACGGGACACGACGAGGGCACTCGGGCCGGGGAATGTCGTTTGCAAATCGGATGGACTTCGCGCGCATTCCGGACCCCTTACGACGGTCATCATGACGACGTTTCAGAGCCAATGTACGGTGCGATATGCCATCGAATCAATCTTGGCTCAGACCTATAGAAACATTGAATTGATTATCGTAGACGACGCAAGTAATGATGAGACGGTACATATAGCGCAGGAATTTGCGGAGCGTGATAATCGAGTAAGGCTAATTCGGCTTGGGCTCAATGTCGGTACATTCGTCGCAAAGAATATAGGGCTCGACTATGCGCAGGGCGAATTCGTGACCTGTCATGACTCAGACGATTGGGCGCACCCCGAAAAAATAGAACGCCAAATACAGCCGCTTTTGGCGAGCCCGCGATTGATCGCTACTATTTCTTACTGGGTGAGAATGGAACCTGATGGTAGGTATTATGCACGGGCGGTATACCCGTTGTTACGGCTGAATGTCTCATCCCTTCTTTTTCGCAAAGAGGCGGTGTGTCTGGAGGCAGGCATATGGGACGTCGTTCGGGCGGGTGCCGATAGTGAATTTTTGTCGAGATTGCAACTTGTTTTTGGTAGGGACGCGATTTTGTATTGCAAGTTACCACTATCCATTGGTGCTCACCGCAGCGAATCGCTGATGAACGCGTTTGATACTGGCTATTCTGTCTCTGGCGTATCGAGGCAACGGCTTTCGTATTGGGAGTCGTGGAACTGGTGGCATGTCGATTGTTTACGTAATGGAGCAACACCTCGCTTACCAAAAAACCTTGGATATTTCGATAGGCGTGTATTTCCGGCGCCGGCCGATTTGTGCGTTGATAGGGAGGCGATCACACGATCGTTGCAAACTGTTGTGATCCATGGTGATGTTGGTGCGCATTAGAGAGTCCCTTCGATCGACGAGTGACGGAAGCGGTGACACGGTCGGGGTCGTGTCACGCGGAATTTGGAGGATTCCACATCTTGCGTCATTCATAAATGCTCATATTCGATATATACGCTTTCCTGAGCACAGCTCTACAGCAGTTTCTGCAGTGGTTTGCTGGGGCCGGCGGCCTACAGCGACGCGCGCGATAGAATTTGCAGAAAGAGTGAAGGGATGCCGTATTACCTATCTTGAAGATGGCTTTATTCGATCGATTGGGTTGGGCGTAGACGGTTACGCACCTCTTTCGTTAGTCGTTGATGCGAAGGGAATATACTATGATGCAACGCGTGGATCGACTCTTGAGGAATTGATCGCTGGAGCGGATTTATCGCAATCTCTTCAGGAGGATGCGGAGCGCGCCTTGAAAGCAGTTCGCGCCTTGAAGATATCTAAGTATAACCATGCCGCTGCGTTCCATTTTCCCAAAACAAAAAAGCGGCGGGTGCTCGTTGTTGACCAAACTGCTGGTGATATGTCCGTTGTGTATGGCGGCGCAGACGAAGAGACATTCGAAAGAATGTTGGCGAGTGCGGAACTGGATCATCCGTATGCGGAAATATGGGTCAAAACGCATCCGGACGTGCTCCGTGGAAAGAAAAAAGGCTATCTTGGTGTGCTGCAATACGGCAGTAAATTGAGGATATTAGCCGAGGATTGTTGTCCCTACACGTTGTTGGAGCAAGTTGACCACGTCTATGTCGTTACGTCTCAAATGGGTTTTGAAGCCCTTATTTTGGGGCGACCGGTTACGGTATTTGGTTTGCCGTGGTATGCGGGTTGGGGGCTAACAGATGACCGCCATCCCGAGGTCCGCCAGTTGACAGTGCGTAGAGGTGTAGCGCGTACGGTGCCACAACTATTCGCAGCAGCCTACCTCATGTACGCACGCTATATTAAGCCCGCTACTGGTACGCAAGGTACGATATTTGATGTGCTTGATTGGGTGGCGCGTAATAAGAGCATCAACGATGCGAATCGATGCACGCTCCTTTGCGTTGGCATGAGTCTTTGGAAGCGCGCTATCGTTGAACCGTTTTTGACGACACCGTCGAGCCGCGTGCGTTTCGTTCAGAGGCTCACTGATAGCGATTTGGCGCGCTTGAAGGATGACACTCGCATAGTCGTTTGGGGCAGCCGGGAGCACACCGTGGCCCAGGCTGCGGCAGCGCATGGAATCCCGATTATGCGGGTAGAGGATGGCTTTATTCGATCGTCCGGTCTTGGCTCGGATTTACATGGGCCGTTGTCCCTGGTAGTCGATGACCAAGGGATCTACTACGACCCATTTTCGAGAAGCCGGCTCGAGCGCTTGCTTGAAGTTGTGAATCTAAGCGAGGATCAGCGTACGCGCGCGAGACTTCTTCGTCGTCTGATCGTCGAAAAGAAGATTACTAAGTACAACGTGGGGGGGATTTTCGAGCTGGATCCCCGGAGCGCAGGACGCAAGGTTATATTAGTTCCAGGCCAAGTGGAAGACGATGCCTCCATTATTTCCGGATCGCCGATAGTTCGGAGGAATGCAGATTTGCTCGCGCGAGTGAGAGCGGCTGCACCGGACGCGTGGATTCTCTATAAGCCGCATCCTGATGTTGTGGCAGGAAATCGCCGAGGCGGCGACGCCTCCTTTGCTACCGATCTAGCGGATCAAATTGTCATAAACGCAAGCATCTCTGGCTGTATCGCGGCAGCTGACGAAGTGCATACCATGACATCTCTTGCTGGCTTCGAAGCATTGCTATTGGGCAAGCCCGTACATTGTTACGGTGGCCCTTTCTACTCGGGCTGGGGGCTTACCGTAGATCATTTTGAGTTAGCACACCGCCAGCGCAGACTGACGTTGGACGAGCTGGTTTATGTTTCTCTGTGCGAGTATCCGCGATACCGCTTGCCTGGGGTGCAAGGTTTCTGTTCCGTGGAAGATGTCGTCGAATATCTCGCGGAAGATAGCAGAGAGAGACAGGAGCAACTGGGAAGCGGCTGGATCACGAAGCAGTGGCGGAAGGGCCGGCAGTTGTGGCGTGTACTTTCGTCGTGTTGCTGAATCATGAAGCCATTGGGCGGCAATCGGCCGAACTCCATCAAAGTAAAGATCCGACGTCCGATAGACGACGCGGATAGCGCCGGCCATTGTGTTCACGCCCCCACCAGCGTGGAGCACTCGCCTTCGATCCAGTTATTGGGACAGCATTCCCGTGTCCTCTTACTGCAGGGCCCTAACGGACCATTCTTTGCTCGATTGGCGTATTTTTTAAGAGATCTAGGGGCGGAGGTATGGAAAGTAAACTTCAATCGCGGGGATGATCTTTACTACCGTGATGTCGGGGTCATCCGATTTTCCGATGCCATGCCAGCGTGGGAATCGTTCCTCCGCGAGCTGTTGGGCAAGATGCGGATCGACGCCATCGTCGTTTTCGGTAGTGCCCGCCGCCATCATCGAATCGCAGCCCGCGTTGCAAAGTCTATGGGCATCACCTTCTGGGTATTTGAGGAGGGCTATATTCGTCCGGACTACATCACACTGGAGAAAGGCGGCGTCAACGCGGATTCGCCGTTGGCGGGTCTGCAGTTGGGTGACATTCCTGCCGTTCCAGCCGCACCGAAGCGAAGGAGGTTCAAGCATCCATTTGCGAGAATGGCTTGGTATTCGTTCTGGTATTTTGTGGCGGGACTGTTATCCGCCAAGCGCTATCCGCAGTACCGGCACCACAAGCCGTTCGGCGTGCATGAAGCGGGCCTTTGGATGCGGGCAGCATACAGGAAGTACAAGTACCGATGGCAAGAGCAGGGCCTCACCAAGGCCCTATTGTCTGATGGCCATCCGCCATTCTTCCTCGTCGCCCTCCAGGTCTACAACGACAGCCAAATCCGCGTCCATAGCCCATGGCGCCGCATCGAGGACTTCATCGAATGGACCATTCACTCGTTCGCGTATAACGCCCCGCGCGACACCATCCTGGTGATCAAGCACCATCCGATGGATCGCGGTCATACGAATTACGCGGCGGTGATCGACGAGTGCGCACAGCGATTCGGGGCTGTCGGCAGGGTCGTCTACGTCCATGACGCGCACCTGCCCTCACTGCTGCATCGCTGCGATGGTGTCGTTACGATCAACTCGACGACCGGCCTGCAGGCGATGTACCACCGCGTTCCAGTCATCACGCTCGGGCGGTGTTTCTATGACAAGGAAGGGCTGACCTATCAGGGCAGCCTCGATAGATTCTGGAACGACCCCAAGCCGGTCGATATGGCGGCTTATCGTCGTTTCCGCAACTACCTGATCCATACCTCGCAGATCAATTCGTCCTTCTATGCGGACTCCACCCTCGGCGAAACCGCCGACGCGAAACGGTGGCACAAGCGCTGGCGCGTGCGTTTCGCCTGCGTTGGCGGGCTCGTGATGATGGATTCGTTCTCGGGAAGAGCGGTCGACATGTCGGCGCTGTTCTCGATCCTGCATTGGGCGTCGAACTGGTTTGTCGGGTGATTTGGTTTCCAGGGCGTCGACGGTGCCGCCCCGGCTCCCACGCTGATTAGAGCGCTACAGCCCGTACTTCCTGACCTTGTCGAACAACGTCGTCTTGGCCACCCCCAACGCCTCGCTAGCCCGGCTCAAATTCCCCTCATGCCGCCGCAGCGCATCCGCGATCAACGCCCGCTCGAATTGCTCCACCGCCTGCGCCAGCGGCAATAGCGCCGGTTCCTCGGTGCCCTGTTCGGGATTGCAGCCCAGGCCCAGGACATGCCGCTCGGCCAGGTTGCGCAGCTCGCGCACATTGCCGGGCCACGGATAGGCGACCAGCCGTGCGAGTTCGGCGGGGGAGGCCGGACGCGCGTCGCGCTCGAAGCGCAGCGCCGCCTGCGCGACGAAGTGGCCGAACAGCAGCGGCACGTCCTCGCGCCGCTCGCGCAGCGGCGGCAGTTCCAGCGTGATCACGTTGAGCCGGTAGTAGAGGTCGGCGCGGAACTGGCCGGCGTCGGCCAGGGCCTTGAGGTCGGCCTTGGTCGCCGCGACCACGCGCGCGTCGACCGGCACCGGCGTGTTGGAGCCGAGCCGTTCGACCACGCGCTCCTGCAGCACGCGCAGCAGCTTGATCTGCATCGACATCGGCATGCTCTCGATTTCGTCGAGGAACAGCGTGCCGCCCTCGGCGTGTTCGATCTTGCCGATGCGGCGCTTGGCGGCGCCGGTGAAGGAGCCGGCCTCGTGACCGAAGATTTCGCTCTCGAACAGCTGCTCCGGCAGCCCGCCGCAGTTGATCGGCACGAAGTTGCGCGCGTGGCGGGTGCTGGCGTCGTGCAGGCAGCGCGCCACCAGTTCCTTGCCGGTGCCGGTCTCGCCGTGGATCAGCACATTGGCGCTGGTGTCGGCAAGATCGGCGATCAGGCGGCGCAGCCGTTCCATCGCCGGCGACACGCCGATCAGCCGCGCCTCGAGCCGTTCGCGGCCGGCCAACCGGTCGCGCAGTTCGGCGACCTCAAGTGCAAGGCGGCGCTGCTCCAGCGCGCGGCGCGCGACCTCGACCAGCCGCTCGGGGGCAAAGGGCTTTTCCAGGAAGTCGTAGGCGCCTTGCTTCATCGCCTGCACCGCCAGGCCGACGTCGCCATGGCCGGTGATCATCACCACAGGCAGCGCGGCGTCGCGGGCCTTGAGCTGCGCCAGCAGCGCCATGCCGTCGATGCCGGGCAGGCGGATGTCGCTGACGACGATGCCGGGGAAGTGCGGCGCCACCGTCTGCAGCGCGGCCTCGGCCGTGCCGACGGCGCGCGTGGCGATGCCTTCGAGGCGCAGCGCCTGTTCGCAGCCCAGCCGGACGTCGGCGTCGTCCTCGACGATCAGTACCGACAGGTCATTGAGTTTGGGCGCCATTGTGTGTCTCCTTGCCGGCCATCGGCAGCACCATCGTGAAGCAGGCGCCGCCGTCGGGATGATTGCTGGCGACCAGCGTGCCGCCGTATTCGTCCAGGATGCCGGCCGACAGCGTCAGGCCGAGGCCCAGACCCTGTCCCGCCGGCTTGGTGGTGAAGAAGGGTTCGAACAGCCGCGCGAACGCTTCCTCGGACAGGCCCGGGCCGTTGTCGCGGACGGTGCAGCGGACCATGCCTTCGGCCACCGCGGCGCGCAGCTCGAGACGGGCCGGCTGGGCACCTTGCGCCGGGCCGGCCGCCATCGCGTCGAGCGCATTGCCGATCAGGTTGACCAGCACCTGTTCGAGCCGGTTAGGATCGCAGGCGACTGCCAGCGTGCGGTCGACATCGCGCACGATCTGCGGCTGCACCGCCTGCACGCGCGTCTCCAGCAGGAACAGCGCGTTGTCGATCGCATCGGCCAGCAGCGCGCTGCCCTTGCCGTTGCGGCCGGGCTTGCGCGCGAAGGACTTGAGCGCGCCGGTAATGCGGCCCATCTTTTCGACCAGGCCGATGATGGTGCCGAGGTTCGCCTGCGCGGTGGCGAGGTCGCCGCGCGCAAGGAATTTCTGGGTGTTGCCCGACAGCGTGCGCAGCGCGGCCAGCGGCTGGTTCAGCTCGTGCGCGATGCCGGTCGACATCTGTCCGACTGCCGCCAGCTTGCCGGCCTGCAGCAGACCGTCCTGGGCCTGGCGCAGTTCGCGCTCGGTGCGGATGCGCTCGGCGATCTCGGTCTGCAGCAGATGGTTGGCGCTGGTCAGGTCGGCGGTCCGTTCGGCGACCTTGCGTTCGAGTTCGCTGTTGGCGGCCTCGAGCGCGGCGCGCGCGGCCAGCCGCTCGCTGACGATGCGCCGGCGCACGTTCCAGGCGGCGCCGAGCAGCAGCACGAAGGCGGTCAGCACGCCGCACAGCGCGGCGGTGTTCAGCGCCGCCATGCGTGCCTGCGACGTATCGGTCAGCAGCGTCAGCTGCCATTCGGTGCCGGGCAGCATCGCGTTCTGCTCGAGCATCGATGGGCCGCGGCGCATGCGTACCAGCGCGTCGCCGTTGTTCATCGCCCGCACGCGGGTGAATTCGAGCGGCTCCAGCGGCGCGCGGTTGTACTGCAGGCTGCGGTTCAGCCGTTCGCGCTGCGCGGCGCTCAGCGGCCGGCGCGCGCGCAGCTTCCACGACGGCTCGGAGGCAAGGATCACCACGCCGTTCTCGTCGGACAGCAGCATCTGCATGTCGGCGCTCTGCCAGCGCTGCTCCAGCGGCTCGAGGCCGACCTTGACCACCGCGACGCCGCTGGGCCGCTGGCCGTTGCCATTGCCCAGGGGCGCCGACAGGTAGTAGCCCGATTCATCGCGCGTGGTGCCGACGCCGTAGAAGCGTCCCAACTGGCCGTCGATGGCGGCCTGGAAGTAGGGGCGGAAGCTCAGGTCTTCGCCCAGATAGCTGTCGGGGCGCTGCCAGTTGCTGGTGGCGCGCACGCGTCCCTGGCGGTCGAGCACGAACACGGCCAGCGTGCCGGCGCGAGCATTGACCGCGGCCAGGTGCGCGTTGGCCGCGGCGACGCGGGCGGAATCCTCGGGCCGCGCCAGCAGCGAGCTGATCTCGTCGTCCAGCGACAGCAGGCTCGGCACGAAGTCGTAGCGCGCCAGTTCGCTGGAGAGGGCCTGGCCGTAGAGCCGCAGCTGCACCTGGCCGCGCTCGGCCTGGCGGGCCAGCGCGGCGTCGAAGGTATAGCGGTAGCCCAGCCAGCCGGCCAGGCCCACCAGCCCGGCCAGCGCCAGCAGCGCGAGCAGCTGTGCGGCGGCGGCCAGTCCGCGCTCGCGGTGGGGCGGACGATGGTGCGCAGGGCGGGCCGGGCGGGAGGGGACGGCAGCAGCGGTGGCAGCAGCGGTGTCGGCAGCGGCGGCGGCAGGGCCGGAACGGGGCGAAGACACGGCGGAAGACTGGCGGTTCGGCATGGCGGTTATCTGCATGCGCTCTCTTTTATCACACCCGGTGAGCCGGCCCGGACGCTCGGGTCCGCTGCCCTTCATCACCCGGCGCCCCGAATGAAAAAGGCCCGGCCGCCGGATTGGCGGTCGGGCCCCTGGCACGCCCCGTGGAGCAGGCAGGGAGGCTACTTGCTCGCCAGGACCTGGACGGGTGCCAGGTCGGTAGCGCCGTCTTCAGCGGTGTCGTCCGCTTCTTCCGGCACCGGCGCGCCGATCGCGCCTTCGCTTTTGGCGACGACGGTCGTGGCAATGGCGTTACCGAGCACGTTGGTGACGGTGCGGCCCATATCGAGAACATGGTCGATGCCCAGCACCAGCAGGATGCCGGCCTCCGGCAGGCCGAACATCGGCAGCACGGCGGCGACCACCACCAGCGAGGCGCGCGGCACGCCGGCGATGCCCTTGCTGGTGACCAGCAGCACCAGCAGCATGGTGATCTGCTGGGTCAGCGTCAGCTCGATGCCATAGACCTGCGCGACGAACAGCGCCGCGAACGAGGTGTACATGATCGAGCCGTCGAGGTTGAACGAGTAGCCGAGCGGCAGCACGAAGTTGGTGATGCGCTCCTTGACGCCGAAGCGGATCAGCTGGTCGATCACCTTCGGATAGGCCGACTCGCTGCTGGCGGTGGCGAAGCCGATCATCAGCGGCGCGCGCAGCGTCTTGAGCAGGCGGAACACGTCGCGGCCGAGGAACAGATAGCCGCCGAAGATCAGCGCGACCCACAGCAGCGCCAGCGCCAGATACAGGCTGCCGAGCAGCTTGGCGTAGACCGTCAGCACGCCCAGGCCCTCGGCGGTGATCACCGCGGCGATGGCGCCGAACACGCCGACCGGGGCGAACGCCATCACATAGTTGGTGACCTTCAGCATCACCTTGGCCAGGCCATCGATCGCCGCCAGCAGCGGCTTGCCCGGACCGTCCTTGACGGCGCCCAGCGCGAAGCCGAAGAACAGCGAGAACACCACGATCTGCAGGATCTCGTTGTTGGCCATCGCCTCGGCGATGCTCTTCGGGAACATGTGGGTGACGAAGTCGCGCAGGTTCAGCGCGCCCGTCTTCAGGTTCGAGGTGGCGTCGGCCGGCGGCAGCGGCAGGTTCATGCCATGGCCGGGCGTCAGCAGATTGGCCATCACCAGGCCGAGCAGCAGCGAGGTCACCGACGCGATCACGAACCAGCCCATTGCCTTCAGGCCGATGCGGCCGACCGCCTTGCCGTCGCCCATGCTGGCGATGCCGCTGACCAGCGTGGCGAACACCAGCGGGCCGATGATCATCTTGATCATCCGCAGGAACACGTCGGTCAGGATCGACAGATGGCCGGCGATCGATTTGGCCGCGGCGGCATCGGGCGCGAGGTGGTGCGCGGTGGTGCCGGCCAGCAGGCCGAGCAGCATGGCGAACAGGATCAGGGTGGGCAGTCGGTTCAGTTTCATCGTGATTCAAACCTGGGGCGTCCGGCGCGGGCCGGACAGCTTGGGAAACGAAAGACGCGCAAGGCGGCGTACCGCCCCGCACAGCTCGACGGACGCCGGAGCGCCCGTGCGGCGACGCGGGCCGGCTTCAGGTCAGCCGGCGGGGACGCAATCGGGGGCGCTGTGTGGGCCGGGCGGGCGGGGTGGGGGCTGCCATGTCGTTTCCTCCATCGTTGTGGCGCAGCCGGGGGCGGCGGCGCTATAGATGGGGGGCCTAGTTCGCACGAGGCGTGCCAGCTTTGCCAGGCTGACAGCAGCCTGCAAGTGATTGAAACGAAAGGGAAAAGTTTCGCGCGCTGGCGACCGCGTTCGGATTTCCGAGCGGGCGTGGTGTGGGCGTGTTCGGATTTCCGAACGGCGGACGGGAGATGGCCTGGTCCTCAGGTCCGCAGGTCCTCAGTGCTCCGCGTGCTCCGTACTCGAGGTGCTTCAAGGTGCTCAAGGTGCCCGGGTGCTCCGGGCACCAAATCCCCCGGTCGCGCAGGGCCTCCAGGCCCTCAAGGCGCCGACGACATCCCGGCGTCCCGGCTGCCGCGCCGTCCCGCGCTGTCCGAACTCAGCGCCCGGGCACGTTCGAGCAGCCGATCCAGCGCCCGCGTCGCCAGCCTCAGCGGCCACGGCACCTCGCGGCGGCAGAAGGCGATCTTGCGCACATGGCGGTCGACCTCCCACAGCCAGGTCGTGTGCGCCGGGAAATGTCCGACGTCGCCGGCCCGCAGCGTGCGCACCTGTCCGCCTGGGCTGGTCACCCGCACCTCGCCGTCGAGAATCAGCACGGTCTCCTCGACGCTGAAGCGCCAGGCGAACGCGCCGGCGCTGCATTCCCACAGATGGGTCGACGCCAGTCCGTCGCGCGCCATCGCATGGGTCGCGGCGCGCGCATGCGGCCGGCCGGCGCGCACCCAGCCCGGTTCGATCGGGCAGTCCTCGAGCGTCATTGCCTCGATGCGGCTGAACACGCCTTCGATGCGGGCGTCGGGTGCGGGGGCGGGCCTGCGTGGCGGCATGGCGCGGTCTCCTGTCTTTTCCGGTAGCGCGGATGGGCCCAGCGGGCGTGGTCCCAGCGTAGCGAGGCCGCACTTCCGGTCTCTGTGCGTTCACGCACGATGCCATCCCACCTTTGCGGATCAAGATCGAGGCGAGGTCCTTCCGATTCGCTTGCCCGGAAACTAAAGAAGCACGCATTCCGCGTGACTTTTGCAGTTGCACACGTCGTACATTCCCGCCATCCCGAATTCGATAGTGCGCCGCACCATACGGTGCGTCGGTCTTGTGTCTGCAGTGTATTTGCGATGTGTCGCCAGCAGCGCCTGGCGGCCGTTGCGGGGACGACCATCATGCCTACGACTGCCTTTGCACCTTCCTTCACGGGTTTGCCGCTGACGGCCCCATTGCCGCAGGGGCCGCTGCAAGGACCGTTGCGGCAAGGACCGTTGCCGCCGCCTGCGGCCGCCGGCAAGGTCGGCGCCGACGCCGCGGTGCTCGGCGGCGTGGCGTGCCGCATCACCGCCGACAAGGCCACCAAGCCGATCGGCCGGCTCGGCAAGACCGAATGCGTGCTCTATCCGTTCTGGGGGCTCCTGGCCGCCGCGCTGACCGGCGTGCGCGGCGCGCAACTGCCCGCCATGCTGCGCGATGTTCCGAGCGCCGGCATCCTCGCCACGTGCAGCTTTCGGATCGGAATCGCGATGCCGGTGCTGGCGGCGCTGGAGGCTGGCGTGGCGATCGCACGATTCGTCAAGGTGGTGCGCAAGCGCGGCCGTCTGGACGCGCGGCTCCGGGATACCGCCGCCGACCACACCCGGTGCGAAGCGGCGCTGCGTCAGCGGCTGGCTTCGCGGACCGAGGCGGCGCTGCCCGCCGAGCGCGCGGTGCGGCGGCAGCAGCGGCAGGCGCTGCGCGACGACGGCAGCCTCGACGCCTTCCTGCTGTATCGCCATTCGCGCGCGGAGCGCGGCGACAACGACGGCAAGCTGTTCAGCAGCGGCCTGACGCTGGCGCGCGATGCCGTCGTGCAGGGCGTGGCCGCCTCGTCCGGTGTGCTGCAGGTGCTCAGCCGGATGCTTCCCACCGTGGCGGCCGCGCTGCCTTGGACCGGCATCGCGGGATGCGCGGCGTCGGTGGCCATGTCGACGGCCCAAATCGTCACCGGTGTCATGCAGTGGCGAGACTCGGCCAGGCAGCGCGCGGCCTTGCATCAGCGGCGCGAGGTCCTGCGGCGTTCGCCGCTGGCCGCCGCCCTGGACGGCCTCGAGCGCCACGGCGCTGCGGCCACCGTCTGCAAGGCGCAGCCGCTGTCCCCGCGGCGGCAGCGCATCGTCGGCGAGGCCGACCCCGCCCAACTGCGGCAGACCGCGGACTTCTATCGCACCGTGATGCAGTACTGCGACAGCCAGATCGGCGAGGCGATCGAGTCCGCGAACAAGGATGTGCGCAAGGCCGGCCTGCGCATCGCGTACGGTGCCGGCACGCTGGGCGTCAACGGCGCTGTGCTCGGACTGACGGTGGCCGCGTTGACCACCGTGACCGCGGCTACCGCGGGCACGGGGCTGATGGTGGTGGGCGGGGTGCTGGGGCTGTGCTGGCTCGGTTTCGCGGTCTACCGGATGGTGAAATGGGTCAAGAGCCGGCGCGCGCTGCGGGACGCCGCACTGACGGCCCGGCAGGTGCTGACGCCCGCCGCCGGCAACGACGCCGCCGCCTCCAAGGCGATCGCCGCGGCCTGCGCGCAGCTCGATGCCGGCAACGCGGCCGATCACCGCCATCTGATCGCGGCACGCGTGATGCAGCATCTGCAGGCGCGCGGTTCCGCGCAGGCGCTGGCCGAGCGCAGCCTGGCACGCGCGCTGATGCGCACCCTCGGTGCGGATGCCGAAGTAGTGGCCGCGATCGAGTCCGCGCAGACGCCTGAGCAATGCCGGCTGGCAATCAAGCTGGTGCTGCGTCATCTCGACGGCCGCTGCATCGATCCGGGGCGCGAGCAGGAGGCTGTCTCGACGCGCGATGCCGATGGCGCGTCGGAGCCGCCGGGGAAGGCGCCGGACGATGCGCAGCGTGACGTGCAAAGCGATGTGCGCGACGACCGCGTGCCGCTGTTGCACCGGATGGCCGCCACCGCCAGTGCGAGCTGATCAGGCCGGGCCGGCAGCGGCGATCGTCCGCGACCGCGCCGCGAGCCTGTCGCAAGCCGGTCGGGACCCCACGGCCAAACCGCGGCCAAACCGCGGCCAAACCGCGGCAAACCGCGGCAAACCGCGGCAAACCGCGGCAAACCGCGGCGAGCCGTCGCTACCGCGACTGCCGCTGCGCCGTCTCGCCTGGCACGCTGCCCGCGCAGCGCGCCAGGTAGTCCTCCAGCGGCATCGGCCGGCCGATCGCATAGCCCTGCGCATAGTCGACGCCGATCTCGCGCAGCACGTCCAGCGTGGCTTCGTCCTCGACCGATTCGGCCACGGTGCGGATGCCCAGCCGGTGGCCGATGTCGTTGATCGAACTGACGATTTCCCGATCCACCGCGCTCGCGGCCAGATGCCGGATGAAGCTGCCGTCGATCTTCAGGTAGTCGACCGGGAACTGCTTCAGATAGGCGAACGACGACAGGCCGGCGCCGAAGTCGTCCAGCGCCATGGTGCAGCCGGCCTTGCGCATGTCGGCGACCAGCCGGTTGGCCGCGGCCATGTTGTTGATCAGCGCGGTCTCGGTGATCTCCAGCCGGATGCGGCTGGCCGGCAGCACCGAGTTCGACAGCTCGGCATGCAGGAACGGCAGCAGGAAGGGCTCGCCCAGCGAATTGGCCGACAGGTTGATCGACACCGACAGCCCGGGCACCGCCAGCAGCCGCGCGCCGAAATCGCGCAGCACGTGCTGGATGACCCAGCGGTCGACATGGCCCATCAGGTCGTAGCGCTCGGCCGCCGGGATGAACGCGCCGGGCATCACCAGGCTGCCGTGCTCATCGACCATGCGCACCAGGATCTCGATATGGGTCGGAGGGGATGACGCAGCCGGCGATACGGACGCAGATGCGGACGCGGATGCGGACGCCGATGCCGGCATCGATGCGGACGCCGATGCAGAGGACGATGCTGTCGTCGATGCAGGCGGCGTGCCCCCGGCCTCCGGCGCCAGCGCGCGGATCTCCTGCGCGAACAGCCGGAAGCGGTTGGCCTCCAGCGCCGAGTGGATGCCCGCGGCCACCTGCAGCTCCCGATGGTGACGGCGCGCATCGCTTTCGTCGCGGCGATAGACCGAGACGCGATTGCGGCCCGCCGCCTTGGCGGCGTAGCAGGCCACGTCGGCGCGGCTCATCAGCTCGCCAAGCGGTGGCGCCTCGCGGTCGATCGCCGTGATGCCGACGCTCGCGCCGACGTCGTAGACGCGGCCTTCCCACGGAAAACGCCGCGCTCGGATCGCATCGATGACCTTCAGGCAGACGCGCTCGCCCTGGTCCACCGAGCAGTTGCGCAGCAGCAGTGCGAACTCGTCGCCGCCCAGGCGCGCCAGCAGATCGCCGGGACGCACCTGGCTGCGGATCACGTGTCCCAGCTCGCGCAGCAGCACGTCGCCGGCCGCGTGGCCAGCCGTATCGTTGACGATCTTGAATCGGTCCAGATCGATGAAGCACAGCGCATGCTGCTGTTCGAACTCGCGCGCCGACTCGCAGGCCTCGCGCAGGCGCTGCTCGAACCAGATCCGGTTGGGCAGCCCGGTCAGCGCGTCATGCATCGCCGAATGCGCGAGCTTGCGCTGCAGCGCGCGTGCGGTGGTGATGTCCTGGAACACCAGCACCGCGCCGATCACGTCGCCGCGCGGCGTCAGTACCGGCGCGGCGGAATCCTGCACGTCGTGGCGCTCGCCATGGCGGCTGATCAGTACCGCGCCGTCTTCGAGATAGACCGGCCGCAGCGTCTGCAGGCACTTGGCAACCGGGCAGGCAATCGGCTGGCCGGTGGTCTCGTCGACCACGTGGAAGACCGTGGCGAGCGGCCGGCCGTCGGCCTCGGCCATGGTCCAGCCCGTCAGCTGCTCGGCGATCGGATTGATGAAGGTGATGCGCAGCGCGGCATCGGTGCAGATCACCGCATCGCCGATCGATCGCAGCGTGATATGCAGGCGCTCCTTCTCCTCGAACAGCGCCTCGGTCAGCCGATGGTGCTCGGTGATGTCCCAGTTGGTGCCGACCATCGACAGGGCCGTGCCATCGTCGGCGCGCGAAACCACCGCCATCGCGCGGATATGCCGTACCTCGCCGTCGGGCCGCACGATCCGGTACTGCGTGTCGAAGGGCTGCGTGCCCTTGACCGCCTGGCGCATCTCGTGGCGCGCGCGCATGACGTCGTCGGCATGCACCATCGCGATCCAGCCGTCCAGGTCCGGTGCGCCGCCGACGGCCTCGGTGCCGTGCAGCGCGTGCATGCGGCGGTCCCATGACAGCGTGCCGGCGGCGATGTCCCATTCCCAGATGCCGACCCGGCCCGCTTCGACGGCCAGCTCGGTGCGCCGCGACAGCGCTTCGAGCCGCTGCTGCGCGAGCTTGTGTTCATGGATGTCCTCGACCTGCGCGATGAAATGCAGCGGCGCGCCGGTGGCCTCGTCGCGCACCAGCGATACCGCCAGCAGCGTCCAGATGAAGTTCCCGTCCTTGCGGCGGTAGCGCTTCTCCATCCGGTAGCTGTCGGTCTGGCCGGCCACCAGCCGTTCGAGCTGCGCCAGGTCGGCGGCGAGGTCGTCCGGGTGCGTGATGTCCTGGAAGGCGATGCGGCTCAGCTCGGCCGCGCTGTAGCCGAACAGCTCGCACATCGCGCGATTGACCTGCTGCCAGCGGCCGTCGAGGCTGACCAGCGCCATGCCGATCGCCGAATGCTGCATCGCCTGGCGGAAGCGCCGTTCGCTGCCGCGCAGCTCGCTGCGGTCGCGGCGATTCTGCTCGCTCAGGTAGGCGATGCAGACCGGGAACACCAGGATCAGGCTGGTCGACAGCTTCATCGCATGGGTCAGGAATGCCGGCGCGTCGACCAGGCCCGCCTGTGCCGCGGCCAGTCCGAGCATCACCGTGACCAGCATCGACAGCAGCGTCAGCAATGCGGTGGTGAAGGGGTTGGTGAACAGCGCGGCGACCACCAGCGGCAGCGACAGCACGCCGAAGGGGTCGTGGGTCTGCAGCACCGACAGGCCGCCGACCGAGGCGGTCAACAGCAGCAGCCCGGCCACGCGCGGCAGGCGTGCGCGGGAAAAGGTCTCCCGCAGGCGCTCGCGCGAGTAGGTGACCGACAGCGGCACCAGCATCAGCATGCCGATCGCATCGGCGCTCCACCAGGTCGACCAGATGTCGCCGATGGGCCGGCCATAGGCGGCGGAGATGGCCGCGGCGCCGATGGTGGCGCCGATCACGGGCGCCAGCGTGCAGGTCGCCCCCAGCATCAGCGCGAAGCGGGCCAGCGGCACCGCGCTGGCCCGGCCGATCCCGCCGCTGATGCTCGGCGCCAGCCACGCGACGAACAGGATCTCGGCAACATTGGATGCGCCCAGCACCAGCGCCAGCCACCAGGGGTCGCCGAACATCGCATTGGCGGCCACGCCCGACACCAGCATGCCTGCGAGCATCCAGGCGCGCTCGCGCGGCCGCTGGTGCAGTGCCACGCCGGCGCCGAACGCGGTGGCCAGCCAGACGATGGCCGCATTGCCGGGATAGCGCGTCAGCGCGATGCCGGCGATCGCCAGCAGGAAGAACAGCGCGGACGCAAGCGATACGCGCTGCCAGCGAGGCAGGGCGGGCAGGGGCGGGGCTTCCTGAGCGGACGTCATGGGAAGGTGTGTTGGCGCATGGCGTGGTGCCGGCGACGGGCGGACAAGGTGCGGGGCCAGGAGGCATCCCGTGCCATCCGGCGCGGTGCCGGGCAACGGGGGGCCATGCCGGACGCGGGACCGGCAGCGTCGGGCGACTATAGCGTCGGCACGATGTCGGCCAAGCGCCGATAAGGCGCAAAGTCGGGGCGCATTTGGGGATGGCGTTCGGCGGCGTTTTGAGGTAGGGGATGGCGGCGGGATGGCGGCGATCGGGCGGCGGTGGCGCGTTGGAATGGCGGTGGAATGGCGGCGGTAGTGCGGCGGTATTGCGGCGATTACCTTGCAGGTCATCGCATTGCGCGCGGCCAGCGACGATGATGAAGCCATCGCAACCGCCATTCGTTTTTCCCCTTCGTTTTCCCTTCGCCTTCCCTTCACCCTACGGAGATCGACCATGCAAACCGTCCAACCGACCCGCCTGCTGCGCCATGTCCTGATTGCCGACGCCATCGTCAGCGGCCTGATGGGCCTGCTGATGGTGTTCGATGCCAACGTGCTGTCGAACTGGTTCGCCATTCCGGCGTCCTGGCTGCGCTATGCCGGCCTGGTCCTGCTGCCCTATGCCGCCATCGTCGGCCTGCTGGCGACGCGCAATCCGATGCCGCGCGCGCTGGTGCTGGCGGTGATCGCCTGCAATGCGCTGTGGGCGATCGACTGCATGCTGCTGCTGGCCGCCGGCTGGCTGTCGCCGACCTGGCTGGGCAGCGCCTTCGTGCTGCTGCAGGCCTGGGGCGTGGCGGTGTTCGCGTGCCTGCAGTGGGTGGGCCTGCGCCGCGCGCAAGGGCAGCGCAGCGCGATGGCCTGAGCGCCCGGGCTCGACGCCTTGTCCCACGCCGCCCGCCGATGCGGGCGGTTTTTCATGGGCGTTTCGCGCGAATCTGACACGAGGCTGTCATCAAGCTTGCACGGCGCTGACAGCGCCGATTCCGCGCCAAACAAACGCGCGACTTTGCACTATGCTTGCGTCGTTTTAGCGCGCCACCGGCATTCCGCCCCCTGTCGCGGCGCGCGTGGGCGGCGGTTCGACAAGGGGGCGGCATGACAAGGAACGATCCCCATGACGACGCTGGAAATCAACGGCAAGCCGATGCAGGTCGACGCCGATCCGAGCACGCCGCTGCTGTGGGCGCTGCGCGATCAGCTGCATATGACGGGCACCAAGTTCGGCTGCGGCATCGCGGCCTGCGGCGCCTGCACGGTGCACATGAACGGCCAGCCGATCCGCGCCTGCGTAACGCCGATCTCCGCGCTGCAGGGCGCGCGGATCACCACGATCGAAGGCGCCGGCACCGACAAGGTCGGCCGCGCGGTGCTCGATGCCTGGGTCAGGAACGATGTGTCCCAGTGCGGCTATTGCCAGAACGGGCAGGTGATGAGCGCGATCGGGCTGCTGCGCAACAAGCGCAAGCCGACCGATGCGGATATCGACCAGGCGATGGCGGGCAACCTGTGCCGCTGCGGCACGTACCAGCGCATCCGCGCCGCCATCAAGGACGCGGCCAAGACGCTGGGCTGATCGGCTACCGGAGACACCATGCAAATGCAACGACTTGGCGCGCGGATTGCCGCGCTATCCGGCGGCGCCGGCGACGGCCCGCATGACGCCCATGGCGCGCACGACAGCCATGACGCGCCGGCCGCCGGCATCGACCGGCGCACCTTCCTGAAGCTGACCGGCATGGCCGGCGGCGGACTGGCGCTGGGCATCGCGCCGCTGGGTGAAGTCCGCGCCGACGAGGCTGCCGCGCCCACCGCGAAGGGCCCGGCCGCCGCGCCGCAGGCCTTCATCGTGATCGCGCCCGACAACACCGTGACGGTCGCGGTCAACCGGCTCGAATTCGGCCAGGGCGTGCACACCGCGCTGCCGATGGCGCTGGCCGAGGAGCTCGACGTCGACTGGCGCAACGTGCGCGCGGTGCTGGCGCCGGCCGGCGATCCGTACAAGGACCCCGCGATGGGGATCCAGATGACCGGCGGCTCGACCGCGGTCAAGCACTCGTACCAGCAGTATCGCGAGCTCGGCGCCCGTGCCCGCGCGATGCTGGTGGCCGCCGCCGCGCAGCAGTGGCAGGTGGAGCCGTCCGCGTGCACCGCCGCGCAAGGCGTGGTCACCGCCGGCAATCGCCGCGCGACCTACGGCGAGCTCGCGCAGGCCGCGATGGCGCTTCCGGTGCCGCAGCAGGTCACGCTGAAGGATCCGTCGCGCTTCACGCTGATCGGCAAGCCGACGCCGCGGCTGGACACGCGCGGCAAGCTCGACGGCTCGGTCGGCTTCGGCATCGACACGCAGCTCGACAACCTGATGGTCGCCGTTGTCGCGCGCCCGCCGCGCTTCGGCGGCAAGGTGCGCCGCTTCAATGCCGACGCGGCGCGCGCGATCAAGGGCGTGGCCGAGGTACTGGAGGTACCGACCGATGGCGGCGGCACCGGCGTCGCGGTGATTGCCAACGGCTATTGGCCGGCCAAGCAGGGGCGCGATGCGCTGCAGGCCGAATGGGACGACAGCGGCTCGACGGTCTCGACCGCGGCGCTGTATGAGGAATACGCCAAGCTGGCGCGCCAGCCCGGCAGGACGCCGCGCGCCGATGCCTTCGACCTGGCGGGCGCCGCGCGCACCATCGAGGCCGAGTACCGCTTCCCGTATCTGGCGCACGCGCCGATGGAGCCGCTGAACTGCACGATGCAGGCCGAGGTGGCCGGCGGTAAGCCAAGCCGCGTCAAGGTCTGGGCCGGCACGCAGTTCCAGACGGTCGACCAAGGCGCGCTGGCCAAGGCCTTCGGCCTGCCGCCCGAGCAGGTTTCGGTGGTGACGATGATGGCCGGCGGCGGCTTCGGCCGCCGTGCGGTGCCGACCTCCGACTATCTGGTGGAGGCCGCGCAGGTGATGCGCGCCTGGGTCGCGAAGGGCCATCGCGAGCCGGTCAAGGTCATCTGGAGCCGCGAGGACGATATCCGCGGCGGCTACTACCGGCCGCTGCATCTGCACCGCGCGCGCATCGGCGTCGATGCGCAGGGCAGGGTGCTGGGCTGGGAGCACGCGATCGTCGGCCAGTCGCTGACGATGGGCTCGCCGTTCGAGGCCTTCCTCGTCAAGGACGGCGTCGACCACACCATGACCGAGGGCATCGTCGACCATGACTATGGCTTCCCGCTGCGGCTGTCGGTCCATCACCCGAAGGTGCAGGTGCCGGTGCTGTGGTGGCGCTCGGTTGGCCACACGCACACGGCCTTCGTCAAGGAGACGCTGATCGACGAGCTGGCGACGGTGGCGAAGCAGGATCCGGTGGCCTACCGGCTCGCGCAGCTGGATCCGGTCAAGGGCGCACGGCAGCGGGCGGCATTGCAGCTCGCGGTGGAGAAGTCGGGCTACGGCAAGCGCCGGCTGCCGACGGGCCGCGCCTGGGGCGTCGCGGTGCACCAGTCCTTCGATTCGGCGGTGGCCTATGTGGTCGAGGTCTCGCTGCAGAACGGGCAGCCGCACGTGCATCGCGTGACCGCCGGCGTGCATGCCAATCGCGTGGTCAACCCGCTGTCGGCGCGCGCGCAGATCGAGGGCGGCTGTGTGTTCGGCCTGGCGATGATCCGGCCCGGGTTTGCCATCGAGATCGACAACGGCGCGGTCAGGAACAGCAACTTCGGCGACTTCCCGCCGGTGCGCATCAATGATGCGCCGCCGGTGGAGGTGCACTTCGTGCCGTCCGACGACCCGCCCACCGGGCTTGGCGAGCCGGGCGTACCAGTGATCGCGCCGGCGGTCGCCAATGCGGTGTTCAAGCTGACCGGCAAGCGCCAGCGGCAGTTGCCGTTCGTGATGGCGTAGGCGGCGGCTGCTGCGTCGCGGAAAGCGGAAGCGGCCGACCCTGGTTGGGGCCGGCCGCTTTTGTTTGCCTTGTTCAAGCGGCACGTGGATGCGGGCGTGTGTCATCCCCCGAACGCGGCTTGCCATTGCCGGATGTGGCGCCTAATGTACGGACATGGACCCCAAGCAGGAAGCCACCTTGAGCTATGCCTTGCTGACCGATCCGGCGCGTGCCGACATCTGCCGCGCGCTGCTGGAGGCCGGCGAGGACGGCATGCCCGCTGCCGACCTGGCCGCGGCGGTCGGCCTGAACCTGCGCCGCGCGGGGCGGATCTTCCAGGAGCTGCTGCAGGCGGACATCGTTGCGCTGACGGTGCGGGACCGGCAGGTCTGTTACAGCCTGAAGGCACGCCGGGAGATACGGCAGGCCCTCGGGTATATCGAGGACTCGGGGCTGTTGTCCTAGCCGCTTGAAACCTGCTGCGCCGCTGTCCGGGCCGGTGTCCGCTCCTCCAGCCGCCTCCGTCGGCACGCTTTCCGTCTCCCTTCCATCCCCCTGATCCCCCGTCGGAAAAAATTACCGCGCCCGCGCAGGATTTGCGCATCGGTCCCACGGCGCCTCGGCGTCCATATCGGTGGGGCCTCGGACGAACCCGCAGATGCCGCCAGACAGGCATGGAAGCTGCATCGATGGGCGGATGACAACCGTCATTGCCAGCGTGCCCATGAATGTGAACGTCCGTGCCACCGTACCGGCCGAGGCCATGCCCGGCCCGCCCGCCGATCCCTCGCAGACCGTCGAAGCGACGCGCGACACCTCGCTGTGGTGGAAGAGCGCCGTGGTCTACCAGATCTACCCGCGCTCCTTCGCCGATGCGAATGGCGACGGTGTCGGCGACCTGGCCGGCATCATCGAGCGGCTGGACCATGTCCGCGCGCTGGGCGCCGACACGATCTGGATCTCGCCGATCTATCGCTCGCCGATGGCCGACGCGGGCTATGACATCAGCGACTACTGCGATGTCGATCCGGTGTTCGGCTCGCTGGCCGATGCCGACCGGCTGATCGGCGAGGCGCACGCGCGCGGCCTGCGCGTGCTGCTCGACTTCGTGCCGAACCACACCTCGGACCAGCATCCGTGGTTCATCGAATCGCGCTCCTCGCGCGACAACCCGAAGCGCGACTGGTACATCTGGCGCGACCAGCCCAACGACTGGCGCGCGGCGCTCGGTGCCGGCAGCGCCTGGACCTGGGACGAGGCCACCGGCCAGTACTACCTGCACCTGTTCCTGCCGCAGCAGCCGGACCTGAACTGGCGCAATCCCGAGGTCGTGCAGGCCATGCACGGCGTGCTGCGTTTCTGGCTCGACCGCGGCGTCGACGGTTTTCGCATCGACGTCGCGCACTGCACCGGCAAGGACCCGACCTTCGCCGACCATCCGCGCTGCCTGGCGGGCGAGCCGCTGGCCGACTTCAACGACGACCCGTACAGCCACGAGGTGCTGCGCGGCATCCGCAAGCTGGTCGACAGCTATCCCGGCGATCGCGTGCTGGTCGGCGAGGTCAATATCCGCTCGACCGCCACCGTGGTGCAGTACTACGGGGCCGGCGACGAGCTGCACATGTCGTTCAACTTCCCGCCGCTCGATGCGCCCTGGGACCCGGTGGTATTCCGCACCTGCATCCGCGAGGTCGATGCGCTGCTGCAGCCGGCGCAGGCGTGGCCGACCTGGGTGCTGTCGAATCACGACAACGAGCGCCATCGCACCCGCTACGGCGGCTCGATGCGCCGCGCCCGCGCCGCCGCCGTGATGCTGCTGACGCTGCGCGGCACGCCATTCATCTTCCAGGGCGAGGAACTGGGGCTCGAGGACGTGGTGGTCGAGCCGGGCCAGCGCGTCGATCCGGGCGGACGCGATGGTCCGCGCGGCCCGATCCCGTGGGACTTCGCACCGCCACATGGCTGGCGCGCGGCCCGCACCTGGCTGCCGTTCCCGCCCGAGGCCGCGACGCTGTCGGTGCAGTCGCAATGGTCGCAGCCCTCGTCGATGCTGCATCTGTACCGCACGCTGATCGAGACGCGCCGCGCCAGCCCGGCGCTGCGCCTGGGCAGCTGGGAGGAATTGCCGTCGCCGCCCGAGGTGCTGGCCTATCGCCGCCGGCATGGCGACGACGACCGCGTGGTCTGCATCAACTTCGCCGAACGGCCGCTGCCGATCGATCTCGAGGGCGATTGGCGCGTCGCGATCGACAGCCTGCCGGAAGGTCCGGACCGCCGTTTCGACGGCATGCTGCAGCCGGAGCAGGCCGTCCTGCTGGAGCCGCTGCATCGGCCACGGCCGCAACCGCAGCAACAGCGGCAGCCGCTGCAGCCGTAATCGATGCGGGCGGCGCGGCACGGTCCGCCCGAGGTCGCCGTTCAATCGTCAGGAAGGAGAGTCCATGCGTTCGCTCTGGTACCGCAATGCGATCATCTACCAAATCGACGTCAGCGTATTTCGCGACGGCAATAACGACGGTTGGGGCGATCTCCAGGGTTTGACGGCGCATCTCGAATACCTGCGCGGGCTCGGCGTGACCTGCATCTGGCTGTCGCCGTTCTACCAGTCGCCGTTTCGCGATGGCGGCTACGACGTCACCGACCATCTCGCGGTCGACCCGCGCTTCGGCGACCTGGCGGACATGGTGGCGCTGCTGGAGAAGGCCGAGGAACTCGGTATCCGCGTGATGGTGGAACTGGTGGCGCACCACACGTCCGATCAGCATCGCTGGTTCCAGGAGGCGCGGCGCGACCGCAATTCGCCGTACCGCGACTACTACGTCTGGGCCGACGAGCCGGAGGAGACCCACGTCAAGCCGATCTTCCCGACCGTCGAGGACAGCGTCTGGACCTGGGACGAGGAGGCGGGGCAATACTACCGGCACGCCTTCTATTCGCATCAGCCCGATCTCAATATCGCCAACCCGGCCGTGCGCGCCGAGATCGAGGACATCATGTCGTTCTGGCTGCGGCTGGGCGTCTCGGGATTCCGCATCGACGCGGCGGGACACATGATCGACGGGGCGAAGGAAGCGGACCCGCGCGACGACGGCTTCTGGCTGCTGAACGACCTGCGCGCGTTCGCGACGCTGCGTCGTTCCGACGCGGTGCTGCTCGGCGAGGTCGACGTGCCGGCCGAGGACTACGCGCGCTACTTCGGCAAGGGCCATCGCCTGACGCTGGTGTCCAACTTCTTCCTGAACAACTTCCTGTTCCTGGCGCTGGCGCGCGAGCGCGCCGAGCCGATCGAGCGCGCGCTGCGCGAGCAGCCCGACCCGCCCGAGCGCGCGCAATACGCGGTATGGGTGCGCAATCACGACGAGCTCGACCTGGAGCGGCTCAGCGAGGCCGAGCGGGAAGAGGTGATGCAGCGCTTCGCGCCGAACGAGGACATGCGCGTCTACAACCGCGGCATTCGCCGCCGGCTGCCGCCAATGCTCGATGGCGACCAGCGCCGCATCGCGCAGGTCCATGCGCTGCTGTTCTCGCTGCCGGGCACGCCGATCCTGCGCTACGGCGAGGAGATCGGCATGGGGGAAGATCTGTCGCAAAAGGAACGCCACGCGGTGCGCACCGCGATGCAATGGTCCGACGAGGTCAATGGCGGCTTCTCGCCCGCCGATCCCGACTCGCTGCCGGTGCCGGTGATCCGCGAGGGGCCGTTCGCCTACGACAAGGTCAATATCTACGAGCAAACGCTGCGCGACGATTCGCTGTTGGCCAGGACGGGCAAGATGATCCGCGCGCGCCTCGGCATGCCGGAGATCGGTTACGGGGAATGCACGGTGATGGACGTGGGCTGCCCGGCGGTGCTGGCGCTGCGGCACGAACTGGATGGACAGGTGGTCTTCACCTTCGCCAATCTGTCGGGCCAGGACGTCGAGGTGGGGCTGCCCGATGTCGAGGTCGGCGAGCTGCGCGACATGCTGGTCGACGGCCCGTATCCGCCGCAGCAAAACGGGGCCCATGCGCTGAAGCTGCGTGCCTACGGCTATCGCTGGCTGCGGCAGCGGCCGTGCTTTGCGCCGTGATCGTCGACACGGTGGACGGCCTGGACACTGCCAATCCCGCCACTGGCGAACAACAAAGGAGAAACCGATGGAAGCGATCGGACAACGGCGCTGGGTGATTGCCGAAGGCTATCTGCCGCCGACCGACCCGGCCGCTAGCCGGCAATTGAACAGCCACGAGGCGGCCTGCCTGCTCAATACCGGCGATACCGAGGCCAATGTCACCGTGACGATCTTCTATGCCGACCGCGAGCCCGTGGGCCCCTACCGGCTGACGGTACCGGCTCGCCGCACGCTGCATCTGCGCTTCAACGATCTGCGCGACCCCGAGCCGATCCCCGAGGACACCGACTACGCCAGCGTGATCGAGTCCGATGTGCCGATCGTGGTGCAGCACACCCGGCTCGATTCGCGCCAGGCCGCGCTGGCGCTGATGACCACGCTGGCGTATCCGGTTCCGTCAGCGGCCGGCTGACGGCCACTGCCGGCCACTGTCGTTCACCTGACGACCAGAACACGACCAGAACACGACCGGAACACGACCGGAACACGACCAGAACACGACCGGAACACGACCGGAACACGACCGGAACACGACCAGAACACGACCGGAAGACGGCCGGCCCATCCCCATCCCGCCCAGGAGTCCGCCATGCCCTTGATCGGCTATCACGCCTCGCACGAACAGTTCTCGCCGGGCGATCTGCTGCGCTACGCGCGTGCCGCGCAGCTGGCCGGCTTTACCGCGCTCAGCAGCTCCGACCACTTCCATCCGTGGAGCGAGCGGCAAGGGGAGAGCGGCCATTCCTGGTCCTGGCTCGGCGCCGCGATGGCGACCGTCGATCTGCCCACGGGCGTGGTCGCGTGCCCGTTCGGCCGCTACCACCCGGCCGTGGTCGCGCAGGCCGCGGCGACGCTGGAGGCCATGTTTCCCGGCCGCTTCTGGATCGCGCTGGGCACCGGCGAGGCGCTGAACGAACACATCACCGGCCGGCCGTGGCCGTCCAAGCCCGAGCGGCAGGCCATGCTGACCGAATCGGTGGACGCGATGCGCGCGCTGTGGCGCGGCGAGGAGGTGACGCACCACGGCAGCATCGTGGTCGATCGCGCGCGGCTCTATACGCTGCCGCAGCGTCCGCCGCCGATCTTCGCCGCGGCGCTGACCGCGCAGACAGCCCGCTGGGCGGGGCAGTGGGCCGACGGCCTGATCACGATCTCGGCCCCACGCGAGACCATGCGCGCGGTGATCGACGCCTTCCGCGAGGGCGGCGGCGAGGCCAAGCCGGTCCATATCCAGGCCAAGATCGCCTATGCCGACCCCACCCAGGGCGACGAGGCGGCCCGCCGAATGGCCTACGAACAGTGGCGCACCAATGTGTTCGACAGCGAAACGGCGGCGAACCTGGCGACCCCCGCCGAATTCGATGCCCGCGCGCGGACGGTGTCGCCGGACGACATCGAGCGCGCGGTCCGCATCTCCTGCGATGCCGCGCAACAGGCGGCCTGGCTGGCCGAGGACCTGGCCATGGGCGCCGACGCGGTCTTCCTGCACAACGTCTGCGGAAACCAGCAGGCCTGGATCGACGCCTGCGCGCAGACGGTCTTGCCTCAGCTGCGGGGCGGGGCCTGAGCTTTTCGTGTCTCCCCCCGCGACGGCGAGGCCCAGTGTCTCGGCTCGAAAGGCGACAATCGCCGGGTCGCCGCTTGCAGGGGGGACGACGGTAGAGGGAGATCGACTCCCCGGGCGACATCCGCCTGAAAAAATACTGGCCGCACAATATAAGAGACAATGCCCGTCCGGCCTTGCCCGGCGCGGGGCCGCGACGTTTTTCCTTCCTTTCTGCGGGTAAACCCGTATTCAGACCTCGTCTTGAAAACCCGAAACCCCGTCCCTATAATTAGCACTCGCCGGGTGCGAGTGCTAACAGCGTGCTGTAGCCTGCATCCGGCGTCCGATTTCAAGGGTCTCCGCACTCCCGCGGTGGCCACTTTGCAAATAAATGCTCACTTGTACTAAGGAGTCCGTATGAATCTGCGTCCTTTGCACGACCGCGTGATCGTCAAGCGTCTGGACAACGAAACCAAGACCGCTTCCGGCATCGTGATTCCCGACAATGCTGCCGAGAAGCCCGATCAGGGTGAAGTGCTGGCCGTCGGCCCGGGCAAGAAGGATGACAAGGGCGCCTCGATCGCCCTCGACGTCAAGGTGGGTGACCGCGTCCTGTTCGGCAAGTACGCCGGCCAGAGCGTGAAGGTGGATGGCCAGGAACTGCTGGTCATGCGCGAAGAAGACATCATGGCGGTCATCAACAAGTGATGTCGCTGTCCGGGCGCCGCGCGTCCGGAACCCCTGGGCGCCTCGGTTCCGCCGCGGCGGCAATCGCGCCCGGGACATTTCCCGTACAGAATTCTGGAGATCTAGAACATGGCAGCTAAAGACGTAGTGTTCGGCGACAGCGCTCGCCACAAGATGGTCGAAGGCGTGAACATCCTGGCCAACGCGGTCAAGGTGACCCTGGGTCCGAAGGGCCGCAACGTGGTGCTCGAGCGCAGCTTCGGCGGCCCGACCGTGACCAAGGACGGTGTGTCGGTCGCCAAGGAAATCGAGCTGAAGGACAAGCTGCAGAACATGGGCGCCCAGATGGTCAAGGAAGTCGCTTCCAAGACCAGCGACAACGCCGGTGACGGCACCACCACCGCGACCGTGCTGGCCCAGTCGATCGTGCGCGAAGGCATGAAGTACGTTGCCGCCGGCATGAACCCGATGGACCTGAAGCGCGGCATCGACAAGGCCGTTGGTTCGGCTGTCGAAGAGCTCAAGAAGCTGAGCAAGCCGACCACGACCAGCAAGGAAATCGCCCAGGTTGGCGCGATCTCGGCCAACAGCGACGAAGTGATCGGCAAGCTGATCGCCGAAGCGATGGACAAGGTCGGCAAGGAAGGCGTGATCACCGTCGAGGACGGCAAGTCGCTGGCCGATGAGCTGGAAGTCGTCGAGGGCATGCAGTTCGACCGCGGCTACCTGTCGCCGTACTTCATCAACAACCCGGACAAGCAAGTCGTCCAGCTCGACAACCCGTTCGTGCTGCTGTTCGACAAGAAGATCTCGAACATCCGCGATCTGCTGCCGGTGCTGGAGCAAGTGGCCAAGTCGAGCCGTCCGCTGCTGATCATCGCCGAAGACGTCGAAGGCGAAGCGCTGGCGACCCTGGTGGTCAACAACATCCGTGGCATCCTGAAGACCGCCGCCGTCAAGGCGCCTGGCTTCGGCGACCGCCGCAAGGCCATGCTGGAAGACATCGCCATCCTGACCGGCGGTACCGTGATCGCCGAGGAAGTCGGCCTGACGCTGGAAAAGGCGACCCTGCAAGACCTGGGTCAAGCCAAGCGTGTCGAGATCGGCAAGGAAAACACCATCATCATCGACGGTGCCGGTGACGCCGCCGCGATCGAAGGCCGTGTCAAGCAGATCCGTGCCCAGATCGAGGAAGCGACCTCGGACTACGACCGCGAAAAGCTGCAAGAGCGCGTGGCCAAGCTGGCCGGCGGTGTTGCGGTGATCAAGGTCGGTGCCGCCACCGAAGTCGAAATGAAGGAAAAGAAGGCACGCGTCGAAGACGCGCTGCACGCCACCCGCGCTGCCGTTGAAGAAGGCATCGTCCCGGGCGGCGGCGTGGCCCTGCTGCGTGCCCGCGCTGCGATCTCGAGCCTGACCGGCGACAACGCCGACCAGAACGCCGGCATCAAGATCGTGTTGCGCGCGATGGAAGAGCCGCTGCGCCAGATCGTGCTGAACGCAGGCGAAGAAGCTTCGGTCGTCGTGGCCAAGGTCATCGAAGGCAAGGGCAACTTCGGCTACAACGCCGCCAGCGGCGAGTACGGCGACCTGGTCGAGATGGGCGTGCTGGATCCGACCAAGGTGACCCGCACCGCGCTGCAGAACGCCGCTTCGGTCGCATCGCTGATGCTGACCACCGACTGCGCGATCGCCGAAACGCCGAAGGAAGAGTCGGCGCCGGCAATGCCGGGCGGCATGGGTGGCATGGGCGGCATGGACGGCATGATGTAATCACGCCGGCTGTCGGCTTCGGCCGACTGCCCAGACTGCCGAGACGGCGCGAGTCGTCGCTTCAGTCGAAACCCCCGCGGGTGCAAGCCCGTGGGGGTTTTTGTTTTGGGCTTCCTTCCTTGCCGTGGCAGAGCGTATGGGGCGGTCGGGATGGCTGACGGGTGCGGGATTATCGGCGGCTCTTCCCTGTCCCCAACCCGAGAGAAGGCCGCGAGAACCACAACCGACCCTCACACCTCCACCACATACCCCCAATCGAACTTCGCATTCTCCAGCGCCCCGTCGCCGCGCCGCACATAGCCGCGGGGGTTGCAGACCACGCGCGCGCGGTCGACGCGGTAGTCGAAGCTGGTGTGCGTATGGCCGTGGATCCACAGGTCGGCGCGCTGGACCAGGTCGGGCCGGCGCGAGATGAAGCCGGCCGAGGCGAGGTCGTGCGCATAGCGCGGGTCGAGGCTGCCGAGGTCCGGCGCATGGTGGGTGACCACCACGGTGGCGCCGTCGAAGGGCTTGTCCAGTTCGCCGGCCAGCCACGCCGACTCGGTGCGGTGGCGCGCCAGCGCGTCGGCGGGCGTGAAGCGGCGGATGCCGCCGTGCCGGCCGCCGCGACCGTCCGCGCTGTCATCCGCGCTGTCGTGCGCGCCGCCGTCCGCCCTGTCGTCCGCGCTGTCGTCCTCGACCGAGATCAGCCGATGGTCGAGCATCACCCTGGCGCAGGCCTGCATCGCGTCGTCGATGCGCTCGCGGCCGAACAGCGCGTAGTCGGCCCACCATGTCGTGCCCAGCACGCGCACCGGCGCCTGGCCCGGCAGTTCGAACACCGCCACGCCGCCGGTCAGCAGATGCACCTGCGGATGCGCGGCCGCGGCGGCGGCCATTTGCGCATCGACCCGGGTGAAGGTGCTGTCGTAGTACTCGTGATTGCCCGGCACATAGACGATCGGCCCGCGCAGGTGCCGCGCCGCCCAGTCGATGCCATGGCGGCCGTTGGCGATGTCCCCCGCGAGCACGACGACATCGGCCTCGCAGTCGGGGACCGTTTCGGGGGTATGGTGTTCCAGGTGCAGATCGCTCAGAACGCGTAGCTTCATGCCGCCTCCAGCCGGCCTCCAATGGGCCTGTGCCTTCGGAGTGTTCAGCATGCGGCGGTACCGGTCAAGTGCGCGGGTTCCCGCGCCGCGGCGCGGCAGAACGACTCCCAGCGAAAAAGCCCGGACCGGGTCCGGGCAAAGGCTGTCCGCACTGCCTGGGGTGATGGCGGCCAGCCGAGGGCCGAAGCCCGGCGGCGTTATCCGCCCTGTCCGGTCATGGTCGGCAGCAGCACGCGCACGATCTGGATGAAGGCGGGGCCGAGCAGCACCACCAGCAGCGAGGGGAAGATCAGGAAGATCAGCGGGAACAGCAGCTTCAGCGCGATCTTGGCCGCCTGTTCCTCGGCCAGCATCCGCCGCTTGGTGCGCAGCATGTCGGACAGCACCCGCAGCGATTCGCCCAGGCTGGTGCCGAAGCGATCGGCCTGCACCAGCATCGCGGCGAAGCGCTCGACGTCCTCGACGCCGGTGCGCAGCGCCAGGTTGGACAGCGCCTTCTCCTTGGAAAAGCCCGAACGCATCTCCAGCAGCATCAGTTCCAGCTCGCCCGCCAGCACGGGGCAGCGCAGCGACAGTTCGCTGGCGACGCGCATCAGCGCCGCGTCCAGGCCGAGCCCGGCCTCGACGCAGACGGTCAGCAGGTCGATCGCATCGGGAAACTCCTCGAACACGGCGCGCTTGCGCTGGGCGATCCGGCGCGCCAGCAGCGCGTTGGGCAGGTAGTAGCCGACCGCGCAGATCGCGATCAGCAGCACCGCCAGCAGTGCGCCGTCGCTGGCCAGCGGCGTGCCGACCGTCGCCACCAGCGCCGCCAGCGGCAGTGCCAGCGCCAGCACGGTCTTGGCGGCGAAGTACAGCGTGGGCGCGGCGGCGCCGCGCCAGCCCGCGTTCATGAAGCGCACCCGCAGCGCCGAGTTCTCCCAGCCCTCTTTCGGCAGCGCCAGGCGCGACACCGGCCTTGCCCACTCGCTGAGCCGCGCGCCCCAGTCGTTGCCTGCCGACGTTCCCGCCGTCCCCGCGGCGCCCGTGCCGGCGCCGCCAAGCCGCTCCAGCCGCGCACGCAGCCGGTTCGGCGAACAAACCAGCATCAGGCCGAGCGCCGCGCCGAAGGCGGCGACGAACACCAGGCCGAGCAACAGCCATTGTTGTGTCTGCATGGCTTGCATGATTCCTCCTATACCCGGATGCGGATGATCTTGCGCATCCACAGCACGCCCAGCGCCATCATCCCCAGCGCCGTGCCGGCCATGCGGATGCCGGCCGGGTCCTGCCACAGCACGTCGAGAAAGCCGGGGTTCAGCACCGAGATCAGCCCGGCGGTGCCGAACGGCAGCAGGCCGAGGATCCATGCCGACAGCCGGCCCTCCGCGGACAGCACGCGGATCTTGTCGAACAGCTTGAGCCGCTCGCGCACCAGGCGGCTGATGGTGTCGAGGACCTCGGCCAGGTTGCCGCCGCTGTCGCGCTGGATCAGCACCGCGATGACGAAATAACGCAGATCGCCGACCGGTACCCGGATCGCCAGGCTGGTCAGCGCATCGTCGAGCGAGACGCCGTAGTTGATCTCCTCGAAGGCCAGGCGGAACTCGGGACCGAGCGGGGCCTTCATCTCCTGGCCGACGGTGCCGAGCGCGCCGGCGAAGGAATGCCCGGCGCGCAGCGAGCGGCTGATCATGTCGATCGCGTCCGGCAGCTGCGCCTCCATGCGCTTCAGGCGCCGTTGGCGCTGCGCCAGCGTGCGCAGGCATGGCAGCGCGGCGGCCAGCAGCGCGCCGCCGGCCGCCAGCGAGAACGGCAGCGGCAGCAGCGACAGCGCGGCGAACGCGATCAGCAGGCTCGCGGCACTGAAGCCCAGCAGTTGCCCGACCGACCAGCTGCTGCCCGACTGCTGCAGCCAGCGGTCCAGCGCCGCTACCCGCGGCACCCGCATCAGCAGGCGCTGCATCCGCGGGCTGCCGGCCAGCATCCGCTCCTTCAGGATCGACATCTGCTCGCGGCCGAGCTGGCCGCCGGCCGACAGCGCGCGGATGCGCGCGTCGATGCGGCGGGCCGAGGCGCCATGATGGCTGTTCCACCACAGGTAGACGGCCTCGATGGCCAGCACCACCGCGATGAACAGCAGCACGCCGAAGGCGTACAGCGCGTAGTGTCCCAGTTGTCCCAATTGCCCCAGTTGCCCCAGTTGCCCGAATCGGCCAAGGTCCATGATCGCTCTCCGTCAGTCCGGCAGGTGCTAGATCTCGAAACGCCGCGCGGGATCGTAAGTCTCGTCGGGCAGCCCCACGCCGTAGACGCGCAGCCGCTCGGCGAAGCGCGGATAGACGCCGGTCGCGCGGAAGTGGCCGCGCACGGTGCCGTCCTGTCCCACGCCGGTGCGCTGGAAGGTGAAGATCTCCTGCATGTTGATCACGTCGCCCTCCATCCCGGTGATCTCCTGGATGCTGACGATCTTGCGGCTGCCGTCGGTCAGGCGCGCGGCCTGCACGATCACCGTGATGGCCGAGGCGATCTGCTGCCGGATCGCTTTCGGCGGCACGTTCATGCCCGCCATGCCGACCATGTTCTCCAGCCGTGTCAGCGCATCGCGCGGCGTGTTGGCGTGGATGGTGGTCAGCGACCCCTCGTGCCCGGTGTTCATCGCATTGAGCATGTCGAGCGCCTCGGCGCCGCGCACCTCGCCGAGGATGATGCGATCGGGCCGCATGCGCAGCGCGTTGCGCACCAGCGAGCGCTGCGTGATCTCGCCCTTGCCCTCGATATTGGGCGGGCGCGTTTCCAGCCGCAGCACATGGGGCTGCCGCAGTTGCAGCTCGGCGGCGTCCTCGATGGTCACCACGCGCTCGTCGGCCGGGATGAAGCCCGACACGATGTTCAGCAGCGTGGTCTTGCCGCTGCCGGTGCCGCCCGACACCACCAGATTGACCTTGGCGTGCGCCAGTGCCTGCAACAGCTGCGCCATCGGCGGCGTCAGGCTGTGGTACGCGATCAGGTCCGCGATCTGCAGCGGATTGACGGCGAAGCGGCGGATCGACAGCAGCGGGCCGTCGATCGCCGACGGGGGGATGATCGCATTGACGCGCGAGCCGTCGGGCAGGCGCGCATCGACCATCGGGCTGGTCTCGTCGATGCGGCGCCCGACGCGCGAGACGATCTTCTCGATGACCTTCATCAGGTGGGCGTCGTCGTAGAACGTGATGTCCGTCAGTTCGAGCTTGCCGCGCCGCTCGACATAGGTCTGGCGCGCGGTATTGACCAGGATGTCGGACACCGTGGGGTCGCGCAGCAGCGGCTCCAGAGGGCCGAAGCCGAACATTTCGTCGTAGATCTCGCCGATCAGCTGCCGGCGTTCTGCGTCGTTGAGCAGCACCTTGTCCTCGTCGACGATGGCGCCCACCAGCAGGCCGATCTCGTGCCGGACCTGCTCGAGCGGGATGCGGGCCAGCCGCTCGAGCTCGACGCGCTCGAGCACGGTCTCGTGCACGGCGCGCTTGAGCGCGCGATAGCCGCTGCCCACGGGCAGCGCGGCGGCCGGGTGGCCGTTGACGGGCAGGGCGGCGAAGCCCGGGCTGGCGTTCGACAGTTGTTCGCGGATCGACATGGCGGTCTCCGGCTCGAGAGGTGGGTGCGTGTGGTGTGTGGGCGCGCGCGGCGAGGTGGCGTACGACGAAGCGATAGGGTTACCGCGCTCACGCCGCCTTGACCCGCAGCAGCAGCCGGCGCAGCGACAACGGCTCGCCGCCCGCGCGCGGTTCCGGCTCGGCCGCGGCCAGCTGCGTGGCGAGGGACTGCAGCGCGCGCGCGATGGCGCTGCGCCGGTGCATCCCCAGCACCGGCTCCCCGTGGCTGATCGCCGCGTTCACCGCGGCGGCGTCCTCGGGCAGCGCCTGCCAGACCGGGGTGCCGCAGATCTGCTCCAGCGCGGCGCGGTCCAGTTCGTTGCGGCGGTCGTCGCGGTTCAGCAGCAGGCGCACCTTGTCGTCGGGGTAGTGCAGCGCCCGCAGGATGTCGAGCAGGCGCCGGCCGGTGCGGGCATGCGCGATGGTCGGCTGCAGCACCACGCCGATGCGGTCGCTGCGGTCCAGCACGCCGATCGACACCGGATCGATGGCCTGGCCGGCGTCGACCAGCACGAAGTCGTAGTGCGGCAGCGCCAGCGACAGGATCCATTCGACCTGTTCCTTGCGCACCGATGCCGCCTTGATCGGATCGACCGCGCCGGCCAGTACGTCGAAGCCCTCGGCCACCGGCGTCAGGCACGCTTCGAGGAAGGCCGCATCCATGCGGTCGATCTGCGCGCAGACGTCGGGCAGCGTCGCCGGCGGCGTGCGGTCGCAGATCGTGTGGACCAGATCGCCGAACTGCCGGTTCAGGTCCAGCGCCAGCACGCGCTTGCCCTGGGCGGCCAGCGCATGTCCAAGGTTGCCGGTCAGGAAGCTGACGCCGGCGCCGCCCTTGCACGACAGCAGCGACACCAGCCGCGCGCTGCGGCGGCGCCGCTGCGTGCTGGCCGCCTGCAGCCGGCGCAGCGCGTCGCCGAGCTGGTTCTGCTCCAGCGGCCACGCCAGCACGTCGCGGATGCCGGTGCGCAGCGCCTGGATCAGCAGCTCGGGCTCGACCGCATCGGTGACCAGGATGCAGGGCAGCTCCGGATGCTGCTGCCGCATGGTCTCGATGCCCTGCATCTGCGCCGGGCCTATCCTGTCGTGCGCGATCACCAGCATGTCGGCCAGCGCCAGCTGGCTCGCATGCGACGCGATGCGCGCCGGCGCCTCGCTCAGCGCCAGCGTCTGGAACGACCCGCACTGCGCGCACAGCCGCGCGATTTCGGCCAGCCGTTCGGTTTGCTCGGAGGCGATCAGAATCGTCAGCATGACGGCTTCTCCTGTTCGTTGTCCTGTGCGCCGCGGCGGGCGCGGCAATGCTTGCCCACGTTCAGCTGCAGACCGGCCCGCCGGTCGCGCTGTTCATGCTTTCGCGCGACAGCGTGGTGGCGAAGGGCGGCACCGGCAGCGTCATCGGAATCATCGGCACGAGCGTGCGCACGGTCAGGCCGGTGACGCGGACCGTCACGCTGGCGCAGCTCGCGCGCGCGGTATCGGGATCGCTGTCGCAGCCGGCGGGCTCGTAGTCGAGCGCGATGTTCGACGGCGACAGCTGCGGCATCAGCGCCGCCATGCGGGTCTTGATGATGGCGGCATTGGCATCGCAGACCACGGCCATGCGCGCGCCCCAGCGTGTCGCTTCGCTGGCGGTGTTCCAGTGGAACAGCACGCGGGCCATTTCGACGACGCCGATCAGCAGCGTGAAGAACAGCATCGCGACGATCGCGAACTCGACCACGGTGGCGCCGCGCTGGCGCGCGCGAGGCCGCGGTGCGCCCACTGGCGGCCGCGCTGGCGTGCGGTGTGGCGACCGATGTGGCGGCCGACGTGTCGTCCGATATGTCGTCCGATATGGCGATGCCATCGGTGCGGATGGGCGGACAGCGGGATTCATAGCACTTGCCTCATCACGGTCATCACATCGGAGAACACCAGCCCGCTGGCATCGATCAGCGGCTGGATCGGCGTATAGGCGAAGCCGGTGATCTTGACGGCCACCAGGTTGACGGTGCCGGCCGGCACGCCGGCGCCGCCGCCGTTGTCGTAGGTATTGACGTTGGCGAAGGCCATGCCCGGGCACCCACCCGCGTCGACGCGATCGCAGATCACCACCATCGACGTGCTCAGGCCGCCGACCAGCGGGCTGCCGGTGCAGCCGGTATTGCCATGCACCGCCAGGCATTTGGCCTGCGCGGCGGGGTAGCCGGCGTCGTCGGGCGAGAACTGCGACAGGTAGCGGGTGGCGCCGCGCGTGGCCTTGGTCAGCGCGTCGTACTGGTAGATCGCGCGGCCGAATTCGGCGACGCCGCACAGCATCAGCAGCAACGGGATCAACAGGATGGCGAACTCGACGGCGGCCACGCCGCGCTGGCGTTCGCGTGCGCCGGCGCGGCGCAGTCGGCGCGGACCGCCGCGCAGGTTGTGGCGCGGTCCATGGCCCGCCGCATTGCCGGCAGCGGAGCGGGGGATCGGCGTCTTCACGATGGCCTCCTGTCGCTTGTCGATGTGGCCGGCCGCTACTGCACCAGGACCGGCACCAGCGGGCCGGGTCCGCTGCCGAGTCCGGGGATGCCCTGCGTCGCGCAGGGGCTGCCCATCGAGCTCGACACGCCGCGATATTCGAGCCGCACCGAGTTGATGTTGCCGCCCCATTGCATCGGCTCGATCATCAGCAGGCAGGCCCACTCCAGCACGCTGGCCTTGTGCGTGCCCGACACAGCGAAGCCGCTGCAGTCGACCACCGGGGCCAGCACCATGCGCCGGTCGGCGCCGCCCTGATGCGCGGCGGTGCTGGACGGCGATCCCTTGGTATCGATCATCGCGATGCTGTCGCCCTGGTAAGGCGCAAACGTCTTGCGCCTGGCGGTGAAGTCCGGATAGGCATTGGCCTTGGCGGGCCAGGTGGTGTCGTTGTAGGCGTGGCCGGTGAAGTCGGGCACGCCGGCGACCTTGCCGGCCTTGACGATGCCGAAGCGGCTGTTCCACTCGTCCGCCAGCGACGACTTGTTGCCGGTGGTGCCGATCTCGGTGCCGAGCGCCGGCAGGTTGCACTGGCCCGAGCCCTTGAGCTGCTCGGCCAGGCTCTTGGTGCCGCTGCCGCCCGCCAGGTCGGCCCAGCCGAAATTGCCGCCGCCATACTCGCCCTTGTTGCCTGCGTCGAGCTTGGACACCAGCCACTGGCCCACGGTGTAGGGTGGTTCGGGCGGACTGATGGTGTCGGGCTTGCAGACGAACACCGGGATCGCGCACGCCGTCTGCGCGGCGCCCACGGTGGCCACCGCGAACGAGGACACCGTGCTCGGCCCTACGCTGCCACCCGGCAGCAGGTTCAGCACCTGGGCGAACCAGTTGGCGATGCCGGCGCGCGAGGCCGCGCATTTGACGTATTTGATGGTGTCCAGCGCATAGGGCACGCTGTTCTTCGGATAGAAGGGGTTGGCCAGCGCGTCGCTGTAGGTCACGCTGCTGTCGGCGGTGAACTGCACCGACTCGCTCTGGAACAGCGCCAGATTGCGATAGCCGGCGGTGATGCCGGCCGCCTCGGACACCGCCAGCGGCGTGGCGCCGGTCAGGTCGCGCGCCGCCGCCAGCGCGCAGGCATCGGCGCCGTTCTGCAACTCGCTCTTGGCCACGTAGAGCTTGCCCAGGTCCAGCGCCAGGCCGAGGAAGCCCACCATCGCCACCAGCGCCAGCGCGACGACGATCGCGACCGCACCCTGCTGGCGCTGCCGCATGGCGGTTCGCCGGCGCATGCGCGATCCCGCTGTGTTCGGCTTCATGATGGGTTCCTCCATGGCTTGGCGAAATGGCTTGCGCCCCTGCATCGGCCGCGTTCAGCGCGTGCCGATGCCGCCCGACATGCCGATGCCGCCCTGCATGCCGGCGCCATTGCCATAGGCGCCGGCGGGCGACAGGCGTTGCAGCGAGCGGTCGTAATTGCCCATCGCGGCCACCGCGGCCTTGCCGTCGACGCCGGTCAGCGAAGGCATGCCGGCCGGCGCATTCGGATTGATGATCTGGGCCTGCTTGACCGCATTGACGGACTGGCCGAAGCGGCTGTCCCAGATCGGCGTGGTGCTGATGCAGGCCGCGAGCAGCGGCGCGGCGAGCAGGGCGGCGAGCAGGGCCGCGGGGCGGCCGCGCGCGCGCAGGCGGGACGATTGCAAAGGCTGGTTCATGGCGTTCTCCTTGCGTGGCGCTCAGTTCAGTGCGGCCGGCTTGCCGCCGGTGGCGCCGGTGCCGTCGTTTCCCGCCGGGGCGGCGGCGCGTGCCCTGGCGAGCCGCGAGGCGGTGGCCTCGATGCGGGCGATGCGTTCGGCCTGCGATTCCTCGCGTGCGGCGGTTGTCGGCAGCGCGGCCGGCCGTGCCGCGCGCGTCGCCGCTGACGCTGCCGGTGCAGTGGCAGTGGCAGTGGTAGTGGCAGCGGCCGGTGTCGCGGACAGCGCCGCG
>NZ_VWRN01000028.1 GCF_008632125.1 Cupriavidus cauae
GCCGGTGCGGCGGCCGGAGCCGGTGCCGGAGCAGCGGCCGGGGCCGGCGCGGCGGCGGCCGGAGCGGCGGCGCCGGCGGTGGCTTCGGTATCGATCTTGGCGATGACTTCATCGGCCGTCACGGTGTCGCCGTCGTTCTTGACGATCTGCGACAGCACGCCCGCGGAGGGTGCCGGCACTTCGAGCACGACCTTGTCGGTCTCGATTTCGATCAGGATTTCGTCCTGCGCGACCGCTTCACCGGGCTTCTTCTTCCAGTTCAGCAGGGTCGCCTCGGCGACGGATTCGGACAGTTGCGGGACCTTGACGTCAACAATGGCCATGGTGGGAGTTTCCTCGCTAGATGCGTGTATTCAGCGGTATTCGGGGCGAACCGGCGCAGTCGTGATCAAGGGAGCGACTGGCGCGGTCCGATGCGGTTCGAAGCAATGCGATGCGATCGGGGATTGCGGGGCGCAGGTGCAAGCAAAGCGGCAAGCGCAGCACGGCAGGGCCCGCCAACGGCGCGCCCTGCCCGCACTGGCGCTTACTTGCTCAGCACGAAGCCCTTGAGCTTGGAGAACGCCGCGTCCAGCAGCGCCTTCTGTTGCTCGTTGTGCTTGGCGTAGTAGCCCACGGCCGGGGAAGCCGACGCCGGACGGCCGGCGTAGCCCAGCTTCTGCCCTTCCGTCATGTTCTCCATGATGTAGTGCTGGACGAAGAACCAGGCGCCCTGGTTCTGCGGCTCGTCCTGGCACCACACGATCTCGGTGGCATTCGGATACTTCTTCAGTTCGGCGGCCACCGCCTTGTGCGGGAACGGATAGAGCTGCTCGAGGCGGATGATGGCGACATCGCTGGCGCCCCGCTCCTTGCGCGTCGCGACCAGGTCGTAATAGACCTTGCCCGAGCACATGATCACGCGCTTGACCTTGCTGGCGTTCAGTTCCTCGTGCTCGCCGATCACGGTCTCGAAATGGCCCTTGGCCAGATCCGACAGCGGCGACACCGCGTCCTTGTTACGCAGCAGCGACTTCGGCGTCATGATGACCAGCGGCTTGCGGAACAGCCGGATCATCTGGCGGCGCAGCAGGTGGAAGATCTGCGCCGGCGTGGTCGGCTGGCAGACCTGCATATTGTGGTCCGCGCACAGCTGCAGGAAGCGCTCGATGCGCGCCGAGCTGTGTTCCGGGCCCTGGCCTTCGTAGCCGTGCGGCAGCATCAGCGTCAGGCCCGAGGCGCGGCCCCACTTGACTTCGCCCGACGAGATGAACTGGTCGATCACGACCTGCGCGCCGTTGACGAAGTCGCCGAACTGGGCTTCCCAGATCACCAGCGCGTTCGGCTCGGCGGTCGAGTAGCCGTATTCGAAGCCCAGCACCGCTTCCTCGGACAGCACCGAGTCGATCACGGTGAACGGGGCCTGGCCTTCCGACACGTTCTGCAGCGGCACGTAGGTGCCCGCATCCCAGCGCTCGCGGTTCTGGTCATGCAGCACGGCGTGGCGGTGCGTGAAGGTGCCGCGGCCGGCGTCCTGGCCGGTGATGCGCACCGGATAGCCCGATGCCACCAGCGAGGCGAAGGCCAGATGCTCGCCCATGCCCCAGTCCAGCGGCTGGTCGCCCCGGCCCATGTTGGCGCGGTCCTTGATCACCTTCTCGACCAGCGGATGCAGCTTGAACTGTTCGGGGATCGTGGTGATCCGCTCGGCCAGGCGCTTGAGCTCGGTCACCGGCACGGCGGTGTCGGCGGCGTCGGTCCACTTGCGGTTCAGGAACGGCATCCAGTCGACGGCGAACTTGTTCTTGAAGTTCGACAGCACCGGATCGACCGTGTGCTTGCCCGCGTCCATCGCGGCGCGGTAGGCCTTGACCAGCTCGTCGCCGAAGTCGGCCGGCACCACGTTCTGCGTGGCCAGCTTGTCGGCGTACACCTTGCGGGTACCCGGGTGCGCCGAGATCTTCTTGTACATCAGCGGCTGCGTGACCGCCGGGGTGTCCTGCTCGTTGTGGCCCAGCTTGCGGAAGCAGATGATGTCGACGACGACATCCTTCTTGAACTCCATGCGGTAGTCGACCGCCAGCTGCATCGCGAACACGACGGCCTCGGGATCGTCGCCGTTGACGTGCAGCACCGGCGCTTCGATCATCTTGACCACGTCGGTACAGTACAGCGTCGAACGGGCGTCGCGCGGGTCCGAGGTGGTGAAGCCGATCTGGTTGTTGATCACGATGTGCATCGTGCCGCCGGTACCGTAGCCGCGGGTCTGGGCCAGGTTCAGCGTTTCCATCACGACGCCCTGGCCGGCGAAGGCCGCGTCGCCGTGCACCTGCACCGGCAGAACCTCGCGATGGCCGGCTTCGCCGCGGCGCTCCTGGCGCGCCTTGGCCGAGCCCTCGACCACCGGGTTGACGATTTCCAGGTGCGACGGGTTGAAGGCGAGCGACAGGTGGACCGGGCCGCCTTCCGTCGACACATCGCTGGAGAAGCCCTTGTGGTACTTGACGTCGCCTGCCGGCAGATCGTCGACGTGCTTGCCTTCGAATTCGGCGAACAGGTCGGCGGGCATCTTGCCCAGCGTGTTGACCAGCACGTTCAGGCGGCCGCGGTGGGCCATGCCGATGACGATTTCCTGCACGCCCTGCTTGCCTGCGCGCTGGATCAGCTCGTCCATCGCGGCGATGAAGCTCTCGCCGCCTTCCAGCGAGAAGCGCTTCTGGCCGACGTACTTGGTATGCAGGAAGCGCTCCAGGCCTTCGGCGGCGGTCAGGCGCTCGAGGATGTGCTTCTTCTTCTCGGCCGTGAACACCGGACGGGCGCGCGTCGACTCCAGGCGCTCCTGCCACCAGCGCTTCTGCGCCTGGTCGCTGATGTACATGAATTCGGCGCCGATGCTGCTGCAATACGTCTCGCGCAGGTTCTGCAGCAGCTCGCGCAGGCTCATCGACTCCTTGCCGAAATAGGTGTTGCTGGCATTGAAGACGATGTCGAGGTCGGCCTCGGAGAAGCCGTAGAAGGCGGGATCCAGATCCGGCAGGGGCGGACGCTCCTGGCGCTTGAGCGGATCGAGGTCGGCCCAGTGCGAACCGATGTTGCGGTAGGCGGCGATCAGCTGGGTCGCGGCGACGCGCTTGCGGCCCATGTCGGCATCGGCCGAGGCGACGATGGTGCGGATCGGGCCCTGCTTGGCGCGCTCGGCGAACGAGGCGACGATCGGTGCGTGGGGAATGTCTCGGGAGGCGGTGCCGTTCGCGGCCGGCACGTTCTGCATCGCGTCGAAGTACGCGCGCCAGTTGTCGGGGACGGAGGCGGGATTCTGGAGGTAGGCTTCGTACAGCTCTTCCACGTACGGCGCGTTGCCGCCGAAGAGGTACGAATTGCTCTGATACTGCTGCATCATGGGGCGCTCACTATTCTTCGGGTATGCCGAAGTTAAGCGGGTTTATCAACCTTCCGCGACACGGCTTGACCGGTTAGCGGATTGCAAACAACTCTTGAAGGCCCCTAAGCAAACGGCACCACTGGGGTGCCGGCGCGCAGAAGCCCGGAAGGGCAAGTTGTGCGGGGAAGGACCTAAGTCTTCACTGCGCGTAAGAATAGCACGTTTGCGCAAACGTCCACCGCTCTTTTCCGGTAGTGCAACACCGATCCAACGATTTCCCGCGGTATTGCGCGCCTTGCCGGTTTTCCCAGCCGAAAACCCCGTTCGCAACGGGGAATGGCTGTTGCGAAATGCCGTCGCTTTCTTTCAGACGGCTTTCATTCTGCTTTTTACCGCTCCGCCTTTACCGCTCCGCCTTTACCGCTTTCACCGTTTCATGTTCCGTCGCGCGGCGGGATCCGGTCGACCGCGTCGGTAATCACCGCGTCGACGCCCCACCCCAGCAGCGCCGCGGCACGGTCAGGCTCGTTGACGGTATAGCAGGCGACCCGATAGCCGGCCCCGTGCGCCGCTTCAATCACATCTTGATTCAGTTCCCGATGATTGGCGTCCAGCGCGACGCAGCCCAGCCGCGCCAGCCGGTCCAGCCAGTCGGCAGGCAGCGTGTCGAGCAGCAGCGCGCGTGGCAGGTCCGGCGCGACCCGGCTCGCGGCTTCCAGCGCCGCCTCGGAGAACGACGACAGCAGCGGCGGCACGGCGGCGCCAGCCCACAGCGCCAGCGCGTCGAGCGCGACCGCCGCTCCGGTGCGGGTCTCGGTGCCCGGCACCGGCTTGATCTCGATATTGACGTGCAGGCCGTTGGCGCGCGTGTAGGCCGCGATCGCCGCCAGCGTCGGGATCGGCTCGCCGGCATAGGCCGGGCTGTGCCAGCTGCCGGCGTCGAGCTGGGCGAGCTCGCCCAGCGTCAGCGCATCGGCGCGGCCGCGGCCGCTGGTGGTGCGCTCCAGCGTCGCGTCGTGCAGCAGCACCGCCTTGCCGTCGGCCGACAGCTTGACGTCGAACTCGAACATCCGATAGCCGAACGAGGCGCCGTGGCGGAAGGCCGCCAGCGTGTTCTCGGGCGCCAGCTTGCCGGCGCCGCGATGGGCGATCGTGCGCGGATAGGGCCAGGGCGGCAGCGTGCCGGCGGCTGCGGTCCCGGCCGCCGCGGTCCGAGCAACTGCGGTTTGGCCGGCTGCGGTCTCCGCTTCGGTGGACTGGCGCTCGGCTGCCATCTCAGGCCTCGATCCGCTTGCCGCTGGCGTGGTCGAAGAAGTGCAGGTGCTCGCTCGATGCGGTGACCGGCAGCTTCTCGCCCGCCCGCACCTGCATATGGCCGTCGAGCCGGACCACCACCTGCTGGCCGCCGAGCGTGCCGTAGGCGAACGAGTCCGCGCCCAGCGCCTCGACCACGCGCACGTCGATCTGCGCGATGGCTTCGTGCGGGGCGCACGGTTCCACATGCTCGGGCCGCAAACCCAGCAGCGCCTGCTGCGGCAGATGCAGGCCCATCGGCAGATGGCCCAGCGTGGCCTCGGATGGCTGGCCGTCCGGCCCGAGCACACGCATCTGCGCATCCGATGGCACCGTGCCCTGCCCCGCCTCGTTGCGCTGCACCGGAATCAGGTTCATCGGCGGCGAGCCGATGAAGCCGGCAACGAAGATGCTGGCCGGCCGCGCATAGACCTCGAGCGGCGTGCCGATCTGCTCCACGCGTCCGCCGTTGAGCACCATCATCCGATCGGCCAGCGTCATCGCCTCGACCTGGTCGTGCGTGACATAGAGGCTGGTGGTGCGCAGGCGCCGATGCAGCTCCTTCAGTTCCAGCCGCATCTGCACGCGCAGCTTGGCGTCCAGGTTGGACAGCGGCTCGTCGAACAGGAACACCGCCGGCTCGCGCACGATCGCGCGTCCCATCGCCACCCGCTGGCGCTGGCCGCCCGACAGCTGGCGCGGCTTGCGCTCGAGCAGCGGCGCCAGCTCGAGAATGCCGGCGGCATGGCGCACGCGCTGTTCGATCTCGGCCTTCGGCATGCCGCGGATCTTCAGGCCGTACGCCATGTTGTCGTAGACCGTCATGTGCGGATAGAGCGCGTAGTTCTGGAACACCATCGCGATATCGCGCTCGGCCGGCTCCAGCCGATTGACCACGCGATCGCCGATATGGACCTCGCCGCCGGTGATGGTCTCAAGCCCCGCGACCATCCGCAGCAGCGTCGACTTGCCGCAGCCCGACGGGCCGACGATCACGATGAACTCGCCATCGTCGATCTCCATGTCGATGCCATGCACGGCGGCGACATTGCCGGCGTAGGTCTTCTGTACGTTTCGGAGCGACAGTTTTGCCATGTGTTTCTGTTGTTCGATGGGTGTTGCCCGATCTTTGTCGGTAGGCTTTCCCCTCTCCCCGGGTACGGGAAAGGCGAGGAACACAGTGCGGGATTCCGCTACTTCTCGGTCTCCACCAATCCCTTCACAAACCACTTCTGCATCAGGATCACCACCACCGCGGGCGGGATCATCGCCAGCAGCACGGTCGCCATCACCAGGTTCCACTCGGTGGCGGCATCGCCCGAGCGCGAGATCATCTGCGTGACGCCGACCACCACCGGGATCATCGACTTCTGCGTGGTGATCAACAGCGGCCACAGGTACTGGTTCCAGCCGTAGATGAACTGGATCACGAACAGCGCCGCGATGCTGGTCTTGGACAGCGGCAGCAGCACGTCGAGGAAGAACCGCATCGGCCCCGCCCCGTCGATGCGCGCGGCCTCGGCCAGTTCGTCCGGCACGGTCAGGAAGAACTGCCGGAACAGGAAGGTCGCGGTGGCCGACGCGATCAGCGGCACCGTCAGGCCGACATAGCTGTCGAGCATGCCCAGGTCCGACACCACCTCGTAGGTCGGCAGGATGCGCACCTCGACCGGCAGCATCAGCGTGATGAAGATCATCCAGAAGAAGGTCTTGCGCAGCGGGAACTTGAAGTACACCACCGCGAAGGCCGAGATGATCGAGATCGCGATCTTGCCCAGCGAAATGCCCAGCGCCATGATCATGCTGTTCATCAGCATGGTCGACACCGGGGCCGCCGCCACGCCGACGCCGGAGAACAGCACGGTGCGGTAGTTCTCCAGCAGGTGCGGGCCGGGAATCAGCGTCATCGGCGCGTCGAGCACCTCCTCCGCGGTCAGCGTCGAGGCGACGAAGGTCACATAGACCGGAAAGGCCACGATCAGGATGCCGATGATCAGCACCACGTGGGTCAGGAAATCGAGGAAGGGACGCCGTTCTACCATGAGGGATACCTGTCTGCGGTCTGCATTCGTCGACGTTCAATACTGGACGCGCCGCTCGACGTAGCGGAACTGCACCACCGTCAGCGCGATCACGATCGCCATCAGGATCACGGACTGCGCCGCCGAGCCGCCGATGTCCATGCCGCGGAAGCCGTCGTGATAGACCTTGTAGACCAGCGTGTTGGTCGAATTGAACGGCCCGCCGTGCGTCACCGCGTCGATGATGGCGAAGGTGTCGAAGAACGCGTACACCACGTTGATCACCATCAGGAAGAAGGTGGTCGGCGACAGCAGCGGGAATACGATCGACCAGAAGCGGCGCCACGGACCGGCGCCGTCGATCGCGGCGGCCTCGATCAGCGAGCGCGGGATGCTCTGCAGCCCGGCCAGGAAGAACAGGAAGTTGTAGCTGACCTGCTTCCACGCCGCGGCGATGATCACCAGCAGCATGGCCTGGTCGCCATTGAGCAGGAAGTTCCAGTCCACGCCCATCTGGCGCAGCACGTACGAGACGATGCCCAGCGTCGGATTGAACAGGAACATCCACAGCACGCCGGCCACCGCCGGCGCCACCGCATAGGGCCAGATCAGCAGCGTCTTGTAGGCGACCGCGCCGCGCAGCGCGCGATCGGCGAAATAGGCGAGCAGCAGCGCGAACGACATGCCCAGCAGCGCCACCCCGACCGCGAAGATCGCGGTCACGCGGAACGACTCGATGTAGTTCGGGTCGTTCCACAGCGTCATGAAGTTGGCCGCGCCGACATATTCGAGGCTGATGCCGAAGGCGTCCTGCTGCAGCACCGACTGGTACAGCGCCTGGCCCGCGGGCCAGAAGAAGAAGATCAGCGTGATCGCGATCTGCGGCAGCACCAGCAGATACGGCAGCCAGGGCGAACGGAAGACGACGCGTTTTTCCATGCGTGGCGAGAACAAAGGAGCGCCGTCGCGGCGCCCCGGGGGAAATTGGACCTGCCTCGGACCGGCCGCCCGCCGCATCGGTACGGCGGCACGGCGGCGCGGCGGCAGAAGCCGGAACGAATCGCGGGCGGCAAACCGGAAGGGGCCGCCGCCCGCTGGCCGCCGCTTATTCCTTGGCGGTGCGCTGGAAGCGTTCGAGCAGCTCGTTGCCGCGCTTGACCGCGGTATCGAGGGCTTCCTTGGGCTCCTTCTTGCCGGCCCAGACCGCTTCCAGTTCCTCGTCGACCACGGTGCGCACCTGGACCATATTGCCCAGCCGCACGCCGCGCGACTTGTCGGTGGTCTTGACGACCATCTGCTGCACCGACACGTCGGCGCCCGGATTCTTCTCGTAGAAGCCGGACTTCCTGGTCAGCTCATACGCCGCCATCGTGACCGGCAGATAGCCGGTGGCCTGGTGCCAGTCGGCCTGGATCTCCGGGCGCGACAGGAAGGTGAAGAACTTGGCCACGCCCTTGTATTCCTCGGGCTTGCGGCCGGCCATCACCCACAGCGAGGCACCGCCGATGATGGTGTTCTGCGGGGCGCCCGGCACGTCCGGGTAGTACGGCAGCTGCGACACGCCAAACGCGAACTTGGCGTTCTTGCGCACGTTCGCCAGCGTCGCCGACGAGCCGGTAAACATCGCGCATTCGCCGTTGAAGAACTTCGCGCCCGACTCGGCCTTGCGGCCGCCGTAGCTGAAGTAGCCCTTCTTGACCATGTCCTGCAGATTCGAGATGTGCTTGACGTGCAGCGGGCTGTTGAACACCAGGCGCGTATCGGTGCCCCCGAAGCCGTTGTTCTTGGTCGCGTACAGCGTGTTGTGCCAGGCCGAGAAGCTCTCCAGGTGGACCCAGCCCTGCCAGTCGGTGGTGTAGGCGCAGTTGCCGCCCGAGGCCTTGATCTTGGCCGAGTACTGCATCACCTCGGGCCAGGTCTTGGGCGGCTTCTCGGGATCGAGGCCGGCCTTCTTGAAGGCGTCCTTGTTGTAGTAGAAGACCGTGGTCGAGCTGTTGAACGGGAACGACAGCATCTCGCCCTTGGCGGACGTGTAGTAGCCCGCCACCGCCGGGATGTAGACCTTCTGATCGAACTTCTCGCCGGCTTCCTTCATCACGGTCGAGACCGGCTTGATCGCGCCCTTGGCGCTCATCATGGTGGCGGTGCCGACCTCGAACACCTGCAGGATCGCCGGCGCGCCGCCGGCGCGGAAGGCGGCGATGCCGGCCGCCAGGGTTTCATCGTAGTTGCCCTTGTTGACCGGCACGATCTTGTACTCGGTCTGGCTGGCGTTGAACTTGCTGGCAACCTCGTTGACCTTGTCGTTCAACGCGCCCTGCATGGCATGCCACCATTGCACTTCGACGGCGGCGTGCGCGGCGCCGGTGGCGGACAGCGCGGCCACGGCGGCGGCCGCGGCGGCAAGCTTGATGGTGATGGTGCGGGGGATGGTCATCGACGGCTCTCCTCGTTTATTGCGTCATCCAGTCGGAAACCGGCTGAATGTATGCATTTTTTGTGACAAGCGGATGTTACTCCGCCAGCGCGCGCCGAGAAACCGAGCGTTTCTACCAATGTCCACGCGGCTTCGGGCCCAATCGGCCCCGGGCGAAGGCAAGATGACAGCGCCGTGACATAGCTTAGGCGACGCAACTTGCGAGGTACAATGCGCCGCCATGCCGACCCCGCAAACCCTCCCCGACCTCCCCGTCTTTCCGGCTGCGCTGCCCGCCGCGGCGCTGCGCCGCGTGCGCGGCGTGCTGACCGATATCGACGGCACGCTGACCACCGCCGGCCGCCTGCCGGCGCAGACCTATCTGGCCATCGAACGCCTGCGGCACGCGGGCCTGCAGGTGATTCCGGTCACCGGGCGCTGCATCGCCTGGGCGGAAATCCTGACGCGGTTGTGGCCGGTCGACGCGATCATCGGCGAGAACGGCGCGTTCTACTCGCACCTGCGCGACGGGCGCCTGGTCACGCGCTTCATCGACGACGCCGAAACGCGCGCGCGCAACCTGCGGCGCATCGACGAACTGGCGCAGCGGATCCTGCGGGAGGTGCCCGGCTGCGCGCTGGCGTCCGACCAGCACTGGCACGCGGCCGACCTGGCGATCGACCATGCCGAGGATGTCGCGCCGCTGCCGCCCGCGGCGGTGGACCGCATCGTCGCGCTGATGCGCGAGGCCGGCATGACCGCCACCGTCAGCTCGATCCATGTCAACGGCTGGTTCGGCCGGCACGACAAGCTCAGCACCAGCCGCCTGTGCGCGGCCGAACTGCTCGGCGCCGACCTGGACGCCCAGCGCGACGAATGGGTGTTCATCGGCGATTCGGCCAACGACGCCGCGATGTTCGCCCACTTCCCGCTCTCCGTCGGCGTGGCCAATGTGCGCGAGATCCTGCCGCTGCTGCCGGTGCCGCCGGCCTATGTGACCGAGGCCGCCGGCGGCGAAGGCTTTGCCGAGATGGTGGACGCGCTGCTGGCGGCGCGGGACGCCGGCTAGGCGCCGAGCCGCCCAGGGGCCCTGCCGCACTGGCGCACTGCCGCGCCACCGCACGTTCGCACCGCCGCACCGCCGCACCGCCGCACCGCCGTACTACCGTACTACCGCACCGCCGCCCGGCCCGGCGCCGACACCGGCCTCCGGCCTCTGGCATCAACTCATGATGCCGATGTGCCAGGGCACGAACTCGTTGTCGCCCAGCCCCAGCAGCTCGCTCTTCGAACGCTGCCCCGACGCGGTGCGCAGCATCAGCTGGAAGATCTCCTCGCCGACCTGCTCGATGGTCTTCTCTCCGTCGAGGATGGTGCCGCAGTTCAGGTCCATGTCCTCCTCCAGCCGGCGGTACATCGGCGAGTTGGTGGCCAGCTTGACGCTGGGCACCGGCTTGGCGCCGAACATCGAGCCGCGCCCGGTGGTAAACGCGATCAGGTTGGCGCCGCCGGCGATCTGCCCGGTGGCCGACACCGGGTCATAGCCCGGCGTATCCATGAAGACCAGGCCGTGCTCGGTCACCGGCTCGGCATAGCGGTAGACCGCCATCAGCGGCCCGGTGCCGCCCTTCATCGACGAGCCCAGCGACTTCTCGAAGATGTTGGCCAGCCCGCCCATCTGGTTGCCGGGGCTGACCTGCCCGTTGATCTGCACATCGCGTCCGACCGAATACTCGTCCTTCCACCAGCGGATCCGCTCGACCAGCTTCTCGCCGACCGCGCGGCTGACCGCCCGCCGCGTCAGCGTGTGTTCGACGCCATAGATCTCCGGCGTCTCCGACAGGATCGCGGTGCCGCCGTGGCGCACCAGCAGGTCCACCGCGGCGCCCAGCGCCGGATTGGCGGTGATCGACGAAAAGCCGTCCGAGCCGCCGCACTGCAGGCCGACGGTCAGGTGGCTGGCCGGCACCGGCCGGCGCTCGACGCGGTTGGCCTCGGGCAGCAGCGCCATCACCGCGGCGATGCCGGCCTCGATGGTCTTGCGCGTGCCGCCGCTGTCCTGCATCACGAAGGTGCGCAGCAAGGGGCCGTCCTGCAGCGACTGCGTCTCCAGCAGGCCCTTCAACTGGTTGCGCTCGCAGCCCAGCCCGACGATCAGCGCGCCGCCAAGGTTGGCATGGCGCGCGTAGCCGGCCATGGTCCGCCGCAGCAGGTCCATCGGCTCGCCGGTCATCTCCATGCCGCAGCCCAGCGAATGGCTGAAGGCCACCACGCCGTCGACATTCGGATAGTCGGCCAGCCGCTCGGGCGTGAACCACTCGGCGATCTTGCGCACCACGGTGGCCGAGCAGTTGACGGTCGACAGGATGCCGACATAGTTGCGCGTCGCGACGCGGCCATCGGCTCGCACGATGCCGTCGAACATCGCCTGGCGCGACGCCGGCACGCGCTCCACCGGCACATAGTCGCGGCAATAGGCGTAGTCGCGCTCGTACTCCTGGAAGCTGACGTTGTGCGAATGGACATAGCTGCCCGGCGCGATGTCGGTCGCGGCGAAGCCGATGCAGACGTTGTACTTGACGATCGGCTCGCCGGCGCGGATGGCCCGCGCGGCGATCTTGTGGCCGGCCGGTACCTGGGCGCGCGTGGTCCAGGGCTGGCCCGGCACCTGCGCGCCGATGCCGACATCCATGCGCGCGACCAGGACGTTGTCGGCGGGATGCAGGCGGATGCAGGGGCCCAGCAGGGTCTTGTCGTGGCGAGCTTCCATACGGCGCTTGTTTCCGTGTTGCGTGTCAGAGAAATGGGATTGGGATAGAGACCCGCGTTCGGCGCTTCGGCGCTTCGGCGCTTCGGCGTTTGGCGTTTGGCGTTTGGCGTTTGGCGTTTGGCGTTTGGCGTCCGGCGTTTCGGCGCGAAGGCGGGGTCGGGCTTATTCCGGCCGGATATTCGACGCCTTCACCACCGCCGCCCATTTCGGGACTTCGCCCGTCATGAACTTGCCGAACTGCTCGGGATTGGTGCCCAGGATATTCAGGCCCTGCTCGGCGAACTTGGCGCGCAGGCCCGGCTCCTTCAGCGCCTGCGCGACCTCGTCGCTGATGCGCGCGGCGATCGGGCGCGGCGTGCTGGCGGGCAGGAACAAGCCGTACCAGGTCAGCACCTCGAAATCCTTCAGCCCCGCTTCGGCCACCGTCGGCACCTGCGGCAGGCTCGGGGCGCGGGCCAGGCTCGAGACCGCGATCGCCTTCAGCTTGCCCGACTTGATGAACGGCGCCGCCACCGGCACGTTGGCGAACATCACCGGCACATTGCCGGCGATCACATCGGTCAGCGCGGCCGACTCGCCCTTGTAAGGCACGTGCGTCAGCTTGATGCCGCTCATGGTGTTGAACAGTTCGCCGGCGATATGCTGCGGGCCGCCGGGTCCGGATGAGGCATAGCTGGTCAGCTTGCCGGCACGCACCAGCTCGGCCACCTCCTTCACCGTGGTGGCGGGCACCGACGGATTGACCACCATCACCAGCGGCATCGATACCACCTGCGTCACCGGAATGAAGTCCCTCAGCGGATCGAACGGCAGCTTCGCGTACATGCTTGGCGCGATCACCATGGTCGACTGCGAGGCCAGCATCATCGAATAGCCGTCCGCCGGCGACTGCGCGACGTTCGACGCGGCAATGGTGCCGGTCGCGCCGGGCCGGTTCTCGACCACCACCGATTGACCCATCTGTTTCGACAGCTGCGCGCCGAGCTGGCGCGCGACGATGTCCGCGCCGCCGCCGGGCGCGAAGCCGACCACCACGCGGATCGGCTTGCTGGGAAAGGCGTCGGTGGCGGCCGCGGCGGGGCCGGCCGCAAGGGCCATCAGGGCCATCAGGGCCGTCGTGGCCAATCCGGCCGCTCGGGCGTACAGGGTGTGGCAAAGGCCGGCGATGCGCCGGGATGGCCGGCATGGCTGGTTGGTGAAGGTCATGGTCGTCTCCTGGGGTGTCGTTGTATGTTGTTGTGCGGGTTTCTGGCATGCCGTGGCATACCCGGGTCGGAACTCGGATCGAAGCCCGGTTCGGTGCCCGAGTCGGCGCCGAGATGCGGATGCAATCAGGCCGCGAGCCGTTCCGCCCCCGGCATCGCAAAGCCCAGCGCATCGAGCGCCTGACCCAGCAGCGCGCGCTGCCCTTCCTGCAGCTCGGTCAGCGGCGGCCGCACCGTGCGCCAGCCGCCGTCGGCGCTCTGCACCGCGATCGCTTCCTTCATCGCGGCAATCATCGGGAACTGCTGGAAGGCCGCGCGCGTGCGGTTCAGCGCGGCCTGCCGCGCATCGGCATCGGCCGCCTGCCAGTTGGCGTACAGGTCGACGATCGGCGCGGGATTGACGTTGCCGGTGGCCGTGATGCAGCCCGCCCCGCCCGCACGCATGGTTTCCAGCAGGATCGCCTCGGTTCCGGCGAAGACATCGAAGCCGCGCGCGCCGAAGCGCTCGATCATGGCACGCGTGTTGGCAAGGTCGCCGGAGCTGTCCTTGATGCCGGCGACGATGCCCGGATAAGCGGTCAGCAGCCGGTCGATCAGGTCCAGGCCGAGCGGCACCTGGCTGACCGCGGGGATGTGATACAGGTAGACGCGCAGCCGCGCATCGCCGACCGCCTCGCCCACTGCCTCGATGACCTCGGCAAACGCGCGGAACAGGCCATCGTCGCTGACGCCCTTGTAGTAGAACGGCGGCAGCATCAGCACGCCGGCGCAGCCCGCGGTGACCGCGTGGCGCGTCAGCGCGATGGCGTCCGGCAGCGCGCAGGCGCCGGTGCCGGGCATCAGGCGATCCGGCGGAATGCCTGCGTCCAGCAGCCGGTCCAGCAGGCCGCGCTTCTCGTCCAGCGACAATGAGTTGGCCTCGGAATTGGTGCCGAACACGGCCAGCCCGACGCCCTGCTCGATCAGCCAGCGGCAATGCCGCACGAAACGCCGCGCGTCGGGCGCATAGCCGTCGGTGAACGGCGTGAGCACGGGGGAAAAGACGCCGCGCGGGCGGGCGGACTGGGTCATGGCTGTCTCCGGGGATGGGCGCCTGGGCGGCTGGCCCGATGGATCGGGCTCGACGAATGGCGATCAAGGAATGGGGCCATTCTAGGAACCGCCCATCCGCGAAAACAGCATCGAACGGCTGCTTCAAACGATAATGTTTTTTGGGTTCCACCGGGGCGAACAGCCCGGTATCCCGACCGCGCTTTGCTAACATCTGCCGCGCCGCTACGCCCCGCTGCGTGCTGCTGCGTCCCGCTGCCCCCTTACGACTCCCTACGACAACAAGAGGCCTCCCCCGCCGTGGACATTCGCTACCTGCAGAGTTTCGTCGCCGTGGTCGAGCATGGCTCGTTCGCCGAAGCGGCACGGCGCCTGGGCCTGACGCCGGCCGCCATTGCGGCGCGCGTCAAGGCGCTGGAGGAATCGCTGGATACGCCGCTGGTGCAGCGCGCCGGACGCACCGTGGTGCCGACCCAGGGCGGGCTGCGCATCCTGCCGAAGGCGCGCGCGGTGGTGCGCGATGTGCGCGACCTGAACGCGGTCGCGCACGACGACAGCCTGCTGGGCGAACTGCGGCTCGGCGTGTCGACCTCGGCGCTGACGGGTCTGCTGCCGCCGATCCTCAAGCGCGTCTACGCCGCGCATCCCCGGTTGAAGATCTTCGTCGAACCGGGTTCGTCCTCGCACCTGTATCGCCGGATCGTCGGCGGCGATCTCGATGCCGGCATCATCGTGGCGCCGCAGTTCGCGATTCCGAAGGCGTTCGAGTGGCACGTGCTGGTGCGCGAACCGTTCATCGTGCTGGCGCCCGAATCGATGGCCGAGCGCGGCGCGCACGAACTGCTCGCCACCGAGCCCTTCATCCGCTACGACCGCGGCATGTGGGGCGGCATGGTGGCCGACCGCTATCTGCACGAGCACAACATCGTGCCGCACGAGCGGCTCGAGATCGATGCGCTGAACGCGATCGCGACGATGGTGCACCAGGGCATCGGCGTGTCGCTGGTACCGGACTGGACACCGCCCTGGCCCGAAGGCATTCGCGTCGCGCGCATTGCGCTGCCGGGCCGCGCGCCGGTGCGGCAGGTCGGCCTGCTGTGGTCGCCGCACGCCGCGCACGGCGCGCTGGCGCGCACGCTGCTCGAGCATGCGGCGAGCGCGACCGGGCAGCGCCAAGGGGCGCTAACTGGGCGCTAACTGGGCGCTAACGGTGTGCTCACCGGGCGCGAAGGGTGCGCTAGCGAGACGCTAAGGGTGGCGCTCCATGGCGGCGCCAAGGGGAACGCCAAGGGCAGCCCAGGGGCCGCCCGCGCCGCGGCGACTTCTATCGACCTGCAATCTACTCCGGCGCCTGCGGCGTCTTGCCGCGCGATTCGGCGGCGCGCAGGAAGTCGAAATCGACGCCCTGGTCCGCCTGCGTCACCGTCTGCAGGAACAGCTTCAGGTAGCCCCGCGGCGCGCTGGGCTCGCGCACCGGATTGGCCGCACGGCGCCGCTCCAGCTCGTCCTCCGCCACCAGCAGGCTCAGCTCGCGGCGGCTCACGCTCAGGCGAATCCGGTCGCCGGTGCGCACGTGCGCCAGCGGTCCGCCCACCGCGGCCTCCGGCGTGACATGCAGCACCACGGTGCCGAACGCGGTGCCGCTCATGCGTCCATCCGAGATGCGCACCATGTCCTTGACCCCGGCGCGCGCCAGCTTGCGCGGGATCGGGATATAGCCCGCCTCCGGCATGCCGGGGGCGCCCTTCGGACCGATGTTCTTCAGCACCAGCACATCGTCGGCGTTGACGTCGAGATCGTCGCTGTCGATGCGCTCGACCAGGTCCTGCGAGTTCTCGAACACCACCGCGCGGCCCTCGTGCTCCATCAGCGCGGCGTCGGCGGCGGACTGCTTGATGATCGCGCCGCCCGGCGCCAGGTTGCCGCCCAGCACGGCGATGCCGCCCTGCGGATAGATCGGATCGGCGATCGGGCGCACCACGTCCTGCGCGAAGCCGGGCCCGGCGGCATCGAGTTCCTCGCCCAGCGTGCGTCCCGTCACGGTCAGCGCGTCGAGCCGCAGCAGCGGCCGCAGCTCGCGCAGCAACGTGGCCATGCCACCGGCCTTGTGGAAGTCCTCCATGTAATGCTGGCCGCTGGGCTTCAGGTCGAGCAGCACCGGCGTCTCGCGGCCCATGCGGTCCAGCGCCTGCATGTCGATGTCCAGGCCCATGCGTCCCGCGATCGCGGCCAGATGCACGATGCCGTTGGTCGAACCGCCGATCGCCAGCAGCACGCGCATCGCGTTCTCGAACGCGGCCGGCGTCAGCACCTTGTCGATGGTCAGCCGCTCGCGCGCCATCGCCACCGCGCGCGTGCCGGTCAGTTCGGCGATGCGGATGCGGTCGGCGGTGACGGCCGGCGGCGTGGCGGCGCCGGGCAGGCTCATGCCCATCGCCTCGGTCAGGCAGGCCATCGTGCTGGCGGTGCCCATCACCGAACAGGTGCCGACGCTGGCCACCAGTTGGTCGTTGACCTGCGCGGTCTCGTGCGCGTCGATCTCGCCCGCGCGGAACTTGCCCCAGTAGCGGCGGCAATCGGTACAGGCACCCACGCGCTCGCCGCGATGCGAGCCGGTCAGCATCGCGCCGGTCACCAGCTGGATCGCCGGCACGCCCGCCGAGGCCGCGCCCATCAGCTGCGCCGGCACGGTCTTGTCGCAGCCGCCGATCAGCACCACCGCATCCATCGGCTGCGCGCGGATCATCTCCTCGGTATCCATCGACATCAGGTTGCGCAGCACCATGCTGGTCGGCGCGGCGAAGCTCTCGTGGATCGAGATGGTCGGAAACGGCATCGGCAGCCCGCCCGCCAGCAGGATGCCGCGCTTCACGGCCTCGATCAGCTGCGGCATGTTGCCGTGGCAGGGATTGAAGGCGCTGCCGGTATCGGCGATGCCGATCACCGGCCGGTCGAGCGCGGCATCGGTATAGCCGGAGCCCTTGATGAAGGCCTTGCGCAGGAACAGCGAGAAGCCCTGGTCGCCGTAGTTGGTCAGGCCCTTGCGCAGGCCGGCGTCGGGGCGAACATCGCTGCGGGTATCGCTTCCGGTGTCGCGCTGGCTGTCATCGGTGGATGCGGGAGACTTGGGGGTTGCGGGATTGCTGGGCGTGGTGCTCATCGTCGTTGATTGGTCGTGGCTTTCGTCGTTGCTTTCGTCGTTGCTTGCGTCGTTGCCTGGAGGCGGGGTCGGTGCAGTGGCATGGGAGGCGTGGCATCGGGCCCGCGCCGGGCCTCAGCTATCCGACTCGATGCCGGCCTCGGTGATGACCTTCTGCCAGCGGGTCACCTCGTCGCGCAGGCGCTCGGCGGCCTTGTCGGGCGAGGTCGGGGGCAAGGCGTAGACGCCCTGCTGCAGGAACTGCGCCTTGACCGCCGGCATCTCCAGCATCTTCGCCAGCGCGGCATTCAGGCGCTGCACCACCGGCGCCGGCGTGCCGGCCGGCGCCAGCACGCCGAAGGTCGAGCTGACGTCGAGCGCCGGCATGCCGCTCTCTCCGGCCGCGGGCACGTCGGGCAGCATCGAGATCCGTTTTGCCGCCGCCACCGCAACCGGCCGCAGTTGCCCGCTCTTGATGAAGGGCTGCGCCGCCGGCACGGTCTCGACCATCATGTTGACCTGCCCGGCGACCAGGTCGGTCATCGCCGGGCCGCTGCCCTTGTAGGGGACGTGCACCATGTCGATGCTTGCCTCCTTGCGGAAGATCTCGGCCGCCATCCGCTGCGGCGCGCCGGCGCCCGAGCTCGCATAGTTCAGCTTGCCCGGATGGGCCTTGCCGTACTGGATCAACTGCTGCAGCGTGGTGACCGGCAGCTGCGGATTGACCACCACGACCAGCGGCACCGAGCCGACCACCATCACCGGCACGAAGTCCTTCAGCAGATCGTAGCGCAGCCGCCCTTTCTCCAGCGTGGCCATCGTCGAATGCGAGGTCAGCGCGCCCATCAGCAGCGTGTAGCCGTCCGGCGCGCTCCTGGCCACGGCCTCGGCGCCGATATTGCCGCCGGCGCCGCCGCGGTTCTCCACCACGACCTGCTGGCCCAGCGCCTCGCCGAGCCGGGCGGCGACGATGCGGCCGATCACGTCGGTGGCGCCGCCCGGCGGATAAGGAATCACGAGGCGCACCGGCTTGTCCGGGTAGGCGGCCAGGGCGGCGGGCGCGAGCGCGGCCCACAGCGGCGCGGACAGCGCGAGCAGGCCGGCGCGCAGCCAGGTTCGGCGGAGTACCGGACGGGCTGCGGCGCGGGATGTTGGGCGGGATGTTGGGCGGGATGTTGGGCGGGATGTTGGGCGGGATGTGGCGCTGGATGCCGGAGGCGGCTTGGTGGTCATGGCGGTCTCCTGATCTCGTTATGCCGGCGCGGTCCTCGTGCCTCGCGTGCGAACGCATGGAGGCACGGGTCGCCGTGACGGCAAGTGTGGAGACGAGCGGGACGCGGAAGAAGCGGTTGCCGCACCGATTAACCAAAAAATTATTTTGGTTTGGGGCCAGCCCGGTCCGCGCATCATCCATCTGAGTTTTCGATGCTCAGCCCCAAAATGATTCGTTTCATATTGCGAGTCCTGCTCAGTACAATCGGCTCCGATCCTGTCGATGTCGCCGATTTCGCCGTCTTGCGATATCGCCAATATCGTCCAGTGGTCGATATCGCCTGACGCCCCGCATCCCTTCTTCATCCCATCACACCATGACCGAATTCGTGATTCCGCCCGTCGAGCAGGCCAGCGTGGCCGTCGCCGGCAGCAACGCCCGCTTCCCCATCCGCCGCGTGTTCTGCGTGGGACGCAACTACGCCGCCCATGCGCGCGAGATGGGCAAGGATCCGGACCGCGAGCCGCCGTTCTTCTTCACCAAGCCGGCCGATGCGGTGGTGCCCGCGCAAGGGACCGTGCCCTATCCCCCGCTGACCGACAACCTGCACCACGAGATCGAAATGGTGGTGGCGATCGGCAAGGGCGGCACCGACATCGCCGTCGAGCGCGCGCTGGAGCATGTGTGGGGCTATGGCGTCGGCGTGGACCTGACGCGCCGCGACCTGCAGGACGTCGCCAAATCGATGAGCCGGCCGTGGGACTGGTCGAAGGCCTTCGACGCGGCCGGTCCGTGCGGGCCGCTGCAGCCAGTCGGCGCGGTCGGCCATCCGGCCCAGGGCCGCATCTGGCTCGAGGTCAACGGCGAGGTGCGCCAGCAGGGCGACCTGAACGAGATGATCTGGCCGGTGGCCGATGTCATCGCCTATATCTCGCAGAGCGTGGCGCTGGCTCCCGGCGACCTGATCTTTACCGGCACGCCGGCCGGCGTCGGCAAGCTGCAGCCGGGCGATGCGGTGCGCGGCGGCGTGGCGGGACTGGGCGAGTTCGCCTTCACGGTTGGAGCGCGCCGGGGCTGAACTCCGACGCGGACCTCCCGAACAAAAACGCCACGGCTTGCACCGTGGCGTTTTGTATTGCGCGATCGCTCGCGCCGCTCAATCGAAGCCCAGTTCCTGCAGCTTGCGCGTGATGGTGTTGCGGCCGATGCCGAGCCGGGTCGCGGCCTCGACGCGGCGGCCGCGGGTGACGCCCAGCGCGGCCTCCAGCACCGCCTTCTCGAAGCGGCGCGTGAGCGCGTCCATCACCTCGGGCTGGCCCGCCTCCAGCATCGCGCGGGCCTCGCACGCCAGCAGGGTTTCCCAGCCGGGCGCGGGCGCGGCGGCCGAAGCCGAGCCCGCCAAGCCCGCCATGCCGGGGGTGCCCGCGGTGCCCGGGGTGCCAAACGCCCCCGCCGGCGCCATGCGGCCGCCGTAGCCCGGC
>NZ_VWRN01000029.1 GCF_008632125.1 Cupriavidus cauae
GCCCCGCCCGGCGCGCGGTGCGCAGTGAGCGGATGGCGCGGCTGCTGGACCGGCTGCCGGTCGAGATGCTGGCGAGCCTGGCCGATCCGCGCTGGCTCGATGGCATCGGCTGCCGCACCGTCGGCGAGGTCCGCTGGCTGCCGCGCGCCGGCCTGCAGCGCCGGCTCGGCACGGAGCTGCTGGCGCGGCTGGACCAGGCCTATGGCGAGACGCCGGCGCGCCTGGGCTGGTTTACCGCGCCGCCGACCTTCGCCGAACGGATGGAATTGCCGGGGCGCACCGAATCGGCCGCCGGCGTGCTGGCCGGCGCCCAGCGCCTGCTGCAGGCGGTGGCCGGCTGGCTGACGGCGCATCAGGCCGGCGTCACGCGCTTCGTGCTGCGGCTCGAACACGAACGCCAGCGGCGCGACGCCGCCATCGCCGCCACGCCGGTGACGGTCAGCCTGGCCCAGCCCAGCCGCGATCCGGTGCATCTGTCCAGGCTGCTGCAGGAAAAGCTCGACCGGCTGCAGTTCGAGGCGCCAGTAGTCGGCCTGATGCTGAAGGTCGACACCGTGGCCGAATGCCTGCCGCAGAGCGACACGCTGTTCCCCGAGCCCGGCGGCGGGCAGGCCGAACTCGGCCGCGTGCTCGATACCCTGGTGGCGCGGCTGGGCCGCGAAAACGTGTTGCAGCCGCATCCGCTGGCGGACCATCGGCCCGAATGCGCCAACCGCTGGCGGCCTGTCGACGAAGCCGGCACGGGCCGCGCCAACGCGTCGCCGCGCGGTTCGGCGCCGCGCATTTCCTCGCCGGGAGTTTCATCGCAGGGAGCTTCGACGCCGCGGGGGGCGGCGCCCCGCGTTTCGACGCCGGCTTCGGCCGATGCCGCCTTGCCCGACCGTCCGCTGTGGCTGCTGGAACCGCCGCTGCGCCTGCCGGTGCGCCGGCATCGCCCCTGCCACGGCAGCCCGCTGACGCTGCTGTCCCGACCCGAACGCATCGAGTCAGGCTGGTGGGACGGCGCCCTCGCCACCCGCGATTACTTCATCGCCGAACGCGGCGATGGCCTGCGCTGCTGGATCTACCGCGAACGCCCCGGACGCGAGGGGGAGGAGGAAGGGGAGTACCGGTGGTTTTTGCATGGGTTGTTTGGCTAAGGACAGCGCATATGCCGAAAACGATAGCTCCGCTCCCCATCTGTTGGACGCCGGCGAGAGAGAAATAGCCTCCTTCGGGGGGCCATCGTTTTTTCTGTGGCTGGGGCAACGGGACGGACGACGACAAGGCACGCAGGCTCGCACCGCAATTCATCTTGCCTTCACGCTTGTCGATACTGTATAAACATACAGTATCCATCCCAGGCATTCCCCTCGCAGTGCTGTGTCCCAAGCTCCACCCCAGTCCCCGTTTTCCGCGTCTTCGTTGCCGCCATCGCTCGCCTCGCTGCTGCTTGGCAGCCTGCCGGACTACGCGGAGCTGCACTGCATTTCCAACTTCACCTTCCTGACCGGCGCCTCCCATCCGGAGGAACTGATCGAACGGGCGCTGGCGCTCGGGTATCGCGGGCTGGCGTTGACCGACGAGGCGTCGGTGGCCGGCACGGCGCGGGCGCATCACGCGCTGAAGACCCTGCGCGAGCGGACTCGCGAGGCGGTGGAGCGCAGTGCGGCGCGGCTGGCGAGGATGGCGGCGGGCGGCGCTGCCGATGACACGGACGACGATGACGAGGACGACGATGACGACAACGAAATGTGGCTCGCGGCGCCATCGTCAGGCCCGGGGGCAGCCGCTGCCGTGGCCGATTCGCCGGCAGGCGGGACGGTCCAGCCGGAGTTCCTGCGCCGGCATGCGCGCCTGCTGGCCCGGGCCGAGGCGGCCGAAGCCTTCCGGCTGCTGATCGGCAGCCGCATGACGCTGCAGGCGGGCGAGGGCGGCCTGGGTTTGCGGCAGCGGGGTGACCCGTCCGAAGTCCCATCCGAAGTCCCATCCGAAGTCCCGTCCGGTATCCGGCTGATCCTGCTGGCGCAGGACCGCGAAGGGTTCGGCAATCTGTGCGAGCTGATCACGCTCGGACGCCGGCGGGCCGACAAGGGCAGCTACCAGCTGTACCAGCACGACATCAGCGATCCCGCTCCGGAGGAAGCGCATCTGCGCGGCATGCCGCATTGCCTGGCGCTGCTGCTGCCGGACTACTGCGCCGACCCGGAGACGCTGCGCGCCCAGGCGCAATGGTGCCGCGCGATCTTCGGCGAGCGCGTCTGGATCGCGCTGGAACTGCTGCAGGAACATGCCGACGCGCTGCATCGCGAGCGGCTCGAAGCGGTGGCCGCCGACACCGGCGTGCCGCTGGTGGCCGCCGGCGCGGTGCAGATGCATGTGCGCTCGCGCAAGCCGTTGGCCGATGTGCTGACCGCGATCCGGCTGGGCCAGCCGCTGGGCGCCTGCGGCATGGCGCTGGCGCCCAATGCCGAGCGCCATCTGCGCATGCGGCAGCGGCTGTCGCGGCTCTATCCGCGCGAGGCGCTGGCGCAAACGATCAAGATCGCCCAGGCCTGCGACTTCTCGCTCGATACGCTGCGCTACGAATATCCCGAGGAACTGGTGCCGAAGGGCCATACGCCGAGTTCGTACCTGCGCCAGGAGACGATGGCCGGCGCCGCGCAGCGCTATCCCGACGGCGTCCCCGCCACGGTGCGGCAGCGGCTGGAGGACGAGTTCGCGCTGATCGAGGAAAAGGGCTACGAGCATTTCTTCCTGACGGTCTACGACATCGTCCGCTTTGCCCGCGGCAAAGGCATCCTGTGCCAGGGCCGCGGCTCGGCTGCGAACTCGGTGGTCTGCTACTGCCTGTACATCACCGAGGTCAGCCCCGAGCAGACCAATCTGCTGTTCGGCCGCTTCATTTCGCGCGAGCGGGACGAGCCGCCCGATATCGACGTCGACTTCGAGCACCAGCGGCGCGAGGAGGTGATCCAGTACATCTACCAACGATACGGCCGCCATCGCGCCGCGCTGGCGGCGACGCTGATCACCTATCGCGCCCGCAGCGCGCTGCGCGACGTCGGCCGCGCGCTCGGCATCGACCCCGGCGTGGTCGAGCAGGTGGTCAAGGGGCAGGCGTGGTGGGAGAGCGGACACAGCTTCGTCGAACGCATTTCGCGCTACGGGCTCGACCCCGATTCGCCCGCGGTGCGCCAGTGGGCCAGCCTGGTGATGCAGCTGCGCGGCTTTCCGCGCCATCTGTCGCAGCACGTCGGCGGCTTCGTGATCGCGCGCGACAAGCTGTCGCGGCTGGTGCCGATCGAGAACGCGGCGATGGAGAACCGCAGCGTGATCCAGTGGGACAAGGACGATCTCGAATCGCTGGGCCTGCTCAAGGTCGACGTGCTGGCGCTGGGCATGCTGACCGCGATCCGCCGCGCGCTGGCGATGATCCCGAATCCCGCGCATCCGGAGCTGCCCTGCCGCATGGAAGACATCCCGCAGGACGACAAGGACACCTACGAGATGCTGTGCAAGGCCGACACCATCGGCGTGTTCCAGGTCGAGTCGCGCGCGCAGCAGTCGATGCTGCCGCGGCTGCAGCCGCGCAAATACTACGACCTGGTGGTCGAGGTCGCGATCGTGCGGCCGGGGCCGATCCAGGGCGGCATGATCCATCCCTATCTGAAGCGGCGCGAGATGGTCCGCCGCACCGGCAAGCTGCCGACCTATCACAACGAGGTGATCCGCCGCGTGCTGGGCCGCACGCTGGGCGTGCCGATCTTCCAGGAGCAGGTGATGCAGCTGGCCATCGACGCTGCCGGCTTCACGCCGGGCCAGGCCGACCAGTTGCGCCGCTCGATGGCCGCGTGGCGGCGCAAGGGCGATCTGAAGCGCCACCAGGACGCGCTGATCAAGGCGCTGACCCGCAACGGCTATCCGGAGGCGTTCGCGCAGGCGATCTGCAAGCAGATCGAGGGCTTCGGCGAGTACGGCTTCCCGGAAAGCCATGCCGCCAGTTTCGCCAAGCTGGTCTATGTCAGCGCCTGGATCAAGCGCCATCATCCCGCGGCCTTCCTTTGCGCCCTGCTGAACAGCCAGCCGATGGGCTTCTATTCGCCGTCGCAGCTGGTGCAGGACGCGCGCCGCCATCGAGTCAGGTCGCTGCCGCCCGACGTGACGGTCAGCGGCTGGGAAAGCGTGCTGGAGAACGATGCGGTGCGGCTCGGTCTGAACCGGGTCAAGGGCATGCGCGAGGCCGCCGCGCTGCGGATCGAACAGGCCCGGCTCGAGCGGCCTTTCGCCACCGTCGAGGACCTGGTGCTGCGCGCCGGCCTCGATCGGCACGATATCGACGTGCTGGCCGCGGCCGATGCGCTGCGCTCGCTGGCCGGCCATCGCCGCCAGGCCCGCTGGCAGGCCCGGGCCGCGGCGGTGCAGGCCGCGCATCGCGATCTGCTGCACAGCGCGCCGCCGGCCGAGGGTGCGCTGGCGCTGCCGGCGCCGAAGCTGGGGCAGGAACTGGTGGACGACTACGCCAGCCTGGGGCTGTCGCTGAAGGCCCATCCGCTGACGCTGCTGCGCCGGCGGCTGGCGGGGATGGGCTATGCCACCGCGCGCGACCTGGCCGGGCTACCCAATGGGCGGCGGGTGCGCGCCTGCGGCATCGTCACCGTGCGCCAGCGGCCCGGCACCGCCAGCGGCACGATCTTCTCGTCGATCGAGGACGAGACGGGCTCGATCAACGTGATCCTGTGGCCCGACCTGGTCGACCGCCAGCGCAAGGAGGTGCTGGGCGCGGCCTTGCTCGGCGTGGTCGGTACCTGGCAGCGGCAGGGCGAGGTCCGGCATCTGATCGCGCAGGAACTGGTCGACCTCAGTCCGCTGCTGGGCCGGCTGGTGGCGGGCAGCCGGGATTTTCACTGAATCACCAAAGCCACCGAACCCGCGCCTTCGCGGGGACGACGCGGATCAGGCGCGGATCATGCGCGCATCATGCGATATCGGCCACCATGCTGTCGTCCCCGCGAACGCGACGACCCGGTGTCTTCAAACTTCTCCACGCGGCCCCGTGAAAGCCGGTCCCAGTGGCCGCAACCGCAATCCCGCCGGCAGCTTCTTCCACGGCAGGTCGGCCGGATCGGCCAGCAGCGGACCCGGCGCCTTGGCCACCAGCACCGCCTCGGCGATCGGCTGGAAGTCGGCGCGGAAATGCACCGAGCTCTTGTTGACCAGGATCTTCATCCGCTCGGGCTCGACGCCGGCCATCCGGTACAGATTGCGATCGAGCATCTGGGCCTTGCCGGCGCTGACCACCACCTGCACGCCGCCGATCGTCAGCCGCGCCGCCGGGCCGACGTCGACGTCCATGCCGTTCATCATCGGACCGTCGAAGCGGCAGCGGCCGTCGGACAGCTGCGCGACGCGGAAGGTGGCCTCGAACGGCGCGTCGCCCGGCACGCCGGACTGGCCACCGAGCGCGATCGTGATGTCGCTGCCGACGCCGGCGGCATGCGCGGCGCGCACGGCCTCGGGATCGACGATCAGCCCGATCGCGGCATCGGTGGCGCCGGCGCGCACCAGCGCGCGCAGCATGCCGGTCGTGTTCGAGTCGCCGCCGGCGCCGGGGTTGTCCTGGGTGTCGGCGATCACCACCGGGCGGCTCGCCGCCTGCGACAGCCGCATCGCTTCCTGCACCGCTTCGTCCGGCGTCAGGAAGGGCACCGCCCACTGCGCCTCGCGCGCGACCACGGCGTCGGTCAGCGCGGCGACCGCCTGCTCGATGCGCGCCGCGTCGTCGCCATAGCCCCACACCACGCCGCCGCATTCGGCGAAGTCCGCCGCAGGGAAGCCCGGCGTGAACGACAGCGACACCACGCCGTCCAGTTCGCGTTCGAGCTCGTCGAGCAACGCGTAGATGCCGCGCGCCGGTTCGAGGAAAGTGCACTGGCCGTTGATCGGAATCAGGAAGGGCAGGCGCCGCGCGGCACGATGCAGCGGGCGGCTGTTGCCCGCGGCGAGCAAGCGTTGCAGCAATTGCGCCGCGCGCGCGCCGGTGTCCGCCATGTCGACGTGCGGATAGGTGCGGTAGGCAACCAGCGCGTCGGCGTTGTCCAGCATGCGCTGCGTGACGTTGGCATGCAGGTCGAGGCTGGCGACGATCGGCACGCCGGCGCCCACCACGGCTCGCAGCCGCGCCAGCAACTCGCCTTCGCCGTCGTCGTGCGCGTCGGTCACCATCGCGCCATGCAGGTCCAGATAGATCGCATCGGGCCGCTGCGCGCGCGCGGCGTCGACGATCTCGCCGGCGATGCGTTCGAACGCGTCGGTGGCCACATGCGCCGAAGGGCTGGCGCCGGCCCAGATCACCGGCAGCAGTTCTGCTTCGTTGCTCGTCAGTTCGCGCGTCAGCTCACCGATCGCGCGCAGGAAGCCGCCCGCCGGGATGTTGACGTCGCGCAGCGCAAGCACGTCGGCGCCGCGCACCATCGCGGGAAAGCCTTCGCCGCGGACGAAGTTGTCGTAGTGAGCCTTCGAAGGCGCGAAGGTATTGGTCTCGTGCTGGAAACCGGCGAGAAGGATGCGCATGGATCGGTAGTCGGTCAAATCGAAACGTGGAAACGGAGCGGGGAGCAAGCAAGGCCACCGTACGCATCAGCGCGCCGCGGAGCGCATCAGCACATCGCGGCACGCATCAGCGCACCACAGCGGCCGTCAGCGCACCGCAGCGAGCATCAGCGGACTGCAGCGGCCGCGCGGTCCTTCGGCAGCCGGTTCAGCAGGATCGCGAGGCCGCCCGCGGCCAGCAGCGCCACCATCGCCAGCAGCCCGCCCTCGAGCGAACCGGTCAGGTCCTTGACCGCGCCGATCAGCGTCGGGCTGACGAAGCCGCCCAGCAGACCGAGGCTGTTGATCAGCGCGATGCCGCCCGCCGCGGCGGTGCCTTGCAGATATTCGGACGGGATCGCCCAGAACACCGTGTACGCGGCCCACATCGCCGCGGTCGCGACGGTGATGCTGAGCAGCGACAGCGTCAGGTTGTCGGCGGTGAAGGCCGCGACCGCCAGCGTGGCGGCACCGACGAAGGCCAGCGTCGCGCTGTGCCAGCGCCGTTCCTGATGGCGGTCGGAGCTGCGTGCCGCCAGGAACATCAGGATCGCGGCGGCGACGTAAGGCAGCGCCGAATACATGCCGATCGCCATCGTGCTGGTCACGCCCGCGCCCTTCAGGATCGTCGGCAGCCAGAAGCTGACCGCGTAGATGCCGCTGATCAGGCAGAAGTAGCCGAAGGCCAGCGCATAAATGCGCGGATCGCGCAGCACCGTCGCAAAGCTGTGATGGCCGCCGCCGGCGCGCGCGGCGCCGATGTCGTGCGCCAGCAGCCGGCGCTCGTGGTCGGACAGCCAGCGCGCCTGCGCCGGCGTGTCGTCCAGAAAGAAGTAGGCGACCACGCCGAGCAGCACGCACGGCAGCCCCTCGATCAGGAACATCCATTGCCAGCCGGCCATGCCGTGCGAGCCGGCCAGCGCGGTCATGATCCAGGTCGACACCGGGCCGCCTGCCATGCCGCCGATCGGGCCGGCCAGCATCACGATCGCCATCACGCGCGCCATGCGGGCGCCGCCGTACCAGTAGGTCAGATAGAAGATCATGCCCGGCGCGAAGCCGGCCTCGAACACGCCGAGCAGGAAGCGCAGCGCATAGAAGCTGTGCGCGTCGCGCACGAACAGCATGCAGGCCGAGGTCGCGCCCCACAGCACCATGATCCGGCTGATGGTCTTGCGCGCGCCGATCCGTGCCAGCAGCAGATTGCTCGGCACCTCGAACATGACATAGCCGAGGAAGAAGATGCCGGCGCCCAGCCCGTAGACCGCGTCGCTGATGCCGACGTCCTGCTGCATCTGCAGCTTGGCGAAGCCGATGTTCACGCGGTCCAGATAGGCGAACACGTAGCACAGCAGCAGGAAGGGCAGCACGCGCAGGCTGATCTTGCGATAGATCGGCGCCAGCGCATCGGGCGTGGCGGCCATCGCGTCCGATGGATTCCACGAGGTGGTGGTCTGTTGCATCGATGTCTCCGGGTGCCGCGGGGCACGGTGCGGGGTTGGCAGGACGGGCGCTTGTTATGAAGTTGTTGTGCTGTCGTTGTGCTGTGGTCGTGCAGTTGTTGTCCCGTTCGGCAGGCGTTCGCGACGAGGGCGGCGCCGGCCTTCGCGCATTGTTGCCAACGCGGCCGTTGAGGAACAATAGCCATCGCTGTACGATTCCGTTGCTTTTTGGTCAACGCTCCGTCAACGCTTGGCGGACCTGGACGATCAACGCTGGACCATCAACGCTGGACGGTCAACGCTGCTGGCCGCCACGACGCCCCCGCATGCAGACAACCTTCGAAGGAAACACCCCGTGCCCGTATCCCCCGACCCGAACCGCGACGGCGCCTTGCCGGCCGGACTCAGCGAACGCCGGCTGCGCTATTTCTATGCGGCCGTGGCCGCCGGCTCGATCCGCGCCGCCGCCGACAAGCTCGATGTCGAACCGTCGGTGATCAGCCGGCAGATCCAGCAGCTCGAAGGCGAACTCGGCGCGACGCTGCTGGAGCGCCGCGGCCGCGGCGTGATGCCGACCGAGGCGGCCCAGCTGGTGCTCGACCACTACCGCGAGCGGCTCGCCGGCGAGGAGACGCTGTTGGCCCGGCTGCAGGAGCTGAACGGGCTGCAGCGTGGGCAGATCCATATCGTCGCCGGCGAGGGCTTTATCGACGAGCTGATCCACGCGGTGCTCAACGAGTTCTGCCAGCGCTATCCGAAGATCCACGTCACGCTGGAACTGATGAACGTCAACGAGGTGGTGCGCGCGGTCGCCGAGGATCGCGCCCACGTGGGCCTGGCCTATGCGCCGCCGCCGGAGCCGACGCTGCGCGTGCTGACGGCGCGGCGCCAGCCGGTCTGCGTGATCGCGCGCCCCGATCATCCGCTCGCGCGTCGCGGCAAGGCGCTGACCGTCGCGGACATCCTGCCGTATCCGGTCGGCCTGATGACGCCCGGCTTCGGCCTGCGCCAGGTGATCCAGCTGGTCGAGCTGACCGAGAAGGTCCGCTTCACCGCGGCGCTGACCACCAACTCGATCGCGGCGCTGAAGCACTACGCCAGCACCGGCCTGGGCGTGACCTTCCTGCCGGCGCTGGCGGTCGCGCGCGAGCTGGGCGACCAGCTGGTGGCGCTGCCGGTGCGCAACGCGGTGCTGGAGGCCGCCGACGCGCAGCTGATCGTGCGCGACAAGCGGCCGCGCTCGGCGGCGGTCAAGCGGCTGCTCGACTATCTGGCCGAGATGACGGTGCTGCGCGCCGACGGGCAGGGCGGCGCGCGGACTAGCCGGGTCCGCCACCGCCGCACGGTTTGAGTCGCACGGCCTGGGTCGAACGGCTTGAGTCGCAAGGCTTGCCGCACTGGCTGCGGGACACGCCGGCTCGGGCCGGCCCGTGGGGGGCGCCGGCATGTGTCCCTAAAGCGACATGACAACACAGAAGTGGACATTGTCCATTTGTGTGCTATGGTTGTGTACGCTGTACACAACTGCGCGGAATGCCCGCGCGTCAATGCTCCCGTCAATGCTCCCGAAGCAAAGAACCCAAACAAAAACCAGGAACCGCAAAAGGACACGCCATGCAGCACACACTCGATGACCGCAAGCGCTGGCTGGCGCAGATGGTCCTATGCCTGGGCGAGCTGATGATCGTGCTGGACACGACCATCGTGAACGTCGCCCTGCCGTCGATCCGCAACGAACTCGGCTTCACCGAGACCGCGCTGGTCTGGGTCGTCAACGCCTATATGCTGACCTTCGGCGGCTTCCTGCTGCTCGGCGGCCGGCTGGGCGACCTGTTCGGCCACCGCCGGCTGTTCCTGCTCGGCATCACGCTGTTCACGCTCGCGTCGCTGGCCTGCGGCGTGGCGCAATCGCAGGGCCTGCTGGTCGCCGCGCGGGCGGTGCAGGGGGTCGGCGGCGCGGTGGTGTCCGCGGTGGCACTGTCGCTGATCATGGACCTGTTCTCGACGCCGTCCGACCGCGCCAAGGCGATGGGCGTCTACGGCTTCGTTTGCGCGGGCGGCGGCAGCATCGGCGTGCTGCTCGGCGGCCTGCTGACCAGCGCCTTGAGCTGGCACTGGATCTTCCTGGTCAACCTGCCGATCGGCGTCGCGGTCTACGCGCTGTGCCTGGCGCTGATTCCGAACCTGCCGGGCTCCGCGAACGGACAGCGGCTCGACGTCGGCGGCGCGGTGACCATCACGGTGTCGCTGATGCTGGCGGTCTATGCGGTCGTCAATGGCAACGAGGTCGGCTGGCTGGCCACGCAGACCGTGTCGATGCTCGGCATCGCGGTGGCGCTGCTGCTGGTGTTCCTGCTGATCGAGTCGCGCGTCGCGCATCCGCTGATGCCGCTGGGCCTGTTCCGGCTGCGCAATGTCGCGGTGTCGAACGTGGTCGGCGTGCTGTGGGCCGCGGCGATGTTCGCCTGGTTCTTCATCTCGGCGCTGTACCTGCAGCTGGTGCTGGGCTACACCCCGATGCAGGTCGGGCTGGCGTTCCTGCCGGCCAACCTGATCATGGCGGCGTTCTCGCTGGGCCTGTCGGCGCGTCTGGTGATGCGCTACGGCGTGCGTGCGCCGCTGGCCGTCGGGCTGCTGCTGGCGGCGCTGGGCCTGCTGCTGTTCGCGCGCGCGCCGGTCGACGGCGGCTTCGTCGTCGACGTGCTGCCCGGCATGCTGCTGCTGGGCCTGGGTGCCGGCATCGCGTTCAATCCGGTGCTGCTGGCGGCGATGAGCGACGTCAAGCCGAGCGATTCCGGCCTGGCGTCGGGCGTGGTCAATACCTCCTTCATGATGGGCGGCGCGCTCGGCCTGGCGGTGCTGGCCAGCCTCGCGGCGGGCCGCACCGCGGGCGTGGCCGCCGCCGGCAGCGCGCCGGCCGAGGCATTGAACGCGGGATATCACGCTGCCTTCCTGGTCGGCGCGGTGTTCGCGCTGGTGGCGGCGGTGCTCGGCGGCATGCTGCTGCGCACGCGCACCGCGCCGGTATCGGTGACGCCGGAAGGTGCCGAGGCGGCGGCCGATGGTGCCGCCGGTGGTGCGGTCGATGGTGTTTCCGGTGGTGTTTCCGGTGGTGTCGCCGGCAGTGTCGCCAGCGGTGCCGCCGATCATGCGCCCAACACGGGCATGGCCGCGCCCCAGGGCGGCCATGCAGCCTGATGGTTACCGCGTTGAAGTTCGCCGTCGAGCCGCCGCCGCGCTCGACCTATCGCCACGGCGATCTGCGTCGCGCGCTGATTGACGCCGGCATCGCGCTGGCCAGCGACGGCGGCCCCGACGCGGTCGTGCTGCGCGAGGCCACGCGCCGCGCCGGCGTGGTGCCCAATGCCGCCTACCGGCATTTCGCCAACCGGCAGGCGCTGTTCGAGGCGGTACGCGCCGCGGCGCTGGCCGCGCTGGCGGTGGCAATGGAAGCGGAGCTGGCCGCAGCGGCCGCGCAGGTCGACGGCAACGATCCGGTTGCGAAGGCCCGCGCCAACCTGCGCGCCATCGGCGCCGGCTACCTGAAGTTCGCGCAGACGCAGACGGGTTTGTTCCGCACCGCCTTCGCCACGCCGACGATGGTGGAAGACGATCGCGATCCCGCCAAGGCCGGGCCCAGCGGCCTGAATCCCTTCCAGCTGCTCGGCGCCGCGCTGGACGGGCTGGTCGCGACCGGCGTGCTGCCCGCCGAGCGGCGCCCGGGGGCCGAGTATCTGGCCTGGTCGGCGGTGCACGGGCTGGCGCTGCTGATCATCGACGGGCCGCTGCGCCATGCCGACGAAGCGCAACGGATCGCGCTGGGCGAGCGCGTGCTGGCGATGGTGGAGAAAGGGCTGTAGCCGGCGGTCCGGTCTGACGTTAGCCTGGGTCCCGCCGCTCGTTGCGAGCGGGATGGCGACGTGGATGGCGGCGTGGATGGCGACGTGGATCTGGACGCAGATCGGGACGCAGATCGGGACGTCATTGCGACCGCAGGCTTCGGTTCACACTCGCATGGCGATGCGGTAACTCATCGCTATGCGCACATTCCGCACACGTTTCCAGTAGTCCGCGTCCGCAATGCCGGCAAAGATGGCGCCTGCATTTCACTCGACGAGGACGCATATGTTCACCGTACTGAAATCGTGGTTCCTTGGCGTCCGCGCGCCGCTGTATCTCTCCGCCACACCCGCCACCGGGCGCCTGACGCTCGCCGAGCAGCAGAACGACGAGGTCTCCATCGCGTTCATCCGCGCCGATGTCAACGCGCCGGCCACCGCGGCGCGCGGGCACGGAATGGCCATCGTGGAGATCTACCGCAGCAGGCAGAGCCGCGCGGAATACCTGGCCGAGTGGCTGGCGGCGCAGGCCGGGATCGGCGGGCACGTGCGGTCTTCCACCGCCGGCAACTGCCCCGGCGACACAGGCAGGCAACTCCCGGCGGGCAACGGCCGCTGCGATACAGGCGGACAACTCCCGGCCGGCATTAGCCCCGGCGACACAGGCAGGCAACTCCCGGCGGGCAACGGCCGCTGCGATACAGGCGGACAACTCCCGGCCGGCATTAGCCGCAACGATACAGGCGGGCAACCCTCGGCTGGCTGCGGCGAACGGCGCGTCGCCACGGCATCGCACGATCGGCGCGAAGCGTTACGCCCGCACGCTCGACGCAATGCGCCGGCGCGGCCGCTTCGTCCCGCCCGGTTCCGCGGCCCGCAGCGGTCCGGGGACACCAGCACGGACCTCGATCGTCCCGCCCGGATTCATCCGCCAGGGATGGAACCCTGCCTGCCGAAGCACGCCGTGCACATCTCCCGTTGCATGACCGAACTGGGCCAGGACGAGCCGTCGGGGGCCGCCGGGATGGTCAGCATCGGGACGTTGGCGGGGGTCGAGGCGCTGGGACTGTCCCGCTCGATCCAGGACTTGGGGCGAGGGTGGTGAGGCGCCCCCGGCGAGCCGCCATGCCGCAAGAGGCCGCAGCGCTGCGGGAGCGCCGGGCCGCACGGCTGCGCTAGCCCGCCGCCACCTTCACCGGCCGCCCCGTAAACGGATAGCTCGGGTCGGTATAGCCCGGCGTGGACGGGTGTCCCGGCGCCACCAGCGCATCGACCATCGCCTCTTCCTCGGGCGACAGCGCCGCGCCGATCGCGCCGAAATAATCCTCGAACTGCGCCAGCGTGCGCGGGCCGGCAATCACCGAGCTGATCAGCGGGTTGGCCAGCACCCATGCGGTCGCGAACTGGCCGGCGGTCAGGCCGCGGCCCTCGGCGTGGGCCTTCAGTTGCTGCGCGATGACCAGCGATTCCTCGCGGAACTCGGTCTGCATCATGCGGCGATCGGCACGTCCGGCGCGGGTGCCGGCCTCCGGCGGCTGTCCCGGCAGGTACTTGCCGGTCAGCACGCCGCGTGCGACCGGGCTGTAGGGCACCACGCCGAGCCCGTAGTATTCGCAGGCGGGCAGTATCTCGACCTCGGGCATCCGGTTCAGCAGGTTGTAGTAGGGCTGGCACGCTGCCGGCCGCGGCACGCCCAGCTGATCGCACAGCCGCGCGATTTCCGCGATACGCCAGCCGCGGAAGTTCGACACCGCCCAGTAGCGGATCTTGCCGTCGCGCACCAGATCGCCCATCGCGCGCACCGCCTCCTCGAGGTTCTCGTCGGCGAAATCGCGGTGCAGATACAGGATGTCGATGTAGTCAGTCGCCAGCCGGCGCAGGCTGTCCTCGACCTCGCGCAGCATCCAGACGCGCGAGTAGTGCCCGCGGTTCGGCGCCGAGCCCATCGCGTTGCCCAGCTTGGTGGCGAGGATCCATTCCTGCCGATCGGCCTCGATCAGCCGGCCCACCATCTGCTCGGAGCCGCCCTTGCTGTAGACGTCCGCGGTGTCGATGAAATTGACGCCATGGTCGCGCGCGCTGGCGACGATGCGGCCGGCCTCGGCCTCGTCCGTCTGGTCGGCGAACATCATGGTGCCCAGGCACAGCGCGGACACCTTCAGATTGCTGCGGCCCAGGCGGCGGTATTCCATCTTGAATTCGGACGTGGCGGACATGGGATTCCTCGTATGAGAAGGGACAGGGAAGAAGAGGGAAGCGGAAGCGAAGAGGGGGCAAGCCGGTGGGCACCGGTGGATACGAAAGGGCAAGGATACAACGGGCAGCACCGATGGCGCAGGGCGTTCACCGGCGCGTCGCCGACCCGGCCGGCTCCGCCGACACCGTCTTCCACTGCGCCCGCGTGAACGCGTACAGCGATTCCAGCGCCGGCGACAGCGAGCGCGCCGCCATGCGCGCGATGCCATAGCGGCCGCGCCGGCGCGCATCCGGCGGCATCGGCACCTCCGCCATCCGGCCCTCGGCCCGCTCCTGCCGCGTGATGGACAGCACGCCGAACAGCAGCGTATCGGTGGTCAGCGCCACGCTGCGCAACACGTCGAGGTTGTCGCAATGCAGGGTGATCAGACGGTCTGGCGCGGCCTCCGGTCCCCACAACTCGATCAGCTGGCGGCCGATGATGGCGCTCAGCGTGGTCGACGCGACCGGATAGGCGCGGATCGCCTCGATATCGAGCCGGCGCTTGCGCAGGATCGGATGGCCCGCGCGGCAGACCAGGCCGGCGCTCAGCTCGCCCAGTGTTTCCAGCTCGATGTCGTCGGCGGCGCGCAGCACGTAGGCATCGCCGACGATCGCGTCGATCGCTTCGCTGCGCAGCTGCTCGAGCAGCGCGCTGGTGGCGCCGGTCTCGGTGCGGACACGGATGCGCGGATGGGCCTGCGCCATATGCGCGAGGAAGGGCGTGAGCAGCAGCGCGGCCGGCGCGGGCGCCATGCCGATCGCCAGCGAGCCTTCCTCGCCGCCGCGCAGCAGGTCCAGGTCGCGCCGCAACTGCCGCTCTTCGAGCCGGATGCGCCGGGCGCGCTCGGCCACCAGTTCGCCGAACACCGTCAGCCGCGCACGCCGTGCGCCGCGGTCGAACAGTTGCGCCTTCAGTTCGTCCTCGAGCGCCCGAATGCTGCGGCTCAATGCCGGCTGGGTCAGATGCACGGCCCGCGCGGCCTCCGAGAAGGTGCCGTGCTCGACCACCGCCAGCAGGTGAAGCAGCTTCTGCGTATCCATGCCGATCCGTTATGGAAGTCGTTCGATATTTGCATTTGAATCATACATCGCGGCTCCCTATGATGGCTCCACAACAAGAGCGGGCGACCCCTCGGCGCACCGCAAACCGGCCATCGGACCACGGAGACAAAGCATGCTCAAGCTGTTCATCGGTCTCGGCATCCCGTACCTCGGGGTGATCGGACTCCTGCCCTGGGTGGCGTCCGTCGAGCGCTTCGTGCTCGGCGTTCCCTTCATCTACGCCTGGATCTTCGCGTGGTTCGTGTTGACCTCCGGCTGCATGCTGCTGTGCTGGCTGCTGTTCGACCGCCACGCGTCCGACGATGCCGCCGGCGATGCCGCAGATGCGCGGCATCGCGCCTGAAGGAGCCGCCATGACCACCGCGGTATTCCTCGGCTTCATCGCGTTCTCCCTCTACCTCGCGATCCGCTCCCGCCAGGGACGCGGGGCGCAGAGCGTGCACGACTTCTTTGTCGCGTCGCGGCAGTTCGGCGCCTATCTGGTCTTCTTCCTGGCGGCCGGCGAGATCTACAGCATCGGCACGATGGTCGGCTTTCCCGGCGGCATCTACGCCAAGGGACCGACCTACGGCATCTGGTTTCTCGGCTATATCCTGCTGGCGTACCCGCTGGGCTATTTCCTCGGCCCGCGCATCTGGCGCGCCGGCGCGCGCTACAACGCGATCACGTTGCCCGACCTGTTCAAGGGCCACTACGGCAGCCGCGCGCTGGAGTTGATCGTCGCCGCCTCGTCCATCCTGTTCCTGCTGCCCTGGGGCCAGCTGCAGTTCACCGGCCTGGTGGCCGCGCTCAAGGGCCTGGGCTGGCATTTCGATCCGCTGCACCTGGTGCTGATCTCCGCGGGGCTGGCCTTTACCTATATCGCCATCTCGGGCGTGCGGGCCTCGGCCTACATCGCGATCCTGAAGGACGTGCTGATGGTGGTCGCGATCGTCGCCACCGGCGTGGCGGTGGGCTGGAAGGCCGGCGTCGGCGAGGTCTTCCATGCGGCCAGCATGCAGGTCAGCAATCAAATGAGCGACACGCAACTGCGCTTCTCGATGAGCACCATGCTGTTCCAGGCGCTGGGCTTCTACATGATGCCGTTCGCGGTGCAGAACTTCTTCACCGCGAAGAGCGCCAACACGATCCGCCGCACGCAGGTTGCCATGCCGCTGTACATGCTGATGTATCCCTTCCTGGTGCTGGCGTCCTACTACGCGATCAGCCAGAACCTGCAGCTGGCCTCTCCGAACGAGGCGTTCTTCGCCGCGGCGGTGCGCCTGCTGCCGGACTGGCTGCTGGGCCTGGTGACTGCCGGCGCGGCGTTGTCGGGCCTGCTGGTGCTGGCCGGCATCTGCCTGGCCATCGGGCCGATCGTCGCGCGCAACCTGCTGCCGGGCCTGCCCGAGCAGCGGCAGAAGCAGGGCGCCAAGGTCGTGATCGCGATCTACCTGGTGCTGTCGATCGTGATGACGCTGGTCACGCCGAACCTGATGCTGACGCTGATCAATACCACCTACTACGGCGTCACGCAGTTCTTCCCCGGCGTGATGGCGATCCTGTTCTCGTGGAAGGTCAGGCCGCTGGCGATCGCGCTGGGCATTCTGAGCGGGCAGGCGCTGGCGATCGCGCTCTATGTGCAGCAGGCCGATTTCGGCGGCATCAACGTCGGGCTTGTCAGTCTCGCGGTGAACCTGCTGGTGACGGCGCTGGTGAACCTGGTCCCGCGGCCGGCGCGCATGCAAGCGGCATGACCTCCTCCAGGACCTCGCCTCCTCGCCAGACCTCCCACCTTTTCACGCAACGATGACTCCTCACGAAACGGCGCGCACGCAAATATTCCAGGCGCGCAAGATCCTCACGATGAATCCCGCGCAGCCGCATGCGACCCATGTGGCGGTGCGCGACGGCAGGATCGTCGCGGTCGGCGAACGGGGCGACATGGCGCGCTGGGCGGATGCCGATGTCGACGACACCTTCCGCGACAAGGTGCTGATGCCGGGCATGGTCGAAGGCCACTGCCACCTGATGGAAGGCGCGATGTGGGAGGCGGTCTATGTCGGCTACTTCGATCGCCGCGACCCCGACGGCCGGCTGTGGCGCGGCCTGCGTACGCTCGATCAGGTCATCGACCGGCTCGCCAGCGCTGCCGCTCGCTTGCCCGATGCCGACACGGCGTTGCTCGCCTGGGGCTTCGATCCGATCTACTTCGGCGCCGGCCGCCTCGGCGTGCAGCAACTGGACCGGGTCTCGGCCACGCGTCCCATCGTCGTGATGCATGCCAGCGTGCATCTGATGAACGTCAATTCGGCAATGCTCGCGCTCGCCGGCATCGACGAGGACACCGATATCGAAGGCGTGCACAAGGACGCGCAGGGCCGGCCCACCGGCGAATTGCAGGAGTTTGCGGCGATGTTCCCGGTCCACCGCGTGATCGGCAAGGGCCTGTCACTGGCGGCGGCCGAAGACCCGCAGGCGGTGCGCCGCTTCGGTCGGGTGGCGCAACTGGCGGGCGTCACCACCGCGACCGACCTGGTCAGCGACCTGTCGCCGGCGGGGCTGGACACGCTGCGAACCGTCACCGCCGACGAGGCCTTTCCGCTGCGCATCGTGCCCGCCTTCGCCCCGCAGCGCAATCCGGATGGCGGTGCCGAGCGCGTGCATGCCGCCGCGCGGACGGGCAGCGACAAGCTGCACTTCGGCCCGGTGAAGTTCATCGTCGACGGTTCGATCCAGGGCTTTACCGCGCGCCTGCGCGCGCCGGGGTACGTCGGCGGCCAGCCCAACGGCCTGTGGCTGATTCCGCCGGCCCAGCTGCTGGACTGCTTCACGCCGTTCCATCTGGCCGGCCTGCAGCTGCATATCCATACCAACGGCGACGAGGCCACCGAGGTCGTGCTGGACGCGCTCGAGGCGATGCTCGCCCGCCATCCGCGCGCGGATCATCGGCACACGCTGCAGCACTGCCAGCTCGCCGATGCCGCGCAACTGGCGCGCGCCGCGCGGCTCGGGCTGTGCATCAACTTCTTTTCGAACCATCTGTACTACTGGGGCGAGGCGCACGCCAGCCAGACCGTCGGCGCGCAATGGGCCGCGCGGATGAACCCCGCGCGCTCCGCGCTGCGGCTCGGCATTCCGGTCGCCATCCATTCCGATGCGCCGATCACCTCGCTGAACCCGCTGTTCACCGCATGGTGCGCGGTGCAGCGCCAGACGGCGGAGGGCCGCGTGCTGGGCGAGGGGGAGCGGCTGAGCGTCGGCGAGGCCTTGCACGCGATCACGCTGGGCGCCGCGCATACCCTGCATCTGGACCACGTGATCGGCAGCATCGAGCCCGGCAAACTTGCGGATTTCGCGGTGCTGGAGGACGACCCCAGCGCCGTGGCGCCGCAGGACCTGAAGGACCTCCGGGTCTGGGGCACGGTGCTGGGCGGGCGCGTCTTTCCGGCGCCGGCACGATGAACGCCCCGCCGCCCATTCCTCTGGTGGTCGTCGGCGGCTATCTGGGCGCGGGCAAGACCACGCTGCTGAACCGGCTGCTCGCCCATGCGCGGGGGCGGCGGATCGCCGTGCTGGTCAACGACTTCGGCGAGATCAATATCGACGCGGCGCTGATCCGCGCGCGCAGCGACGACGTGATCCAGCTCGAGAACGGCTGCATCTGCTGCTCGATCGGCGGCCGGCTGGCCGATGCGCTGCTCGCCATCGCAGCGCGAGCCGAGCGTCCCGACCTGCTGGTGATCGAGGCCAGCGGGGTGTCGGATCCGCAGCGGATCGCGCAGATCGGCCTGCTCGATCCTGCGTTCCGGCTCAACGCGGTGGTCGTCGCGGTCGACGTGGCGGGAGTAACCGATGCCCTCCGCGATCCGCTGGTCGGCGACATGGTGCGGCGGCAGATTGCCGGCGCGTCGGTGCTGGCCCTGACCAAGGCCGATCTGGCGGACGCGGCCACCGTCTCCGCCGTTGTTGCATCGGTCGGTGAACTGGCGCCACGGGCTGCCGTGCTGACCGCACGGCATGGCGATCTGCCGCTGTCGGTCTATCTGGACCGTCTGGACCATCTGGATCCTCAGGACGCCGGGCCGCCGCTCGCGCCGACCGTGGGCCCCGCACCGACCGGGCCCACCGCGCCCACTGCGCCTAACGCGCGCACCGCGTCCGGCGTGTTGCTCTCGCGTGGGAGCCGGCACTGGACCCGCCCCGACGCGCTGCATGCCGGCATCCTGACCTTCTCCTACCGGACGGACCGGGCGTTCGACAAGGCGGCCCTGCGGCAGGCGCTGAAGACGTTGCCGGTGCGACTGCTGCGGGCCAAGGGCCTGGTGGCGTTCGATGGCGATCCGCGCGCGCATGCGGTGCACCTGGTGGCGGGGCGGATGCGGGTCGAGCCCGCCGGACACGCGCCGCAAGACGGTTCGGCGCTGGTCTTCATCGGCCCCTTCGATGCGGCCGACAAAGACACGGTGCGCGGCTGCCTCGACGCGGCGCTGGCATGATGCGCCGGCGATGGCGCACCGGTGGCTTGCCCACGGCTGGGCGTCGGCTTACTGATACAACACCTTCGGCAGCCACAGCCCGATGTCCGGGAACATGTACAGCAGCACCAGCGCCACCACCTGGATCGCCATGAACGGCAGCATGCCGCCGAAGATCTGGTTCAGCGTGACATGCGGCGGGGCCACGCCCTTCAGGTAGAAGGCGGCCATCGCGACCGGCGGCGACAGGAAGGCGGTCTGCAGGTTCAGCGCGACCAGCAGGCCGAAGAACAGCGGATCGATGCCGAAGTTGTCCAGCAGCGGCACGAAGATCGGCATGAAGATGATGATGATCTCGGTCCATTCCAGCGGCCAGCCCAGCAGGAAGATGATCACCTGGGCCAGGATCATGAACTGCAGCGGCGTCAGGTCCATCGACATCACCCACTGCTCGACCAGCGCCTGCCCGCCCAGCAACGCAAACGCGGCCGAGAAGATCGACGAGCCGACGAACAGCCAGCAGACCATCGCGCTGGTCTTGGCGGTCAGGAATACCGACTCCTTGACCACGCCATAGTTGAGCTGGCCGTAGGCAGCCGCCAGCAGCGTGCCGCCGAGCGCGCCGACCGCCGCCGCCTCGGTGGGCGTGGCCAGGCCAAACACGATCGAGCCGAGCACGGCCAGGATCAGCACCGCCAGCGGGAAGAACGACGACAGCAGCTGCTTGAAGATCTCCATGCGCGCGAAGTCGAAGCGCCAGTAGAAGTACGCCATCGCCACGCAGACCACGGCCAGCGTGATCCAGAACCAGTTTGGTACCTGCGGCGCGGTGGCCGGCGGATTGGCCGTGTCGGCACCGGGAGGGCTGGGCGCCGCCGCGCCGGGGCTCGGTGCGGCGCCGGCCGGCGGCGATTCGGCAGCCGGCGTGGCGGG
>NZ_VWRN01000030.1 GCF_008632125.1 Cupriavidus cauae
CCGCGCGCTCGACGGCGGCGAGGCCGTCGCGATCGATCTGCGCGCCAGCATGGACTACCGCAAGGCGCATGTTCCCGGTGCGCGCTGGTCGATCCGCCCGCGCCTGGCGCAGGCGGTGGCCGGCGAGACCCGCCCGCTGGTGCTGATCGCCGATCAGCCGCAGATCGCCGCGGCCGCCGCGCTGTCGCTGCCCGCGCAGCAACGCGGCCTGGCGCGCGTGCTCGACGGCGGCATGTCCGCCTGGACCGCCGCCGGCCTGCCGCTGTCGGCCTCGCCGAACGAGCCCGCCGACCGCGACTGCATCGACTACCTGTTCTTCGTGCACGACCGCCACGACGGCAACAAGGCCGCCGCGCGCCAGTACCTGGCGTGGGAAACCAACCTGATCTCCCAGCTCGATGACGCCGAGCTGGGCAGCTACCGCCTGCCGTAGTACCACCACGCCTGGAGGAGTCCCCATGAAAAGAACCATATCCCTGTCGATGCTCGGCCTGCTGGCCGCGGCGCACCTGACCGCGGTCCCCCTCGCCACCGCCAGCGCGCAGCCGCTGACGCCGGTCGGCGGCTATCCGAGCCAGCCGATCCGCTTCGTCTCGCCCTTCCCCGCCGGCGGCGGCAACGATGCGATCACGCGCATCGTCACCAACAAGCTGACCGCCATCACGGGCCAGCCCGCGGTGGTCGACAACCGCGGCGGCGCGGGCGGCAATATCGGCGCGAAGCTGGTGGCCGAGACCAAGCCGGACGGCTATACGCTGCTGACCTCGCAGGTGTCGCTGATGGCCGTCAATCCGACGCTGTACTCGTCGGCGGGCTTCGATCCGATCAAGAGCTTCACGCCCATCACGCAGTTGAACGCCGCGCCGCTGGCCATCGTCGTCGCCGCCGATTCGCCGCTGAAGACCTTCGCCGACCTGGTCACGCAGGCCAGGGCCGAGCCGGGCAAGCTGACCTACGCGACGCCGGGCAACGGCACGCTGTCGCATCTGGTCGGCGTGGTGCTCGACAAGGACCACAAGATCGCGCTGACGCACGTGCCGTACAAGGGTGCGGGTCCGGCCATCACCGATCTGCTCGGCGGCCAGGTGGCGACGCTGATTACCTCGACCTCGTCGGTCGCGGGCTTCGTGCAGAGCGGCAAGATGCGCGTGCTGGCGGTGACCAGCCCGAAGCGCCTGGGCGTGTTCGCCAAGGTCCCGACGCTCGACGAGCTTGGCTACAAGAACACCAGCTTCGAGGACTGGTACGGGATCTTCGCGCCGGCCGGCACCTCGCCGGAGCGCGTCGCCTACCTGCGCGCCTCGATCGTGCGGGTGCTGCAGTCGCCCGAGGTCGTCAAGCTGATCCACGACGGCGGCAGCGAGGTCGTCGCCAGCACGCCCGAGGCCTTTGCCGCGCAGCTCAACAGCGATATCGCGAAGTGGTCGCGCATCGTCAAGCTGTCGGGCGCGAAGATCGACTGATTGCCGATGCCGCTTTGACGCCATGCCAGATCCCATCCAACATTCGCCGCTGACCACGCTGATCCACGCCGGCAAGGCGCTCGACTATCCGGGCGGCCGCCCCGTCAATCCTCCGGTCGTGCGCAGCAGTACGGTGCTGTTCGACACGGTGGCGCAGCAGCGCGAGGCACGCGCACGGCGCGGCGAGGAACGCCTGTTCACCTACGGCGCGCGCGGCACGCCGACCAGCTTCGCGCTCGAGGACGCGGTCTGCGCGCTCGAAGGCGGCTATCGGACGCGGCTGTATCCGACCGGGCTCGCCGCGATCGGCATGACGCTGCTGGCCTATCTGCGACCCGGCGACCATGTGCTGATGGCCGACTGCGTCTACGAGCCGGTGCGCCATCTGGCCGACACCTTCCTGCGCGATCACGGCATCCGCGTCGATTTCTACGCCGCCGACGGCAGCGACCTCGAGGCCCGCATCGAGCCCGCCACGCGCATGTTGTACGCCGAATGCCCGGGCTCGCTGGTCTACGAGATGTGCGACCTGCGCCGGCTGTCGGCGCTGGCGCGGCGGTACGGGCTGCTGCTGGTGGCCGACAACACCTGGGGCTCCGGCCTGCAATACCGGCCGCTGGCGCTCGGCGCCGATGTCTCCATCATGGCCGCGACCAAATACCTGTCCGGGCATTCCGACGTGATGATGGGTACGGTGACGACCACCGAGGACGCCTGGCAACCGCTGTCCACGCTGGCCGACAGCTTCGGCATCGCGGTGAGCCCCGACGATGCCTATCTGGTGCTGCGCGGCATCCGCAGCCTGGCGCCGCGGCTGGCGATGCACGAGGCCAACGCGCTGGCGGTGGCCGACTGGCTGACGCAGCGCCCCGAGGTCGCCACGGTGTTCTGCCCCGCGCTGCCCGCCGATCCGGGCCACGCGCTGTGGCAGCGCGATTGCACCGGCACCAACGGCCTGCTGTCGTTCGAACTGCGCAGTCACGACCTTTCCGCCGCGGAACGCTTCATCGACGCCCTGACGCTGTTCGGCATCGGCGCTTCCTGGGGCGGCTACGAAAGCCTGGCGACGCTGTCGGACGTCAAGCGCGCCCGCAGCGTCGGCGACTGGTCGGGCCGCGGGCCGATCGTCCGGCTGCATGTCGGGCTCGAGGATCCGCGCGATCTGATCGCGGATCTCGAGCAGGGGCTGGCGGCGATGGGCCGATGAACTGCAGGACGGCCGCGTAGCCGCCCGCCGTCGCTCGCTCTTGGTCGCCCTTGGTCGCTCTTGGTCGCCCGCAATCGCGCTCAATCCCCCTTGTACCCCGAGGTCCGGACGATGGGCGTCCAATGTTCGCTCAGGCGCTTCCTGCGTTCGACCACCTGTGCCGGCGTCGAGCCTGGCTGCGGCTCGTATCCGATCGCACGAATGCGTGCCTGCACGTCGGGCTGGGCGAGCACGGCCCGCATGGCCGTGTTCCAGCGCGCGATCTGCGCGGGCGGCGTACCGGCCGGCGCGTACAGCGCATAACCGGAACTGGCCAGCAGCGACGGGTAACCCTGTTCGCCAAAGGTCGGCACATCGGGAAGCTGGCTGCTGCGCTGCTTGCCCGATACGGCCAGCACGCGCACCTTGCCGGCGCGGTGCTGCTCGACGAAGACGCCGAGCCCGTCGATCGCCGAGCCGATCTGGTTGCCCACCAGATTGGTGACCATGGCGGGCCCGCCCTGGAACGGCACGATCGACATGTCGACGCGGGTCTGGCGAGTGAAATCGAAGGCGAGGAAGTGCAACACCGATCCGAGTCCCGATACGCCCAGCGTGGCGGCGGCGGGATTCGCGTGGGCCGCCTTGACGTAGTCTGCCAGCGTCCGGTAAGGCGAACTTCCGCTGACCGCGATGCCATAGTCGAGCGCAGCCACCTCGGTGATCGGCGCGAAGTCCTTGTCGCGGTCGTACCGCAGATTGCGGTAGACCAGCGGTGCGATGACCATCGTGTCGAACAGCGTCATCAGCACCGTATTGCCATCGGGCGCCGCCTGCTTCAACGTTTCGGCGGCTACCCGGGTGCTGGCGCCGGGGCGGTTTTCCACGATCACCGGCTGCTTCAGTTGGTCCTTCAGCCGGTCGACCAGCACGCGCGCCATCGCGTCGGCCGCGCCACCGGCGGGAAACGGAACGATAAAGCGGGCCGGCGCCTCGGCACGGGCCTGTCCCGGCGAACCCAAACCCAGGATGCAGCCCGCGGCCAGCGCGGAAATGGTGCCAATGGCGCGACGGCGCCCCGCTCGTGTTGCATTGCTCGACATGCCTGGTCTCCCCTGTCGTGTCTCGTGTGCTCGTGTGTCGTGTGTCGTGTTCTCGCGTGCTGGTGTGCTCGTGCCCTGCGGCGACGCCAGGTCATCATGGTCAAGCCCGGCGGGAATGTCGAATCACGGTTATGAATGCGCCATCACGAATCCGAAATGGCGGGACGGCGAGGCGGTGCCGCATGATGGCGAGGCGTATTTCCGCCGACTCATCGTCCCGACCCATGTCCCTGTCATCGCCCTGCACCATCTCGACCACCGCTGTTCCGCCTCGGCCGCAATCGGCGCCCAGCCGCCCGGCCGCTTCGGCCAGGATCGCCGTCGTCGGCGCCGGCATCGTCGGGCTGTGCATCGCGCTGTCGTTGCGGCGCCTGGGCCGCGATGTGGTCCTCTACGACGCCTTGCCTCCCGGCGGCGGCGCGTCGTTCGGCAATGCGGGCCTGATCAGCGTGGACAGCTGCATTCCGATCGCGCTGCCCGGCATGGTATGGCAGCTGCCGAAGTGGCTGCTCGACCGGCATGGGCCGCTGGCGATCCATCCGCCGCGGCTGCTGGCCGCCGCGCCATGGTTGCGCGCATGGGTGCGTGCCAGCCGTCCGCAGCAGGTCGAGCGCGCCGCGCGCGCACTGCGCGCATTGCATGCGCCGGCGCTGGACGGCTACCGCGAACTGCTGGGCGACGCCGCGGCCAGCGCGGTGATCCAGGCTCGAGGGCACTTGCACCTGTGGTCGGCCCAGCGCCCACCATCGCGCGCCGATCGGCTCGTCGCGCGCTTGCGGCAGGAACAGGACGTCGCCACGGAGCCGTTGACGCCGGCCCAGCTGAAGGCCCTGATGCCGGACCTGGCCGATCACGTCCGAGGCGGCATCCGCTTTCCGCGGCATGCGCACGCGATCGATCCGCAGCGGCTGACGCAGGCGCTGGCAAGCCAGTTCGAGCGCGAAGGCGGCAAGATCCGCCTGCGCCGCGTGCAGCGGCTGCAGCCTTGCCACGACGGCGGCTTCCGCTTGTGGACCCATCAGGGAGACGACCGTGCCGACCGTGTGGTGGTGGCGGCCGGCGCCTTCTCCGGGGAATTGCTCGATCCGCTGGGCGTGCGCCTGCCGCTGGAGGCCGAACGGGGCTATCACGTGCAATTGCCAAACCCCGGCGTGGCAGTGCCGGTGCCCTTCATCTACAAGGATCAGGCGGTCGCCGTCACGCCGATGGAAGGCGGCCTGCGCTTCGCCGGCACCGTCGAGATCGCCGGGCTGCGCCATCCGCCGGACGAGCGCCGCACCGAGGCGATCCTGGCCGCCGCGCGCCGCTTGTTCCCGGGCATCGATACGCGAGGCGCGAGCGTCTGGCTTGGCCTGCGTCCTTCCACGCCGGACAGCGTGCCGATCATCGACGAGCTGCCGGCGCATCCGGGCCTGTATCTCGCCTGCGGCCACGGCCACACCGGCTTGACGGGCGCGCCGATGACCGGCCGGCTGATGGCCGCGCGCGTGGCCGGCGTGCCGTGCGCGCTCGACCCGTCGCCCTACCGGCTCTCGCGCTTTTCCTGAGTTCCCATCCGCAGCAGGATGTCGCGGGCCAGTTCGATCAGCGCGCGCGGCTGCAGCTCCTGCGTCCGCGATTTCAGCCAGTAGGCGCGGTACGACAGCCGGCGCGACGACGACAGCGGCAGCACGCTCAGGCGGGATGCCCCGAACAGCTGCGCCGGCAGGCCATCGAACAGCATGAAGCCCAGGCCCTCGGCCACCATGCCGCACGCCGAGATGGCCGCGGGACATTCGGCAACCGGTACCGGCATGGCGCCGCAGGGTTCGAACAGCCGCTCCACCACGTCCTCGATGCCCTCGATCCGGGACAGCGAGATCATCGGCTCATCGAGCAACTGGCTCGGCTCCACCACCGCCTGGCGTGCGAGACGATGGCCAGGCGGCAGGTAGCAGAGCATCGGCAGCTCGGCCAGCAGTTCGCTGTCGACGCCCGGAATATCCGGCACCTCCAGCGCGAAGCCGATGTCCGCCTTGCGCGAGCCGATCAAGGCGGCCACATGGTGCGCGACGCGGGAATGCACCGAAAAAAAGATATCGGGATACTGCCGCGCATAGGTGGCGGCGAGCCGAGGCAGCACGGTCGCGCCAAAGGCCGGCGTGCACGCGATCGAAATCCGCTGGCGCTGGTCTTGCTCGATGCGCTGGCAGAAGGCGTTGATGGCATCGAGACCGATGAAGGACTTCTCGATTTCCTCGAACAGCATGTCCGCACCGGGCGTCGGCACCAGCCGCCCGCCGCGGCGATCGAACAGCAGGAAGCCAAGGCGCTCCTCGGCGTCGCGCAACACGTTGCTGATCGCGGGCTGCGTCACATGCAGGCGGGTGGCCGCGCCCGTCACCGAACCGGTCAGGATGATCGCGTGGACCGTTTCGATATGGCGGAAACTGAGTTTTCTTCGCATGACGGTACCGGGAATGGCCGGTGGCCTGCTGCCTTCGGCCGGGTGGAGGCACATCGCAGAACGGCGCGGAGAGCTGCGATCGGGCTGTCACTCGCGCTCCTCGGCGTTTAATCGAAGCTGTTTACCGATTAAATTTAGCCCACTTTCACAAAAATTATTTAAACATCACATTTCAGCGATGCCGCGAGGGCGTTCGCCAGGACAGTTTTCGCCGGCCAATGGCGCCCGTCACGCGGTCCCCAGGACCGCGTTTTTCGGGCCGGCTCGGCAAAGCAGGTAAACTACCGCCCGTTCGCCGTACCGGGGACGACCCGGAACACGCCTTCACCGTCCGCCCTGCACGAGCCGGAACGACGCGCGAGGTGGGCGCCGGCGAACCCAGCCACAAGGCCCTCGGGCCCACTCCCGCGGCGCCGGACCGTCCGGCATCGCACAGGCTTGCCCGGCTCCACTGCCGGCATTCGCCGCCAGCAAGGCAACGTCGCCCATCTCGACCTTCGCCCGGGACACGCGCCACCGCGCACGTCCCGATGACGACCCGCGTGCCCGCGCGGGACTGGTACCGCAGGCCATCGGCCTGACGGGTCCGCCGGCGCCGTGCGCGTCGGACGGGTCCGACCTCGGAGGACAATCCATGAAGAAGACAGCCAGCCCCTGGCTGCTGGCGGCCGGGCTGTTGCCCGTCGCCGCCCTGTCCGGCACCGCGCATGCGGAGCCCGGCGTCACGCTGTACGGCATCGTCAGTTCGGCGGTGCGCTACACCTCGAACCTCGACGGCCATCGCAACGACCAGCTTGCGCTGGTCTCCGGCGGCATGGTCGGCAGCCGCTTCGGCATCAAGGGCGATGAAGACCTCGGCGGCGGCAATCACGCGATCTTCCAGCTCGAAGCGGGCGTCGGCAGCGACGACGGCCGCCTGGGCTACAACGCGCTGTTCGGCCGGCAGGCCTATGTCGGCCTGAAGGGCGACTGGGGCAGCCTGACCTTCGGGCGCCAGTACAACGCGCTGAACAATATCGGCTGGGCCTTCAATCCGCTCGACCAGGGCTGGGGCAACTTCTGGTCGGACCCGCTGTACCTGGGCGGCGACATCTTCATCCAGGACTACCGGATCAACAACAGCGTGGTGTACCAGCGCACGATGGGCCCGCTGACCGTGCAACTGGACTACGGCGCCGGCGAGCAGCCCGGCAGCATGGTCCGCGGCACCACGCTGGGCGGCGGCGCGCTGTACCAGCAGGGACCGGTGGCGTTCGGCGTCGCCTACGACCAGCGCAAGAACGACGATGGCAGCGGCACGGTGCGCAACTACACGGTCGGCGGCTCGTATGCGTTCGGCAAGGCCAAGGCCTTCGTCGGCCATATGGGCCGGCGGGAATCGGCCAGCGATGCGCGCTACGCCATTGCCTTCGCGGGGCTCGGCTATCAGCTGACGCCGGCGCTGCATCTGTCGGGCGCCTACTACCGCTACTGGCAGAACGGCAACGTGGCCACGCAGTTCCAGGACGTGCCGGTGCCGCTGGGCAGCGGCAATGCCGACAGTGTCGCGGTGGTGGCCGACTACGCGCTGTCCAGGCGCACCCACGTCTATGTCGAGGCCGATGCCGCGCGAGCGCGCGGTGGCGCGGTCGGGCGCGAGACCGAGTACTGGGCCGGCACGCCCGCGCTCGATGTCGACAGCACCACGCGCGTCGGCGTGATGGTCGGCATGCGTCATCACTTCTGAGCGTTGCGCTGGCCGCGGAACAGCAGCCAGCGCTCGATGCCCTCGAAGATGCCCTGCGCCAGCAGCGCGAGCAGCGCCGAGGGAATCGCTCCGGCCAGCAGCAGCGTGTCGTCGTTGAGCGCAAGGCCCGTGGCGATGCGCTCGCCATAGCCGCCGGCGCCGACGAAGGCCGCCACGGTCGCCGTGCCGACGCTGATCACGACCGCGGTCTTGATGCCCGCCAGAATCACCGGCAGCGCCAGCGGCAGTTCCACATGGCGCAGGCGCTGGCGCGCGGTCAGCCCCAGCGCGCGGCCCGCGTCCGACAGCCCGGCCGGCACCTGCTGCAGCCCCGTGCAGGTATTGCGCACGATCGGCAGCAAGGCGTAGAGAAACAGCGCGACCATCGCGGGCCACAGCCCGATGCGGCCGAGCAGCGGAATCAGCCCCGCCAGCAGCGCGAGCGACGGCACCGTCTGCAGCATGCCGGCGATGGCCAGCACCACCTGCCCCAGCCGCCGGCGGCGCGCGGCAACCACGCCCAGCGGCACACCGACCACCACCGCGGCACCGACCGCGCCGGCCACCAGCGCCAGATGCTGGCGGGTCAGCCGCCAGGTGTCCGGCCCCAGCAAGGCGCCGAGCAGCCCTGCCCGCTTGTCCGCCGCCGTGCCATCGCCCTGCAGAAAACCCCGCGCCACCGAGGCGAAGCTGGCGCCGTCGAGTTCGGCCTGCGCGTTCATCGCGATCATCCGCTCGCCGTCGATGCGGCCTTCCAGCCCGGCGATCGCACGCCATGCGGCGGGATGGCGCCGCGGCACGTCCAGCCGGTACAGCACGATGGCGTCGTAGCGCGGAAACACACGGCGGTCGTCGTCGAGCACGCGCAGCCGATAGGCGCGGATCTTGGCGTCGGTGGAATAGATGTCGATCGCATCGACCTGTCCGGCCGCCAACGCTTCGTAGGCGATGCCGTGGTCCAGCCCGACCGGCTGCTGCGGCAGGCCGTAGCGGCTGGCCAGCATGGGCCAGCCGTCGGCGCGGCCGAGGAATTCGTGCGACAGGCCGAGCCGCAGTGCCGGTGCCTGGGCCAGGTCGGACAGCGTGCGCAGGCTGGCGGGCGCGGCGGAGGCCTGGGCGCTTTTGCCGCCCATGCGACCGGAGCCGGCCTCACCGCCCGCCGCAGCGGCGTGGGCGCTCTTGTCGCCCGCGCCTGCCATGCCGCCCGTGGCGCCCTCGCCGCGCACCGCGATCGCATAGGTGTTCTGGAAGCCGAACGGCACCGCCGCGCCCAGCCCCAGCGGCGCGAGGGCCGCATTGATCTGCGCCAGCGTCGCGGTGGCCGGCAGCTTCAGCAGCTCGGCCGCCACGGTGCCGGTGTAGTCAGGGTACAGGTCGATGCTGCCGGCGCGCAGCGCGGCGAACACGATCGCGGTATTGCCGAGCCCGGCCAGATGGCGGGCGGGACCGGCCGTCGCCGCGGTCTGGGTCAGGATTTCGCCGAGGACATAGGACTCGGTGAAACGCTTCGAGCCGATCTTCAGGGTGGCATTGGCGCTGGGCGCGGCGGACGGATCGCCCTGCGCCCAGCCTGCAGGCGGCATGCCGAAGAACAGGGACAGCACGGCCAGCAGGCCCGACAGCGGTCGCCGCAGGGGCTTCAAAAGTGGTCCCCGCAGCGGTCCCAAGAGCGATCCCCGCGACGGCTTCAACAGCCGCCCCAACAGCGGTCTCCGCAGCGTGCCGGACGCCCGGCCGCATGATTGCCTCATCCCGTCTCTCCAGGCACTCGACCGGCCCATGATAGCGACCCGCCGCCGGGACGCGCCCGCCGGCCAGCCCGGCAGCGGCGCCGGGCCGCAGAAGCGTATGCCGAAATAGTATTTGCATTCGGCATCATAAGCGCGCAAGAATGCGATATACGCATAGTGCGCTGCGTGCCTTGAGTCAGGGCCATGCGTGCCGCGTCAGCCAGATTGCCGCCCGGAACCATGGAAATCCGCCAGCTCGAAGCCTTCGCCGCAGTGATGTCGACCGGCAGCGTGACCGCCGCCGGGCGCCTGCTGGGCCGCTCGCAGCCGGCGATCACGCGCTCGATCCAGGAGCTGGAGAGCGAACTGGGCTTCGCGCTGTTCGCCCGCAGCGGCCCGCGCGTCAGCCCGACCGAGCGCGGCTTCCTGCTGTACGAGGAGGTCGAGCCGGTGCTGCTGGGCATGCAGCAGATCCGCGCCAGCGCCGCGGTAATCGGCCGCGAGGGCAGCCGTTCGCTCGATGTGGTGGCGACCCCGGCGCTGGCCGCGGGTCTGGTGCCCGCCGCGCTTGCCGCCGATCCGGCGCTGCCGGCGCAGATCCATCTGCACAGCGCCTCGCCCGAGAAGGTCGTCCACGCGGTGCTGACGGGTGCCGCCGAAGTCGGCGTCACCAGCCTGCCGCTCGAGCATCGCGGCGTGGCGGTGCACTGGATCGGCGAGGTGCAATGCGTGGCGGCATTGGCCGCCGACGATCCGCTCGCGGCGGCCGATACCGTGCCGCTGGCCGCCTGCGCCGAACGCGCGCTGGTGACGATGCAGAACCCCTACCGGCTGCGCCAGCTGGTGGACCGGGCGCTGCAGGACGCCGGCATTGCTGTGCCGCGCCGGATCGATACCAATACCTCGCTGAACGCGCTGGCGCTGGTGCGCGCCGGCCTCGGGCTTGCCGTGCTCGAGCCCGTCACGGCGTATGGCATGCCGGTCGACGGCGTGGCCGTGCGGCCGATCGACGTGCCGATCCCCTTCCATTTCTGCGTCATCACGCCGCAGGGACGGCCGCCGACGCCGGCGGTGCAGAGCCTGACCGAACAACTGGCGCTGGCCGCGGCGCGGCTGCTGCCGGGCTTCGTCCGGCGCGACGCCCGCGAGGGCGACGGCCTGGTGGCGCAGTACGAAACGGGAAGCAACCCCGGCCGCGACGCGGGCAGCAACGACAGCGGCGGCTCCGGTGACCGCACTGCCGACGCCACCGCGCGCGAGTCCGCCCGCACCGGCGCGCGTAGACACCAGCAGCCAACCCAGCCGGCCCCATCCGCCCGCGCGGCTGAACCCACCCGATCTGCCCAGGCGGCCCAGGCAGACCAGTTGGCCCGGCGCGCTCCATCCCGACAGAACGATTGATGTCCGCCTGAGATGTCCCAGATGTCCACCACCGAATCCACCCTCTCCCCCGCTCCCAGCGGCCTGCCCGCGCTGGAAGCCCGCCTGCGCCAGGACCTCGCCTGGCTCGACCTGCCCGCCAAGCCCTGGGTACCGCCGCGCCAGTTCGACGGCGCGCCGGTGCTCGACGTCGCCATCATCGGCGGCGGCATGGCCGGCCTCGCGGCCAGCGCGACGCTGAAGCATCTGGGCATCCAGGCCCGCATCTTCGACCGCGCGCCGGCCGGTTTCGAAGGGCCGTGGGCGACCACCGCGCGCATGGAGACCCTGCGCTCGCCCAAGCAGCTGACCGGCCCGGCGCTGGGCCTGCCGGCCCTGACCTTCCGCGCCTGGTACGAGGCGCAGTTCGGCACGGCGGCCTGGGACGCGCTCGACAAGATTCCGCGCCTGCAATGGATGGACTATCTGCGCTGGTACCGGCAGGTGCTCGATCTGGACGTCGCCAACGAGCACACCGTCGACACCGTGGTGCCGCGCGCCGACGGCCTGGTCGAGCTGCGCATGACGACGCCCGCCGGTCCGCTGCGCGTGATGGCGCGGCGCGTGGTGCTGGCCACCGGGCGCGACGGCCTGGGCGGCGCACTGCTGCCGGCCTTCGCGCAGGACCTGCCGCGCCATCTGTGGGCGCACTCGTCCGATCCGATGGATTACCGCGTGCTGCGCGGCAAGCGCGTCGGCGTGGTCGGCGCCGGCGCATCGGCGATGGACAGCGCCGCCACCGCGCTGGAGGCGGGCGCGGCCAGCGTCGACCTGCTGATCCGCCGCGCCGAGATTCCGCGCATCAACAAGAGCAAGGGCTCGGGCAATCCCGGCCTGACGCACGGCCACTACGGGCTGCCCGACCAGTGGAAATGGCGGCTGCGCCATTACATCAACAGCGAACAGGTGCCGCCGCCGCGCGGCAGCACGCTGCGCGTCTCGCGCCACGACAATGCGCGCTTCCATGTCGGCTGCCCGATCGAGCGAATTGAGGTCCACAGCGACGTCCGCAGCGACGTCAGCGGCGACACGCTGCATGTGCACACCGCCAAGGGACTGTTCGAGCTCGACTTCCTGCTGCTGTCGACGGGGTTCCGCGTCGATTTCGGTGCGCGTCCGGAGTTCTCCGTCATCGCGCCGCAGATACGCCTGTGGCGCGACCGCTTCCAGCCGCCCGCCGGCCAGGACGATCAGGAACTGAGCGATTCGCCCGACCTCGGCCCGGTGTTCGAGTTCCAGGAGAAGACGCCCGGCGCCTGCCCCGGCCTGTCGCGCGTGCATTGCTTCTGCTATCCGGCCGCGCTGTCGCACGGCACGATCTCCGGCGATATCCCGGCGATCAGCGACGGCGCGCGCCGGCTGGGCCAGGGCATCGCCGCGCTGCTGTACCAGGAAGACGTCGAGACGCATTTCGCCGCGCTGCAGGCCTATGCCGAGCCGGAGCTGTATGGCGACGAATGGACGCCGGCGCCGCCGCCTGCGCAGCCCGGCCGATGAATGGGCCGATGAATGGGCCACTGAAAGGCCCAATGCATGGACCGATGAATCGGCCAATGAGCCTGTGCGTGCCGCCCTGCTCCGCTGATCGCCCATCTGATCGCGCATCTGATCGCTCATCTGACCAGTTACCTGACCGCTGACTTTTCCACCCCGACACCATGACTGCTTCGTCCACCCAAGCCAACGCCACCGCCGAACTCGACCTGATCGACCGCCTCGCCGGTCTTGCCGCCGGCAGCGCCACGCATGTACTGCGCCATCAGCGCGACAAGGTCGCCGTCGCCACCGAAGGCAGCTATCGCACGATGTTCGATCCGGCCCTGCCCGGCCTGACGCTGACCGAACGCCTCGCGGTCGCGCTGTACGCGTCGCGGCTGACGCCGTCGGCCGAACTGGCCGCGCATTATCTCGATCGCCTGCAGGCGGCCGGCGCCGATGCGGAGACCGTGGCGGCGGTCGATGGCACCCGCCTCGAGGCCGTCGCCGATGCGCGGCTGCGCGCGATGCTGACGTTCACGCGCAAGCTGATCGAAAAGCCCGTCGAAGGCGACCGCGCCGCGCTGCTGAGCCTGCCGGCGGCCGGCCTGTCGACGCCCGAAGTCGTGACACTGGCGCAGCTGATCGCCTTCCTGTCGTACCAGGCGCGGCTGGTGGCGGGCCTGCGCGCATTGAGCGGCGCGGCCCAGGGCGAGGCGCTGCCGAGCGATGTGGCGCCGCCCGCGGCGGCCACCACCAGGCCCGGCGACACGATCCGCATCAACGGCTTCACCAACGAAGTGCTGGACTGGAAGGCGTGGCTCGACGTGGTGCCGGTCGATCGCGCGACGCCGGAGCAGATCGCGGTGCTGGAGGAAAGCCACCCGAAGGCCAAGGTGTCGGACTACTACCTGTTCCTGGTGCACCAGCCGGAAATCCTGCGCCAGCGTTCGGCGGCCTTCAACGCGATCATGTACGCGCCCGGCGGCATGGCGCGCGCCGAGCGGGAACTGGCTAGCACCGTGGTGTCGTGCATCAATGGCTGCGTTTACTGCGCGTCGGTGCATGCGCAACGCTTCGAACAACTGGCCAAGCGCAACGACGCGATCGCGCAGGTCTTCGACAATCCGCGCACGGCGGGCACCACTGCACGCGAACAGGCCATCGCACGCTTCTCGGTGGCGCTGACCGAGCACCCGGACCGCATTGGCGCCGCCTCGCTGGCAGCGCTGCGCGAGGCGGGACTGAACGACGCCGAGATCCTCGACGGCATTCACGCCATCGCGATCTTCGCGTGGGCGAACCGGTTGATGCTCAATCTGGGCGAGCCGGTGGTGGCGCAGGCGTAAGCGCGGATTGGAGCGGGGTTGCCCTCTCCCCCAGCCCCTCTCCCGCAAGCGGGAGAGGGGAGCAACAGCGCGCGCAAGCAAGGGGCGGCGTATTCTCCCTCGCCCCAAGCGGAAGCGGCGAGCAACCAATCGCGTGAGCAAAGGCTGGTGGTGTCCTCCCTCTCCCGCTTGCGGGAGAGGGCCGGGGAGAGGGCACACAGCGCTCGCATGACCGCGATCGCCTGACCCCGGCAACATCAATCCAAACCCCTACTCCTGCCCCCCGGGCGCCAGCACGTCCCGCGCGCCATTGCGCCCCATCGGCGAAACCAGTCCCGCCACTTCCATCTGTTCGATCAGCCGCGCCGCGCGGTTGTAGCCGATGCGCAGATGGCGCTGCACCGCCGAGATCGACGCGCGGCGCGATGTGAGCACGAAGGCCGCGGCCTCGTCGTACAGCGGATCGGCCTCGGCGTCGCCGCCGGGCCCGTCGCCGAACAGGTCGCCGCCGCCGGCCTCGGCCGGGTCGGGCGCCAGGATCGCGTCGTCGTAGTCCGGCTCGCCGAACTGCTTCCAGTGCTCGACCACGCGATGGACTTCGTCGTCGCCGGCGAAGGCCCCGTGCACGCGTTGCGGATAGCCGGTGCCCGGCGGCAGGAACAGCATGTCGCCCTGCCCCAGCAGGCTTTCCGCGCCCATCTGGTCCAGGATCGTGCGCGAGTCGATCTTCGACGAGACCTGGAAGGCCACGCGCGTCGGGATGTTGGCCTTGATCAGGCCGGTGATCACGTCGACCGACGGACGCTGCGTGGCCAGGATCAGATGGATGCCGGCCGCGCGCGCCTTCTGTGCCAGCCGCGCGATCAGTTCCTCGATCTTCTTGCCGGCCACCATCATCAGGTCGGCCAGCTCGTCGATCACCACCACGATCAGCGGCAGCGTCGACAGCGGCTCGGGCGCGTCCGGGGTCAGCGAGAACGGATTGCGGACCTTGTCGCCCGCGGCCTCCGCGGCGCGGATCTTCTGGTTGTAGCCGGCCAGATTGCGCACGCCCAGCGCCGACATCAGCCGGTAGCGCTTCTCCATCTCGCCGACACACCAGTTCAGCGCGTGCGCGGCCTGCTTCATGTCGGTGACCACCGGCGCCAGCAGATGCGGAATGCCCTCGTAGACGGACAGCTCCAGCATCTTCGGATCGATCATGATCATCCGCACATCGTCCGGCGTGGCCTTGTACAGCATCGACAGGATCATCGCGTTGATCGCAACCGACTTGCCGGAGCCGGTGGTGCCGGCCACCAGCAGGTGCGGGGCGCGCGCCAGGTCGGTGACCACCGGATTGCCGGTGATGTCCTTGCCCATCGCCAGCACCAGCCGCGACGCATGTGACTGGAACGACGAGGCTTCGACGATCTCGGACAGGCGGATCATCTCGCGGCGGGCGTTGGGCAATTCGAGACCCATGCAGGTCTTGCCCGGAATGGTCTCGACCACGCGGATCGAGCTGACACCCAGCGCGCGCGCCAGATCCTTCATCAGCCCGACCACCTGCGCGCCACGCACGCCCATCGCGGGCTCGACCTCGAAGCGCGTGATGACCGGACCGGCCGAGGCGCCGACCACGGACACCGGCACCTTGAACTCGGCCAGGCGCTGTGCGATCAGCTCGCCGGTTTCGGCCAGATGCTGCTCGGAAACCTGCTCGGCATGTTCGACCGCCGGTTCGAGCAGATCGATGCCGGGCAGGCGGTAGTCGACGATGCGGGGCGGTGGCGGCGGGGCGATCGGCGCAGCCGGGGCGATGGCCGCGGCGGCCGCGGCGGGCTTCGCCACGGCATTGGCGCCGGGCGGCTGCGATGCCGCGTCGAGCGGCACCGCGCGGCCGACCACGGCCGGCAGCACGATGCGGGGCTTTTGGGCCAGGGGTGGCGTGGGGGCGGTCGTTTCGGCCGAATCCGTCGTTTCGGCTGCTTCGATCGTTGTCGTTGCTTCCGTTGCTCCGGCCCCGTCGGTTGTGTCGGTTGTGTCGGTTGTGTCGGTTGTGTCGGTTGCGTCGGTTGTTGCCGTGGGTTCGGCTGCTGCGGTGGCATCCGCGGCCGATTCCTCCCATGGCGGCTCCCACGCTGCCGTGGGTGTCGCCACGGTCGCCGGCTCCGGCTCCGGCTCGGGCTCCGGCCCGGGCTCGGGCTCGTATATGGCTACGTCGTCAGCCGCGGGCCCGCTCTCCGGCTGTCCTTGCTCCGCGCCTGCCAGCGCGCGCAACTCGGCCAGCAAGGCCTGCGCCTCGGCGCGGATCGCCGCGTAGGCCGCCGTCTGTTGCGCGTCGGCGAGCTCGGACTCGGTCGGGTGAGTTTCGGCGGGCCCGGATTCGGTCGAGTGAGTGTCGGCGAGCTCGGCTTCGGTCGGGAGAGATTCGGCTGACGTGGCCGTCTGTTCGGCTACGGCCGGGGCTGCGGCTGCGGCACCGCTTGGCGCGGTGGCGCCCTGCTCCGCGACCGGCGCGGCCGGGGAAGGCGTCGCTACGCTGGCGCCATTCGTGGGCGCGGCGCCCGTAGCCCTCGCCTGCGGCTGCGCTTCGGGCAGCGTCGTGATCGCGCTGCGCAAACCCAGTTGCGGCTGATGGAAGGGGCTGGCGACGACGGTGGCACGCAATGGCCCGCGCGATGGCGCGGAGGCAGCGGAGAATCCCGAGGCGGAAGATGTCGACGAAGCGGACGAGGACCACGAGGCGGAGGCCGTCGAAGCGGTCGCGGCCATCGGCGCGGCGCCTGCCGACCGCGATGGCGCCGAAGGGGCCGCAGGGGTAGAACGGACCGGACCCGCGGTCCTGCCCGGCGCGGCGCTTTGCACTTGCGATGCCGGCGCGGAAGGCGCGGGTCGAGCCGGTCGAGCCGGTTGAGCGGTCCGGGTCGCCTGCGCCGGCTGCAGCCAGATCTCGCCGGGCTGCGGCGGCGATACGCGCGTGCGCGGCGGCGGTTGCCACGCCGGCGCGCGCCGTGCCGATACCGCTTCGATGCCCTTGTGGCGGGCCGTGGGCCGCCGGGCGCTGTCGTCGACCGGCGTCCAGCGCGTCGCCACGGGGGCAGGCATGGAGGCTTCGCGCACCGGCCGCGAGGCGGCCGGCATCGCGTCATCGGTCGCGTCGGCGGCAGCGGCATGGCGCCGCGGCTTGCGCGCGAACAGGCTGTGCCACGTCTCGCCGAACACCATCGGCGCGGCCAGCGCCAGCACGCCAAGCATCAGCAGCAGCGCACCGGTCCAGCCGAACAGGTCGGCCGCGATGCCGGCCACCCCTGCCCCGGCGGCGCCGCCGGAGGACGCGGTGGGCTCCACGTCGGACGAGGCCGACGCACTGGCCGTCAGCGCTTCGAGCGCCGCGCTCGCGCACAGCGTCAGCGCACTGCCGAGCCAGACGCGCAGCGTGCCAGGCCCGGAAAACACCGGCTGTCCCGCCAGCATGCGCGCCACCATGCGCCATGCCAGCGGCAATAGCCAGAAGGTCGACAATCCGAACCAGCCCAAACCCATATCGCTACGCCATCGAAAAAACCACGGGCAGCGATTGTAGCGGTTATGCAGCCGGTGCCGGCCCTGCCACAAGCAAAAAACGCCGCGCGCGGCGCATCAATTCAGCGGCCCGCCCGCTCCGCCGACGCTGAAGCGGCCTGCGCCGAGCAGCATCACCGCCACCGCGGCGCCGAGGAACATGCCCTGCAGCTCCAGCTCCCAGCCACCGCTCTTGTTCAGCATGCCGAGCTGATGCATATGGACCAGGCCGACCGCGAACAGCATGTTGATGACGATCACCAGTGCGGCCGCGCGCGTCCACAGGCCGATGATCAGCAGCACGGGCGCCAGCACTTCGCCGATGTAGACGCCATAGGCGATGAAGGAAGGCAGGCCCGCCTGGTCGACCATCTGCACGATGCCTCCGGGGCCGTTGATGACCTTCGCGATGCCGTGCAACAGGATCAGTATCCCCAGCACGATACGCAGCACCGCCTTGCCCAGATCCTGAGAACCATGAGTAGCAGCCATCGATGTCACTCCTTTGGTGATTGACGCAAACGGGTCCCCGGTTCGATCCGTGCGCAGAGGTTGTAGGCGCCTTGCGCTGCACGCGCAGGCGCCCCTGTACCTTAGCGCCGGTTCGCGTGAAGGTAAAGCCGCAAATGCGCGCGGAACCCTTGCTGGGCGCGGGTTGTGGCGCGGACGGCAACACCGCGGCGGACCGCGCTTCCCGCCGCGCGGTCAACGGCGACGGGTTGCGCCCCTCGCAGCGCGGCCAAGGGCGGCGGCCGCCCGCCTGGGAAGCCCGTGAACGGCGAGCGGATCAGCCCGGCGCGGTCGGCGGCAGCGGCTGGTGCATGCCCGGCGGCATGATCGGCTGCATGCCGGCCTGGCGCACGTTCTCCGGCAGGATCTCGGTCAGGAAATCCAGGAAGCGCCGCACCGCCGGCGGCATGCCATGCCGCGACGGGAATACCGCGTGCAGCGTGCCGACCGGCATGCGCCATTGCGGCAGCAGCACCTCCAGGTCGCCGCGCTCGATCGCCTCGCGGCAATACATGCGCGGCAGCATCGCGACGCCGATGCCTTCGACCGCCGCCGACAGCAGCACGGCGAATTCGTCGCAGACGAGGCGGGGATCGTAGGGAATCTGCGTGGGCGGCTCGTCGCCGATGGACAGGTTCCACACATGGCGTCCGTCGTGCGGCTTCTGCCCGACGCCGGGGACGCCTGCCAGCGCCTTGGGCGTGCGCGGACGGCCGATCGCGTCCAGCAGACCGGGGCTGGCCACCAGCGTCAACGGGCTCGAGCCGAAGGTGCGGATCGCCAGCGACGAATCGTCGAGCACCTCGCGCACGCGCAGCGCCAGGTCGTAGCCCTCCCCGATCACGTCGACGCGCCGGTTGGTGGCGTCGATCTCGACCTGCACGCCCGGGTTCTCGCGCATGAAGCGTCCGATCGACGGCGCCAGCAGGTTCTGCGCGATGCCGACCGCGCAGGCCACGCGCAGATGGCCGCCGGGCTGGGCGCGGGCCTGCTCGACGACGTCGCGGGCGGCCTGCGCCTCGGACAGCATGGCCTTGCAGCGCTCGTAGAAGGCCTCGCCCAGCGGCGTGACGCGGACCTGCCGCGTGGTCCGGCGCAGCAGCTGCACGCCAAGCTCCTTTTCCAGCTGGGCGATGCGCCGGCTCAGGCGCGACTTGGGCACACCGGTGGCGCGGCTGGCGGCGGAGAAGCTGCCGTGCTGGACCACCTGGGCATAGAGATAGAGATCGTTGAGGTCTTGCATGGTCGCCATCGTAAGGGCTGGGCGGCCGCTCGGGCCGGCGCAATGCGTTCTACGAGTAGAACAATAATTTCCATTATGGATCACTACCGACATCAATCGCCAGCCTTTATCTTTCCTCACATCCAAACCAATTCCGATGTGGAGAGCGTGATGAAGATTCTGCAAATCGATTCGAGCGTGCTGGGCGACAACTCGGTGTCCCGCAACCTGACGGCGCAAGTGGTGGCGGATCTGCGCGCCCGCCATCCGGAAGCGACCCTGACCGTGCGCGACCTGGACAAGGAGGCCGCGCCCCACCTGTCCGGCCATCTGCTGCCGGTGCTGGGCGGCCCCAAGGAAGGGCTGGACCCGGTGCAGCAGGCCGAGCTGGAGCGCACCGAGGCCTGGCTGAAGGAATTCCTGGAGGCCGACGTGCTGGTGCTGGGCGTGCCGCAGTACAACTTCGGCATTCCGAGCCAGCTCAAGGGCTGGATCGACCGGATTGCGCAAGCGGGCCGCACCTTCCGCTATACCGAGAACGGTCCGGTGGGCCTGGCCGGCGGCAAGAAGACGATCGTGGTGTCCTCGCGCGGCGGCATGCGCCAGGATCCGAACGGGCTGGACTTGCATGAGGTCACGATCGACACGGTGCTGCGCTTCCTCGGCATCACGGACATCACCTATGTCCGCGCCCATGGCCTGGCGATGGGTCCGGAATACCGGGCTGCCGGCCTCGATGCCGCCAAGCGCGAACTGGCCGCGCTGAACGACGAGGACGGCCGCCTGGCCGCCTGATCGCGGCGCTTCGGCGCGGTGCTCGGCGCAGTGCTTGCACATGCCGCTGGCGGCCCGCGCCGTCAGCGGTTGACCGACTCCCCGCAGGGAGGGATCGCGTCTATGATGGAGCGGTTCGTACCTGCGGTTTCGGCGTACGCCCACTCGGGGGAGCAGGCGCTGCCGCGCGATGCGCGGGCTGGCCGGAACCGGCCACGGCGACGGTGCCAGGCAGGCATCGCCTCGCCATCGACACCGGAGCCCGCATGCCCTCTTCCCTGTTGCCCGCCAGCGTCGTCCACCCTCCCCAGGAACCGGCGCTGCTGTCCCGGTACCGCCATATCCGCGCCGCCACCGAAGCGATGGTGGCCGATATCAGCGACGCCGACGCGACGGTGCAATCGATGGACGATGCCAGCCCGGCCAAATGGCATCTGGCCCATACCACCTGGTTCTTCGAGGAATTCGTGCTGACCGCGCGCATCCCCGGCTACGAGCCGGTCGATGCGCGCTACCGCTATCTGTTCAATTCGTATTACGAGGCGGTCGGCGCGCGCCATCCACGCCCGCGCCGCGGCCTGCTGAGCCGGCCGACGCTGGACGAGGTGCTGGCCTACCGGGAAGCTGTCGACGAGGCGATGTTCGATCTGCTGATGCGCGCGCAGACCGACGAGGAAGCCGCGCTGATCGAGCTGGGACTCAATCACGAGCAGCAGCATCAGGAGCTGCTGCTGACCGACATCCTGCATCTGTTCGCGCAGAATCCGCTCAAGCCCGCCTTCGCGCCCGAGCTGGTGGCGCCGGTGATCGCCGACCCGCGGCCGGTGCCGGAATGGTTGACGTTTTCCGGCGGCGTGGTGGCGATCGGCCATGAGACGGGCCCGGACCGCGCGGGCTTCGCCTTCGATTGCGAGGGTCCGCGGCACCAGGTGCTGCTGCGCCCCTATCAGCTGTGCTCGCATCCGGTGACCAACCGGCAATGGTTCGAATTCATCGAGGATGGCGGCTATCGCAGCGCCGGCCTGTGGCTGTCGGACGGCTGGCGCTGGGTCGGCGAGCAAGGCATCGAGGCACCGCTGTACTGGGAGGAGCGCGACGGCACCTGGTGGCAGATGACGCTGCGCGGCATGCATCCGGTCGACCCGGAGAGCCCGGTCACCCATATCAGCTACTACGAGGCGGACGCCTTCGCGCGCTGGGCGGAGCGCCGCCTGCCGACCGAGGCCGAATGGGAACACGCGGCCCGCAACCTGCCGGCCACCGGCAATTTCCTCGAGGGCCGCGCACTGCGGCCGCTGCCCGACCGGCAGAACACCGCGGGCGTGCTGCGCCAGATGTACGGCGATGTCTGGGAATGGACCGCCAGCGCCTTCCTGCCCTATCCGGGCTTCCGCCCCAGCCCCGGCGCGGTCGGCGAGTACAACGGCAAGTTCATGAGCAACCAGATGGTGCTGCGCGGCGGATCGTGCGTGACACCCGAATCCCATATCCGCGCCACCTACCGCAATTTCTTCTATCCCCACCAGCGCTGGCAGTTCACCGGCGTGCGGCTGGCGGACGATGCCTGAGCGGGCCGAGGGGAACGTGCGGCGCCGGCCCTGACGATCCTACCAACCGGCCTTGCCCTTCCCCTTGCCGCCGTCCATCGGCGTGTCCGGGAACTGCTTCTGCCAGCGCGAGCGCAGCCCCTGGGCGATTTCGGGCTGGTTGTAGCGCTCGGCGAAATCGATCGCCGTCATGCCCTGCTGGTTGCGGATCCGGATGTCGGCGCCCTCGTCCAGCAGCAGCTTGACCGTCTCGATATGGCCGCCGCGCGTGGCCATCATCAGCGGCGTGGTGCCGTTCGGGCTCTCCGCGTCGACATAGGCGGACTCTTCCAGCAGGTAGCGGACGATCTCCAGATGGCCGTTGGTGGCCGCGTAGTGCAGCGGCGTCCAGCCGGTCTTGTTGATCTCGACCTGGCGCTGCCCGACCATCCGCTTGACCATGTCGAGCTGGCCCTGCAGGCATGCCATCATCAGCGCGGTCTCGCCGGCGGCGTTGGTCTTGTCGAAGTCCAGGTTCTTGGCCTCGATCAGCGCCTCGGCCGCCTTCAGCGACTTTTCGCGCAGCGCCGCCACCAGCAGCGGATCGCCGCGGCGGTCGGTCAGGTTCGGATCGACGCCGCGCGAAAGCAGCTTGCGGACTTCATAGCCATTGTCGAGCTCGACCGCCAGCCGCAGGTCGTCGGCCGGCGCCGCCAGCACCGGCAGCGCGCCGCCGGTCAGCGCCGCGGCCAGCACGGTGGCCAGCAAGGGGCGGCGCAACGACTTGATATCAAGCATTAGCAGTCCTCTCCGTGTGCTTGAACAGATTGAAGAAGTTGTCCGTGGTTTGCCGCGCGACCTGCTCCACGGGCAGCCCCCGCAGTGTGGCGATGAACTCGCCGACATGCCGCACCCAGGCCGGCTCGTTGGTCTTGCCGCGGTACGGCACCGGCGCCAGGTACGGCGAATCGGTCTCGATCAGCATCCGGTCCAATGGCACCTTGCGCGCGGTCTCCTGCAGGTCGACCGCGTTCTTGAAGGTGACGATGCCCGAGAACGAGATATGGAAGCCCATGTCCAGCGCCTGCTTGGCGACGTCCCAGGTCTCGGTGAAGCAGTGCAGCACGCCGCCGACCGCGCCGGCATCCTCTTCGCGCATCAGCCGCAGCGTGTCCTCGGCCGACGAGCGGGTATGGATGATCAACGGTTTGCCGGTCTGGCGCGCGGCGCGGATATGGGTGCGGAAACGCTCCCGCTGCCACTCCATTTCGTCGATGCTGCGGCCGTTGAGCCGGTAATAGTCCAGCCCCGTCTCGCCGGTGCCGACCACCCTCGGATGGTTCGACAGCGTGACCAGCCGCTCGACCGTCGGCTCCTCGGCGCCCTCCTCGTAGTCCGGATGCACGCCCACCGAGGCGTACAGGTTCGCATGCTGCTCGGCCAGCGCCAGTACGCGCGGGAAGTCCTCCAGCGTCACCGAGATGCACAGCGCATGGGTGACCTGGTTCTCCTGCATATGCGCCAGCAGTTCGGGCAGCCGCGCGGACAGGTCGGGGAAATCGAGGTGGCAGTGGGAGTCGACGAACATGGCAGTTGGGGAAATCGGGCGGAGCGGGCGGGTTTGGGGGCGACTTTCGGCGTATCGGAAAGATCAGGCGCCCTGATCGACGCGCCGCCCCATGATGATCAGGTCGCGCTCGATGCCATCGAGCACCGCGACGCGCGGCAGTTCGCCCCAGCGGGCAAAGCCCAGCCGCTCGAACAGCGCCAGGCTGGGCGCGTTGTGGCCGAAGATGAAGCCGAGCAAGGTGTTGACGCCGATGGCGGGCGCGTGGGCCATCGCCCGTTCCAGCAGCAGCCGGCCCAGGCCCTTGCCGCGGTAGCGATCGTCGAGATAGATCGACACCTCGCTGGTGGCGCCGTAAGCCGGCCGGCCATAGAAATCCGAATAGCTGAGCCAGCCGGCCAGTTGGCCACCGGCATCCTCGACCACCCACAACGGCCGGCGCTCGGGGCCGTGGGCATCGAACCAGGGCTGGCGCGAGGCGACGCTGACCGGCTCGGTGTCGGCGGTGACCATGCGCGAGGCAACCGTGCCGTTGTAGATCGCGACGATGCCGGGCAGGTCCTGGCGCTGTGCGTCACGCACGGTGAAACCGCTTGCTTCCATGTTTCTCTTCTTTTAAATCAAGTTGTTATCGTAGGTACTTCAAGTCTTGCATAAGGTTGCCGTGGGGCCGGGCGCCGGGCGCCGGCCACGCTCAGGCCGGCTGCCGCTGGAACAGGTGGCGGTAGTCCATCAGCACCGCCTCCATCACCAGCCGCGCCGCCAGCGGATGCTGCTCGTGGCGCCGGTGCTGGACCAGCCGTGCCGCAAACGCCTGCAGCCGATGCGCGTCGGTGGCACCGGCGCAGCGCCGCAGCGCCGCCATCTCGCCGGGGAAGTAGCGCGCCCCGGCCTCGCCGCCCAGGCACAACGCCAGCAGATCGTAGGTCCAGCGTTGCAGGATACCGAGTACCGAGGGCACCGGCAGCTTCTGCAACTGCTCGGCGGCGGCCAGCGCGTCGAGCGACGGGCCGGTGGCGAGCTGGCCGACCAGCCAGCGCTGCAGCGGCAGCTCCTCCGCCTCGGCCGCATGCAGCGCGGTCAGCGGCGCGCCGCCGGCCTGGGCCAGCTGCGCCGGCGCATCGGCGACGCCCTGGGCTTTCAGCCATTCCAGCGCGGCCTGCTGACTCGGCCGGCGCAGCGCGACCTGACGGCAGCGCGACAGGATGGTCGGCAGGATCCGGTCGATGCGGTCGGTGACCAGCAGGAACACCGTCGCGGGCGGCGGCTCTTCCAGCGTCTTCAGCAGCGCGTTGGCGCCCTCGTGCTGCAGCGCATCGAGCGGATACACCACCACGGGACGCAGGCCCGAGCGGTGCGTGCCGATGCCGACCGCCTCGATCAGCGCCCGCACCTGCTCCATCCGGATGATCTTGCTCGGCGCCTTCTTCTTGCCGCCGCCGTCGTCCGCCTTGGCGTCGGTATCCGCATCGCCGCCTTCCATCGCCTCCGGCCGCACCACGGTGAAGTCCGGGTGATTGCCCTGGCCGAACCAGTGGCAGGCGGCACAGGTGCCGCAGGGCTGGCCGTCGGCGAGCGGCGTGTCGCACAGCAGCGCCTGGGCGAAGTGCAGCGCGAGGTCGCGCTTGCCGATGCCCTGCTGGCCGTGCAGCAGCAGCGCGTGCGGCAGCCGGTCGCGCAGCGCCATCAGTTGCCGCCAGTCTTCGGTTTGCCAGGGATAGAGCATGGAAATCAACGGGTTATCGACAGCAATTGATGTTGTTTGAGAGGATGCGACGTTGTTGCGGCGTTGTTGCGGATTCTGCAACGGCGGCGCGACCCCCCATATCATCGAGACTTGATACTGTCTTCAATTCAAAGACTTGCAAGAATCTGCTCAAGCGTTTTCTGAATTTCGGCAATCGGCCGCGTGCTGTCGATCAGCCGGAAGCGCGCCGGCGCCTCCTCGGCCCGCCGCAGGTATTCGGCCCGTGTCCGCGAGAAAAAGGCGGCCGACTCGGCCTCGAACTTGTCCGGTTCGCGCGCCCCGGCCAGACGGGCGCTGGCCACCTCCAGTGGCACGTCGAACAGCAGCGTCAGATCCGGCTGCAGATCGCCCTGCACCCAGCGCTCCAGCGTTTCCAGCCGCTCGCGGGCCAAGCCGCGGCCGCCGCCCTGGTAAGCGAAGGTCGCATCGGTAAAACGATCGGAGATGACCCAATCGCCACGTGCCAACGCCGGTTCGATGACCTCGGCCAGATGCTCCCGGCGGGCGGCGAACATCAGCAGCGCCTCGGTTTCCAGATGCATCGGCCGGTGCAGCAGCAGCTGGCGCAGGTCCTCGCCGAGCGCGGTGCCGCCCGGCTCGCGCGTGGTCACCACGCGCCTGCCCTGCCCCAGCCGTTGCTGCAGCTGCCCGGCGAACCAGGCCAGGTGGGTGCTCTTGCCCGCCCCGTCGATGCCTTCGAAGGTAATGAATGTTCCGCGCATGGCGATGCTGTTCGTGATTATTTGCCGCGCTGGTATTGATCGACCGCGCGATTGTGTTCGGGAAGCGAGTTGGAGAAGTGGCTGGTGCCATCGCCGCGGGCGACGAAATACAGCGCGTCGGTCGGCGCCGGCGTGGTCGCCGCCGCCAGCGACGCCACGCCCGGCAAGGCGATCGGCGTGGGCGGCAGGCCGGTGCGGGTGTACGTATTGTACGGAGTGTCGGCCTGCAGATCGCGCTTGCGCAGGTTGCCGTCGAACATCTCGCCGATGCCGTAGATCACGGTCGGATCGGTCTGCAGCATCATGTTCTTGCGCAGCCGGTTGATGAAGACCGCGGCGATCATCGGCCGCTCGGCCGCCTGCCCGGTCTCCTTCTCGACGATCGACGCCATGATCAGCGCCTCGTAGGGCGTCTTGTACGGCAGGTCCGGCGAGCGCGCGTTCCAGGCCTCGTTCAGCCGCCGCTGCATCGCCCGATAGGCGTGCTTGTACAGCTCGACGTCGCTGCTGCCGCGCGCGAACAGGTAGGTATCCGGAAAGAACAGCCCCTCGGCCGAGGGCTCGGTGGCGCCGATCGCCTTCAGCAGCTCGGCCTCGCTCATGCCTTTGGTGTCGTGGCGCAGCGCGGGATGGGCGTCCACGGCGGCGCGCATCCGGCGGAATTCCCAGCCCTCGATCACCGTCAGCACATGGTGGTTGACCTCGCCGCGGGCGATGCGGCCGATTACCTGCAGCGGCGTGACGCCACTCTCGAACTGGTAGCCGCCGGCCTTCAGGCTGGCGTGGTTGCCGGTCAGCCGGGCCAGCAGCACGAACAGCCGGGCATCGATCGGCACGCCGCCCCTGGCCACCTGGCGGGCGACGCTCGGCACGCTGGAATTGGGTTTGATGATGACCTCGAGCGGCGAGCTGCGCAGCGTCAGCGGCTGGTTGGCCCACCAGGCGAATGCGCCGGCGGCGGCCAGCGCGAATGCCACGGCGGCCAGAACCAGCCGGGAAAGAAAACGTTTCATCGACAAGCTTGGGTAAGTGCGGGTCTGAATGAGGGCCAAACTGCGGGGATAAACGCGAAGATAAGCGCGGATCTCTCGTGAATCGGGGCCGCCGGCCTGCCGGGCAGCGCGAAAACGGGCAAACGGCAGGAGTGGCAGGCTCAACAGGTGACCGAGAAGACGGCCGCCGGCCGCAATCACGGCAGACCCATATAATACCGGGAGCCTTGTCCGGGGCCGCCGCTCACCGCGTCACAAGTTGTGACAGGCCCCGCACAAGCCATCCGCCAACCGTGCCGGCCTGAGCCGGCTTCGAATCGAATTCCATCCATGCACGCCCCGAATCCCGCCCGCGCCGCCCAGTTCGCCGCCCTGCGCCAGGACGGCGTCGTTTGCCGCCCCGCCGAGCTGGGCCTGATCCGCGTGGCCGGCGATGACGCCGCCACCTTCCTGCATACCCAGCTCACCAATGCCGTCGAGGACCTGCCCGCCGGACAGGCCCGGCTGGCCGGCTACTGCTCGCCCAAGGGCCGCCTGCTGGCGACGCTGCTGATCTGGCGCGATGCCCAGGGCATCGCCATGCAGCTGTCGGCCGACCTGCAGCCGGCGATCCAGAAGCGGCTGTCGATGTTCGTGCTGCGCGCCAAGGCCAGACTGTCGGACCTGGGCGCCGAATCGGGCATCGTCGGGGTCGCTGGCGCCAAGGGCGCCAGCGCGCTGTCCGCCGCCGGCCTGCCCGCGCCGGCCGAGCCCTGGACCACCGCCAGCGCCGGCGAGGCGACCGTGATCCGCCTGCCCGATGCCGACGGCGTGCCGCGCTGGCAGGTCGTGGCGCCGGCCGCGCAGGCCGATGCCGTGCAGCAAACGCTTGGCACCACGCTGCTGCCCGCCGATGCCGAGCTGTGGGACTGGCTGGAGATCCGCGCCGGCATCCCGCGCATCGTGGTCGCGACGCAGGAACAGTTCGTGCCGCAGATGATCAATTTCGAGCTGATCGGCGGCGTCAATTTCCGCAAGGGCTGCTATCCGGGCCAGGAAGTCGTCGCGCGCAGCCAGTATCGCGGCACACTCAAGCGCCGCATGTGGCTGGTCAGCGGCGAAGGCGAGACCCCGGACGCAGGCGCCGAAATCTATCGCGCCGACGATCCCGGCCAGCCGAGCGGCATGATCGTCAACGCCGCGCCCAAGCCCGATGGCGCCGGCTGGGACGCGCTGGCCGAACTGAAGATCGATGCGGCCGGCGCCAGCCTGCATTTGGGCCACGCCGAGGGGCTGGCGGTCACCGTGGGCGAGCTGCCCTACCCGGTGCCGCTGCTGGCCACCGATCCGGCCGCCTGACGCCGCGTGAGGCCGGGCAGGCCGCAGCGTCCAACAGGTCCATCAATGGTCAATCAGCTCCATCAGGCCCATCAGGTGCATCAGGCCCATCAGGTGCATCAGGCCCATCAGGTGCATCAGGTCCATCACGTCCATCGGGTCCGCAAGATCCGCAAGGAGACGCCGCGATGAGCGACCACCTGTTCGTCTACTTCCGCGTGCGCGAGCACGAGGCCGCCGAGGCGCTGCCGCACTGGCACCGCTGGATGGCCACGGTGGCCGAAGCCACCGGGATCGGTGGTACGCTGATGCGCAGGCCCGAAACCCGCGCCGGCCTGCAGACCTGGATGGAGGCCTACGCCGACGTGCCACCGGCCTTCGATGCGACGCTCGACGGACTGTGGCGGCAAAGCGGTTTGCAGCACTGGCTCGAAGGCGAGCGCCAGGTCGAAAAGTTCGTCGACCTGGACCTGTTGTAGCGCGGCGCCGCCTGCATCGATGCACTGCACCGATGCAGCGGCCCGCAACAAGGAATGGCTTATGTGTTTGATCCTCGTCGCCTGGCAGGCCCACCCCGACTATGCGTTGGTGGTCGCGGCCAATCGCGATGAATTCTATGTCCGCCCGGCGGCGCCGGCGCACTGGTGGGACGATGCGCCCGAGGTGCTGGCCGGCCGGGACCAGGCGGACGTGATCGGCGAGCCCGGCACCTGGATGGGCGTGACCGCCGGCGGGCGCTTTGCCGCGCTGACCAATTACCGCGCGCCCTCCGAGAAGCGCACCGATGCGCGCTCGCGCGGCGAACTGGTGGCGGGCTTCCTGCGCGGCGAGTCGTCGCCGGAGCAATATGTCGGCGATCTCGCCCGTGGTGCCGGCATCCGCGGGCCTGGCGCCTACAACGGCTTCAATCTGCTGGCGGGCGATCTGGATGCGCTGTGGTGGTACAGCAACCGCTCGCCCGACGGTGCGCCGCAGCGGCTCAAGCCCGGCCTGTACGGCCTGTCCAACGCGCTGCTCGACACGCCCTGGCCCAAGGTCCGCAGCCGCGTCGGCGCGCTGGCCGAGACGCTGGCCGCCGATACCGGCGCGCCCAATGCCAGCGTCGAGCCCTATCTGGCGCTCTTGGCCGATACCCGCCAGGCCTGCGATTTCGAATTGCCGCAGACGGGCGTCGCGCCCGAATGGGAAAAGCTGCTGTCGTCGGCCTTTATCCGCTCGCCCTCGTACGGCACACGCGCCAGCACCGTGCTGCGGGTGCGCCACGACGGCCGCTTCGACCTGAGCGAGCGCAGCTTCGATGCGGCGGGGCCGACCGGCGAGGTGTCGTACCGGGGCCAGATGAACGTCGCCAGCCGCGCCGGCACGATTCCGGCGCCACGCTGACGCCTTGCGTCCTTCCCGCGCAGGCGGGAACGCAGCGACGTTGACGAGCGTAGACCGTAGACCCGTAGGCCGATAAGGACGCCGGGCCCGCATGCATGCGGCCGGCAGCCTTGGCACTCAACTCGACAGATAGCGCCGCACGGTCCGCGCGCCCGCCAGCGCGATCCATCCCATCGTCAGCGCCACCAGGCCGAGTCCATAGCGCAGGTCGCTGGCATGCGCGACGCCGCCGATCATCACCGGCCCCAGCATCAGCCCGATATAGCCGAAGCGCGCCACCCGCGAAATCCCCTCGGCCGGCGGGACCCCCGGCAGCTTCGACGCCGCCACGAAGAAGATCGGCACCATATTGGCCGCGCCCAGGCCCATCATCGCAAAGCCCAGCAGGCTCGCCCACGGCGAGGGCCACAGCAGCGCCAGGCTGATGCCGACGAAGGCCAGCCAGGCGCTCGCCGTCAGCGTGCCGCCATCGGTCCAGCGCGCCCGCGCCAGATCGCCGGTGAAGCGGCCGACCGCCATGCCGCCGGAGAAGGCGGCATAGCCGAAGCTGATCCAGCCGATCGGCGCCTGCGCGATCTCACGCATATAGACGCTGGTCCAGTCGTACATCGCGCCCTCGCCCACCAGCCCGAGAAACGCCATCAGGCCCAGCAGCCACAGCGCGCGGCCGGCATGGTCGTGGCCCTTGTCGGCGTGCGGCGCGGTCGGATGGTCGGGCAGCAGCCAGCGCTTCGAGGCCAGCCCGACGCCGGCGGTCAGCAGCGCCATGCCGATCGCGTGCGCCAGCGGCGCGACCTGCAGCGACAGCAACAGCCCGCCCACTGCCGCGCCTACCATGCCGCCGAGGCTGAACATGCCGTGCAGCGCGGACATGATGGGTTTGTGGCGCTGCGATTCGACCGTGGCGGCCTGCGCGTTCATCGCGACGTCGAACACGGCGCTGGCCATGCCGAAGGCGATCAGCGCGGGCACCAGCGCGTGGAAATGCGGCATCGCCAGGATCGCGATGGTGGCCAGGCCATAGGCGACGCCGCCCGACATGCAGGCGCGCGTGCTGCCGACCCTGGAGATCCACCGTCCCACCGGCCCCATCGCGATGATGGCGCCGAAGGCCACCGCCAGCATGGCCATCGACAGCACGGCGTCGGACAGGCCGAAGCGCGTCTTGATGGTCGGGATATGAACGCCCCAGGTGGCGAAGGTCGCGCCATTGACGAAGAACAGCGCCATCGTGGCCCAGGTGGCCGGCGCGGTGCGCGGCGGCGGGGGCGGATCGGCGGGTGCGAGAGATGGCGATACGGGCGCGGCGGACTGCCGCGGCAGATCGGTCGAAAGGTCGTTCATGCGAGACGGTTGGTACGGCTCGTTGCGGCTTGGTGCGGCTTGCCGCTTGGTGCGGCTTGCGGCTCGATGTGGCTTGGCACGGCGCCAAACGAGGACAGCCGCGCCAAGTGCAAAGCAATCTCAAGGCAATCTCAAGGCAATCTCAAGGCATGCCCAAGAGTGCGCCGACGGACCCTGCATGGTCTCATACCGCCGCCGCGGCGGCCGTCGGCCGATGGCTGACGCGCCGGCCGCCCGAGGACCCGAGCCCGCCCGGGGCTAGCCTTGCGTCCCGCCGGCCAGCCGCTTGCGCATCTCGATATGGGGAATGCCCGCTTCCTCGAACGGCTCGCCGACCTGCTGGAAGCCGACGCGGGCGTAGAACGGCGCCGCATGCGACTGCGCGTTGAGCACCAGTTCGGGATAGCCGAGTTCCTCGGCCTTGGCCATCAGCGCATCGAGCACCCGAGCGCCGATGCCGGTGCCGCGCGCGCTGGCCAACACCGCCATGCGGCCGATGTGGCCGTCCGGCAGCAGCCGGCCGGTCGCCACCGGGACGCCCTGCGTGTCATAGGCGATCGCATGCCAGCTGGGCTCGTCCCACTCGTCCCATTCGAGTTCGACCGGCACGCCCTGCTCTTCGACGAACACGGCATAGCGGATCGCGCGCGCGGTCTCGCGCGCTTCGGACCAGGGCAGCAGGCGAACGGTGAGAGTCATGATGGGAGGGATGACGCGACGGTTGCGAGGATCGGCATGATACTCGCGTCGGGCCGATCTTTCAGCGGACCTGGTCGGCGCCGGCGGGATGGCGAGATCGCGGGATCGCGATATGGCGAGATGGCGAGATGGCGAGATGGCGAGATGGCGAGATGGCGAGATGGCGAGATGGCGAGATGGCGAGATGGCGAGATGGCGAGATGGCGAGATGGCGGTCGCGCGCGGCAGGCGCGCGACCGCCTCTCGACCACCCCCGAAGGCAGGCTTACTGCTCCGGCGCCACCGTCTCGTAGGTCACGATCGCCTCGCGCACCGCGGCCGGCACCGGCGCCGAACGCTGCGTCGCCGGATCGGCGCAGACGTAGACGATCTCGCCGGTGATCAGGTGCTCGTCGCCGCGGTACATCTCGACGCGGAACAGCATGCTGGAGCGGCCGATGCGCGCGATGCGGCCGCGAATGTCGAGCATGTCGTCGAAGCGGGCCGAGCCGTGGTATTCCAGCGTCGATTTGACGACGTACATGTCGACGCCATGCGCGTGCAGCACGTCCTCGGGATAGCGGATGCCGACCGCGCGCCAGTACTCGGTCACGCAGATGTCGCAATAGGTCAGGTAATGCGCGTTGAAGACGATCGACTGCGGATCGACCTCGGCCCAGCGCACGCGCAACGGCATGCTGTGGCGAAACTCTTCCTTGGCCATGCGGATTCCTCGGAGTGAGTCGTGAAGGAGGCCGTCGTCCCCGCTGCGGCGGGGACGACGGCAAGGATCGCAGCGGCGGGCTCTTGCGGCAGCGCCTTGCGCCGGCCCTTGCATCGGCCCTTGCATCGGCCCTTGCATCGGCCTTTGCATCGGCTTTTGCATCGGCATTGACTTCGGGCCCTTGCAGGCCCCTAGCCGCAGCCCGTTACTGCGGCCGTGCCAGGCCCAGCTTCTCGATGATGGCCTTTTCCTTCTTGACCGTATCGGCGGCGAACTTCGCGTACTGCTCGCTGTTCATGTAGAACGGCTCCATGTCGAACTTGGCCAGCGACTCGCGGTAGTTCGGCATTTCCATCGCCTGCTTGAAGGCGTCATGCAGCTTCTTGACGATCTTCGGATCGGTGCCCTTGGGCGCGGCCAGGCCGAACGGCGAGGTCTGCACGATGCCCAGGCCGAGCTCCTTCAGCGTCGGCACGTTGGGGAAGCGCGGCGAGCGCTTGTCGCCCCACACCGACAGCAGGCGCAGGCGGCCCTGTTCGACGTATGGCGCCCACGCCGGCGTGTCGGCCACCGACATCACGTGGCCACCCAGCAGCGCCTGCATCGACTCGGAATTGCCCTTGAACGGGATGTGCGAAAACTGGACGTTCTGCTTCATCGCCAGCTCTTCCATCGTCAGATGCAGCGTCGTCATCGAGCCGGGCGTACCGTAGGTCAGCTTGCCCGGATTGGCCTTGGCGTAGGCGATGTACTCCTGCATGGTCTTGATCGGCGAATCGGCCGGCACGACCAGGCCGAAGGCATAGCCGGCCAGGTTGATCACATAGGTCAGGTCCTTGACCGGGTCCCAGTTGATCTTGGTGGTGTACGGCAGGCGGAACACCGGCAGCGGGATCTGCGCCAGCGTGTAGCCGTCGGGCGGCGTGGCCTGCATCATCTGCGCCGGCAGCACGCCGCCGGCACCGGGCTTGTTCTCGACGATCACCGGCTGGCCCAGGATCTTCGAGGCATTCTCCGCGAGCACGCGGAACGGGATATCGGTGGAACCGCCCGCGGTATAGCCGATGATGAGGCGGATCGGCTTCTGCGGGAAATTGTCCGCCTGGGCGTGGGCCGCGGGGGTGGCGGCCAGGCCGGTGACCGCGGCGGCGGCGATGGCGCCCGCACGGGCGAGGAAGTGGCGGCGTTGCATCTGTAGTCGTCTCCTGTTGCTACAAGGTACTGCTCGGGTACTCGATAACTGCCTGAAAAACCGGGGTTTCTGCGACCGCCTTGGCTTGGCATCGAGCGCGGCCCTAGACGGGCGGCGCGGTGCCGAAGGCCGTTCGCAACGCACGCACGGCATCGTCGTGCGCGCGCGCCACTGCCGGGACGAAGCGTCCCAGCTTGAAGAAATCATGGATCATGCCGGGGTAGTCCGCCACTTCTGCCGGCACGCCGGCCGCCCGCAGCTTCCGCGCATACGCGACGCCTTCGTCGTGCAGCGGGTCGTAGCCGGCCACCGCGATCCAGGCCGGACAGCATCCGGCCACGTCCGCGCCGCTGCCGCCGCCATCGAGCGGCGCAAAGCGCCAGTCGTCGCGGCTCTGCTCGCGGTCCAGATACTGCGCGAAGAACCACTGGATCATCGACGCGGTCAGCAGGTAGCCGTCGGCCAGCGCCCGCTGCGACGGCGTGTCCTGGCGCGCACTGGTGCCCGGATACAGCAGCATCTGCAGCACCGGCGCCAGGCCACGGTTGCGCGCCTCGACTGCGCAGGCCGCCGCCAGCGTGCCGCCGGCGCTGTCGCCGCCGAGCGCGATGCGGCTCGCATCGGCGCCCAGCCGCGGCGCCTGCTCGAAGACCCAGTGCAGCACGTCGAAGGCATCGTCGACCGCCGTTGGAAATTTCCATTGTGGCCCGAGCCGGTAGTCGACCGACAGCACCATCGCATCGGCGCGTGCGCACAGCAGCCGGCACAGTGGCTCGTGCGTGGCGATGCTGCCGACCGTGAAGCCGCCGCCGTGGAAGTACAGCAGCAGCGGCAACGGCTCGGCCCAGCTCGCCTCGCGCGGCGCATAGAGCCGCACCGGAATCGCATGGCCGTCGCGCGCCGGCACCGCCATGTCCTCGACGCTGTGCACCGGGGCGGGCGCCACGTCCAGGATCAGCGCGCTTTTCTCGTAGGCGATCTTGGCGTCGGCCGGGTCCAGATGATGCAGTGGTGGCCGCTTGGCGCGCGCCACCATGTCCAGCAGCTGCGCGATCTGCGGATCGAGCGGCTGCGCCGGCATGCCTGGCGGAACAGAGGAGGCGGAAGACGCGGGGAACCCGGACGGGACAGATGACATGAAGGCGAGGCGATCGTGCGGTGTGGCTTTGCGGTGGCGAACGGCCGGAACGCGCGGTCCAGTTGCTGCGGTGAAGTTCGAATTGTGAACGAGCGTTCGATTTTAGTATGATGCCACCGCTTTGTGGGCATACCGGCATGGAAAATGTGGCAATGCGACACCGCGTTTGCCCCCTCCCCGCCCGACGGAAAACGCTGCGACAATCTTCCGGGCCTGGATTTGCAACGCACCGCGGGCATGGCAGCGCAGCACGATGCCGCCACCCGCCCGCCCTCGCCGACATAACAATCACGGAGACAAGCACGATGGCCTTTATCTATTACCTGACCCATATCCATCTCGATTTCGGCGCGGTCAAGCTGCTGAAATCGGAGTGCGAGCGCATCGGCATCCGCCGGCCGCTGCTGGTGACCGACAAGGGCGTGGTCGCCGCCGGCATCGCGCAGCGCGCCATCGACGCGCTGGAGGGTCTGCCGGTTGCCGTGTTCGACGACACCCCCTCCAATCCGACCGAGGCGATGGTGCGCCAGGCCGCGGCGCAATACCGCAGCGAGGGATGCGACGGCCTGATCGCGGTCGGCGGCGGTTCCTCGATCGATCTGGCCAAGGGCATCGCGATCCTGGCCACGCACGAGGGCGAGCTGACCACCTACGCCACCATCGAGGGCGGCAGCGGCAGGATCACCGAGCGCGCCGCGCCGCTGATCGCAGTGCCGACGACCTCGGGCACCGGCAGCGAGGTCGCCCGCGGCGCCATCATCATCCTCGACGACGGCCGCAAGCTCGGCTTCCATTCCTGGCATCTGCTGCCCAAGTCGGCGATCTGCGATCCGGAACTGACCCTGGGCCTGCCGCCGGGCCTGACGGCGGCGACCGGCATGGACGCGATCGCGCATTGCATCGAGACCTTCCTCGCCCCCGCCTTCAACCCGCCGGCCGACGGCATCGCGCTCGACGGGCTGGAGCGCGCCTGGGCCCATATCGAACGCGCCACGCGCGACGGCAGCGACCGCGAGGCGCGTCTGAACATGATGAGCGCGTCGATGCAGGGCGCGATGGCCTTCCAGAAGGGCCTCGGCTGCGTCCACTCGCTGTCGCACCCGCTCGGCGGCCTGAAGATCGACGGCCGCACCGGCCTGCACCACGGCACGCTGAACGCGGTGGTGATGCCCGCGGTGCTGCGCTTCAACGCCGACGCGCCGAGCATCGTGCGCGAGGACCGCTATGGCCGCCTGCGCCGCGCCATGCATCTGCCGGCCGACGCCGATGTCGCGCAGGCGGTGTACGACATGACCGCGCGTCTGGGCCTGCCGACGGGGCTGGCCGCGATGGGCGTCACCGAGGCGATGTTCGACAAGGTCGTGGCCGGCGCGCTGGCCGACCATTGCCACAAGACCAATCCGAAGGAAGCCGGCGCCGAGGACTATCGGCGTATGCTGGCGGAATCGATGTAAGGCTCGATCGGTGCAGGGCGCAGTCGATGTAAGACGCAGTCGGTGTAAGGCTCGATCGTGTAAGGCTCAACCGATGCCACGCGCATCGGACGCAAGGAGGCAGGCATGGCTGGCGAACACTTGCAGGTGGTGCACGGCGATATCACGCGGATGGAGGTCGACGCCATCGTCAACGCCGCCAACAGCGGCCTGCTGGGCGGCGGCGGCGTCGATGGCGCGATCCACGGGGCGGGCGGTCCGGCGATCATGGCGGCCTGCCGCGAGATCCGCGAGCGCCAGGGCGGCTGCCCGACCGGCGAGGCGGTGATCACGACCGGCGGCCTGCTGCCGGCACCCTACGTGATCCACGCGGTCGGCCCGGTCTGGCGCGGCGGCGGCGAGAACGAGGACGCGCTGCTGGCCAGCGCCTATCGCAACAGCATCAGGCTCGCCGCAGAGCATCGGCTGCGCACGCTGGCCTTCCCGAACATCAGCACCGGCGTCTACGGCTTTCCGCGCGAACGCGCGGCCGATATCGCGATCGCCGCGGTGCGCCAGGCGCTGGCCGAGGCCGACACCATCGAACAGGTGACCTTCGTCTGCTTCGACGACGAGAACTACCGGCTGTATCGGGAGCGGCTGGGAGCGTTCGGGGGGCTTTGATTCGACGGGCGAAAAGGCGCGCGCTTGCCCGCTCCCCCGCCCCCTCTCCCGCAAGCGGGAGAGGGGCTTGGGGGAAAGGGCAACAGCGCTTGCTATCCCCTCCGCCGCCCATTACCCCAACGCGCTGCGGATCAAGCGATTGATCCGCTCCGGCTGCTCATGCACGACCCAGTGCGTGCCCTCCGGAATCCGCTCCAGCCGCAGCTGCGGCACGAAGCGATCGAGCCCATCCACCAGCGACTTCGGCAACGCCCGATCGTTTTCGCCCCAGATCACCAGCGTCGGCACGCGCACGACGAAGGCCTCGGGATCGAGCCGCGACAGATCGGGCGGCGGCTCGCCCGGCGCCGGCGGATGCAGCGGCGAGGCGCGATAGTAGTTGACGCTGCCGGTAAGCGGATGCGAACCGCCCTCGCCCGGCTGCGACCACGCGGCGAGATACTTGTCGCGGGTTTCGCCGGTGAACCACTCGGGCGGCGCGTCGCCCCCGGACAGCAGCGCCGCGAGTTTGGCGTAGTGGTCGGCCGCCAGCACCTCTTCGCAGCCCGGCTTGCGCAGCCAGTTCATATAGGCCGACGCCGCCTGCTGTTGCGGGTCCTCCGCCAGCGCGCGGGCGAACAGATACGGATGCGGCGCGTTGACGATGACCAGCTGCTGCACCAGCGCCGGATACTGGATCGCCAGATTCCAGCACACCGCCCCGCCCCAGTCGTGCGCCACCACCACGCAGCGGTCGTAGCCCAGCGCGGCGATGAACTGCACCAGGTCCTCGACCAGATGGCGCGGCTTGTAGGCCTCGACCGTGGCGGGCTTGCTCGACAGATTGAAGCCGCGCAGATCCGGCGCGACCGCGAAATGGGTCTGGCCGAATTCGGCGAGCTGCGCCTCCCACGCATACCAGAATTCGGGGAAGCCATGGACAAACAGCATCAGCGGCTTGCCGCGCTGCCCCGCGCTGGCGTAGTGCAGCCGCGTGCCGTTCGGCAGCGAGGCGTACTGCAGATGATGGATCACGGCCGATGTGCTCATGGTCTCCTCTCTGTGGTTTGCCGTTGTCGTCCCGCCCGCCCCATGCGGACGCGGCGCCGGCCGTGCCGATGCACGCTCCGTGCCTGCGCGCGAATCGCCCGCCTCAGCCGCGCAGCGCCGCCACCAGCTCGTCCCGCACCTGCGGCTTGCCGGCGAACGGATCGCCGGGATTGCGCTGGCCGACGATGTCCTCGAAGCGCTGCTGCACCGGCGCCAGCGCGTGGGGATGCGAATAGATGTAGAAGCGCTGCTCGCGGATCGCGTCGAAGGTCATCCGCGCCACGTCCTCCGCGCTGACCTTGCCCGAGGTGACCGCCTTGTCCGACAGCGCCTGCGCGACCAGCTGCGAGCGCGTCGGCGGGGCCTCGTTGCTGAGGTCGGCCGGGCGATTGCGGTGCGACTGGTGAATGCCGGTCGGCACGAAATACGGGCACAGCAGCGAGCAATGCACCTGTTCGGTCACCAGCGCCAGGTCCTGATACAGCGACTCGGACAGCGACACCACCGCATGCTTGGAGACGTTGTAGATGCCCATCGCCGGCGGATTCAGCAGGCCGGCCATCGACGCTGTATTGACGATATGGCCCTCGTACGAGGCGTCGCGCGCGGCGGCCTCGAGCATCAGCGGCGTGAAGATGCGCACGCCGTGGATCACGCCGTGCAGGTTCACGCCCAGCACCCAGTCCCAGTCCTTCTGCGAGTTCTCCCAGACCAGGCCGCCGGCACCGACGCCGGCGTTGTTGAACAGCAGGTTGACCTCGCCGAAGGCCTCGATCGCGGCATCGGCCAGCGCCTGCACCTGCTCGGCCTTCGATACGTCGACGCGCAGGCCGATCACGCGGGCGCCCTGCGTGCGCAGCTCCGCCACGGTGGCGTCGAGCGCGTCCTGCTGGACGTCGGCCAGCACCAGCCGCATGCCCAGCGCCGCGCCGAGGCGCGCGAATTCCTTGCCGAATCCCGACGCGCCGCCGGTGATCACGGCCACTCTTTCCTGGAACTGCTTCATCGTGGTCTCCTTCTGGATGCCGGCGCGCTCCCGTTTCGGTGCGGTTTCCCGCTGGCCCGCTCTGCTGGCGGGCTTCCGCGCGCCGGTCTCTCCGGCCCTTCCTGCCTCAATCGAGCAGGTCGGGCTGCTCCTTGACGATGCGCGCGTACAGCGGCTGGAACTGGAACCAGCCAGCCTGCGCGGTGCCGACGATCGAATACGCCTGGCGCGCGGCAGCGTCCGAGATCGTCTTCGGCGCGCCGCCGGTGCGCGCGGCGGCGGCCTCGGCCAGCAGCTGCACCTGGCACGAGCGCTCCATCGTGATGAACCACCAGGCCGCCTCGTCGACCGTGCGGCCCACCGTCAGCAGCCCGTGGTTCTGCAGGATCACGGCCTTGTTGGGCCCCAGCGCATTGGCGATGCGCTGGCCTTCGTCAAGCTCCACCACCACGCCGCCGAAGTCGTCATAGACGGCATGGTCCTGGTAGAAGGCGCAGACGTCCTGCGTCAGCGGATCGAGCAGCCGGCCCAGGGTCGACCAGGCGCGCCCATAGGTGCTGTGCGAATGCGCGGCGGCGACCGCGTCCTCGCGCGTCTGGTGCACGCGCGAATGGATCGCGAAGGCGGCGGCGTTGACCGGATGATCGCCCTCCACCACGTTGCCGTGGTGATCGCAGCGGATCAGGTCCGATACCTTGACCTGGCTGAAATGCACGCCGAACGGATTGACCCAGAACGTATCGGTGAACTCGGGGTCGCGCGCGGTGATATGGCCGGCCACGCCCTCGTCGAAACCGAACTTCGAGAACAGCCGGAAGGCCGCCGCGAGCCGCTGCTTGCGATGCAGGCGCTCCTCGGCATGGGTCTCGAAGCGCGGCGGGCGCGGCAGCACGCGGTACTTCGCCTTGATTTCTTCCGGCAGATCGGCGCCGATCTCGTCGGCACGGCTGGCACGTTGCGGTGCCGGGATGGGAGCGTTCATCGCGGTCTCCTGCGGATAGCGGATAGCGGATAGCGGATATCGGGCAGCCGATAACCGGGGCCGGCCGATCAGATCAGCTTGACCAGCTGCTTGCCGAAGTTCTTGCCCTTGAGCAGGCCCATGAAGGCCTCGGGCGCGCTCTCCAGCCCCTGCGCCACGCTCTCGCGGAACTTGAGCTTGCCCTGCGCCACCGCGCCGCCGAGCTCGGACAGCGCCTGCGGCCACACCTCCATGTGCTCGGAGACGATGAAGCCCTCGATCTTCAGGCGCGACACCAGGATCAGCTGCGGATTCTTCAGGGGCAGCGGCTCGCCGTCATAGCCGGCGATCATGCCGCAGACCGCGATGCGGCCGAACGGATTCATGCGCGACAGCACGGCGTCGAGGATCTCGCCGCCGACGTTCTCGAAGTAGCCGTCGACGCCCTGCGGCGTGGCTTCCTTCAGCATCGTGTACAGCGCCTTGGGATCGGATGCCGCCTTGTAGTCGACGCAGGCATCGAAGCCCAGCTCGTTGACCACGTAGTCGCACTTCTCCTTGCCGCCGGCGATGCCGACCGCGCGGCAGCCCGCCATCTTCGCCAGCTGCCCGACCACGCTGCCGACGGCGCCCGAGGCCGCGCTGACCACCACGGTCTCGCCGGCCTTCGGCGCGATGATGCGGTTCAGGCCGTACCAGGCGGTGACGCCGGGCATGCCGACCGCGCCCAGGTAGGCCGACAGCGGGATCCGGCTGGTGTCGACCTTCTGCATGCCGCTGCCGTCGCTGACGCCCATCTCCTGCCAGCCGAACATGCCCAGCACCTTGTCGCCGACCGCGTACTTCGGATTGCGCGAGGCCACCACCTCGCCGACGGTGCCGCCGATCATCACCTCGTTCAGCGGCTGCGGCGTCGCGTAGGACTTGCCTTCGTTCATGCGGCCGCGCATGTACGGGTCGAGCGACAGATAGTGGTTGCGGACCAGCACCTGGCCGTCGGCCAGCTCCGGCACCGGCACCTGCTCGAGGCGGAAGTTGTCCGGCGAGACGGCGCCGCTGGGACGGGAGGCGAGGACGATGCGCTTGTAGGTATCGGACATGGGACGTTCCTTTGTCAGGTGGTCGTTGGACGTTGTTGGGCTGGGTGTTGGCTTCGGGATCCGCGCGGCATCAACGCTGCATCAGCGCAAGCGCCAGCGCGCGATAGGCGCGCAGCGTGATCGGGTCGTTGGCGGCATTGCCGGCGATCGGATGCGAGGCGTAGCGCACGATGGTCATCTCGGCCTTCGGATCGATATGGATGCGCTGGCCGAAGATGCCGCGGGCCTCGAAGGCGCCGTGGTCGTCGTGCGAGACCCACCACATGTCGCGGTAGCTCCAGCCAGGCAGATGAGCATAGACCGATTTGGCGAACTTCGCGCGGTCGCCGCCGCCGCGCACCTCGGCAACCACCGCGGCGGGGATCACCTGGCGGCCGTTGAAGCGGCCGTCATTGCGCATCGCCTCGCCGAAGCGGGCCAGGTCGCGCAGCGTGGTGCTGATCGCGCCGCCGCCACCCGGCGTACCGATGCTGTCGACTGTGAAGTAGGCGTCCTCCTCGGCGCCGAGCGGCTGCCACAGCTTGTCGGACATCAGCTTCGGCAGCGGCACGCCCGAGGCGCGCTGCACGATCCACGCCAGCACCTCGGCGTTGACCGTCTTGTAGGCGAAGGCCTGGTCGTGCTCGCCCTCCTTGCGCAGCGTGGTCAGGAATTCGTAGAAGGAGCGCGGGCCGGCATAGTCCGGCGCGCGCGGAATCATGCCGCCGGCGCGGGCATAGTCGTTGACCTCGGCCTTCGGATCGGCGTAGTCCTCGGAGAATTTGACGCCGATCGTCATGTCCATCACCTGGCGCACGGTGGCGTCGCCATAGGCGGTGTCCGCGAGCTCCGGCACGTAGCGCGTGACCGGCGCGGCCGGATCGAGCTTGCCCTCGTTGGCCAGCATCGCGGCCAGCGTGCCGACGAAGCTCTTGGTGATCGAGAACGCCGCGTGCGGCAGCTGCGGCTGCAGCGCGCCGAAGTACTTCTCGTAGACGACCTTGCCCTTGTGCATCACCAGGATGCCGTCGGTATAGGTCAGCGCCAGCATGTCGGCGAAGGTGCGGCGCGTGCCGTCGGCATCGACGAAGGGCACGCCGCCGATGTCGCGCTCGGCGCGCGGCAGCGCGGACACGGGGCCCGGGCCGCGCCACACCGAGACGGTCGGCACCAGCTCGCGCACGTGCGAGAAGGTCCAGCGGTGGCGCGGGAAGCCGTTGCTCTTGCCGCTGAAGCTGATGACCTTGTCCGGCGCCGGCGGAAAACCCTGCATCCATCCGAGCGTGACGGGATCGGTGGCCGCCGCGTCGGCATAGGTGCGCGCCGGCGGCGTCTGTGCTTGCGTGGGGATCGCCATGGCAGTCAGCAGCACGGCCGCGATGGGCAGCGGCGAGGGGACGAAACGGCGGACACTACGACAAACGATGCGCCGAGCGATTCGACGAACGATCTGGCGAAGGCGCGTACGCCCGCGTCGATTGGCCTGCATGGTGTCTCCATTTGTTTTTTCTCTTTGGATTCGGTGGGTGCCGCGCTGCGCGGGCCGCGCAGCGATCTGCGGTCTGCGGTCAGCCGTCGGCGCCCGCATCCGGCGCGGTCTCGGCGCGCTGCGGCGGCGAGCGTCGCACGTACTTGAAGGTGCCCGAGCTGCGCGCCACCAGCTTGCCGTCGGCGTCGACGATCTCCGCCTCGCAGAACGCCATCGAGGTGGTGCGATGCACGCAGTCGCCGCGCGCGATCAGCGTGCCGCGCCCCGGCGCCATGAAGCTGGTCTTCATCTCGATGGTGACCACGCCGCGGCCGTCCTCGGTATCGGCCGAGCGGCAGGCCACCGCCATCGCGACGTCCAGCAGCGTCATCAGCACGCCGCCGTGCGCCATCTCCCAGCCGTTGTGATGGCGCGGCTCGATCTCCAGCTCGAGCTCGCTGACGCCGCCGCCCATGTGCGTGCAGCGCAGGCCGAGGTCGTCGACGAAGGGAATCGGAATCGGGAAGCCTTTGCGGGGCTCGGTCATGGTGTGGTGGTCCTTTGGTTCAAATCGCGCTGACGCCCCCATCGACCGCCAGGATCTGGCCGGTGATGTGCTTGCCGGCCTCGGTCGCGAACAGCAGCGCGGCGCCCTTCAGGTCCTCGTCGTCGCCCAGCCGATGCAGCGGCACGCCCTCGCACATCTTGTCGACGCCCAGGCGCGCCAGCGAGCCCTGCGTCATCTTCGACGGGAAGAAGCCCGGCGCCAGCGCGTTGACGGTGATGTTGTGCTCGCCCCATTCGGCCGCCAGCGTGCGCGTGAAATTGACCACCGCGCCCTTGGACGTGTTGTAGGCAATCGTCTCCATCGTGCCCGGCGGATTGCCGGCCAGGCCAGCGATCGAAGCCACGTTGATGATGCGGCCATAGCGGCGCGGAATCATCGACTGCTTGCCGATGCGCTGCGTCAGCAGGAACAGCCCGCGCACGTTCAGGTTCATCACCTTGTCCCAGGCCTCGACGGGGTGGTCCTCGGCGGGCGCGCCCCAGGTCGCGCCGGCGTTGTTGACCAGGATGTCGACGTGGCCCAGGCGCGCCAGCGACTCGTCGGCCAGGCGCGCGATCTCGTCGTCGCGCGAGCCGTCCGCGACGATCCAGTCGGCCTCGATGCCGCGCGCCTTCAGATGTTCCTGCGCGGCTTTCAGCTCGTCGGCCTTGCGCGCCGACAGCACCAGCCGCGCGCCCTGCTCGCCCAGCGCCTCGGCGATCTGCAGCCCGAGCCCGCGCGAGCCGCCGGTGATCAGCGCGGTGCGCCCCTTCAGATCGAACAGCTGTGCGATCGTCTTCATGGTGTCCCCTCCTTGTCCTGCGTGTCCGATGTCTCGTGGGTGCTGGTGAATGCGCCGGTCCTAGAACCAGGCGTCCTGCATGTCGAGCGTGGTGCGGTCCAGCGACGCCAGCAGATCGAGCTGCGGGCCGACCTTCGGCAGTTCCCAGCGGAAGAAGTAGTCCGCCGCCGCGAGCTTGCCGCGATAGAAGTCCGCGTCCGCATGGCCCGACGGCAGCGCCGCCAGCGCGCGTTGTGCCAGCATCGCCTGCTCCAGCCAGATCCAGGCAACCACCACGTGGCCGAACGCCTCCAGATAGACCGAGGCATTGGCCAGCGTCACCGCCGGATCGCCGGCCGCCCACAGCTGGGCCGTGACGTCGGCCAGCCGCGCGACGCGCGCCGCCAGCGCCCGCGCATGCGTGCCCAGGGCCTCGTCGCCGCTCGCGATCGCGCGCTCGATGGTGGCCTGCACCACCTGCCCCAGCGCCTTGAAGGCGGCGCCCTCCTTCATCACGACCTTGCGCCCGAGCAGGTCCAGCCCCTGGATGCCGTGCGTGCCTTCGTGGATCGGATTCAGGCGGTTGTCGCGATAGAACTGCTCGACGTTGTACTCGCGCGTATAGCCGTAGCCGCCATGCACCTGGATCGCCAGGCTGTTGGCCTCCAGGCACCATTGCGACGGCCAGCTCTTGGCGATCGGGGTCAGGATGTCGAGCAGCAAGGCGAGGCGCTGATGCTCGGCCGTATCCCCTGCGGTGGCCGCGGCGCGCTCTTCGTCGACCAGCCGCGCGCAGTACAGGTTCAGCGCGAGCCCGCCCTCGACGTAGCTCTTCTGCGCCAGCAGCATGCGGCGCACGTCGGCATGCTCGACCAGCTTGACCTGCGGGCTCGACGGGTCCTTGCCGCCGGGGCCGACCGGCCGGCCCTGCGGCCGGTTGCGCGCGTAGTCCAGCGCGTGCAGATAGCCGGTATAGCCGAGCATCACCGCGCCCAGGCCCACGCCGATGCGGGCCTCGTTCATCATGTGGAACATGCAGGCCAGGCCCTGGTGCGGCTGCCCGACCAGATAGCCGATCGCCCCCGCCTTGCCGCCGGGCCGGTAGCGCGTGCCCTCGCCGAAATTCAGCAGGCAGTTGGTGGTGCCGCGATAGCCCATCTTGTGGTTCAGGCCGGCCAGCACGACATCGTTGCGCTCGCCCAGCGAGCCGTCGGCATTGACCAGGAACTTGGGCACGATGAACAGCGAGATGCCCTTGACGCCGGGAATCAGCTTGCCGTCCGGGCCGGGGATCTTGGCCAGCACCAGATGCACGATGTTGTCGGACAGCTCGTGCTCGCCCGCCGAGATCCACATCTTGTTGCCGCGCAGGCGGTATTGCGCGCCCAGCGGCGATTCGCCCTCGTACTCGGCGCGCGTGGTGATGTCCGACAGCGACGAGCCGGCCTGCGGCTCGGACAGGCACATGGTGCCGAAGAAGCGCCCTTCCAGCTCCGGCTTGACGAAGGTGTCGATCTGCGCCGGCGTGCCGTGCGTCAGCAGCAGGTTGGCGTTGCCGATGGTCAGGAAGGGATAGGAGCTGGTGCCGACGTTGGCGCCCTTGAAATACGCGAAGCCGGCCTTCTCGACCACCACCGGCAGCTGCATGCCGCCCAGCTCGTAATCCTGCCCGGCCGCCATCAGGCCGGCCTCGCAGAACGCCTTCAGCGCGGTCCTGACTTCGGGGATGATGGTGACGGTCTCGCCGTCGAAATGCGGTTCCTGCTGGTCGTTCTTCTTGTTGTGCGGCGCGAACAGATCGGTGGCGATCTTCTCGCAGGTATCGAGCGCGGCGTCGAAGGTCTCGCGCGAGTGGTCGGCATAGCGCGGGATGCGCGTCAGCGTTTCGACATCGAGCCACTCGTAGAGCAGAAAATCGAGGTCGCGGCGGGAAAGGATCAACGACATGGCGATGGCCGCTCCTTGGGATGGGAATGAATGGGGAGAATGCGGACGTCGCCGTCCGCATCGCCGCCGGAAGGACCGCTCAGCCCGCCTCGCCCATCCGCGCGATGGTGCCCTGCGCGACCGCGCACAGCTTTTCCTCGCCGTCCTGGACGGCAAAGACATCGCAACGGACCACGGCCTGCTGCCGCCCGCGGCTGACGCACTCGGCACGCGCGATCAAGCGCTCGCCCAGCGCGGGGCGTACGTAATTGATCTTGTATTCCGAGGTCACCACCGGCGCCGCCATCGCGGCGCCGCCGGCATAGGTCAGCGCGTTGTCGGCCAGATAGCTGACCACGCCGCCGTGGGCAAAGCCATGCTGCTGCCGCAAAGGCTGGCGCAGCGGCAGTTGCAGCTCGGCCCGCTGCGGCGTCAGCGCGGTCAGCTCCGCGCCGAGCAGCACCGAGAACGGCTGCTCGGCGAGGATCGCGCGGCCGTGCGCCAGCAGGTCGCCCGACGCGCCCAGGTCGCGCGGCTGGCCGCGCTCGCCGGGCTCGTTGGCGGAGCCCGCCGGACCGGTGGACCCTGCAGGCCCTGTGGACCCGGCCGAGCCGGCGGACGGTGTGGCGGACGGTGCGGACACCGGCGGCCTCGGCTTACAGCACCTCGAACAGCCCGGCCGCGCCCTGGCCGCCACCGATGCACATGGTGACGACCACGTACTTGACGTCGCGGCGCTTGCCTTCGATCAGCGCATGGCCGACCAGGCGCGCGCCCGAGACGCCGTAGGGGTGGCCCACCGCGATCGCGCCGCCGTTGACGTTCAGGCGGTCCATCGGGATGCCCAGCTTGTCGGCGCAGTACAGCACCTGCACGGCAAACGCCTCGTTCAGCTCCCACAGGCCGATGTCCTCGACCTTCAGGCCGGCCTTCTTCAGCAGCTTGGGCACCGCGAACACCGGGCCGATGCCCATTTCATCGGGCTCGCAGCCGGCCACCGCGAAGCCGCGGAAGGCGCCGAGCGGCTTCAGGCCGCGCTGCTCCGCCAGCTTCGCGTTCATCACCACCGCGGCCGAAGCGCCGTCGGAGAACTGCGACGCATTGCCGGCCGCGATCACGCCGCCGGGCATCGCGGTGCGGATCTTCGACACGCCTTCGTAGGTGGTGTCCGGGCGGATGCCTTCGTCGGCCGAGACCGTGACCTCGCGCGTCACCAGCTGCCCGGTGGCCTTGTCGGCGACGCCGGCCAGCACCGTCAGCGGCACGATCTCGTCGTTGAACTTGCCGGCCTCCTGCGCCGCCGCCGCGCGCAGCTGGCTCTGCACGCCGTACTCGTCCTGGCGCTCGCGCGGGATGTTGTAGCGCTTGGCGACGTTCTCCGCGGTCTGCAGCATGCTCCAGTAGATCTCCGGCTTGTTCTTGACCAGCCAGCCTTCCTGGATCATGTGGCGATTCATTTCCTGCTGCACGCAGGAGATGCTCTCCACCCCGCCGGCCACGAAGATGTCGCCCTCGTCGGCGATCACGCGCTGCGCGGCCATCGCGATGGTCTGCAGGCCCGACGAGCAGAAGCGGTTCACCGTGGCGCCCGGCACCGTCACCGGGCAGCCGGCGCGCAGCGCGATCTGGCGCGCGATATTGGCGCCGGTCGCGCCTTCGGGATTGGCGCAGCCCATCAGCACGTCCTCGACCTCGCCCGGCTCGATGTTGGCGCGCGCGATCGCGTGCTGGACCACATGGCCGCCGAGGGTGGCGCCGTGCGTCATGTTGAAGCCGCCCTTCCAGCTCTTGGCCAGACCGGTCCGTGCGGTCGATACGATCACTGCCTCGTTCATTTGTTGCTCCTCAGTATTCTCGGTGTCTGGTGTGTCTCGATGTCTCGATGTCTCGGTGCCCGCGCCCTCGCGCGAGCCATGTCAGCTCAGCAGCTCGGCGGCGCGCATCCTGCCGACGCCCGCCTTGGCGAGGCTCGCCCAGGCGGCGTCCAGCGATCCGTTCAGGTCGATCGCGCGGCAGGCGTCCTCGACCACCACCGCGTCGAAGCCCGCGGCGCGCGCGTCCAGCGCGCTCCAGGCCACGCAGTAGTCGGTCGCGAGTCCAACGCAAACGACCCGGCGCACGCCATGCTCGCGCAGATAGCCGGCCAGCCCGGTCGGGGTCGTGCGATCCGCCTCGACAAAGGCGGAATAGCTGTCGACCTCGCGCTGATGGCCCTTGCGGATCACCAGCCGCGCGTGCGGCACCGCCAGTTGCGGATGCAGCTCGGCGCCCGCTTGCCCCTGCACGCAGTGCGCGGGCCACAGCACCTGCTCGCCATACGGCAGCGTGGTGGTCTGGAACGGCGCCGCGCCGGCATGGTTGACCGCGAACGACACGTGGTCGACCGGATGCCAGTCCTGCGTCAGCACCACATGCGTGAACGCCTCGGCCAGCCGGTTGATCACCGGCACGACCTGGTCGCCTTCGGGCACGGCGAGCGCGCCGCCGGGCATGAAGTCGTTCTGCACATCGATCACCAGCAGGCAATCGCTGTTGCCGAAGCGTCTGCGCAAGGTCGTGTCCATCGCGTCGCCGTTGTCGCCGTGGCCGCCGTCGCCCCTCAGCCGTTGAAGCCCTTGCCCTCGGCCGCCAGCTTCTTGAGCAGCGGCGCCGGCTCCCACGCTTCGCCGTGGTAGCCCTTGGCATAGCGCTGCATCGACAGCAGCACGTTGTACAGGCCGACCTGGTCCGCGTAAAGCATCGGGCCGCCGCGATGCAGCGGGAAGCCGTAGCCGGTCAGGTAGACCATGTCGATGTCCGAGGCCTTCGAGGCAATGCCTTCCTCGAGAATCTTCGCGCCTTCATTGACCAGCGCGTACACCAGGCGCTCGACGATCTCCTCGTCCGAGATCTTGCGGCGCGTGATGCCGAGATCCTTGGAATGCTGGACGATCATCTCGTTGACCTGCTGGTTCGGATACGGCTTGCGGTCGCCCGGCTTGTAGTCGTACCAGCCCGCGCCGGTCTTCTGGCCGAAACGGCCCATCTCGCACAGCAGATCGGCGGTCTTCGAATACTGGATGTCCGGCTTTTCCACCGCGCGGCGCTTGCGGATCGCCCAGCCGATGTCGTTGCCGGCCAGGTCGCCCATGCGGAACGGACCCATCGCGAAGCCGAACTTCTCGATCGCCTTGTCGACCTGCTCGGGCAGCGCGCCCTCGTCCAGCAGATAGCCGGCCTGGCGGCTGTACTGCTCGATCATGCGGTTGCCGATGAAGCCGTCGCAGACGCCCGACACCACCGCGGTCTTCTTGATCTTCTTGGCGACCTGCATGACCGTGGCCAGCACGTCCTTGCCGGTCTTGTCGCCGCGCACCACTTCCAGCAGCTTCATCACGTTGGCCGGGCTGAAGAAGTGCATGCCGACCACGTCCTGCGGACGCTTGGTGAACGAGGCGATCTTGTTGACGTCGAGCGTCGAGGTGTTCGAGGCCAGGATCGCGCCGGGCTTGGCGACTTCGTCCAGCTTCTTGAACACGGTTTCCTTGACGCCCATTTCCTCGAACACCGCCTCGATGATCAGGTCGGCGTCCTTGATGTCGTCATAGGACAGCGTGGTCGACAGCAGACCCATGCGCTGCTCGACCTTCTCCTGCGTCAGCTTGCCCTTCTTGGCGCTGTTCTCGTAGTTGCGGCGGATCGTCGCCACGCCGCGGTCCAGCGCTTCCTGCTTGGTTTCCAGCACCGTGACCGGGATGCCCGCGTTCAGGAAGTTCATCGAGATGCCGCCGCCCATGGTGCCGGCACCGATCACGGCGACCTTCTCGATCTTGCGGGTCGGCGTGTCCGACGGCACGTCGGGAATCTTGCTGGCGGCGCGCTCGCCGAAGAAGGCATGGCGCAGCGCGCGCGATTCCGGCGTATTGACCAGGAACATGAAGCCTTCGCGCTCCAGGCGCAGGCCCTCGTCGAAGGGCTTGAGCGAAGCGGCCACGGCCTCGACGCACTTGCCCGGCGCCGGGAAGTTCTTCGCCACGGCGGCAACGGTGTTCCTGGCGAAGGCGAGGAAGCCCTCGGCGTTTTCATGGCGCACCTTCAGGTCGCGCACCTTCGGGTGCGGGCCGGGCGCGGACGCCGCCTTGCGCGCAAAGGCGATCGCGGCGGGCAGCACGTCGCCTTCCACGATCTCGTCGAACAGCTTGGTGCCGGCGAACTTCTCCGACGGTACCGGATTGCCGGTCACGATCATGTTGAGCGCGGCCTCCAGGCCGATCACGCGCGGCAGGCGCTGCGTGCCGCCGGCGCCCGGCAGGATGCCCAGCTTGACTTCGGGCAGCGCGATCTGCGCACCCTTGGCGACGACGCGGTAGTTGCAGCCCAGCGCCAGCTCCAGACCGCCGCCCATCGCCACCGAATGCACCGCGGCGACGACCGGCTTGGTCGAATTCTCGATCACCTTGATCACCGAATGCAGCGTCGGCTCCTGCGTCGCCTTCGGCGTGTTGAACTCGCGGATATCGGCGCCGCCCGAGAACGCCTTGCCAGCGCCGGTGATGACGACCGCCTTGACCGCGGCATCGTCCAGCGCACGGGTCATGCCTTCGACGATGCCAAGCCGGGTGCTGTGACCCAGGCCGTTGACAGGGGGATTGTCGAGCGTGATGACGGCGATGCCGTCCTGAACCTGATACTGCGCTGTCATGCTGGTTCCTTTGGTGTCTTGGTTGTCTCGGGATTCGAATTCTCGAATATTGTTTTTACTTCGGCTGCGCCATGGGCACCCCTGGAATGGTACGCGCGAGCGGCCGGCCCGGGAGGCGCAGCGAAACAAGCATACACAAAATAGAACGGTCGTTCAATTTCTATTTTGGAGGAGAAATTCGCCGCTGCAGGCACAAAAAAAGCACGCCATGCGGGGGCTGCATGGCGCGCCTTCATGGCATGCATGGTCGAAACGGAAGCGGTCGATAACAGCCGCTTCACAGCCTCTTTAGCGGCCTCTTCAACAGCCTGTTCTGGGGCCCTCAAACCTCCAACCACTCCTTGCGCACCTGCGCATTGCCCTTGAGTTCGGCTGGCGTTCCCTCGAAGACGATATGGCCGTGGCCCATCACGTAGACGCGCTGCGAGATGTCGAGCGCGATCGCCAGTTTCTGCTCGATCAGCAGCACCGAGACGCCGCGCTCCTTCAGCACCTTCAGGTAGTCGGCGACCTGGGCGACGATCATCGGCGCCAGCCCTTCGGTGGGCTCGTCGATCAGCACCAGGTCGGGGTCGCCCATCAGCGTGCGGCACAGCGTCAGCATCTGCTGCTCGCCGCCGGACAGCACGCCGGCCGGCGTGTTCTCGCGCTCCTTCAGGCGCGGGAACAGCGCGAACATGTCGTCGGTGCTCCAGCGCGGCCGGCTCTGGCGCGGATTCGGCTTCTCGCCCAGCAGCAGGTTCTGGCGCACCGTCAGCGTGGGGAAGATGTCGCGGTTCTCGGGCACGTAGCCCACACCCAGATGCGCGATCTCGAAGGTGCGCCGCCCGAGGATCTCGTCGCCGCGAAAGCGCACCGAGCCCTCGGACTTGACCATGCCGAGGATGGCCTTGGCCATGGTCGAGCGCCCGACCCCGTTGCGCCCCAGCAGCGCGACGATCTCACCCTCGTCGATATGCAGATCGACGCCATGCAGGATATGGCTCTTGCCGTAGTAGGCGTGCAGCCCCTGCACTTCCAGCATGCGCTTGCCCATCAGTGCGCCCCCTCGCTTGCGCTTGCGCCCACCGCGCCCGCGCCTTCGCCCCCGCCTTCGCCCTCGTCCAGCGTCGTGCCCAGGTAGGCCTCCTTGACGCGGCGATCGTTGCGGATGGCCTCGGGCGTGCCGGTCGCGATCACCTCGCCGTAGACCAGCACCGAGATGCGGTCCGCCAGCCCGAACACCACGCTCATGTCGTGCTCGACCATCACCAGCGTCTTGCCCACGGTCACCTTGCGGATCAGCTCGACCGCATGGTCCGACTCCGAGCGGCTCATGCCGGCGGTCGGCTCGTCCAGCAGGATCACGTCGGCGCCGCCGGCGATGGTGATGCCGATCTCCAGCGCGCGTTGCTCCGCGTAGGTCAGCAGGCCCGACTGCGTATGACGCCGGTGCTGCAGGCCGATCAGCTCCAGCACCTCCTCGGCCCGTTCGCGTGCGTCGCGCAGCTCGGACAGCCGGTGCCAGAACGAGTACTTGTAGCCCAGCGCCCACAGCACCGCGCAGCGCAGGTTCTCGAACACCGTCAGCCGATGGAAGATGTTGGTGATCTGGAAGCTGCGCGACAGCCCCTTGCGATTGATCACGAAGGGCTGCAGGCCGCCGATCTCCTCGCCATTGAGCCGCACCGAGCCCGAGGTCGGCGCGAAGCGGCCCGAGATCAGATTGAAGGTGGTCGACTTGCCCGCGCCGTTGGGACCGATCAGCGCATGGCGCTCGCCGCGCGCGATGTTCAGCGTCACGCCGCGGATGATCTCGGTCTGGCCAAAGCGCTTGCGCACATCGGTCAGTTCCAGCGCCGCCGTGGTATCCCGCCTCATGCCGCTCCTCCCGCGATTTCCGCCTGCACCTTGTCCCAACGCAGGCGCGCCTGCCCCACCGTGAAGCGCCATGCGGCCAGCCCCACCAGCCACAGCGCGGCCGCCACGCCCCACGGCGCCAGCGTGCCGGCGTCGAACGCAATGCCGAACAGCGACATCGCGGTGCCGTTGGCGCTGTCGACCTGCACCTTGTAGACCAGCTCGACCGTCAGGATGATCGCCGCCAGCAGCACCACCCCGGCCAGCGCGCACAGCCCGTAGGACGGCAGCATCTGGCGGAACTTGCCGCGCGCCACCAGCGGCAGCTGCATCATCAGCAGGCTGGCGAGCCCGCCCGGCACGAACATCACCATCAGCACGAAGAACAGGCCCAGGTAGAGCAGCCAGGCCTTGGTCAGGTCCGACAGCGCGACCGCGAACAGCACGAACACTACCGCGCCGATGATGGGCCCGAAGAAGAAGCCGGCGCCGCCGATGAAGGCGGCCAGCAGCACGCCGCCGGAGCGCACCGCGCTGACGTTCTCCGCCGACACGATCTCGAAGTTGATGGCCGCCAGCGCGCCCGAGATGCCGGCGAAGAACGCTGACAGGATCAGCACCAGGTAGCGCACGCGCTGCGTGTTGTAGCCGATGAATTCGGCGCGCTCGGGGTTGTCGCGCACCGCGTTGGCGATGCGGCCCAGCGGCGTCTGCGTCCATGCGTACATCGCCGCCATCGACAGCAGGCACCAGATCGCGATCAGGTAATAGACCTGCCGGCCCGGCCCGAAGGTGATGCCCAGGAACGGCTCGCCGACCACGCGGTTGGTCGAGATGCCGCCCTCGCCGCCGAAGAACTCCGGGAACATCAGCGAGCTGGCGAACACCATCTCGCCGATGCCCAGCGTGATCATCGCGAAGGTCGTGCCGGACTTCTTGGTGGTCACGTAGCCGAAGATGACGCCGAAGAAGGCGCCCGCCAGGCCACCGACCAGCGGCAGCAGCGACACCGGCATCCACACCGTGCCGGCGCCGGCCATGTTCAGCACATGGACCGCGATGAACGCGCCCAGCCCCGAGTAGACCGCGTGCCCGAACGACAGCATGCCGGTCTGGCCGAGCAGCATGTTGTACGACAGCGCGAACACGATCATGATGCCCATCTGCGACATCAGCGTGATGGCAAACCCGCCGGTGAAGATCAGCGGCAGCACCAGCATCAGCAGCGCCGTGGTGCCCCACAGCACCCAGCGGCCCAGATTCAGCGGCCGGTAGCGCATCGTGCCGCCGCTCAGCGCGGTGTCTTGCGTGCGTTGCATCGTCGATTCCATCGCCTCAGCTCTCCCGGGTTCCCATCAGGCCGCGCGGGCGGAAGATCAGCATCACGACCAGCAGCAGATACGGCAGCACCGGCGCGACCTGCGCCACCGTCAGCCGCCACAGCGAATAGAACGGCGTTTCGCTGGTCACGTTCAGCCCCAGCGAATTGAACATGCCGGCCAGCGACGCGTCGATGGTGACCGCGAAGGTCTGCAGCAGCCCGATCAGGATCGACGCGATGAACGCCCCGACCAGCGAGCCCATGCCGCCGACCACCGCCACCACGAATACGATCGAGCCGACCGCCGCCGCCATCGACGGCTCGGTGACGAAGGCATTGCCGCCGATCACGCCAGCGAGGCCTGCCAGCGCCGCGCCGCCGCCGAACACCAGCATGAAGACGCGCGGCACGTTGTGGCCCAGCGCCTCGACCATCTCGGGATGCGTCAGCGCGGCCTGGATCACCAGCCCGATGCGCGTGCGCGTCAGCACCAGGTAGATCGCCACCAGCATCGCCAGCGACACCAGCATCATGAAGGCGCGGTACTTGGGGAAGGCCGAGGTGAAGACCGTGAACAGCGGACCGTCGAGCTCGGCCGGGATCCGGTATGGCACCGCGGCCAAACCCCACACCAGCTTGACGCCCTCCTCGATCAGGTAGGCCAGACCGAAGGTGAACAGCAGCTCGGCGACGTGGCCGTACTTGTGCACCGCCCGCAGGCCGAAGCGCTCGACCAGCGCGCCCGCCACCGCCACCAGCAGCGGCGCGACGATCAGCGCCGGCCAGAAGCCGATCGTGGTCGAGATCGAATAGGCGAAATAGGCGCCGAGCATGTAGAAGCTCGCATGCGCGAAGTTCAGCACGCCCATCATGCTGAAGATCAGCGTCAGGCCCGACGACAGCATGAACAGCAGCAGCCCGTAGCTGATGCCGTTCAACAGCGAGATGATGAAGAATTCCACAGCCAGTCCTTCCATCTGGCGCCGGGCTGGCGGCATGCGCCGCTGGCCGGCGAAGGCGAAGCGAGGGCGGGCGCGGCGGCCGTATCTGTGCCCCCAGGGGCCGGCAGCATACCACCGGCACTGGCGGGCATCGACTCCACGGGCGCGCCGCGCGTGGCGCGTCCGGAAATCAGCCTGGACGCTTCATCTGGCAGGAGGTGGGTTGGGCGGCGACATGCGCGTCCAGCACCGCGTTGGTCTTCCAGCCGTAGCCGGTGTTTTCCTGGTCGTACTTGACTTCCTTGCCGTCGACCTTGGTCCAGGTGGCGATGGTCAGCGGCTGCTGGGCCTGGTGGTCGGTCGCGCGCATCTCGACGGTGCCGTTCATGCTCTCGACCTTGATGCCCTCGAGCGCCTTGGCGACCTTGACCGGGTCGGTCGACTTGGCGGTCTGGAACGCCTTGCTGAGCATCGCGATGCCGGTGTACGAGGCCATCACGTAGAAGTCGTCGTTGTACTTCTTCTCGTAGCCTTCGATGACCTCCGAGCCGCGGAAGCCCTTGTTGTTCGGGTTGTAGTAGCCGACATAGCGCACGCGCTCGGCGCCGGCCGCGCCCATCGCGGTCGGCACGCCGGTGGTGGCCGCGTAGTAGGTGTAGAAGTTGGCGTTCAGCCCGGCGTCCTTGGCGGCCTTGATCAGCAGCGCGAGGTCGCTGCCCCAGTTGCCGGTGATCACGGTATCGGCGCCGGCGGCCTTGATCTTCGCCACGTACGGCGAGAAGTCCTTGACCTGCGCCAGCGGGTGCAGGTCCTCGCCGACGACCTGGATGTCGGGACGCTTGCGCTTCAGATATTCCTTGGCGGCGCGCGCGACCTGGTGGCCGAACGAGTAGTTCTGGTTGATCAGGTAGACCTTCTTGACGTTCTGGTCCTGCGCCAGGTAGGTCGTCAGCGCCTCCATCTTCATGTCGGAGTTGGCGTCCAGACGGAAATGCCAGTAGTTGCATTTCGAGTTGGTCATGTCCGGATCGACTGCCGCATAGTTCAGGTAGATGATTTCCTTGCCGGGATTGCGCTCGTTATGCTTGGCCACCGCGTCCTGCAGCGCCAGGCCGACCGACGAGCCGTTGCCCTGCACCACGTAGCGGATCCCCTGGTCGACCGCCTGCTTCAGGATCGTCAGGCTCTCCTGCGGCGACAGCTTGTTGTCGAATCCCACGACCTCGAACTTGTGCCCGCCGGCCCAGTTCTTCTGATTGGCCAGCTCGGCGACGTACTGCCAGCTCTTGAGCTGGTTCTGGCCGACCGGCGCCATCAGGCCCGACAGCGGATCGATGAACGCGATCTTCACCGTATCCGCCGCGGCGGCCCCCGGGCCCAGCGCAGCGAGCAATGCCACACCGGCGACGAGCGGACGCAATCTGATCATGGTTTGTCTCCTTCTCTCTTTCTCTCGTTGGCTATCGTGATGAGCGGGCGACCCGGGCTGCCGCTTGTCGCGCGGCTTTTCCCATGGGCCCGTTTGCTTCTACGGTGGCGCCACCGAGGGCGCCGCCGCTGCTGCACGTGCTCTGCGACGGCCCTGCGTCAGGCCGTCGGCAGCCGATAGTCCTTGAACTGCTCGCGCAGCTTGAGCTTCTGCATCTTGCCGGTGGCCGTCAGCGGGATCTCGTCGACGAAGGCCACATCGTCCGGGATCCACCATTTGGCGACCTTGCCCTCGAAGAAGGCCAGCAGCTCCTCGCGCGTCAGCTCGGTGCCGGGCTTCTTCATCACCACCAGCAGCGGCCGCTCGTCCCACTTGGGATGGTGGACCGAGATGCAGGCGGCCATATGCACCGCCGGATGCGCCGCGGCCACGTTCTCCACGTCGATCGACGAAATCCATTCGCCGCCGGACTTGATCACGTCCTTGCTGCGATCGGTGATCTGCATGTAGCCGTCGGCATCGATGGTGGCGACGTCGCCGGTCGGGAACCAGCCGTCGACCAGCGGCGAGCTGTCGCTGCGGTAATAGCGGTCGATGATCCACGGACCGCGCACCATCAGGTCGCCGAAGGCCTTGCCGTCCCACGGCAGCTCGCGGCCCTCGCCGTCGACGATCTTCATGTCGACGCCGTAGATGACGCGCCCCTGCTTCTCCAGGATGGCCTGCTGCTGCTCGGGCGGCAGCGCCAGATGCTTGTTCAGCAGCTTGCACGTGGTGCCCAGCGGCGACATCTCCGTCATGCCCCAGGCATGGATCACCTCGACGTCGAGCGCGTTCAGCGCCTTGATCATCGCCGGCGGCGCGGCCGAGCCGCCGATCACCGTGCGCTTGAAGCTGGAGAAGCGCAGCTTGTTGGCCTGCACGTGCTGCAGCAGGCCGAGCCAGACCGTCGGCACGCCGGCCGAGAAGGTGACCTGCTCCTGCTCGAACAGCTCGTACAGCGAGGCGCCGTCGAGCTTGGCGCCGGGGAACACCAGCTTGGCGCCGACCAGCGGCACCGAGTACGGCAGGCCCCAGGCATTGACGTGGAACATCGGCACGACCGGCAGGATCACGTCCTTGGCCGAGCAGCCGAGCGCGTCCGGCAGCGCCGACGCATACGAATGCAGCACCGTGGAGCGATGCGAATAGAGCGCGCCCTTCGGATTGCCGGTGGTGCCGGAGGTGTAGCAAAGGCTGGACGCGGTGTTCTCGTCGAAGCTCGGCCAGCTGTAGTCGCCGTCCTGGCTCTCGAGCAGATCTTCGTAGCACAGCAGCGGCAGCTTCGATTCGGCCGGCAGATGCGCCCGGTCGCTCATCAGCACCCAGCCCTTGACCTGCGGGCAATGCGGCGCGAGGCCTTCGACCAGCGGCAGGAAGGTCAGGTCGAAGAAGACGTAGCGGTCCTCGGCGTGATTGACGATATAGGCGAGCTGCTCGGGGAACAGCCGCGGGTTGATCGTGTGGCAGACCGACCCCATCCCCGACACGGCGTAATAGATCTCGAGATGGCGGTAGCCGTTCCACGCCAGCGTGCCGACCCGCTCGCCGGGCTGCACGCCCAGCTTGCCCAGCGCTTGCGCCAGCTTGCGGGCGCGCAGCTCGCAATCGCGGTAGGTATAGCGGTGGAGATCCCCTTCGGTGCGCCGCGAAACGATTTCGGTGCTGCCGTAATGGCGGGCGGCGTGGGTGATGATGGAGGAAATGAGCAGCGGCGCGCCCATCATTTGTCCCATCAATGCCATGGGAATGGTCTCCTGTATCGGTTGCCATGTCCGCCGCGGCGAGGCCGAGAAGCGAACAATCGTTCTTTTTTTAGGCCGACAAAAACCTTCCAGCGGAAGGCGTCGACAATCACGCTCGCGCTGCCCGTTCATGCACTACCCCGGTGCACTGCGGGCGTGCCAGCGGGCGACATGACGGGAAGACTGCCGGTGATGGCCGCGCCGCGATGGGAACCAGCGGGAATAAGCGGGTACAAGCGGGAACACCGGCCGCGGCGCCGCGGTCAGACCAGGGAAAATGCGGCGTGCAAGTACAATACTGCCAGCCATGTTGCACCTCAACATGTCGTTTTCCCTAGCCTGCAAGCGCACTTCCAGGCAGGCCACCGATTGCAGGCTGTTGCACCGCGCCGGTCCCAGCCCCTGCCCGCCCGGCGCGTGATGCCAAGGCCCTGATCTCATGTCCTCTCGTCCGTCTTCCGCTTTGCCTCCGTCGGGATCCACTCCGACGTCCGACGATTCCCTCGTTTTCACCGGACTCGACGCTTCGGCCGGGACGAGCGCGAATCCCGCCCCGAGCGAACCTCCCTTCTCCGTGGCGCCCGGTTTTGCCGCGCTCGGCGAGCGTTTCTTCACGCGCCTGCAGCCGACCCCGCTGCCCTCGCCCTACCTGGTCGCCGTGGCCCCGGCCGCGGCGGAACTGCTCGGCTGGCAAGCGGGCGACGCGACCAGTCCCGACCAGGCGCCACCGCTGCAGGACTTCGCCGAGATCTTCATCGGCAACCGCGTGCCCGGCTGGGCCGATCCGCTGGCGACGGTCTACTCGGGCCATCAGTTCGGCGTCTGGGCGGGCCAGCTCGGCGACGGGCGCGCGATCCGGCTGGCCGAGGCGCAGACCGCGAACGGTCCGTGGGAGATCCAGCTGAAGGGCTCGGGAAAGACGCCGTATTCGCGCATGGGCGATGGCCGCGCGGTGCTGCGCTCGTCGATCCGCGAATACCTGTGCTCCGAGGCGATGGCCGCGCTGGGCATTCCGACCACGCGCGCACTGTGCATCGTCGGCTCCGACGCGCCGGTGCGCCGTGAGACCATCGAGACCGCCGCGGTGGTGACGCGCCTGGCGCCGACCTTCATCCGCTTCGGCCACTTCGAGCATTTCGCCGCGCACGACGACGTGGCCGCGCTGCGCCAGCTGGCCGACTTCGTCATCGACCGTTTCATGCCGGAATGCCGCGACCGCGTCGGCGGCGAGACCGTCAGCCCCTACCAGGCGCTGCTGCGCGAGGTGTCGCTGCGCACCGCCGACCTGATGGCCCAGTGGCAGGCCGTGGGCTTCTGTCACGGCGTGATGAACACCGACAATATGTCGATCCTCGGCCTGACCATCGACTACGGCCCGTTCGGCTTTCTCGACGCCTTCGACGCCAACCATATCTGCAACCACTCGGACAACCAGGGCCGCTATGCCTACAGCCAGCAGCCGCAGGTCGGCTTCTGGAACCTGCATTGCCTGGCGCAGGCGCTGCTGCCGCTGTGGCTCGAGCGCGAGGACGGGCAGGCGCCCACCGAGACCGCCAAGGAGGCCGCGATCGAAGCTGCGCATGCCGGGCTCGATCCTTTCCGCGGCCGCTATGCGCTGCGCTTCTTCCAGCTCTATCGCGCCAAGCTGGGCCTGGCCAGCACCGGCATCGACGACAGCGCGGACGAGGCGCTGCTGACCGACCTGTTCCGCCTGCTGCATACCCAGCGGGTCGACTACACCTTGTTCTGGCGCAACCTCGCCCGCATCTCCTCGGCGGACGGCAGCCGCGACGCGCCCGTGCGCGACCTGTTCATGGACCGCGCCGGCTGGGACGCCTGGGCCGAGCGCTACCGTGCCCGCCTGCGCGCCGAGAACTCGGACGACGCGGCCCGCGCGGTGTCGATGCTGGCCGTCAATCCGAAGTACGTGCTGCGCAACCATCTGGCCGAGGTGGCGATCCAGCGCGCCAAGGAGAAGGACTTCAGCGAAGTGCAGCGGCTGCTGGCGGTACTGTCGCGGCCGTTCGACGAGCAACCCGAGGCCGAGTCGTATGCCGCGTTGCCGCCCGACTGGGCGTCCGGTATCGAGGTAAGCTGTTCGTCCTGATCGACCTGATCGACCTGACCGCACCGATCGTTCTGGCATCGCCCGATATTGGCCGATATAGACCGAAATCGCCCCCAAACACCGACCGTCCGATCGTCCCCCAACGAGGATCCGCATCATGCCCGTCAACAAGACCGAAGCCGAATGGCGCGCGCAACTGTCCGACATCGAATACCGGGTCACGCGCGAGGCCGCCACCGAACGCGCCTTCACCGGCCGCTACTGGGACCACTGGGAGCCCGGCATCTACCGCTGCGTGGGCTGCGGCACGCCGCTGTTCGAGTCCACCACCAAGTTCGACGCCGGCTGCGGCTGGCCCAGCTATTTCCGGCCCATCAACGGTGAGGTGATCGACGAGCAGGTCGACCGCAGCCACGGCATGGTCCGCATCGAGGTGCGCTGCAAGGAATGCGGCAGCCACCTGGGCCATGTCTTCGAGGATGGCCCCGCGCCGACCGGCCTGCGCTATTGCATCAATTCGGCTGCGCTAAAATTCGACGACCGCGAGCCCGAACCGGGCGACGCCGACGACGCCGGCAAATCCGGCAACCCTGGCTGACCCGCGGCGCCGACCCTGCGGCCAGGCCCCACGATAACGATTCCGCGATGCCGCCCGCCGGCATCGCCTTCCCCTGACGGACCCGCATGAAATTTCTGTTCGACCTGTTCCCGGTCATCCTGTTTTTCGTCACCTTCAAGCTGGCGGGCATCTTCGCCGCCACGGCGGTCGCCATCGCGGCGACCATCGTGCAGATCGGCTGGGTCTGGCTGCGCCACCGCAAGGTCGAACCGATGCAGTGGATCAGCCTGCTGATCATCGTGGTGTTCGGCGGCGCCACGCTGCTGCTGCACAACGAGACCTTCATCAAGTGGAAGCCGACCGTGCTGTACTGGCTGTTCGCGGTCGCGCTGCTGGCGTCCGCCGCGATCTGGCGCAAGAACCTGATCCGCGCCATGATGGAAAAGTCCGTCAAGCTGCCCGATCCGGTCTGGGGCCGCCTCAATACCGCCTGGGCCGGCTTCTTCGCCGTGATGGGCGTGCTGAACCTGTGGGTGGCCTACCAGTTCTCGACCGACATCTGGGTCAATTTCAAGCTGTTCGGCAGCATGGGCCTGATGCTGGTCTTCATCGTCGCGCAAAGCCTCTGGCTGTCGCGCCATATGCACGAAAACGCGCCGGAAAAAGCGCAGGAAAGCGCCCGCGATTGAGCGGGGCCATCGAACCATGAACGACGTCTCTTCTTCGTTGCCTGCCGAAGGTACCCCCCACAGCGCCGCCGGCGACACCGCCGCGCAGATCGATGCCCTGCTGCGCGCCGAACTCGCCCCCTCGCAACTGACTGTGCGCGACGACAGCGCGCTGCACGCCGGCCATCCGGGCGCCGCCTCGGGCGGCGGCCACTATCATGTCACCATCGTCAGCGAACGCTTCGCCGGCGCGAGCCGGGTTGCCCGGCATCGCATGGTGTATGATGCGCTGCGCAGTCTCTTCCCCATGCGGATCCATGCCCTGGCAGTGTCCGCATTCACCGAGCAAGAGTATTCCGCGCAATGACCATCATCCGCGCGGTGTCTGCACAAGCCTCTGCATAATCGTCCAGCCTTCCCCAGACTTCCCAACACTGATTCCATGAAGACCACTGTCCTCTCGTTCAGCCTGGCGGCTGTGCTTGCCGCTGGCAGCTTGCCCGCACTCGCCCAGAATGCCGCCGTCGTCAATGGCAAGGGCATTCCGTCGGCCAAGCTCGACAAGCTGATCGCCGGCACCGGCCAGCCGGATTCCCCGGAGCTGCGGGATCGCGCACGCAACATGCTGATCGATCGCGAACTGCTGGTGCAGGAAGCGACCAAGCGTGGCGTGACGCAAAACCCGGACGTGCAGGAGCAGCTGGAACAGGCCCGCCTGAACGTGCTGGCCGGCGCGGTGTTCGAGGACTATGTGCGCACCCACGGCACCAGCGATGCCGAGCTGCGCAAGCAGTACGACAAGATCAAGGCTCAGTTCGGCAACGGCAAGGAATACCGCGCCCGCCATATCCTGGTCGAGAAGGAGTCGGAAGCGCAGGCCATCATCGCCAAGATCAAGGGCGGCGCCAAGTTCGCCGACGTGGCCAAGGCCTCGTCGAAGGACCCCGGCTCGGCCGCCAACGGTGGCGATCTGGACTGGGCCAGCAGCAACAGCTATGTGCCCGAGTTCTCGGCCGCGATGGCCGGTCTGAAGAAGGGCCAGATGACCGAGACCCCGGTCAAGACGCAGTTCGGCTGGCACGTGATCCTGCTCGAGGACGAGCGCGAGACCAAGATCCCGACCTTCGAGGAAGCCAAGCCGCAGCTGCAGCAGATGCTGATGAGCGACCAGAACTGGCAGCGCGAGCAGTTCCAGTCGATGATGAAGTCGCTGCGGGACAAGGCCAAGATCCAGTAAGGCTGCCTGCCCTGGCGCCCCGGTCAAGGCCGGGCGTCGACGAGAAAACCGGCGCTTCATGCGCCGGTTTTTCTTTGGGGCCTTGGGCCTTGGGCCTTTGGCCTTTGGCCTTGGGCCTTGGGCCTTGGGCCTTGGGCCTTGGGGCCTTGGGGCCTTGGGGCCTTGGGGCCTTGCCGCCCAATGCGGGCATTCGCCCCGCGCGATCTCCGCCCCCTACTTCGTCTCGATCTTCACCGCGATACCGTCCTCCGTCACGGTGATCGCGCCGGGCTCGACCTGCTTGCCGTTGACCTGCAGTTCCTCGGGCTTGAAGGTGTGCAGCGGATAGTCCTTCAGCAGTTCCTGCGCCACCAGATTGCCCACCGCATTGAGCTGCGCGCTGTATTGGCCCGGCACGCCGTCGACCTGGACCTGCTCGACGGTCGGGTTGTCGAGCAGCACGGCACGCTTGACGGGGTCGTAGCGCAAGCCGCTGTTCAGGGCCAGCGTGCCATTGACCGGCGGCGCCGGCAGCAGGCTGTTGGTCAGTTGCGCGTCGACCTGCGTGGTGATCCGGTTGCCCACCGCATCGAGCGTCAGCCGCGGCCGGGTCAGCCGGACGTCGAGCACCTGGGCATAGCGCAGCGTCGCCGGAAAGCGGCCTTCGACGGCGCGCTGCAGCTCCTGCCTGGTGAAGGTGTATTCGCCGGTCCAGATGTTGTAGCCGGCAAGGGCCGCGCCGGACAGGACGCCAAGGCCCAGTGCCGCGGCGGCGGCCGTGGCCGCCAAGGGTCGCCGGATGCCCCGGCGGCGGCCATGCGAAGAGATCGAAGACATGCGCGATGCTGGAGTGGTCACCTCGGTCAGACCCGGGCGGCGTCCCGGCGTTCCACCATCGGCAAATCAGCGCCGTGGGCGCTCAGTAGTGCGGCGGGATTTCCTGCACCGATCCGTCGGCGGCGGTGCCGGTGGCCGCGGGCAGCTGCTGGTAGAGCGCCTGCATCTGCTCCTGCAGCAATTCGATCTGCCGCTGCTGCCTGGCGACGGTCAGGTTCAGCGTTTCCAGCAGGTCTTCCTGGAAGGCCAGCTTGACCTCCAACTCGGTGATTCGCGATTCCATGAGGTCCTCCAATGCCAGATGTCAGACATGCGCGCAGGCATGTGCCCGCGGGGCGCGCATTGTACCGGACCGGCGCACCGGTCCGGGGGCAAGCGCGGGCGGGTTGTCAGCACATCATAGAGCGTGTACGCTAGCGCGAGTCGTGCCGCGGACGGCATTCGATGTTCATCGACGGTTCGTCGATTGATAGTCGATTGATAGTCGATCCTACCCGCCGCCGGCGCACCGGCCGTCCCATGACGGTCGTGTGACGGTTTTCCACCCCCTTCGGTTCCATTTGGGTTCCATGACGCCTGTACGCCGCGCTTCCTCGATTGCAGATCCGGTCTTTCTGGCCGGTGGCACGCGCGCGTCGGCACCTCCCCCTGTTTCTCCTGTCTGGTCGCCGCCGGCCGCTGTCGGGTCGCCGCCCGCTGCGGTCGTGGCTGGCGTAGCACCGCCGCGCGCTGTCGTGGCCGGTGTTGCACCGCCGCCGCGCGCCGTCGTCGCAGCGGTAGCCCCGCCGCCCGCGGCCGTCCTCGGCTGATCTCAGCCGACCCCCAGTCTTCCGTCTGACCGTGCGCGCCCGGCGCGCGCGAACGCCTTTGCTGCCTGCTCGATGCCGCGCATCTCGACGATGCCCGGCTCGCATTCGCCGCCGGCGTTCGCCCACGGTCGACCGAAGCCCGTCACACCCAATGACAGGTGAAACCGATGAACTTCCAAAGATTCGCGCATGCGGCGCGATCGACCTTGTCCCTGCTGTCCTTGTCCCTGCTGTCCTTGTCGGCGCTGTCGTCGGCGCTCTCGTCCCGACTGAGCTCGTCCCGACCGAGCTTGTCGCGGCTGACCTCGTCGCGGCTGACCTCGTCCCGGCCCTCCTCCTCCCGACCGTCGCTGCGCTCGCGCGTCAGGCTGCCCGATGCCTGGGCCGCCCACGGCTCCACCGCGCTGTTCGTGCTGCTGTGGAGCAGCGGCGCGATCGTCGCCAAATGGGGCCTGGCCTATGCCTCGGCCTTTGCCTTCCTGACGCTGCGCTTCGTGCTGGCCTTCGGCGTGCTGCTGGCGATCGCCGCATGGCGGCGCCGCTGGCTGCCCGAGCCCGGGCAGCGCGCGCGGGTCGCGATGGTCGGGCTGCTGCTGACCGGCTGCTATTCGATCTGCTATCTGCTGGCGCTGGACCGCGGCGTCACGCCCGGCATGCTCGCCACGCTGCTCGGCGGCCAACCCATCCTGACGCTGCTGCTGACCGAGCGCCGCTTCTCGCCGCTGCGGCTGGTCGGGCTGATGCTGGCGCTGGCGGGGCTGGTGATGGTGGTCTACCAGGGCATCGGCATCGCCGGCACGCCCGTGGCCGGCATGCTCTATGCGCTGACCGCGCTGGCCACGATGACGGCCGGCACCATCGTGCAGAAAGGCATCCGGCAGGCGCCGATCGACGTGATGCCGTTGCAATACGGCATCGCGCTGCTGATGTGCCTGGCGCTGCTGCCGTTCGAGCCGATCCACGTCTCGCTGACGCCCGCGCTGCTGCTGCCGCTCGGCTGGATGGCGCTGGTGATCTCGATCGGCGCGACGCTGCTGCTGTACCGGATGATCCAGGGCGGCAATCTGGTCAATGTGACCAGCCTGTTCTACCTGGTGCCGGCCGGCACCGCGGTGCTCGACTATCTGATCCTGGGCAACCGGCTGGCGCCGCTGGCGCTGGGCGGCATGGTCACGATCCTGCTCGGGCTGGCGCTGGTGTTTCGCAACAGGCCGGGGGGCTGATTCGTGCCCTGCGCCGTCTCCGTCGCCGTCTGAACGACGCCTGCATGACCTCTGAACGATGTCTGAACGGCGCTTGAACGCCGTCCCAACTGGCACCCAAGACGCCGTCCCAGCGCCGTCCCAGCGCCGTCCCCAGCGCCGGCTCAGGGCGGGGGGCGGCACGGCTCAGCGCGGTGACCGGCGCCGGCTTACGGCGGCGGCCGGCGCCGGCGCGACAGCACGGCGCCGAGCACCACGCCGATGAGGAGGGCGATCACGATCCATAGCCATGACGCCGCTGTCGGCGGCACGGTGGCCGGTGTCCCAGGCGCACCGGGGGCGCCCGGGGCGGCGGTGGGCGTCACGCCGGCCATCGTCGCGGTCAGCGCCTGCCAGTCGGCCTTCGTTATCTGCGTCATGCGGGCCGCATCGGGCAGCCCGAACACGCAGATCTCGCCGCCGGGCAGCTGGCAGAAGCGCTCGGCCGGACAGCTTTTCAGTATCTGTGGAGTCTCTCCCGTGCCGCAGCGCGCGCCGGCGCTGCGCAACACCTGCAAGGTGACGTCCGGATGCTTGGTCAGTTGTTCCGGCATGGTGCCTCCCGCCGACTACGGTGACAAACAGTCGCAAGCGCGAGGCCCCTGCCCCGCCTTACTTCCAGAACCCAGTATGGGAGCGCGCGGCCTCCTCTTCCAGCATCGGTCCGTGCACCTCGATATGGCGCTGCCCCCGCACGAACACCTCGCGGCATGGCAGCGAGAAGGTCGGATTCTCCGGATGGTCGCCGGTCAGCCCCAACAGCGTGTGCTCCGACAGCGCATAGACCACGCGGCCGATATTGCACCAGTAGATCGCGCCGGCGCACATGCAGCAGGGCTCGGCGCTGGTGTACAGCGTGCAGCGGGCCAGTTGTTCGGGGCTCAGGCGCCTGGCGGCCAGCGCCGCCGCGGCCAGCTCCGCATGCTGGGTCGGGTCGCCCTGCGGCGGCATCGAGTTGTTGCCCGCCGAGGCGACGATATTGCCGTGCTCGTCCGCCACGATGGCCGCGAAGGGATGGCGGCCGTTCTGCTTCGATTCCTCGGCCAGCGCGATCGATTGGCGCAGCAGCCGGAGATCGAGCTCGGTCAGCTTGTCCGTGGTGATGTGGCTGTGGATGTGGGTCTGGGTCTGGGTGTCGATGGCTGGCATCGGACGATTCTCCTGCGAAGTGGGCGCCCTGGTGGCGCGATGCGATGGCGGCCGGCATGGCCGCGTTGGGATCAAGGCTGGGTGGTGGCGACGGCGTCGGCATGCTCGCTGTCGAGTGCCGCCGCTTGCGAAGTCCCGCGATTGAGCAGCAGGTTCAGCAGCACGGCCGTGATCGCCCCGAGGAAGATGCCACTGTCGAGCACCAACTTCAGCGGCCCTTCGACGCGCTCGAACAGCGCCGGCAGCGACATCGGCAGCACGCCCACGCTGACGGACACCGCGACAATGATCGCGTTGCGCGTACCGTCGAACCTCACGCGCGACAGCTCCTGGATGCCGGCCACCGTCGTCATGCCGAACATCACGATCGCGCAGCCGCCCAGCACCGGCCGCGGTACCGAAGCAATCAGCGCGCCAAGCTTGGGGAACAGGCCCATCAGCACCATGATGGCGCCCGCTGATGCCACCACATAGCGGCTCTTGACGTTGGAAAGCGCGATCAGCCCCGTGTTCTGCGTGAAGGCGTTATAGGGAAAGCTGTTGAAGACGCCGCCCAGCATGGTCGACATCCCATCGGCGCGGAAGGCATCGCCCAGCGTGCGCTGGGTCGAGGGACGGCCGACGATGGTGCCGATCGCCAGCACATTGCCGGTGGTCTCGGCCATGATCACGAGCATCGCCAGCAGCATCACCAGCGTCGGCATCGGGGCGAACGACGGGGCGCCGAACGCGAACGGCGGACTGATTTCGAACCAGGCGGCGCGCCCGACCGCGTCGAAGCTGGTCATGCCGCAGGCCATGGCGATCGCGGTGCCCGCCAGCAGGCCGATCAGCACCGACAGATTGCCGATCAAGCCGGAGAAGCGCGCGTAGACGAACAGCGTGATGGCGATCGTCGCCAGGCCGAGCAGCAGGTTCGGCGTCGCGCCGAAGTCCGGCGCGGCCGGATTGCCGCCGCCCAGCCAGATCGCCGCCGCAGGCATCAGCGTGACACCGATGATCACGATCAGGCTGCCGATTACCACCGGCGGAAACCAGCGCAGCAGCCGACTGAACAGCGGCGCAATCGCGATGGTCAGCGCGCCGGCCGCGATCACCGCGCCGAACACGTGGCTGAGCCCATATTGCTGGCCGATCAGGATCATCGGCGCGATCGCGATAAAGGAACAACCCTGGATCAGCGGCAGGCGCGCGCCAAAGCGCCAGAAGCCCAGCGTCTGGATCAGTGTCGCGATGCCCGAGGTCAGCAGATTGGCGTTGATTAGCGTGACCATCTGCTGCTGGGTCAGGCCGAGCGCGCTGCCGAGGATCAAAGGCACCGCGACGGCGCCCGCGTACATCACCAGCACGTGCTGCAGGCCGAAGCTGGCCAGCTGGCGCAATGGCAATCGTTGATCGACCGGGTGGACGGCCGGCTCCTTGGCCGGGTGCGCGGCGGGGTGCGCGGCCGCGTTCTGCTGCATGGGGTCCGAGTGCGCCTGCTGCTGCGAATTCATCGTGGTCTCCTCCGTCTGGTCTGTGGTCCCGCGCTTTTTGCGCCGGCCGGATCGGTGCGCCATAATCCGGCGGGTTTGCGCGGCGGGCCAAATCGGCAGCCATCGATTTTTTTGATAGGCAGTTTTCTGACAGGCAGGAGTCCAGGCCGCGATGCGCTATTCGCTCGATCAGCTGGAAATGTTCACCCTGGTGGCCAGCACCGGCTCGTTCTCGGCCGCCGCCCGGCAGCTGCGCAAGACGCAGTCCGCGGTCAGCACCGCGATCGCCAATCTGGAGGCCGACCTCGGCCTGGTACTGTTCGAACGCGGCGGCAAGGCATCGACGCTGACACCGGCCGGAGAGAAGCTGCGCAACGAAGCCGAACTGGTGCTGGAGCGCTGCCTGCAGCTGGAGGCGCATGCCAACGAGCTGGGCGAACGCGTCGAACCGGCGCTGACGCTGGCGATCGAGGTCCCCTACTCGACCTTGATGCCGCCGCTACGGGACTTCGCCGAACGCTTCCCGCATGTCGACCTGCAGATTCGCCATCCGCTGCATGGCGATGTGGCGGAACTGCTCGCGAGGGGCGAAGCGGACCTTGGCATCGCGTTCTCGCAGCCGGCGTACCCGCGCGATCTGGGCTTCGCGCAGATGGGCAAGCTGATCCTGTCGCACGTCGCGCACCGCGACCATCCTCTTTCGAAGCTGAAGCGCGTCGACTTCGCCGACCTGCGCGCGCACCGGCGCCTCGTGTTCAGCGGCCACAACCACAAGCTGCCCAGCAGCGAATACCTCGACGCGACGCGCTGCTGGCAGGCGGAAAGCTACGCGGCGCTGCTCGAGCTGGCGCGCACTGGTTTGGGCTGGACCACGCTGCCGCGGCAACTGATCCTGTCCGAACTGGCGTCAGGTGAATTGGTGGAACTGCCGCTGACCGCCTATCCGTACACCGACTGGCTGGTCGGCGTGGATCTGATCTGGGCCAAGGCGCACGTACTGGGCAAGGCCGGGCTGTGGCTGAAGCGCCGGCTTGGCGAGCACAAGGTGTTCGAGGTGGATCGGGAGGGGAAGAGGACGACGTTGTAGCGCAGTATCACAGCGATGCAATCGCGCGGGCCAGCGCTTCCTCGGTACCCCAACGGCGCAGGAACGCCAGTTCATCGTCCTTCGACAGCTTGCCTTTGGCGCGATAGACCATCGCCGTCATGACCGCCCCCGCCTGCACGGGCCTATCTTCCGGCTCGCCAACTCCAGAGTCGCTTTGCCACTCGTCCGGGAATCGTGGCCAGCGGCACGTTGCCTGGCTCAGCGTCTGATAGAAGGTCTCCATGACGCCGGGTCGCATTTCGAGCCTGTATTGTTCAGCGCTCGGCATTCCGCAGAAAGTCGTATAGACAGGGGGAAGGTGCCTCGGAATGGCGCGATACCCCTCTGGAGCGTTCTTCGGGATGTATTCGACCGTCGGCCCTTCTTCCATATAGAGGCGGATGTATTCCCACAGACCTGCGGTGTACTCGTATGAAGGCATGGTCGGCCCAACGAAGATCACGTCCTCGTCCTTCCCCGACATGTCGGCAGGATTGGCAGGCGGGTGATATAGCGCCAGTGCTTTCAGAATCTGTCGATCCTTAGGTGCCGTCCCCTCGGGCGCCAGCACCGCCAGCAGCCGGTCCCAGTCGTACACCCGGTTTCCACCGCAACAGCGGGGACGCAACACATAGACCTTGCGTGTTCTGCGATTGAAGCGGATGCGGCCTCGCGCGTAAGTGAAGAAAGCAGTGCGGCCCGCCATATGATGAAAGAAGATAAGCAAGAGTGCGGCCGCACCGATCGCCATTGGGAAGAACAACAGCCACCCTCCCCAAAACAGCGGCGCCATATCGGACTCATAGGGCAGCGAAGACAGGAACGGAACAATTGTCCCGAACAAGAGGGGGTGAACCGCCACGCTGTACCAGGCCCAGATAGCTGGCGGGCAGAATATCAATACCGTTGCTGCCCCCATCGCGTACTTCCATTGATATTCCCAGCCTGGATTGGTCAACTCCAGGTAGGTATCGTTCTGGGCGTACACGGAGTGATTTGGCAGAATCACCCCCTCCTGATCCAGGCTTTCCTTGACGCTCCACAAGCGCTGATCGTTGAGGCCGAGGCGTTCCCTGCTTCGGGCGATGGAGCTTCGGCTGCGCCAGTAGTCGTACTCACGAGGGAACATCGTCGCAGCAACTCCTTGGTTACCCGCCGGCCCGCACCACAAACGACTGCGTCGTCGTAAACGGCACCAAGGTCCCGCTACCCCGAGCCGAACAACGCATGCCGTTCATCGCCCGGCGCGCCGCGTTGTCGACCGGCTGAAAGCCCGACGGTTTTTCCACCGCGGTGCGGGCGACCGAGCCATCCTCGCCGATCCAAACGCGCACGGTCACCGAGACCGGCTTGTCGGGCAACTCGCTGACCAGGCTCAGGCGCGGCTGGGAGCAGCCGACATTGGGCGGTACCCCTTCCCGATAGTTGACCGGCGCGGACGCCGCGGGTCGCGGTGAGGCTTCTTCATTGCGGCAGATCGCCTGCTGTTCCTCGAACACTTTGCGCACCGCCTGCAGCGTCTTCGGTTGCGTGGCGGCGCCGGCGGACCACTTCGCCGCCAGCGGCGCCGGCAAGGCCTTGCCGACCGCCGCGGACTCCTCCGGCGTCAGCCGGAACACGAGATTGCCCGATGCCAGCCGCTCGGCACGCGCCTGCTGGATGCGCTTGCCTTCCGGGGTATCGAGGAAACGGGTCAGGGCCAGGAATTCCTCCTTGGAGAAATCCTCCGCCAGCGGATAGCCGATCCGGTTGGCGACCGTGCGCGGCTCCATCGCCGACAGGCAGGCGGCGCGTTGCGGCGGGACCTTGTCGCCTTGCTGCTTCAGCGTGCCTTTCGCGGCGGGGATCACTTCGGCGGTGGCGACGGCTTCGGAGACGCGCTTGGCGGCCAGTTCCAGCGCCGCGTCGCGGCCTTCAGCTCTGCCATGGCCGCCTGCAATGAAGAACATGGCCAAGGACGGCATAAGAGCGGCCCACCACCTACGTCGACAGGACCCGAGCGAGATGCTGACCATAGAACGTTCAGCGGAGATTTGGCGGATTGATGCTGGAATCGCGGGCATACAAATCACTCGGTTCCAACCGACACGCATCCTCTATCTCACGCGGCCACGTTGGCACCTTGCAGCTCTTCATCACGAGCCAGCGGCAACACGCTACTGCAGCATTGATGGGAGACATCAGCCAGTAGAAAAAAATATTTCCTGAATCGCCGGCAAAGATTCGCTCCAGGCCCGCGCGAAAACTTTCGCGTTTGCCGTCCACTGGCATACAGAACTCAATCTGGCTCACGAGGGCGGCAGGGCCATCGTCCATATACCGCCGCAGGAATTCCCAGTGGCTACGCAGTTCATCTTGATCGGAACTCCATGGAGCAAATGCGAACTCGTGCCTAACGGTTTCGGCATCGGCATTCAGGACCAGACCTCGAATGTCCCATGTTCGCCCATACATTGACGAGCATGGACTTAGGGTAAAAAAAACTTCATCCCACGGAACAGCAATTATGTCACCATCTGTCTTATGGACGTACAAGACCCGGTTCCGCCTATTCAGCCGAATAGGGTAGTATGTCAGCCGGAATAACTCCTTGCGAGCCATCCAACACGTCCAGAAGGCGAGCGCCCCACACAACACCACAATTGCCGCAACAAAGCCGAGTGAAATGCCTAGCGCCGCCTCACCAGAAAAATACAACCCAAGGATTGCACCACCTGTTCCCCAGATAAACCATGTACAGAAAGCCAGGATAACTAGGCAGCCAAAGGTCAATGCTCCGCGACTGTCGAAATATCTATCCACCGATTCTAGGAAGGTGGAGTTTATTTTAACTACAGCGAGTTGGTAACTCGGCTCAACATCAAGCCGACTCTTTTGCCAAAGCCGATTTTCCCTCTCCTCATCTGTTATTCGCCGATTTTTTTTATATAGTTTTGTGACCAACCCAGTGAAGTCCATATTACTCCTTGATCGCGAGTCGCAATTGCTTCATTTCGATCTCATGGGTGGCATAGCGCTCCTCCACCAGGTCTCCCCAATAACAACGTTCCAGCCAATCTTGAATGTCGTTGTCACCGAACCACACCAACAGCGCAGAGATCGCCAGAAGTACTACGGCCGCGACAATGCCAACGCCTGTTGCCGCTGAAAACGCGGCTGCCGCCAGCACGCCACCTGCAACGGCTGACAAAAGGTACAGCGCCGAAACGGCGTAGTTCCTTTCCTTGAACTCTGGGTAGATCTGCGCTACATCCAAAATCGCAATCGCAACACCCCCAAACAACGACACTCTCGCCCCGTACTTCCCTAAAAATGTCCCCAGTCTATTGGGAAGCGCTCGTCCAAATTGGCGACCGAATTCGACTCTTGAAGAGAGTACCTTGCTAACCGCTTCGCCGGCTCCTCCAACTACGCCTATAAGGCCGGCGCCAACTCGCGCCCAAGTATCATTCTTCTTGTGCGCCATAGATTCACCCGCATCGCTCCAAAGGTTCCACAACAATACGGCGTCAAGTGCAGCGCCGACAGCACCAACTTTAACGTCGGTCCGCACTACCTTGCGAAGCCCGCCTGGCAGATCGAGTAGGCGCAATTCATCGGACAGCTTTAGAGACTTCGCGAGCCACTGAGCTCGTTGTGCTTTCGTGAGCCCTTCTGGCATCGATGCAATATGGTTGGGATCGACGGCCACAAAGAACTCTTTAGTCGCCTTGCCCTTCATATTTACTCCCCGCGCTTCCAACCGGTTAAGTTCCAAGTCGACGGGGTCGAACATCGATTTTCTCGAGGGAACACTTTGCCCCGCCGACGTTGCGCTATCTCGGATTGCCTTGATTAGGTGGCGACGAAATGCGCGAGTATCGCCTGTCACAGCGACGGGAACAATTGCACGTCTCGATACTAGCCCGAGTATAACTGCGAGAGCTCTGGCAGAGGGCGCCGCGACGTTGTTTAGAACCGATACAATCGGGCCACTCAGGCTCAAGATAAGATGCGAAATGACATCAGCTCTATGCGCGGAGAAGTCATATGCCTTAATTAGCGAGGGCCACGAAACGTTCCAAAGATCAATCCCTTTCCCCTTCGTCTCTTTGGCTCTCTGCAGGACCTCGAGTTGATTCAGTACAAGCCCACGTAACAATAGATTTCGTCTTTCGTCCACATTTCCTTTGAGCCATTCTCTATATAGCTCAAAGCATGGTTTTTTGTCCTGAGTGTTTCCAACACACAAGGTCAGTGAGGATACAAATACCTCCCCACAACGCTGGTCGGCATGGTCGTAATTGGCGACGAACGCGTTCACCGTGCGATCGCTACTCATCCAGTCCCTATGCGCTTCAGCGAGCGGTGTGAGGACTTGTGCGTCAAATCGTTGTAACTGTGATTCAAACTCCTTCTGAAACGATTCTCGCGCGGCTTCATCGTAACGCCATTCTCCGCCATGGCGTTTTTGGTATTTCTCCCAAGCCTGCTTTCGGATCTTTTCCAATTCGCTTTCTGGCGGTTTGGCGTATGCTTCCTCCAGGGACTTATAATGAGCTGACACTTTATCGCCGCCTAGTTTTTCAGCAATCAGCTTTCCGAGCGCGGCCGCTCCCCCACTGTCTCCTGCAATCCCCGGATTGGGAGTCCCAAAGACCGACACACTGAGTGCATCCTGAGCGGCTCTGCTCCTCGCGCTATCTTCGGCTGCATTGCCGATGGCATCACGCAGAGACATGATGGCGCTAGACACCGCAATCTTGCGCTTCCATTCCTGGTTGCGAGCTATAAACGTGTCGTAGCTTGCCTGCATCAGGTGATCGAGCTCTACCAGCAAGCTTTGGGGATCCAATAGCGCCGTAACGATGGGACGGTATGGCTTGGCTGTCGCCTCACCCCAGAGGGCGAGACCGGAAGCCTCCTCCTGCAAACCATAGAATGCGAACGGTGAAAAGGAGAACGAATGGTTGTCCTTCGCGCCAATGGATTTTGACGCGTCTCCTTTCATCTTTGCTGGAATATGGCTCAGAGTACGCGGTGCGGAATACTCGGCCACGAGCTTATCGACCTCGCTGAGCTGAGCAGTATGAGCCTGCCCAGAACCGGCACGCCACGCCTGCAAGTCAATGCACCGCATATGTTTCTCTCGCCAAGCCTGGGACTTGTGTAGCGACTTGATGCTGTCAGTCCACAATACCTCGGAAAAACCAAGCCATATACGACCCGCGGACTGTGCGTCTGCCACTGTGATACAGCGCGCGATGATGTTGTCGCCTTTCCGAGTACACGAGAACTTGATGTCCGCCGGGAGAACGGGGAACGGATCGTTGAAATCGAACTCGTATAGATAGCCATCCTCGGTCACAACGTAGGCCGACCATGTCCCGCGCTTTTCGTTGAACACGTACAGGAAGCCTTCACGAAGCATGCGCAAGGTATACATTGCACTATCTTCAGGCAGCGGGATGGACAACACATCCCCACCGAAACCGGAGGCGAGAGCTGGAACTCCCGGTGCCCGGTTCTTTTGGTCGATCGCCTTGTCCGCGCGTCCGATCGCATAGCGAACCGGGAGAATGGGCAAGCCCTGTTTATCACAGAATGGGCACTTGCTTTCAATGGCCGGATTGTTCGTCATGCTTGTTCCCATAGTCGATCATCAGTCGAGGCAATCGCCGGCGCCCCCAACGGCTGATCTGTCAGTTCGGCGCAGGCACCGACGTAACTGCACTCGCCCTTCGCTGCTCGGGCAACGGCATGCTTGAATTGGGGATGCGCTTCGGCAGGCATTCCTGTCACTACAGTTTGCACGGCATAGAGGCGGCAATCCTCTGCGTCGCGGAGGCCCGTCTTCTCTGCAGCGTGGACTAGGGCCGCATCGACACGACCGCCTAGTATCACGGGATCGTCAACATGCCGCCCCGCGCGTAGCAGCATTGCTATGCACGCATTAACCGCTCCGACACGTTGAAGCAGCGCAAATTGCTCCGATCGGAGGCGGAACGGCGCATGCTGGTGCGGCCCGCGCATTCGGCATCGGCACATGCCCGCAAGGTCTGCCCAATGCCATTGATCAACCGGCCCCATCAACGCGTCCAATTGCACGTCGTCAAGGATGCGAAGCAATTGCGAAAAAATTCGGGGGTCCCAAAATCGCAGCAGAAACCGCTGCTTCGACGCGAGCCCGGCCACAACCGCGATGCTGGAAAGATGGCTGACGACATGCGGCGTGGTGGCGTCGCTGACCAGGCAGGCACTGAAGTACGGCTTGAAATAATCGTGCTGCCATCGAATGGCTTGATCGACGAGATCCAGCTTCTGCGTATGACCGAGCGCAACGAGAGGCAAAACAGCTGGCAACAGATGCGGCTGTATCCCGCGGACGGCCAGGGGAACAGCGGGAAGCGCGTCAACCGTGTCTCGTCCCAACTGAAGCGGGTTCAGCAGTACATGTGTGAAACCGTTTAGAAATCGATGGTGGAGATCGAACATGCTTATCACCCCAACGGCACCAGTGCGTCACCCGCGGAGTCGGCGCCACGGGCCTTGAATTCGCAAAGGCCTGTGTCCCCCTTGGCCAGCGAATTGCCCGCCTCCCCGCCCCCCGGCCCCACAAACCGATGCCCCGCCCCCTTGAACTCCACCTTGCCCGGCGCGTGCAGTTCGATCTTCCCGCCCAGCACGCGAATCTGCGCCCCGGCGGCGTTCAGCAGCACGTGCTGCTTGCCCTCGACCGTGACATTGGCCTGCGTCGAGGCGATCGTCACGGTGCGCTCGGCGGCGTAGCGGCTGGCGCCGGTCAGGCTGGCGACTTCGACCTTGCCGGTGGCGGCGTGCAGGGCCATGCCGTTGGCGTCGCCTCCCTTCTGCGCGGCCTGCGTTCGCTGGCCACTCGATGCGGAGCCCGATCCGGAGCCCGATACCGAGCCCGATCCGGCGCCCGCCCCGGAACCAGATCCCGCCGATCCGCCCTGCCCGTCGGTAAACAGGCTCAAGCCATCGGCCACCGCGACGGCCAGGTTGCCTCCGGCCGCCAGATTGACATGCTCCCCCGCCACCAACGTCGCATTGGTGCCAGCAACCAGTACCGCATCGGCCGGCGTCGACAGCGCCACGCCCTTCGGGCCCGACACGACCAGATGCGGCTCGCTGTAGGCGATCGCCGAACCGCCATCCTCTGCCTTCGCCTCGGTCCGCAACACTTCAGCGCTGTGCTTCAGCGATTCGAGCGCCGGCAGCGTATCGGTGGCCGGCTCGCCTGGCAGCGCGGCCTTCTGCTTGGCCGCCTGCTGTGCCAGCGTGCGGGCGAGCTCCAGGCTCTCTTCCACCTGCGTCGCGGCCTGCTCGCTCTGCAGCAGCGGTTGCGTGACGCTGCCGTCCTCGGCGGCGATCAGCAGGCCGGAACCGGCGCGGACGCTGCCGGAGGCGTCGGTGGCAAGCGCCGCGCCGTGGCCCAGATCGGCCTCGCGGGCGTTGTCGCGCTGGAACAGGTGGTGGCCGAGCGTCAGCGACGTCGCGGCCTGCGTGGTCGACAGCAGCGTGCGGCTCTGGCCCTCGGTGTCGTCGAACACCAACTGGTTGTAGCCGCCGTTGCCGGTCTGGCTGGCGGACAGCGCCTGTGTCTTGATACCGGACAGCACGGCGTTGTGCGCGTGCGCCTTGTCGTTCTTGCCCTCGCCGGCGAACCACGCCGGCGCGTTGCCGGTCGCGTTCGCGGCGCCGGCTTGTTGCTTGTTGATCTGCGCGTCGGTCTCGCCGGCGCCGTTGTAGGCCGCGCCGACGACCACCGGGCGGTCGATATCGCCATTGACGAACTCCACCACCACTTCCTGGCCGACGCGCGGCAGCGCGACACCGCCCCAGTTGTCGCCGGCCACCGGCGTGGCGACGCGCAGCCAGCAACCCAGCGCCGACTCGGCGCGGGCGTTGTCGTCGCCGGCCGGGTGGGATTGCCGGCTGGACGAACGCCCGCCGCGCTGCCAATGGAACTGGACCTTGATGCGGTGATCGCGGTCGGTATGGATCGGCCCGCCGTCGCCCACGACCAGCGCGGTCTGGCTGCCGCGCACGGTCGGCCGCGGATGCAGCAGGCGGCCGTCGTCGCCGCGCAGCGCGGGGCGGTATGGGACGCTCGCGCGCACGGCGGTGAAGCGGTTGCGGTACAGCGGCAGGGTTTCGTTGTTCCCGGCGGGGGCGAGACCTGTCAGCGCCAGCAGGGCCTGGCCGAAACCCTCGTTGAAGTTGTTGCGCGCCTCGTGCGTGACCGACAGCACCACGAAGCGGCGGCCGTCTTCCTCGTCGCCATCGTGCTCGTAGTGGTCCAGCAGCGAGAACGTGGTGGCAGGCGCCAGCGTGCGGACCGTGCCGCCGCCATGGAAGGCCTTGTTGCGGACCTCGAGCGATTCCATCGCGATGCGCGAGATGCGCTGCGCCTGCTCGGCATCCTCGAAGGCGTACTGGCCGACGTAGTCGGTGTCGGTCAGCGGGCTGGCCTGTTCGCCATTGTCATGGTGCGTGCTCAGCGTCGCGCTGCGCAGCGAGGCGGTGCGATAGTCCCAGGTCGCCAGCTCGACCGCATTGGTCTGCCATTGCCGCTCACCCTGCCATTCGGTGATCACGTCCTCCGAGGCGGTGGCATCGGCGCGGCCGAAGCGGATGCTGGCCTGGGCGTTGTCCTTGAAGACGTCGTTGCGATCGGCGATCACCATCCGATGCACGCCGAGGGCATCGCCGTCGGCCGCCTCGTGCTCGAAGTAGTAGAACAGCCCTTCCTCGGCCAGCAGCCGCGTCACAAAGTCGAAATCCGACTCGTCGTACTGCGTCACCACGCTGCGCTTCGGATAGACCGCGGTGTCGGCCACCGCCCAGCGCCATTCCGGCACCAGCTTGCCCTGCCCGCGGTAGTCGCCGAGCACGCTGTCGACGACCTCGATCACCGACATGTCCTGGAACAGGAAGCTGTCGCGCCGATGCCGCAGGAAGGCCAGCCACGGTTCGATCACGAGCCGGTAGCGCGCCAGGCCGCCATTGGCGCCGACGCGCTCGAACACCGTTACATGCCCGTGCAACGCGCGCGGCTTGTCGCGGCTGAGCTGCGTCAGCAGATCGATGCGGACCGGCTGCCCCAGCAGGGCGGCCGGGTCCAGCCTGGCGTCGTCCGACAGCGCCGACAACTCGATGCGGAAGCCGCCGCCATCGAGCTGTTCGCGCGCGAGCAGACGCTCGGCAAGCAGCACGTCCTCGCCCAGCGGCGTGGCGAGCCGCAGCAGCCGGTCGTGCTGGCGGAAGGCGGCGCGCAGTTGCGCCGCCAGTTCATGCGCCATATCGGTCAGTACGCCCATCGCTGCCTCGACTGTGAGTGACGGAGTCAATTGATTTCAATTGACTTCAATTGACCTTGTAGCGGAAGCCGCCGTTCTTGTTGACGCCCACCTTGATCTTCTGGATCGCCTCGCCCTGCGCCATCTTCGCCAGCACCGACTGCGCGATCTCGGGCAGCAGCGTGCCGTTCAGGATATGGTCGACCGCGCGCGCGCCGGTATCGACTTCGGTGCAGCGCTGCAGCACGGCCTCGGTCACGGCCGCATCCCACTCGAACGCCGCGCGGTGGTTCTGCTGCACGCGCTCGCCGATGCGGCGCAGTTTCAGCTCGATGATCTCGACCAGCGTGTCGTCGCTGATCGGGTAGTAAGGCACCACCTTGGTCCGGCCGATAAAGGCCGGCTTGAAGGTCTTGTACAGCGTCGGGCGCAGCGCCTCGGTCAGCGCGTCGGCATCCGGCAGTTCCTCGGCGGGCTTGTTCAGGCAAGCCTGCATGATCGCGGCCGAGCCCGCGTTCGAGGTCAGGATGATGATGGTGTTGCGAAAGTCGATGGTCCGGCCCTCGGCGTCCTCCATCCAGCCCTTGTCGAAGACCTGGAAGAACATCTCGAGCACGTCCGGATGCGCCTTCTCGATTTCGTCGAGCAGCACCACGCTGTACGGATTGCGCCGCACCGCCTCGGTCAGCACGCCGCCCTCGCCGTAGCCGACATAGCCCGGCGGCGAGCCCTTGAGCCCGGAGACGCTGTGGGCCTCCTGGTACTCGCTCATATTGATGGTGATCAGCTTGCGCTCGCCGCCGTACAGGATGTCGGCCAGCGCCAGCGCGGTCTCGGTCTTGCCCACGCCGGACGGGCCGACGAACAGGAACACCCCGCGCGGCTTGTGCGGGTCTTCCAGATTGGCCGCCGCGGTACGCACGCGCTGCGCCACCGCTTCGAGCGCGTGCGGCTGGCCGACCACGCGTTCCTCCAGCAGCGGCTTCAGGTTCATCACCGTATGCAGCTCGTCCTTGACCATGCGGCCCAGCGGAATGCCGGTCCAGGCCGAGACGATCTCGGACACGACCTGGCCGTCGACCTGGATCGGCACCAGCGGCTTTTCGCCCTGCAGTTGGCGCAGTTCGTCCTTCAGACGCGACAGTTCGTCGATGCGCGCGGCCGGGTTGGCGGCCGGCGTGGCGGCCTTGCGGCGGCGGCCGGCGGGGGCGATATCGCTGTTGGCGGCCACCGGTTCGGCTTCCTCGGCTGCGGTGTCGATGGTGTCGGCGCCGGTGTTGCCGACCGCGGCCGCATCGCCCGCACGCGCGTCGCGCGAACGCAGCAGTGCGACGATCTGCTCGACCAGTTCGCGCTCCCGTGCGAGCCGTTCGTTGCCGGCGGCAATGCGCTCGCGCAGCGCCTGCTCCTGCTTCTGCAACTCGGCCAGCCGCGCCTGGTGCTGTCCGCCGGTCGACAGCTCGCGTTGCAGCGCGCCGATCTCGACGGTCAGGCGCTCCAGCGCCTTCTGGTCCTGCTCGATCTCGGCGGGCGTCGCGCTCTGCGCCAGCGCCACCTTGGCGCAGGCGGTGTCGAGCACGCTGACGGCCTTGTCCGGCAACTGCCGGCCGCTGATATAGCGGTGCGACAGCCGCACCGCCTCGGTGATCGCTTCGTCCAGCACACGCACGTCGAAGTGCCGCTCCATCAGGCCGACCATGCCGCGCAGCATGGCCGAGGCCAGCCCCTCGTCCGGTTCCTCGACCTTGACGACCTGGAAGCGCCGCGCCAGCGCGGCATCCTTCTCGAAGTACTTCTTGTATTCGGCCCAGGTCGTCGCCGCGATCGTGCGCAGTTCGCCGCGCGCCAGCGCCGGCTTCAGTAGATTGGCCGCGTCGTTCTGGCCGGCCTGCCCGCCCGCGCCGATGATCGTGTGGGCCTCGTCGATGAACAGGATGATCGGCTGCGGGCTGCGCTTGACCTCGTCGATCACGTTGCGCAGCCGGTTCTCGAACTCGCCCTTGACGCTGGCGCCGGCCTGCAGCAGGCCCATGTCCAGCGTGCGCAGCGCGACGCCACGCAGCGGCGGCGGCACGTCGTCGGCCGCAATCCGCAATGCCAGCCCTTCGACCACCGCGGTCTTGCCGACCCCGGCCTCGCCGGTCAGGATCGGGTTGTTCTGGCGGCGGCGCATCAGGATGTCGATCATCTGGCGGATCTCGGCGTCGCGGCCGATCACCGGATCGATACGGCCGTCGCGCGCCGCGGCGGTCAGGTCGACGGTGTACTGGTCGAGCGCCGGCGTCTTCGACAGCGCGCCCTGCCCGGACGGCTCCTCGGCCGGCGCGGCGCCCGCGTCCGCAAAAGCCACCGCCTGCTCCGCCTCCTCGGAGCCCTTGGTCAACGCGCCCATCTCATGCTTGAGGCGTTCGACCGGGAACTGCCCAAAGCGCCGGGAGCCGCGCTCGGCCAGCGGCGCCAGGCTGGGCTCGGTCAGCAGCGCCAGCAGCAGATGGCCGGAGCGGATGCGCGTAGTCTGCGAATCGAGCGAGGCGATCAGCCAGGCATGCTCGAACAGCTTGGGCAGCCATGGCGAGAACGCCGGCGTGCGCCCATTGCCGGTCTGGAAGCGGCCGAGCTCCCTGTCGAGGTCGCTCTGCAACGCGGCAGGATCGATGCCGCTGGCCCGCGCCGCGACCGACACGTCGCTGCGCGGATTCTCCAGCAGCGCCAGGAACAGATGCTCCAGGTCGACCTCATAGTGGCCGCGCGCCATGCACAGCGAGGCGGCCCGTTCGGCGGCCTGCCGGCTGGTGGCATTGAGCTTGGCGATCAGCGTCTTCAAGGGGGTGGCCATGATGGCTCGGCTCCGGTCTATCAATGAATGGGCGACAGCGTGTAATGCGCGTCGCTGCGATCCTGCATGGCGGGTCGCGAAACGAGGAAGGTGTCCCAGCCGACGTGGCCGCTGCCCGCGGCGCCGAGCCGGGACCCGGTCACGTCCTGCCGGCGCAGGATCGGCTTGACTTCATATTCGAGCGTGGCGCCGCCCAGCACGGTCAGCATCTTGCGCAGCGCCAGCGCGCCCTCGGCGCCGGGCAGGAAGGCGCGGTACTGCTCGCGCGCCAGCGGACCGATCCACACGCGCACCCGCAGGTCGCGCTGCCAGACGCGCTGGCCGGCCAGCGCGGTGGCACCGAGCACGTTGTTGACGCCGCCCAGGCGCGACCACTGCGATGGCGGCACCCGATACCAGCCGCCGACGAACTGCTCGACGCGGACCGGCACGCGGAAATAATCGGACAGCACCTGCTGCAGATACGACGCCGACATCGGCCGATGGCGCACCGCGGTCGCATAGCCGGCGACCGCCTCGTCGTGGATGGTCCCCGGCGTCTCGCGCAGGCCGCGGCGGACGCCCCCATCGGCGACGCCGGCCAGCGACAGCAGCAGCGGCAGGTAGTGGCGCGTGCGGTCGACCTCGTGCTGGAACGGCAGCCGGTACTTCTTCCACGCCAGATAGAACAGGGCGGCGGCGCGGTTCGAGAAGATATCGAAGAAGGCGCGCGCGGCGCCGTCGCGGCGCAGGGTTTCGCGCTCGGCCACCACTTCGGTGTAATGCAGCGGCAGCGCGCCCTGCCCGCCCAGCATGCCGAAGAAGGCCGGCGTCACGGCGACATCGTCGAGCGGACGCTCGGCGATCGCCTCGGCGAAGGCCGCGTCGCTGTCGAGCGCCTGCTGCGCGATGCCGCCGGCCTCGATCTGCACGATCTCGCTGGCGGGAAACGACAGCGACAGCGCATTCGGAAAGCGCACGCGCGTGGCGAGCTGGTGTTCGGGGGTGTCGGCGACACGGGCGACGGCATTGCCGTTCGCGGCGCCGTACGCCGCGCCGTTTGCGCGATTCGCCACGCCGTTCGCCGAGCCGTTCGCCGAGCCGTTCGCTGTGCCGGTCGCCACGCCATGCATGCCGCCATTGGCACCGCCCTGCGTCCTGCCCTGACGCGCGAACTGGATCTGCAGCAGCCGCACTGCCTGGAAGAACTGGAAGCGATACGGCTGCCGCAGCAGCCGGCGTATCACACCAGGATCGATTCGCCGCTTCGGGGAGCGCATTGGATCAATTCCTTGCCGGTGCGGCGCGAGACGGCGACGAGCTGCACAAAGCTGTTCAGATGGACGTAAAGGCCGAAGAAATGGTCCATCACGCGGATGAAGCGGTGCAGGCCGGTGCCGACGAAAGCTTCCTCGTCCAGCGTCAGGCGGACCTGCAGGCCGCGCACGAACGTTGCAAACGGCTTGCCCGCCAGCCATTGCGTGCTGGGCTGATAGTCCAGGCCGACGATGCCCTCGATCTGGCGCGCCGAGATGCCGCTGCGGGCCAGGTCGTGCAGCCGCAGCATCTCCTTGAGCGCCGGCAGGCCGTCCTGCACCAGCGACAGGTGGTTCAGCGCCAGCAGCGAGATCAGGCGCCATTGCGCCGCGCGGCCGCCGGGCAGCCGCAGCGACGGCGTCGGCTTGCGCAGGAACGTGATCTGGCGCGCGATGGACGTGCCTTCCATGGTCAGATCGCCGTCGGCATGGCCGAACGACAGGCTGGCCGGCAGATCGCGATTGGTGCAGGTGACGTCGATGCTCAGCGTATCGGTCTGCGGCTGCGCCGGATCGAAATCCAGGTCGACGATCGAGATCTCGGTCTCGTAGCCCGGGCTGCGGCGCGCCACCAGCTCGTCGCGGCGCGCCAGCCAGAAGTGGCCCGCGCGGTTCGGATCGTCGGCGTGATGCAGCGAATAGAACGGCCGGAACTCGATCACGTCGTTGCCGTTGGCGGTCTCGCGCACCAGATGGACGCGGTCGATCGAATAGATGTCGTATCCGTGCGCACGGCGGCCGTCGGCCACCACCGGATAGGCGCTGGCCGTATGTTCGATGCGGATCGGATCGGCCTTCTGCGCGAACAGGTTGACCACCGGCGTGCAATGCAGCCGCAGATGCTCGGCCTGCAGGCTCTCCAGCAGGCGCGCGGTGTGCGAGTCGCTGCGGATGTCCGTCATCACCAGATGCAGCTGCAGGCGTCGGGTGTTGCCGCCCGCCGGCCCCAACGCACGGCGCAGCGCCGCCAGGTCGATGTCGACGAAATTGAATTTCTCGGCGAAGGCGAAATGCTCGCTGAGCAGGCGATAGGCCGGATGCGAGCGCGCCGGCGTGTCGATCAACGCTTCGTTGGCGGCAAAGCCCACCTCGCGCAGCGGCACGCCGGACAGCCGCTGCCAGACGCCGGGCCGCGGTCCCTCCAGATACGCCGCCGCGGTATGCAGGAACAGCGCGTCGCCGAGCGCGGCGACGAAGGACGGCTCGCCGTCCAGATAGACGCGCAGCGTATCGAGCGCCAGCGTGTCGAAGCCGCCCCGCTCGCCCTGGTATTCGAGCGAGATCGTCAGCGCCCCGGTCGCGCCCTTGGGCAACACGGTGGCAGCCGGGGCCACCGCCGCGCCCCGATAGCTGGCCTCGGCGATGCGGACCGGGGCGAACGTCACGTCGTAAGCAGTACGGAAGCGGCATTCGACCCGGTTGACGGGGCGGGTGCTCAGCATCGTGCCGCGCGGCACCGTCATCGGCGCGGACAACTGCGCGGCCGCGCCACGGACATCGAAATGCGCGATCGAGCAGGACGGAAACGGCCGCAGGTAATGCGGATACATGACCTCTAGCAGCGCTTCGGTCAGTTCCGGGTAATCGTCGTCGAGCTTCTTGCTGATGCGCGCCGTCAGGAAGGCGAAGGACTCGACCATCCGCTCGACGTGCGGATCGTCGCAACCGTCGGCCGACATGGCGAGCCGCCCGGCGATCTTGGGATATCGCTCGGCGAAGTCGCGCGAATACCGGCGCAGATACGCCAGTTCACGCTCGTAGTAAGGCAGTAGCTCTTCCATGGCTGCTCGGCGGTCGGTGCGTGGCGGTGGCGGATGGGATCGGCTCGGGCATGGAGGCTGGCATGCACGCGGGCATGAACGAGGGCGTCGAGCCCGTCAATGTCCCGGCCATGCGCGTGCCCGCCCTGTCAGGTTCGTCCGCGTGTCACCGAGTACTGCAGCGTCGACGGCTGCAGCAACGCATCGAAACTGACCGGCTCCCGCGCCGGCCCGACCAGCAGCATGGCGGTAATGCCGAAGCACAACGCATTGGTGTTGCGCTCGCTGACATCCAGCGACACGGTGACATTGCGAAGCCGCGGTTCGTGGCGCTCGATCGCCTTGGTCAGCGACTGGCAGATGTAATTGCGGTCGTAGTAGCTGGCCAGACTGAGCCCGGCGAAATCGTTGAGCCCGTACGTCAGCAGCGAACGCTTGCACTCCGGCAGGCCGCCCAACTGCGCTTCGTCGATCACGATGCGCGTATTGAGCAGCGCCTCGATGTCGCGCGCGACCGTCGACTTCAGCTCCTCCAGCGTCAGCTGCCGCATCGCGGTGGGCAGCGGCGCGTGGGGCTCGTCGTCGAACAGCTTGTCGAGCAGACTCGGTTCGAAACCTTTCATGGCAAGCGCCGGCACCCCGGCAACGGGCGCGTTGTCGCGCCGAATCGCCAGGATGCCGGCATCCGCATCAACCGATCATCGGCTGACCAGGAACGGCATCAGACCGAGTAGGTCTTGTCGTTCTTGGTCAGGCTCCAGGCGCCCTGCGAGTTGCCGCCCTGGTTGCCGCCGATCTTCTGCTGGGTGTACTTCCACTGCACCGCGGCGTACTTCAGCGAGAACTTGTCGGTCGGCAGGCCTTCGGCCGCGACCTTCGCGTCCACCGCGCCCAGGATCGCGTTCTTCAGCTTGATTTCCAGGTACTTGACGCGCTTGCCTTCGCCGTCGGCGCGCATGAAGTCGATCGTGACCTCGTCGAAGGTCGTGCCGCCAGACGCGTGCTGATACAGCAGCGGGCTCACCACGTCCATGTCCTTGGTAAAGATCATTTCGCCGTGCTCGCAGCGCTCGGCCGTGTGACCGCCCGCGGTCGAAGCGGTCGCCGAACGCGGCTGCTTGATGTTGTGCTCCCAGCTGAGGACTTCGATCCAGTCCTTGTGGTCCTTGTCCTGGGATTCACCCTTGATGGCGGGATTACCGAACTTGACGTAGATATCCTTCATGAGACCCTCGTTGAGATAGTGGCTTTGTTTTCGCCTGGTAAGTACTGCTGCCTCGACCGCCGGACGACGGCACGAACGCCGGCGCCCGACGGCAACCGGTTACGAGTTGGCGGCCTGCGGCAGGTCGGCGACCAGGCGCAGCGAAATCGACAGCTCGTCGAGTTGGAAATGCGGGCGCAGGAAGGCTACCGAACGGTAAGCGCCGGGCTTGCCCGGAATTTCGGAAACCTGGATCGACGCTTCGCGCAGCGGGAACTGCGCCTTCTGTTCCTGGCTGGCGTTGTCGTCCAGCAGAACGTATTGCGAGATCCAGCGGTTCAGGAAACTTTCGACGTTCTGGGCCGAAGCGAAGCTGCCGATCTTGTCGCGCATCATCGCCTTCAGGTAATGGGCGACGCGCGAGACCGAGAAGATGTACTGCAGCTGGGCCGACAGCACCGCGTTTGCATTGGCGCTGTCGGTGTTGTACTTCTTCGGCTTCTGCACCGATTGCGCGGCGAAGAAGGCCGCATAGTCGGAATTCTTGCAATGGACCAGCGGGATGAAGCCCAGGTCGCTGAGCTCCTTCTCGCGGCGGTCGGTAATCGCGATCTCGGTCGGGCACTTGAGCGCGATCTCGCCGTCGTCGGTCTTGAAGGTGTGGGTCGGCAGGTCTTCCACCAGGCCGCCACCCTCGACGCCGCGGATCGCCGCGCACCAGCCGAAGTCCTCGAACGCGGCGGTCAGGCGCGCGCCGAAGGCCCAGGCGGCGTTGCACCACAGGTACTTGCTGTGGTCGGTGCCGTCGACGTCCTCGACGAAGTTGAAGCCCTCGACCGTGGTGCCGTCCTTCGGGTTGTACGGCAGGCGGCCCAGGAAGCGCGGCATCGTCAGGCCGACATAGCGCGAATCCTCGGATTCGCGGAACGACTTCCACTTGGCGTATTCGACCGTGTCGAACACCTTGGCGAGGTCGCGCGGCTTGCCCAGGTCGGCGAACGACTCCAGGCCGAACAGCTCCGGCGACGCCGAGGCAATGAATGGCGCGTGCGCGGCCGAGGCGACATGCGACATCTGCTCGATGAAGTAGATGTCTTCCGGCTGGCGCGTGATCTCATAGTCGCCGATCAGCGCGCCGAACGGTGCGCCGCCGAAGGTGCCGAACTCTTCCTCGTAGACTTTCTTGAACAGCGCGCTCTGGTCGAAATCGATCGCGGTCTTGAAGTCGCGCACCAGGTCGCGCTTGGTCGCGTTCAGCGCCTTGATCTTGATCATCGTGCCGGTCTGCGTTTCCTTGACCAGGTACGACAGGCCGCGCCAGGTGCTTTCCAGCTTCTGGAATTCCGGGGCGTGCATCACGGCGCTCAACTGCGCAGAGATCAGCCGGTCCAGCTCCGCCACGCGGGCATCGAGCGTGGCCGACAGGTTGTCCGACACCACCACGGTGCCGTCCAGCACTTCCTTGACCAGCTCGCCGATGATGTCCTTGGCACGCGCGTGTTCGGCGTCCGACTTGGCGACACGGCTCTGCTCGACGATCTCGTCGAGCAGGCTGGCATTGGCGACGGGCGCCGCCTGTGCGGCGACTGCGGCTTGCGTCTCAGGCATCCTGACCACCCTTCGGTTCATTGCCGCCATGGCCGAGCTGCTGCAGCTTCTCGGTATTGGTCAGCACTTCGCTAAGCAGATCTTCGAGCTTGTCGTTGCCGGCAAGCTTGTTGCGCAGGTCGGCCAGCTTCGAACGGGCCTCGAGCAGCTTGCGCAGCGGCTCGATCTGGTCGACCACCGCTTCCGGGCTGAAGTCGTCGAGCGAGCGGAACTTCAGGTCGACGCCGAACTTGCCGCCGTCCTCGGACAGCTTGTTGGGCACCTGGAAGGCCGCGCGCGGCTCGACCGCCGACATCACGTCGTCGAAATTGTCCCGATCGATATTGACGAACTTGCGGTCGCGCAACTTCGGCAGCGCGACTTCGGACTGGCCGGACAGGTCCGCCACCACGCCGACGACGAAGGGCAATTCCTTCTGCTCGATGGCGTCGCCCTTCTCGACGTCATAGGTGAGCTGCACCCGGGGCGGACGCACCTTCTGCAGACGCTTTTGCACGCTTTCCTTCTTGGCCATGCGGATTCTCCGGTTGTTCCGGTCGTGTGTTTGTCGGGAAGTCGGGACGTTCGGGACGGGGTCGCCCGACTGTCGCTCAGCTGTCGCTCAGCTGTCGCTCAGCGCAGCGCGCCGAACGGATCGGCGGAACCGCCGCCGGCATTGGCGGCGGCCGGCGCGGCAGCCGGCGCGGCCGGAGCAGCCTGCTCGGCCGGTGCCGCCTTGGCGCGCGGCGCCGGACGGGCGACCGGACGCTTGCGCACCGGCGGCTTCGCCTTTTCCTCGGGGAACAGCACCTGCTCACCCAGCGTTTCGCGCAGCATCTTGGCCAGGACCTGCGCGTCGGTGCGAACGTCGCCGGCGAGCGCGCTGTCGTCGCGCAATTCCATCACCGAGCGGCGCGCCACGCGCAGGCCGCTGACGGCGAGAATGCTCTTGGCCTTGCGATCGTTGCCGTCGCGCTGCAGCGCCTCTTCCGCGGCCAGGATCGCCTGCGGATACTTCTCGTCGGCGTACTGGATCTGCGCGATCTGGGACCACGGCTCCTGACGCGCGGGATTCGTCTTCGCGATCTCTTCGTACAGGCTCACCGCCTGCTCACGCTGGCCGCCCTTCAATGCCGCCTCGGCCTGCGCCATGCTTTGCGCGAATGCCTCCTCCGATTGCGGGCCCGTGGTGCTTCCCGTGGAGGCGCAACCGGAAAACAATGCGGCGGCACCAATGGCAATTGCAAAAGATCGTGAAAAGCGAAAAGGGATCATGGCTCTGACCGTCGCGTGGCTTTGTTGTTGACGTATTGTTCGATGCCGTCCGCAATGAATAAAACAAAGCGGAGTAATAGATTGGTAAGCGATATTGGCCCAATCGGCGCGCAATAGTACACTCTGCGCGTCGCCGCTGACAACCATACCGAGGGTAGGTTCCAAACCGTGAATTAAATGAAACTGAACTCTGGTTTTCATGCGGCAATGCACCGTTGTGCAAGCCATTTCATAACGCCGCAGCCAAGCATCAGGGTCGCGCGCCCCATAGCACAGGCCAATAAGAAGAATCCGATTTGTATGACTTTTTTACAATTCTTTATAAATCCACGGACAGTGCTGGCCGGGCTGGCGGTCGTCACGCTGGCGTCATGCTCCGTTGGTACCCAAGTGCTGGCCGGCGCGGCCGGTGGAGCGCTGGAGGCGCTGGGAATCAAGCCTACCAACGTACCGGATGCGCAAAAGCCGCCGCGGCAGGTACCATTGCGGCTTTATGCCGGCAATAACCTGAATGCGGCCAATGACAATCGTGCGGCGGCATTGGTAGTGCGGGTTTACACCTTAAAGGAATCGACCGCCTTTATGCAGGCGCCCTTCGACGCCTTTGTCGATCCGGCGCGGGAAAAGCAGGTGCTCGGCTCCGAATTGGTCAATGTTCGCGAAATCACGCTCATTCCGGGACAGCGTTATGACGTGATGGAGAAAGTCTCGCGCGAAGCGGGTGCGATCGGGGTGGTCGCCTTGTTCCGCAGCCCGGCGCCGCAGCGCTGGAAATTTGCTTTCGATGCAGCAAAGGGAGAGAAGTCCGGTATCACGATCGGCCTGCATGCCTGCGCCATGACGCTGACGGCGGGCGAACCGCTGACGCCCACCGATGGCGTGCCGCGGTCCTCGTTGAACCTGCTGTCGCCGACCAGTTGCCGGGCGTGAGATTGCAGCGATGATGGCGACCCATTGCCGGCCGCCGGGCCGATCGGAAAAAGAAAGACAACAAGGCTTATTGTGAGTGATTCCGCCAAGATCCTCTGGGGCGAAGGGCTATTCCTTCGCCCGCAGCATTTCCAGCAGCAGGACGCCTATCACGAGGCGCGGCTGCACGCCACCGCGCAGGCGATCCAGCCCTACGCCTGGGGGGTGCGCCATGCCCGCTTCGATACCGACGCGCTCGCCAGCGGCATGCTGCGCATCAGCGAACTGTCGCTGTTCTTTCCCGATGGCGAATGGTATTGCGCGCCGCAATCGGACGAATTGCCGGCCCCGCTAGCCCTGGCCAATCTGCCGGCCGGCGTTTCCGAATCGACCTTCCATCTCGCGCTCTATCCCTTGCGCGATTTCGGCGGCAATTACCGCGAGGCCAGCGAAGGCTCGCCCTCTTCCCGCTTCGTCGGCCAGCAGCGCGATACCGCCGACCTCTTTACCGAGGCCGAGCCGGCGTCCATTACCTATCTGAAAAAGGCGGTCAAGCTGATCGCCGATTCCGAGCCGCGCGACCAATATATTTCGCTGCCGATCGTCCGCGTGCGCCGCACCGCCACCGGCGGCTTCGAACTCGACGAGAACTTCGTGGCGCCGAGCCTGGCGATCAATGCCTCGGCGGTGCTGTACCAGCGGCTGCGCCGGCTGCTCGATGCCTTGCAGGCCAAGGTCAATGCGCTGTACGGCTTTCATCGCGAGCCGACCAAGAACATCATCGAATTCCGCTCCGGCGATATCGCGTCGTTCTGGCTGCTGCATACGGCCAATGCCTCGTTCGCCGCGCTGTCGCACCTGTACCACCATCCCGAGGTCCATCCCGAACGGCTGTTCCAGGAATTGCTGCGGCTCGCCGGCGCGTTGATGACCTTCTCCAAGTCGTACTCGCTGGCCGACCTGCCGGTCTACGACCACGGCAATCCGGGCAAGGTCTTCGCGCAGCTCGACACGATGGTGCGCGAGCTGCTCGATACCGTCATTTCCACGCGCTATTTCGCCATCGCGCTCGACGAATCGCGGCCATCCTTCCATCTGGGCCGGCTGGACTCCGGCAAGATCGACGACAAGACCCGCTTCTACCTGTCCGTCTCGGCCGATATGCCGACCGTCGAACTGGTCGACGCGATTCCGGCGCGCTTCAAGGTCGGGGCCCCTGACGACGTCGACAAGCTGGTGCTGTCGTCGATGCCGGGCGTGCCGCTGACCTATACGCCGCAGGTGCCGCCGGCCATTCCGGTGCGTCCGGGGGCCTGCTACTTCGCCGTCGAGGCGCGCGGGCCGCTGTACGAACGCATGCTGCAGGCGGGCACGATCACCATCTATACGCCGGCCGGTATCCGGGAACTTCAACTTGAACTGATCGCGGTGACCTCATGAGCTCCACTTCGATGCCCTCGCTGTTTGGCGATGCCCCCGCCGGCGCGGCCAGCACCTTCGCCGATGCCGGCGACGCCTCGCGCCACGCGCGCACGCTGCTCGATCTGCTGTACGACGGCTTCTTCATGCTGTTCCTGCTGCGCAATGGCCAGCCGCCGGACAGCGCCGAGAATTTCCTCGCCAAGGTGCGCGGCTTTCTCGACGAATTCGACCGCGGTGCCAAACGCCTGCACGTGTCGGCCGACGATGTCTTCGACGCCAAGTACGCGTTCTGCGCGGCGATCGACGAGACCATCCTCGCATCGGACTTCGCGATCCGCGCCGATTGGGAACGCCGCCCGCTGCAACTGGTGCTGTTCGGCGAGCAGCTCGCCGGCGAGACGTTCTTCACCAAGCTCGAGGCCCTGCGCGCGCAGGGCGCCCCGCGCCTGCAGGCGCTGGAAGTCTTCCACATGTGCCTGCTGCTGGGATTCCGCGGCAAGTACATCCTCGAAGGGCCGGAGAAGCTCTCCTACCTGACCGCGCGGCTCGGCGACGAGATCGCGGCGATCAAGGGCAAGCGCGCGCCGTTCGCCCCGCACTGGCCGCTGCCGGACAAGATCGCGCACACGCTCAAGCGCGAGACGCCGCTGTGGATCTTCGGCGCCGTGTTCGCGCTGATCGCGCTGCTGGGATACCTCGGCCTGTCGTCGGTGCTGAACAAGCAGACCAACGATGCGATGCAGGAGTACTCGCAGGTGATCAAGCTTGGGCCGCGCTTCTCGCATCTGACGATTTCCCTGCCGTAATGCCAACGTCCATCGATCGCCGGATAGCGCTGCGCTGACCCAGCCCAACGCCGGACGCCGGAAGCCAACCACCACTCGCCAAGGTAGCCATGATGCCCACCACGTCGCTGCCGTCGGCCGTACTTGCCACGCTGCTCGGCCAGGGCACAAGGCAGATCGCGCTCGACACACCGCTTCGCGATGCGAATCTGATCGTCGAGCGCTTTACCGCGATCGAAGCGGTCTCGCGGCCTTTCGCCATCGAGATCGACTGCCTGTCGCCGTCGGCGCATCTCGATACGGTCGAACTGGCGCGGCAGGAGATCACGCTGCGGCTGATGCTGGCCGATGGCCGCTACCGCGCCTGGCATGGCTTCGTCGTCGATTGCGCGGCAATGGGCGGCGACGGCGGCCTGGCGGGTTACCGGCTCACCGTGGCGCCGTGGCTCGAACGCCTGCGCGGCCGCGTCGACTGCTACGTCTACCAGGACAAGACCGCGCAGGAGATCGTCGAGGAGGTCTTCCGCGACTATCCGGCCGCCAACTTCCAGTTCTCCGTCTCGCAACCGCTGCGCCGCCGCTCGATCTGCGCCCAGTATCGCGAGAGCGATTTCGACTTCGTGCAGCGGCTGCTGGCCGAGGAAGGCCTGTCGTATCGCTTCGAACACCTGCAGGGCGAGGACGACAAGCCAGAAGGCAGCCAGGCCCGCCACCGGCTGGTGGTGTTCGACAACGATGCCGAACGGCCGCCCTGCCCTCAGGCCAACATCCGCTTCCATCGGGCCGACATGACCGAGGAGTCGGACACGATGACGGTCTGGTCGACGCGGCACAGTGTCGGATCCAACGCGGTCACCGTCTCGTCCTGGGACTACAAGACGCTGGCCGCCGCCTCGGCGCAGGCCAATGCCACTTCGGTGACCGGCGAATGGCCGACGCTCGAAGCGTTCGATGCCCAGGGCCCCTATCGCTATCCCGATGCGGCGACCGCCGACCGGGCGGCGCAATTGCGCATGCAGGCCGAGGAAAGCGGCTTTGTTCGCTTCGACGGCGCCGGTACCGTGCGCCAGCTGGGCGCCGGACAACGCTTTGCCCTGACCGAACACTTTGCCGGTGACGGCGACGAATTCGTCGCGCTGTCGGTGCGCCACGAGGCCGCCAACAACCTCGGCGCCGATGTCGCCAGGCTGCTCGGCACCACCGAGGTCGAGGCCGGCGGCTATCGCAATACGCTGGAAGCCGTGCGCGCCGATGCCCCGATCGTGCCGCGTTTCCGCGCCAAGCCGACCGCGCCGGAAGGTCAGACCGCCATCGTGATCGCCGAGGGCGAGACGCCCTTGCACACCGACCGCGATCATCGCGTGCGCGTTCGCTTTCCGTGGCTGCGGGCCCCTGCACCGGCAGACCAGGGTGGCCACGAGGGCCAAGCCGCCGCCTTCACCGATCCCGGCTCTGATGACCTGACCCAGGTCACCGCCTGGGTCCGCGTCGCCGGCGCCATGGCCGGTCCCAACTGGGGCACCCACCACCTGCCGCGCGTCGGCACCGAACTGCTGCTGACCTTCCTCGACGGCGACATCGACCGGCCGCTGGCCGCGATGCAGCTGCACAACGAACAGGACACCCCGCCCTGGGCCAACGACGACAAGCCGCGCGCTTCCGTGCTGTCCGGCTGGCACACGCGCGGCCTGGGCGGCGACGGCTACAACCAGTGGGTCGTCGACGACTTCAAGGGCCGGCTGCGCATGCGCCTGGCCAGCTCCGCGGCGCAGACCCAGCTGAACCTCGGTTATCTGGTCACCCAAGGCCCGCAGGACGCGCAGCGCGGCCCATGGCGCGGCACGGGTGCCGAACTGCGCAGCGATGCGTGGGCGACGGTGCGCGCCGGTCAGGGGCTGCTGCTGTCGACCACCGCCCGGCCTCGCGCCACCGGCACCGTGATGAACATGGCCGAGGCCATCGCGCTGCTCAAGGGCGCGCAACGCACCGCCGACCGCTTGTCGACCGCCGCGCAGACCCAAACCGCCCTGCCCCTGGCCGCCAACGCGTTGTTCGAACCGCTGCTGACGATGGTCGAGCCGGAGCAGGACGGGCACTACACGGACACCGTCAACGGCCAGGACGCCAATCAGCCGGACGGCAAGCCGGTCGAGCGATTTGCCGAACCGCTGCTGGTGGCGGAGGCACCGACTTCCATCGCGGTGTCGAGCCAAGAGACCACCGCCGTCTATTCAGGTCGGCATCTGCATGGGACCGTGCAATCGGACTGGCAGCTGACCGCCGGCAAGACCATCGCGATGGCGGCCGCCCAAGGCGTGTCGCTGTTCGTGCAGCGCAACGGCTTGAAGGCCGTTGCCGCCAACGGACCGCTGTCGGTGCAGGCGCATGCCGGCGCGATGTCGATTCTGGCGGACAAGGAAGTGGTGGTGACTTCGTCAAACGAGGCGGTCGAACTGCTGGCGCAGCAGAAAGTCGTGCTGCATGGCGCTGAGTCTCGTATCGTGCTTGATGGGGGAACGATTACGTTTGAGACGCCGGGGGTGTTTGAAGTTAAAGGCGCAGGCCACCCATTTACAGGTGGAAGTAGCCAGCCCGCCGCGCTTCCTGCTCTTCCCTTCGGCGCCCTAGGGCTTCCGCCGAACTTCATTGAGCTCAATTATCACTACGACGATCTGTCGCCCGTGCCGGGTGCTCCCTATAAGCTGGTTTTTGACGATGGCACCGTACTCGAGGGAACGCTCGACGACAACGGCTTTGCGCGCATCGAGAACGTCCCCAACAGCCCGGCCAGGGTCTATTACGGTGAAGACCCACGGCCTTTCCAACTGGAGGCAACGCTTCCTCCAAATACGCTGAAGGTGGGCTCCGAAACCAACGAGGAAGCGTTGGCAAACATCGAACGCTATTTGGCGGAAGCCGATGAGTTCTGGGAGTCTCGGGCAACACCGGAACAAAAGGAATATCTGGCACTCCTTAACGACTCCGATGACGACCCGGGAGAAAACCTGTGGAACTACCTCGACGCACAGCAGCAGAAAGAACTCGAAGGTGAATTGCGGGGAGATAACAAAGCATGAGCGGTACCGCTACGCTTCCAAGGATGGGGAGAGCCGCCCCGCCCTCCAAACGACGAGGCTGGTTCCAGTCGCTTGCCGACGAAGCTGTCAGCTTCTTCAAGGGCGACAACAATGCGCCTTGGGCCATTCTGGCCGAGACAATCATCGGCTTCGTACCCGTGGTCGGGCAAGTCGTCGACGCGCGGGACATCATCAAAGGTCTGGTGGAGGTGTCCGGCGCTCCCGCCTCTCCAGCTGCCTGGTTCAATCTGATTACCGCGCTCATCGGCGTCATTCCGGGCGGCGGCGACGCAGTGAAGCGCAGTTTGCGCGCAGTCAAGAGTGGAACTGCCAGCATTGACAGCCTGCTCGATGTCATCCGCAGGTTCGGCAAGGGTGACCCAGAGAAATTCCTTCGCGACATGCTGGACCCGAGCAAGCTTCAGAAACTGCTCGACGACATGTTGAACAACCCTGCGCTGAAGCGCCGACTTGGACCCGATGCGCAGCGACGCCTCGACAGCATTCGCAGCAACCTTCGGCAGCAGTTCGACGCCTTCAAGCGCGAAGTCGATGGCTGGCTGAAACAAGGACGCAAAACTTCCGCAGAAGCACCGCCTGCCGGTCGCCCTCGTCAGAGTCCCGTACCCGCCAAGCCGAAGACCAAGGCGGACGCTGGCTCAAAGAGCCGTACGGACCCAAACGACCGAGCGAATACCAATCAATCCAAGTCCTCGGAACTTGCGCGTCGAACATTGGGGCAGCTTCAGCAGAAGGCGCTCGGCGTCCTCGGCGAGCATATGGCTGACTATCATTGCCAAGAGATCAAGCGTTGGGGAAAGCAGGCCGAGCATGACGGGGGCCACCGAAATCCTGCGAAGCTGAACGATGATGGCGAACTGGTTCAATTGTGGCCGCTGCGCGTCCGCGGGCGGGGCATCGACGCTGTTTGGAAGGCGGATGGACGTAAGCCCTATGCGATTATCGAGGCGAAGGCGAGCTATGATCCGACAAAGTCTTTGGCATCGCTGTTGCGCGACCTGAGAGATAAAGGCGGTGCAGATGCGCAGTCCGGAACCGCTGAAGGTCGTCGCACCGGACGCGCTCGTCGAGGTGCCAGTTCACCGTCTCCTCAAAACACGCGTGCGACCAGACAGCCATCACGCACACCAATGAGCCATGCCTGGATCAACAGCCGCCTAGCACTCGCAGTCAGGAACACACTTCTTGCGAGACGAATCATCAGCGCGGGATACTCCCGACATGTTCTCTTCTTCGCCGTCCCGCACGCCGTCGGTCACGCACAAGCGCTTCTGATGCACGGAGCGAACAAAAGCGTCAACGTAACGATGCATTCTGCCCATCAGGTAACCCGGGATTGGGGCGATAACCAGATCGAAAAGCTTGTAGATAGTCGCCAGGGTCTCATCGGCGAAGCCCGTAGGCAATAGCGAACACCATATGGACTTTCAAGAAAAACGTCGTCAGCGATTTTTGAATGAAAAGAACTATCAAACTGCATGCCTTGAGTTAGCCGAAGGCATCAAACTATTGGAATCGGCCCCTGCAGGTTCAGGCCGTTCCGAAGCGGAAGGTTGGTTGATCTCTTACCGGGTCGTGGCGGAAGATCGACTCAATCTGCTCACGCTTCGTTACACCGCCGGCGAACCAATTGAAACGCTCCGCACGGAACTGGACGACGTCGTTGCTGCGCACGAGCGAGCCACCCGTTACCTACGCGAATACGAAGGGGATCCGAACGCTGTTGGCTTTGATATCGGCTCTTTTGACGGGTATTGTCCCTGCGTGGGATTGATCGGTCTTTGCTTTCTTTTGCATCGCCGCGATCTACTTCCGCGCGTGGCCGAAATGCTAGACGGACCCGACAAGACCAATGTCGGCATGGATTTTCTGATAGAAGAATTTCTCGCCTACACACCATTGGACCGTTATGAGTGTGACATACTTCTGGCCACGAAGCCCTTTGCCTCTCTGGCCGATGCGATGTCAACAGAAGATAATGACGCAGCGCTAAGCGAGTTGCAGAGGTTCCTGAAGCGCTGGTACAAGGATCTAGCCGCAGCGCCGTGGCATGACGGCCATAAGTCGCCAACCCAAGCCGGCTACTACGGCTACTGGTCCTTCGAGGCAGGCGCGGCCGTTTTGCTGCTTGGTATCGAGGACGACACAAGCCTGCACTCCTTCCTCTACTATCCGAAGGATCTGGTTGCTTGGGCAAAGGCAAACATAGGGCTACAAGATAGCGGAGATACCTCGACAGCGGCCATGCGATGCGAACCTGGCCAGCCGTGTCCGCGCGCTGGTTATTGGTTGACTCCGGCTAAAGCGAACTCCCGTCGCTATTTCAGTGCGGGCGAGATCATGCCCGACGTGTCATCAGACTATGGCGCCGCCATCTGGCAGTGGGATGTCGATCAATCCGACCCGAGATTGTAGGTATTAGCTCTTCAGCGGAACGTCGTATCACGCCGTAAAGCTTCCTCAGGGCCATCCGTAGCACCATGCCACCATTCTTGCCGCGACACATTCGCCGCAAGGGACTTTGGTAAGCATGGGACTACGGATCATGACGCCCGCCCCTTTTCTTCCGCCTCATCTCATCATTGCTCTGCTGCGCCAGAGAAGCCGATTGATCGCCCTCGAAACGGGGCTGGTCGGAGTCAGCCTCGTAGTCGAACGCTTCACGGCGTTCGAAGCCCTATCCAAGTCCTTCGTCATCGAAATTGACTGCCTGTCGCCGTCGGCGCATCTCGATACGGTCGAACTGGCGCGGCAGGAGATCACGCTGCGGCTGATGCTGGCCGACGGCCGTTATCGCGCCTGGCATGGCTTCGTCGTCGATTGCGCGGCAATGGGCGGAGACGGCGGACTGGCCCGTTACCGGCTCACCGTCGCGCCGTGGCTCGAACGCCTGCGCGGCCGCGTCGACTGCTACGTCTACCAGGACAAGACCGCGCAGGAGATCGTCGAGGAGGTCTTCCGCGACTACCCGGCCGCCAACTTCCAGTTCTCCGTCTCGCAACCGCTGCGCCGCCGCTCGATCTGCGCCCAGTATCGCGAGAGCGATTTCGACTTCGTGCAACGGCTGCTGGCCGAGGAAGGCCTGTCGTATCGCTTCGAACACCTGCAGGGCGAGGACGACAAGCCCGAGGGCAGCCAGGCGCGCCATCGGCTGGTGGTGTTCGACAACGATGCCGAACGGCCGCCCTGCCCTCAGGCCAACATCCGCTTCCATCGCGCCGACATGACCGAGGAGTCGGACACGATGACGGTCTGGTCGACGCGGCACAGTGTCGGATCCAACGCGGTCACCGTCTCGTCCTGGGACTACAAGACGCTGACCGCCGCCTCGGCGCAGGCCAACGCGGCTTCGGTGCCCGGCGAATGGCCGACGCTCGAATCGTTCGATGCCCAGGGCCCCTATCGCTATCCCGATGCGGCGACCGCCGACCGGGCGGCGCAACTACGCATGCAGGCCGAGGAAAGCGGCTTTGTTCGCTTCGATGGCGCCGGCACCGTCCGTCAGCTGGGCGCCGGCCAGCGCTTTGCCCTGACCGAACACTTTGCCGGTGACGGCGACGAATTCGTCGCGCTGTCGGTGCGTCACGAAGCGGCCAACAATCTCGGCACCGATGTCGCCAGGCTGCTCGGCACCACCGAGGTCGAGGCAGGCGGCTATCGCAATACGCTCGAAGCCGTGCGCGCCGATGCCCCGATCGTGCCGCGCTTCCGCGCCAAGCCGACCGCGCCGGAAGGTCAGACCGCCATCGTGATCGCCGAGGGCGAGACGCCCTTGCACACCGACCGCGATCATCGCGTGCGCGTCCGCTTTCCATGGCTGCGGGCCCCTGCACCGGCAGACCAGGGTGGCCACGAGGGCCAAGCCGCCGCCTTCACCGATCCCGGCTCTGATGACCTGACCCAGGTCACCGCCTGGGTCCGCGTCGCCGGCGCCATGGCCGGTCCCAACTGGGGCACCCACCACCTGCCGCGCGTCGGCACCGAACTGCTGCTGACCTTCCTCGACGGCGACATCGACCGGCCGCTGGCCGCGATGCAGCTGCACAACGAACAGGACACCCCGCCCTGGGCCAACGACGACAAGCCGCGCGCTTCCGTGCTGTCCGGCTGGCACACGCGCGGCCTGGGCGGCGACGGCTACAACCAGTGGGTCGTCGACGACTTCAAGGGCCGGCTGCGCATGCGCCTGGCCAGCTCCGCGGCGCAGACCCAGCTGAACCTCGGTTATCTGGTCACCCAAGGCCCGCAGGACGCGCAGCGCGGCCCATGGCGCGGCACGGGTGCCGAACTGCGCAGCGATGCGTGGGCGACGGTGCGCGCCGGTCAGGGGCTGCTGCTGTCGACCACCGCCCGGCCTCGCGCCACCGGCACCGTGATGAACATGGCCGAGGCCATCGCGCTGCTCAAGGGCGCGCAACGCACCGCCGACCGCTTGTCGACCGCCGCGCAGACCCAAACCGCCCTGCCCCTGGCCGCCAACGCGTTGTTCGAACCGCTGCTGACGATGGTCGAGCCGGAGCAGGACGGGCACTACACGGACACCGTCAACGGCCAGGACGCCAATCAGCCGGACGGCAAGCCGGTCGAGCGCTTTGCCGAGCCGCTGCTGGTGGCGGAGGCCCCCACTTCCATCGCGGTGCCGAGCCAAGAGACCACCGCCGTTTATTCGGGGCGGCATCTGCATGGGACCGTGCAATCGGACTGGCAGCTGACCGCCGGCAAGACCATCGCGATGGCGGCGGCACAAGGCGTGTCGCTGTTCGTGCAGCGTAATGGCTTGAAAGCCGTTGCCGCCAATGGACCGCTGTCGGTACAGGCGCATGGCGGCGCGATGTCGATTCTGGCGGACAAGGAAGTGGTGGTGAAATCGATCGACGACGCGATCGAGATTGTAGCCAAAAACTTCATCGTCATACGTAGCGCGGACTCGGTGATTCAATTGGAGGGAAATGCCATCACGTTCGAGACGCCAGGAACGTTGGAGGTCAAAGGGCTCGAACATTCCTTTACACCCGGCGTGAGCAACCCGGCTCTACTTGAGGCGCTGCCCATGTATTTCCACGGACGCTACTGTGGACAGCTCTCCCTGGTGGACGCCCACGGTCACCCGATTGCGGAGGTGCCTTACAAGATCGTCTCCGATGATGGAACAGTCCTCGCCGAGGGCGTTACGGATGCAGCGGGCTTGAGCGCTGTGGTGGCGAGTGACTACCAGAATGCAAGGGCGTTCATCGGGAAGAGCGAATGGATCATCGCTGAGTACCCCCTAGCCACAGAACAATGTGGCTGCTGAGCCAGCCGTTCTTGCCATGGAGAAACGCGACGTCATGACTCATAGGCAAGGCGATTGTTTGCACATTGCAAGCGCCATTGTGAGATTCGAACATGGCCTCGGGATGGCCCTTGATGGATTGGTCGTTCAGCTGAAAGCAAACACCAGAATCTTCACAAGCACGACGGATGAGCTTGGAAGGCTTCCTGCGCTATTGCTGGACGCGCAGGCGAATCTTCACCTCGCCGACAGCGGCTGGATCATCGCGCGTCCATATCCGGTCACCATTGAAGTGAGAGCGCAACGACCAAGCGGCAGCTGGAAGCGCATCGGCTCATTCGAATTAAGAGAAGGCGACAGGAAGGAAGTCGTCATCTCTGCCGGCAATGCCGTCACGTCAATGCCTTTGGCAAGGATAGGAGCGAAATAATTCAAGGGCTACCCAATGTCACAGACGAACGCGCAAATCCCCGTGGAACAAGTTCGAGTCATCCAGAACGAAAGTGGCTTGCTTCGAACGATTGTTTCCATCAACCAGCGTTACTGGATCCATATCGACGTCCAAATGCGGGACAACGGGAACACGTGTGCAGCGGGGAATTTACCTTACGTTGTAACCCGTCAAGACGTCGTCGCAATTGGATGGAGAGTCGTCGAAACCGGCATCACAAGTACATCGACCGGTGAGGCGCGATTCTCAATTCCAGGGGCAGGACGCTACCGCCTCTACGTGAAGGAGCCCGGGAAGACTTTCATGCCGGACGCGACATTCCCAATTCCATTTCATCAGCTTGCGGGCGGCGAGAACAGCAACCGAGAAGTACAACCGTGGTGGGAAATGAATGTCGTTTCCACAGGCTTGCAATCCTTCAATATCGCCGCCGTATTGCCCAATACGATGGGCCGAGATGCTGCCACCTACCCTCGTTCCGTAACGACAATGAAACTCCATGAGCAACACACGACACCGGCACGAGCCCTCCACATGGGCAATTGCTGCATCACCAATCAATTGTGGAGCGACATCAGCCAAACCTATGGCGCTCGGCACCCTATTGTCGTTGCAAGCGTCAATAGGATTGCACTTGAAGCCATCTATAGCGAGAGTCTCTCGCCCGTTAGTGTAGATGAGAATAGCCGCCACCTGGAACACCGGGGACGTACGATCTACTTCGACGCGACGGCAACACAAGGGGGGAGAAACACACTTGGATTTGCTGGCGACATGGCGATGACTGCCGACGAGTGCCTGCGGAAGACACACCCTTCCGTTATGGAGTTCTGGCTCACCACGATGTCTGAGCTAAATATCAACTATGCCCGCGTAACGGGCGCTTGGCGTCCACACACAGGATCGACGCGCCATCGCTACTCCCTCGCACTCGATCTGACCCACTTGCGTGCACTGCGGGATGATGACGGTGCCTTGGTCGAGGTTGACATCCACTTGCACCGGGAGATTGGCTCTGATGCCAACCCCTTGGCATCAGACGCTCAAGCCAATACCGCTATCAAGCGGCGGCGCCGCGCCTTCTCACGGGCTTTTCATCGGTACCTTGCAGAGCGACGACAGGCTCGCGTTTTAGGATGGCTTGGCGGCCCTTGGGCACTAACCTACGCGGATGTGGGACTGACAGGCGCAACTCAGTTCATCAAATCAGATATCGTCCACGTGCATCACGTCCATCTTAGTGTTGGTCTTGATCAGCCATAGACATGAAGAGCCTTGGCATTTTCTCCCTTTTCCTAATGTGGTTGCTGTTCTGGATCGGAATAAGGTCTGCGCATTCGGCCGAGACGACCATCCCGCCGGACGCCGCGGCTGCGAGGGCTGACGACCACGGGTTGGTGCTGTTCTATAGATCCGAACGGGCGAAGAGGTCAATCGATGTTACGGTAGACGGCTCCCATGTCACGCGCCTTCAACCAGGACAAACCGTCAATTTCCTCCCAGCATCCGGTCCCTTCTTGTTGGATATTGCAGTCCGGTCGCCGGGACGCACCTCTTTTCAGCCTAGGTTAAAGATCCAAAAAGAAAGACCGAGCCAGGCCATGGTGATTGACTTCGACGGATCAAGGATTCGACTCACCGAGCAACGGCTTCACGCCCTTCCAAGGCACTACGATAAAGTCTTCGCCTTTGACGGGGAGGACGAAAGATGGATCGATGTGTCACCGCCTCCCGATACTGCGCTACGTCGTAGCGGAGAGCCGCTTAGTGGAAGTATTCAGTGGGTGGCACCGAAATCATGGCCGGTGCGCGTGCTTTTCATTTTAGGCCATGGGCTCTACGAATTCGATGACCAAGGAAACGTAATCCTCAGGGACGGTCAGCAGCCGAATGCGCCCGTATCGATAAAAGCAGAGCTGTACAACCACAAGCCGATTTGGTCCAACGGAGTTGTCTACGAACTCGTAAGCAGCGGCAAACCGCTCACCACCAAGGTGGACAGCGGTCGCACATTTGTGCTTACAAAGCGAGGGGCCGTTTGCCCCGTCACGCCCATCGCCGATGCCTACCGGCTTCTCCATGAGATCAGGTCGCCGATATATAGCGGCGACTGTGACAAAGCCGTCCGCTGGGGGCGATCAGGCACGCCGTTGCGGGCATACCCGTCGGACATCAACACAAGCGGTTACCCAGCACTGTTGTGGGCGGTCCAGTACTTCCGAGACCCGGTGCAGCCACTATACGATCTCGAGGGAAAGTGCGTGTATAGCTGTGCTGTGAGTCACCAGCCATGATGACGATCATGTCACACTGCAACGTGCAGCGGCGATCTCTATCCTTGGCCAATATGTGCTACTGGCATGAAGTTCAGAACCCCTCAATCGGCGGCAACCGGCTCATTGTCGACTCGGGAAGGCTTGCAAACCAAATCTGTCTTGTCGCCAGCGACTAGGTACGCGGTGCGGTAGCGCAAATACGTACCTTTCCGCGATACAGGGATCATCTGTGGCGGCTGCATGCTGTACGGACTAACCGCCACGGCGACTTCGACGAGCGGCAGTGTCAGTTCGGTATAGGTCCCGATATAGAAGCCAGCGAGCGAATCATGGGCATAGTCGTCGAACAACCGCACGACCGCGTCCGGAATAGGCCTCTCATCATTGACGTCTGCAAGCAACGTCGAGACATCCTTGACTGACTGTGCCGTCGCTTCCGCATGCCGTGAGATCGCTTCGGATCCGCCACGTCGCAACTCGCCAACAGTATGGGCAAATGACGTCTGGCCATTGGCCAGGTCAACTCGGTCCTCCGCATCTGCTTCGAGGAAAAAACGCTGCTTTAGCAAGTTCGATGTGCCGGTCCGCAAACGCAAACCACGCCACCGCATGCATTGACGAGTGTGCTCGCGTATCTGCTGAACAGCAGCGCCATCGGGAACTCCATGATTTGCGAGCCACCCGTTATAGGTATCGACTAGTCGCTTATCGCACGCGAATGCCTGGGCTAGCGCTGGACGTGCCAAAATTTCCTCAATGGTACGAAGAGGAACTCCTGCCTTGATCGCTTCATGATGCATATCGATCAGAGGAACCTGAGACAAGGTCGGCGACGCCCCCCAAGCTTTCATGCCTTTGCCTTGACTCGACGGCGAGTACCCGCCCCCCACATCGGAATGCATGCCGGGATATAGAACTTGTGTGACATTTGCGCCAGCAGCCAAGTCCACGGGAAAGTTGACACGCTGCTCATGAAGCGCAACGAAATGAACGCACTTCCGAATCGCAGGATGGATCGACATCATGTGGCTATCCGCCCACCCCATTTTTCCTTCCGCTCCTCGCACTGCCGCTGAAATCCCGACGGACGCGACGGTGTCGAAAATACCAAGAAAATTGAAGCGCAAAGGCACGCCCGCCAAGACATGATCACAACCGTCGTTATTCGCCTTTGCTATCTCATACAGCCAATGAACAAACGCACGCGCTTCGGCCGCGCCACGGGAGAATCCGAACACCGAGATAGTAAGTTCCCGCAACTTCCGTTGATGAGAGCGGACCACCTCCGCGAGCTTCTCTTCCCATGTCCTTAAGATCGTCCGCCTTGCAAAATTCTCGAAACCCAGCTGAGCAATCATGCTGCTCATGTTGTTGACGATGGTCTTCGCCTTGGACGCGGGAATGAGGTCTGCTCCGACGAGGTATTGATGCATTGCGTTATACACCTGCACAATACCCCAGTTGATGCGGTCCGCTCCTTTTCGCGCCGTTCCCGCCCCCAACGTACCGTCCCAGAAGCCGTCTCCGCTGTCGCCGATCTCTTTGAAGGGCGTACCGACGCCAGGGATATAAAAATTAAACAAACCGTTTTCGGGCTCATCAAGACGAGCATCGAACAGGCGTACGACGTTACTATGGCTGTTACGCTGGCGCTGGGTCAATGGGCTTACGCTTTTCCCGTCCACGAACGGTCCATTCCAATCCCAATTGTTTCCTGTTCCATCGAAGAACAGCGTTACATGGATCCGTCCCTGACAGGTTGTAGACTGCTTGTCCCGCACACAGGCCAACGCTTGCGCTCGCTGTAGCGCAGCTTGTGGCGAAAGTCTACGTACACCTCCATCTGGAAGTGGGTGGGCTCCGGTGGCGCTACGCGTCATCTCAAACCTCGTCGTAAATACAGGCTCGGGGAATTGATGATGTTTCCATCGACTTCCTCACAGTGATGCAATGTGGATTTCCCCTTCTTCGCGTCAATTCTTCCCCCCCGGTCCTACGGGGTCGACGCCAGGCCTTAGCTGTGCGTCTCTGCCTTTCAGCGGGTAGCTGGGTGACCACAAGGCGTACATCGTTACGAATACCTTGATTTCACCATTTCGCAGAAAGTGAACCGAGAAGTGGCCAATCTCGTCGTATTTGGGGACCGGCACAACCCGCTCCTGATAGTTCTTGTCGTACTCATCAGTCCAGCCCACCTTAACGGTAAGGTTTGGGCGCCAAGGGTCAGGCACCGCCACACAGCAAACGAATCCACCTCCGCCTTCGTGGGCACCAAGATAAGTTCCGCCCTTGCCATCCACGGTGAAATGCCCGATATCCTTGTCGGTGTGGTTGTAACCGACGATGTTCGTACCGATCATCTCCTGGCCACAGGCAGATAACATCCATACCGACAGCGCAATGCCAAGCCACCTGGAAACGCGCATCGCGGTCATCTTTCCGATTGCATCCAATTTCTACTGTCCTTGTTCGCCAAATGATTCGGCGCTATTCCACAATGGCGGTCCGGTTTCCCAAACTTCGTCAGGAATCTGCGTCATCCAAGCGGCAAATGGTTCGGCGTGTTCAATCGACGGCCTCATGAGCCGCTCTCGTACGATCGGGTGCTGCGTAAACCCACCCGAGGTAAACAGAGCCAACAGCAGATACTGGGCTTGCGCGTCAAGATCATGTAGTCCGTGTTGCCGCGCCGCGGTGAGATGCGCTTCGACAAACGGATAGAGCGCCACCATGGGGACACGACGCAACTCATCCCGAATAACGTCACGCAAGTGCGCAATGACAACATCCGTTTCCGCCGCTGTCAGTAGTGCGTTGTATTGGCTTTCTGTAAGTCGTAGCGGCGCAAACTCCGTAGCAGTAGCCCTGATTAGCTCCTCCGACAATGGAAGCAGGCGCTCTTCCCCGTATCGATCAAAATACCGCCACTCCGTTACGCCATAGGCGAACGCACGGCGCTGCGCCGACGTCATGATGTCCCACCACACGGGCAAGATTCGAGTGTCGTACCAGCGAAGGATCATTCGCTGTTGCCCCGGAAGTCCTATAAGGTGGTATGCGCGTAAGTGGATGGCCAAGTCGTCCAGAGATCGATCCGACCGGAGCAGGCTGATGCACGGCCGCGTTCTACCAAGCCGATGCGCGTCCATGATGACGCGATCACTGATATCGGCGGGCAGCTCCGTCATATCCAACAATAGCGGCGCGATGTCGATGAATCCCGCCTCAGCGTGCCCTTCGAATAGCGAACGATACTGAACCCGATAGTGATCCAGTCGCCTGTAGTAATCAGGCTGCTGCGCACTGTCCACGACGACGTAATCACGCATATCAGACCAACACCCCCGGGGCGCCTTGCCTCATGGCATCAAGCAAACAGCTCTTGCAGGACGAGCGGGGAAACTGAGGCAGAGCATAAGAACCGCTGACCGGCCCCTCAAACTTCCGCTGCGCACTCTTGTAAGTAATCGCCCCCGGACACTCGACCGTAATATTCCCACCCTCGATCGTGATCGACGCCCCGCCCGCCGTCGCCACCCGAATCCGCTTGGCCGCAGCAAAGTCCACCTGCATATTCGCCGATACGACCTTGAGTTCATCCTTGGCCTGCAGCTTCATCGCATCGTGCTGCGCCTGCACGTCGATATCCTCGCTGCCGGCGATCAGCTTCAGGCCGGTGTCGCCCTCGCCCGCTTTCTCGAGCGCCGCGGCGATGCCGATGGCCTGACCGCTGTGCAGTCGTGCCTGCTTGCCGATCGCCAGGTTGGTGTCCTGCCCCGACACCAGGCCCACTGATTTGCCGTTGACCAGTTGCAGTTCCTGTCCGGCGATCATGGCAAGGCCCGCACGGCCGGCCAGTTGGACGATTGCTTCACTCGGATGCGGTACCTTGCCCTGCGTCTGCTGGTTGCCGCTGGCGGCGTCCTGCATCGCCGCGTCCAGGTCCTTGCTGTCGACCATGCCGGACGCGGCGGTTTCCAGCTTGGCCAGCGGGGCCTCGTCGTCCTTGGCGGTCAGCAGGGCTGCCGTCTGGTGCTTGACCGCGCCCTCGCCCAGCGCTTGCGTCAGCGACTTCGCTTGGCGGATCAGCGCGATGCCCGCCGCGTTGTCGCCGGTCGGCACCGGCCGCTGGCTCTGCGCGTCGCGATAGGTGCTGATCAGCACGCCGGCCTTGCCCCGGATGGCACCGTAGCCGTCGGTGCGCAGCTCGAAGCCTTCGCCGCGGAAGCTGCCGCGGTAGTTGTCCTGCTGGTGGATCAGGTGACCGAGATTGAGTTGGGTGTGCTGGACCGTCGTCGCGAACTGCGTGCGCAGTTGACCGTCGCTGTCGTCGAACACCAGCTGGTTGGCACCTTCGCCGCCGTGTTCGCGGCTCTTGAAGCCGCTCAGGGCGGCGGCGTTGCGATGGCCGTCGGGGTCGGCACTCATGCCGTGCCAGGCGGGAGCATGGCCGCCGGCCACATTGGCCTGCGCGCTGGGCGCGGTGTCGCTGCCTTGCTGATACACGGAGCCATCGGCAGCAGCGGCCTGCTTGCCGCCCGGCGTCGGCGCAATGCCGCCTTCGCCCTGCCCGTTGTACAGCGCGCCGATCACGATCGGCTGGTCGATATCGTCGTCGGCGAACTTGACCAGCACCTCCTGGCCGATGCGCGGCAGCCATTGCCAGCCCATGCCGGCACCAGCCTGGCGCTGCGCCACCCGGATCCAGCGCGTGCTGCGGTCGTCCTCGCGCTCGCCCTTCTGCCACGGGAAGCGGACCCGGATCTCGCCGCGCGGGCTGACATGGTGTTCGGCATCGCCGCTCGGCTGCGTCTCGCCTTGCGGGCCGACCACGGTGGCGGTCTGCACGCCGAGCGCGGTAGGAGCGGAGAACAACCGTGCACCATCGGCATCGACCACGCGCGGGCGCCACGGGCGCCGCGCATCGCAGGCGCGGAACAGGTTGGCGTAGCCGTATTTCTCGGCGGCCTGGCGCAGCGACGCGGTTGGCGTATCACGCTCCACCGTATGACCGGGCGCGAGGAAGCCCATCGTCATCGGCCCATTCTCTGGCGCGCTGGGCGGCGTATCGAAGCACAGTGCGGCATCGAGCGGTCCGAGCCGCTGGCCCAGCGCCGCGCGCGTTTCGGCCGCCAGATTGTTCAGACCGCAATGCTCGACGATATCGAGCAGCAAAGGATACGCGGCCTCGGCGTCTTCCTGCCTCGGCAGATGCGGGCAATCGGAAACCGCCACACGGGTGCCGCTGACGAAGGTGCGCACGGTACCCTGCCCGGCAAACAGCTGCGCGCGTGCCTCGATGCTCTCCATCAATTGCTCGGCCAGCCGCTGCGCGCCGGCCGCATCGCCGACCACCGACTGGCTGACCGACAGATAGGGCTCGGGACATTGCGCGCCGCCGCCGAGCTTGGCCGGAGCATGGCCGCGCAGCGTGCGCTTGCCATTGCCGTCCCACGCGACCACCGCGACACCGGGCACCGTCACGCGGCTATGGCAGGCCAGCTGCTGCACGGCGTCGGCTTCTTCCTGGCTGTGCGCGCGGTGATAGCGAACGCTTGAAACCTGACCTTCCGGCAATTGCGGACTGTCGGCGAAGATCGTCAGTGCATGACCCGACGGCGCCTGCTCGTCCTCGACGAAGGCAAAACCCAACCCCGCCTCGGCCAGCAGCCGCGACAGGAACGCGTAATCGGTCTCGCGGTATTGGCTGACGTGCTCGCGCGAGCCGAGCGCATCGATGCGCTGTTGCGCGCCCGCGGTGTAGCGCCACACCGCATGGGGGGCGTACGGCGTCAGGATCTGTTCGGCGATATCGGCCAGCGTACGATTCTGGAATACCTGGCTGTGCCGCTGCTGCGTGGCCAGCCACAGCCACGGCACCACCGTCAGCCGATAGCGCGCCAGGCTGCCATCGGCGCCGAGCTTCTCGGCCTTGCGCACCAGGCCGCTGCGGCGAATGCGTCCGCCATCGGCCAGCGTGGTCCACAGCGTCACCTTCGCGCCGAGCAGCGACTTGAGCGGCAATCGCGCATTGGCGCTGACCGCGACGATGCGCCATTCGCTCAGTTCAGACAGCGCCTCGCGGCCGAGCCAGGCCTCGACGGCCAGTTCGCCGATGGCCCCCTCGCCTTCGAGCTGGAACAGCCGCCGCGCCGGGGAAAACAGGGTCTGAATCAGGGTGGTGTGGTCCATGGCGGTTCGGTGTTACAGCGGGTGTCGCAGCAAGGTGTCACAGCGAAGGACAGACACGCCGATCAGCTGCCCGACAACGGCAATGGCCGCGTCGACGCCGCGGCCATATCCTCTGTCAGCACCCTTGCCCCTCGGCCGTCATTACTGCGAGCGCTGGGCGGTGCCGCTCTTGCGCGTCCGCGAAGCGGTCGTGGTTTTCTCTTCGGGCGTGGGTGCCAGCAATGCCGCGAGCAATTCGGCGTCGCGATCATTGCCCATATTGGCGCCCGTCTTTTTTGAAACTCGGCGCGTATTGTTGGAGGCAATACGCGAGCGCTCGGTTTTCGTCTTCCCTACGGTCGTAGGGCCGGTATTCGAACGCGACGCGACCTTGGTCTCGGTATTGGAATGTTGCCGTTTTGCAGCGGCCTGATTCGACGCAGTGATCTTCGTCTTATTTACTTCTTGATTTCGGATTTTTTTATTCGGCTCGTTGGCAGCCAGTGTCGCGGTTTTGGCCTTGTTGGCCGCGGGTGTTTTTTCGGGACTCTGCGCCGCGTTGGCTGCCAACGCGGTGCCGCCTGCCAGTGCTGCGGCACCGAGCCCGGCCGCGGCAAGATCGCCCGCCGGCATCTTGCCGAGGCTGTCGAGCGCATCGTCGTCGGCATCGCGCGGGGGGCTGACATCGACAATGGTGGCCGAACCGGCCGGCGCATCGATGGGAGCTTCGACGAGTGCTGCGCTGGCCGCGGGGGCCTGCATTTCAGGGGACTGGATCACGCTGGAAGCGGCCGCCGTGGCGGGATTGGAGGCAGAATTGGCGCTCTCCGCCGGCACGACCGCGGCCACGGTCGGCGCGTCGCCATCGCTGCCCTTGCCCAGCCAGAAGGCCACGGCGCCCGCGCCGACCAGCAGCAACGCCAGCGTGGCGAACACGCCGTGGCGCTTGATGTCGGGGGTCTTCTTGACAGGCGCGTGACTGGCGACCCGCCCTTCGAGGCTGGCCAGAATGCGCGTATCCGGTCCCTGGTTGTCGGCATTGCCGGAGCCGAACAGCGACGGCGGTCCATTTCCTTTCAAGTCGTCGCTGTGGCTCATCTTTTGGCTCTCGAATTGCAATAAAATGCGCGTCGGGCAGCGCAGGGATGGAATTGAGTCAAGCGATCGGCAACATAACTCGAAGACAGGGCCCGAGCAGAAATTCGACGAGGTGGCGCCAGCTGCCGATGCGGACGAAGCGCGCAGATTTTATAGCTGGCTGCAACAAAAATGCAAATATGTGAACGACGCCGTGACAACTCGCAGACGGCGATTTTTTGCAGCCGAATGACATCCCGGAATCGAGCCAAATAAATGTCACAAAATGTAACTATTGAAGCGGCTGTCATGCGCGGTTTGGGCGTCGCGTGGTACGCGGACTGAGCGGATGATCTTTATTACGCTGTTCTTCTATTTCGCGCTGATGGTCGCCATTGCGGCCATTCTGCTGCTGCCGGACGTGCGCGAGCGCGTGCTGCTGGCCGCGCGTGCGCAATGGCAGCGGCTCAGTATCAATGCGAGCGCCGCGAGCCAGCGCTCGGCCGGAACCCTACGAACGTCGGCTTCCCAGGCGGCCGATTCGATGGAAGCATTGCGCGCCTTCGTTGCGCGCCGAAAGGTCTTTCTGCTGTGCGCGGCGGGCGTCGTCGCCACCCCGCCGATCGTCGCCCTCGCCTTGCGACCGAAACTGCTGTTCGAGTACGATGACGCGCTGCGCGAGCCGGACCAGAAGATTTCCGCCTTATTGAATGGCGAACGGCTGATTCCTCCGGCGCCATTGCCGCCCGAGGTATTCACCACGCAGGAAGTCGAACGGATTCGCCCGACCATTCGCGAAGCGAGCCGCAATTGGGATCTGCTCGACGCCGATTTTCGTCAGCGCCTGCTGCTGGTCTACAAGATCATGCGCGACGAGCATGGTTATGAAATGGCGCTGCTGGAGGGCTATCGCAGCCCCGAGCGCCAGGCCAGGCTCGCCGCGATGGGCGCGCATGTCACAAAGGCGGGCGCCTATCACAGCTACCATCAGTTCGGCCTCGCCGCCGACAGCGCCTTCTATCGCGACGGCAAGCTGGTGATCAGCGAGAAGGATCCGTGGGCGATGCGCGGATACGAGTTGTACGGGCAGATCGCCGAGTCCGCGGGGCTGACCTGGGGCGGGCGCTGGAAGATGATGGATCTTGGGCACGTCGAGTTGCGCCGGCCCGGCGTGCTCGGCAAGAAGCCCGGCTAGCGTGCGATGTGCGGGGGCACGGCGCAGGCAACGGCGGCCGGCGAAAGCAGGCCGCGAATCGATAGCTGTTGGCGGGATCGCCCTTCTCAGTCGAGAGAACAACAATGACACGGCCATTTATCGTATTGGGTGACAAGACCGACCACGGCGGCGTCGTGATCAGCGCGTCGGGCACCACGTCGACCAACGGCAAGGGCATCGCCTGCGTCGGCGATCGCGTGACCTGCCCGAAGTCCGGCCATGGCGAAACCACCATCGTCACCGGCGATCCGACCGTGATCATCGACGGCCGCGCCGCGGCCCGCCACGGCGACAAGACGGCATGCGGCGCGACGCTGCTGTCCAGCCAGGGAGTCACCGGCAGCGCGTAAGCGGGCGCCGTTCCGCTGCCGCGCTGTTGCGCCCCCTGTGCCGACCCTCCCCGACACCATGCTTGCACGCCTGTTCCGTTCCGGCCTGATCCTGTTTGCCGTCTTCGCGCTGGTCTGGACCGCGACGATCCTGTGGTGGCAATCGATCCACCGGATGCCGACCACGACCGATATCGTCACGCATCTGTTCCTGCTGCCGGCCGGCATGATCGCGGGCTATCTGGTCATTCGCCGCGCGCTGGACGGTATCCGCCGCAATGTCGCCGCCGCGGTCAGCACGCCGGCCGCCGCGCAGGATGGCGTGGCTCCGTCGGACGGCGCCGTGCCCGACGACGACCCCAGCCGCCGCTGGCGCGCGCTGGTGTTGGGCGCCGCCTTGCATACCGCCAAGGGCGGCGACACGGCCGCCACCGCCGCGGCCACCGCCGAGCAGCAGCGGCCGGACGTGGTCGACGTGCTGCGCGATGGCATGCCGATCTTCGCCGCGCCCGCCGAGGACATCGATGTCGATGGCACGCGCGAGGCGCTGGAGCAGGCCTTCGCGGATCTGCCGTGGAATGACGAGGCCGTGCGGACCGTCGCACTGGCCAGCGACGTGGCCGAGCGGCTGGTGGCCCAGGTCCTGGAGCAATATCCCGGCCTGTACTTCCCTTCCGCCGACGAGACACCCACGGCGCCGCAGGCCGAGGAGCCGCCGCGGCTGGTGCTGACGCTGCTGCTGCCGGAGCGCTGGCAGGCGCCAATGGCGGCGGCCGCGGGCCAATACGTGCGCGGCCGCCTGACCGGGCTGTGGCCGATCGAGCGGATCTCGATGGAGACGTTGACCGCCAAGGGCGACGGCGATGCGATGGTGCAGGTCGATCGCGCGATCCTCGCGCTGCATCGCGAACCGACCCACGAATTGCGCGGCGTGATCGCCGCCGATTCGCATATCGGCGCCGAAGCGATCGACCGGCTGCGCGCGACCAACCGGCTGTTCAGCGCCCAATGCGAGCACGGCGTCGCGCCCTCCGAGGCGGCGGCGGGCATCCTGCTGTATCCGCCGCAGGGACCGCTGGCCGCGATGCTCGCGCAGGACGCGCCGCCGGCATCGATCGTCCGCGCCACGCTGACGCGGCTGGACGCGCCGACTCCCGACAAGGGCCAGCCGCGTACCGCGGCGCTGGATCAAGCGATCGCGCAGACGCTGGGCCTGCTGGCCGAACCTGCCGACGGCTCCAAGGCCCAGGCCAACGACAAGGACGACAAGCCCGAAGCGTCCGCCGCCGAGCCGGCGCCCGCGCCGCAGCCCGTCGTGGTCACCGCCGACATCAGCCCGCATCCGGTCCGCACCGTCGAACTGGCACGCGTGTTCTCCGAACGCTTCAGTGAGCTCGACGTCAGCGCGGACCTGCTGCCGGTCGGCACCGCTTGCGGACACACCGGCAATGCCGGCGCGCTGCTGGCCATCGTGCTCGCCCATCAGCAGTGCGCCGAGCGCGGGGGCCCGGCGCTGGCGCTGACCGCGGCCGATCCGCAGCAGCGCGGGGCGATCGCGGTGGTGCCGCCGGCCACCGCCTAGCGGACATCTTCGCCAAGCACGAACGAGCACGAACCAGCACCAACAAGCCAGAACAAGCCAGAACAAGCCGAAGCCCAAGCCAGGCAAGCACAAGCAAAACGCACCAGCAAACGCACCAGAACCAGCACACGCATTCGCAAACCGCAGGCCAACATGCACCGATTCCTCAGTTTCCTGACCAACACGCGCACGCTGTCCGTGATAGGCGTCGTCGCGCTGACGCTCTTCCTGCTGCTGGCGGCCGATACCTTCGAGGTCGGGCTGACCTGGGTCGGCATCGTGCTCGGCCTGCTGGTGGTGGCGTGGCTGATCGCCTTCGCGTGGCGGCACTATCGCGCGCGACAAGCCAGCGGCAAGCTCGGCGCGCTGCTGGAGCAGCAGGCGAATGCGGCCGCCCAGGAAGCGCCGCAGGAAAAGCGTGGCGAGGTCGAAGCCCTGCGTACGCGGCTGGTCGATGCGGTCAAGACCATCAAGACCTCCAAGCTCGGCCAGTTGTCGGGCAACGAGGCGTTGTACGAACTGCCGTGGTACATCGTGATCGGCAACCCGGCGGCGGGCAAGAGCACCGCGGTGCTGAACTCGGGCCTGCAATTCCCGTTCGCCGACAAGAACAACGCGATCATCCACGGCATCGGCGGCACGCGTAACTGCGACTGGTTCTTCACCACCGAGGGCATCCTGCTCGATACCGCGGGCCGCTATTCGGTGCACGAGGAAGACCGCAAGGAATGGCTCGGCTTCCTGGACCTGCTCAAGCGCTACCGTCCGCGCGCGCCGATCAACGGCATCGTGGTCACCGTCAGCATTCCCGAGCTGACGCAGAACCGCCCCGAGTTCGCCATCCAGCTGGCCAAGAACCTGCGCCAGCGCGTGCAGGAACTGACCGAACGGCTTGAAGTGTTCGCGCCGGTCTACGTGATGTTCACCAAGGCGGACCTGATCACCGGCTTCACCGAGTTCTTCGGCGACAGCGACAAGCACGAGCGCGACCGCGTCTGGGGCGCCACCCTGCCCTTCGAGCCGGGCGAAAAGCGCGATGCCGCCGCGATGTTCGACGAGCGCTTCGACGAGCTGTACGACGGCCTGAAGGAAATCAGCGTGGCGCAGATCGCCCAGCACCGCAACGGCAAGCTGTCGCCGGGGCTGCTGAGCTTCCCGCTCGAATTCGCGTCGATCAAGCCGGCGCTGCGCGCCTTCCTGGTGACGCTGTTCGACGAGAATCCGTTCCAGTACAAGCCGGTGTTCCGCGGCTTCTATTTCACCAGCGCGGTGCAGGAGGCAAGCACTACCAGCGCCTCCGCCGAACGGATCGCGCGCCGCTTCGGCCTGAAGCTCGACAGCGCCGCGCATAGCCGCGAGGTGTTCTCGAAGAACGGCTTCTTCCTGCGCGACCTGTTCTCCAAGGTGGTGTTCGCCGACCGCAAGACCGTGCGCCAGTTCTCGAGCCCGGCCAAGACGCGGATGCGCTTCGTCACCTTCTTCGGCCTGGTGCTGGTGCTGGGCCTGCTGCTGGGCGGGTGGACCTGGTCGTTCATCGGCAACCGGCAGCTGACGGCCAACGTGCAGGCCGACCTCGACAAGATCGTCAAGCTGCAGCAGAACCGCATCGACCTGCAATCGCGGCTGGAGGCGCTCGATATCCTGCAGGACCGCATCGAGCAGCTGGAGCGCTTCCGCGCCGACCACCCGATCGCGCTGTCGCTTGGCCTCTATCAGGGCGATACGCTGCAGCACAAGCTGCTGGACGAGTACTACAACGGCCTGCGCCAGGTCATGCTGAAGCCCGTCGGCACGTCGATCGAACGCTTCCTGGCCGAGGTCAACGCGCATCCGGACCAGCTCGCGCAGAACGTGCGTGCCCCGGCCGCCAATGGCGCGGTGGTGCCGGCCTCGGCCCAGGCCGGCGCGGCTGGCGCAAGCGCGGCGGCAGCGACCGCCCCCGCTACGGCTACGGCGGTCGCAATCGCCGCGACGGCACCCTCGGCGGCCGACATGACGGCCGCCCTCAACACCGAATCGCCGAACGCCAAGCGCTATGCCGATGCCTCCCCGACCAACGTCGAGGACGCCTACAACGCGCTGAAGACCTATCTGATGCTGGCGGACAAGCGCCATGTCGAAGTCGCGCACCTGACCGACCAGGTCACGCGCTTCTGGCGCGGCTGGCTCGAGGAGAACCGCGGCAGCATGCCGCGCGAGCAGCTGATCCGCGCGGCCGAGCGCAACATTTCGTTCTACCTGGCGCGCGTCAATGACGACAACTGGCCGCTGCTGGAGAGCAACCTGTCGCTGATCGACCAGACCCGCGAGAACCTGCGCCGCGTGGTGCGCGGCATGCCGGCACGCGAGCGCGCCTATGCCGAGATCAAGGCGCGCGCGGCCACCCGCTTCGCGCCGATGACGGTGGCCCGCATCGTCGGCGACGCCGGCGCGACGGTGGTCGCCGGCAGCTACGCGGTGCCCGGCACCTTCACCCGGGAAGCCTGGCTGCAATACGTGCAGCCGGCCATCCGCGAGGCGGCCAGCAAGGAGCTGCAGAGCAAGGACTGGGTGCTGAACGTCGCCGCCCGCGACGACCTCACGCTCGAGGGCAGCCCCGAGCAGATCCAGAAGACGCTGGTGTCGATGTACAAGAACGAATACGCCAAGGAGTGGCAGCGCTTCATGCAGGGCGTGGCCGTGCAGGAGTTCAAGAGCTTCGACCAGGCCGTGACCGCGATGAACCTGCTGGGGGATCCGGTCAACTCGCCGATCCGCAAGCTGTTCGACGCCGCCTATGAGCAGACCTCGTGGGACAACCCGTCGATCGTCAACGCCGGCCTGAAGCAGGCCAAGACCGGCGTGATCGAATGGTTCAAGCGCTGGGTCTCGCGCGGCACGCCGTCGGGCGTCAGCGTCAATGTCGACAGCGCGAGCCTGGCCTCCGCGTCCGACGCCGGCAACATCCCGATGGGGCCGGTCGGCAAGGAGTTCTCGGGCCTGGCCAAGATCGCCGTGATGCGCGACAACAATTCGCTGCTGCGCGGCTATATGGAGGCGCTGTCGAAGGTCCGCACGCGCTTCAACACCATCAAGAACCAGGGCGACCCCGGCCCCGGCGCGCGCCAGCTGATGCAGCAGACGCTCGACGGCAACGGCTCCGAGCTGGCCGACGCGCTGAAGTACGTCGACGAGCAGATGCTGACCGGCATGACCGACAGCCAGCGCCAGACGCTGCGTCCGCTGCTGGTGCGTCCGCTGCTGCAGTCGTATGCGGTGACGATCCGCCCTGCCAGCGTGGAGATCAACAAGGTGTGGAACGCGCAGGTCTACCAGCCCTTCATGCAGACGCTGGCGACCAAGTACCCGTTTGCCTCGGATGCCAAGATCGAGGCCAGCGCGGCCGAGATCGGCCAGGTGTTCGGTCCGGACGGCGCCATCGCCAAGTTCGCCGGCACGACCATCGGGCCGCTGTCGGTTCGCCGTGGCGACATGATCGCCGCGCGCACCTGGGGCGATCTGGGCGTGACCTTCGCGCCGGAGTTCACCACCAACTTCACGCGCTGGATCGCGCCGCTGACAGGTGGCGCGGCGGCCGGTGCCGGCGGTGCCGCCGCTGCCGCCCCGCAGACCGTGTTCCAGATCCTGCCGTCGCCGGCGGCCGGCACCACCGAGTACACGATCGAGATCGACGGGCAGCAGCTGCGCTATCGCAATACGCCGCCGCAGTGGACCAACTTCGTCTGGCCCAATCCGCAGGGCACGCCAGGCGCGCGCATCACCGCGACGACCTTCGATGGCCGCACCGTCGAGGTGCTCAGCGAACCGGGCCGCTTCGGCCTGGAGCGGCTGATCGCCACGGCCTCGCGCAAGCGCCGTCCGGATGGCGCGTTCGAGCTGTCGTGGACGCAGGGCGGCACCACCGTCGCGGTGGCGCTGCGCATCGTCAGCAGCCCGCAGACCACCACGGCCGCGGCCGACTCGCCGCAGGGACAGGGCCTGCGCGGCCTGAAGCTGCCGCCCGCGATCGCCGACGCGTCGGCGCCTGTCACCGCCACGGAGGCGGCGCAGCCGGCCCCCGCCGCCTCGGCGCCCGTCGCACAGTCAGGTGCGCAGCCTGGCGCGCCCGTGCGTGCAGGAGGTGCGCAATGAGCCAGGCAGCGCAATTGCAGCTCGCGTACTTCGGCAAGCTTCCGTCGCGCGGGGATTTCGTCAAGAGTCCGAACCAGACCCAGCTGCTCGATACGCTCGACCGCTGGCTGTCGCAGGCGATGGAGATGCTGGCCGAGGACCCGGGCTGGAAGACGGTCTATGACGCGTGGCAGCCGGTCCAGTTCGCCTTCCTCGGTTCGCAGAGCCGGCTGGCGATCGCCGGCACGGTGATGGCCAGCAACGACCAGTCGTCGCGCCGCTTCCCCTTCCTCGCCGCCGCCGCGCTGGAAATCGACCAGCCGCTGCCGTTCATCGCGCGCAGCCCGCTGGCGCTGACGCGGCTGTGGACGCGCGCCAGCCATCAGATGCAGGAGCTGGTCTCCGCCGCCGATCCGGCCGAGGGCCTGCGCAATCTGGCGCAGACCCAGTTCGCGGTCGAGATCGGCGCGGGCGCGCAGGCCTACGACGCCAGCTTCAAGGACTTCATCGAATTCCAAACCGTGGCCGGCCTGGAGCAGATGCTGCGCGCCGACGGGCAGACGCTGTGCCTGCGCCGCACGCTGGTCGCGCTCGGCATCCTGCTCGAACCGGTGATGAGCGCCGGCACGTCGCGGCTGGACAAGGGCCTGACGCTGCCGTTGCCGTCCGACCCCGTCTATCGCAGCCTGGTGGCAAGCTTCTGGCTCGACCTGGTGTCGGGCTTCCTGAAGCGCGGCGACTTCGAGCTGTCGCTGTTCCTCGGCCGCGTGGGTAACGAGACCACGGGACAGGGACAAGGACAACGCGGCCGCAGCGAGCGGCTGGTGATCGGCTTCAACGGGGCCTCGTCGCGCACGCTGCACGGCATCATGTCGCCGCTGGCGTACGGCGAAGTCAATATCGACATCGACGACCCGCAGTGGGTGGACCAGCATGCCGGCTCGCGCTATGGCGTGGCCAAGCTGGCCAGCTATCTCGAGCAGCCGCAGCTGTCGCTGCGCGCGGCACTCGACACCTTCCGCGAAGTCTTCATCGGAGAATGATCATGCGTTCGGTTTTCCCGGCCTGCCGCGCTGTTGCGCTGGCGACGGCCCTGACCTGGCTGCTGGCGGCGCCCGCCTCCGCCCAGACGCCTGCCGGTGCGGATGCAGCGGCAGGCCGCGTGGTGGCCGGCGGCGCGGTGCCGGACGAGGCCACCAAGGCCGAGGTATTGGCGCGGCTGCGCGAGCTGTATGGCGCGGCCAATGTCGTCGATCAGATCGAGGTCGGCGGCGTGGTGTCGCCACCGAACTGGACCGCCAACGTGCAGAAGGTGCTGTCGCCGCAGATCAAGCAGGTCAAACGGGGCCAGCTGAGCATTGACGGCACGCAGATCGCGCTGTACGGCGATGTCGCCGACGAGGGCCAGCGGCAGCAGATCGCCACCACGATGTCGAGCGGGCTGGGCCAGAACTATACGGTCAAGAACGGCCTGCGCGTGCCGGCCTCGGGGCAGGATCTGCTGGACCGCACGCTGGCGAACCGGATCATCGAATTCGAGACCGGCAGCGCCACGCTGACGCCGAAGGGCCGCGTGATTCTCGACGAGATGGCGGCGGTGCTGCCGAAGCTGTCGGGACGAAAGATCGAGATCGTCGGGCACACCGACAATTCGGGCAGCCGCGCGCTCAATCTGGCGCTGTCGCAGTCGCGGGCGGAGACGGTCAAGAGCTATCTGGCCGGCAAGGGGATCGAACCGTCGGTGCTGTCCGCGGTCGGCGTGGGACCGGATCAGCCGATCGCGCCGAACGACAAGGAAGAGAACCGGGCGCGCAATCGGCGCATCGAGTTCAGGGCGAGTCAGTAAGGGCTGGCGGCACTGGCTGTGTCGTCCCAGCTTTCGCGGGAACGACGGTGTCGGGGGCGCCTGCCCACGACTTCCGGGGACGACGGTTTCGGCGGGGTGTTTGCCCCCACCGTCTTTCTGGGACGACGGTGTCGGCGTGGCGTCTGCCTCGCCGTCTCCTTCAATGGCTCGAATCGCTCTCCGCGTCCGGCATCACGCCCAGCAATTCCTCGATCTGCGACAGCGTGGCGTCGTCCTTCACGACGGTGCGCAGCCAGGCGTGCAGCGGCATCTCGCCCCACTTGGCCGCGCGCGCGGCCAGGTACGCGACCGGGCTGTGGGGTTCGGTACGGCGGAAGAAATCGGCGACTTCGCGCAGCTGCGCCAGGGCCTGCTGGCGCGTGCGGATCGGACCGCTGACCGCGGCCGCGCCCTGCCCGCTGACGGCGGGCGCTTCGGCACGACCGACTGCGGTAGGTATGGCCGCCTGCCCGGCCTCGTTCGCACCGGCAGCCGGCGCGGCGGGCTTGCCGACGAAGCGCTCGACCAGCGCCCGCACGGCCTCCAGCGCTTCACGCGCCTGCCGGAAGCTCGGCGCATGCTCGCCCGCCTTGGCGTCGAGCACATCGCTGAGCCTGGCCAGCGCCTGCTGGCACGACACCACGTCCTGCAGCAGCGCGACATGGAAGTCGGCCGGCGTCGCCTTGCGCGCGGCCTCGAACGCTTCCTGCGTGACCTTGCCTTCGGCCAGTTCGTCGGCGTGATCGGGATCGCGGCGGATCGCCTCGGTCAGCGCGGTCGCGACCTCCCAGTCGACATAGCCATAGCCGCCGGCGGCCTCGTCGACCAGCGGAATCTCGCGAATCAGCTGGCGCGAGCGCGTCGCCAGCCAGGCCACGCTGCCGGTGCGATATTCGAGGTCTTCCTCGTCGGCGCGCGGATGCAGGCCGCTCCAGAACGCCTCGCACAGCTGCGCGGCCAGCGTATAACCGTCGCGCAAGCCCGCAAATCCTCTCGTCTTGGCCAGCGCCTCGGTCAGCCACACCGCCAGCCGCAGATCCTTGGTCCGCTCGGACAGCAGCCGCGTCGACAGCTCGACCACCTGGCGCCAGTCCGCCTCCTTCAACTCGGTCACCCACTCGCCCTGGTCCAGCGAGGGATCGTCGAAACGGCGCGCCTCCTGAATGCGGTCGAATTCGGCCGAGAACAGCAGATCCTCGCCGCAAGGGTCGTCGCCCGGAACAGGTTGCAGCAAACGGTCGAAGGAGAGAGTCGCCATATCAGCCCGCAGGAAATGGAATGGCGGGTAGTGTAGCGCGTGGACATCATGACAACCAATGCCAAAGCCATCGCCGCGGAAACGGATGCCGCATTGGAAGACTCAGTCGCGTCGTTCGAGCAACAGTTCGATCGGTACGTTGAGCGCATCGGCAAGGCTCTGCAACACATCGATGCTGCCGCCCCGTTTGCGGCTCTCGATCTGGCTGAGATAGGGCTTGCTCAGGCCCGCGGCGTTGGCCAGTGCATCCTGTGTCAGCCGGCGATAGTCGCGCCACGCCTTTACGGGATGGTCTCCAGCCAGTTCGGCGTCCAGTACGGCCGCCGGAACACGAAAGCCGTCGTCCTGCGACTTCGCACGGTCGAACAGGGCTACATCGTCCAGGTCCTCCATCAAATGCTTGACCCGCTCCCATACCTCGATGGGTACGACGGCAAACTCCGGCTTGCCGTCGCGCTGGATGAATTGGATCTGGGTCATTGGTATGCACCTCCGCGTGGTCTTACAGCCAGCACCACGATAACCAGCCGGCCATCCTCGATCTGATACAAGACTCGCCAGTCGCCGACGCGCAAGCGGTAGCCGTCGCGGCCTACCAGTTTCTTGACGTTGCGATTCGGCGCAAAAGGATCGGCGGCAAGCGCTTCTATCTTTGCCCGAATATTGACGGCCATGTTCGTCGGCATTGCCCTCAGCGCCTGGGCGGCCTGTTTGGTGAATTCGACGGAGTACATGGCCGCATGTTAGCGGCCAGCTAATATTGTAGCTAATAAAGTTAGCTACGGAAAGGTGACGATTCGTGTCGCCCCGACAAAGCAAAAAAAGGCCCGCATCACGCGGGCCTTCTGCTTCAAACGAACCTCAACCGGAATCGAAACCGGAATCGAAACCGGAATCGGAACCGGAACGGCTTACCCCACCCACTTCCGCGCATTGCGGAACATGCGCATCCACGGGCTGGCGCCGTCGGGGATCTGTTTCCAGGCGTCGGGGGCCCAGCTCATCGTGGCGGTGCGGAACACGCGTTCCGGGTGGGGCATCAGCACGGTGAAGCGGCCGTCGACCGTGGTCACCGAGGTGATGCCGTCCGGCGAGCCGTTCGGGTTCAGCGGGTAGGTCTGCGTCACCGCGCCGCGGTTGTCGACGAAGCGCAGCGAGACGTCGACCTTGCTCTTGTCGCCCTGCTGCGAGAAGTCGGCGTAGCCTTCGCCGTGCGCGACGACGATCGGGATGCGGCTGCCTTCCATGCCGGCGAAGAAGATCGACGGCGATTGCTGGACCTCGACCGTGACGAAGCGCGCTTCGTACTGCTCGCTCTGGTTGCGCGTGAACTTCGGCCAGGCACCGGCGCCGGGGATGATCGGCGCGAGATTGCTCATCATCTGGCAGCCGTTGCAGACGCCCAGCGCGAAGGTGTCGGTGCGGTTGAAGAAGGCCGCGAACTGCTCGGCCATCGCGCCGTTGAACAGGATGGTCTTGGCCCAGCCTTCGCCCGCGCCCAGCACGTCGCCGTAGCTGAAGCCGCCGCAGGCGACGAAGCCGACGAAGTCGTCCAGCTTCGCGCGGCCCGCGATCAGGTCGCTCATATGGACGTCGTAGGTATCGAAGCCCGCGCGGTCCATGCTGTACGCCATCTCGATCTGCGAGTTGACGCCCTGCTCGCGCAGGATCGCCACGCGCGGCCTGGCGCCGCTGGCGATGAACGGCGCGGCGATGTCCTCGGCCGGATCGAAGGTCAGGCTCGGCGTGATGCCGGGGTCGGCGGCGTCGAGCAGCAGCTCGTATTCGCTGTCGGCGCACGCGGGGTTGTCGCGCAACCGGGCGATGCGCCAGCTGACCTCGCTCCAGACCCGTTGCAGCTCGGCACGCGGAGCACCGAACACCTTCTTGGCGTCGCGGTAGATCTCGATCTGGTCGCTGCCGTTGGGCTTGCCGACCACATGGCTGCAGGCCGACAGGCCGGCCTCGCGCAGCGCGGCGAACACGGCGTCGCGATCCTCGAGCTTGACCTGAATCACCGCGCCCAGCTCTTCGGAGAACAGCGCGCGCAGCGTCTGGTCGTTGCGGCGCTCGGCGATCTGCTGGGCCCAGTTCTTGGCGTCGCCGTAGTCCTGTTCCTGCGTCGGATCGAGCGTCAGCATGTCGACGTTCAGCGACAGGCCGCAATGGCCGGCGAAGGCCATTTCGGCCAGCGTCGCCATCAGCCCGCCGTCCGAGCGGTCGTGATAGGCCAGCAGCTTGCCCTCGCGGTTCAGGCGCTGGATCGCGTGGAAGAAGTTGCGCAGATCGGCCGCGTCGTCGACATCGGGAACGCTGTCGCCGACCTGTTGGGTGACCTGCGCCAGGATGCTGCCGCCGAGGCGGTTCTTGCCGCGGCCCAGGTCGATCGCGATCAGCACGGAATCGCCCAGGTCGGTGCGCAGCTGCGGCGTCAGCGTGCGGTTGACGTCGTCGACCGCGGCGAACGCCGAGATGATCAGCGACACCGGCGCGACCACTTCCTTGGCCACGCCCGCATCGTCCCACTTGGTGCGCATCGACAGCGAATCCTTGCCGACCGGAATGCTGATGCCCAGCGCCGGGCACAGCTCCATGCCGACCGCGCGCACCGTGTCGTACAGCCTGGCGTCCTCGCCCTCGACGCCGCAGGCAGCCATCCAGTTGGCCGACAGCTTGACCTTGCCGAGGTCCTTGACCGGGGCCGCGGCCAGATTGGTCAGCGCCTCGCCGATCGCCATGCGGCCCGATGCCGGGGCGTCGATCACGGCCAGCGGGGTGCGCTCGCCCATCGTCATCGCCTCGCCGGCCTTGCCCTGGTAGTCCAGCGTGGTGACCGCGACATCGGCCACCGGCACCTGCCACGGGCCGACCATCTGGTCGCGCGCGTTCATGCCGCCGACGCTGCGGTCGCCGATCGTGATCAGGAAGGACTTGCTGGCGACGGTCGGGTGGCGCAGCACGTCACGCACCGCCTGCTCCAGCGCGATGCCGGTGACATCGACCGCCGGCAGCGATTGCTCGACGCGCTTGACGTCGCGATGCATGCGCGGCGGCTTGCCAAGCAGCACGTCCATCGGCATGTCGACCGCGTAGTGCTCCTTCAGCGCCTGATCGACGCTGGCATCGACCAGCTGCAGCTGCTTTTCCTCGGTGGCCACGCCGACCACGGCGAACGGCGAACGCTCGCGCTCGCACATCGCGGCAAAACGCGGGAAGCTGTCCGGCGCGATCGCCAGCACGTAGCGCTCCTGCGATTCGTTGCACCAGATCTCGGCCGGCGACAGGCCCGACTCTTCCAGATGGATCTGGCGCAGCTCGAAGCGCGCGCCGCGGCCGGCGCCGTCGACCACTTCGGGGAAGGCATTGGACAGGCCGCCCGCGCCCACGTCGTGGATCGACAGGATCGGGTTCTCGTCGCCGAGCTGCCAGCAGGCGTTGATCACTTCCTGCGCGCGCCGCTCCATTTCCGGGTTGCCGCGCTGGACCGAGTCGAAATCGAGGTCGGCGGTATTGGCGCCGGTCGCCATCGAGCTGGCCGCGCCGCCGCCCATGCCGATGCGCATGCCCGGGCCGCCCAGCTGGATCAGCAGCGAACCGGCCGGCAGCGGCTCCTTGTGCGTATGCGAGGCGTCGATATTGCCGATGCCGCCGGCGATCATGATCGGCTTGTGGTAGCCGCGCACGGTGCCGCCGACGTTCTGCTCGTAGACGCGGAAATAGCCGCCCAGGTTGGCGCGGCCGAATTCGTTGTTGAAGGCGGCGCCACCCAGCGGGCCTTCGATCATGATCTGCAGCGGCGAGGCGATGCGCTCAGGCTTGCCGGTCACCGCCGGCCGTTCGTCGGGATTGCGGAAGGCCAGCGGCTGGGCGGCGTCGCGCGCGTTCTCCCACGGCTCGACCGCGCCGGGCAGCATCAGGTTGGACACCGTGAAGCCGGTCAGGCCGGCCTTGGGCTTGGCGCCGCGGCCGGTCGCGCCCTCGTCGCGGATTTCGCCGCCGGCGCCGGTCGAGGCCCCGGGGAACGGCGAGATCGCGGTCGGGTGGTTATGCGTCTCGACCTTCATCAGCGTATGGGTCAGCGCCTGATGGCGGCCATACTGGTGCGCGTCGCCGCGCGGGAACCAGCGTTCCGCGACATCGCCCTCCATCACCGCCGAGTTGTCCGAATACGCGACGATCGAACCTTGCGGGTTCAGCTGGTGCGTGTTGCGGATCATCGCGAACAGCGACTTGTCCTGTTCCTCGCCGTCGATGGTCCAGGTCGCGTTGAAGATCTTGTGGCGGCAGTGTTCGCTGTTGGCCTGCGCGAACATCATCAGCTCGACGTCGGTCGGGTTGCGGCCGAGCTTCGCGTAGGCATCGACCAGATAATCGATCTCGTCCTCGGACAGCGCCAGGCCCATCGCGATGTTGGCCTCGGCCAGCGCGGCGCGTCCACCCGCCAGGTCGATGAAGCGCAGCGGCTTGGCCGGCAGTTCGTCGAACAGCCCGGCCGCGGCGTCGCGCGTGGCGACCACGGTCTCCGTCATGCGGTCGAACAGCAGCGCCGCCACGGCGTCGCGCGTCAGCGGGTCCAGCGTCTTGCGCCCGCGCAGCAGGCCCTTCTTGCAGATCACCGTGAATTCGATGCCGCGCTCGATCCGGTGCACATGCGACAGGCCGCAGTTGTGCGCGATATCGGTGGCCTTGCTGGCCCACGGGGAGATCGTGCCGAAACGCGGAATCACGACGAAGCGGTCGCCCTCGGGCTGCTCCGCGAACGGCGCGCCATAGGTCAGCAATGCGCGGATGCGGTCGGTATCGCCCTTGTCCAGCGGCTGGTCGGTGTCGACGAAGTGCAGGAACTGGCCGTGCACCGACTCGATGTCGGTGTCGATCTGTTGCAGGGCGGTGAGCAGGCGTTGCTGGCGGAAGGCCGACAGGGCCAATGCGCCGGGGAAGCACGAGAAATGCGCCATGATCTGAGCGGTCGGAGGGCGATGGAGGTGGGACTGCGGCCGGGACCCGGCCGTGGCGTCCGGCCGGACGGGCCGCAAGCCAGCCGGGCGGCGCCGGCGAAAACCGCTATTGTACCCTGCCGAGGGGGATTTCTTGCAGTGCAGTATCGGGCGGATTGGGGGGATTGGGGGATCGGCGCACCGGGGCTGCCCTCTCCCCCGGCCCCTGTCCCGCCGTGCGGGACAGGGGGAGAAAACCAGCAGACCAATCTGTCATTGTCGCAAGCCGCCCGGGGCTCCCCTTTCCCGCCTGCGGGAGAGGGGGCAGAGGGAGAGGGCAACGGCCCCCGCCCGGCCTACGCCACCCCGTATCCCCCGCCTCCCGGCGTCTCGATCACGAACACATCGCCCACGCCCATCTCCGTGCGCGCCACGTGGGGCAGCGTCTCCTCGCTGCCATCGGCGCGAATCACGCGGTTGCGGCCCGTCGCGCCCGGCTCGCCGCCCGCCATGCCGAACGGGGCATGTACCCGGTTGTTCGACAGGATCGACGCCGTCATCGGCTCGAGGAAGCGCACCTTGCGCACGCCGCCGTTGCCGCCGTGCCAGCGCCCCGTCCCGCCCGATCCGTGCCGGATCTCGTAGCTGTCCAGCCGCACCGGGAAGCGCCACTCCAGCACCTCGGGATCGGTCAGGCGCGAGTTGGTCATATGCGTCTGCACCACGTCGCAGCCGTCGAAGCCGTCCCCGGCGCCGCTGCCGCCCGAGATCGTTTCGTAGTACTGGTAGCGCGCGTTGCCGAAGGTGAAATTGTTCATCGTGCCCTGGCTCGCGGCCACCACGCCGAGCGCGCCGTACAGCGCGTTGGTGATGCACGAGGACGTTTCGACATTGCCCGACACCACCGAGGCCGGATAGCGCGGATTGAGCATCGACCCTTCCGGTATCACCACATGCAGCGGCTTCAGGCAGCCGGCGTTCAGCGGGATGTCCTGGTCGACCAGCGTGCGGAATACATACAGCACCGCGGCCATGCAGACCGCGCGCGGGGCATTGAAGTTGTTGGGCAGCTGGTCCGAGGTGCCGGTGAAATCGACCGTCGCCTCGCGGCGCTCGCGGTCCACCGTTACCCGCACGCGGATCTGCGCGCCATTGTCGAGCGGATAGGCATAGCTGCCGTCCTTGAGCGCCGTGATCACGCGCCGCACCGCTTCCTCGGCGTTGTCCTGCACATGGCCCATATAGGCGCGCACCACCGGCAGGCCGAAGTGGGCCACCATCTTGCGCAGCTCCTCGACGCCCTTCGCGTTCGCCGCGACCTGCGCCCGCAGATCGGCCATGTTCTGGTCCACGTTGCGGGCCGGGTAGCGCGCGCCGGCCAGCAGCGCGCGCATGCCCGCATCGTCGAGCACGCCGCCATCGACCAGCAGGAAGTTGTCGATCAGCACGCCCTCCTCCTCGACCACGGTCGAGTCCGGCGGCATCGAGCCCGGCGTGATGCCGCCGATATCGGCGTGATGGCCGCGCGAGCCGACGTAGAACAGCACCTCGCGGCCGTCGGCATCGAACACCGGCGTGATCACCGTCACGTCGGGCAGATGGGTGCCGCCGTTGTACGGGTCGTTCAGCACATAGACGTCACCGTCCTTCATGCGTCCGGCATTGCGCGCGATCACGGTCTTGATGCTCTCGCCCATCGAGCCCAGATGCACCGGCATATGGGGCGCGTTGGCGATCAGATTGCCTTCGGCGTCGAAGATCGCGCAGGAGAAGTCGAGCCGCTCCTTGATGTTGACCGAGTAGGCGGTGTTCTGCAGCCGCAGCCCCATCTGCTCGGCGATCGACATGAACAGGTTGTTGAAGACCTCCAGCATCACCGGATCGGCCTCGGTGCCGATTGCGCGCCGCTGCGGACGCGGCACCGCGCGCGTCAGCACCAGATGGTCGCGCTCGGTCAGCAGGGCCTGCCAGCCGGGCTCGACCACCGTGGTGGCGTTCTGCTCGGCGATGATCGCCGGACCGGCGAGGCGGTCGCCAGGACGCAGGGTATCGCGCCGGTAGAGGCCGGTCTCGTGCCAGGCGCCGCCGCTGAACATGCGCACCGTCTCGGCGGGCTGCGGCGGACCTTCCCGTGGCGCCGGCGCGGGCGGGCGCTCCTGCGGCGCCTGCGCGACGCCGACCGCCTCCACCGAGACCGCCTCGACGATCAGGCCCTTGTCGGGCATCAGGAAGGCATAGCGCTGGCGGTACGCGGCCTCGAAGCCGGCGCGCATCGCGGCGGCGTCGCCGAACGGCACCACCAGCGCCGAATCGGTACCTTCGTAGCGCAGATGGACGCGCCGCAGCACCTCGATGCGGCCGGCGTCCTCGCCCTGCTCCAGCAGCTCGTCGCGCGCCTGCTGCGCGAGCGCATCTAGCCGCTGCGCCAGCATCGGCACCGCGGCCTCGTCCAGCTTCGCCTCGATCGACAGCTCGCGCATCGCCGTGCGGTCGGCCAGGCCCATGCCGTAGGCCGACAGCACGCCGGCCAGCGGATGGACGAACACGGTCTGCATGCCCAGCGCATCGGCCACCAGGCAGGCGTGCTGCCCGCCGGCGCCGCCGAAGGTGGTCAGCGTGTAGCCGGTCACGTCGTGGCCGCGCTGCACCGAGATCTGCTTGATCGCGTTGGCCATGTTGCCGACCGCGATCTCGATGAAGCCCTCGGCGACCTGCTCCGGCGTGCGGCGGTCGCCGGTCTGCTCGGCGATTTGCGCGGCCAGGTCCTCGAAGCGCGCGACCACGGCATCGCGATCGAGCGGCGCGTCGGCGCGCGGGCCGAACACCGCCGGGAAATGCGCAGGCTGGATCTTGCCGAGCATCACGTTGCAGTCGGTCACCGCCAGCGGGCCGCCGCGGCGATAGCTGGCCGGCCCGGGATTCGCGCCGGCCGAATCGGGGCCGACGCGATAGCGGCTGCCGTCGAAATGCAGCACCGAGCCGCCGCCCGCCGCCACCGTATGGATGCTCATCATCGGCGCGCGCATGCGCACGCCGGCCACGCTGGTCTCGAACACGCGCTCGAAGTCGTTCGGGTGCCTGCCGCTGAAGTGCGACACATCGGTCGACGTGCCGCCCATATCGAAGCCGATGATGCGGTCGAAGCCGGCGCGCTGCGAGGCGCGCACCATGCCGACGATGCCGCCGGCGGGTCCCGACAGGATCGCATCCTTGCCCTGGAAACGATGCGCATCGGTCAGGCCGCCGCTGCTCTGCATGAACTGCAGGTTCACGCCCGGCATCTCGCGCTCGATCTGCTCGACATAGCGGCGCAGGATCGGCGACAGGTAGGCGTCGACCACCGTGGTGTCGCCGCGCGGCACCAGCTTCATCAGCGGCGATACCTCGTGCGACACCGAGACCTGGGCGAAACCGAGCTCGCGCGCGATCCGGGCGGCGCGGGCCTCGTGATCGGCATGGCGATAGCCGTGCATCAGCACGATCGCCACCGCGCGGATGCCGTCGGCCCGCACGCGCAGCATCTGTTCGCGCAGCGCCGCCTCGTCCAGCGGCTGTACTACCTCGCCATGCGCGCCGATGCGTTCGTCGACTTCCACCACCTCGCGATACAGCAGCTCCGGCAGCACGATGTTGAGGTCGAACAGCCGCGGCCGGTTCTGGTAGGCGATGCGCAGCGCGTCGCGATAGCCGCGCGTGATGAACAGCGCGGTGGGCTCGCCCTTGCGCTCGAGCAGCGCGTTGGTGGCCACCGTGGTGCCCATCTTCACCGCGGACACCAGGCGCGGCGTGATCGGCTCGCCCGGGGCCAGACCCAGCAGATGGCGGATGCCGGCCACCGCCGCATCGGCGTATTGCTCGGGGTTCTCGGACAGCAGCTTGTGCGTGACCACGGTGCCGTCCGGGCGCAGGCCGACGATATCGGTGAAGGTGCCGCCGCGATCGATCCAGAACTGCCAGCGTGGGTCGGGCGTGGCGGCTTGCGTTTCGGCTTGCGTTTCGGCTTGCAAAGCGGACTGCGATGCGGCGGACTGCGATGTGGCTTGCGACTCGGAATGGGACACGCGGAAGTACCTCGGAAGGAAATGAGGATCGTCGTCGGGCGTGCAGCCGCACGCGAACTCGACGCGGTGAATTCGTGCGGCGCTACAGCGACGTCGCGGAACGCGCCGCCTGCTCGTACAGCCCGGTCAGCACGCGCAACAGCCGTGCCAGTTCGCCGATCTCGGCGTTCTCCGCGCTGCCCGGGGTCATATTGCTGGTCAGGCATTGCTCGCGGATTTCCCGATATCGCGCGCACGCCTCGGTGCCTGCCGTGGTGGTGCTGTAGGTCGCCTCCTTGCCGACGCGCACGCCGGCAACCAGGCCCATGCCCTGCAGCTTCTTCAGCGAGTAGGTCACCAGATGGGTATCCTCGACGTTCAGCACGAAGCAGATGTCCGCGAGCCGCTTGGCGCGGCCGCGGTGGTTGACGTGGTGGAGCACCAGCACGTCGAGAAAGGTCAGGTCGCGTACGCCGGCCGCGCCCATGCAGCGCACCACCCAGCGGCTGTAGGCGTTGTAGGCGGTGTTCAGGCCGAACTCGAATTCGGACAGCTCGGGACTGCGCGACGACACCAGATGCGCGGACGACACGATGCCGGCGCCGGCCTGGCGCGCGACACCTTCGGCGGCCGCGGCATCGGTGGACACCACCACGGCGGAAGGCATGTCGGGAGAAGCAACATCGTCGCGGCGGCTCGGCTTTCGGGCCATGGACAGGACTCCTGCAGTGGGACAGCGGAGAACGAACGGCTTGGCGCGTCGCGGATCGCGTGGTTTGCGGATCGCGGATTCCTGATCGCGAATCTTCGATCACGGGCGCCGTCTAGGGATTTCCCGGAGGCCGCGGCGGTAATTTCAGCTTGACAGTTTATCGACAAATTATGAGCATGAGTACCCGGTAACGATGGGGATTGCGCGGCACTGGAGCGACCGCTTCCGTGCGCAATTCGCGCACGAATCCTGGGCATCCGGCGCGCCGCGCACTGTCGCGGGGCAAGCGGCAACGACATTCAGGGCGCGCGCCTGCCTGCGTCTTCACGCTTTCCCTTGTCTGCATTGTTTGCCTTATCGTTGTCTGCTTGCAGCGAACGTACGGTCTCGATGCGCATTACCGTTTCCGACTCGTTTCCGACGTTGTTCACCGCCCGATCTCACCGCCCGAGCCTGCACCCGATGACGATGCCCGCCACACTGCTTCCCGATATCGACACGCTGAACCGACTGGCTTGCGATGGCCGGCTCTCGCGCACCGCGCTGTTGCAGCAGGCGCAGGCACGTGCCAGGGAACCGGCGGCGCAGGCGGTATTGCTGCAGACCAGCTTCGATACCGCCGTCAGCGCAGCGCAGGCCGCCGATGCCGCGGCGCTCGCCGGCAAGCCGCTGCATCCGCTGGCCGGGCTGCCGGTATCGATCAAGGACCTGTTCGATATCGGCGGCGAAATCACGCGCGCCGCCTCGACGGCACGCGCCGATGCGGCGCCGGCAAGCGAAGACGCCCCGGTCGTCGCACGGCTGCGCGCGGTGGGTGCCGCGCTGGTCGGCCGCACCAACATGACCGAGTTCCCCTTCTCCGGCGTCGGCATCAACCCGCACTACGGCACGCCGGTCAATCCGCACGACGGCGCGGTGGCGCGCATCTGCGGCGGCTCGTCGTCGGGCGCCGCGGCCTCCGTGGCGCTCGGCCTCTCTGTCGCGGCGCTGGGCAGCGATACCGGCGGTTCGATCCGCATCCCGGCCGCGCTGTGCGGCCTGACCGGCTTCAAGCCTACCGCCCGGCGCGTGCCGCTGACGGGCGCCTTTCCGCTGTCCTTCTCGCTCGATACCGCCTGCGCGATGGCGCGCACAGTGGCCGACTGCGTGCTGGTCGACGGCGTGATCGCGGACCAGGCGCTGGTCCCCGTGCGCAAGGCCGCCGGCGCGCTGCGGCTGGCGGTCCCGCGCCAGCTGTTGCTCGACGATCTCGACGAGACCGTGTCGCGCGCCTTCGATCGCACGCTCGGGCGGCTGTCCGCCGCCGGCGTGCAGATCGAACATGTGGACCTGCCCGAGCTGCTGGAACTGTCGACGCTGAACGCGCAGGGCGGACTGACCGCGGCCGAAGCCTATGCGATCCACCGCGGCACGCTGGCGTCGCGGCGCGCGCTGTACGACCCGCGCGTGGCGGCCCGCATCGATCGCGGCGCCGCGATCGGCGCGGCCGACTATGTCGATCTGGTGCGCGCCCGCGCCGCCTGGAGCGCGCGCGTGATGGCGCGGCTCGAAGGCTACGACGCGCTGGCCTGCCCCACCGTGCCGGTGGTGGCGCCGCCGATCGCGCCGCTGGTCGCCGATGACGCGCTGTTTACGCGCACCAATGCGCTGCTGCTGCGCAATCCCTCGACCATCAACTTCCTCGACGGCTGCGCGATCTCGCTGCCGTGCCACCAGCCCGACGAACTGCCGGTCGGACTGATGCTGGCGCACGGCCCGATGCGCGATGCGCCGCTGCTGGGCACGGCGCTTGCATTGGAAGCCGTGCTCGCGCCGGGGCCGCAGGCCTGAGCCGGGATCCCGGACGGGGTGACGGCACGCGACAACCTGCAGGACAACCTAGTGGACGACCCAGTGGACGAGCCACCGCTGGCGGCGCAAGATCCACGCACGCGCGCGCAACGATCGAGCGCAACGATAAAGCGCACCGATCAAGCGCACCGATCAGGCGCAAAGACGACGCGCAACGACGCGGTAAAGACACAACCAGGAGAGAAATGATGCAGCGCAAGGGATTGCTGAAGTCGATGTCTGCGTGCGGGCTGCTCGCCTGCGCCTTCGCGATGGCGCCGCTGGCGCAGGCCCAGGTCAAATGGGATCTGCCGACCGGCTATCCGGCCAACAACCCGCACACGGTCAACCTGGACCAGTTCGCCAAGGAGGTCAGCGCCGCCACGCAGGGCAAGCTGGCCATCACGCTGCATCCGAACGGCTCGCTGTTCAAGGCCAACGAAATCAAGCGCGCGGTGCAGAGCAACCAGGCCCAGGCAGGCGAGGTGCTGATGTCGCTGCTGGAGAACGAGAACGCGCTGTTCGGCGTCGACGCGGTGCCCTTCCTCGCCACCGGCTTCGATGCCTCGTACAAGCTGTGGCAGGCGCAGCGCCCGGTGATCGACCGCCTGCTGGACCGCCAGGGCATCAAGCTGCTGTATGCGGTCGCGTGGCCGCCGCAGGGCATCTACGCCAAGAAGGAAATCCGCTCGGGCGCCGACATGAAGGGCCTGAAGTGGCGCGCCTACAATCCGGCCACCACGCGCATCGCGCAGGCGGTCGGCGCGCAGCCGATGACGATCCAGGCGGCCGAGCTGTCGCAGGCGCTGGCCACCGGCGTGGTCGACAGCTTCATGTCGTCGGGCGCCACCGGCGTCGACAGCAAGGTCTGGGAGAGCCTGTCGCACTTCCATACGGTGGACGCCTGGCTGCCGAAGAACATGGTGATCGTCAACAAGCGCGAGTTCGACAAGCTCGACAAGCCGTCGCAAGAGGCGCTGCTGAAGGCCGCGCAGGCGGCCGAGACCCGTGGCTGGCAGCGGATGCGCGAATACACGCAGCAATCGCTCGACACGCTGGCCAAGAACAAGATGACCATCGTCAAGCCCACGCCGCAACTGCAGGCCGACATGAAGAAGATCGGCGACGAGCTGCTGGCCGAGTGGGAAAAGAAGGCCGGACCCGAGGGCAAGGAGATCATCGCGGCGTATCGCAAGTAAGGCGAACAAGGTGGTGCCGGCCAGCCCGTGATTCCCGTCGTCCCTGCGAAGGCAGGGACGACAGCGGCTCGCGACGAGACAGCTGGTCCTCGCCCTCGCGGGGACGGCAGCATGACACCGGCGCGGCATCGCCCTCCGCTTCCTTCCCCCAGCCTTCCGGACGCATCATGACTTCCCGCTTCCAGTGGTTCTACCAGGCGCTCGGCGCGCTGGCCGCCGTCTTCATCTGCCTGACGCTACTGATCGAACTGGCCATCATCATCGGGCGCTTCGCCAATTTCCAGATCGACGGCGGCGACGCCTATGCCGGCTATTTCATGGCCGCGGGCTCCTTTCTTGCACTGGCCGCGACGCTGCGCCAGGGCGACCATATCCGCGTGACGCTGATCCTGCAGCGCCTGCACGGCAGGCCGCGTGTCTGGGTGGAGATCTTCTGCCTGGCGGTGGCCACGCTGCTGACCGCGTACTTCACCTACTACGCGGGCAAGCTCGCGTACGACTCGTACATCTATCACGACATCTCGCAGAACACCGACGCCACGCCGCTGTGGATTCCGCAGCTGTCGATGGCGGTGGGCCTGTTCGGGCTGTTCGTCGCCTTCGCCGAGGAGTTCGTCTACGTGGTGCGCACGCGCCGTCTGCCGCGCGAGGAAAGCGGCGAAATGGCGCGCACCGAGTAACGCCGACGTATCGACCGGTCAGCCCCCACAGGAACGCAACCACATGGATCTCTGGATCACCTTCTTCCTGATCGTCGCCATCTTCGCCGTGCTCGGCGCCGGCGTCTGGATCGGCATCGCGATTCTCGGCGTCGCCTGGATGGCAATGGAGCTGTTCACCAACAAGGTCGGCGGCGAATCGATGGCGCTGACCGTCTGGGGCTCGCTGTCGAGCTGGACGCTGACGGCGCTGCCCCTGTTCATCTGGATGGGCGAGATCCTGCTCAAGACCAGGCTGTCGGAGGGCATGTTCCGCGGGTTGTCGCCGTGGCTGCAGCGGCTGCCCGGCCGCCTGCTGCATGTCAACGTGATCGGCTGCACGATCTTCGCGGCGGTGTCGGGCTCGAGCGCCGCCACCTGCGCGACGATCGGCAAGATCTCGCTGCCCGAACTGGCCAAGCGCGGCTATCCCGAGTCGATGGCGATCGGCTCGCTGGCGGGCGCCGGCACGCTGGGCCTGCTGATTCCGCCGTCGATCATCATGATCGTCTATGGCGTCACCGCTGATGTGTCGATCGGCAAGCTGTTCATCGGCGGCGTGCTGCCGGGCCTGATGCTGGCGCTGCTGTTCATGGGCTACGTCGCGGTCTGGGGCTGGCGGCATCGCGATGCGATCCCGGTGCCCGAGCATCGGCTGGACCTGCATGCCAAGCTGGCCGAATCGCGCCACCTGATCCCGGTGGTGCTGCTGATCGGCGCGGTGCTCGGCTCGATCTACGCCGGCATCGCCACCGCCACCGAGGCGGCCGCGCTCGGCGTGGTCGGCGCGCTGGTGCTCGCGCTGGCGCAACGCACGCTGACGTGGGAAACGTTCCGCGATTCGCTGATGTCGGCGACGCGACTGTACTGCATGATCGCGCTGATCCTGGCCGGCTCGTCTTTCCTGACGCTGGCAATGGGCTTCATCGGACTGCCCCGCCATCTGGCCGAGTGGATCGTCGGCCTGAACCTGACGCCGTTCATGCTGATCATCGCGCTGATGGTGTTCTTCATCATCCTGGGCTGCTTCCTCGACGGCATCTCGATGGTGGTGCTGACGATGTCGGTGCTGTTGCCGACGATCCAGGCGGTCGGCATCGACCTGCTGTGGTTCGGCATCTTCGTCGTGCTGGTGGTCGAGATGGCGCAGATCACGCCGCCGGTCGGCTTCAACCTGTTCGTGCTGCAGGGGATGACCCGGCGCAATATCAGCTATATCGCCTGGGCCGCCTTCCCCTTCTTCGTGCTGATGGTGGTGGCGGTGCTGCTGATCTGGGCCTTCCCCGGCCTGGTGACCTACCTGCCCGCGCAGATGAAGATGTAGGCGCCATGCGTGCGATCGTGATCGGGGCCGGCGTGATCGGCGTGTGCTCGGCCTGGTATCTGCGCGAGGCCGGCTTCGAGGTCACCGTGCTGGACCGGCGCGCCTCTCCCGCGCAGGAGACCAGCTTCGGCAACGCCGGCGTGATCGCGCCCGGGTATGTGACACCGTGGGCCGCGCCCGGGATGCCGGCCAAGGTGCTGCGCACCCTCTTCGCCAGTACCTCGCCGGTGGTGTTCCGCCCCAGCGCCGACCCCGCGATGTGGCGCTGGATTGCGCGCTGGCTCGGCGAATGCCGGCTCGAACGCTACCGCGTCAACAAGCTGCGCATGCAGCGGCTGGCCTTCTACAGCCGCGCCTGCCTGCACCAGCTGCGCGACCAGCTGCAGATCGACTACGAGCAGTCGCAGGGCTATCTGCAGCTGTTCAGGACCGAACGCGATCTCGACATGGCCCGGCCCGCGCTGGCGCTGCTGCGCGAGAACGCGGTGCCACACCGGGTGATCGATGCCGCCGAATGCCGCCGCCTCGAGCCCGGGCTCGCTCCGGACACCGCGCTGGCCGGGGGGCTGCATCTGCCCGAGGACGAATCGGGCAATTGCCCGATGTTCACGCGCCGGCTGCGGCAATTCGCAGAGGCGGCGGGCGTGCGGTTTCAGATGGACACCACCGTGCATGGCATCGGCGCGCCGCGCGACGGCGTGCTGTCCGTCTCCGTGCGGTGCCAGGGAGGGGACTCGATCCTGCGCGCACCGCACGTCGTGGTGGCCGCCGGCGTCGCCAGTGCCGCGCTGCTGCGCCCGCTCGGCCTTCGCGTGCCGCTGTATCCGGTCAAGGGCTATTCGGCGACGGTGCCCGTCCGCGATGCCCTGCAGGCGCCGCTGGCCGCGCTGATGGACGAGTCGTACAAGGTCGCGATCACGCGCATGGGCAATCGCATTCGGCTGGCCGGCACCGCCGAGCTCGGCTCGCGCAAGCTGGATCTGCGCCAGGCCGCGGTGCGCACGCTGCTGAAGGTCGGACGCGACTGGTTCCCGGGCGCCGCCAACTACGGCGAAGCGTCGCTGTGGACCGGTGCCCGGCCGATGCTGCCGGACGGACCGCCCTTGATCGGCGCCACCGACGTGCCGGGGCTGTTCCTCAATCTCGGCCATGGCTCGACCGGCTGGGCGATGGCCTGCGGCTCGGGCAAGCTGCTCGCCGCCCAGGTGGCCGGCGCGGCGGCCGAGATCGACCTGGAAGGGCTGACGCCGGACCGCTACGGCCTCGGTCCGCGGCGATGAGCCGCTTGCGGGCAGCGCTGCGATAATGCGCCGATGACGCCCTTCTCCTCTCCCGGCGCTGCGGGGACGGCCGCTGCAGGGACGGCCGCCGATACCGCCCACGCCGCCCAAGCCACCGAAACCACCGAAACGGCCCAAGCCCCCGTGAGCGCGGATTGGCTGCGCTTCGATCCCGCCAGCGCCACGCCGGTCCCCTTGTTCGACAGCGCCGCGATCCGCCGGCTCGAACAGGCCGCCTACGCCGGCCTGTCGCCATTCACGCTGATGGCCCGCGCCGGCGCCGCGGCTGCCGCCTGGCTGAGCGCCCACGCCCCGGCCGGACCGCTGCTGTTGCTGGCCGGGCCGGGCAATAACGGCGGCGACGCGCTGGTCGCGGCCACGCACCTGCATCGGGCCGGGCGCGAGATCCAGGCTTGGCTGCTGGCCGACCCCGCGCGCCTGCCCGCCGACGCCGCGCGCGCGTGGCAGCAGGCGAACGACGCCGGCGTGCCGCTGCAGGTGCTGGTGCCCGATGCCGCCTCGCCGCAGACGGCCCCTCCCTGGCCCGCGACAGCGCCGCGTTTTGCCGCCGTGGTCGACGGCCTGTTGGGCATCGGGCTGAACCGTCCCGCCAGCGGCGCGCTGGCCGAATGGATCGCGCGCCTTGGCGCCCTGGCCGACCAGGGCGTGCCGGTGTTCGCGCTGGACGTGCCGAGCGGCCTGTCGGCCGATACCGGTGCCGGTGCGCCCGCGGTGCGCGCGACGCGCACGCTGACCTTCATCGCCGCCAAGCCCGGGCTGCTGACGCTCGACGGCCGCGACTGCGCCGGCGAGCTCGATATCGCGCCGCTCGGCCTCGGCTATCCGCCGCAGGACACGCCGGCGGCCTGGGCCAATACGCCGGCCCGCTTCGCCGCCGCGCTGCCCGGCCGGCGGCATGCCACCCACAAGGGCAGCTTCGGCACGCTGGCGGTGATCGGCGGCAGCATCGGCATGGTCGGCGCGCCGCTGCTCGGCGCCCGGGCGGCGCTGCATCTGGGCGCCGGGCGCGTGCACATCGGCTTTCTGGCCGACCCCGCGCCGCCGTTCGATCCGGTACATCCCGAACTGATGCTGCATCCGGTCGACCGGCTGCAGTTGGCCGAGATGTCGGCACTGGTCGCCGGGCCGGGCATGGGCACCGGCGAGGACGCGCGCCAATGGCTCGGGGTCGCGCTGCAGGCCGGTACGCCCACGGTGCTCGATGCCGATGCGCTGAACCTGCTGGCCACCGACGCGGCCCTGGCGGCGTTGGCCGGGGCCGGCACTGCGCCACGCGTGCTGACGCCTCATCCGCTCGAAGCGGCGCGGCTGATGGGCTGCACCGTGGCGGAGATCCAGCGCGATCGCCTCGCCGCGGCACGCGCGCTCGCCGCGCAATGGCAGGCGGTGGTCGTGCTCAAGGGCTCGGGCACCGTGATCGCCGGTCCCGGCAAGAACGCGGGCGAGCACGCGGCCACCATCAACCCGACCGGCAATGCGGGCCTGGCCACCGCCGGCACCGGCGACGTGCTGGCCGGCATGATCGGCGCGCTGCTGGCACAGGGCATGGCGGCCGAGTCCGCGGCGCTGGCCGCGGTCTGGCTGCATGGCCGTGCCGCCGATCGCCTGGTGGCGGGCGGCGAAGGCCCCGCCGGGCTGACCGCCGGCGAATTGCCCCGCGCCGCGCGGTACGAACTGAACGCGCTGGTCATGCCGGGTGCGCGGCAATGAGCGGCGCGATCCCGATACAGGGCGCGGCGCCGAGCCGCCGGCAACTGTTGACCGGCATCGCGCTGCTGGTGCTGGGCCAATGGATCCTGACGCTGCTCGATGCCACCGGCAAGACGCTGACCCAGCAGGGCCTGCCGATCATGGCGGTCGCGTGGGTGCGCTACGTCGGCCATGTGGTCGCCATCTTCCTGCTGCTCGGCCCGGCGCGCTTCCGGGCACAGGTCCGCACCGGCCAGCCACGGCTGCAATGGATGCGCGGCGGCCTGATGCTGGCCTCGACGCTGGTGTTCTTCTCGGTGCTGAAGCTGATGCCGCTGGCGACGGCCACCGCGCTGAACTTCTGCGCGCCACTGTTCGTCGTCGCGCTGTCGCCATGGCTGCTCGGCGAACGCCCGGGCCGCCACGCCCGCCTGATGCGCTGGAGCGGCGTGCTGATCGGCTTTGCCGGCATGCTGGTGGTGGTGCGCCCCGGCGGCGAGCTGACGCCCGGCGGCGTGGCGCTGGGCCTGACCTCGGCACTGCTGTTCGCGCTGCTGCAGATGCTGACGCGGCGCATGGCGGCCCACGATGCGCCGATGACCACGCTGATCTGGAGCGGCATCACCGGCGCCGCGCTGACCACGCTGCTGGTGCCCTTCTTCTGGTTCACCGCGATGCCGACGCCGCTGCAATGCGCGCTGCTGCTGTCGGCGGGCATCACCGGTTCGCTCGGCCACTACTTCGTGATCCGCGCCTTCCAGTACGCCGACGCATCGTTCCTGAGTCCCTTCCTCTATCTGCAGATCATCTCGGCCACCACGGTCGGCTTCCTCGCCTTCGGCCAGCTGCCGGACTGGACCACGGCGCTGGGCATCGCGGTGATCTGCGCCGGCGGCGTCTGGGTCGCGGGCGGCGAATCGGCATTGCGGCTGGTGGCCAGGAGCCTCGGCGGAACGCGCTGATTGCGGCGTTGTCTGACAGTGTTCGCGGAATGTGCACGCTATACTCGGCACGTTCCGCGTCGTCTGCGCTCGTTTTTTTGCGCTCGTTCGGCGCTCGTGATCCGCTTGCATCATCCGCTCGACTTTTTTGCGTTCGACCCTACTCCGCCCGTATTTCGCAATGCCTACTGATCTTCCCGCCTGGCAACGTCTGCAGCAGCACTACCAAGCGATCCGCGACCAGCGGATGCGCGACTGGTTTGCCGCGCCCGACGCCCGCGAGCGGGTCGACCGGTTCTCGCTGGAAGCGGCCGGCCTGTTCCTGGACTACTCGAAGAACCGCATCGTGCGGGAGACGATGGACCTGCTGGTCCAGCTCGCCGAAGAGGCCGGCGTGCCCGCGCGGCGCGATGCCATGTTCGCTGGCGCACATATCAATGCGACCGAGGATCGGGCCGCGCTGCATATGGCGCTGCGCGCCGCGCCCGATGCCCCGTTCCAGGTCGATGGCAAGCCGGTGATGCCGGCGGTGCACGATGTGCTCGCGCGCATGCGCGACTTCTCGCAGCGCGTGCGCAGCGGCGAATGGAAGGGGCATAGCGGCAAGACCATCACCGACGTGGTGAACCTGGGCATCGGTGGCTCGGACCTCGGGCCGCGCATGGTGTGCCGCGCGCTGGCGCACCTTGCCGGCGATGGTAGCGAAGGTCGCAAGGTTTCCGGGCCGCGCGTGCATTTCGTCTCCAACGTCGACGGCACCGAGCTGGCCGAGACGCTGGCGCGGCTCGATCCCGAACGCACGCTGGTGATCGTCTGCTCGAAGACCTTCACCACGCTCGAGACGATGGCGAATGCCAACAGCACGCGCCAGTGGTTTGTCGCGCGCGGCGTGCCGGAGGGCGGACTGGCGCGCCATTTCGTCGCGGTCTCGACCAATCTCGAGGCGGTGCGCGCCTTCGGCATCGACCCGGCCAATATGTTCGAGTTCTGGGACTGGATCGGCGGCCGCTTTTCGCTGTGGTCGTCGGTCGGGCTGTCGATCACGCTGGCGCTGGGCTTCGAGGCCTTTGCCGAATTGCTGGCCGGCGGCCGCGAGATGGACGAGCACTTCCGCACCGCGCCGCTCGCGCGCAACATGCCGGTGATCCTCGGCCTGCTGGGGGTCTGGTACCGCAATGTGTTCGGCCTGCCGACCAGCTGCATGGCACCGTACTCGACCTCGCTGGAACTGTTCCCCGCCTTCCTGCAGCAACTGGAAATGGAGAGCAACGGCAAGTCGGTGCAGCGCGACGGCCAGCCGGTGCGCGTCGACACCTCGCCCGTGGTCTGGGGGACGGCCGGCACCAATGGCCAGCACGCCTATTTCCAGCTGATCCACCAGGGCTCGCAGATCGTGCCGGTCGACTTCGTCGCGCCGCTGTCCGCCCCGCGCACGCTGCCGGGCCATCATGCCAAGCTGCTGGCCAACTGCTTCGCGCAGGCCGAGGCGCTGATGCGCGGACGAACCGAGGAAGAACTGCGCGCGGCCGGAATCGTCGAGCCCGAGCGCATCGCGCATATGCGTTTCGCGGGCAATCGGCCCAGCAATATGCTGCTGATCGAGGGCATCACGCCGCGCGCGCTGGGCGCGCTGATCGCGCTGTACGAGCACCGCACCTTCGTGATGGGCGCGATCTGGAATATCAACTCGTTCGACCAGTGGGGCGTCGAACTGGGCAAGCTGCTGGCGCGGCCGATCGAGGCCGAGCTGAACGGACGCGGCGAAGGCCCGCACGATCCGTCCACCAGCGCGCTGATCGCGCGCGCGAGAAGCGCGCTGGCCCGAGGAGGCTGAGCGCCGGCCCTGGCCGCGTGCTCAGACCTCGGCGCCCATCCACTCGTCGCTGGCGACCTTCCCTGCCTCGATGGTCAGGATGCGGCCGCAGCGCGCCGCGACCGAGCGGTCGTGCGTGACCAGCACCAGCGTCGAGCCGGCGTCGCGGTTCAGTTCGAACATCAGCGCGATCACCGCTTCGCCGGTCGCGGTATCGAGGCTGCCGGTCGGCTCGTCGGCGAACAGGATATCGGGCCGCGTGACGAAGGCACGGGCCAGCGCCACGCGCTGCTGCTCGCCGCCCGACAGCGTGCGCGGATAGTGCGACAGGCGCGCGCCCAGGCCCACCCGTTCCAGCATCGCCTTGGCGCGCTCGCGCACGCCGTCGGTCTCGCCGCGCAGCTCCAGCGGCAGCATCACGTTCTCCAGCGCGGTCAGATGGCCGACCAGCTGGAAGGACTGGAACACGAAGCCGACATGCCGGCCGCGCAGCGCGGCGCGCTGGTCCTCGTCGAGCGCGAACAGGTCGTGCCCGTGCAGCGACACGGTGCCGCGGCTCGGCAGATCGAGGCCCGCCATCAGCCCGAGCAGCGTCGATTTGCCCGAACCCGAGGCGCCGACGATGGCCAGCGTTTCGCCGGGCGTGACGGAAAAGGACACGTCGTGCAGAATCGTCAGCGAACCGGTCGCGTCCGTCACGGTCTTTCCCAAGGATTCGACAGCAAGAATGGATGAGGACATGAGCAAGGGTTTCCGGAACGGTTTCTGGCGGGACATCGGTGGACGCTGGCGCGCCCTGGTGCTGGGCGGGCTGCTGGCGCTGGCGGCGATGCCGGCACTGGCGCAACGCGCGCCCACCATCCTGGTGCTTGGCGACAGCCTGTCGGCGGAATATGGCATCGCACGTGGCGCAGGATGGGTCAAGTTATTGGAAGACCGCCTGCGCGCGGAGAGGTTCGATTATAGCGTCGTCAATGCAAGCATCAGCGGCGAGACCACGGTGGGCGGCAAGACCCGTCTGCCCGATCTGCTGACCCGCCACCGCCCCGCCGTCGTGGTGGTCGAGCTCGGCGCCAACGACGCGCTGCGCGGCCTGCCGCTGCAGAGCACCGAGTCCAATCTGCGCCAGATCGTCACCAGCGCGAAGGCGGCCAAGGCCAGCGTGCTGCTGATCGGCATGCGGATCCCGCCCAACTACGGGCCCCACTACACCGAGCGCTTCTTCGCGCTGTATCCGAAGCTGGCGAAGGAGTATCAACTGCCGCTGGTGCCCTTCCTGCTCGACAAGGTGGTGACGCGGCCCGACTGGTTCCAGGACGATCGCATCCATCCGACCGCGCAGGCCCAGCCGGCGCTGCTCGACACCGTCTGGCCGCAGCTGGAGCCGCTGCTCAAGCGCCAGCGGCGCAGCGCGGAGGAAGGCAAGGCGCAGCAGCGCCGCGGGTAAGCCGCAGCACGGTGCCCTGCAGGATGGATGGGTGAACGACCGCACGGCGGCCTTGACCGCCGGTGCCTGAACGGCAGCCCGGTGGCCCTGACCACCGGCGCATGAGAAAGGGGCCCCGCGGGGCCCCTTTCCTCCATGCATTCTCCATGACTACCGGGCAGACCCTGCCGGGCCTGTCCATCGCCATCAGCCTGCCGGCTGGGATTCCGCCGGCGCCGCGGGCTTGAGCACCTCGACGTCCGACCGCGCCTTCAGGCTCTCGAAGAACGCTTCCAGCTCGCTCTGGCCGGCCAGCTGCGACAGCTGCTGGGCATCGGCCTGGCGCTGCGCGGGATTGGCCTGCGCCGGCTGCGAAACCTTGGCGATGCGATAGATCGCATAGCCCTGCGCGCCCAGATCGACGCCAACCATCGCCGGCAGCTTCGACGCATCGGCACGCATCACGGCCTCAACCGCCTTCGGCGCCAGACCGGCCGGCTGCTGGCGCGACACCGTCACGGCCGCGCCGAAGCCGTCGGCCGAACCGCTCTGCTTGAGCTTGGCGAGCTGCGCTTCGCCGTCCTTGCGCGCCAGTTCGGCGGCCTGCTCTGCCACGTACTGCGCGCGGACCTGGTCGCGCACCGCGTCGAACGGCCGCACCGATGCCGGGCGGTACTCGACCACACGGCCGGCGACCAGCGTTTCCGGTCCGACCTGGATCGCTTCGGTGTTGCGCTTGTTCTTGATCGCGTCATCGCTGAACAGCGCGGTCAGCACCTTCTCGTTGTTCAGCGGATTGTTGGCGCCCAGCGCGGGGTTCGGCGCGCGGGTCACGTTGTCGGCGGTCTGGATCGTCAGCTTGAACTTGTCGGCGGCCGGCTTCAGGCTATCCGCTTGCTCATAGACGGTATTGCCGAAGGCATCGGCCTGCTCGGTGAACTGCTTGGCCGCCAGCTGCTTGCGCAGTTCGGCTTCGAGCTCGGTCTTGACCGCCTCGAGCGGACGCGTCTGCGACGGCTTGATCTCGGTCACCTTGATGATGTGATAGCCGTAGTCGGTCTCGACCACATCGCTGAGCTGGTTCGGCTGCAGCGCGTACATCGCGTCCTCGAACGGCTTGACCAGCGCGCCCCGGCCCATGAAGCCGAGGTCGCCGCCCTTCTCCGCCGAGCCCGGATCCTGCGACTGCTTGCGCGCGACGTCGGCGAAGGTGTCCGGATGCTTGCGCAGCTCTTCCAGCAGCCTGGTCGCCTTGTCCTTGGCGGCCTGGCGTTCGGCGGCGGGCGCGTCCTTCGAGGCGGCGATCAGGATATGGCTGGCGCGGCGCTGCTCGTCGGTACGGAAGCGCGCGATATTGCTGTCGTAGTAGGACTTGAGCTGCTCGGGCGTGATGCTGATGCCGGCGGCCAGCGCATCGGCGGACAGCACCAGGTATTCGACCTTGGCCTGCTCTGGCACGCTGAAGGCTTGGCGATGCTTGTCGTAGTACGCCTTCAGCGCGGCGTCGTCGGCCGTGACCTTGGCGGCGTAGTCGGCGGCCTTCAGCAGCAGCGGCTGGACCTCGCGCTGCTGGTCGCGGGCGGCGATCAGGCGGTCGAGCAGCGACTTCGGCATGAAGGCTGTCGCACCGATCGACTGGCCGAGCTGCTGCGTCGCCAGGTCGAAGCGCATGCGCGCGTCGAACTGTTCGGGCGTCATGCCCTGCGAGGCCAGGAGTTCGATATAGGCCTTGTCCTCGACCGTGCCGTCCGCCTTCTTCGGCAGCTGTGCGATCGCGGGGATCGCGATGATTGCCTCGTACAGGCGCTCGTTCGACACGGTCAGATGCTCGCGATTGACTTCGTCGGCGACCACACGCTGCAGGATCAGCTGGTCGAGCACGGCCTTGCGCGCCTCGGGCCCTTCGAACTGGCGCGGATCGTAGGCGGCGCCCAGCACCTGACGCATCCGCTCCGACTGCTCGCGCAGCACGTTATCGACTTCCTGTTGGGTGATGGCGCGGCCACCGACCTTGGCGGCGTCGTGCGAGCTGTCCATGAAGCGCGAATAGCTTTCCACGCCGAAGAACACGAACGACGGAAACACCAGCACCAGCAGCAGCAAAAGCATCAGGCGCCGGTTGTTGCGAACGAAATCAAGCATGCTGACTCGGGATCAAGTTGGGACGGAGGTCAAACTCCGCGATTCTAGCAGGCTGCGCAGGGTCGCCCTGTGGATGTGGCGTCGGCGGCCGCTGCGGACTGGGCAAAAAGACGGGCTACAAATGAAAACAGCCGCATGGAGGCGGCTGATTCGGCCGGCCACCTGGCGGTGCCCGGATGCAATGTGGCGGAGTGGACGGGACTCGAACCCGCGACCCCCGGCGTGACAGGCCGGTATTCTAACCGACTGAACTACCACTCCGATGTCGGTCTCGCCACCGGCGACACGGCCTGACGACGCGGAGGCATGGCGATCGGGCCATCGAGTGAGTGGTGGGTGCTGAGGGGATCGAACCCCCGACCTACGCCTTGTAAGGGCGCCGCTCTACCAGCTGAGCTAAGCACCCGCTCGATGTTGCCGCGATATGGCCGCAATGCCGCCAATCAGGCTGTATCGCCGCGCACGTATCAGCCGTTGACTGCCGTTTGCGCTGCGAGGCCGCAAGTGTAATACAGCGCGTTTGGCTTTGCCAAGCCGAACACCGCGCGGCGCGCAAAAAAAAACCGCAGGGTTCGCCCTGCGGTTTTGCGGCGCCGGCGGGCGCGGTCGGGATCGCCCCGCCCCGCCCTCACGCGATCAGTGGTGAATCATCTCGTGCGTGGCGGCCGCGCCCTTGTCCTTGACTTCGGCAGGGCTGGCGACTTCCTCCGGCAACGGCTCGGGCTTGCGCTCGAGCGCCATTTCCAACACCTTGTCGATCCAGCGCACCGGAACGATTTCGATATTGTTCTTGACGTTGTCCGGGATGTCGGCGAGGTCCTTGACGTTCTCCTCGGGAATCAGCGCCAGCTTGATGCCACCGCGGTGGGCGGCCAGCAGCTTCTCCTTCAGACCGCCGATCGGCAGCACTTCGCCGCGCAGCGTGATCTCGCCGGTCATCGCCACATCGGCGCGCACCGGGATGCCGCTGAGCACCGACACCAGCGCCGTCGTCATCGCGATACCGGCGGACGGACCGTCCTTCGGCGTCGCGCCCTCGGGCACGTGGATGTGGATGTCCCGCTTCTCGAACATCTCGTCCGTGATGCCCAGCCGGCGGGCGCGCGAACGCACCACCGAACGGGCTGCCTCGACCGATTCCTTCATCACGTCGCCCAGCGAGCCGGTGCGGGTGATATTGCCCTTGCCCGGCATCAGCGCCGCCTCGATCGTCAGCAGATCGCCGCCGACCTCGGTCCACGCCAGACCCGTGACCTGGCCCACCTGGTTTTCCTTGCCGGCCAGACCGAAGTCGTACTTGCGCACGCCGAGGAATTTGTCCAGGTTGTCCGAATCGACCTTGACCGTGCCGCTCTCCTTCTTCAGCAGCAGCATCTTGACCACCTTGCGGGCGATCTTCGACACCTCGCGTTCGAGCGAGCGCACGCCGGCTTCCCGGGTGTAGTAGCGGATGATGTCGCGGATCGCCGCTTCGGTGACTTCGATCTCGCCCGGCTTCAGGCCGTTGTTGCGGATCTGCTTCGGCAGCAGGTAACGCTGGGTGATATTGACCTTCTCTTCCTCCGTGTAGCCGGACAGCCGGATCACTTCCATCCGGTCGAGCAGCGGCGGCGGAATGTTCAGCGAGTTCGAGGTTGCGACGAACATCACGTCGGACAGATCGAAGTCCACCTCGATGTAGTGGTCCTGGAACGTGTGGTTCTGTTCCGGGTCCAGCACCTCGAGCAGCGCCGACGACGGGTCGCCGCGGAAGTCCATGCCCATCTTGTCGATCTCGTCGAGCAGGAAGAGCGGATTGCGCACGCCGACCTTGGTCAGGCTCTGCAGGATCTTGCCGGGCATCGAACCGATGTAGGTCCGGCGGTGACCGCGGATCTCGGCCTCGTCGCGCACGCCGCCCAGCGCCATGCGCACGAACTTGCGGTTCGTCGCACGCGCCACGGACTGGCCCAGCGAGGTCTTGCCGACCCCGGGCGGCCCGACCAGGCACAGGATCGGCGCCTTGACCTTGTCGACGCGCTGCTGCACGGCGAGGTATTCCAGGATCCGTTCCTTGACCTTCTCGAGACCGTAGTGGTCTTCGTCGAGCACGCGCTCGGCGTTGGCCAGGTCGTTATTGACCTTGCTCTTCTTGCGCCACGGCAGGTTGACCAGCGTGTCGATGTAGTTGCGCACGACGGTCGCCTCGGCCGACATCGGCGACATCAGCTTGAGCTTCTTGAACTCGGCCTCGGCCTTCTTCTTGGCCTCCTTCGGCATGCGGGCGGCCTTGATGCGCTTGTCGAGCTCCTCGAGATCGGCGCCCTCTTCGCCTTCGCCCAGTTCCTTCTGGATGGCCTTGACCTGCTCGTTCAGGTAGTACTCGCGCTGGCTCTTCTCCATCTGCCGCTTGACGCGGCCACGGATGCGCTTCTCGACCTGCAGGATGTCGATCTCGCCCTCGAGCTGCGACAGCAGGCTCTCCAGGCGCTCGGTCACATTGACCATCTCCAGGATCTTCTGCTTCTGCTCGAGCTTGATCGGCAGGTGCGCGGCGATGGTATCGGCCAGGCGACCCGGCTCGTCGATGCCCGACAGCGAGGTCAGGATCTCCGGCGGGATCTTCTTGTTCAGCTTCACGTACTGGTCGAATTGCGACACGATCGCGCGGCGCAGGGCCTCGGTCTCGGCGCTCTCGCCCGGGCCCAGGGGCACCGGCACGGCCTCGCACATGAAATGCGAGTCGTCCTCGCTCACTTCGCGGATATTCGCGCGCTGCGTGCCTTCGACGAGCACCTTCACGGTGCCGTCGGGCAGCTTCAGCATCTGCAGGATATTGGCGATGCAGCCGACCTCGTACAGGTCTTCGGCGGTGGGCTCATCCTTCGCCGCCGTTTTCTGGGCCACGAGCATGATGCTCTTGCCCGACTCCATCGCAGTTTCCAGCGCCTTGATGGACTTCGGGCGACCCACGAACAGCGGGATCACCATGTGCGGAAACACCACCACGTCGCGCAGCGGCAACAGTGGGAGGCGAATCGGCTCAGCCGGGAGGAGTTGTGTTCCAGACATCAGTTTCCCCAGTCAGTCATTTAAGGCGTAAATTGGGTCGCACGAACCGATTACAAGACAGCAATCACCGGTTCGCAGCATCAGTCAAATGACGGCCCCGACACTTGCGAATCCCGCGCAAACAGCATACCCGCGTTTCCTCCCGTTCGTTTGGCGAAATGAAGAAAAAAAGCCGCTCGCTTTTCGCGAACGGCCTGTCGGTTGGCTGCCGGCGCGGGATCCGCCCATGCGCCGGCGTTCGCGTCAGTTGGAGCCAGCCACTTTGGGCTGGTCCTCGTACATCAGCAAGGGAGGTGCGTCGCCCGTGATGGTGCTTTCGTCGATCACGACTTTTTGCACGCCCTTGTAATTCGGCAGGTCGTACATGACATCCATCAGCGATTGTTCGAGGATCGAACGCAGGCCGCGCGCACCCGTCTTGCGCTTGATGGCCTTGCGGGCAATCGCGGACAGCGCTGCCGGCCGGATTTCCAGTTCGACGCCTTCCATGGCCAGCAGTTTCTGATACTGCTTGACCAGCGCGTTCTTCGGCTCGACCAGGATCTGCATCAGCGCGGCCTCGTCGAGCTTGGACAGCGTCGCTACCACCGGCAGGCGGCCGATCAGCTCGGGGATCAGGCCGAACTTGATCAGGTCTTCCGGTTCGGTCTGCGGCAGAACCTCGCTGACGTCGCGCTCTTCCTTGCTCTGGACCTGCGCGCCGAAGCCGATGCCGGTCTTGTCCGAACGCTGCATGATCACCTTCTCCAGTCCATCGAAGGCGCCGCCGCAGATGAACAGGATGTTGGTGGTATCGACCTGCAGGAAGTCCTGGTTCGGATGCTTGCGCCCGCCTTGGGGCGGCACCGAGGCCATGGTGCCTTCGATCAGCTTCAGCAGCGCCTGCTGCACGCCCTCGCCCGACACGTCGCGCGTGATGGACGGGTTGTCCGACTTGCGCGAGATCTTGTCGATCTCGTCGATGTAGACGATGCCGCGCTGGGCCTTCTCGACCTCGTAATTGCAGTTCTGCAGCAGCTTCTGGATGATGTTCTCGACGTCCTCGCCGACATAGCCGGCTTCGGTCAGCGTGGTCGCGTCCGCGATCACGAACGGGACGTTGAGCAGGCGTGCCAGCGTCTGCGCGAGCAGCGTCTTGCCCGAACCGGTCGGGCCGATCAGCAGGATATTGCTCTTGGAGAGCTCGACATCGTCCTTCTTGCCGAGATGCTTGAGCCGCTTGTAGTGGTTGTAGACAGCCACGGCCAGGATCTTCTTGGCCTGCTCCTGGCCAATCACATACTGGTCCAGGCTTTCGCGGATCTCGTGCGGCGTCGGCAGATCCGACTTCGCCGCGGCCGGGGCGTCCTTGTCGGCGCCGGCGGCTTCATCGCGAATGATCTCGTTGCACAGGTCGATGCATTCGTCGCAGATGAACACCGACGGGCCGGCGATCAGCTTCTTGACCTCGTGCTGGCTTTTGCCGCAGAAGGAGCAATACAGAAGCTTCTCGCTGGATGAACCTTTTTTGTCCGCCATAGGAATCGTCACATTAGCAGGGGCGCGCCAGGGCGCAGAAAGGACCTTGGCGATACGCGTCAAACGCATCATACGCCAAAACCTTTCGGGCAGCGGGCGGAACCCCCAAGGTGTGGGGGCAAACACCACAAACGAGGCGCAGGGCCTCGTTATGTGGTGTAGGCTTGGCCGTTTGAGGCCGGATCAGGGTTCGAAGCCGGCGCGCCGCGCCAGGCTCAACCGCGGCGGGCGATCACCTTGTCGATCAGGCCGTAGTCGACCGCCTGGTCGCCGCTCATGAAATTGTCCCGGTCGGTATCGCGGGCAATCTTCTCGACCGGCTGACCCGTGACCTCGGCCAGGATCGAATTCAGGCGCTCGCGCAGATAGAGGATCTCGCGCGCCTGGATCTCGATGTCCGAGGCCTGGCCACGCGCGCCGCCCAGCGGCTGGTGGATCATGATCCGCGAGTTGGGCAGCGCCAGGCGCTTGCCCTTGGCGCCGGCGGCCAGCAGGAACGCGCCCATGCTGGCGGCCATGCCCATGCACAGCGTCGACACGTCCGGCTTGATGAACTGCATCGTGTCGTACACCGCCAGACCGGCCGATACCGAACCGCCCGGCGAGTTGATGTAGAGGAAGACATCCTTGTCGGGATTCTCGCTCTCCAGGAACAGCAGCTGCGCGATCACCAGATTGGCGGTCTGGTCGTTGACTTCGCCCACCATGAACACCAGGCGCTCCTTCAGCAGGCGCGAGTAGATGTCATAGGCGCGCTCGCCCCGACCGGACTGCTCCACCACCATCGGCACCAGCCCGAGGCCCATGGTCTCCAGCGCCGAGGCTTGCGTGGTGGCGAGACGATCGAGCAAATCATTGCGGGTCATGCAGGGTTCTCCAGAATTCGGTGGCAGGCCAGTGGCCTCGGCGAAAGGCAAACAAGCCGCCCGAAGGCGGCTTTTTCTTTCGATCAGGCTTGCTGGCCGCCGTTGCCTTCGGCCGTCAGCTCTTCGAAGGACACCGGCTTGTCGATGACCTTGGCCTTCTCGCACACGAAATTTACCACGTTGTTTTCGAGCACGTAGGCTTCCATCTCGGCCAGGCGCTGCTGGTCGCCGTAGTACCAGCGCATGACTTCCTTCGGATCTTCGTAGCTCTTGGCGAACTCCTCGATCTCGGCCTTGATCTGGTCGGCCTTGGCCTCCAGGCCGTTGGCCTTGACGATCTCGGCCAGGATCAGGCCCAGCTTGACGCGGCGCTCGGCCTGCTGCGCGAACATCTCCGGCGGAATCGGCATGTCCTTGGCGTTCGGCATGCCACGCTGCTCGAGGTCGCGGCGGGCCATCTGCACCAGGCGCTCCTGGTCCTGCTCGATCAGCGCCTTGGGCACGTCCAGCTCGCTGGCCTTGATCAGCGCTTCCATGACCTGGTCCTTCAGCATCGCGTGCGTGCGGCGCTTGACCTCGCGCTCCAGGTTCTCGCGAATGTCGGCGCGCATCTTCTCGACGCTGCCGTCGGCGATGCCCAGCGACTTGGCGAAGTTGTCGTCGACCTCGGGCAGGTGAGCCCACTCGACCTGCTTCATCGTGATGGTGAATTCGGCGGTCTTGCCGGCGACTTCCTTGCCGTGATAGTCCTCGGGGAACGCCAGCGGGAACGTCTTGCTCTCGCCAACCTTCAGGCCCAGCGCGGCCTGCTCGAACTCGGGCAGCATGCGGCCTTCGCCCAGCACGAAGACGAAGTCCTCGGCCTTGCCGCCGGCGAACTCCACGCCGTCGATCTTGCCGACGAAGTCGACCGTCACGCGGTCGCCGTTCTTGGCCGCCACTTCACCGCCGCCGTCGCCGTGCTCGCCGGCTTCGCCGCGGGCGTGGTAGTGGACGCGCTGCTTGCGCAGGATCTCGATGGTCTTGTCGATCTCGGCGTCGGTGATCTCGGTCTTGGTGCGGACCACTTCGGCGGCCGACAGGTCACCGATCTTGACTTCCGGGTAGACCTCGAAGGTGGCGTCGAATGCCACTTCGTCGTCCGCCACGCCTTCGGTCTTGATCTCGAACTTGGGCTGGCCGGCGACCTTGACGTCCTGCTGCTGGGTGATGTCGAAGAACTTGCGGGCGGCCTTGTCGAAGCGCACTTCGAACTCGACCTGCTGGCCGTACTGCTTCTCGACCATCTTCATCGGCACCTTGCCCGGGCGGAAGCCGGCCATCTTGACCGTCTTCGACAGGCGAACCAGGCGCTCCTGCTTCTCCTTCTCGACCTCGGCCTTCGGAATGGCCAGGGTCACCTTGCGGTCGAGTTTGCCGAGGTTTTCAATCACATTCGACATGGTCGTCAATCCAATCCAGAAATGTTGTTGTGTTCGTCAGCGCGTTCCGCTTGCGTGCCTGCGTGCAGGGTTTTCTCCCTCAGGCCGTCGAACGGTTCGCACGCACCAGCCACGCATGAGGCACGCGGACAAGCCGCCTGAGCCCCGATCGCGAACTCGCGCAAACAAACACACCGCGCAAACGGAAAACGCGGATTATCGCACGGTTTCGATCCGGTTCCGGCAGTTTTTACCCTGACAGGGCTTGGCCGGGCCGCCCGGCGCCCTGCCCGGCATCCGGTTCAGCATCCCGCCCGGTATCCCGTTCGGCATCCTGCCCGTCGCCGCCGTGCTGCCCATGCCGCAGCGCCCGCAGCAGCAGCCGCGCCGGATCCAGCGCGTCGGCGAGATCGCTTTCCACCGGCAGCGGCTCTCCCTCGATCCGGCTGGCCAGCAGTTCGCCGGCCAGCGCCGCCCAGGTCAGCCCGCGCGAGGCGAACGCGAGCGCCACATACAGGCCCGGCAGCCGCGGCAGATCGCGCAGATGCGCGCCGCGCAGCGAGGCCGCCCGGCGCTCGCACTCGGCCTCGTCGGCCACCTGGCCGACCCACGGCAAGCGATTGTGCGAGACGCTGCGCACGCCGACATATCCGTGCAGCGCGGCGGGATCCAGCGCACTGACCGCCGCGCTCCGGTCCGGCAACAGCGCCGACAGCCGGCGCAGATTGTCGGCATGGGTCTCGACCCGTTCCACCAGCGACCCTTCGTCCGGCTCGTAGCTGGACCCGATCCTGGCGCTGCCGTCGCCGTCGCGCGGCAGCAGGTAGCCGCTGCCCGTCACCACGCAGTCGGGCCAGCGGCCCAGGCGAGCGACATCGCCCGGCTCGAGCGTGGTCAGTTGCCCCCGCACGCGCCGGATCGGCAGATGGCGCAGCGGCAGCAGGCCGCTGGCGTGGTGCGCATTGGCGAGCACCAGCACCGGCGCCTCGGCCACCGGCCGCCCTGCCTCGTCGAATACCTGCCAGCCGTCATCGGTCCGATGCAGGGAGGCGATACGGCAGCCGAACCGCGTCTCCACGGCCGCCCCCGCCATCGCCAACTGAGCGCGGCAGACGTCGGGCGGCGCGACCCATCCCCCCTGGGGGAACCACAAGCCGCCGCGCGCCACCGTGGCGCCATGCTCGTCGGCAGCCTGCTGCGCCGACATCCAGCGTACGTACTCCGCGGGGAACCCGAGTTCAGCCAGCGCGCGCTGCTGCAGCGCCGTGTCCTCGTCGTCCTGACCGACCTGCAGCACGCCGCAACCGTGCCAGCCGACCGGATGTCCGGCCTCGGCCAGCGCCTGCCAGGCCCGCAATGCATGGAGATTGCCGGCGCGCGACAGCCGCGACAGCACGCTGTCGTCCGGCGACAGATGCGGGTGCATGGCTGCCGCGCGATGCGCCGAAGTCTCGCGCGCCGGGCCGTCGTGCGCGTCAATCAGCGTCACGCGCCAGCCGCGCGCCGCCAGCCGCTCGGTCACCGCACAGCCGGCCAATCCGGCGCCGATCACCATCGCGTGGCGCCGCGTCCAGGCACCGGGCGAAGGCGGCGCATGGCGGCGCCGGCGCTCGGCCGGCACGCGCGCGACCGTCATGTCGCGCTTGCTGCCGAAGCCCGGCGCCTTGCTGACCTCGAACCCCGCCGCCTGCAGGCCGCGCCGCACGAAGCCGGCGGCCGTATAGGTCGCCAGCGTGGCGCCGGGACGCGCCAGCCGGGCCAGCCCCTTCATCACCACCGGATCCCACATGTCGGCATTGCGCGCCGGGGCGAAGCCGTCCAGATAGAAGGCATCGGCACCGACTGCCAGCCGCGGCAAGAGTGCCTGCACGTCCCCCAGCGCGAGCGTCAGCACCACCGCGCCGCCGTCGAAGGCGAGCCGATGCAGCCCCGGCAGCGCTAGGGGCCACGCGGCCTGCAACTGCTGCGCGAGCGGTGCCAGCTCTTCGAGGTCGGCATGCAGCGCCGCCAGGCCTTCACGGGTAAATGGATGCTTCTCGATCGAGACGAAATGCAGGCGCGCGCAGCGGCGCGGGTCGTCGCGCCAGGCCTGCCACGTCGCCAGGAAATTGAGCCCCTGGCCGAAGCCCGTTTCGACGATGACGAATTGTTCCCGCCCCTGCCACGCCTGCGGCAGGCCATTGCCGCCGAGAAAGACATGCCGCGCCTGCGCCAGCCCGCCCTCGACGCTGTGATAGACGTCGTCATAGCGGGGCGAGTACGGCGTACCCTGGTCGGACAGGATCGGCTCGGCGGGATCGAGGGCGCTGGGCATCGGAAGAACGGAAAAACAGGACGGAGGACGACGCGGCGAGACGCTTCGCGGCACGCCAGGACCGGCGCACGATCGCCGCAAAAAAAACGGCGCAAAAAACGGCGCAAAGCCGGCCCAAAACGAGCGCAAAACGCTGCATGACGGCCACGGGCGCCGCGGAAGGTCGGCCGGATGGTAGCATGGCGCCCTGCTCCGCCCGCCCCTGCCATGCTCAGCTATCGCCACGCCTTCCACGCCGGCAATCACGCCGACGTTCTCAAGCACGCCATCGTCACCCATCTGCTCGATTACCTGACGCAGAAGGACAAGCCGTTCTGGTACATCGACACGCACGCCGGCGCCGGCCTTTATGCGCTGGACGAGGGCTATGCGACCAAGAAATCGGAGTTCGAGACCGGTATCGCTCCGCTGTGGCGGGCCGCCGCGGAAGGCCGCGCGCTGCCGCCGCTGCTGCAGGAATACCTGGACCAGGTGCGCACGCTGAATCCGGACGGCCGCCTCCGGCACTATCCCGGCTCGCCGTGGCTCGCCTGGCAGATGCTGCGCGACGCGGACCGGCTGCGGCTGTTCGAACTGCACAGCACCGAGATCCAGGTGCTGCGCGAGAACTTCCGCGGCGCGGGACGCCGCGTGATGCTGTACGACGGCGACGGCTTCGGCGGCATCAAGGCCATCCTGCCGCCCCCGCCGCGCCGCGCGCTGGTGCTGATCGATCCGTCATACGAGGACAAGCAGGACTACGCGCGCACCGTGCAGTGCCTGCGCGATGGGCTGCAGCGCTTCGCCACCGGCACCTATGCAGTCTGGTATCCGCAGGTGCAGCGGCGCGAGTCCGTGCAATTGCCGGTCCAGATGAAGGCGCTGCCGTTCAAGGGCTGGCTGCATGCCACGCTGACGGTCAAGCACCCGGTGCCCGGCGGGCTCGGCCTGCATGGCAGCGGCATGTTCGTGGCCAATCCGCCCTGGACGCTGCGGGCGGCGCTTGAGGCGGCGCTGCCGGCGCTGGTCGAACTGCTCGGCCAGGACGCCGGCGCGACCTTCACGCTGGAAGGCGAGCAGCCCTGAGCGACGGCGCGGCGGCGTTTCGCATCACCGGCGCCGTGCAGCGCGCCGACAGCTACCGTTCGCACACGGCGGCCTGCCTGTTTCCGCTACATCATCCGGCGGGTGAACTGCCCTCGCTCGGCGCCTGCCATCAGGTCGAGGAACGCCTCCGTGGTCATGTGGATCAGCTCCTCGTGATCCCCCGCCTCGAAATAGACCTCGGGCTGGCCAAGCAGGCTCTCGTCGATATAGGTGCGCATGCCATAGGCCATGCCGACCGGCGGGATCGCGCCCAGCACGCAGTCCTTGAACACTTCGCGCACCTCGTCCTCGCTGGCCATCGTCAGCCGGCGGCCGGTGCGTTCGCATAGCTCGGACAGATCGAGCAGGCGGGTCGACGGCATCACCGCCACCACATAGCCCGCCTCGTCCTCCAGCAATACGGTCTTGACCAGGCGATCGCCCGGCACATGGGCCGCTTGCGCGGTCGCCATGCTGCCCAGCGCATACGGGTGGCGGATGATATCGAAATGGCTGTTCTTGCTGCTCAGGCAAGTCGCCAGGGTGGTTGCCAGTGCCATGATGGTTCCCCTCTTCGAGATACAGGGATGGCGCGCACTGGCGTGAGGCGCGTGGCGCGCCGTCCGCGAATGGGGGGCGCCGGTGCAACGCTGGCCTGCGGGTATCTACTATAGGACGCGGGGGACGGGACGCGGGGACGCCCGGAACGCGGGCGGCCGCGATGGCGCCGCCACGCTGGAACGGGAAAGCCGCGGCGAACCAGCGGCGAACCAGCGGCGAATCAGCGGCGAATCAGCGGCGAATCAGCGAGGAGTCAGCGGGGAACCGCGGCGGATCAGCGCGGGAACGTCACGGTGCCGTGGACGGTGACGCCCGGCGGCACATGGACCGGGGCCGGCTCGACATAGACCGGGGCCGGCTGGACATAGACCGGCGCCGGGCCGTAGTACCCGTAGCGCGGCCCCTTGCACTTGCGTTCTTCCTTGTAGTCGCCGTTGCCCTTGAACTTGCGTTCGACCTTGCAGTTGCCGTCCCAGTACTCTTCCTTGTAGTCGCCGCCATGGTGATGACCGCGCCATTTGCCATGGCCACTTTCGTCCTTCCACGGATCGGCGTGGACGGCCAGCGGCAGCGCGAGCAAGGCGGCGAGACAGAGGGTTTTTGCTGTGAGGGTCATGATGTTGTCCCGATTCGACGCGGGCGCGACGGCGTTCTTCTTGTCGAGCAGCTTAGCGCCGGCGCGGATCCCCGGCGAGCCATCCGGTGAAACGTCGGTAAGCAAATGTTTCACCAATCGCGGCGGCCGGGCGCTGCCGTACGGGAAACGAGACGATCAGGAAGTGTGGTGCGAGGGAGGGGACTCGAACCCCTACACCATTGCTGGCGTCAGGACCTAAACCTGGTGCGTCTACCAATTTCGCCACCCTCGCGGTCCAAGCGGTGCCGCCCTGACGGGAGGCTCCGCGGTCTGTCGGGCATCAAGGCCGAAAAAACAAAGGAGGCGACCGGAACTGCATGCGCCCCCCTGCTTCTCCGACCGGCCTGCGGCGTTGCACCGCTGCCCGGCAAAGACCGCGGATTGTAGCGCATGGTTCGGCGCGAATCCAGTCCCCCGGGCAGCCCATGACCAGGCTGCGATCAGGCCGCGATCACGCCCCGATCAAGCCATCACGCCGCTGGCCTCCTCCGGCCGGCGCACGCGGAACCAGGCGGCGTACAGCGCCGGCAGGAACAGCAGCGTCAGCACCGTGGCGACCAGCAGGCCACCCATGATCGCGACCGCCATCGGCCCCCAGAACACCGAGCGCGACAGCGGGATCATCGCCAGCACGGCGGCCGCCGCGGTCAGCATGATCGGCCGGAAGCGGCGTACCGCGGCCTCGACGATCGCGGTCCAGGCCGGCACGCCGGCGCGGATGTCCTGCTCGATCTGGTCGACCAGGATCACCGAGTTGCGGATGATCATGCCGACCAGCGCGGTGATGCCCAGCTGGGCAACGAAGCCCATCGGCGCCTGCAGCAGCAACAGCGTCGCCGCGGCGCCGATCAGCCCGAGCGGGCCGGTCAGGAACACCATCACCGCGCGCGAGAAGCTGTGCAGCTGCAGCATCAGCAGCGTGAAGATCAGGAACACGCACAGCGGCAGCTGCGCGGCGATCGACGCGCCCGCCTTGCCGCTCTCCTCCTCGGCGCCGGCCACCGTGATCAGGTAGCCGGCCGGCAGCTCGGCGCGCAGCTTGTCGAGCTGCGGGTTGATCTGCGCGGTCACGGTCGGTCCCTGGATGCCGTCGACCACGTCGGCCTGCACGGTCACGCCGAAATCGCGATTCTCGCGCCAGACGATGCCCGGCTCGGAACGGATGCCGATGCGCGCCACCTGCGTCAGCGGCACCGCGCGCCCGCTGGCGGTCGGCACCTGCACGTTGTGCAGATCGGCCAGCGCCTCGCGTTCGTCCCGGGCCGAGCGCATCACGATGTCGATCAGCTTGTCGCCGTCGCGATACTGGCCGACCGGCGCGCCGGTCAGCACGGTCTGCGTGACGCGGGCGATCGCATTGGTGGTCACGCCGAGCGCGCGCGCCTTTTCCTGATCGATGTCCAGGCGCAGCACCTTGACGTTCTCGTTCCAGTTGTCATTGACGCCGACCGTATTCGGATTGGCGCTCATGATCGCCTTGACCTGGTCGGCGATCCGCCGCACCCCCGCCGCCTCGGGCCCGATCACGCGGAACTGCACCGGATAGGCAACCGGCGGCCCGTTCGGCAGCAGCTTGACGCGGCCGCGTAGCTGGGGAAAGTCGCTTGCCAGCAGCGCGATGATGCGCTGGCGCAGCCGCTCGCGCACCTCGACGTCGACCGGCAGCACGATCAGCTGCACCACATTGCTCTGCGGGAAGATCTGGTCCAGCGGCAGATAGAAGCGCGGCGCGCCGGTGCCGACGAAGGTGGTGATGCTGCCGACATCGGCATCGCCGCGCAGCGCGGCCTCGAAGCGCCTGGCCTCGGCCTCGCTCTGCGCGAAGCTGGCGCCCTCGGGCAGCCACATCTCGACCATCAGCTCGGGCCGGCTGGAATCGGGGAAGAACTGCTTCTCGACGAACTGGAAGGCAAAGATGCCGAGCGCGAAGGTCCCCAGCGTGATCGCGATCACGGTCTTGCGCCAGTCCACGCACCAGTCCACCGCGCGGCGGAAGCGCGCATAGAACGGCGTGTCGAACACCTCGTGATGGCCGCCCTCGCTCGGCGTGACCTTCAGCAGCAGATAACCCAGATACGGCGTGAAATAGACCGCCGCCAGCCACGACAGCACCAGCGCGAGCGCCGTCACCGCGAAGATGGCGAAGGTGTATTCGCCGACCGTCGAACGCGCGAGACCCACCGGCAGGAAGCCCGCGGCGGTGATCAGCGTGCCGGTCAGCATCGGCATCGCGGTCGAGGTGTAGGCGAAGGTCGCGGCCTCCATCTTGGAGAAGCCCTCCTCCAGCTTGCGCACCATCATCTCGACCGCGATGATGGCGTCGTCGACCAGCAGTCCGAGCGCGATGATCAGCGCGCCCAGCGAGACCTTGTGCAGGCCGATGTCGAACACGTTCATGAACAGGAACGTGACCGCCAGCACCAGCGGGATCGTCAGCGCCACCACCAGGCCGGGGCGCGCGTCTAGCCGCAGCGGCTTGGTGTGCAGGCCCAGCGAGATGAAGCTGACCGCCAGCACGATCACCACGGCCTCGATCAGCACGCGCACGAACTCCCCGACCGAACGCTTGACCGCCTCCGGCTGGTCCTGCACCTGCTCCATCTCGATGCCGACCGGCAGCTGCTTGCGCAGCGTGTCGGCCTCGGCGCGCAGCGCCTCGCCCAGCGCGATGATGTCGCCGCCCTTCTCCATCGAGATGCCCAGGCCGATCACGTCCTTGCCGTTGAAGCGCATGCGCGGCGCCGGCGGATCGACGTAGCCGCGATAGACGCGCGCGATATCGCCGAGCCGGATGTTCGCCGCGCCGTTGGGGCCGCGCAGCACCATATTGCGCAGGTCGCCGACATCGGCGAACTGGCCCGACACGCGCACCTGCACGTTGTCGCTGGGCGTCACCAGCACGCCGCTGGCGGTCAGGTTGTTCTGCTGGGCGATCTGGTCGGCAATCGCGTTCAGGTCCAGCCCGAGTTGCGCGAAGCGGGTCTGGTTGAACTCGATATAGATCTTCTCGTCCTGCAGGCCGATCAGCGACACCTTGGCGACCGACGGCACGCGCAGCAGCTGCTGGCGCACCAGGTCGGCATATTCGCGCAGTTCCTTGTAGGTGAAGCCGTCGGCGGACAGCGCGTAGATGGTGCCGTAGACATCGCCGAACTCGTCGTTGAAGAACGGCCCGCGCACGCCGGCCGGCAGCGTGCCGGCGATATCGCCGATCTTCTTGCGCACCGTGTACCAGATCTGCGCGGTCTCCTTCGCCGGCGCGTCGTCGCGCAGCTGGAAGATCACGGTGGTCTCGCCCGGCTTGGAGAAGCTGCGGATCTTGTCCGCGTAGGGGACTTCCTGCAGCTGGCGTTCGAGCTTGTCGGTGACCTGCACCGCAATCTGCTCGGCGGTGGCGCCGGGCCAGAAGGCCTGCACCACCATCACGCGGAAGGTGAACGGCGGGTCTTCGTCCTGCCCCAGCTGGAAATACGACATCAGCCCGGCCAGCAGCAACACCACCAGCAGATAGCGCGTCAGCGCCTGGTGCTCGAGCGCCCAGCGCGACAGATTGAATCGGGAGTGCTCCATCGCGGCGCCCTTAGCTGCGAGCGGTGGGCGCGCTGGCCGGGGCGCTGGTGGGCGCAGGGGCCGGCGCACTGGCCGGGGCACTTGCCGGCGCGCTGGTCGGTGCGCTGGTCGGTGCGCTGGCCGGAGCAGTGGCGGGCGCAGCGGACGGAACCGCGGTACCCGTCGATCGCGGCGCCGACGCCGACGCCGTCGCCGGCGCCGTCCCTGCAGCCGTCCCCGGCGCCGTCCCTGCTGCCGTCCCTGCTGCCGTGCCTGCAGCCGTCCCAGGCGCCGACGCGGACGCGACCGACTGCAGCGGCCGCACCTTCTGGCCCGGCTTGAGCAGATGCACGCCCGCGGTGACGATGGTCTGGCCCGGACGAAGTCCGCTCCTGACCTCGATCTCGTTGCCGATCGGCTGCCCCAGCGTGACCGTCACCGGCTGCACCGTGCCGGCCGCGCCGTCGTAGACCCAGACCTGGTTCGTGCCCTGCTGCTGCAGCAGCGCGGTCAGCGGCACGCGCACCGCGGGCGACGCGCCGGTCCGCACGAAGGTGACCATCGCGGTCATGCCGAACTTCAGGTCGGCGGGCGGATTGGGCACCGTGATGCGCGCCGCGTAGGTGCGCGTGACCGGGTCCGCGGCCGCGGCGATCTCGCGCACGCGGCCCGGCAGGATGCGGTCGGGCTCGGCCCAGGTCCGCACGCTGACGTCCCGGATGTCGCGCAGCCAATCGACCTGATCCTCGGGCAGGCCGATCGCGACCTCCTTCTCGGCGGTCTGCGCAACCCGCACCACCGACTGCCCGGCGCTGACCACCTGCCCCACTTCGGCATCGATCGCGGTGACCACGCCGTCGGCGTCCGCGGCCAGCACGGTATAGCCGGTCTGGTTGCTCTGCTCGCGCAGCGCGGCCTCCGCCTGGCGCAGCCGCGCGGCCGCGGCCTCGTAGCTGGCCTGGCGCCGGTTCTGCTCGGCCGCGCTGATAAAGCCCTTGGCGAACAGGTCGTTGTAGCGCTTCAGGTCGGCGGCCGCCAGGTCGCGGTCGGTGCGCGCCGCCTCGTACTGCGCGCGCGAGCCCTGCTCGGCCAGGTTCAGATCGGTCGGATCGAGCCGGGCCAGCGGCTGCCCGCGCCGCACCGTGGCGCCCACGTCGACCAGGCGCGCGGCGATCTTGCCGCCGACGCGGAAACCGAGACGGGATTCGATGCGCGGCCGCACGTCGCCGGAGAACTCGTAGGAGGACTGGCCGGTGGCGGACTGCAGCTGCAGCAGACGCACCGGCCGGACCTCCGGCGCGCGCTCGGGCTCGCGCGAGCAGCCGCCCAGTACCAGCACGGCACCGAGCAACACCGCGCCGACGATCGACGGCGAGGTCCTGAAAGCGTTGACGGCCGCGACTTCCGGCCCGGGACAAGGCACTGGCATGGGATGGCGATAAGACGGGTGCAACGGCATGACGAGAGGCGACGTGCGCCGGCACGGCCGGACTGGCGGCGAACAGCAGCGCTGCCGCGCGACACGACAATGGCGCCGCCCCTGGGACGGCGGGTCCGGCAGTAAATAACCGGCCGGTCAGCAATATATCCAGCCGTTCGGGGTGCGTCAAACGCGACGCGACGAATGGACTGATTTGAGGACCGAAACCGGGGATTTACCCGCTATTTGGCGTCCGATGCGTGCCCGCATGCCCCCTATCGGTAGGGTGGAAAGCGGCACATGCGCGGCGTTTGCGTGGCTTCCAGGTGCCCGTGGGCGCGCCCGTGATTACAATGCTGCGGCCATGTCCAACCCCGGCGAGCCCGCCGCCGCCGACACGATCCCAATCCAGACCCCGATGCCGATGCCAACGCCGCCCTCCGCAGCCGCCCCCGACGGCCTGGCCATCGGCCACTACGAGAACTTCCCGGTCGCCAGCGTGCTGCTGCCCAGGCGGCTGCGCCGGCCGGTCGCGGTGATCTACCGCTTCGCCCGCACCGCCGACGATCTCGCCGACGAGGGCGATGCCGCGCCGCAGGAGCGCCTGGCCGCGCTCGGCGCGCTGTCGGATGCGCTCGACCGCATCGACGCCGGCACCGATCCGGGCACGCCGATGATGCGCGCGCTGGCCGAGGTCATCGCCGAATACCGCTTGCCGCTGCCGCTGTTCCACGACCTGCTCGACGCCTTCCGGCAGGACGTGACCGTGCACCGCCATGCCGACTGGGACAGCCTGCTCGACTACTCGCGCCGCTCCGCCAATCCGGTCGGCCGGCTGATGCTGCATCTGTACGGCGCGGCCACGCCGGACCGCTTCGCGCGCGCCGATGCGATCTGCACCGGCCTGCAACTGGTCAACTTCTGGCAGGACGTCGCGATCGACTTCGCGCGCGGCCGCGTCTACCTGCCCGCCGACGCGATGGCGCGCCACGGCGTCGACGACGACGCGCTGGCCGAGGGCCGCTGCGACGCGCGCTGGCTGGCGCTGATGGAAGAGCTGAAGATGCGCACGGAGGCGATGCTACAATCCGGCGCTTCGCTCGCGCTGGACCTGCCGCGGACGGCGGACTGGCGCATCGACTGGGAGTTGCGGCTGGTGGTGCAAGGCGGCCTGCGCGTGCTGGAACGCATCGAGGCCGTCGGCTACGATGTCTTCCGGCGCCGTCCGACGCTCGGGCCCGCCGACTGGCTGCTGTTGGCATGGCGGGCGGCAGCGCGCTACCGGACCGGCACCGCGCCGAGCAAGCCCGCTCATTGAGATCAGGCGTTGAACGCCGCCTGAGCCCGGACAGAGCTGGATCAAGCCGGATTGAGCCCAGATAAAGCCCCGAGTGTGTCCCTAGCGAGCCCGAGACCGGTGACGCCCGATCAGTACTGCCAAGACAAGGCCGCCCAGAGCGGCTCCAGCTTCTACTACAGCTTCCTGTTCCTGCCCCCGGAACGGCGGCGTGCCATCACCGCGCTCTATGCCTGGTGCCGCGAAGTCGACGACGTCGTCGACGAAACCCAGGACCTGACCGTCGCCCAGCAACAGCTGGCCTGGTGGCACGGCGAGCTGAACCGCCTGTTTGCCGGCGCCCCCACCCATCCGACCACGCTGGCGCTGCAGCCGCATCTGGCCTCCTGCGGCCTGACGCAGCCGATGCTCGCCGAGGTGCTGGAAGGCATGGAAATGGACCTGATGCAGACGCGCTATCTGGACGAGGCCGGCCTCGACCGCTACTGCCATTGCGTGGCCGGCGTGGTCGGCACCATGAGCGCGCGCATCTTCGGCTACCGCGACCCGCGCACGCTCGAATTCGCCGAGAAGCTCGGGCGTTCGCTGCAGCTGGTCAATATCATCCGCGACGTCGGCGAGGACGCGCGGCGCGGCCGCCTCTATCTGCCGGTCAATGTGCTACAGCGCTTCGAGGTGCCGGCCGCCGACATCATGCAGGGCCGGCATTCGCCGCGCTTCGTCGCGCTGATGGCCTATCACGCCGAGCGCGCGCGCACCTTCTACCGCGAGGCGCTGGCGCTGCTGCCCGATACCGACCGCCGCGCGCAGCGTGCGGGGCTGCTGATGGGCGCGATCTACCACGCCCTGCTCGACGAGATCGAGGCCAGCGGCTTCCAGGTATTGAACCAGCGCATCTCGCTGACACCCATGCGCAAGCTGTGGATCGCATGGAAGACGTGGATACGCAACCGCTGAGCACCGCGATGGCAGAACGCCCCGCCACGCCCGACGCAGTGTCGCCGCAAGCCGGCGGCGCGGTCGACGCTGTGGGCGCTGTGGGCGCTGTGGGCGCTGTGGGTGCGGTGGGTGCGGTGGGTGCTGTGGGTGCTGTGGGTGCTGTGGGTGCTGCGGGCGCTGTGGGCGCTGTGGGCGCTGTGGGTGCTGCGGGTGCTGCGGGTGCTGCGGGTGCTACGGGTGCTGCAGGCGCTGCGGATGCGGTGAGCTTGGTGGGCGCAGACGGCTCGGTGGGCATCATCGGCGGCGGCTGGGCCGGCATGGCCGCCGCGCTCGAACTGGCGCAGGCCGGCCGCGTGGTCCATGTGTTCGAAGCCGCGCCGGTGCTCGGCGGCCGCGCGCGCCGCGTCGCCCGCCGCCATCCGCAGGTCGCCGGCGAACTCGACAATGGCCAGCATCTTCTTCTCGGCGCCTATCGCCATACCCTTGCCCTGATGCGCCGCGCCGGCGTCGATCCCGATGCCGCGCTGCTGCGGCTGCCGCTGCAGATGGCCTACGCCGACGGCTGGCGGCTGCAGGCGCCGCGCCTGCCCGCGCCCTGGCATCTGGTCGGCATGGGCCTGACCGCGCGCGGGCTCGGCTGGCATGAGCGCGCGGCGTTGGCGAAGGTGCTGTCGCTGCTGCGCGCGGACGACGAAGCCGAGCACGCCGACGGCGCCGCCTCTGCCGCCTCTGCCGCCTCTGCCGCCTCGGCCGCCTCGACCGCCTCTGCCGCGCCCGCCGCGCCCGCCACGTCCACCACGTCCACCACGTCCTCGAACTCCGTCCCCTCTGCCGACTCCACCGACTCTGCCGGCGAGACCGTTGCCGCATGGTTGGCGCACGCGCCGCCCGCGCTGCAGCAGCGGCTGTGGTTCCCGCTGTGCGTGGCCGCGCTGAACACGCCGGCCGAGCAGGCCGATGCCCGCGTGTTTCGCCGCGTGCTGCGCGACAGCCTGCTGGCGGCGCGCGACGACAGCGACATGCTGGTGCCGCGCTGGGACCTGAGCCGGCTGTTCCCCGAAGCCGCCGCGCAGGCGATCGTGGCCGCGGGCGGCACGGTCCGGACCGGCGCCGCGGTGCAGACGATCGCGCGGAGCGCGCGCGGCTGGGTGCTGCGGACCGCCTCCGGCCAGCAGGAGGTCGCGCAGCTGATCATCGCCACCGCGCCGCGGCAGGCGGCACGGCTGCTGGCGCAGATATCGCTGGGCCCGGACCCGGCCGCGCACCCGGTCGCGCACCACGCCGCCGCACTGAAGGCCGCCGCCGCGACGCTGCACGCCTTCGACCATGTGCCGATCGTCACGCTGTATCTGAACGTCGGCGCGCTGCGTCTGCCGCGTCCTTTCCTGGCGCTCGACGCCAGCGCCGCCGCGCCGGGGCAATTCGTCTTCGATCGCGCCGCGCTGTCCAGCGAGTACCACGGCGCCTTGCAGGACCCAGCCCGCGACAACGTCTGGTCGGTCGTCATCAGCGCCGCCGACGATGCCGCCGCGCTGCCGCAGGGCGAGCTGGCGCGGCGCGTGCGCGCGCAACTTGCCGCGCAACTGGCGCCCGTCATACCCGATGCCGCGCGCCTTGCCGAAGCGCGCGGCGAGTTCGTGATCGCCGAACGCCTGGCCACGTTCCGCTGCGTGCCCGGCCTGGCGCGTCCCGGCAACGATATCGGCGTGCCGGGTCTGGCGCTGGCGGGCGACTATACCGACGGGCGGGCCGAACCGGGCGGAGCTTGTGGCGCCTATGGCCCCTACCCGGCCACCATCGAAGCGGCGACGCGCAGCGGCTCGGCGGCCGCGGCGCTGCTGCAACGCGAACGCGTGCCGTCCGCCCCGACGGCATGACTCCCCTTTTCACCGACGTACCGAAGAGCCAGCACATGCATTCCCCCTCTCCTTCCCTGGGCCAGTCCATTCTCGATGCCGCCGACGCGCTCGCGCGCTTCTCCGATATGGAAGGCGGCCTGACCTGCGCCTATCTGACGCCGGCTCACCGCGCCGCGGCGGCCATGCTCGCCGAGCGCATGCGCGCGGCCGGCATGCAGGTGCGCGTCGATGCGATCGGCAACGTGATCGGCCGCTACGAGGCCGATCCGTCGGCCGGTCCCGACGCGAAGGTGCTGATGACCGGCTCGCATTTCGACACGGTGCGCAACGGCGGCCGCTATGACGGGCGCCTGGGCATCCTGTTGCCGATCGCGGTGGTCGGCGCGCTGAACGAGGCCGGCATCCGGCTGCCCTATCACTTCGACGTGGTGGGCTTCGCCGAGGAGGAAGGGCTGCGTTTCAAGACCAGCTTCCTGGCGAGCAGCGTGCTCGCCGGCCGCTTCGATCCGGCGCTGCTGGCGCGCGCCGACGCCGACGGCATCACGCTGGCGCAGGCGCTGGCCGAATCCGACCTGCCGGGCCGCGGCGATCCCGATGCGCTGCGCGCGGCGGCGGTCGATCCGGCGACGCTGCTCGGCTTCGTCGAAGTACATATCGAACAGGGACCGGTACTGCTGCACCATGACCTGCCGCTGGGCATCGTCACGCAGATCGCCGGCAGCAGCCGCTTCCAGGTGCGCGTCGAAGGGCTGGCCAGCCATGCCGGCACCACGCCGATGACGATGCGCAAGGATGCCGCCGCCGCGGCCGCCGAAATGGTACTGCTGGTCGAGTCGCGCTGCGGCCAGGCGCCGACGCTGGTCGGCACGGTCGGCCAGCTGCAGGTGCCGAACGGCTCCAGCAACGTGATTCCGGCCGCGTGCCACTTCTCGATGGATATCCGCGCCGGCGAGGACGCGGTGCGCGAGGCCGCGATCGCCGATATCGTAGCCGGCATCGAGGCGATCGCCGCGCGGCGCGGCGTGCGTGCGGAGGTGGAACGGGTGCCGCCGGTCAACAACGCGCCGTGCGCGCCGTGGCTGCGCGCGCAGTTCGCGGCGGTGCTGAACAAGCGCGGGCTGCAGGCCTTCGAGCTGCCGTCGGGCGCCGGGCACGATGCGATGATGATGCAGCGGATCACCGATGTGGCGATGCTGTTCGTCCGCTGCGGCAACGGCGGCATCAGCCACAACCCGCTGGAGACGATCACCGCCGAGGATGCGCAGCTGGCGGCGGAGGTGTTTGTCGATTTCCTGCGGCATTTCAAGCCGCGGTGAACGGCGCCGCGCGGATGGAGCCATCGCTCGCTTTGCGCTTGCGCGGGAGGGAAAAGACCGCGGGCATGGGCGAAGGCAGGGCGGATGCCATTGCCGCTCAGTTGCCCTGGTACATCTCCCTGCTGATGTCGTAGAGGCTCTGCCGCAGCTTGCGCCGTTCGTCGGCCGACAGCTTGCCGCCGCGGCCCGGCCGCTCGCCGGCCTCGCGCTCGGCGCGCTGGCGGTTGGCGCGGCCCCGGGTCTCGCGCGGCGGGGGGCGCTCGCGGTCCTTGCGCGCATGCCCCGGATAGCCCTCCGCGCCCCGGCCCGGATGGCGCCCGTGACCCTGCAGCAGCGCGCCGAGTCCCGGCGACTGCGCGGACGCGCTGGCGGCATGCAGCAGCATCGACGGCAGCAGCAGCGCAAGCAGGGCTCCGGCGACACGGCGTCGGGCGCCGGAGGCGCGGCGCGGTTCGGACCGGGTGGATTTCGCTTTCATTGATAATGGCGGTCTGGGGCTTGCCCGGTTCGGGCTTCCGCTGGACGACGCCAGAGGCTCCCGGATCGAGGCTGACCGATTTGCCCTTTGCGGGCAGCGCGCAGTGTAAACGCTGCCCGCTGTGCACTTGGCGAGCCGCAAGGTAAAGTATGTAACCTTTTGTTAAGCCATTTTGACCCCTAGCGAGACTCGCTAAGATTAGCGCCATGGAAAATACCAGCCACAAGATTCTCGTCGTGGACGACGACCCCCGTCTCCGCGATCTGCTGCGCCGCTATCTCGGCGAGCAAGGCTTTACCGTGCTGGTCGCGGAAAACGCCACCGCCATGAACAAGCTCTGGCTGCGCGAGCGTTTCGACCTGCTCGTGCTCGACCTGATGATGCCGGGCGAAGATGGTCTGTCGATCTGCCGCCGTCTGCGCGGCGCCAACGACCAGACCCCGATCATCATGCTGACGGCCAAGGGCGAGGACGTGGACCGCATCGTCGGCCTCGAGATGGGCGCCGACGACTATCTGCCCAAGCCGTTCAACCCGCGCGAACTGATCGCGCGCATCCACGCGGTGCTGCGCCGCAAGGGCCCGGCCGAAGTGCCCGGCGCCCCGTCGGAAACGCCGGAGACCTTCGCCTTCGGCGATTTCGTGCTGAACCTGGCCACGCGCACGCTGACCAAGAACGACGAGGAAATCACGCTGACCACCGGCGAGTTCTCGGTGCTCAAGGTGTTCGCCCGCCATCCGCGCCAGCCGCTGTCGCGCGAGAAGCTGATGGAAATGGCGCGCGGCCGCGAATACGAAGTGTTCGACCGCAGCCTGGACGTACAGATCTCGCGCCTGCGCAAGCTGATCGAACCCGATCCGGGCAATCCGCGTTTCATCCAGACCGTCTGGGGGCTGGGCTACGTCTTCATTCCCGATGGCGTGAAGTAAGTCCCGGCCGTTATCGTGGCGACCGTGATCCGCCGCACGGCCACGCGTTTCTTCGGTTCGCTGTTCTGGCGGACCTTCATGCTGATCGCGCTGCTGCTGGCCATTTCGCTGGGCATCTGGTTTCAGAGCTACCGGCTGTTCGAACGCGCCCCGCGCGCGCAGCAGATCGCGATGCAGGTGGTCAGCGTGGTCAAGCTCACGCGCGCGGCCCTGCTCTATTCCGACCCCGCGCGGCGTCGCTTCCTGCTGCTCGACCTGGTGCAGAACGAAGGCATCAAGGTCTATCCGCGCGAGCGCGACGACGACTTCACCACGCCCACCGCGAACCCCTTCCTGACCCAGCTGGTGCAGCAGGAAATCCGCAGCCGTCTGGGCGGCGATACCGTGATCGCGACCACGGTCAACGACATTCCGGGCGTCTGGGTCAGCTTCGAGATCGAGGGCGACGACTACTGGGTGGCGATCAGCCCGGAGCGCTTCGAACGCGTGCCCGGACTGCAATGGCTGTGGTGGACCGTGGCGGCGGTGCTGCTGTCCATCTTCGGCTCGGCCTTCATCACGGCGCGGGTCAACCGGCCGCTCAAGCGCCTGGCCGATGCCGCGCGCGCGATCGGTTCGGGCGGCGATCCCCCGCCGCTGCCCGAGCGCGGCGCCAGCGAGGTCGCGCAGGCCAACCACAGCTTCAACCAGATGGTGCGCGACCTGCGCCAGCTCGACGACGACCGCGTGGTGATGCTGGCCGGCATCTCGCACGATCTGCGCACGCCGCTGACGCGGCTGCGGCTCGAGACCGAGATGTCCCCGGTCGACGACACCACGCGCGAGGCGATGATCGCCGACATCGAGCAGATGGACGCGATCATCGGCCAGTTCCTGAACTACGCGCGCCCCGCGCAGGAGAGCAGCGAGCCGGTGGACCTGTCCTCGCTGGTGCGCGACGCGGTGAACGTCTATGCCGCGCACGACGACATCCGCATCCGCGTGCATGCGCCCGAGCCGGTGATGGCGATGGCCAACCGGATGGAGGTCCAGCGTATCCTCGACAACCTGGTCGAGAATGCGCGCCGCTATGCCAAGCATCCCGACAGCGGCATCGCCGAGGTCGAGATCACCACGCGCAACCATGACAAGGAGGCGATGCTGGTGGTGGCCGATCATGGCGACGGCGTGCCCGAGGCCCAGCTGCCGCTGCTGACGCGGCCGTTCTACCGGCTCGACGCGGCGCGCAGCGAGGCCAAGGGCGCGGGGCTGGGCATGTCGATCGTCAACCGGATCATGCAGCGCAACGGCGGCCGCCTGGTGCTGACCAATCGGCCGTCGCCGGGCAGCGGCCTGGTGGTCAGCGCGTGTTTCCGGCGCGCGTGATGCAGGCCCGATGCAGGCCCGATGCGAGCCTGATGAACGCCTGACTCGCTTCTGACTCACGGCAGATGAGCGCCCGAAACGCGCGCGTCGCCGTTCCGTCATCGCGATCGTGTATCGTTGCCGGACGGCGCAAGCCGGCGTGCCATGCCGCTTTCGCGCCGTCCCTCGCAGCTCGGCCGGCTATCGGGCTCTTTGAGATTTTCAATTAGCCGTGCCGGACAGGATGCTGCATACTTCCCATTCGTTGCGTGGCACGCGCAGCGGCCCGAGAAAATCGTCTTCGACGATGGCCGCTTGCGATGCCCCGCTGGCGTCTGTTCAACCGTATCCAGGAGAAGTCCATGAAGACCGTTGGTGACAAGCTCGAACCGTTCCACGTCGTCGGTGTCAAGCCGGGTTTCAACGCCCACGAAGAAAACGGCCAGTCGGCCTTTGAAGACATCACCGAGAAGTCGTTCGAAGGCAAGTGGAAAATCATCTACTTCTACCCGAAGGACTTCACCTTCGTGTGCCCGACCGAAATCGTGGCCTTCGCCAAGCTGAACCAGGACTTCGCCGACCGCGACGCTGTCGTGCTGGGCGGCTCGACCGACAACGAGTTCGTCAAGCTGGCATGGCGCCGTGAACACAAGGACCTGAACAAGCTGAACTCGTGGCAGTTCGCCGATACCACCGGCTCGCTGATCGACCAGCTGGGCGTGCGCGAGAAGGATGCCGGCGTTGCGCTGCGCGCCACCTTCATCGTCGACCCGGACAACACCATCCAGCACGTGTCGGTGAACAACCTGAACGTCGGCCGTAACCCGGACGAAATCCTGCGCATTCTGGACGGCCTGCAGACCGACGAGCTGTGCCCGTGCAACCGCGCTGTCGGCGGCGCCACGCTGTAATTCGCGCCTTGTCGATGTTGCCGGCGGCATCGCCGCCGGCAACGCGCCCCAGTGCGCACCGAAACCCGCCCACGCGGGTTTTTTTCGCCCAAAGCGATAGGAGAATTTGATGGAATTCCTCAACACGATCAAGAATCTCATTCCCGACTATGCGAAGGACATCCGCCTGAACCTGGACGGCACCATCGCACGCTCCTCGCTGGAGGGCAACGATGCGGTGGGCGTCGCGCTGGCCGCCGCCTTCGCCGCCAAGAGCAAGATCATCGTCGACGCGATCCGCAACGCCGGCGTGCTGTCGCCCGAAGAGCTGAACGGCGCGCTGACCGCGGCCGCGCTGATGGGCATGAACAATGTCTGGTATCCGTATGTCGAGATGGCCGCCGATCCCGATCTGGCAAGCCAGCCCGCCGGCCTGCGCATGAATGCGTATGCGACCCACGGCGGCGTCGACAAGCGCCGTTTCGAGATGTACGCGCTGGCCGCGTCGATCGTCGGCAAGTGCCACTTCTGCATCCGCTCGCACTACGAGCTGCTGAAGAGCGAACAGGGCATGACCTCGCAGCAGCTGCGCGATGTCGGCCGTATCGCCGCCGTGATCACGGCCGCGGCCAACGTGATCGCCGCCGAGTAAGGCGGCACACGCCGAGTAAGGCGGCACACGCCGAGGGCTTCTGCAGGCCTCGCCAGGCCACGGCAGTCCTTGCGAGGGTTTTCTACGGGCCCTTGTTGCCGATGTTTGTCATGTTCGTCGATGGCCGCCCCGCGCGGCCATCGGCATTTCAGGCCCCGCGAACCCGACTCCGCGTCCGCCGCGCGCCCCGCCCGCGTCCGCATTTCTCCGACTGCATTTGTGCACGGTCCGGCCTACAATCGAGGCAGATTCTGCTTCGCGGACCATCATGAGCCAACTGCCCTCGCCCTCCTCGCCGCATTTCCACTATCGTCTCGCCACGGCTTCCGACTGGGGCCAGATCGCCGCGGTCACGCAGGAAGCGTATGCGCAGTACGAGCTCGAAATCATGGAGGACTGCCGCGCGTCGTTCCAGCAGGGCATGCGCTCGGTGCTGGCGACCAATACTTCCGATATGGAATGGTGGGTTGCCGAGACCGATCACGGCATCAGCGGCGCGGTGCTGTTCTGCCATCCCGGCGCGACGCTGCAGGCCCTGGACGGCAGCACGGTGACGCTGGCCCTGCCCGAGGCGCGGTTGCTGTCGGTCAGCCCGCAGGCGCGCGGCCTGGGTCTCGGCCGCACGCTGATGCAGATCTGCATCGAGCGTGCGCGCGATATCGGCGCGCAGGCGCTGGTGGTGCGCACCATGCCGGAAATGGGCGCCGCCAACCGCCTGTGCCAGCAGATGGGCTTCGTCAAACGGACCGAGGCTGGCGCGCGCTCCGGCCCGCTGGAACGGCTGGTCGACTACGTCTACGCAATCGAGCCGAAGGAAGCCGACGCGCCGCAGCCGGGCCTGTAACGGCCGGCAGGCCCGCACGACGGCGCCGCGCAGCACGTCCAGTCCTGTGGCGCGACGACGGCGCCGCGCGGCCTGCTCGGTCCTGCCGGTGCGACGATGCCCCCCCCCGCAGCCTGCTCAGTCCTGCGGCGCGACGATCGCGCCGCGCCACAGCAGCACCACCGCCTGCGCGACGATCCCTTCCTGGCGCCCTTCGAAGCCCAGCTTCTCGTTGGTCTTGGCCTTGACGTTGCAGCGGCCGGCCGCGATACCCAGATCCTCGGCCAGATTGGCCACCATCGCCCCGATATGCGGCGCCAGCTTCGGCGCCTGCGCGATCACCGTCGCATCGACATTGCCGACTTCGAAACCGGCCTCGCGCACGCGCCGCACGGCCTCGCGCAGCAGCGCGCGGCTGTCGGCGCCGGCAAAGGCCGGATCGGTATCGGGGAAATGCCGGCCGATGTCGCCCAGCCCCGCAGCCCCGAACAGGGCGTCGGTGATCGCGTGCAGCAGGGCATCGGCGTCGGAATGGCCGAGCAGGCCGCGATCGTGGGGGATCTCCACGCCGCCGAGCACCAGCTTGCGGCCCGGCACCAGCGCGTGCACGTCGTAGCCTTGTCCCACGCGGATATCGAAGGGCATCATCGCGATCGGTCTCCAGAAGAACCAGCAGAAGGGGCGGCGGACGGGCCGCCGAGCAGGACTTCGGCAAGCGCGAAGTCCTCGGGATAGGTCACCTTGAAATTGCGCAGCGAGCCGTTGACGAGCCGCGGCTTCAGGCCCAGCCGCTCGATCGCGCTGGCCTCGTCGGTCACGACCGCGCCGCTGGCGAGCGCGTCTTCCAGCGCCTGGCGCAGGACGCCGACGCGGAACATCTGGGGCGTCTGCGCCTGCCACAGCCCTTCGCGCGGCACGGTGCCGCCGATGCGGGACGGCTGCGAGCGCTGCAAGGACTGCGAAGGCTGGGACGGCTGGGAAGATTGCGACGGCTCGCTCGGCTTCGGCTCGGCCTCGGCACGCTTGAGCGTATCGGGCACCGGCACCGCCAGGATGCCGCCGATCGCCGCGTCGGGGCCGTCGCCATCGTCCCCTTCCACCGCGCGGATCAGCGTCTCGATCATCAGCGGCGTCAGCCCCGGCCGCGCGGCATCGTGCACCAGCACCCAGTCCTGGTCCTCGGCGCCCAGCTGGACCAGATGCCGCAGCCCGTTGAGCACCGATTCATGGCGCGACTGGCCGCCGACGAAGGCGGTATCGAAGCGCAGGCCGGCAAAGGCCGCCGAGCCGAAGCGCGCCTCCAGCGGCAGATCGTCGGGCGCGAGCACCAGCGCGGTGGCGCTGATCGACTCGCACGCCGAGAACGCGGCCAGCGCGTACCAGATCATTGGGTGGCCGGCCAGCTCGCGATACTGCTTGGGCAGGCCGGCGCCCGCGCGGCTGCCGCTGCCGGCACAGGGAATCAGGGCAAAACGTCGTTCGGACATGCGGCGGACTGACGGATCAAGGGAAGGCACGAAAGCGGCCGGTATGCACCAGGCGTGGAGCCGGCGTGCAGCCGGAATGCAGCCGGCGCGCAGCGAGCATTGCACCGGGAATGCGGCGCCGGTATGCGACGCCGGATGGCCGGGCGCTGCGCATTCTATAATACGACCCTCTTCTCGACACCCCCGCCCGCGCTGCCGGCGGGGTGTCGTCGTTTGAACCGAACCGCTTTATGTCCGACGCCAAATCGCCTTCCGCGCTCCCCGTTTCCACTCAGCTGCCGCTGGTCAAGGCCGGCCAGCGCCATCAGGTCGCCGGCCTGCACGGCTCGGCCGATGCGCTGGCCCTGGCCGCCTATGCCCGCGCCCACCACGGCCAGATGCCGATGCTGGCGGTGATGTGCGCCAACGCGGTCGACGCGCAGCGGCTGGCCGACGAGATCCCGTGGTTCGCACCGGAGCTGCGCGTGCGCGTGCTGCCCGACTGGGAGACCCTGCCCTACGACAGCTTCTCGCCGCACCAGGACCTGGTGTCGGAGCGCCTGGCGACGCTGCACGACATCCAGACCGGCCAGTGCGACGTGATGCTGGTGCCCGCGCAGACCGCGCTGTACCGGCTCGCGCCGCCGGCGTTCCTCGCCGCCTATACCTTCTTCTTCAAGCAGGGCGAACGGCTTGACGAGGCCGCGCTGAAGGCGCAGTTCACGCTGGCCGGCTACGAGCATGTCAGCGCGGTGATGCGGCCCGGCGAATACAGCGTGCGCGGCGGCCTGATCGACCTGTTCCCGATGGGCTCGGCGCTGCCGTACCGGATCGACCTGTTCGGCGACGAGATCGAGACCATCCGCGCGTTCGATCCGGACACGCAGCGCAGCCTCTATCCGGTCAAGGAGGTGCGCCTGCTGCCCGGCCGCGAGTTTCCGCTCGACGAGGCCGCGCGCACCGCGTTCCGCGGCCGCTGGCGCGAGGTGTTCGAGGGCGACCCGAGCAAGTCGCCGATCTACAAGGACATCGGCAACGGCGTGCCGTCGGCCGGCATCGAGTATTACCTGCCGCTGTTCTTCGACGCGGCGGCGACGCTGTTCGACTACCTGCCGGCCGGCACGCAGCTGGCCTATGTCGGCGCGATCGACGAGGCGATCCGCCGCTTCTGGACCGATACGCAGCAGCGCTACGACTTCATGCGGCACGATCGCGAGCGGCCGCTGCTGCCGCCCGCGCAGCTGTTCCTGAGCGAGGAGCAGTTCTTCAGCGCCGCCAAGCCGCTGGCGCGGCTGGTGCTGCAGCAGGGCCCGGCCGGCGCCGACGCCGCTCCGCTGTCGGCCCCGCTGCCCGACGTCTCGGTCAATCGCCGCGCCGAGGACCCGCTGGTCAATCTCGAGGCGCTGCTGCTGCGCAAGCAGGCTCGCGTGCTGATGTGCGCCGATTCGGCGGGCCGCCGCGAGACGCTGCTGCAGCTGTTCGCCGACAGCGGCCTGCGTCCGCATCCGGTCGAGGACTGCGCGGCCTTCCTCGCCGGCGACGCGCCGTTCGGGATCGCGGTGGCGCCGCTGCAGAGCGGCTTCGCGTTGCCGCCGATGGACGGCCAGCCGGGCCTGGCCTTCGTCACCGAGGCCGAGCTCTATGCGAATACCGCGCGCCGCGCCGGCCGCCGCAAGCAGGAGCAGGCCAGCAGCGTCGACGCGATGGTGCGCGACCTGGCCGAGCTGAAGATCGGCGACCCGGTCGTGCACAGCGAACACGGCATCGGCCGCTACCAGGGCCTGGTCACGCTCGACATGGGCCAGGGCGACGAGGAATTCCTGCATCTGGACTACGACAAGGGCAGCAAGCTGTATGTGCCGGTCCACCAGCTGCACGTGATCTCGCGCTATTCGGGCGCCGATCCGGATACCGCGCCGCTGCATTCGCTGGGGTCGGGACAGTGGGAACGCGCCAAGCGCCGCGCCGCGCAGCAGATCCGCGATACCGCGGCCGAACTGCTGAACCTGTACGCGCGCCGCGCGCTGCGCGAGGGCCATGCCTTCGCGCTGTCGCCGAAGGACTACGAGACCTTCGCCGAGAGCTTCGGCTTCGAGGAAACGCCTGACCAGGCCGCGGCAATCGCCGCGGTGATCGCCGACATGACCTCGGGCAAGCCGATGGACCGGCTGGTCTGCGGCGACGTCGGCTTCGGCAAGACCGAGGTGGCGCTGCGCGCGGCCTTCGTCGCGGTGATGGGCGGCAAGCAGGTGGCGATGCTGGCGCCGACCACGCTGCTCGCAGAGCAGCATTTCCAGACGCTGTCGGACCGTTTCGCCGACTGGCCGGTGCGCATCGTCGAGCTGTCGCGCTTCAAGACGAAGAAGGAGGTCGACGCGGCAATCAAGCAGATCAACGACGGCACCGTCGATATCGTGATCGGCACGCACAAGCTGCTGTCCGACGACGTGCGCTTCCAGCGGCTGGGGCTGGTCATCATCGACGAGGAACACCGCTTCGGCGTGCGCCAGAAGGAAGCGCTGAAGACGCTGCGCGCCGAGGTCGACGTGCTGACGCTGACCGCGACGCCGATCCCGCGCACGCTGGGCATGGCGCTCGAAGGGCTGCGCGACTTCTCGGTAATCGCCACCGCGCCGCAGAAGCGGCTGGCGATCAAGACCTTCGTGCGGCGCGAGGAAGACGGCGTGCTGCGCGAGGCCATCCTGCGCGAGCTCAAGCGCGGCGGCCAGGTCTACTTCCTGCACAACGAGGTCGAGACCATCGAGAACAAGCGCGCGCGGCTGGCCGAGCTGGTGCCCGAGGCACGCATCGCGGTGGCGCACGGGCAGATGCACGAGCGCGAGCTGGAACGCGTGATGCGCGATTTCGTCGCGCGGCGCGCCAACATCCTGCTGTGCACGACCATCATCGAGACCGGCATCGACGTGCCGTCGGCCAACACGATCCTGATCCACCGCGCCGACAAGTTCGGCCTGGCGCAGCTGCACCAGCTGCGCGGCCGCGTCGGCCGCTCGCACCACCAGGCCTACGCCTATCTGCTGGTGCACGATCCGGAAGGGCTGACCAGGCAGGCACAGCGCCGGCTCGAGGCGATCCAGCAGATGGAGGAGCTCGGTTCGGGCTTCTACCTGGCGATGCACGACCTGGAAATCCGCGGCGCCGGCGAGGTGCTGGGCGACAAGCAGTCGGGCGAGATCCACGAGATCGGCTTCCAGCTGTACACCGACATGCTGAACGCCGCGGTCAAGGCGCTGAAGGCGGGCAAGGAGCCGGACCTGATGGCGCCGCTGGCGGCCACCACCGAGATCAACCTCGGCACGCCGGCGCTGCTGCCGAGCGACTACTGCACCGACGTGCACGAGCGGCTGTCGCTGTACAAGCGGCTGGCCAACTGCGAGCGTCCCGAGCAGGTCGACGATATCCACGAGGAGCTGGTCGACCGCTTCGGCCGCCCGCCCGCGCAGGCGCAGGCGCTGATCGAAACGCACCGGCTGCGCATCGCGGCGGTGCCGCTGGGCGTGCGCAAGATCGACGCCGGCGAGGCCTCGATCAGCGTGCAGTTCGTGCCGAATCCGCCGATCGATGCGATCCGCATCATCGACCTGGTGCAGAAGAACCGGCATATCAAGCTGGCCGGACAGGACAAGCTGCGCATCGAGGCGAAAATGCCCGACGTGGCGGTGCGCGCGCAGACGATCAAGCAGACGCTGCGGCAGCTGGCTTGAGGGGCGGCGGAGGCCGGTTGCCCTCTCGCCGACGCTCTCGCCGACCCTCTCGCCGACCCTCTCGCCGGCCCTCTGCCCGACCTCTCGCCGCCCCCTCGCCGACCCTCTTGCCGACCCTCTGCCCGACCCTCTCCCGCATGCGGGAGAGGGAGCCGGTTTGCGGCGCTTCGGCAGAGGCCGACGCCGGCAGCAGGCTCCCCTCTCCCGCCCAGCGGGAGAGGGGTCGGGGGAGAGGGCTCGCGGAGCGGCAAGGTGGACCCGGGCACATATCCGGGTGTAGGATCGGACATCCATCAGCGTGATCCTGCCGCATGTCAGCCCATACCCCTGCCCCCGCCGACGCCCTCATCGACGCCACCACGGACGCCCTCGCCGACGCCCCCGAACACTCCGCCCTCGACTGGACCCGCCGGCTGATCGCGTTCGACACCACCAGCCGCGAGTCCAATCTGGGCCTGATCGAAACGGTGCGCGACCACTTCGTGGCCCAAGGCCTGAAGCCCCACCTGAGCTACAACCCGCAGCGCAACAAGGCCAACCTGCATGTGACCGTGCCCGCCGCCGACGGCAGCGAGCAGCGCGGCATCGTGCTGTCGGGGCATACCGACGTGGTGCCGGTGGACGGCCAGGACTGGAGCACCGATCCGTTCCGCCCGGCGCTGCGCGACGGCAAACTCTACGGCCGCGGCGCCTGCGACATGAAGGGCTTCATCGGCACCAGTCTCGCGCTGCTGCCCGCGCTGCTGCAGGCACGGCTGCGCGAACCGGTGCACTATGCGCTGTCGTTCGACGAGGAGGTCGGCTGCATGGGCGCGCCCTATCTGATCGACGACCTGCGCGAGCGTGGCATCCAGCCGGCCGGCTGCATCGTCGGCGAGCCGACCAGCATGCGGGTGATCGTCGCCCACAAGGGCATCAACGCCTATCGCTGCTGCGTCAGGGGCCAGGCCGCGCATTCGTCGCTGACGCCGCGCGGCGTCAATGCGATCGAATACGCGGCGCGGCTGATCTGCTTCATCCGCGACCTGGCCGACGAGTTCCGCGCCAAGGGCCCGTACGACGAGGCCTTCGACGTGCCCTTCACCACCGCGTCGACCGGCACCATTCAGGGCGGCATCGCGCTGAACACGATCCCGGCGCTGTGCGAGTTCGTGTTCGAGTACCGCAACCTGCCGGGTGTCCATCCCGAAGCGATCCGCGCGCGCATCGAGGCCTATGCCAACGACGTGCTGCTGCCCCGCATGCGCGCCGAGCATGCCGACGCGGACCTGAGCATCACGCGCATCGCCGCGGCGCCGGCGCTCGACGCCGCCGAGCGCGATGCCATCACGCAGCTGGTGCGGGCGCTGACCGGCGACAACGCGATCAGCAAGGTGGCCTACGCCACCGAGGGCGGCCTGTTCCAGCGCGCCGGCATCCCGGCCGTGGTCTGCGGCCCCGGCGACATCCAGCAGGCCCACAAGGCCGACGAGTTCGTCGCGCTGGAGCAGCTCGCCCAATGCGAGGCCTTTCTGCACAAGGTCGTCGACAGCCTGCGCATCGCGGCCTGACGGTTCCGCCGGCACGGCGGCACACCAAAGACATCCACTCCCGGAGGCGCATCGCGCCTTCTCACCGATGGCCTGAACGGCCGGGCCGCCGATGGCCCGGCCGCATCGACAAGGGGCACGCAGAGGCCCCGTTGCAACGCGAGCCGCAACGTCGACCGCAATGTCGGCCGCCGCATCGGCAGCAACACCGACCACAACGACCACAACGACATCAAAGGAGAACTCGACATGGCAGCACGCCGCTCCCCCGCTTTCGCCCGCTCCCGACGCTTCCTGCCCCTGCCGGCCGCCATCCCGGCGCTGGCCGCCGCGGCCAGCCTGCTGTGCGGCTCGGCCCTGGTCTCGCCTGCGCTGGCGCAGACCGCGCCGCCGGCCACATCGGCTGCAACGCCGTCCGCCCCACCGTCCGCGGCCTCGCCGGGCCAGGCGAGCACCGGCGATCCCGCGCTGCACGCGCAGATCGAGACGCGCGCCAAGGCAGCCGAGGCGCGCCTGATCGCCTGGCGCCGCGACATCCACCAGCATCCCGAACTCGGCAACTACGAGACGCGCACCGCGAAGCTGGTGGCCGATCATCTGCGCAAGCTCGGCATGGAGGTCAAGACCGGCGTGGCCAAGACCGGCGTGGTCGGCCTGCTCAAGGGCGGCAAGCCGGGGCCGGTGGTGGCGCTGCGCGCCGACATGGACGCGCTGCCGGTCAAGGAGCGCGTCGACGTGCCGTTCGCCTCGAAGGCCAAGGGCAAGTACCTCGGCAAGGAGGTCGACGTGATGCACGCCTGCGGCCACGACACCCACGTCGCGATTTTGATGGCGACCGCCGAGGTGCTGGCCGGCATGAAGGATCAGCTGCCCGGCACGGTGAAATTCATCTTCCAGCCGGCCGAGGAAAGCCCGGCGGACATCGAACCGGACGGCACCAATATCTGGGGCGCCAAGCAGATGGTGGCCGAGGGCGTGCTGGAGAACCCGAAGGTCGATGCGATCTTCGGCCTGCATGTCAGCAGCGGCATCGAGTCGGGCAAGCTGGCCTGGCGCAGCGGCCCGGCGATGGCGGCGGCCGACCAGTTCTGGATCGACGTCAAGGGCCGCCAGACCCATGGCGCGCGTCCGTGGGGCGGCATCGATCCGATCGTGGTGTCGTCGCAGATCGTGCTCGGCCTGCAGACCATCCAGAGCCGGCAGGTCAATGCGATGCTCGAGCCCTCGGTGATCACCGTCGGCACGATCCATGGCGGCAACCGCATGAACATCGTGCCGGAGAAGGTCGAGATGATGGGCACCATCCGCACCTACGACGAGGGCATGAAGAAGGACATCCACGCGCGCATGAAACGCACCACCGAGTCGATCGCGGCCAGCACCGGGGCCGAGGCCACCTTCCGCGTGGTCGAGCTCTACAACGCCACCGTCAACCAGCCGGCGCTGACCGAGAAGATGGCGCCGACGCTCAAGCGCGTGGCCGGCGACGGCAACTGGATGCTGGCGCCCAAGGCGACCGCCTCGGAGGACTTCTCGTTCTACCAGGAGAAGGTGCCGGGCCTGTTCTTCAATCTCGGCGTGACGCCCAAGGGCACCGATGTCACCAAGGCGCCGTCGAACCACTCGCCGGAGTTCTACGTCGATGAGCCGGCGCTGATCAATGGCGTGCGGGCGCTGTCGAACCTGACGGTCGACTTCATGACGATGGCGCAGCGCTGATCGGCATGACGCAGGGGCGGGCGCGGGGCGATTACAATAGCGTCCTTTCACCGTCCCCCGTGCCCTGCACCGTCGTCCCCGCGCATGCGGGGGCCCGGCGGCTTCGGCGCCGCTGCCGGCCGGACAAGCCGCTGGATCGCTGCCTGCGCGGGGACGACGCAAGGTTCCAACTTCTCTCATGCCCCTGATCGTCCAAAGCCTGCAACCCATCGCCTCCGCGGATATCGACGCGCTGCGCATCCTTGCCGACGCGCCCGGACTGAGCCTGCGCGGCGACACCGTCGCCACCGCCGAGGCCTGCGCGCCGCTCGACGCGCGGCTGCGCGATGCGCTGGAGGCGTTCTGCGAGCCGCGCCGGCTCGACTGGGCCGTGCTGCCGACGCACCGGAACCTGTCCGACTTCCGGCTGGTGGCCATGGACATGGATTCGACGCTGATCACGATCGAGTGCATCGACGAGATCGCCGATTTCTGCGGGCTGAAGGCCGAGGTCTCGGCGATCACCGAGGCCGCGATGCGCGGCGAGATCACCGACTTCAACGAAAGCCTGCGGCGCCGCGTCGCGCTGCTCAAGGGGTTGGATGCCAGCGTGCTGGACCGGGTCTACGAGGAACGACTGCGGCTGTCGCCGGGCGCGGAGCGCATGCTGGGGGCCGCGCGCGCGGCGGGCCTGCGCACGCTGCTGGTGTCGGGCGGCTTCGTCCACTTCACCGAAAAACTCAAGGCCCGGCTGGGCCTGGACTTCACCCGCGCCAATACGCTGGAGATCGTCGACGGCAAGCTGACCGGCCGCGTCGAAGGCGAAATCGTCAATGCCGAGGTCAAGGCCCGCACCGTGCGCGAAGCCTGCGAGGCGATCGGCGCCGATCCGCGGCAGGCGATCGTGATGGGCGACGGCTCCAACGACCTGAAGATGATGGCGATCGCCGGCCTGTCGGTCGCCTTCCGCGCCAAGCCCGTGGTACGCGCGCAGGCCAGCGTGGCGTTCAATCATGTCGGGCTGGATGGGTTGCTGAATCTGTTCGCGGATTGATTTGGCGCGGTCGGCTGTGCTGCCGGTCCACCCTGTAGTCCCATCGGTAGTCCCCGGGTAGTCCACCGGTAGTCCTCCACCGCCTTACCGCTCTCTCCCCAGCCCCTCTCCCGCAAGCGGGCGAGGAGAGCTCGGTTTGCCGGTGCCATCGGTGATGCCGATCGCGCTCGGTTCGCCTGTGCCGGCTGGGTTCTCCCGCTCCCGCCTGTGCGGGCTAGGTTCTCCCTCTCCCGCCTGTGTCGGCTGGGTTCTCCCGCTCCCGCCCGCGGGAGAGGGCGGGGAGAGGGCAACCTCCGCCGCCAGCACGCCTCCCCCGTCTATCAATACATTGCAAACAATATCAATAACTTGCATCGCCAAATACGAATCATTACCATTTGTGTTTTGAATTCGGTAACAAAATCTTGCGATGCAACTCTTTGCCGCTCTCCTCGGCCTGGCGGGCGCTGCCTGCCTGTATCTGGCCGGTCCCAATCAGGTGCTGCTGCGCCAGCCGCCCCAACGCCGCATGATGGTGTGGCTCGGCATCGTGCTGACGTGCTCGGGCGCCGTGGGCTGGTCGGTCGAGCACAGCTGGCCTTCGGCCATCGCCGCGACACTGGCCACGCTTGGCACCGGCCTGTCGCTGTGGCCCTTCCTCGGCTGCTATCTGCACAAGCGCCGCGGCGGCGAGGAGGCGGCATGAACGGCGGCATCGGCACCAAATGGCTGGCCGGCACGCTGCTCGGCTTCCCGCTGTCGCTGGCGGTCTGCACGCTCGCCATCCTGTGGCTGCCGGGCGGCTGGCAGAGCGGCATCATCGGCGCGGTGACCGCCAGCCTGCCGCTGTGGGTCGCCATCATCAGCACCAGCCTGCTGTTTTCCAGCAGCCGCGCCGCCTGGCTCTGGCTGGGCGCGGCCAACCTCGTCTGTTTCGGTGCGTTGTGGGGATTGCGGCTGATGGCCGTGCCCGGCGCGGCCGCGTAAGGAGTACCCCATGAAGGCTGCAACGCTGCGCGTTTACCAGACGCTGCATACCTGGGTCGGCCTGATGGCCGGCTGGGCCTTGTTTATCGCGTTCTTCGCCGGCGCGATCACGGTGTTCCACCACGAGCTGCACGAGTGGCAGTCGCCGGCGCGCATCCGCGGCGAGACCCACGCCGCCGCCAAGCCGTCGCCCGAGGATCTGGACCGCTTCGTCGCCACGCTGGTCAAGGCCCATCCCGAGGCGGCGGCCAGCGTCTATATCGGCCTGCCGACCGAGGGCGAGCCGCACACCACCGCCTACTGGATGGACGGCAAGGGCGAGTGGCAGACCACCAATGAGGAAAAGCTCGGCGCGGGCCGGACCTCGCCGCAGGACACCTCGCTCGATGGTGTGCGCGGCGAGCTGTCGAACTTCCTGAACGCGCTGCACTACACGCTGGGCCTGCCGATGCAGGTGGGCATGCATTTCATGGGCGTGGTGTCGGTGCTGTACGGCCTGGCGCTGGTGTCCGGCGTGCTGCTGCACCTGCCGCGGCTGAAGAAGGACCTGTTCGCCGTGCGCCCGGGCCGCAACCTGAAGCGCTTCTGGATGGACGCGCACAACGTGATCGGCCTGTTCAGCCTGCCCTTCCATCTGGTCATCGCGATCACCGGCGCGCTGTTCTGCGTGTCGATGACGCTGGCGATGGCCTTCAACGTGCTGACCTTCGATGGCAAGCTGATGTCGGCGCTGCCCACCGCGATGTCGTCGGTGCCCGAGGTGCAGGCGGCCGGCAAGCCGGCGCCCCTGATGCCGGCGCGCGAGCTGATCGAGATCGCGCAGCGCACCGCCGGCGACGGCTTCAAGCCCAATTCGGTGCGCTACCAGCGCGTGGGCGACGCCAATGCGCTGATCGAGGTGCGTGGCGACAGCGAGCGCGCGCTCGGCAACTTCGGCTCGGTGGGCATCCACGCCGCCGCCGGCCAGCCCGACAGCGGCCGCGTGATCGCCAACCAGACCGCCAGCGGACGCGACGCGAACCATGGGCTGTACAGCGCCCTGTTCGCGCTGCATTTCGGCACCTACGGCGACCTGGCGCTGCGGCTGGTCTATCTGATCGCCGGGCTGGCCGGGGCCTTCCTGTTCTACTCCGGCAACCTGCTGTGGATCGAATCGCGCCGCAAGGCGCGCCAGGCCGAGCAGCCGCGCGTGCACCGGCTGCTGGCGCAGGCCACCGTCGGCGTCTGCATCGGCTGCTGCGTCGGCGTGGCGGTGGCCTTCACCGGCGCGCTGCTGTGGCCGGAGCGTCCGTCGTCCTTCGTCTACTTCCCGGTGTTCTTCGCCGCGTTGGCCTGGGCGCTGCTGCGCCCCCCGGTGCGCGCGGCGATCGAGCTGCTGTACGTGGCGGCGCTGGCCTACCTGGTGGTGCCGGTGGCCAATGCGATCCTGACCGGCGACCATCTGCTGCGCAGCGTGCAGCAAGGCGAATGGGCCGTGGCCGGCTTCGACATCGGCGCGCTGGTGTTCGCGGTCGGCTTCGTCGCGCTGGCGCGTGCCACGCAGCGCCGTGCCCGTACGGGCCCCGCCGATTCGGTATGGGCGCCGCGCCCGAGCCGCGGCGATCCGGGCCCGTCGGCCCCGCCGGTGGTCGACGCACCGTGACGCTTGCCGCGCCGGCCGTGCCGATCATGTCCATCGTGCCGATCATGTCGTTCATCCAGATCGCGCCCAGCATGCCGATCGTGCAGATGATGCCGATCTCGCCAACCGCTCCACCCGAGGCGCGGCGGGACTGGTCGGCGCCCCGATTGGCGATCTGATCGGCGCCCTGGCCGGCGCCATTCGCAGCGCCCCGCCCCACTAGAACCACCCCCCCCAACCCAATTTGCATTGCCCTCAGGCGCACGCGGTTCTCCGCGGCGTCCGGGGAGCCGTGCGCGTTCGCACAACAAACGAAGAGGAAACGAGCCATGTCCACCCCCCGCCGCGGCCGCCCCGCGCTGACACCGCTGGCGCGCCAGCTGGCCCTGATCGTCGCCGTCGGCGGCGCCGCCGCGCCGGTGCTCGCGCAGACCGCCGCGGGCACCACTGCCAGCACCACTGCCGGCGCCACTGCCGGCGCCACTGCCAGCACCACCGCAAGCCCCACGGCGACCGCTACCGCGCAAGCCGAGCTGCCGACCGTCCATGTCACCGCGGGCAGCGAGCCCGCCTATCGCGCCCGCGATGCCAGCACCGGCGCCCTCGGTGACAAGCCGCTGCAGGACACGCCGTTCTCGGTCTCGGTGGTGCCGCAGGAACTGATCGAGAACCGCCAGGCCATCACGCTGGGCGACGTGTTCCGCGGCGATCCGTCGGTGGCGCCGATCGGCGACGGTTATATCGGCGAGTCGGCGGGTTTGACCATCCGCGGCCTGCATCTCGACCTGCTCGAGGGCTACAAGATCGACGGCCTCGCCATCCCGAACTGGGGCAGCGACGTGCCGCTCGAACACTTCGAACGCGTCGAGCTGCTCAAGGGCCTGGGCGGCTTCATGTACGGCTTCGGCGCGCCCGGCGGCATCGCCAACTTCGTCACCAAGCGTCCCACCTCGAAGTTCGCCGGCAGCGCGTCGCTCGGCTACGTTTCCGACGGCGTGCTGCGCGAGGCGATCGACGTCGGCGGCCGCTTCGGCGCCAACGACATGTTCGGCGCGCGCGTCGGCTTCGTGCACGAGGAAGGCGATACCTTCGTCGACGGCGGCCATATCAAGCGCGATTCCGCCTCGGTGGCGCTCGATGCCAGGCTGAGCCCCAACCTGCGCTGGTCCCTCGACGGGCTCTACCAGCAGCGCAACGTCAAGGGCGCCTACTACGGCATCATTCCGGGCCAGGACTTCGGCGCGCCGGTGACCGAGTTTGTCAACACGCCCCGCACGCTCGACGGCAGCCAGCGCGTGGCCAGCAAGGGCACCTATTACGAGACCGAGATCAAGAGCATCGGGACCGAGCTCAACTGGGGCTTCGCCGACGACTGGAACCTGCGCACCTCGTACCGCTTCACGCAGCAGAACCGCGGCAATGCCGACAGCGCGATCCTGCTGCTGGACAACGCCGGCAACTACGCCGAGAACCAGTACAGCTCGTATTCGCGCTACCACTACCAGCACGCCCAGACGATGGCGACCGGCAAGGTCCGCACCGGCGGCATCGAGCACGACATCGCCGCGGGCCTGTCGTGGCAGAGCCTGGTGCAGAACTGGGGCAACTTCAGCGGCGGCGGCATCATCGGCTATGGCAATCTGTACGATCCGGGCCAGTTCGTGCCGACCGGGCTGCCGCTGTCGCGCGTGCCGTCGTCGGATGTGCTGTACCGCGCCTCCAGGATCGAGCAGAAGTCGGTCTTCTTCAGCGACACCATCAAGTTCAACGAACAGTGGTCGGTGCTGGCCGGCCTGCGCTACACCCGCTACGACCAGACCGGCTACACGCCGGAGGGCGCGATCTCGAGCACCTACAAGAAGTCGCCGGTCACGCCGACCCTCGCGCTGATGTACAAGCCGGTGCAGCCGCTGACGCTGTACGGCAGCTATGTCGAATCGCTGGAGGCCGGCGGCTCCGCGCCGCTGACCGCGCGCAACGCGGGCGAGGTGTTCGGCCCGCTGAAGAGCCGCCAGTACGAGATTGGCGCCAAGGCCGAGCTGGAGGACTGGACGCTGAACGCGGCGCTGTTCCAGATCCAGCGCGGCCTGAACTACCTGCGCAACGACAACGTCTACACGCAGGACGGCGAGACCCGCTACCGCGGCATCGAGCTGTCGGCGCGCGGCAAGCTGGCGCGCGACTGGACGCTGATGGGCGGTGTCACGCTGCTCGATTCGGAGAATGTCGAGGCCTCGCCCGACGTGCTGGGCAAGCGCGCCTACAGCGCGCCGACCTTCAAGGCCACCGCCTATGTCGAGTACGCGGTGCCGCCGGTGCCGGGCCTGGTGCTGAGCGCCGGCGGACAGTACGTGTCGAAGATGGCGCTCGAGGCCAACAACAGCAACTGGGTGCCGGCGTACCACACCTTCGATGCGGGCATCCGCTATTCGACGAAGCTGGGCAAGACGCCCGCGGTGTTCCGGCTGGTGGTCGACAACCTGACCAACGAGAAGTACTGGCTGCCGAGCTACGGCTTCATCCTGACCCAGGGCGCGCCGCGCACGGTGCGGGCCAGCGCGACGTTCAGCTTCTGAGGCTGCGACCTCGGGCCGGCGGAGCGTTTACCTGGTGATCCCGCGAAGGCGGGATGCCAAGCGCCCTTGGGCAAGGCGCTGGGTCTTCCCCTTTCGCGCGGTCGACGTGGCTTCGGTCGCGGAAGTTCCGCGTCCCCTTTCAACCGACCAGCTTCGCTTCCATCGCCGCCTTCAGATCGGCGATCAGGTCGCGCGTATCCTCCAGCCCGATATAGAGCCGCACCAGCTCGCCGGCATCCTGCCAGCCGGCGGGCGGCCAGCTGCCCGCCGGGCGCATCGTCTGCACGTGGTATGGCACCGCCAGGCTGTGCGCCCCGCCCCACGACCAGCCGATCGAGAACAGCCGCAGCGCTTCGACGAAGGCGTCGACCTGGGCGCGCGGATAGCGCGCGCGCAGCACCACCGCGAACAGGCCGCTGGCGCCGGAGAAGTCGCGGCGCCAGAAGGCGTGGCCGGGGCAGTCGGGCAAGGCCGGATGCAGGACCCTGGCCACCTCCGGCCGCTGGGCCAGCCACTCGGCGACCTCGCGTGCGGCGCGGTCGTGCGCCGCGAGCCGCACCGGCATGCTCGGCAGCGAGCGCAGCACCAGGTAGCAGTCGTCGGCCGACACGCCCCAGCCCATCAGCATGCGCACGCCCTTGATGCGCTGGTAGAGCTTCTCGTCGCGGCACAGCACCGCGCCCATCAGCACGTCGCTGCCGCCCGACTGGTACTTGGTCAGCGCCTGCACGGAAATATCGATGCCCTTGTCGAAGGGCCGGAAATAGATGCCGGCCGACCACGTGTTGTCGATCGCCGTCAGCACGCCGCGCGCCCTGGCGGCGGCGACGATGGCCTCGCTGTCGGGCACCTCCATCGTCACCGAGCCCGGCGCCTCCATCCAGATCAGCCGCGTATTAGGCTGGATCAGCTCGGCGATGCCGGCGCCGATCATCGGATCGTAGGGCCGCACGGTGATGCCGAAATCGCGCGCCAGCCATTCGCCGTGCTCCCTATTGGGACCGTAGACGTTGTACGGCACCAGCACGTCGTCGCCGGCCTTCAGCAGCGCGAAATAGACCAGCGAGATCGCGCCCAGGCCCGACGGCAGCAGCAAGGCGTGGCTGGCGCCTTCGAGCATCGCCAGATGCTGGCACAGCGCCTCGCTGGTCGGCGTCGCGTGGATGCCGTAGCGCCAGTAGGTGGTGGCGCCGTCGCCATGCGCGCGCAACTCGGCGAGATTGCGGAACACCACGGTGGAGCCGCGCTGGGTCGGCTGGGAGAAGGAGGCGAAACCGGGGGGAACCTGCAGGGGCGGCTGCACCGCCAGCGTCTGCACGTAGCAGTCGGGCGTTGCGGCGGGATCGTTGTCGTTCGGGGAAGCGGCGTTCGTATCGGTCAGGGGACGGTCGGACACGGCGGATTCCTTGTCTGGCGAGTGCGGATAGAGCCTCCGAGCTTACCAGCAATGACGGCGGCGCCGCCATGGGGGCCGATGGCCGCTGCGCGGCCGGCCGCGCTTAACCTGCTTGAACGGCTTGACGTGCTTGACCCGCTTGTGCGGCGTGACCGCTTGATCTGCTCAAGCCGCTTGGCCCGCTTGCGCCCTTGAGCCGCTTAACGCTTGCGGTCTTCGACGATCCCCGAGCGCGGCGGCGGCGGTCCGTAGACCACGCCGCTGTTGGGCGTCATGTCGATCGACGGCACCGCGACCACGCCGTCGGGGCCGACATAGACGGGCATTTGCTGGCCGGAAGGATAAGGCTGGGGCGGCGGCAGGGCCGGCGCCGCCGGCACCGCCGGCATGCCACGGGCGGCGTCGCGCTGGCGTTGCGCCGGCGCCTTGGGGTTGCCGTCAGCGGTGCCGGTGCCTGTGCGGGCGCCATTACCGACACCATTACCGACACCATTACCGCCGCCAACGCCCGCACGCGGCGGCGACGCGGTCGACAGCACCGTGTCGCCGGCCGCCGTGGCCGGCGCGGACCACGCCAGCACGGCGGCGGCCGCGGCCCCGGCCGCACCGATCGCTGCAACCAGGCCTGCCACGCGCCGCCGGCTCATGGTCAGATCCGCTCGAAGATCGCCGCGATGCCCTGGCCGCCGCCGATGCACATCGTCACCAGCGCATAGCGGCCCTGCACCCGCTGCAGCTCGTACAGCGCCTTGACCGTGATCAGTGCACCGGTGGCGCCGATCGGGTGGCCCAGCGAAATGCCCGAGCCGTTCGGATTGACCTTCTGCGGGTCCAGGCCGAGCGCCTTGTTGACCGCGCAGGCCTGCGCGGCGAACGCCTCGTTGGCCTCGATCACGTCCAGATCGGCGACCGACAGGCCGGCGCGCTCGAGCGCCTTGCGCGTAGCCGGCACCGGGCCGATGCCCATGGTCTTGGGGTCGACGCCGGCGTGGCCATACGACACCAGCCGCGCCAGCGGCTTCAGGCCGCGCCGCTCGGCGACGCTGCGCTCCATCAGCACGACCGCGGCGGCGCCGTCGTTCAGGCCCGACGCGTTGCCGGCCGTCACGGTGCCGTTCTCCTTGACGAAGACCGGCTTGAGCTTGGACATGTCCTCGGCCTTGGCGTCGTGGCGCACATGCTCGTCGGTGTCGAACACGACGTCGCCCTTGCGCGACTTCAGCGTGACGGGAAGGATCTGCTCCTTGAAGCGCCCTTCGCGGATCGCGGCCGAGGCGCGGCGATGCGATTCCAGCGCGGCCTCGTCCTGCTGCGCGCGGCTGATGTCGTACTCGCGCGCGACGTTCTCGGCCGTGACGCCCATGTGGATCGAATGGAAGGGGTCGTGCAGCGCGCCGAGCATCATGTCGAGCAGCTTCGCGTCGCCCATGCGCGCGCCCCAGCGTGCCGCGGGGGCCAGGTACGGCGCGCGGCTCATGCTCTCGGCGCCGCCGCCGATGGCGACATCGGCGTCGCCCAGCATCACGGTCTGCGCCGCGCTGACGATGGCCTGCAGGCCGGAGCCGCACAGCCGGTTGACCGTCAGGGCCGGCGCGTCGATCGACACTCCGCCCTCCACCGCCGCCACGCGCGCCAGATACATGTCGCGCGGCTCGGTCTGGATCACGTTGCCGAACACCACGTGGCCGACTTCGTCGCCCTGCACGCTGGCGCGGGCAAGGGCCTCGCGCACCACCATCGCGCCGAGCTCGGTCGGCGACAGGTCTTTCAGGCTGCCGCCAAAGGTTCCGATCGGGGTCCGTACGCCGCTGACCACCACCACTTCACGGGTCATGTCTGTCTCCATTGGGTAATGTTGCACCGCAAAGTATAGCCCTGCGGTCCATTTTCCGAACGATCGTACTTTTACCTAATGTCGGCCCGGCGATTAGGCCCCGGCTGGCATGCCGGTGGTGTTACGCCACCGCCTCGCCCCACAGGTCGTGGCCGTCGGCGCCGGTGATTCGCACCGAAACGAACTCGCCGGTCTTGTAGCGCTGGTACGGCTTTGCGGGCGGATCGATATAGACCAGGCCGTCGATCTCCGGTGCATCGGCGGCCGAGCGGCCGATGCCGCCATCCTGGTTGACCTCGTCGACCAGCACGCGCAGCGTCTGGCCGACCTTGCGCTCCAGGCGGCGGGCCGACACGGCCTCGGCGACTTCCATGAAGCGCGCGCGGCGCTCCTCGCGGACCTCATCGGGCAGCGCGCCGGGCAGATCGTTGGCGGTGGCGCCCTCGACCGGCGAGTAGGCGAAGCAGCCGACGCGGTCCAGCTCGGCCTCGGCGATGAAGTCGAGCAGCGTCTGGAATTCGGCCTCGGTCTCGCCCGGGAAGCCGGCGATGAAGGTGCTGCGGATGGTCAGGTCCGGACAGATCTCGCGCCAGGCGCGGATCCGCTCCATGGTCTTCTCGGCGTTGGCCGGGCGCTTCATCCGCTTGAGCACGTCCGGGTGCGCGTGCTGCAGCGGCACGTCCAGATACGGCAGCACATGGCCGTCGTTCATCAGCGGGATGATCTCGTCGACGTGAGGATACGGATAGACGTAATGCAGGCGCACCCAGGCGCCATATTCGCGCGCCAGTTCGCCGAGCGCGCCGACCAGTTCGGTCATGCGCGTCTTCAGCGGGCGGCCGTTCCAGAAGCCGGTGCGGTACTTGACGTCGACGCCGTAGGCGCTCGTGTCCTGGGAGATCACCAGCAGTTCCTTGACGCCGGACTTGAACAGATTCTCGGCCTCGAGCATCACCTCGGCGACCGGACGCGACACCAGGTCGCCGCGCATCGACGGGATGATGCAGAACGAGCAGCGGTGATTGCAGCCCTCTGAAATCTTCAGATAGGCGTAGTGCTTGGGCGTCAGCTTGATGCCGGCCGGCGGCACCAGATCGATGAAGGGATCGTGCGGCTTGGGCAGGTGCGTGTGCACGGCCTGCATGACCTCGCCCAGCGCATGCGGGCCGGTGACGGCCAGCACCTTCGGATGCACGCTGGTGACGATATCGTTGCCGCCGGCATCCTTCTTGGCGCCAAGGCAGCCGGTGACGATCACCTTGCCGTTCTCGGTCAGCGCTTCGCCGATCGCGTCCAGGCTCTCCTGCACCGCCTCGTCGATGAAGCCGCAGGTATTGACGACCACCAGGTCGGCGCCGTCATAGGTGCCGCTGATGGCATAACCCTCGGCACGCAGCTGGGTGATGATCTGTTCGGAATCGACGAGGGCCTTGGGGCAGCCGAGTGATACGAAGCCCACCTTCGGCGTGGTGGCGGCCGCGCCAGTGACGGCGCCGGCGGAAGACGAGGACGGAGAGGACGACTGAGACGACATGGATTTCGCGGTGTGGGGGGCGCGCCCTTGGGTGGCGCGCGCTGTCTTGGGCCGCGACCTGCCATCCCGAAGACGGCCGTGGCGGCGGAACGACCGCGATTCTACCCCGAGACCACCGCGTCGGCAGGCGGGCGCCGGGCCCGCCGTTACTGCAAAGCTAATGCAGTGGACGCCGTCGCCGTTCAGCCCTGGCCGGTCTTCTTGTTGTTGTCCGGCTGGTTGAACGGGAAATTGCCGAACATGTTCTTGGCCTGGTTCTGCATCTGCTCCTGCATCTGCACGAACAGGTTTTTGCTCTGCTCGATGTAGTTGCTCATCATGCCCTGCATCATCGGCGCCTGCATGTTCATGAATTGCGACCACATGTCGGGGCTGAAGGCCTCGCCCGAATACAGGCCCTTGGAGTTTTCGGCCAGCTTGTTCTGGATGTCGATGAAGGCCTGGATGTTCTTCTCCAGGTAGGTGCCCATCATGCCCTGCATCGCGTGGCCGTAGAAGCGGATGATCTGCGACAGCATCGCGCTGGAGAACATCGGCACGCCACCGGTTTCTTCCTCGAGGATGATCTGCAGCAGGATGCTGCGCGTCAGTTCGTCCCCCGACTTGGCGTCGACGACCTTGAACTCCTCGTTGTCCATCACGAGCTGCTTGACATCGGCCAGGGTGATATAGGTGCTGGTCTGCGTGTCGTAGAGCCGGCGATTGGGATATTTCTTGATCAGTCGCTCTGCGCCTTTCTTGGTGGTGGCCATCGGTGCTCTATCCTTTTGTAATCCGCTGCCGGTGCGCTGACGCCGCAGCCCATGCTCGTGCGGCACGGTCGATCGTTTGCTGTTGCACCGCATGCCGTGCAGTGCGCAATCCGGCAACGCTTGCGGCGCGGGGCCGACCCGCCGGCCAAGGGCGCGATCCATGTCGAATTTCCGGATGTCCCAAATTGGTGCCGACGGCGTTGATTTCCTGATTCTATGCTTAACAAGGCACTGTGAAAAGGCGCGGGCGCTAAGGAAAACCCGCAAGCAAACGCGCGAAATCGCCGGGTAAACAGGGGAAAAAGCCGGGGAAAAAAGCGAGGTGCGAGCGCCGGACGCGCGCACGCGCCGGCACGGTGCTGCGGCGCGTCCAACGCAGCGCAACACCGGCCGCCGCGATGTTGGCGTCGGGCCAGTATCGCGCCGGTGCCGGACCGGTGCCGGGCCGGCAGATCGCCGGCCCGGTCGGTCAGCCCGACGGATCAGCCCATGTGCAGGCCGCCGTTCAGCGAGAAGTCGGCACCGGTGGCAAAGCCCGATTCCTCGGAGGCCAGCCAGGCGCAGATCGAGGCGATCTCCTCCGGCTGGCCCAGGCGCTTGACCGGGATCGTACCGACGATCTTGTCGAGCACGTCCTGGCGGATCGCCTTGACCATATCGGTAGCGATATAGCCCGGCGACACCGTGTTGACCGTCACGCCCTTGGTCGCGACTTCCTGCGCCAGCGCCATCGTGAAGCCATGCAGGCCCGCCTTCGCGGTCGAGTAGTTGGTCTGGCCGAACTGCCCCTTCTGCCCGTTGACCGACGAGATATTGACGATCCGGCCCCAGCCGCGATCCGCCATGCCGTCGATCACCTGCTTGGTGACGTTGAACAGCGAGGTCAGGTTGGTGTCGATCACCGCGTCCCAGTCGGCGCGCGTCATCTTGCGGAACACCACGTCGCGCGTGATGCCCGCATTGTTGATCAGCACATCGACCTCGCCGACCTCCGCCTTGACCTTGTCGAACGCGGCCTTGGTCGAATCCCAGTCGGCCACATTGCCCTCGGAGGCAATGAAGTCGAAGCCGAGCGCCTTCTGCTGTTCCAGCCAGCGTTCACGGCGCGGCGAATTGGGGCCGCAGCCCGCGACCACGCGATAGCCTTCCTTGGCCAGGCGCTGGCAGATCGCGGTGCCGATGCCGCCCATGCCGCCCGTTACGTATGCAATGCGCTGAGTCATATCCACTCCTGATCAGATTCTTGTTATCGACGCCGGCGCGCCGCACGGACGGCGCCATGCCGCCCGCATCCACACCCTGCCCGCCGGCACACCCCTCCTCACCGTTCCACGGCGAGCGCCACCCCCATGCCGCCGCCGATGCACAGCGACGCCAGGCCCTTCTTCGCATCGCGCCGCTTCATCTCGTGCAGCAGCGTCACCAGAATGCGGCAGCCCGAGGCGCCGATCGGATGGCCGATCGCGATCGCGCCGCCATTGACATTGACCTTGTCGGTGTCCCAGCCCATCTGCTTGTGCACCGCCAGCGCCTGCGCGGCGAAGGCCTCGTTGATCTCCATCAGGTCCAGGTCCTGCACGCTCCAGCCGGCGCGCGACAGGCAGCGCTGCGAGGCCGGCACCGGGCCCATGCCCATTACCTTCGGATCGACACCGGCGTTGGCGAACGCGCGGATCGTGGCGAGCGGGGTCAGTCCCAGCTCGCGCGCCTTGGCGGCCGACATCACCACCACCGCGGCGGCGCCGTCGTTGATGCCCGAGGCGTTGGCCGCGGTCACGGTGCCGGCCTTGTCGAAGGCCAGCTTCAGGCCCGCGATGCTCTCCAGCGTGGCGCCGTGGCGCACGAACTCGTCGGTGGCGAAGGCCAGCGGCTCGCCCTTGCGCTGCGGGATCATCACGGGGACGATTTCCTCGTCGAAGCGCCCGGCCTTCTGCGCGGCCTCGGCCTTGTTCTGCGAGCTGACCGCGAACTCGTCCTGGGCCTCGCGCGAGATGCCGTATTCCTTGGCCACGTTCTCCGCGGTGATGCCCATGTGGTACTTGTTGTAGACGTCCCACAGGCCGTCGACGATCATCGTGTCGATCAGCTTGGCGTCGCCCATGCGGAAGCCGTCGCGCGAGCCCGGCAGCACGTGCGGCGCCGCGCTCATGTTCTCCTGGCCGCCGGCCACGACGATCTCGGCATCGCCCGAGGCGATCGCGTTGGCGGCGAGCATCACGGCCTTCAGGCCCGAGCCGCACACCTTGTTGATCGTCATCGCGGGGACCATATGCGGCAGCCCGGCCTTGATGGCCGCCTGGCGCGCCGGGTTCTGTCCCGAGCCGGCGGTCAGCACCTGCCCCATGATTACTTCGCTGACCTGCTCCGGCTTGACGCCGGCGCGCTCGAGCGCGGCCTTGATGACGATGGCGCCCAGTTCGGGTGCCGGCACCTTGGCCAGCGACCCGCCGAATTTGCCTACCGCGGTGCGTGCGGCCGATACGATCACAACGTCAGTCATGTTCAGTCCTCTCAATGGAATACGGATACTGCGGATTCAGGAAGTCGATGTCGATGTCGATGTCTGTCGGTTTCGATGTCGATGTCGATGTCGATGCCGGGGCGCGGACGGGAAGCGGCCGATGAAGGCGGTCGCCCTGGGCGGCTTGCCGGTCCGGTGTTCTCCCCCTCTCGCGTTGCCCCGGTTGCCTAAGCCTTGGCCTTGACGTAGCGGCCCGGCGCCGGCTCGATGGCCGGATAGTCGCGGCTGCCGTACTGGGTCGGTGCCGCCTTTTTCGCGCCGGCGTGCTTGCCGAGCCAGGCGAACCAGTCCGGCCACCAGCTGCCCGGCGCCTCGGTCGCGCCGGCCAACCAGTCGTTCGGACTGTCTGGCAGGTCGTCGTTGAGCCAATGGCTGCGCTTCTTCTTCGCCGGCGGATTGATGACCCCGGCGATATGGCCCGAGGCACCCAGCACGAAGCGCAGGTCGTTGGACAACAACCGCGTCGATGCATACGCCGCGGTCCACGGCACGATATGGTCCTCGCGCGAACCGTACAGATAGGTCGGCACGTCGATCTTGCCCAGGTCGACCGGCACGCCGCAGACGGTCAGCTTGCCCGGCACCTTCAACTCATCCTGCAGGTAGGTATGGCGCAGATACCAGCAATACCAGGGACCCGGCAGGTTGGTCGCGTCGCCGTTCCAGAACAGCAGGTCGAACGGCACCGGCGTATTGCCCTTCAGATAGTTGTCGACCACGTAGTTCCAGACCAGATCGTTCGGCCGCAGGAACGAGAACGTGTTCGCCAGCTCGATGCCGCGCAGCAAGGCACAGGGCGCGCCGGCCGCGCCGCCGAGCGTGGCTTCGCGCAGTTGCACGTGCGCTTCGTCGACGAAGACGTCGAGCACACCGGTGTCGGAGAAATCGAGCAGCGTGGTCAGCAGCGTCAGGCTCTGCGCGGGACGCTCGCCGCGGCCGGCCATCACCGCCAGCGCGGTCGACACGATGGTGCCACCGACGCAGAAGCCCAGCACGTTGATGCGGTCCTGCCCACTGATCGCGCGCGACACCTCGATCGCGCGGATCGCGCCGTGTTCGATGTAGTCGTCCCAGGTACGCGCCGCCATGCTCGCATCGGGATTGCGCCACGACACCAGGAACACGGTATGGCCCTGCTCGACGATATGGCGCACCAGCGAGCTCTCCGGCTGCAGGTCGAGGATGTAGTACTTGTTGATGCAGGGCGGCACCATCAGCAGCGGGCGCGCATGCACCTTGGCGGTCAGCGGCTTGTACTGCAGCAGCTGGAAGTACTCGTTCTCGTAGACCACCGCGCCCTCGGTGACCGCGACATTGCGGCCGACCTCGAAGGCGGATTCGTCGGTCTGCGAGATCTTGCCACGCGTCAGGTCCTCCAGCATGTTGCGCAGGCCCGCGCGCAGCGATTCGCCGTTCGATTCGATCAGCCGCCGCTGCGCCTCGGGATTGGTCGCGAGGAAATTGGCCGGCGACATCGCGTCCACCCACTGCGTCACGGCGAAGCGGATGCGCTGCCGCGTCTTGGCATCGGCCTCGACGGCGTCGGCCATCTCGCTCATCGCGCGCGCGGTCAGCAGATAGAAGGCGGCGGCATAGCGATACGGCGCGTTGCTGCGCCAGGCATCGCCGGCAAAGCGCCGGTCGGTCAGTTGCACCTGCTGCTGGTCACCGGCCGCCATCGCGCGCCACAGGTCGGTGAAGCCCTGCATGAAGCGCTGCTGGATCTCGGCCAGTTGGGCCGGGGCAATCTTGATACCGGGAAATGCAGCGCCGGGAAATCCGGCACCGGGGAATGCGCCGCCGGGAAATGCGCCGCCGGGGAACCCACCCAGCGCGGCAAACGCTTCCGCGCCCGGCATGCCGCCGGCCGCGCGGCCATTGGCTTGGGCCTGCCTGGACCACTCCAGCCATGTCGCTGGATCGAATGGCCCCGGCGTCGATGAAAACGGTGTGGTCTTTTCTTCCTGTCCGGAAGCTGCCGCGCCTTTGCCGGTCGCCATGATGTCGTGTCTCTCTGCCGTCTGATGGGTGAGCCGGCCCGGAGCGCCGTGCTGCGATTCGCTCCGGGAGAACCGGCACGCGTCGCGCTCCTCCGGCCACGGAGCGCGTGCGGTATGCTTGCCGAATGACGGCCAGCGCGCTTTCCACGGCATACCGTGGTGCGGGGCGCTGCGGGCCGCACAGTTACTCGCCGTCCGGGGCATTGTTGCCTTGCAACGATGACGCTGTCAATGCGGGAAACGTCTTGACGCAAAGGCGCTCCGCGGCCGGCGATGACGCGCCCGGCAGTGTCCACGAAGAGGATGAAATTCCGATGTATATCGTCGCGATCGGCTGGCTCTACGTCGCGCTGATGATGGCCATCACCGAACACACGGTGGTGGCCGCGATCGCCACGTTCCTGTTGTATGGCGTGGGGCCGGTCGCGCTGCTGCTCTATATCCTCGGCACGCCCGGACGGCGGAAGCGGCGGCGGGCCGCGGAACAGGCTGCGGAACGGGGACCAGCGCCGGCTGCGGAACCGCCAGCGGGACCGGCTGCAAAGCGGGCAACCGAAGACGTCGCAACACCAGCGGCACAGCGGGCCGCCGAGCCTGCGCCAGCGACACCGCGGGACGGCGGCGCGTCGTGACATCAAATGTCATGTCGTCCGGACAATAGAGCAGCTGCATTCGGTGCGGCTGCCCTCCACCCTTGCCCGGCCGCTTCCTGCGCTGCCCCTTGCCCGGCCGCTTCTTATTTTTCCTTCGATGCCGGCTCGAGCCAGACCAGGCTCGCCATGCGTCCCGTCACGCCATCGCGCCGATACGAGTAGAAGCGCTGCGCATCGCTGACCGTGCAGGCATCGCCGCCGTAGACGTCGACACAGCCGGCGCGCGCGAGCCGGATGCGGGCGAGCGCGTACAGGTCGGCCAGATATTTGCCTGGCGCGCCGGGCCGGAACGCCTGCTCTACGGCATCGCGCTCGTGCGTCAAGGCCTGCTCGAGAAACGCGGAACGGACTTCGGCGCCGACCTCGAAGGCATCGGGCCCGATCGCGGGACCGAGCCATGCGAGCCACTGCGGCGGCGATCCGGTGTCCGGGCGTTGCCGGTCCATGCGGGCCAGCGTGGCCTCGATCACGCCGGCACACAGGCCGCGCCAGCCCGCATGCGCGGCACCGACGACCGTGCCCGCGCGATCGCACAGCAGGACCGGCAGGCAGTCCGCCGTCATCACCGCGCAGACCTGCCCCGGCGTCGTGCTGATGCTGGCATCGGCGCGCGGCGGCGCGTCCGGTGCCGGGCGATTGCCGGCCTCTGAGCCATAGTCCTCAGCGACCCGATCGACGCCATTGACCCCATCGCTGCCCTGGCCGCCATCGAGGACCTCGACACCATCGGCCGTCACCACCGCGCATCCGTGCACCTGTTCCAGCCAGCGCGGCGCGGACGGCAGCCACGTCTGGAGGCGCCGGCGATTCTCCGCCACCGCGTCGGCATCGTCGCCGACATGGGTGCCGAGATTGAGCCCACCCGCACTGCCATCCGCCAGTCCGTATGGGCCGCGGCTGACGCCGCCGATGCGCGTGGTGGACAACGCGCGCACCCGCGCGGGCGCGGGCCAGTCAGGGACCAACTGCGCCAGGCGGCCGTCGTCAGCGCCCGTCATGCGCGCCCCTCGCCATCGTCGCCATCGTCGTCATCTTCGTCATCGCCACCCTCATCGCCCTCGAACAACACGCCGTCCCAATCGTCGTCGTCCTCGTCGTCGTAGCGATCGCGCTCTTCCAGCGTAGTGAAGTCGAGCGTGTCGATCAGCGCCTGCAGATCGTCCGGCGCCGGCGCACGCCACGACATCGGCTTGCCGCTGACCGGATGCACCAGCCCGAGCCGATAGGCATGCAGCGCCTGCCGTTCGAACGGCACCGGCAGCGGCGCCTTGATGGCCGGGCGCTGGCCGCGCTGGGTGGCGCGGTGATAGACCGGGTCGCCCAGCAGCGGATGACCGATCGATTCGAAATGCACGCGGATCTGATGGGTGCGTCCGGTCTCGAGCTGGCACATCACCATCGACACACAACCACGTCCGAGCGGCGCCACGCCGAGCGTGCGGAAATGCGTGCGCGAGGGCTTGCCGCTCGAGGTATGCACGATCGCCATGCGGGTGCGCTCGCGCGGATCGCGTCCGATCGGCGCATCGATGGTGCCCTCGTCGGGCGCCTCGCCCCATACCAGCGCGAGATAGGTCCGCTTGACCGTGCGGGCCTGCAGCTGCCGCACCAGATCGGTCTGCGCGGTCAGCGTGCGGGCCACCACCATCAGGCCCGAGGTTTCCTTGTCGAGCCGATGGACGATGCCCGCGCGCGGCAGCGAGGCAGCGGCCGGATCGCGATGCAGCAGCCCGTTGAGCACGGTGCCGCTCCAGTTGCCGGCCGCGGGATGCACCACCAGGCCGGCCGGCTTGTCGATGACCAGCAGCGCCGCGTCTTCGTAGACGATCTGCAGCGGCACCGGCTCGGGCGTGAAGGCCAGCGTTTCGGGCGCCGCCTGCGGCCGGACCTCGATGCGCTGCCCCATCTGCACGCTGTCCCGCGGCCGGCGCACCGCGCCGTCGACGGTCACCGCGCCGCTGTCGATCCACTGCTGGATGCGGCTGCGCGAGAATTCGCTGAGCTGGCGGGCCAATAATTTATCGAGCCGTTCTCCGTGTGCGGCGCTGTCGACTTCCAGCACCACGGGAACCATGTCGGCGCCGCTTTCCGCCTCGACAAGTGCGGCCGCGGGCAGCTCGTCGAAATCTTCCAGCTCGGTTTCGACCGCCGCATCGCGTGCGGCCTCGCCGTCGAGGGCCGCTTGCGGGCTGGCGACCGAGGGGCTTGGGCTATAATGCTTGACGCTTTTTTTCATCCGGAATAGGTTGCCCATGCAATCGATGAGCATGAGACGCGCCAGTTGGCGCGCAAGATTTGGAGCGATTCTGCTCGCGGGCGGCTGCGTCATGCTGTCGGCATGCGGCCTGCTCTCGGAACAACCCGACGAAACGGCGGGTTGGTCAGCCAACAAATTATATTCGGAAGCCAAGGACGCCCTCGACAGCGGCGACTATCCGCGCGCGGTCAAGCTGTACGAAAAACTCGAGGGCCGCTATCCGTTCGGCCGGTTCGCGCAGCAGGCGCAGATCGATACGGCCTATGCCAACTACAAGGACGGCGAAACCGCCGCCGCGCTGGCCTCGGTCGACCGCTTCATCCAGCTGCACCCGAATCACCCCAGCGTCGATTACGCCTACTACCTGAAGGGGCTGATCAACTTCAACGACAACCTCGGCTGGCTCGGCCGCTTCTCGGGCCAGGACCTGAGCGAGCGCGATCCGAAGGCGGCGCGCGCGGCCTACGACGCCTTCCATACGCTGGTCACGCGCTTCCCCGAAAGCCGGTACACGCCGGACGCCGCCGCGCGGATGCAGTACATCGTCAATTCGCTGGCCCAGCACGAAGTCCACGCGGCGCGCTACTACTATCGCCGCGGCGCCTACCTGGCGGCGGTCAACCGCGCGCAGCAGGCGCTGAAGGAATACGATGGCGCGCCGGCCAACGAGGAAGCGCTGTACATCATGATCCGTTCGTACGAAGCGCTGGGCATGAAGGACCTGCGCGACGACACGCTGCGCGTGATGGAGATGAACTTCCCGAACAGCGACTTCATGAAGTACGGCGAGCGCCGCGAGAAGGACAAGCCGTGGTGGAAGCTGTTCTGAACGATCTGACGCCACTGCGACAGGCATGAGAAAAGCCCGGTTCGATTCACCGAACCGGGCTTTTTGTTTTCGGAGGCCGTACCGGACCCCGTTTGAAGGCGGTAGCCATGCCTCGCTTGGAGGCGGCACCCGGTCGTGTTCCGAGGCGGCACCGGGCCGCTTTTCTTGAAGGCGGCTACCGCTCGTGATTGAGCGCGGCACCGGACCGCGCTCGCCGCCGCGCCGCTACGCCTTCTTCAACCCTTCCAGAAACGCCACCACCGTGTCCCGTTCGCGCGTGCGCTTGAATGGCGGCAGGCTCTGCCAGATCTGGCGTCCGTAGGGCTTCTCGACCAGCCGCGTGTCGCAGATCACCAGCACGCCGCGATCGGTCTCGGAGCGGATCAGCCGGCCGGCGCCCTGCTTCAGCGTGATCACCGCGTGCGGCAGCTGGTGCACGGCGAACGGGCTCAGTCCCTTCTTCTGCAGCGCCTCCATGCGGGCGGCCAGAACCGGATCGTCGGGCGGCGCGAACGGCAGCTTGTCGATCACCACCAGCGACAACGCTTCGCCGCGTACATCGACGCCCTCCCAGAAGCTCTGGCTGCCGACCAGCACCGCATTGCCGAGCTCGCGGAAGCGGTCGAGCAGCTCGGTGCGGCTGGCCTGGCCCTGCACCAGGATCGGCAACTGCAGCCCGCGTTCGGCGAAGGCCTCGTACAGCAGATCGGAGGCGCGCTGCACCGCGCGCAGCGTGGTGCAAAGCAGGAAGGTGCGCCCGCCGGCCGCCTCGATCAGCGGCAAGGCGGCGGCCACCACGGCATCGGTGAACTGCGGCGACTGCGGCGCCGGCAGGTCGCGCGGCACATACAGCAGGCCCTGCTCGCCGTAGTCGAAGGGGCTGGGCAGCGACAGCGAACGATCCTTGTCGAGCCCCAGCTGCGCGGCATAGTGGGCAAAATTGCCTTTGACCGACAGCGTCGCCGAGGTAAAGATCCACGCGCGCGGATGGCCGGCACGCTGACGCGAGAAGATCGGCGCGATCGACAGCGGCGTGCGATGCAGCTGCACGGTATGCGAGAACACTTCGACCCAGCGCACCGTTTCGGGCGGGTTCCAGGCCGGCGTGGAGGCGGTCGCCGGGTCGGATGCCGAAGCGGACGCGGACGCAGACCCTGAAGCGGCATCGGCAGCCGCATCGGGCAACGCCCCTGCAATCGATTCCCCACGCGCTGCATTGGGCTCCGACAATGCGCCCCCCGAAGACGCGGACCCCGACAACGCCGACTCGGACAACGCCGCCAACGCCGGCTGCACCGCTTCGGCGCCCGTCCCGCCCGCCTCAACCGCCGGCTGCGGCGCCGGGCTGTCGTCGCGCCAGGCTGCCAGCCGCTGCGCCAGCTCCAGCGCGCGGCGATGGCACTGCTCCAGCGATTCGGCGCGCTCGGCCTGGCCCTGCAGCAGCGCCACCACATCGCTCAACGCCTTCTCCAGCGCGTCTAGCGTGTCGAAGAACGGCTCGCCGATGCGGGCGTCGGCCTCGATCTGCCCAAGCGCCAGCCGTACATTGTCCTTGCCGAAGGCCAGCCGCAGATCGCGCGTGGCGCGCTCGAGCGGCGCGACGATGCCGACCCAGTCGGCCGCATCGCGCGCATGCGACAGGCCCTCGGCGACCGTATCGCGCGCCAGTTCCAGCAGCTGGCTGGTCGACAGGCTGTCGCCGAAGAACAGCGTCGCGGTCTCCGGCAGCTGGTGCGCCTCGTCGAAGATCACCGTATTCGCCGCCGGCAGCAGCTCGGCCATGCCGGTATCGCGCAGCACCACGTCGGCGAAGAACAGATGATGGTTGACCACCACCAGGTCGGCCTGCTGCGCCTCCTTGCGTGCCCGCATCACGAAGCACTCCTTGTGGTGCGGGCATTCGGTGCCGAGACAGTTGTCGCGGGTCGAGGTCACCAGCTGCCATACCGGCGCGTTCTCCGGCACGCTGGCCAGTTCGGCCTTGTCGCCGGACGAGGTGGTCTTGGCGAAGTTGGCGATCTCGCGCAGCCACGCCGCGTCCTGCCTGGACGCCAGCCGCCCGTTCAACTGCGCCCGCTCCATGTGGTAATGGCAGACGTAGTTGGCGCGGCCCTTGAGCAGCGCGACCGAGACCGGGACATTGAGCGCGCGGCGCACGGTCGGGATATCGCGCAGGAACAGCTGGTCCTGCAGGTTCTTGGTCCCCGTCGACAGGATCACCTTGCCGCCCCAGAGCATCGCCGGCACCAGGTAGGCGAAGGTCTTGCCGGTGCCCGTGCCGGCCTCGACGATCACCGTGTCGTGCGCCTCGATCGCATCGGCCACCGCGACGGCCATCTTCGCCTGCGCATCGCGCGGCCGATAGCCGTCGATGGCCTGCGCCAGCGTGCCGGTCGGCGCGAAGATGCGCGCCAGCGCCGCGGCGCGCGCGTCGGCGGCGTCCGGCTGGATGGCGGGGCCGGCGGCTTCGTCGCCGGGATGGGAGAGATCGGAATCGGACAAGGCTGGCAGGAATTCGGTGCGCCGCAGGCCGTGGCCGGCGGCGCTGGCATGGCGGCCCGCGGGATCGCGGACCGGGGGATCAGGCGGGTACGTCGGGCTCGAGCTGCAGCTGCAGCAGCGTGATGGCGTCCTTCAGCTTCAGCCGGCGCTTCTTGAGCCGGCGCAATTGCAGTTCATCGTGGCCGGCCTCGCCGGACAGCCGGTCGATCAGATAGTCCAGATCGCGGTGCTCGATCTGCAATTCGATGATCTGGCGTTCGAGGGTGTTCAGATCGCGGTCCATCGTCCATTGGCCTCCCCCACCGGCGACGTCCATCATCAGAAGCCGAACGGCCGCGGCGACTCGCCGCTGCTCTGCTTTTCCCTCGCCTTGGCGCGGCGCTCCTCGACCTCGCGCTGGCGCTGGATCGCCTGCTGCTGCTTGGCCTCGTACGCCTTGACGTTCTCGGCGCGCTGGCGGGCCTGCTCGGCACCGCGCTCGCGGGCCTCGCGCATCCGCGCGTCGTAGTCGGCCTGCTTCTGCTGGTACTCGGCGGCATTGGCGGCGCGCTGCGGCGCCTCGGCCTGGCGCTGCGCGTCGCGCAGCTTCTGCTCCTGCTGCTTGCGTTCGAACTCGGCGCGATTGGCCTGTTCGTCGGCCGCGCGCTGCGGCTGGCTGGCCTCGTACTCGGCCTGGCGCAGCGCCTGTTCACGATCGCGTTTGGCGGCCTTGAAGGCACGCTCGGCCTCGCCGATCTCGAGCTCGCGTTCGCGCAGCACGGCCAGCTCGGTGCGCTGGGTTTCCTTGGCGCGCTCGATGCAGTTGGTGACGAAGAACTTGTCGTAGCAGGCGCGCTCGGCGGTCGCGAAGCGGTAGTTGGTCCAGGCGCGCGAGTCGGCCACGGCCTTGCGCTCGGCGTCGAAGTCGCGCGGCGCTTGCAGTTCGCCCGAGGCGGAGGCAGAGGTGGAGGCCGGCGTGGAGCCGGCGGCCGGGGCCGAAGCCGGGCCCTGCGCCAGCGCGGCGGGCAGCGGCACGGCCAGGCACGCCAGGGCCAGGGTCCGCGCCAATATCGGCGCCAGCGTCCGCGCCGACATCGAGACCTTGGGCAGCCTGCCGTCAGGCATCGTTGCCGCGCGATCGGCGGCCGGAAAACATGCCGGCAGAGCGGCCCGTTGTGGCTTGAGGTTCATGGGCGGATTCTACCATCGGGGCATACCGCCGCGCCCGCGCGCGGCCTGCCCGGCAGGGCGATTCAGAATCGATCCCCGTGCGTACCGCATGCCGGATGACGCGCCGTTCGCTTGTGGCAAAATGCCCCGCTTTCGACTGAGTGTTTTTCCGATGTCCAACCTGCCAGCTTCCGTCACGCAAAAGATCGTGTCGCTCATCGCGGCCGAGCTGTCCGTCCAACCCCGCCAGGTGGCGGCGGCCGTCGAACTGCTCGACGAAGGCGCCACCGTGCCGTTCATCGCGCGCTACCGCAAGGAGGTCACCGGCAACCTCGACGACACGCAGCTGCGCGCGCTCGAGGAACGGCTGCTGTACCTGCGCGACATGGAGGAACGCCGTGCCGCGATCCTGGCCTCGATCGAGGAACAGGGCAAGCTGACCCCCGAGCTGCGCACCGCGGTCGAAGCCGCGGTCACCAAGCAGGCGCTGGAAGACCTGTACCTGCCCTACAAGCCCAAGCGCCGCACCCGCGCCCAGATCGCGCGCGAATGCGGCCTGGAGCCGCTGGCGCAGGCGCTGCTGGCCGACCCGACGCTGGACCCGCAGGCCGAGGCGGCCAAATACGTCAACGGCAAGCCCACCGCCGACGGCGGCGTGCCCGACGTCAAGGCCGCGCTGGACGGCGCGCGCGACATCCTGTCGGAGCAGTTCGGCGAGACCGCCGAGCTGCTGGGCAAGCTGCGCGAGCATCTGTGGTCCAACGGCGTGGTGACCTCGTCGGTGGTCGAAGGCAAGGAAACCGCCGAGGAAGAGAAGTTCCGCGACTACTACAACTACAGCGAGACCATCCGCACGATCCCGTCGCACCGCGCGCTGGCGCTGTTCCGCGGCCGCAATGCCGGCGTGCTGATGATCAAGCTGGGCCTGGGCGAGGAACAGGACGCGCTGGTGCCCCACCCGTGCGAGGCGATGATCGCGCGCCATGTCGGCATCCAGAACCTGAACCGGCCCGCCGACAAATGGCTGGGCGATGTCTGCCGCTGGTGCTGGCGCGTCAAGGTGCAGCCGCACCTCGAAACCGAGCTGCTGACGCAGCTGCGCGAGAGCGCGGAGAGCGAGGCGATCAAGATCTTCGGCCGCAATCTGCATGAGCTGCTGCTGGCCGCGCCGGCCGGCCCGAAGGCGGTGATGGGCATCGACCCGGGCATCCGGACGGGCTGCAAGATCGCGGTGGTCGATGCGACCGGCAAGCTGCTGGAAACCGCGACGATCTATCCGCACGAGCCGCGCCGCGACTGGAACGGTTCGCTGGCCACGCTGGCGCGCCTGGCCAAGCAGCACGGCGTCTCGCTGGTGTCGATCGGCAACGGCACGGCCAGCCGCGAGACCGACAAGCTGGTGCAGGACCTGATGCGCCAGGCGCCCGAACTGAAGCTGACCAAGATCGTCGTCAGCGAGGCCGGCGCCTCGGTCTATTCCGCCTCGGAGCTGGCGGCCAAGGAATTCCCCGATCTCGACGTGTCGCTGCGCGGCGCGGTGTCGATCGCGCGCCGACTGCAGGACCCGCTGGCCGAACTGGTCAAGATCGATCCGAAGTCGATCGGCGTCGGCCAGTACCAGCACGACGTCAACCAGCGCGAACTGGCGCGCACGCTCGACGCGGTGGTCGAGGACTGCGTGAACGCGGTCGGCGTCGACGTCAATACCGCCTCGGTGCCGCTGCTGGCGCGCGTATCGGGCCTGAACAGCGTGCTGGCGCGCAATATCGTCGAGTTCCGCGATGCCAATGGCGCCTTCCCCAACCGCGACGCGTTGAAGAAGGTGCCGCGGCTGGGCGACAAGACCTTCGAGCAGGCGGCCGGCTTCCTGCGCATCAACGACGGCGACAATCCGCTGGACCGCTCGTCGGTCCACCCTGAGGCCTACCCGGTGGTCAAGCGCATCCTCGACCATATCAAGAAGGACCTGCGCGACGTGATGGGCAACCGCGACGCGCTGCGCGGGCTGTCGCCGACGCAGTTCACCGACGACACCTTCGGCCTGCCGACCGTGCGCGACATCCTCAGCGAGCTGGAAAAGCCGGGCCGCGACCCGCGCCCGGAGTTCAAGACCGCCACCTTCCAGGACGGCGTCGAGGACATCAAGGACCTGCAGCCCGGCATGGTGCTCGAGGGCGTGGTGACCAACGTCGCCGCCTTCGGCGCCTTCGTCGATATCGGCGTGCACCAGGACGGGCTGGTCCATATCTCGGCGCTGTCGAACAAGTTCGTCAAGGACGCGCACGAGGTCGTCAAGGCCGGCCAGATAGTCAAGGTCAAGGTGATGGAGGTCGACGTCAAGCGCAACCGCATCGGCCTGTCGATGCGCCTCGACGACGAGCCGGGCCAAGGCGGCAATCGCGCCGCCGGCGGCGAGCGCCCGGAGCGCGGCGGCAACCGCCCGAGCCGCGGCTTCCAGGGCGGCGGCCGGCGCGAAGCCGAACCCGCCGGCGCGATGGCGGCGGCATTTGCCAAGCTGAAGCGTTAAGCAGATACGGGCGGCCCTGGTGCCGCCCGAGGGCCCGCGCGCCTGCGCGGCCCACGCCTGCGCCCGCGCGGCGGCCCCGCTGCGACCACGGACCAAACAAAAGAGCCTGCAAGCGGCAGCGCCGCATGCAGGCTTTTTGCTGATCCGATCGGCGGCCTCCGTGGGCGCGCCGCCGCGGTCAGATCTCGACCTTGGTACCCAGCTCCACCACCCGGTTGGCCGGAATGCGGAAGAAGTCCGAAGGCTTGGCGCCGTTCTGATGCATCCACGCGAACAGCGTCTCGCGCCACATCGGCATGCCGGGCAGGCGCGACGGGATCACCGACTCGCGCGCGATGAAGAACGAGGTCTCCATCAGCTCGAACTCCATGTCGAGCTTGCGCTTGGACAGGTCGAGCACCTTGTGCACGTCGGGGGTTTCCTTGAAGCCGTACTCGGACTTCAGGATGAAGACGCCGCCGCCGAGGTCCTTGCAACTGAGCCGGTGATCGTCGTCGACATAGGGAATGTCGCGTGTGACGAAGCTCAGGAACACCACGCGCTCATGCAGCACGCGGTTGTGCTTCAGGTTGTGCAGCAGCGAGACCGGCACGAATTCGGTGTTGCCGGTCAGGAAGACCGCGGTGCCCTCGACGCGGTGCGGCGGATGGGCCAGCAGGCCGGCCATGAAGGGCTCGAGCGGAATGCCCTCCTCCAGGCTGCGCGCGCGTAGCAGCTTGCGGCCGCCGTACCACGTCATCAGCAGGAAGAAGGCGGCGCTGCCCAGCAGCAGCGGGAACCAGCCGCCCTCCGCGATCTTCAGCAGATTGGCCGACAGGAACGACAGGTCGATCACCAGGAAGGCGGCGCCCGCCGCTCCCACCACCGCCGGCGGCCATTTCCACACGTGGCGCATCACGACGATCGACAGCAGCGTGGTGATCACCATCGTCGTGGTCACGGCGATGCCGTAGGCGGCGGCCAGGTTCTCCGACTTCTTGAAGGCCAGCACCACCAGCACGACGGCCACCAGCAGCACCCAGTTGATCACCGGAAGATAGATCTGGCCGATCTCGGCTTCCGAGGTGTAGCGGATGCGCATGCGCGGAATGAAGCCGAGCTGGATCGCCTGGCTGGTCAGCGAAAACGCACCCGAAATCACCGCCTGCGAGGCAATGACCGCGGCGCAGGTGGCCAGCAGCACCATCGGGATCAGCAGCAGGTCGGGCACCATCAGGTAGAACGGATTGCGCACCGCGCTGGGGTCGCCCAGCAGCATCGCGCCCTGGCCGAAGTAGTTCAGCATCAGGCAGGGCATCACGATGGCGAACCAGCCCCGGCGGATCGGCGCGGGACCGAAATGGCCCATGTCGATGTACAGCGCCTCGGCGCCGGTCAGCACCAGGAACACCGCGCCGAGCACGATGAACGCCTGCAGCGAATGTTCGATCAGGAAGCGCACGCCGTACAGCGGATTGATCGCGGACAGAATGGCGGGCGACTCGATCAGGTGGTAGATGCCCAGCCCGCCGAGCGACAGGAACCACACCATCATGATCGGACCGAACAGCTTGCCCACCGACGAGGTGCCGCGCCGCTGCAGCAGGAACAGCACCAGCAGGATCGCCAGGGTGATCGGAATGACGTAGTGCGACAGCGCGGGCGTCGCGATCTCGATGCCTTCCACGGCGGAGAGCACCGAGATGGCCGGCGTGATCACCGCATCGCCGTAGAACATGCAGGCGCCGAAGATGCCCAGCATCATCAGCACCTTGGCCCGCCGCGTGCGCGGTGCGGCGCTGCGCAGCGCCAGCGCCATCAGCGCGAGCACGCCGCCCTCGCCGTCGTTGTCCGCGCGCATCACGAACACGACGTACTTGATGGAGACCACCAGGATCATCGCCCAGAACAGCAGCGAGATCACGCCCATCACCGCTTCGGGACTGAACGGAATGCCATGCTCGGCGCTGAAGCACTCCTTCAATGCATAGAGGGGACTGGTGCCGATATCGCCGAAGACGACACCGATCGCCGCGAGTACCAGCATGCGCATGCTGGGCGTCTCGACGAAATAATGGCTCGTGGTGGGTTGTGTCATGGATTCGGAGCGGGAGGCGCACTATGCCGCGGCCGGCCGCATCGTTCGAGGATTTTTTTGCAATGCACAATCGGGCGCCATTCTAGTGGAAACGGGCCGGCAGCGTCATCAGGAATCTTTTTGAGACCGTGTCGGGCGCGCCGCGGGTGGCGCGTGAAGACGTTGGCTGGCCGGCGTTCGCCCTACCCAGGAACGCAAGGATGCGAGCGAAGCGGCGCTCGGTCAAGCCCGAGGTGTGGCGTGCCCGCCATAGAAAAACGGCGCGACCCGCGGTATTCGCGCCGTTTGGTGTCCGCCCTGTCCGCCATGCCTGACTGTCCGCCTTGTCGGCCCTGCCCATGTCTGCCATGTATTCCTTCTTCGCCGCGCCAGATACGGCCGCGGGTGCAGACGACCATCGCGGTGGTCAGACGCCGAGATACCGTTCGAGCAGGCCGGGCGTGGCCGCCAGCTCGGCCGCGGGGCCGCTGGCCGCGACCAGGCCCTTCTCCAGCACCACCACGCGGTCGGCCTGTGCCAGCACGGCGCGATAGTTGCGGTCGACCACCACGGTGGAGATGCCGGTGCCGCGCACGGCGGCGATCACGTCCCAGATCTCGCGCACGATCTTCGGGGCCAGCCCTTCCGTCGCCTCGTCCAGGATCAGGCAGTCGGGGTTGGTCATCAGCGCGCGGCCGATCGACAGCATCTGCTGCTCGCCCCCGGACAGCTGCTGGCCGCCGTGGTCCAGCCGCTCCCTGAGCCGCGGGAACAGGTCGAGCACCCTCGTCTCGTCCCAGTCATTGCGGCCGTTGCAGCCCTTGCGCGCCGCCATCAGCAGGTTTTCGCGCACCGACAGGTTGGGGAAGATGCCGCGGCCTTCGGGCACGTAGGCCACGCCCAGGCGCGCGACATCGTATGGCCGCGCGCGCGACACGTCGCGGCCAGCGACCACGATGGTGCCGGCGCGCTGCGTCACGTGGCCGAGCAGCGTCCGCAGCAGCGTGCTCTTGCCCATGCCGTTGCGCCCCAGCAGGCCGACGGTCTCCCCCGCGTCGACGCGAAAGTCGACACCGCGCAGCACATGGCTGGTGCCATACCAGGCCTGCACGCCGGTGGCTTCGATCATCGGCTTCACGCTGCGCACTCCTTGCGCGTGCCGGCGGCCGCGCCGGCGCCTGCGCCATGGGGATTGGCGTCGTCCGCGACATCGGCAAGCTCGCCGGCGCCCTCGTCGTCGCCCAGGTAGGCCTGCTGGACCTCGCGATTGGCCCGGATCGCGGCCGGTTCGCCCGAGGCGATCACCACGCCGTTGACCATCACGGTGATGCGGTCGGCGACCGCGAACACCGCGTCCATATCGTGCTCGACCAGCAGGATCGCGTGACCCTCGCGCAGGTCGCGCAGCAGCGCCAGCATGCGCGCCGATTCCTCGGCGCCCATGCCGGCCAGCGGCTCGTCGAGCAGCAGCGCCACCGGCTGCGTAGCGAGGCACATCGCGACCTCGAGCTGGCGCTTCTGGCCGTGCGACAGGGCCATGGCTGGCAGCGCCGCGCAATCCGCGAGACCGGCTCGTTCCATCGCCTCGTCGCCGAGCGCGCGCGCGGTGCGGCAGGACTGCGCGCTTTCCCACAGCCGCCAGGCACGCTGCGCGCGCGATTGCGCCGCGAGGCGGCAGTTCTCGCGCACGCTCAGTGGTGCGAACACGTTGTTGCGCTGATAGCTGCGTCCCACGCCGGCGCAGGCGAGCCGCGGCTGCGGCCAGCCGGTGACGTCGTTGCCGTGCAGGAACAGCTGGCCCGCGCTGGGCGCGAGCTCGCCCGACAGCAGATTGATCAGCGTCGACTTGCCGGCGCCGTTGGTGCCGATCACGGCGTGGATCTGATGCAGGTCCAACGCCAGATCGACGCCGGACACCGCGGTCAGGCCGCCGAAGCGGCGCGTCAGTCCGGCCGCGCGCAGCACCGGTTCGTTGCCATGGCGCGCGTTCATCGCCGCTCTCCCCGCATGTCGCTCACTTTGCCGCCCGCCTTGCCTTCGGCCCTGCCTCCGGCTCCGCGGCCCACGCCGCCACCCAGCCGGCGCCGCAACAGCGCGGCCAATCCGACCAGTCCGCCCGGCAGCAGCGCCACCGCGGCGATGATGAAGCCGCCCATCAGCAGCTGCCAGTGCTTGGTCAGCGTGCTGAACCATTCGGCCAGCAGCACGAAGGAAAACGCGCCGATCACCGCGCCCGCCAGGCTGCCGACGCCGCCCAGGATCACCATCAGCATCGCGTTGCCCGACTGGTGCCACGACGCGATCTCCGGATTGACGAAGCCGAACTGGATCGCATACAGATAGCCCGCCAGCCCGGCGAACGCACCGCCGGCGACGAAGGCGCCAAGCTGGTAGCGGTAGGTGGCGAAGCCGGCCGCGCGCATGCGCTGCTCGTTGTGGCGGATGCCGATCAGCGCGTGGCCGAAGCGCGAGCGCAGCACCATCGCCAGCGCCGCCACGGTGAAGATCAGCGCGCCCAGCACCAGCCAGTAGAAATGCACGGGATCGTCGATGCCGAGCGGACGCGCGCCGAACACGCCGAACTCGGGCCGGAAATAGATATAGGTGCCATCGCTGCCGCCCGCGATCTTGGTGTCGTGGAAGATGAAGTACACCATCTGCGCGAAGGCCAGCGTGACCATGATGAAGTAGATGCCGCGCGTGCGCAGCACCAGCATGCCGACCAGCAGCGCCAGTACCGACGCCGCCGCGACCGCCGCCACCAGCAGCCACCAGCCATTGCCCGGCTCGGACTGCGGCGCCAGCATCGCGGTCGCATAGGCCGCGGTGGCGAAGTACGCCGCGTGGCCCAGGCTGACCAGCCCCGTATAGCCGATCAGCAGCTGCAGCGACAGCGCGAAGATCGCCATGATCATGACCTTGCTGAGCAGGTCGATGTAGAACTTGTTGCCCTCGCCGCCCAGCGCGAGCGGCAGCGCCGCCAGCACCGCGAAGGCGATCGCCCACGCCAGCGTGGTCCAGCGCAGGTTGGCGCGCCGCTGCAGGTCGAAGGCCGCGCCGATGTCGGCGCCGAGATCGGTCGGAGGTGTCGATGCCATCGCGCTAGCCCGCCTTGAACAGGCCCTGGGGTTTCCAGAGCAGAATGATCGCCATCAGCAGATAGACCAGCACGCCCGCCGCCTCCTGCCAGAAGACCTTGCCGAAGGTATCGACGAAGCCGAGCAGCAGCGCGGCGACCATCGCTCCCTTGACCGAGCCGATGCCGCCGATCACCACCACCACGAAACAGACGATCAGCACCTGGCTGCCCATGCCGGGATAGACCGACGACACCGGCGCGGCGATCATGCCGGCCAGCACCGCCAGCGCGACGCCGAGCGCGAACACCAGCCGGTACAGCCGGCCGATGTTGACGCCCAGCGACTGCACCATCTCGCGATTGCTGGCGCCCGCGCGGATCGTCATGCCCAGCCGCGTGCGGCGGATCACGTAGTACATCGCCGCGGCCACCAGCAGGCACACCGCCGAGATGAACAGCCGGTAGACCGGATAGGTCATCTCGTTGCCGATCGGCAGCGCGCCGTCGAGCAGCGGGGGCACCGGCACGCCATGCACGTCGTCGCCGACCAGGATGCTGCGCATCTCCTCGAACACCAGGATCAGTCCATAGGTCATCAGCACCTGCTGCAGGTGGTCGCGTTCGTACAGATAGCTGAAGAACACCCACTCGAGCAGATAGCCGAACGCGACCGCCAGCACGATGCCCAGCGGCAGCGCGATGAACAGGCTGCCGGTCATGCTGGCCAGCGTGAAGGCCAGATAGGCGCCCAGCATGTAGAAGCTGCCGTGGGCGAGATTGATCACGCCCATGATGCCGAAGATCAGCGTCAGGCCGCTGGCGACCAGGAACAGCAGCAGGCCGTACTGCACGCTGTTCAGGCACTGGATCAGGAAGGAGACGAGGTCCATGCGAGGCGATCGGTCGTTGACGGGGCCGCGGCCGGCGCGAGCCGGTATGCCGCGGCCGTTAAGGCATGCAGGAGCCAGGCGATCGAGTGGCCGACTGGCGCGGTCAGCCCCACATTACAGGCGGCAGCCGCGCGCCGGATCGGCCAGCGCCTTCACCGCGATGCCGCTGACCTTGTTCTCGCGCCCCTCGACCTTGCGCAGATAGAAGTCCTGCACCGGATTGTGGGCGCGCGACAGCGTGAAGGTGCCGCGCGGGCTGTCGATGCGCGCCGCGGCGATCGCCTTGTAGACGTCCGCCTTGCGGCTCATGTCGCCCTTGACCGCGCTGGCGCCGGCGGCCAGCATCTGCGCGGCGTCGTAGCCCTGCACCGCATAGACATCGGGCTGCAGCTTGTAAGCCTTCGCATAATTGAGCCGGAACTGCTTGTCGCGCGGATTCTGCAGGCCGTCGGCGTAGTGCAGCGTGGTCTCCAGGCCTTGCGCGGCGGCGCCCTGCGCCTCGAGCGTGCCGTCGGTCAGGAAGCCCGACGCATACAGCGGAATCTTGTCCTTCAGGCCCGCCGCGGCCCAGTCCTTGACGAACTTGACCGCGCCGCCGCCGGCGAAGAAGACGAACACGGCATCGGGCTTGAGCGAGGCGATCTCGGTGATCTGCGCCTGGAATTCGACGTTGGGGAACGGCAGGCTCAGTTCCTTGACGATCTTGCCGCCCTTGGCCTCGAACGCCTCCTTGAAGCCGCGCACCGACTGCTCGCCGGCCGCGTACTTCCACGTCAGCGTGACGACCCGCTTCATGCCGCGTTCGGCCACCACCTGGCCCATCGCATAGCCGGGCTGCCAGTTCGAGAACGAGGAGCGGAAGATGTTGGGCCCGCACAGCGGACCGGTGGCCTCGTCGGCCCCGGCGTTCGGGATGATCAGCAGCGTGTTGCTTTCCTTGGCGACCTTGACGATGCCCATCTGCACGCCCGAGTGCACGGTGCCGACCACCACGTCGACCTGGTCGCGCTTGACCAACTTGTTGGCGTTCTCGGGCGCCTTGGCCGGATCCGATTCATCGTCGACCTTGAAGTACTCGACCTCGCGCCCGCCCAGCCGGCCGCCCTGCTCCTGCACGTACATGCGGAAGCCGTTCTCGATCGCCGTGCCGAGCGCCGCGTAGGTGCCGGTGTAGGGCAGCATGAAGCCGACCTTGATCTTGCCGGCCGCCGCGGATGGCGCGGGCTGCCCCGTGGCGGCGCCCGCCAGCGTCAGCGCGGCGACGGCAACACAGGCCGGCGCCAGGCGGCGCGAGATGAAGCGATGCATGGATGTCTCCTCCTGGTGGTTCAGCGGGTCGCTCGCGCGACGGTGCGACGGCGTCCGTTCCATTGCGCCATGCCTGCCCGCCGAGACCGCGTGGTTGCTTGCGAAGTTGCATGCGGCGCGGCCTGCGGTCGGGCGTGGCATCGCGGCGGTGCGGCGCCAATTATTTTAGGTTTGAAGTTTTCGCCGTTATAAACCCCGCCATGGATGGCGTCAATGCAGTGGAACCCGGCGCCGCGGCCACAAAGGCTGGCGGGCCCCCGGGGCTATCGAAGCGACCGGGCCGACCGGCTCGCGCCCGAGTGTAATGACGCGCGGGCCGCGGGGATATCGCGGCTTACCCTGTCTCATGGCGCGGATGGCGACGGAACGGCGCCCGCCGCGTCGGTCGCGGACGTGCGCGCCTGCTCCGCGTCGGTCGCGCCCTCGCGTGCCTGCCGCTCGCGCTGCCGCAGGCGGAAGCGCTGGATCTTGCCGGTCGCGGTCTTGGGCAGCTCGGCCACGCATTCGATCCGGCGCGGATACTTGTACGGCGCCAGGCTGCTCTTGACGAAGGCCTGCAGCTCGGCCTCCATGCCGTCGTGCCATTCGTGGCCGGGACGCAGCACCACGTAGGCCTTGGGCTTGACCAGACGGTCGGCGTCCTCGACGCCGATCACCGCCGCCTCCAGCACCGCGGGATGGCGCGCCAGCGCCGCCTCGACCTCGAATGGCGAGACATAGATGCCGCCGACCTTCAGCATGTCGTCGCTGCGCCCGGCATAGACGTAGTAACCGTCCGCATCGCACAGATACTTGTCGCCGCTGCGGGTCCATTCGCCGACGAAGGTATCGCGGGTCTTGTCGCGATTGCCCCAGTACATCAGCGCGGCCGACGGCCCCTTGATGTACAGGTCGCCGATCTCGCCGGGCGCGCAGGGCTGGCCGGCGTCGTCCAGCAGTTTCAGCTCGTAGCCGGGCACCGCCTTGCCGGTAGTGCCGTAGCGGACGTCGCCGGGACGATTCGACAGGAAGATGTGCAGCATCTCGGTCGAGCCGATGCCGTCGAGGATGTCGCAGCCGAAATGGGCGCGGAACCGCTCGCCGATATCGCGCGGCAGCGCCTCGCCCGCGGAGGTACAGACGCGCAGCGCGACCGCTTCGCGCGCCGGCAGGTCGGGGGCGGCCAGCATGCCGGCAAACAGCGTCGGCACGCCACAGAACACCGTCGGCCGCTGCCCGGTCAGGCGGCGGAACACCGCCTGCGGCGTCGGCCGCTCGGCCATCAGCACCGTGGTGGCGCCGACCGACAGCGGAAAGGTCAAGGCGTTGCCGAGCCCGTAGGCGAAGAACAGCTTGGCGGCGGAGAACACCACGTCGTCCTCGCGCAGGCCCAGCACCTGGCGGGCATACAGGTCGGCGGTATGGAACAGGTTGCCGTGGGTATGGACGGTGCCCTTGGGCCGGCCGGTCGAGCCCGATGAATAGAGCCAGAACGCCATGTGGTCCGGTCCGGTGGCCGCAGGGTGCGCCAGCGGCGTACCGCTGCCGGCCAGCCCCGCCACGGTCGCCGCCGCGGGCGCCTCGCCTTGCGGCAGGTGTCCATCGTCGGGCAGCGGCGCCGCGACGATCCACAGCGGCTCGACCCCGGCGCGCTGCGCCGCCTCGCGCAGGGCCGGCAGCAGCGGCGCGGACACCACGGCGGCACGCGCGCCGCTGTGTTCGAGCATGTAGGCGTAATCGTCCACCGTCAGCAGCGTATTGACGGCAACCGGCACCACGCCGGCCAGCAGGCAGCCGAGAAACGCCACGGGGAAATCGATGGTGTCGAGCGCGCACAGCAGCAGCCGCTCCTCGGGCCGCAGCCCGGCCGCCAGCAGCGCGCCGGCGAAGCCTCGGCTGCGCGCATCGAGCTCGGCGTAGGTCAGCGTCGCGGTGTCGTCGCGATAGGCCAGCTTGTCGCCCCGGCCGGCATCCAGATTGCGCGACAGCAGATCGGCGGCGGCGTTGTAGCGCGCCGGCAAAGCGGTCGGGGACGTCATGTCTCACTCCTTGGGCGGCCCGAAGGCGGCCTCTTGTCGGCCGTTGGTGCACGCCCCGGCGGCAATTTGCGGCGGCACCTTATCGTTGTTGATGCATTTTATTGCACATCGACTAAGATGCAAGCTCAGGAATGCACTATATGGCAGCGAAAAAGGCTTGGGGTGAACCCGGGGTATGCCGCCCATGTGCCCTATAATGCCGCACCCAGCGCCAGTCGCTGCTTCCCTCCTTCCCAACCCTTGCCCGCCATGCGCCGCGCCACCGAAGCCACTGCGCCTTTGTCCGACGCCGAGCCCCGCCACCCCGGCGAGCGCGATCCGTACCTGACCCAGCTGGGCGAGCGCATCCGCTCGCTGCGCGCGGCCCGCGGCATGTCGCGCAAGGATCTGGCGCGCGGGGCCGGGGTCTCGGAGCGCTATCTGGCCAATCTCGAAACCGGTACCGGCAACGCCTCCGTGCTGCTGTTGCGGCAGGTGGCGGCCGCGCTGAACGTGCCGCTGCCGGTGGTGCTGGCCGAGGCCGACGGCGGCAACGGCGCGCGCGCCGCCGAGTTCGGCCAGCTTCTGCAATGGCTCGCGCAACTGCCGCCCGCCGATCTGGCCCGCGTGCGCGAGGCCTGCCGCAATGCCCTCGCACCGTCCGCCCCCTTCGACGCGCGCCATCAGCGAATCGCGCTGATCGGCCTGCGCGGCGCCGGCAAATCGACGCTGGGCCGGGCGCTGGCCGCGGCGCGCGAGTTGCCCTTCGTCGAGCTGAACGGCGCGATCGAACAGGAGGCCGGCGCCACGCTGTCGGAAATCCATTCGCTGTACGGCCAGGCCGCCTACCGCCGCTACGAACTGCGCGCGCTGGAACGCGTGCTGCGCGAGCATGAGCGGCTGGTGCTGGCGACGCCGGGCAGCCTGGTGTCCGAGCCGGCCACGTTCAATCTGCTGCTCGCCAACTGCTACACGGTGTGGGTCAAGACCTCGCCGGAGGAACACATGGCGCGCGTGGTCGCCCAGGGCGACATGCGGCCGATGCAGGGCAACAGCGAGGCGATGGCCGACCTGCGCCGCATCCTGCAGGCCCGCACGCCGCTCTACGCGCGCGCCGACGCGGTGATCGACACCAGCGGGCAGAGTCTGGACGCGTCGCTGCAGGCGCTGCAGACGGTGCTGCAGGACGCCGGCGCCTGAGCCACGGCCGCGGCCGCGGGCCGGTTTGCGCCGGCGCCGAGCTACCGGCCTCGGCGGCCGTTGCGCCGGCACCTGAGCCACGGCCCCGGCGGTCGGTTCGCACTATATTTCATCGCCGTGCTGCCCCTTCCCGGCAGCCGGGTGTACGCGCGGTTTGCTTCGCCGCGGGAACGGCCCCGGAACGGCCCAGGAATGGCCCTGGAACCGCCCCGGGGAACGGCGCCGGAAAGGCGGCGGTCGAACGGGCGTACGCAAGGAATCCCCGCAAAAGTGGTTTTCCTGCTTCCCTTGCGAAACAAGTGGCCTATAATGTTTCCAAGGAAACAGGAGCATGGCGATGCAGACCAAGCAACTTCGGCAGCAGCTTCCCGCCGGGGCCCCGGATGCCGGGGCAACCCTGACCAAGGCCGTGATGCGCGCGGCCGGCTTCCTCGGTATCAGCCAGGCCGTGGTCGCCAGCGTGCTGGGCATCAGCACGGCCTCCGTCTCGCGCATGGCCTCGGGCCACTACGTGCTGGACAACCACCGCAAGGAATGGGAGTTCGGCGTGCTGTTCGTGCGCCTGTTCCGCTCCCTCGATGCCATCCTCGGGCATGGCGACCAGGCCCGGCTATGGCTGGCCAATGACAATCTCGCGCTGGGCGGCAAGCCGCTCGAACTGATCCGTACTACCGAAGGCCTGGTTCGTGTCGTTCACTACCTGGACGCCACCCGCGGTCGCATCTGAGCGCAAGCCGTTTGCGCTCACGTTGTGGCGGGCGGTGGAAGCCCAGCATGTGGTTTCCACGATGCCGCTGGTCGACAGCCTCGAAGAGCAGGCTGTGCTGGAGGCCGTGCTCGATGCCGGCAAACCGGCGGTTCCCTCCTACGCCCGCCATCTGCACTACCTGCTGTTCACGCCGTTCCGCTATCCGCCGTCGCCGTGGGGCTCGCGCTTTCGCGCGGCGCACGATCCGGGCGTGTTCTACGGCGCGGACGAGATCCGCACCGCCTGCGCGGAGCTGGGCTACTGGCGCTGGCGCTTCCTGCGCGACAGTCCCGCACTGCCGCGCATCGATGCGCGCGCGCAGACGCTGTTCCAGGTCGGCGTGCGCACCGACGGCGTCGCGCTGGACGAGGCGCCGTTCGCGCGCGATGCCGCGCAATGGCAGGACCCGGTCCACTACGAGGGCTGCCAGGCCTTCGCCCGCGTCGCCCGCGAGGCCGGGCTCGGGCTGATCCGCTACCGCTCGGTGCGCGATCCCGGCCAGGGCCATTGCGCCGCCGTGCTGACGCCGCTGGCCTTCTCCTCGCCCGCGCCGCTGGTCACCACCACGTGGATGCTGACGGTGCGGCCCGACCGCGTGATCTGGCAACGCGACGATCTGCTGCAACGCGAGAATTTCGAGTTCGAGGCGGTGCTGTGGGAACGCCCGAACGGCAATGCGGCCCCTGCAAGCGCTTGAAATGCGGCCCACGATACTTTCGCTCATATCTCCTGTTGCATTGCGAAAGCGCTTGCCCTATAATCACTTCTTCGACGGACGCGGGGTGGAGCAGTCTGGCAGCTCGTCGGGCTCATAACCCGAAGGTCGCAGGTTCAAATCCTGCCCCCGCAACCAACCGATCGAAACAGCAAAAAGAACCCAGCAAAAAGCAGCCGCCCCGATTCACCGGGCGGCTTTTTTGTTTCTGCGTGCTTTCCGCAGTTCGCTGCCGCTCATTCGAGCGTGCGCCAGGGTCACGGCTCCACGGTCGTGCCGCCTCAGGGCCGGTGATAAACTGCGCCCATTCCTCCCGGACCGAATCCATGAAATTCTGCTCGAACTGCGGCCATGCGGTCGTGCTGCGCATCCCCGATGGCGACAACCGGCCGCGCCATCTCTGCGATCAATGCGGCACCATCCATTACGTCAATCCGCGCAATGTGGTCGGCACGGTTCCGGTCTGGGAAGACAAGATCCTGCTGTGCAAGCGCGCGATCGAGCCGCGCTACGGCTTCTGGACGCTGCCGGCCGGCTTCATGGAGATCGGCGAGACCACCGCCCAGGCCGCCGCCCGCGAAACGCTGGAGGAAGCCGGCGCGCGCGTGCAGATCGGCGAGCTGTTCTCGATGCTGAACGTGCCGCACGTGCATCAGGTCCATCTGTTCTATCTGGCCAGGCTGGAAGACCTCGATATCGCGCCGGGCGAGGAAAGCCTCGAGGTCAAGCTGGTCGACGAGGCGGACGTACCCTGGGACGAGTTGGCCTTCCCCACCGTGATCCACACGCTGCGCTGCTTTTTCGCCGACCGTGCGGCCGGGCGTATCGCGGATGGCAGCTTCCGGCTGCATACGCTCGATATCGACAAGCCGATGCGCCCGCTGGCGGCGCGCGCGACGGTGGAGCCCTGAACGCGCGGGCCGCCTTCCGGGCCGCCTTCCGAGCCCCCCCTCAGCGCCGCATGCAGAGCCAACATCCACGCTGCCACCGCGCCACCTCCGTGACGATCGCGCTCCCCGCCCCGTTCAACCGCGCCTTCCACCGCGCCCTCGCCCGCGCCCTCGCCTCCTCTCGCGCATGATCGCCTGGCTCGACCCGCACGATCCGTTTCCCCCGGTCGATGCCGCGCTGGGCCCCGACTCCGAAGCCCCCGGCCTGCTGGCCGCGAGCCGCGATCTGACCCCGCAGCGCCTGCTGCTGGCCTACCGCCACGGCATCTTTCCCTGGTACGCGCAGGGCCAGCCGGTGCTGTGGTGGAGCACCGATCCGCGCATGGTGCTCGATCCCACCGCGCTGCGGGTCTCGCTGAGCCTGCGCAAGACGCTCAAGCGCGTGCTGCGCGAGGACGACTGGCAGATCCGCGTGGACGACGATTTCGAATCGGTGATGCGCGCCTGCGCCGAGACCCCGCGCGCGGGGCAGCACGGCACGTGGATCACGCCGGAGATCGTCGAGGCCTACGGCGCGCTGCACGCGCGCGGCATGGCCCATTCGGTCGAGACCTGGTATCGCGGCGAGCGCGTCGGCGGGCTGTACGGCGTCGCGCTGGGCCGCATGTTCTACGGCGAGTCGATGTTCGCGCGCCGCACCGACGCCTCGAAAATCGCGCTGGCGGCGCTGTGCGGCTTCCTCGCCGGCCACGGGGTGACGATGATAGACTGCCAGCAGGAAACCGAGCACCTCGCCTCGCTGGGCGCGCGGCCGATTCCGCGCAGCGAGTTCGTCGCGCATCTGCGCACGGCGACCGCGCAGCCGCAGATCGTGCCGTGGCGGTTCGACAAGACGGTGCTCGAATGGTGGACACGGGCGCGCCAGGCCGAGCGCTAGCGCCCCGCGCTCCGACCGCGGCAGCACCCGACGGCAGCATCCGATCATGAGCAAGCTCAAGGAATTGCCCCTTTCCGCGCTGCAGTTCTATGCAACGGCGCCCTACGCTTGCAGCTATCTCGAAGGCCGCATGGCCCGCTCGCAGGTGGCCACCCCCGCGCACCTGATCAATGCCGACGTCTATTCCCGCCTGGTGCGCGCCGGCTTCCGGCGCAGCGGCGTCTTCACCTACCGCCCCTATTGCGACGATTGCCATGCCTGCACGCCGTGCCGGCTCGCGGTCGACCAGTTCGAGCCGGACCGCAGCCAGCGCCGCGCCTGGCAGCGCCACCGCCATCTGCAGGCGCTGGTCGCGCCGCTGACCTACGTCGAGGAACACTACGCGCTGTATCTGCGCTACCAGTCGATGCGGCACGCCGGCGGCGGCATGGACCAGGACAGCCGCGACCAGTACGAGCAGTTCCTGCTGCAGAGCCGCGTCAATTCGCGGCTGGTCGAATTCCGCGATCCGCCCGACGCCGCCGAGCCCGGCAAGCTGCGCATGGTCAGCATGATCGACGTGCTCGACGACGGCCTGTCGTCGGTCTACACCTTCTACGATCCGCTGCAGCCCAAGACCAGCTACGGCACCTACAACATCCTGTGGCAGATCGAGCAGACCCGCGAACTGGGCCTGCCGCATCTGTACCTCGGCTACTGGATCGCCAACAGCCGCAAGATGGCCTACAAGGCGCGCTTCCAGCCGCTGCAGGTGCTGGTCGGCAACCAGTGGCGGCCGTTCGAGTCCGAGGGCGCCTGAGCGCGCGGCTCGGCACGCGCATTACGCCCTCGCGCTCTACCGCGCGATCCACGGCCGCGCATCACCGCTTCACCGCTTCAGGGCGTCACCACGGTATCTACCCCCGCGCCGGCCTCCCCGGCGCCGCAAGCGCCGCTGCCGTTACAATATCGCCCTGACCGCGCCGCCACCCGCCCGCGGTGCATCGCCGGACCCGCCCCGCCGCTCTCCGCTTGGTCGCCCGTGGCCGCCCGGCCTCCGATTCCCTGCCCCGACTCCCTGCCGATTTCCGCCGTGCTCAACGCGCTCTATCCCCTGTTTCGTCCCGCCCTGTTCTCGATGGACGCCGAGGACGCCCACCATCTGACCCTCGACAACCTGCGCCGCGCGCAACGCCTTGGACTGGCCGGCTGCCTCGGCAACCGCATCGAAGACGATCCGCGCACCGTGATGGGCGTGCGCTTCCCGAATCCGGTCGGACTGGCGGCGGGCCTGGACAAGGACGGCGCCTATATCGACGGCCTGGCCGCGTTCGGCTTCGGCTTTATCGAGGTCGGCACGGTGACGCCGCGCCCGCAGCCCGGCAATCCGCGCCCGCGCATGTTCCGGCTGCCGAAGGCCGAGGCGCTGATCAACCGGATGGGCTTCAACAACGGCGGCGTCGACGCCTTCGTCGCCAACGTCAACGCGTCGCGCTGGAAGGCCGAGGGCGGCGTGCTCGGGCTGAACATCGGCAAGAACGCCGATACGCCGATCGAGCGCGCGGTCGACGACTACCTGTATTGCCTGGAACGCGTCTATCCGCACGCGAGCTACGTCACCGTCAACATCTCGTCGCCGAACACCAAGAACCTGCGGCAACTGCAGGGCGCCAGCGAGCTGGACGGCCTGCTGTCGGCGCTGAAGACCGCGCAGCAGCGGCTGGCCGACCAGCATCGCCGCTACGTGCCGCTGGCGCTGAAGATCGCGCCGGACCTCGACGCCGACCAGATCGGCAATATCGGCGACGCGCTGGTGCGCCACCGGATCGACGGCGTGATCGCCACCAACACGACGATCTCGCGCGAGGCGGTCAAGGGCCTGCCGCATGCCGAGGAAGCCGGCGGCCTGTCGGGCCGGCCGGTGTTCGATGCGTCCACCGCGGTGGTGCGCGCGCTGCGCGCGGTGGTCGGCGACGCGCTGCCGATCATCGGCGTCGGCGGCATCTTCGACGGCGCGCAGGCGCGCGCCAAGATCGACGCGGGCGCGCAGCTGGTGCAGCTCTACACCGGGCTGATCTACCGCGGCCCGGCGCTGGTCAAGGAATGCGCGGCCGCGCTGCGCGCTTGATACGGGCTCGATAGGCGCTCGATACGCGCTTGATGCGGGATCGACGCGCAACATGATGAACGCTTGATGCGGGATGGATGTCGGATGGATCTCGGATGGATACACCGCTTCCTTTCCTCCCGCCCCATATAGAGGAACACGCATGGAAACGATCCGACTAGGCCAGAGCGATTTGCAGGTCTCGCGCATCTGCCTCGGCACGATGACCTTCGGCGAACAGAACACCGAGGCCGAAGGCCACCAGCAGCTGGACTATGCGCTGTCGCGCGGCATCAACTTCATCGACACCGCCGAGATGTACCCGGTCAAGCCGCGCGCCGAGACCTATGGCCGCACCGAGCAGATCGTCGGCAGCTGGCTCAAGCGCCAGCCGCGCGACCGCATCGTGCTGGCCACCAAGGTCGCCGGCCCGGCGCGCATGCCGTGGATCCGCAACGGCGGCGACCTGACGCCGCAGAGCATCCGCGCCGCGGTCGACGAATCGCTCAAGCGCCTGCAGACCGACTACATCGACCTGTACCAGATCCACTGGCCGGCACGCAACGCGCCGATCTTCGGCCAGAAGCAGTTCGACCCGTCGCGCGAGCGCGCCTGCACCAGCATCGCCGCGCAGCTCGATGCAATGGCCCAGCTGGTGCGCGCCGGCAAGATCCGCCATGTCGGCGTGTCGAACGAAACGCCGTGGGGCATCGCCGAATTCGTCAAGCAGGCCGAATTGCACGGGCTGCCGCGCATCGCCACCGTGCAGAACCCCTACAACCTGGTCAATCGCAGCTTCGAGCAGGGCCTGGACGAGGCCTGCTACCGCACCGGCGTCAGCCTGCTGATCTACAGCCCGCTCGCCTTCGGCCAGCTGACCGGCAAGTATCTGCGCGCGAACGCCTCCCAGCCGACCTTCGATCCGTCGGCGGCTGGCCGGCTGACGCGCTTCCCCGCGGACTGGAGCCCGCGCTACATGCGGCCCGAAACGCTGGCGGCCAGCGCCCGCTACGTCGAGCTGGCGCGCGCGCACGGCCTGTCGCCGGCCACGCTGGCGCTGGCCTGGTGCTACTCGCGCTGGTTCGCGCACAGCACCATCATCGGCGCGACCACGCTGGCGCAGCTGCAGGAGAACATCGACGCCTGGGGCGTGCAGCTGCCGGAAGAGGTGCTCGCCGGCATCGAGCGGATCCATGCCGAGATCCACAACCCGGCGCAATGACCGCGCAATGACCGCGCATTGAAGGCGCATTGACGGCGCATTGACGGCGCATTGACGGCGCAGCAAGGACGCAACGAGGGCGCGGCAAGGGCGCGGCAAGGGCGCAATAACGGGCAACAACAGGGCAATGAATCCGCAGCGAAACCCGACCTCGGTGGGGGTCCCGCACCGCGCCGCAACAGGGCACCGCGGGCCGGGGAAATGGTATCCTCGCGGGCTTGACGCCGCCCCCGTTGGCGGTGCGCGAACCACGCGCGCCAGCCGGCGATCCACTGGAACCACCGAGGCAGAGGGGCGGCCGACCCAACCGAAACCCACAACCAAATATTCGAGGGGAGATTCGACCATGACCATGCTGAAAACTTCGACCAAGACCTTGCTCGCCGGCGCCGTCGCGCTGGCCCTGCTGCACGGCGGCGCGGTGAACGCGCAGACCGTCAAGGTGCTCTCGATCGTCGATCACCCCGCGCTGGACGCGATCCGCGACGGCGTGCGCGCCGAACTGAAGTCGGCCGGCTACGACGCCGACAAGAACCTGAAGTGGGAATACCAGAGCGCCCAGGGCAATACCGGCACCGCCGCGCAGATCGCCCGCAAGTTCGTCGGCGACCAGCCCAACGCGATCGTCGCCATCGCGACGCCGGCCGCGCAGGCCGTGGTGGCCTCGACCAAGACCGTGCCGGTCGTCTACTCGGGCGTCACCGACCCGGTCGCCGCGCAACTGGTCAAGGGCTGGCAGGCCAGCGGCACCAATGTGACCGGCGTGTCCGACAAGCTGCCGCTGGACAAGCAGGTCGCGCTGATCAAGCGCGTGGTGCCCAAGGCCAAGACGGTCGGCATGGTCTACAACCCGGGCGAGGCCAACTCGGTCGTTGTCGTCAAGGAACTGAAGTCGCTGCTGGCCAAGGAAGGCCTGACGCTGAAGGAAGCCGCCGCGCCGCGTACCGTCGATATCGGTCCGGCCGCGAAGAGCCTGGTCGGCAAGGTCGACGTGATCTACACGAATACCGACAACAACGTGGTGTCGTCCTACGAGGCGCTGGTCAAGGTCGCCAACGAATCGAAGGTGCCGCTGGTCGCTGCCGATACCGACAGCGTCAAGCGCGGCGCGATCGCGGCGCTGGGCATCAACTACGGCGACCTGGGCGTGCAGACCGGCAAGATCGTCGTGCGCATCCTGAAGGGCGAGAAGCCGGGCGCGATCCCGTCCGAGACCAGCGACAAGCTGGAGCTGTTCGTCAACACGACGGCCGCCGAGAAGCAAGGCGTGACGCTGTCGCAGGACCTGATCAAGGAAGCCAAGCAGGTCATCAAGTAATGACGCAGTGACGACCCGCCGCCCGGCTGCCGGCATGCCGTGCAGCGGGCGACGGGCCGGCGCCACGCCCTACCGGGCCGCGCGCCGACGCCGCTGGTTGCACCCTGCGGCCCGCCCAGGCGCATGATCCGCCGGCGGCGTCCGCGCCAGTCAGCACGCCCGGCCACCGGCGGGCGCGCATACCGCAACAGGATTCACCATGTCCCTCTTCTCCCTTCTGGGCGCGCTGGAGATCGGCCTGATCTTCAGCCTGGTCGCCCTCGGGGTGCTGATCTCCTTCCGCATCCTCAATTTCCCCGATCTGACCGTCGATGGCAGCTTTCCGCTGGGCGGCGCCGTCGCGGCCACGCTGATCGCCATGGGCCAGGACCCGTTCCTCGCCACCGCGCTCGCCATCGTCGCCGGCGCGATCGCCGGGCTGATCACCGGCTGGCTCAATGTCCGGCTCAAGATCATGGATCTGTTGGCGTCGATCCTGATGATGATCGCGCTGTACTCGATCAACCTGCGCATCATGGGCAGGCCCAATGTGCCGCTGATCACCGAGCCGACGATGTTCACGGTGCTGCAGCCGGAATGGCTGCCCGACTTCATGCTGCGCCCGCTGGTGCTGGTGGTGATCGTGATCGTGGCCAAGCTCGGCCTGGACTGGTTCTTCTCGTCGCAACTCGGGCTGGCGATGCGGGCGACCGGCGCCAATCCGCGCATGGCGCGCGCGCAGGGCATCGCCACCGGCCGCGCCACGCTGGCCGGCATGGCGCTGTCGAACGCGCTGGTCGCGCTGGCCGGCGCGCTGTTCGCGCAGACCCAGGGCGGCTCCGACATCTCGATGGGCATCGGCACCATCGTCATCGGCCTGGCCGCGGTGATCATCGGCGAGACCATCCTGCCGGCCCGCCGGCTGGTGCTGACGACGCTGGCCGTGGTGCTTGGCGCGATCCTGTACCGCTTCTTCATCGCGCTGGCGCTGAACAGCGATTTCATCGGCCTGAAGGCACAGGACCTGAACCTGGTCACCGCGCTGCTGGTGACGGTCGCGCTGGTGCTGCCGGCCACGCGCAAGAAGCTGTTCGGCCGCAAGGCGAATGGAGGCTGACATGCTGCGCGCACAAGACCTGAAGCTGACCTTCAACCCCGGCACGCCGATCGAGACGCGCGCGCTGCGCGGACTGAGCCTGGAGATTCCGTCGGGCCAGTTCGTCGCCGTGATCGGCTCGAACGGCGCCGGCAAGTCGACCTTCCTGAACGCCATCAGCGGCGACCAGATGGTGGACGCCGGCTCCATCACGATCGACGGCAACGACGTCACGCGCAAGCCCGCCTGGGACCGCGCGCCGCTGGTCGCCCGCGTGTTCCAGGACCCGATGGCGGGCACCTGCGAAGCGCTGACGATCGAGGAAAACATGGCGCTGGCGATGGCGCGCGGTTCGCGCCGGGGCTTCCGCCCTGCGCTGAACCGTTCGTCGCGCGAGCTGTTCCGCGAGAAGCTGCGGCTGCTGAACCTGGGGCTGGAAAACCGGCTGACCGACCGCATCGGCCTGCTGTCCGGCGGCCAGCGCCAGGCGGTCAGCCTGCTGATGGCGTCGCTGCAGCCCTCGCGCATCCTGCTGCTGGATGAGCACACCGCGGCGCTGGACCCGAAGACCGCGGCCTTCGTGCTCGAGCTGACGGCCCGCATCGTCGAGGAAAACAAGCTGACCACGATGATGGTGACCCACAGCATGCGGCAGGCGCTGGACTACGGCCAGCGCACCGTGATGCTGCACCAGGGCCAGGTGGTGCTCGACGTGTCGGGCGAGGAACGCAAGGGCCTCGACGTGCCGGACCTGCTGCGCATGTTCGAGCGCAGCCGGCACGAGCAGCTGGACGACGACGCGCTGCTGCTGAGCTGATTCGTCGCCTGCTTCGCCATGCAAGAACCCCGGCCTCGGCCGGGGTTTTTTGCTTGTTTGGGTTTCTGCCTGGGTTTCTGCGTAGCTGCTGCGTGGCTATGTGGGTGGGGTGGCTCAGGCGGTCGCCGCCTTCGCCAGCCATCGCTCCAGCTGGTCCGTCACCGCGGTGCTGGAGAACGAGCAGCTGTCCTGCGCGAATACCGCCGACATCTCGAGCCGGCGCAGCAGTTCCTCCATCGCCTGGCCGAACACCGGCGGCAGCGTCAGTGCCGGGGCCTGTTCGCGCCAGGCGCGCACCAGGGCCTCGGCGGGCAACGCCCCGGCACGATGGCGGTCCAGCGCATCGCGCATGGCGCGCAGCGGCGCCTGATTCGCGTGATTGCTTGCGTGATCCGCCACGTGATGGCTCGGATCGGCCTGATTGCCCCGATGGGATGGCTTCGCCGGTTCGCTCATGCCTTCGCCCTCCTTTCCTTGTAGAGGTCGCGGAAGGTTCGGCCGCTCGGTGCCGGCATGTCCCGCGTATCGGTCCAGCCCCGGCCGCCGAGCGGCAGCTTGCCGATGCGTCCGTCGTTGCGGCCCATGCGCGCCAGCAGGCCTGCGCCGAGCCGCGTCGCCAGCGCGTACAGGCCCGGCCGCTTGGCGACATAGCCCCAGGCGCGCAGCGCCCAGCGCTCCTGCCAGGGCCGCATGCCGCGCTCCATCTGCTTCTCGCGCAGCTTGCGCAGCAGGTCAGACAGCGGGATCGACGCCGGACAGACGCGGTTGCACTCGCCGCACAGCGTGGCCGCCTGCGGCAGGTCGATGGCATTGCCCAGGCCCACATAGCTGGGCGTCAGCACGCTGCCCATCGGACCCGGATAGACCCAGCCATAGGCGTGGCCGCCGATCTTCTGGTAGACCGGGCAGTGGTTCATGCAGGCGCCGCAGCGGATGCAGCGCAGCATCTCCTGGAAGTCGCCGCCGATCAGGCCGGTGCGGCCGCCATCGACCAGCACGAAGTACATATGCTCCGGGCCATCCTGCTCGCCAGGCGCGCGCGGGCCGGTCAACAGCGAGAAATAGTTCGAGATCGCCTGGCCGGTGGCCGAACGCGGCAGCAGCCGCATCACGGTGGCCAGGTCCTCCAGCGTCGGCAGCACCTTCTCGATGCCGGTGACGGCCACGTGGACGCGCGGCATCACGGTACACATGCCCTCGTTGCCCTCGTTGGTCACCACCGCCACCGAGCCGGTTTCCGCGATCAGGAAGTTGCCGCCGGTCACGCCCATATCGGCCGACAGGAACTCCGGGCGCAGCACCTCGCGGGCTTCGCGGGTCATGTCGGGGATCTCGGTCAGCCGCGGCTTCTGGTGGACCCTGGCGAACAGATCGGCGATCTCGTCCTTGTCCTTGTGCACCACCGGCGCAATGATGTGCGACGGCGGCTCGGCGTCGTTGATCTGCAGGATGTATTCGCCCAGATCGGTCTCGATGCTCTGCACGCCCAGCTCGCCGAGCACCTCGTTGAGCCGCATCTCCTCGGTCACCATCGACTTGCTCTTGATGACCTTGCGCACGCCGTGGCGCTGCGCGATCTCGCCAACCAGCCGTGCCGCGTCGGCGGTCGTCTCGGCGAACAGTACCGTGGCGCCGCGGCGCGTGGCGTTCTCCTCGAAGGTCGCCAGCCAGACGTCGAGGTTGGCCAGTGCACGGTCGCGGCGCTCCTTCAGCGCCTCGCGCGTGGCGGCGAAGTCGATGTCCTCGATCGCCGCCGCGCGCGCGGTGACGAACTTGGTCGACAGCTTCTTCAGGTTCTGCTGCAGGCGCTGGTCGGCCAGCTTCTGGCCGGCGCGCGCCTTGAATTCCATGCTGTGGACTTGCATGCGTGGGGGCCTCTTGCGGGATGCGCGTGGATCCGCGGTCGATGCGGGGTTCAGGCGTCGCCGGCCAGGACCTGGGCGATATGCAGCACGCGGGTGCGCGTATCGCCGGTCCGGCGCAGGCGGCCTTCGATATTGAGGATGCAGCCGAGGTCGCCGAGCACCACCGCGTCGGCGCCGCTGGCGGCGATATTGGCGCACTTCTCGTCGACGATCGCGGTCGAGATATCGCCGTACTTGACCGAGAAGGTACCGCCGAAACCGCAGCAGGCCTCGCAGTCCTTCATCTCGGTCAGCTGCACGCCGGGCAGCTTGCCCAGCAAGGCGCGCGGCTGCTGCTTGACGCCGAGCTCGCGCAGGCCGGAGCAGGAGTCGTGGTAGGTGATGTGGCCGGAGAAGTTGCTGTCGAGCTTGTCGACGCGCGCCACGTTGACCAGGAAATCGGTCAGTTCGTAGACCCGCGGGCGCAGGCGCTCGTAGCGGCCGTTCAGTTCGGGATCGTTGCGCAGCAGGTCGCCGTAGTGATGCAGGATCATGCCGCCGCAGGAGCCCGACGGCACCACCACGTAGTCGAACATCTCGAACTCGCGCAGGAATTTCTCGGCCAGGTCCCGCGAGGCGGCGCGCTCGCCGGAGTTGTAGGCCGGCTGGCCGCAGCAGGTCTGGGCCTCGGGGACCATGACCTCGTAGCCGGCCTTCTCGAGCAGCTTGAGCACCGAAAAGCCGATCTCAGGCCGCATCAGGTCCACCAGACAGGTGACGAACAGACCGACTCGCATGGTTTCCTTACCTTTTTCCAGACCCAAAACCCCCCAATTATGCGCTTTTGCGCCGCGGGTCCGCCACTGCGGCGAGCCGCGACGGTCGCTTTTTATCGGCCGCGGGGGCCTTTCAGGGACCTTCCGCTGCCCCAATTTGGGGCTTTCGACGTGCCGAATGCCCGACTATGACATTTCACGTATTGAAATTTTCACGATGCGAGATAGAATCAGGCAGTCGCTTAATATGCCGCATGGCAACAATTTCCCCATGGCTGAAGCAGAGAAGGAACCCGGCAAGACGTCGATCCAGGTGATCGAACGCATGATGACGCTGCTCGATGCGCTCGCGCGGCATGCCGATCCGGTCAGTCTGAAGGAACTCTCCCAGGCTACCGGGCTGCATCCCTCGACGGCGCACCGCATCCTCAACGACATGGTCGCGTGCCGCTTCGTCGACCGCTCCGATCCGGGCAGCTACCGGCTCGGCATGCGCCTGCTCGAGCTCGGCAATCTGGTCAAGGCCCGGCTCTCGGTCCGCGAGGCGGCGCTGGCGCCGATGCGCGCGCTGCACCGCGTCACCGGCCAGACCGTCAACCTGTCGGTGCGCCAGGGCGACGAGATCGTCTATATCGAACGCGCCTACAGCGAGCGCTCCGGCATGCAGGTGGTGCGCGCGATCGGCGGCCGCGCCCCGTTGCATCTGACCTCGGTCGGCAAGCTGTTCCTCGCCGCGGACGAGGTCGCGCGGGTGCGCAACTACGCCACGCGCACCGGCCTGGCCGGCCATACCCGCACCTCGATCACCGACCTGTCCAAGCTGGAGCGCGAACTGAACTGGGTCCGCACCAACGGCTATGCGCGCGACAACGAGGAGCTCGAGCTCGGCGTGCGCTGCATCGCGGCAGGCATCTACGACGACTCCCGCCGGCTGGTGGCGGGCCTGTCGCTGTCGGCGCCGGCGGATCGGCTGCAGGACAGCTGGCTGCAGAACCTGAAGGAAACGGCGTTGCAGATTTCGCGCGGCATGGGCTATACCGCCGATAGTGACGTGTAGCGACGGATAGCGACATGCAGCGGCGCGCAGCCTCGCGCCGCCCCTGCCGCCGGCCGTGCCGCGGCCCCTGCCGCCGCCCCTCATGCCACGCCCCGGAGCGCGATTCCGCGCGCTCCGCCCCTTCCCGATATCGACAGACAGCACACGACGAGATGCAAGACTCCGGTTTTCTGCCGCGCCTGCTCGAGGCGCTGGGACCCGATGTGGTGACCACCGATGCGCAGGCGATTGCGCCCTGGCTGAGCGACTGGCGCGGGATCTACCGGGGCGATGCCCAGGCCGTGGTGCGGCCCCGGAATACCGACGAAGTCGCGCGCTGCCTGGCGCTGTGCCAGCAGTGGCGCGTGCCGGTGGTGCCGCGCGGCGGCAATACCGGCCTGTGCGGCGGCGCGACGCCCGACGATCGCCCCGCCAACGTGGTGCTGAGCCTGGACCGGATGAACGCGATCCGCTCGGTCGATACCATCGCCAACACGATGGTGGCCGAGGCCGGCTGCATCCTCGGCAATCTGCGCCGCGCCGCCCACGACGCCGACCGCCAGCTGCCGCTGTCGCTGGCCGCCGAGGACTCGTGCCAGATCGGCGGCAACCTCGCGACCAATGCCGGCGGCGTCAACGTGGTGCGCTACGGCATGGCGCGCGAGCTGGTGCTGGGGCTGGAAGCGGTGTTGCCCGACGGCGAGGTCTTCCACGGACTGCGCACGCTTCGCAAGGACAACACCGGCTACGACCTGAAGCAGCTGCTGATCGGGTCCGAAGGCACGCTGGGCGTGATCACCGCCGTGGCGCTGCGGCTGCTGCCGCGCACCGATCAGCGCGCCGTGGTGCTGGCCGCGGTGGAATCGCCGCAGCAGGCGCTGCAGCTGTTCTCGCTGCTGTATTCGCGCTGCGGCGCGCGGCTGCAGGCATTCGAATTCTTCACCGGACCCTGCCTCGACCTGGTGCTGACGCATGCCGAGGGCGTGCAGGCACCGTTCGCCGACCGCCATCCCGCCTATGTGCTGGTCGAACTGGCCGACACCACCGACGAGGCGGGACTCAACTCGTTGCTGGAAGCGACGATCGGCGACGCGCTGGAACAAGGGCTGTGCCTGGACGCCGCGGTGTCGGCCTCGCTGAGCCAGGTCGAGGCGATGTGGAAGCTGCGCGAGGAAATCTCCGAAGCGCAGCGCGCCGACGGCCCGCACCTGAAGCACGACATCTCCTTGCCGATCGAATCGATCCCGGTATTCATGGAGCGGATGGCGGCGCGGCTGCGGCAGCTGGACGCGGCGATCCGCCCCTTCGTGTTCGGCCACTTCGGCGACGGCAATCTGCACTACAACCTGTCGCGTCCCGCCGGCGCGCCCCAGGACTGGGCGACGACCCACGGCGAGGCCGTCACGGCCGAGGTACTGGACGAGGTCATGCGCCATGGCGGCAGCATCAGCGCGGAGCATGGCATCGGCCAGCTCAAGCGCGAGTATTTCCACCGCTACAAGGATCCGCTGGAACTGCGGCTGATGGTCGGCATCAAGCGGCTGCTCGATCCGGCGGGCATCATGAATCCGGGCAAGCTGCTCTGATCGGCTGACTGCTGCCAGGCCACGCAGCCGGCCAAGCGGCCGGCGGGCTCAAGAAACGACGACGCGCCCTCGAGGGGCGCGTCTTTCGTTGCGGGCTTCGTTGCGGGCTTTCGTTGCAGCAGGGGCTTGCCCGCGCTGCCGTTCAGATGCCGCGGGCCTGCTGCGACGTCAGCACATAGTGAGGCGAATTGGCGGGGCCTTGCGTCAGGTTCGGCGTGCTCGGGAAGCGGTTCGGCGCCGACGGCGGCGAATGCTCGAGCCAGTCGCGCACGCGGTTGGCGTCGGCGAAGCGGGTCAGGTTGCCGGACGAATCCAGGAACACCATCACCACGTCGCGGCCGCCGACACGCGCCTGCATCACCAGGCAGCGTCCGGCTTCGGAGATGAAGCCGGTCTTCTGCAGGCCGATGTCCCAGTTGCCGCCGCGCACCAGGCGATTGGTGCTGACGTAGTGCTGGGTGCGGCCGAGCACGTTGACCTCATGCTCGGTCTGCGTCGAGAACGCGCGGATGGTCGGATTGCGGTAGGCCGCCTTGACCAGCCGGGCCAGGTCCAGCGCCGACGAGACATTGCTGCTCGACAGGCCGCTCGAATCGACGAAGTGGGAGTCGTTCATGCCCAGCTCGCGCGCCTTGCGGTTCATCGCCTGCACGAAAGCCGGCAGGCCGCCCGGATAGTGGCGGCCAAGGGCGGAGGCGGCACGGTTTTCGGACGACATCAGCGCCAGCAGCAGCAACTCCTGCCGGGTCAGCTGCGTCCCGAAGCGCAGACGCGAGCTGCTGTGCTTCTCGGTGTCGCGATCTTCCTCGGTGATGGTCAGCACCTCGTCCATCGGCAGGCGCGCGTCCATCACCACCAGCGCGGTCATCAGCTTGGTGATCGAAGCGATCGGCAGCACCGCGGCCGCGTTCTTCTGGAACAGGACTTCGTTGGTGTTCTGGTCCATCACCAGCGCGACGCTGGAGCGCAGCGACAGCGCATCATCGGTATCGCGCAGTCCCAGCGCCTCGCCCAGCGACGGACGCGACGGCGGCGTGTAGGCGGCGCGCACGGGCGCGGCCTGACGCTGGACCAGAATGACCTTGCGCTTGCCATTCTTGGAGACGATGACCTTGCGGCTGCTGGTCTTGGCGACCGTCGAACCCTTCGACGAGCGGCTCGCCTTGGCCGACTTGGTCGACGATTTGGCGGACGATTTAGCCGAAGATTTTTGGACTTTGACGACCTTTTCGGTCTTTTTAGCGGATTTGGACGATTGACTCGCCGCCTCCGCCATGGGCGCGGCAATCAGCGCCGCCGACACCAGCATGGACGCCGCCACGGTGGGCAGAGGCAGGGTGCCGAGAAATCTCAGAAATGGGAGGTCGAACCGGGACATGATTCTCGGGCGCGCATCGGGAATGGCGCCAGTGTAGAAAAAAAAGAATTTGTTAGCAAGATTAATGACTTACACAGCGGACTTAAAGTTTCCATTACAGACATTTCCGTAATACGAAAAATAAGACGCTTGCAGCACATGGAAATCTGCATGACGCGGCCTCCCGGCCCGGCAATCTTCCGCCCTGCGCACGCGCATGCCTCACTAACGTCAGATCTGGCGAGAAATTGAGGGGTCGGCGGGAGAGCGGCCGCGTCATCTGGATCAGCAACGCGCGAAACCGGGTTCCGGTTCACATCCGCACCGCAACATTCGCCGCGCGGCGCGCTCCCTGCCCCGCCCCCGATACCGGGCGCGAGGGACAGGCCGGCACGGCACCTGCGCGCGTTCACGTTCACGCTCCTACCGATCCGCAGCCACCACCAGCAGCGGCTCCAGCGCCTTGCGCAGCGGCTCTGGCAAGGCCACCGGGCGGCGCGTCTGGCGATCGACATAGACATGCACGAAGTGCCCTTGCGCGGCGGCGCTGTCATCGCCCTCGCGAAACAGCCCCACCTCGTAGCGCACGCTGCTGTTGCCGAGCCGCGCGACGCGCAGACCCGCGACCACCGTTTCGGGAAAGCTCAGCGAGGCGAAGTAGTTGCACTGCGTCTCGATCACCAGTCCGATGGTGTCCCCCGCCTCGATGTCGAGCACGCCGCGCTCGATCAGGTAGCGATTCACCACGGTGTCGAAATAACTGTAGTAGACAACGTTGTTGACGTGGCCATAAACATCGTTGTCCATCCAGCGCGTCGTGATCGGCAGGAAGTGGCGATAGCAGTCGCGGGTCTGGGCTTGCGGCTTCATGGCAGGCGGTAACGGTAAGCGGAAGGAAGGTTGCGGACCGGCCGTTCAAGCGCGGCGGGACGGCGGCGCCGCGCCGCGCATCACCAGCGCGACGCCGGCCGCGGCGAGCGCCATGCCGGCGGCGGCCATCGGCGGAAAGCGTTCGTCGAACAGCAGCCAGGCCATCACGGCGGTGGTCGGCGGCGTCAGGTACATCAGGCTCGATACGCTGGTCGCGGCGCCGCGCCGGATCAGCACGAACAGCAGCGAGATCGCGCCGATCGACAGCGCCACGATCGACCAGGCCAGCGCGCCGATCATCTCGGTGTTCCAGTCGACCTCGCGCGTCTCGAACAGGAACATCCACGGCAGGCAGGCCAGCGCCGCCGCGGTGAACTGGATCAGCGACCCCATGCGCAGATCGAACACCGGGCAGCGATGCTTCTGATACAGCGTGCCGACGGTGATCGACAGCAAGGCGCCGACGGCGAGCAGCACGCTGAACGGGGTCGCCGCGCCGACCGACAGCTTGCCGGCCACCACCAGCCCCACGCCGACGATGCCGAGCAGCAGACCGGCCCACTGCCAGCCGCGCAGACGCTCGCCGAGGCGCAGCGAAATCAGCGCCGTCAGCAGCGGCTGCATGCCGACGATCAACGCCGCCATGCCGGCCGGCATGCCGAGCTTGACCGCGGCCCAGACGCCGCCCAGGTAACCGGTCTGCAGCAGCAGCCCCGCCAGCGCAATGCGGCCGATCATGGCCCAGTCGACACGGCCGTCGCGCCGCGGCAGCGGCACGCGCGCCAGCGCGACGAACGGCACCATCAGCACCACCACGCCGGCAAAGCACAGGAACAGGAAGGTCATCGGCTCGGCATGCGGCATGCCGTACTTGGCGACGATAAAGCCCGTGCTCCAGATCAGCACGAACAGCCAGGGCATCGACACCAGCCACACGTTGGCGCCGGCGGATGCGGTGCGGCCCGGGGTGGTTTCCACGGCCGGCCTCATGGGCGCCCCTGCATGCGTATGGCAACCACGAAGGGATCGGCAAAAGCGGGAATCGCGATGCTCGGACGGAGACGGGGGGCGGCGTGGCGGGACATCGGCAAGTTGGGTCGAGACGGGCGGGCCCGCGCGGCGGGTGGGCGCGCGGATGCTGCCTGCCCCGCAATGACGGAATGCGCGATGGTAGCACCGCCCTGTTCGTCACGTGTCCGGCGGCCCCTCAAGTGACCCAACGGTGGCAATGTGGCGAAGCCGCCAGGGGGTTTACCCGAGGCTGGTTGTGCGATGCACAAAAACCGCTTGACACACCAGACATGGTCCATACAATACGGAATTGTTGCGACGCACCATTACCCGAAAGACGGTTTCCGGACCGGCCGATCGGCCCCTGGAGCGGAACGCACAAAACCATTCACGCGCCTGGGCTGGCCACCGCAACTTCACGGCCTTGACATCTAGGCGACCTATTTTTGAGTTCGCTTGAACTCGACTTCATTCTGATGGAGACCAGCATGTCCTTTACCCCCGAACAAGTTGCCGCCGCCCACAAGGCCAATCTGGAAACCCTGTTCGGTTTGACCACCAAGGCCTTCGAAGGCATGGAAAAGCTGGTCGAACTGAACATGCAAGTCGTCAAGACCACCCTGGCCGAAAACGTCGAGCACGCCAAGCGCACGCTGACCGCCCGCGATGCCCAGGAACTGGTCGCGCTGCAGGTTTCGCTGATCCAGCCGGTCGCCGAAAAGGCCGTGGCCTACAGCCGCCACGTGTATGAAATCGCGGCCGATACGCAGTCGGAATTCACCCGCGTCGCCGAAGCCCAGCTGGCCGAAAGCTCGCGCAATGTGCAGAGCCTGGTCGACAACTTCGCCAAGAACGCACCCGCCGGTTCGGAATCGACCGTGGCGATCGTGAAGTCGGCCATCTCGGCCGCCAACAACGCCTACGAGTCGGTCCAGAAGGCCACCAAGCAAGCCGTGGAAATCGCCGAAAGCAATTTCCAGGCGGCCGCCACCGCCGCCACCAAGGCCGCCCAGCAAGCGAGCGCCACCGCCCGCACCGCTGGCAAGAAGACCACCGCAGCCTGATCGCGCTGGCTGGTGTTCCCTCGCGGGGCACCAGGCGTCCACGCTGACCTCCGAAGCCCGGCATTCGTGCCGGGCTTTTTTATTGGCTTCGGCACTATGGCCGGCTCGCCGGTCTGACGGGGCCGGAATTTTCGTGGTGGCGTGGTGCTCTGGTGCTCTGGTGCTCTGGTGCTCTGGTGCTCTGGTGCTCTGGTGCTCTGGTGCCCTGGTGCCCTGGTGCCCTGGTGCCCTGGTGCCCTGGTGCCCTGGTGCCCTGGTGCCCTGGTGCCCTGGTGCCCTGGTGCCCTGGTGCCCTGGTGCCCTGGTGGCCGACCGCCCTTCCCTGCCAGCTCGGGGCGCAGCCATCGATGGCTTTCCGGTAATTCTGGCGGTTAATTGCGTTATCAAATAGGACAAGGCCCGCCATCCCGGCGGGCCCTGTCTGTGCTGCTACAACCAGCCGTTCAGCGCTTGCGCGGCGGCGGGACGTCCGTGCAGACGCCCTCGTAGATCTCCGCCGCCATGCCGATCGACTCACCGAGCGTCGGGTGCGGGTGGATGGTCTTGCCGATATCCACCGCGTCGGCGCCCATTTCGATCGCCAGGCACACTTCGCCGATCAGGTCGCCCGCGTGTGTGCCAACGATGCCGCCGCCGATGATGCGGTGGGTTTCCTCGTCGAACAGCAGCTTGGTGAAGCCCTCGTCGCGGCCGTTGGCGATCGCGCGGCCCGAAGCGGCCCACGGGAATACGCCCTTGCCGTACTTGATGCCCTGCGCCTTGCACTGTTCCTCGGTCAGGCCGGCCCAGGCCACTTCCGGATCGGTATAGGCCACCGACGGAATCTGCCTGGCATCGAAGTAGGCCTTCTCGCCGTGCGCGGCTTCCGCGGCAACGTGCGCCTCGTGCACGGCCTTGTGGGCCAGCATCGGTTGGCCGACGATGTCGCCGATCGCGAAGATGTGCGGCACGTTGGTGCGCATCTGGCTGTCGACCTCGATGAAGCCGCGGTCGGTCACCGCGACGCCGGCCTTCTCCGCGCCGATCCGCTTGCCGTTGGGCGCGCGGCCCACCGACACCAGCACCAGGTCGTAGCGCTGCGCTTCCGCCGGGGCCTGCTCGCCCTCGAACTTGACGTAGATGCCGTCCGGCTTCGCTTCGACGCCGACGGTCCTGGTCTTGAGCATCACCTTGTCGAAGCGATGCTTGTTCATCTTCTCCCAGACCTTGACCAGATCGCGGTCCGCACCCTGCATCAGGCCGTCGAGCATTTCGACGACGTCGATGCCGGCGCCCAGCGTGCTGTAGACCGTGGCCATTTCCAGCCCGATGATGCCGCCGCCGATCACCAGCATGCGCTTGGGAATCTCGCGCAGTTCCAGCGCGCCGGTCGAGTCGACGATGCGCGGATCTTCCGGGATGAACGGCAGTTTCACCGCCTGGCTGCCGGCCGCGATGATGGCCTTGTCGAAGCGGATCACCGTCTTCTTGCCGGTGGTGTCCTTGCCGTCGCCGCTGGTTTCCTCGACCTCGAGATGATGCGGGTCGAGGAAGGTACCGACGCCGCGCACGACCTGCACCTTGCGCGCCTTGGCCATGCCGGCCAGGCCGCCGGTCAGCTTGCCGACCACCGATTCCTTGTACTTGCGCAGGCCGTCCAGGTCGATCTTCGCGTCGCCGAACACGATGCCGTGCGCGGCCAGCGCCTTGGCCTCGTCGATGATCGCGGCGTTATGCAGCAGCGCCTTCGACGGGATGCAGCCGACATTCAGGCAAACCCCGCCGAGGCTGGCATAGCGCTCGACCAGCACGGTATTCATGCCGAGGTCGGCGCTGCGGAACGCCGCCGAATAGCCGCCGGGGCCGGCGCCCAGCACCAGCATCTCGCACTGGATGTCGGCGCCGCCGGCATGCGTTGCCGCGGCCGGCGCCGGTGCCGATGCGGGTGCGGGAGCCGGCGATGCGGCCGGAGCCGGCGCGGGGGCCGGGCTGGCAGCCGCGGGAGCCGATGCCGATGCCGATGCCGGTGCAGGCGCCGCGGCCTGCGCCTCGACCGTGCAGATCACCGTGTCCTTGGCCACCTTGTCGCCGACCTTGACCTTGACCTCGACGACCTTGCCGGCCGCCGACGACGGCACGTCCATGCTGGCCTTGTCCGACTCCAGCACGATCAGCGACTGCTCCTGCTCGATCGTGTCGCCCGGCTTGACCAGGACCTCGATCACCTCTACCGCGTCGAAATCGCCGATGTCCGGCACCTTGACTTCGATCACACTCATGCTTTGCTCCTGTGGCCGGGCCGCTTACAGCAGAATGCGGCGGAAATCGGCCAGCAGCTGACCGAAGTAGGTATTGAAGCGGGCCGCCTCGGCGCCGTCGATCACGCGGTGGTCCCACGACAGCGACAGCGGCAGCGTCAGGCGCGGCACGAACTGCTTGCCGTCCCAGACCGGCTTCTGATACGACTTGCAGACGCCCATGATGGCCACTTCGGGCGCATTGATGATCGGCGTGAAGTAGGTACCGCCGAGGCCGCCGAGCGACGAGATCGAGAAGCAGCCGCCCTGCATCTGGTCGGGCTTGAGCTTGCCGTCGCGCGCGAGCTTGGCCAGTTCCGCCATTTCCTGCGCGATCTCGATCACGCCCTTCTTGTCGGCGTCCTTGATCACCGGCACGACCAGGCCGTTCGGCGTATCGGCGGCGAAGCCGATGTTGAAGTACTTCTTGAGAACGAGGTTGTCGCCGTCGAGCGAGGCGTTGAAGTTCGGGAACTTCTTCAGCGCGGCGACCGTGGCCTTGATCATGAAGGCCAGCATCGTCACCTTGACGCCCTGCTTCTCGTATTCCTTGTTCAGCTGCACGCGGAAGGCCTCGAGCTCGGTGATGTCGGCCTCGTCGTGATTCGTGACGTGGGGGATCATCACCCAGTTGCGATGCAGGTTCGCGCCGGAAATCTTCTTGATGCGCGACAGCGGCTTGCTTTCGATCTCGCCGTAGCGGGTGAAATCGACCTTCGGCCACGGCAGCAGGCCGAGCTCGCCGCCACCGGCGCCCGCGGCGGCCGCTTGCGCCGGGGCCGCGGCCTGGCCAGTCATCACGCCCTTGACGTAGCGCTGCACGTCCTCATGGGTGATGCGGCCCTTGGGACCGGAGCCGGGCACGCGCGACACGTCGACGCCCAGCTCGCGCGCGTACTTGCGCACCGACGGGCTGGCGTGCGCGGCCTTGCCGCTGACGCCTGCCGGCGCGGCCTGCGCAGCGGCCGGGGCCGGAGCGGCGGCGGCAGGAGCCG